>CAWJDD010000014.1:0-58217 GCA_963841595.1 uncultured Alphaproteobacteria bacterium | reverse complement strand
ACATGCAGACCCCACCAGACCCCAGAAATCGTTAAGAACTCAGTCTGCCACGATCCTGAGAAATTTTCAAAGAATTTTAGGAAACGGTCTGTGGACCGGTCGGAAATTATTGTTGGCGAACAAAAAAAATGAGGCCGCGATTGGGGTCGATTTCGAGGTAAGGTCAGGGGGCAGGCCGCGTCTTCACATGCACTTTAGGAGGAATCGGCCGCGGCAAATAGCTGGGAAACAACGGTCTCGCCAAACTTGTCCCCGAACTCGAACACCAAAACGTTTGAAATTGGCGCATCGTCCGCGCTTCGCATCGTCATGCAGAACTTGAAAAGCTCTTTGATTGGCGCGCTATCAAGCCACCAAGTCGAAAGATCATATTCGGGCGTACGTAGCGAACCGTCGCGTGTCAGCAGGGCGGCATAATCTCCCGAGTTGTCCCACTGGGTTGATTGCGGTCCCCAAGCCCCAAGATCCGCACATCCGGCCTCAACCAATGCGTGGCAAAGTTCAAACTGCGTGTCGGGGGATTGCGCGTCAGGATCTATGACGAGCGCGGCGAAAGGAGCTGCCGGAAAGGTCAGGCCGACAAACTCCGTCGTCTTGTCGGTTTTGAGATAGGTAAGTGTGATCTGCATGACCGGCGTATCGCGTGCCCCGGATCAGGTCCGAGGCACGCTTGAACTCAAGCCGCTTTTGCCAAATTTCGCAGCACATAGTGCAGAACGCCGCCGTGTTCGATGTATTCGATCTCGATCGCGGTATCGATCCGGCACTTCAGCATGATCTCTTTCACCGTGCCGTCGGCATAGGTGATCGTGCAGGGCACGTCGGACAAAGGCTGCCAGATCGCCCTCAAGGCCGGTGATCGACACGGTTTCATTGCCGGTCAGGCCAAGGCTTTCGCGGCTGTCGCCGCCGGTGAACTCGAACGGGATCACGCCCATGCCAACGAGGTTCGAGCGGTGGATACGCTCAAAACTTTCGGCAATCAACCGCCTTCACGCCCAGCAACGCCGTGCCCTTGGCCGCCCAGTCGCGTGACGATCCTGCGCCGTATTGTTCGCCTGCAAAGATCACCAGCGGCGTGCCGGCTTCCTGATAGGCCATGGCGGCATCATAGATCGAGGCCTGTTCGCCGTCGGGGCCTTTGGTATAGCCGCCCTCGACGCCGTCCAGCATTTCGTTCTTGATGCGGATGTTGGCAAATGTGCCGCGCATCATGACCTGGTGGTTCCCGCGCCGCGATCCGTAAGAGTTGAACTCGCGCGGGGCCACCTGACGGTCGGTCAGATAGCTGCCAGCGGGCGAGCTTTCTGCGAAAGAGCCCGCCGGGCTGATGTGGTCGGTTGTGACCATATCGCCCAGAATCGCCAGCACACGGGCGTTGTCGACGTTGGAGATCACGCCGGGTTCAGCACCCATGCCTTGAAAATAGGGCGGGTTTTGCACATAGGTCGATGTCGACGGCCAGTCGTATGTCAGGCTGTCGGTCGTTTCGACGCCCTGCCACTTTTCGTCGCCCATAAAGACATCGGCGTATTTCGACTGGAACGCCTCGCGCGTCACGGTCTGTTCGACCAGATCTGCGATTTCCTGTGTCGTGGGCCAGATGTCTTTCAGGTAAACGTCGTTGCCGTCCTTGTCCTGCGCGATCGGGTCCGTGGCCAGGTTGATGTCCATGGTGCCCGCCAAAGCGTAGGCGACGACCAGCGGCGGCGAGGCCAGATAGTTGGCGCGCACATCCGGGCTGATCCGGCCTTCGAAGTTGCGGTTGCCCGACAGAACAGAGGTGGCGACCAGATCGCCTTCGGCAATCGCTCGCGCTAATTTCGGGCTGCAACGGGCCCGAGTTTCCGATGCAGGTCGTGCAGCCATAGCCCACAAGGTTGAAACCAATGGCGTCCAGATCCTCTTGCAGATCAGCGGCCTCAAGATAGGCGGTAACCACCTGCGAGCCGGGCGCCAGCGAGGTTTTCACCCAAGGCTTGCGGTCCAGACCCAAAGCGCGCGCCTTGCGCGCCACCAGACCGGCGCCGATCATCACGTATGGGTTCGAGGTGTTGGTGCAGGACGTGATCGACGCAATCACAACCTTGCCCGACGTTCATGGTGTAATCTTCGCCCGCGACGGCCACTTCCTTGTCCATCGGACGTTTGAACGTTTCTTCCATTTCGCGGGTAAACGCCGTTTTGCCATCCGTCAGAGCCACGAAGTCCTGCGGACGTTTCGGGCCGGAAATCGCTGGTACGATCGTGCCCATATCCAGCGTCAGCGTGTCGGTATAAATCGGTGCATAATCGGCACCGCGCCAGAACCCGTTTTCCTTGGCATAAGCTTCGACCAGTGCGACGCGCGTCTTCGTCGCGACCCGTTGTGCGCAGATATCGCAGCGTTTCGTTGTCGACCGGGAAGAAGCCACAGGTTGCGCCATACTCGGGCGCCATGTTGGCAATCGTCGCGCGATCTGCCAGCGGCAGGTGGTCCAGCCCGTCGCCATAGAATTCGACGAATTTGCCGACCACGCCTTTCGCACGCAGCATTTCGACCACTTTCAGCACCAGATCCGTCCCGGTGGTGCCTTCCACCATGGCCCCGTCAGCTCGAACCCGACGACTTCGGGGATCAGCATCGAAATCGGCTGACCCAGCATCGCGGCTTCAGCCTCGATCCCGCCGACGCCCCAGCCCAGAACGGCCAGACCGTTGACCATGGTCGTGTGGCTGTCGGTGCCGACGAGTGTGTCGGGATAAGCTACCTCGGCCCGTTTTGGTCCTTATCGGTCCAGACCGCCTGGGAAAGGTACTCGAGGTTCACCTGATGGCAGATGCCAGTTCCCGGAGGCACGACGCGGAAGTTGTCAAACGCCGACTGGCCCCATTTCAGGAACGTATAACGCTCCATGTTGCGCTCGTATTCGCGGTCGACGTTCATCTGGAACGCGCGCGGGTTGCCAAACTCGTCGATCATCACCGAGTGGTCGATGACCAGATCAACCGGGTTCAACGGGTTGATCTGTTCGGCATCGCCGCCCAAAGCCACAATGGCGTCGCGCATCGCGGCCAGATCGACCACGGCCGGAACACCGGTGAAATCCTGCAAGAGAACGCGGGCAGGGCGATAGGCAATCTCGCGCGGGTTCTTTCCGCCGTTGTCAGCCCAGGCGCCAAAAGCGCGGATATCGTCCACAGTGACGGTCTTGCCGTCTTCAAACCGCAGCATGTTTTCCAATACCACCTTCAATGCAGCGGGCAGGCGGGAAAAATTGCCCAATCCGACGGCTTCGGCGGCCGGGATCGAGTAATAGTCGACACTTTGGCTGCCAACGGTGAGGGTTTTGCGGGTTTTTGATGTGTCGTTACCGACTGTAATGGGCATCTTAGGGCAAGCTCCATAATGTCTATGTGGGAGGGTTGCGGTTCCAATACCCCCCACGGCCTGCCTTGTGCAAGAGGGCTTGCAAAGAAATTGTATACCATTGTGCACAATAAATGATCGAAGAGTCCCTCTCTTCCGCATTATCGCAACACCAACGCAACTGTAACGCAGTCTCGCAAAACCTTGATTGGCGCTGTTACCAAGCATTCGCTACCCAAGTCATGGGATCAGAGATCGGACGATGTTTATGACGCGACTTGGTACATTTACCGCAGCAGCATGGATGGCGCTTGGTGGTATGGCAGCAGCGGGCGAAACCGTGGTTGTCGAACTTTTCACGTCGCAGGGGTGTTCGTCCTGCCCGCCAGCGGACCGCATTCTGGGTGAACTGGCCGAACGCGATGACGTTATCGCCTTGGCGTTGCACGTCGATTACTGGGATTACCTTGGCTGGAAAGACGAATTTGCCAGCCCGGAGAATACAAAGCGTCAGCGCGCCTATGCCCGTGCCAAGGGTGAACGCTCGATTTATACACCGCAAATGGTGATTGGCGGTCAGGATCATGTGATCGGCTCGAAGTCGATGAAGATTGGTCAGATCATCCAGAAGCATTCGGAAACCCAACAACCGGTTCAGGTGCAACTGAAGCGCAACGGCGACACGATCAGCATACGTGCGACGTCACGCGGCGCGGCACGCGATGCGGTTGTGCAAGTTTTGACCTTCATTCCGAAATCGAAGGTCGACGTGCGCCGTGGCGAAAACGCCGGCAAAACCCTTGTGTATCATAACGTGGTCCAGACCATGGATGCATTGGGCAATTGGAACGGTGGCTCGGACTATAGCGAAACGGTGCAGGTGCCAGCGGGCACGCCTGTTGTTGTTCTGGTGCAGGAAAAAGGCGTCGGCGCTATTCTTGGGGCGGCTAAGCTTCGTTGACGGCCAAGTCAGGCTTCTTTTTCAGCTTCCAGCGGCGATGGATCCAGAACCATTGCTCGGGATGCGCGCGCACGACCGCTTCAACCGTGTCATTATAGCTTTGCATCATGTCTTCCGGCGCGCCCAATGGGATGGGATCTGCGACTTCAATCCGAAAGTTGAACCCGTCGTCGCCGCGTATGCCAAATATCGGGATCAAGACGGCCTGATATTTCACCGCCCATTCAGCGGCAGACAGAGGCGTATGTGCGGGCTTGCCGAAGAACGACAAAAGCGGCGCTTTTGTGGACCCAACATCAGCGACGATACCGATAATGCCACCTGCTTTCAGATGCTTAACCAGCGAAGTTACGCCGCGCCCATCGGTCGGATAGACAGGTTCGGCGATTTTTGAAATGGCATCCAGATAATGCGCGTTAAATGCGTCGTTCTCCATCGGACGATAAAGTGCTGCCATCGGATAACCTTCGCGTGAAAGTTTGCCGCGCACAGCGTCGTAATTGCCGAGATGGGCGGTCGCCAGCACAATGGGTTTGCCAGCATCGCGGGCTGCCTTCAGGGCGGCGACACCCGGGCCGGTCAGATCGGATGATTTCGTGTAAGCAATGAACTCTTCGCCCGAATAGATCTCGATCAATGTGCGCCCGGCATTGTTGGCGACGCGGCGAACAATACGCTCGCGTTCCTTCCGTGGCATTTCGGGCGCGACATGGTCCAGGTTGTCACGTATCCGCTTTCGCCATCCGGCCAGTGGGGCAACCACTTGCGACATAACCCACCCGACAAAAGAGACCCGAAACCGATAGGGCAGCAGCAAGGCACCACCAAGAACAGCGCGGGCAAACAGGTTTTGCACCCTGTCCTTGAAAGAAGTTCTGCCTGTCGCCATGCCTGATGCTCGGTCGTTCGTTGTTCAGGTCGTGATAGAGCATTTCGAAAGAAAGCTGAATTGCTATTCGGCGGAAGCATTGCAAACCAATCGAGCGCCCTTGGCGCAATCTTTCGTCTCGTCGGCGGCCCTTGGCCTTCTCCTCGGGCGGGCGCTGTTTTCGGGTGTACCGAGCTTTTAGAGCTATTCTTCTTCGGCAACGAAAAAGATCTCGCCCGCGGTTTCCAGATCGCGGATGACAGCGACGATCCGCATCATCGCGGCCTCGGCATCCTCGGTCTTGACGGTCCCTTTTCCTTGGCCTCGTCGCGGATGTTTTCGGCCATACGTTTCGAGATGTTCTCCAGGATGAAATCGACCGATTTGACGTCTTCGCCTGTCGCAGCCGCAACGACCGTGGTCAGATCGTCCGCATCAAGATCGCGCTGGATGCGTGGCACATCGCGCGGTGCGACACGATCTGGGATGTTGGCGAAGGTAAAGATCGCGGCGCGCACCTGTTCGGCAAAGCCTTGATCTTCGCTTTCGAGCCCCGCCAAGACCTCGTCGCGCACCGAGGCGGGTGCGTAGTTCAGGATCGCGCCGACACGTGTGACCGGCCCGTCAGAAAAGGCGCGTGACGGGTCGGGTATTAAGCTGTTCGGCCAGCGACACACCGATGCGGTGGACGACAGCGGGCGAGACGCCGCCGGTCTTTGAGACCGCATAGGTGATGCGCTGCGCGCCCGTTCGCCGGGCAGTTTCCCAGCACTTCGGCGGCCTTGCCGACATTGAGCTTGGACAGGATGACAGCAGCCACTTCGATCGCTTCGCTTTCCAGAAAGGGCACAAGACGTTCGGCGTCGACCTTGTCGATTTCTTCCCAAGGGTTGCGGCGCGCGTCAGAGGGGGCCATCTGGCGCAACCGGTTCGAGGCACTTTCGCTGAAAACGCCGTCCAGAAGACCAAGCGCGCCGTCGAGGCCCTGGGGGAAAGACAGGCCAATGCGTTCGATTTCATCGGCGAATTCGTCGGCGACGGCTGTGCACGGTTTCCTGATCGACCGGCGCCATGCGGGCCAGTCTGGACCGCCAGTTCGGTCTGTTTGCTTTCAGACAGGCGACGACAGGGCCGGAACCGCGCCCTGCGACAACAGAAGGCGCACCACGACGGCCGCCTTTTCCTTTGGATTGAGGTTCACAAGTGCAGCAGATGGCAAGTCCTCGCCCGGAATAGGAGGCAAGGTTGGCAAATCGATCATATCTGTTCCAATGGCATCCGCCACATTGACGTTCACCTTATGTTCTAGACTGTGATCGTTAAAACTTGCCTGACATCTCGAAGGTCTCGTTGCGACTAAAAAAAGGGCGGCCCGCAAAGGACCGCCCTTAACAAACAGCAATGAAAGGATTGTCAGCCTGTCGTGGGTGGCATGCAGGTCTGTGTGCTTACGTCAAGTGTCTGGCCTTCTGGGCAGGACATGCACCACTTTCGTGGCCGCCTGAACATTCCGCCATCGCCAAGCCAGGGGCAGCCGTCAGTGCCAGAACCGTGAAAGACAGTCTTGCTTCATTTTTGAGCTCTCCCTTGTTGGGTGCTTTGAAAGTTAGCACGGGTCTGGGCTGTCTGATCACAAAGTCGTGAAGTTATGTCTCACCAAAGACGCGCTCAAAAATCGTGTCGACATGTTTGGTGTGATAGCCAAGGTCGAACTTCTCCTCGATCTCGGCGTCCGAAAGCGCTGCAGTGACCTCGGCGTCAGCCTTTAGTTCGGTCATGAAATCCGCGCCTTCTTCCCAGACCTTCATCGCATTGCGCTGCACAAGACGATAGGCATCTTCGCGGCTGACGCCCTTCTGGGTCAGCGCCAGCAGCACGCGCTGCGAATGAACCAGACCGCGGAACTTGTTGAGATTGCCCATCATGTTGTCGGGATAGATCACCAGTTTCTCGATCACGCCGGTCAGACGGCGCCAGCGCGAAATCAAGGTGAATGGTGGTGTCCGGGCCGATACCGCGCTCGACCGAGATGTGCGAGATATCGCGCTCGTGCCAAAGCGTGACGTTTTCCATCGCAGGCACCACGGCCATGCGCACAAGGCGCGCCAGGCCGGTCAGGTTTTCGGTCAGCACCGGGTTGCGCTTGTGCGGCATGGCGGACGAGCCCTTTTGGCCCTTCGAGAAGAACTCTTCGGCTTCCAGCACCTCGGTGCGCTGCATGTGGCGGATTTCGGTCGCGATGTTTTCGATGCTGACGAGGCGATCACGCCAAGCGTGGCAAAGAACATCGCGTGGCGGTCACGCGGGATCACCTGGGTGCTGATCGGCTCGGGCGTCAGGCCCAGCTTGTCGCAGACATGCGCTTCGACCGCAGGGTCGATGTTGGCGAATGTGCCGACCGCGCCGGAAATGGCGCCGGTTGCAATCTCTTGCGCGGGCAGTCTTCAGACGCGCAAGGCCGCGGTCCATTTCGGCGTAGAAGCGGGCAAAGGTCAGACCCATTGTGACGGGTTCGGCGTGAATGCCGTGGCTGCGCCCGATGCGGACGTCCATCTTGTGCTCGATCGCGCGGGTCTTCAGCGCGGCCAGCAAGGCCTTCCATATCGGCGATCAGAATATCAGCGGCGCGCACAAGCTGCACATTGAGCGTGGTGTCCAGCACGTCAGACGACTGGTCATGCCCTGATGCACGAAGCGCGCCTCGTCATTGCCGATGATCTCGGCCAGATGGGTCAGAAAGGCGATGACGTCGTGCTTGGTCACCGCCTCGATCTCGTCGATGCGGGCGACGTCGAACTCAACATCCTTGGCTTTCCAGACGGCCTCGGCATTCTCGCGCGGGATCACGCCGAGATCGGCCATGGCATCGCAGGCATGCGCCTCGATCTCGTACCAGATGCGGAACTTGGTCTCGGGCGACCAGATGGCGATCATTTCCGGGCGGGAATATCGGGGGATCATCGGGGCTGGGCCTTTCCTTGCATGCGTCGCCGTGGCCTTACAGCGGATCAGAGGCGGATGGTAGATGGGGAATGCATCGCGGCTGGGCGGTTGCACCACCGGCCAAGCGCTCTACAAAGATCGAAGGCTAATCTTGCCTGCCTTTAATGCGGACATCGCCATCTTGGCACCTGAACCTACAAATCAGCCCGGGCTGACCTCGCTTTTCCGGCTTCTGGGTGACTGGAGCCTGTTGCGCCGGATTGTTCATGCCGACGGGCAGGAAGATCGGCTGGAAGGCACCTGTCGGTTCGAGCGTTCGGGGCCGCGTGTCCTTCAGACGGAACAAGGCGTGCTGGAAACTAGCGCCGGTCGGTTCGAAGCCACGCGCCGCTATGTCTGGACGGAAAGCGCGGGGCGCATTGATGTCTATTTCGACGATATGCGGCCCTTTCATTCGATCGCTTTGGGCGTTCTCAGGCCCGAGACCACCCATCTTTGCCCGCCAGACCGCTATGCCGTGGCTTATGATTTCAGCGCTTGGCCACAGTGGCAAAGTACATGGACGGTCGAGGGGCCCCGCAAAGACTATGTGATGACCAACCGTTTTTCACCCGCACCCGCAGGTTAGACCCGCCGTCTTGCACGGACCTTCTGTCAGGTGCATAACTGTGTCAAAGTTCGCATTGAGGGACCAATCGACATGACAACACTTACCGCGCGGCCTGTGCTTTCAGAAGTTATCTGGGACGCTGAGAACACCAACATCTGGCTAAAGCGCGCTGTGCTTCTTGTGGCCGGTGTTGCGGCACTTTGGCTTTCTGCAAAAGTGCAGATCGCAAGTGTTCCGGTGCCTGTAACACTGCAAATGTTGGTCGTGATGGTGATCGGAGCGTCTTATGGGCCTCGGCTTGCTGCAGCAACGCTGGCGTCTTATCTGGCCTTGGGCATGCAGGGAATGCCGGTTTTCGCCGGAACGCCTGAAAAAGGCATCGGTCTTGCCTATATGATGGGGCCAACCGGTGGTTATCTGCTGGGCTTTCTGATCGCGGCTTATGTTGTGGGTCTTATGGCCCGCGCGGGCTGGGATCGTTCGGTGGTCAGCATGGCGGCAGCGATGGCCGTTGGCATCCTCTGCGTCTATATCCCCGGCGTAATCTGGCTGAGTGCGACCTGGGGCGCGGCGCTTGGATGGGAAAACTGGTACGCTTACGGCGTGAAGACCTTTATCTGGGTCGATGCACTGAAACTGGTGGTGGCCGTGATCGCTTTTCCGACGATTTGGAAACTGGTCGGCAACGCTCGCACCTGACCCGAACGTTGACTGATCTGAATGAAACGCGGCCCCATCCGGGCCGCGTTATTCGTTTTGCGGAATAGAGTAGAGGTCGCAGCCTTATTGCTCGGCTTCGCGTTTTCTTTGTGGAAGCTTGGCACGTCGCATTCAACGCGCGGTAGTTTCCAAGCTGGTTAGATCACCGGCCCTTCACGCCAGAAGGAGCGGTTTCGAGCCTCGTCAACCGCGCCACTTTTTCCTTAAATCGGTGCCTGCACCCGCCTCGGAGGGATCAGTAATCGGCGGCGATAAAAAGCATCAGGGCCAGAACAACGACCAAGCTGACGATCGCGCCGCCTGCAACGCAGAAAAGAAACGGCAATTGATAAACTGCGGACAGGATGCCGCCGCCAACAGCCCCGAAAATGGCCGCGCCAATCCCGACTGCCAGCACCCGGCCTATGCCGCGCGCCATGGATTTGCCCGCCAAGAGGGCAAGCTTCCCGGCTTCCCCGACAATATTGATGTCTTCGCGGTTATCGGTACGTCTTGGCATCGCTCACTCCTTTCCCCCGTTTCCTACATGGGGATAGGATTTGAGAAATACCAGCCTTTCAAGGGCATGGAGTTGTGTGTTGATGCATTCAGGCATCGCATACTGACCGCCTTATTGCGCCAGTTCGCGCATCACCTTGATCAGGTCGGATTTACCCTCGAAGCCGATGCCCGGCAGTTCCGGCATGGTGATGATGCTGTTCTCGACCTTCACGCCGTCCGGGAATCCGCCATAGGGCTGGAACAGGTCGGGATAACTTTCGTTGCCGCCCAGGCCCAGTCCGGCGGCGATGTTCAGCGACATCTGGTGGCCACCGTGGGGCATGCAGCGGGACGGCGACCAGCCGGCAATCTTCAGTTCCTCAAGCGTGCGCACATATTCACACAGGCCGTAGGACAGCGCGCAGTCGAACTGCAGCCAGTCGCGGTCGGGCCGCATGCCGCCGTAGCGCAGCAGGTTGCGCGCATCCTGATGGCGAGAACAGGTTTTCGCCCGTGGCCATCGGGCCCGGGTAGAACTCGGACAGCGCAGCCTGCAGGGCGATAATCCAGCGGGTCGCCGGCTTCTTCGTACCAGAACAGCGGGTACTTGCCGCAGCATCTTGGCATAGGCGATGCCGGTTTCCAGATCGAAGCGGCCATTGGCATCGACGGCAAGCTGCGCCTCGTCGCCAATCTCGGCCAGCACGGCTTCGATGCGGCGCTGGTCTTCGTCGATCGAGGCCCCGCCGATTTTCATTTTGACCACGGTATAGCCGCGATCCAGTAGCTGCGCATCTCGGCGCAGAGCGCGGTGTCGTCCTTGCCCGGATAATAATACCCGCCGGCGGCATAGACGAAGACACGCGGGTTCGCTTCGATCGCCTTTGCGTTCGGCGAACAGCCGGAACAGCGGCTTTTCTTCGATTTTTGCAATGGCGTCCCAGATGGCCATGTCAATTGTGCCGACAGCCACCGAACGTTCGCCGTGTCCGCCCGGCTTTTCGTTGTTCATCATGGCGGCCCAGATTTTATGGGCATCGAGATTGGTGCGCGCGTCATTCAGCAGGCTTGCGGGATCAGCTTCAAGGATACGGTCGCGGAACCGTTCGCGGATCAAACCACCCTGGCCGTAGCGACCGTTCGAATTGAACCCGTATCCCACGACCCTGCGGCCATCGCGCACGACATCCGTCACGACAGCCACAAGGCTTGTCGTCATCTTGGTGAAGTCGATATAGGCGTTTCGGATCGGCGACGAGATTGGTTTCGTTACCTCGCAGATGTCTGTGATACGCATTTTTGTTTCCTTGGTCCCTGCCTGCTTGGTCGTTTTTGCGCGGGAACGGTGAATGTTCAAGGTCAGGTGATTGGGCGACGGGTGTGGGCAGGGCACCTTCAGCATGTTTTGAGGCAGTCAATGTGCAGTGGGCTGAATTCCTGAGACAAAGCCCCTGAGCCATGACATTGATGCCTCCTCAGAACAAACTAGGGTCGCCATGAGAAGTACAAGTCACCCGACGACAACCAATCATCGGCTTTTTGTCGTTACACTCCTTGCCAAGGGGGTTTTGGGTGTCGTCCAACTGGCAACTGCCGCAGCGATCTATTCTGGTGTTTTTCAGCAGTTGCCGCGCATTGCACAATGGCTGGTTGCGCAGGAATTGTCAGAAGACCCAAATGATTTCATAGCCACACAATTTCTGTCATGGGCGAACATTGTCCCGACTTCAAACACGACTTTCTACACACTCTATTTTGGCGCACATGGGCTTTTGCACGTGGTCATTGTCGCCGCTCTTCTGTGGGGCGCGCGATGGGCCTATCATGCAGCCGTGGTCGTTCTGAGCGGATTTGTAATCTACCAAATTTTTGAATTTTTCTCAGTTGGTGGCCGGATGTTGTTGATACTTTCGGCGATTGACCTTGCGGTGATTTACTTGACCGTTCGTGAAAACAGAGATCGAAACAATCAGGCGACCTAGCTTTTGGCTGAGCAATGAATGGCAGCAAAGCCGCCACATGTTGCAAAGTACTGATTGGCGCGGCTTGTGTTGGGTTCGGTCCGCTAGCTCTGCGCTATAAGGTGGATATCGCTCACCCGGTAGTCGCGTCCAACATCCGCGCCCAGCTTCGTGTACCTTTATGAAAACTTCGCACGTCGGACTTCTCGTTGGGGGAGTGGAACTGGTCGTCGTCCTGGCTGATGCCGATCAGCATGGACTCTAACCTGAGGATTTCCTTGAAGTCGCCTGCGATGGCGTGGGCGGGGTCCAGCCCCGTCGACCGCGCTGCTTCTTCCTGTGAATGCTTTGATGTGATGCGTTCGCCAAATCTGTTGTCAGAACGCGCAGAATGTGTCCGGCTCAATGACCAACGACGGCTTCGAGCCCTTATAGCTTATCTTGAGCTCAACGGCGAAGGTCGGCTTTTACGAAGCCGGAGAACCCTGGGTGATCGGGGTGGTGAGGCACTCATCTGCTCACTCGGACGCCAGCTGGCGAATGCCCGATAATGTCATGTTTCGTGCGTCGGCGCTTCGCAAAGGCACAACTTCGTGGAATTTGCCGCTCGCGGTGAATTCGGGAAGTGCTTCGCTTTCTCGCACCGTGACATCGTCCAAGCCGTTATCGCGAAACACCTGTTTCACCGACTCGATGACGTCTTGAAAGACAAGCCCTGCCGCCGCCCCATCGGCCAGATTGTATTCGCACTTCGAAATCTCTCTCGCTGGTCTGGACCAACTGGATACGCTGGGCATGCTCGTGCTCCAGATCGAAAACGAGCGGCGACAGCGTCACCTCGCCCACACGAACGAGCGTCGCCTGGCGTCCTTCCACCTGAAAACTGCGAAACGGCGACCCACAGGGGCAGGAGTCCTCGTAGAATCGAACACAGTCGCCGAGATCGTATCGGATGAAGGGCTGAACCTCGTTGGCGAGCACCGTCAGCAGCACGGTCGCCGACAACGTGCCATCGGGAACGGGCTGCATCGCCTCGTCGACCGCCTCAAAGATGACCCAGTCTTCGTTCACATGCTTGCGCCCGTGGCTGCACTCGAACGACAGCGCCAGACACTCGGTGCACCCATAGGGGTCGGCAATGCCGTATTTCAGCGAGGGGAAGGCCCGCCCGACCCGCGCGCGAAGATCATCCGTGAGTGTCTCGCCTCCGGTGGTAAAGAGCGCAGGCTCGATCCGCAGCCGCCCGGCCTCCTTTTCCCTGACGAGGATGGCCAGCATGCTGGGGTAGGTCACGATCCAGGCGATGTTCGCAATCGCATTGAGTCTGTCAACGAGCTGACCAATCGGCTGCTCGGCCTCGATGAAGGTTACCCCAAACCCCTTCGCCAGCCGCGGATTCAACCGTTGCACCAGTTTGTTGAACCCGTTTCCGGCGAAAGTGGCCATTCCCGCCGGTGATCGTCACCCTGTCGCCGAGCTTGCGGACGTCTCGCACGAGCTTCCAATGGTATCGCTCAAAGCGCGCCAGCATGATGCCATAGGCATATTCCACGAAGGATGCAGGACAAGACGATGACCGCAGGTTCGCCCGATGTCCCGGAGGTCTGAAAGACGGCAACATCGTCGATCGGCACGCCAACCTTCCCGATGTCCCGTAGATGTTCGCGGGCCTTTTCGAGGGGAAGAGAACGGATTGTCAGCCAGTCGTCGAACTCCGCCATAAGATCGGGTTTGCGGGTCACCGGCAAGTCGCGCAGTTCGATCTCGCTTGATGGTGGCAGATCCGCGTAGAGCCGGTGAAACAACGGGGAGTCGCGCCGCGCCTTTTCCACGAGACGCCGCAGATTGCGGAGTTGCTTGGCTTCAATGCGCTTCCGTCCGCCCCAGTCTGTCCAGAGCCCACCGACCAAATAACCCAATGCTCTAGGAAGGCTAAAACGCATATCTGCTCGCAATGTCCGTTCTTTGTATTCAGGGTGGAAAGATCCGGTGATTGAAAACTACACCAAGTGAGCTCTGCGTCAATTGACCATTGTCAACTCGCGTAGTCGCGCTGGCCTATGGTCATGCGGCATCCCGCGAAAGCGGACATAAACGCAGCGCCAGCAAACGTCAGCTCCGTCCGCCTGCCAGTCATCGGTTGCGGTGCGCCGAAGGGCACGGAATCAAGCCGAAGGCGCCGTGCCAGCGACTGCCCGTCTGGCGGGCTGGCGTTTTGATAGCCCTGCGCTGACTGTCGAGCGAAGATGTGGACTTCACCATTAAGCGCCTGCGCTCAGGCGTTGGTGCGCCACCCCACGGGCAGGCGCTGGCACGGCTTGTGCTGGGGCGCACCATCGGCTTTGCCCTATTGGGATGACGCCATTAGCCTGTAATCGCGTCCAGCACCCGCGCCCATGATCTTGTACCCTTATGGAAACTCCGCACGTCGTACTTCTCATTGGGCGAATGGATCTGGTCATCATCCTGGCCGAAGCCGATCAACATGGAATCTAGCCCGAGGATTTCCTTGAAGTAGCCTGCGATGGGGATGGACCCGCCGCCGCCCACGAAGGCTGCCGGTTTGGGCCATTCGGCGGAAAGGGCCACGCGGGCTTGCTCGAACGCCGGGTTTTCGGTGGACATGACGCTGGCGGGCGAGGCACCGTGGTCGCGGAATTCGGCCTTGCAATCGGGGGGCAGCATTTCTGTGACCATCTTGCGGAAGCTTTCGCGGATGGCAAAAGGGTCTTGGGTGCCGACCAGACGGAAGCTGATCTTGGCGCTGGCTTTCGATGGCAGGACGGTTTTGAAGCCGTCGCCGGTGTAGCCGCCCCAGATGCCGTTGGTCTCACACGTCGGTCGCGCCCAGATTTGCTCCAAGCACGCTGCGCCCGTCTTCGCCGGCAGGTGTGGTCAGATCGACCGAGCCAAGGAAGCCTTCGGCGTCAAACCCAAGACCGTCCCACTGGGCGCGCATCGAATTGGTGATCTCGGGCACGCCGTCATAGAACCCGGGCACCGTGACGCGGCCTGTGTCGTCGTGCAGCGCCGCGATGATGCGGGTCAGGACACGAATCGGGTTGATCGCGGGGCCACCGAACATGCCCGAGTGCAGGTCCTTGTCCGGGCCGGTGATCGTGACTTCTTCGCCCAGAAGGCCGCGCAGCATGGTGCAGATGGCAGGCGTGTCGTGGTCGAACATGCCGGTGTCGCAGATCAGCGCCAGATCGGGTGTGCTTAATTCATTGGCGTTGGCCTTGAGGAAGGGCACAAGCGAGGGCGAGCCGGATTCTTCTTCGCCTTCGAACAGGAAAGTGATGCGGCAGGGCCACGTGCCGGTGACGGCTTTCCATGCGCGGCAGGCCTCGATGAAGGTCATCAGCTGGCCTTTGTCGTCGGCTGTGCCGCGTCCGCGCAGAACCTTGCCTTTGGCGGTGTCTTCGATTTGCGGATCAAACGGGTCTCGGTCCCATAGATCCAGCGGATCAACGGGTTGGACGTCATAGTGGCCATAGAACAGGACATGAGGCGACCCTTCGCCCACATGGCCCACGACCATCGGGTGGCCCGGCGTTTCGCGCGCTTGCGCCTCGACCCCCAAAGTTGCCAGATCAGCAACCAGCCAGTCGGCCGCGTCCTGACAGGCCGCTTTATAAGCGGGATCGGTCGAGATCGACTGGATCTTCAGCAGTGTCTTCAGCCGATCCAGTGAGGTGTCCAGATCGTTGTCGATGCGGGAAAGTATGGTGTCGAGTGTCATGGCACTGGCCCTTTGCAATTTTGACAAGCGTACCAGCCCAAGGCGCGGCGTCCAGACTGGTCGTTGGCCTGTGTTCACGCTAAGTATTAAGGGGTGCGAATTTGGAGGGGCATTCATGCGTCTGATCACTTTGATCGCGGCTTTGAGTTTGGCCGCACCTGCAGCGGCCGAGGTGCTGGATACGAAGGCGGCACGTGCGCAAATTTTTTCAGTAAAGGGGCATTCTGTTCAGGTGTCGGGCCGCTTGTCCAAGGAAGAACAGCAAACCGTTACGGCGATCATTCCGTTGATGGCCGAGCAATTGCGCCAGCCAGTTCGCTATTACGCAGCCATTGCCTATTCGCCTGATGACGGGTTGGTGCACGAGGCTTTGCAGGCCGCGTTGAACTATCACACGGTGGCGGCGGCGGATGCTGCGGCAATTGCTGCGTGCAACAAGATCAAATCGAAGGGCGCGCAGTCTTGCCGGGTTGCCGCAAGGGTTGTGCCCAAAAGCTATAAACCCCGCGATCTGACATTGTCGCTGGATGCCACGGCTGGCTTTGATCGAAGCTTTCGCAAGACCCGTGGCGAGAAGGCTTTTGCGATATCCGAGACGACCGGAGCCTGGGGGATGGGCAAAAGCGATGGGGACGCTTTGAAAAGCTGCGCGGCGTCAGATTGCAGAATCGTGATCCGAGAGTGAAACGCGGCAATTTGTTCTCTGTTTAGAATGTCTGTAATGTCATATTCATAATTTGTAGTGGGAACCCGCACTGCGTCATGTCTGCCGAGGGAACGTGTTTTGGACTATACGAAAAAACTAGATGAGGCTCTTCAGCATCTTCACGATGAAGGACGCTATCGCACGTTCATCGACATCGTGCGCAAAAATGGCCAGTTCCCACACGCGATCTGGCGGCGTCCCGATGGCAGCGAACAGCCTGTCACGGTGTGGTGCGGCAACGACTATCTGGGCATGGGTCAGCACCCAGAAGTTCTGGCGGCGATGCATGAAGCGATTGATGCCACGGGTGCGGGGTCGGGTGGCACGCGCAACATCTCTGGCACAACGCTGTATCACAAGGCGCTTGAGGCCGAACTGGCCGATCTTCACGGCAAAGAATCAGCGCTTTTGTTTACCTCGGCCTACATCGCCAATGATGCGACATTATCGACGCTGCCAAAGCTGTTCCCCGGTCTGATCATCTATTCCGACGCCTTGAACCACGCCTCGATGATCGAAGGCATTCGCCGCAATGGCGGGTCCAAGCGTGTGTTCCGCCACAATGACGTCGAGCATCTGCGCGAGTTGCTGGCGGCTGATGATCCGGCAGCACCCAAGCTGATCGCTTTCGAATCGATCTACTCGATGGACGGTGATTTTGGTCCGATCGAAGCGATTTGCGACCTTGCTGACGAATTCGGCGCTTTGACCTATCTGGACGAAGTGCACGCGGTTGGCATGTACGGTCCGCGCGGTGGCGGCGTTGCCGAGCGTGACGGCCTGATGCACCGGATCGACATCATCAACGGCACGCTTGCCAAAGCCTATGGCGTGATGGGTGGATATATCGCGACAAGTGCGAAAATGTGTGATGCAATAAGGTCTTATGCGCCGGGGTTCATCTTTACGACGTCGTTGCCTCCTGCTGTGGCTGCCGGGGCTGCGGCCTCGGTTCGGGTTCTGAAAACTGACCAAGCGATACGTGAAAAGCACCAGATCTCAGGCGAAAATCCTGAAAACGCGCCTGAAAGCACTTGGCATGCCACTGATCGACCACGGCAGCCATATTGTGCCGGTTTTCGTTGGCGATCCGGTTCACACCAAAGTTTTGTCGCGATATGCTTTTGGAAGACCACGGCATCTATGTGCAGCCGATCAATTATCCCTACGGTTCCCCGTGGCACAGAACGGCTTCGTTTCACGCCGTCGCCGGTCCACGGACCGGGTGAAATTGATGCAAGCTGGTAAAGGCGATGGACGCACTTTGGTCCCATTGTGCGCTCAATCGCGCCGAGCTTTCAGCCTAGCAAATAGCCACAGTGACCAAGTTTTAGCGGTGTGTTAACGTAATACAGCATTAAGCTTGGGGCGATTCTGCCGCCCTGACCTGGGGACAGATATGAGTGATATGGGGCAGGACCTATGACCGGCCGTGCAAAGACGCCGGGCAGCAAGGCGAAACCGGAGAGCCTGAAAGGGTTCGACGATTTTGACCTGTGTCTGGGCGACATCATGCGCGGCGAGCGCGCCACGCTGGGCAAGTCCCTTCTCGATGTTCAGCGCGAGCTGAAGATCAAAGCGACCTATATTTCCGCGATTGAAAACACTGATCCGTCTGCGTTTGACACGCCCGGTTTCGTTGCAGGCTATGTCCGGTCCTATGCGCGCTATCTTGGGCTTGATCCCGAATGGGCGTTCAAGACGTTCTGCGATGAGGGCAATTTCGACGGTCGCGCACGGCATGTCGCGCCGAGGCTTCAATGCGGCGCAAGCCTGAACCAAAGGCGCCGGGCGTCAAGCAAAGGCTGGCTCGAAAAGAAGCCTGCACATCTGCGCGACCCGTTTACCGAACCCTCGGTCAGCTATTTGCCGAAAGGCGAGGCGGCGTTTCTCGCGGCTGGAACCGCGTGCGTCGGCTCCATCGCGGTGTTGCTCGTGCTGTTGGGCGGGATCGGCTACGGCGGCTGGGCGGTTCTGCAGGAAGTGCAGAAAGTGCGCCTGACCCCGGTCGATCAGACGCCCGAAGTTCTGGCCGAGCTTGATCCTCTGACGGCACGCAATGCCGTCCTGACGCCGACGGGCGGTGATGTGACCGCGGAACTGTGGTGACCGCCGGCCGATGATACCTTTGACCGGCTCTATCGTCCCGAGGCGCTGGATGTGCCGGTACTGGTTGCGCGTGATGGCCCGATTTCCGTCGATTGATCCCGACACTGTCGGCGCTTTGGTGCCGTCGCATGACGAACGGTTTATCGCGTCGCGCGCACCTCGCGCCCTGACAACATGCCCTTCGCGGTTCCGGGTTGCCATGCCGTGAACCGTCGGAAGCATGTCGCTGCCGAAGCTTGAACACCGACAACCTGTTGCCCCCGGTTCAGGTGATCGTCGCAATCCGCGCCGAACCTCGTACCTTGCTGGCGGTTCGCCCGTCCTGGGTGCGCGTGCGCGGTGCAGACGGCACGGTCATCTTCGAGAAAATCCTGGACGCCGGTGAACAGTTCGAAGTTCCGATGACCGAAGAACCCGCGACTCTGCGCGCGGGCAACGCGGGATCGCTATACTTCGCGGTGAACGGTCAGACCTATGGTCCGGCCGGAAGCGGGCCGCAGGTCATCAAAGGATCGTTGCTTGCCGCCGGATGTCGCTGACTGAGACGTTACAAGTCGCCGATATCGAACGGCGACACCGATCTGGCGCGCTTCATTGCGGTCGCCGAAGCCGAAGCCGGCACCGAGTACAATGATCCGCAAGTGGCCATTGCTCCGGCCTTCGCCATCTCACTAGCTTGGCGCGCTGAAATTTTCCAAGGCAGGTCGCATGTCGCTGAACCACTATTCGCCCATGGCGCAATATCTACCGTCGCAAATCCCGCCAGATCATGTGGGCAATGTGCCTGTTGGGGGCGATGCGCCGATCACCGTGCAGACGATGACCAACACCGACACATCGGATGTGGCGCGCCACCGTCGCTCAGGTGCAGGCGCCGCCGATGCTGGGGCGGATATCGTGCGGATTTCGACACCGGACGAGGCCTCGACCGCGGCGCTTGAAGGACGATCGTCGCGCGAAAGCCCGGTGCCGATCGTGGCCGACATCCATTTCCACTATAAACGCGCCATCGAAGCTGCCGAAGCGGGCGCTGCCTGTCTGCGGATCAATCCCGGCAATATCGGCGATGAAAAACGCGTGCGCGAAGTGATCAAGGCGGCCAAGGATCATGGCTGTTCGATCCGTATTGGCGTGAACGCCGGGTCGCTGGAAAAGCATTTGCTGGAAAAGTACGGCGAGCCTTGCCCCGATGCGATGGTCGAAAGCGGGTCTGGATCACATCAAGATCCTGCAAGACAACGATTTTCACGAATTCAAGATCAGCTGCAAGGCCTCGGACGTCTTCATGGCCGCCGCCGCCTATCAGCAATTGGCCGAAGCCACGGACGCGCCGATCCACCTTGGGATCACCGAAGCGGGCGGTCTGACGTCGGGGACGATCAAATCGGCCATCGGTCTGGGCAATCTGTCTGTGGATGGGGATCGGCGACACGATCCGCGTCTCGCTTATCGGCCGATCCGGTCGAAGAAGTGAAGGTCGGCTACGAAATCCTGAAGTCGCTGGGTCTGCGGCACCGCGGCGTCAACATCATCTCGTGTCCGTCCTGCGCGCGGCAGGGGTTCGACGTGATCAAGACGGTCGAGGCGCTGGAAAAGCGGCTGGAGCACATCAAGACGCCGATGAGCCTGTCGATCATCGGCTGTGTGGTGAACGGGCCGGGCGAGGCTTTGATGACCGATGTGGGCTTCACCGGCGGCGGTGCCGGATCGGGTATGGTCTATCTGGCAGGCAAGCAAAGCCACAAGCTGTCGAACGACGAGATGGTCGAACACATCGTCGAGCAGGTCGAGACGCAAAGCCGCCGAGATTGGACGCGGCGCCGAGCTAGATGCGGCTGCCGAAGCGTCAGAAGCGGCGGAATAGCCGTTTTCCAAACATGGATCTTGGTGTCTGCGAATTCAGCCTTAGCCGTTGTCGGCGCGCACCGCTTCGACCATCGCACGCATCTGGTCCAAGTTCCAGAATCCGCGCACGAAGCATCGCCCATCACGAAGCTGGGCGTGCCCTGAATTTGCAGCGTCTGCGCCAGGGCGCGGTTGGCGGCGATGATGCCCGTGACGTCATCGCTGTCCATTTCGGCCATGACGGCGTCGTGATCGACATCCGTGCCACGCGGAAATCCGCGCCAGTGCGGCCTTCGTTCACCTCGCCGCTCCAAAGCATCAGCTTGTCATGCGACGGCTTGTAGGCCTCGTCGCCTGCCACGATCTTTGTGGCAATGGCATAACGCGACGCCAAGCATCGACTGCTCAGGCCAAGGATCGGGAATTCCTTGACGATGAAGCGGATATTGCCGTCGGTTTCCGATCAGCGCTTTCGACCTCGGGGAAGGCGCGTTTGCAGAAGCCGCAGCGGTAGTCAAGGAATTCGACAATGGTCACATCGCCATCGGGATTGCCGCCGACAAAGCTGAAGCCGTCATTGAAAATGGCATCATGGTTGGTCGAGAGCAGTTGCTGATCGGTCTGCGGCGGCCTCCTGAGTGCGGCGTTCTTCCAGAACGGCGATCGCTTCCATCAGCACTTCGGGATTCTCCAGTAGGTAATCGCGGATTTCGGAGCGGAAAATATCGACCGCTCGTTGTCGGACATCGCCTCGATGTCGAAAGCCAGGGCGGGGGTGGCCGTTGCAGCGACAAGCGCCAGTGCTGTCAGGACGGAACGAAACATTCAAATACTCTCCAGGTCATAAACGCGGCTCAGAATGGCAGAGACACCGCGCAATGCAAAGCACCTCACCAAGAATTGTAGCGCGAGTTGCCATTGACGCCACAATTTCGGACTGGCAGGGAAGATTGGCCAACCGAAGGATATGCCCATGCGCCTGTCCCGCCGATCCGAGGTCGATCCCGTTATCGTGATGGACGTGATGGAGGCCGCTGCCCGCGCCGAGGCAGCGGGCGGCACATCATCCACATGGAGGTCGGTCAGCCCGGCACGCCCGCACCCGCTGCCGCGCGGGCGGCGCTTGGCAGAGGCGATGGAGAAGGGCGCGCTTGGCTATACGGTCGCCCTTGGGTCTGCCGGCGTTCGCGACAGCGGATCGCGCGGTATTACGGAGAGCGATCATGGCTGTCGATCTGGACCCGGAGCGTGTGATTGTGACGTCGGGGTCTTCCGCGGCGCGTTTCTTCTGGCCTTTACCGCGCTGTTCGATGCCGGGGACCGGGTGGCGCTGGGCGCGCCCGGCTATCCGTCCTATCGGCAGATCCTGCAGGCGCCTTAGCCTTACGCCCGGTCGATATCCCGACGCGGTTGCGAGGACCGCTATCAGCCTGCGCCTGACACATTTGCCGGACGACATTCAGGGGCTGATCGTCGCATCGCCCGCCAATCCATCGGGCACGATGCTGGACCGCGACGCGCTTGGCGGCACTTATCGAGCGCTCCGCGGCGCGAGGGTGCTGTCTTCGTCTCCGACGAGATTTACCACGGGATCGAGTACGAGCGGCCGGCAGTCAGCGCGCTTGAGATCACGGATGACGCCTATGTCATCAACTCGTTCTCCAAGTATCACTCGATGACCGGATGGCGCGTCGGCTGGATGGTCGTTCCCGAAGACCATGTGCGCACGATCGAGCGTCTTGGCGCAGAACATGTTCATCTGCCCGCCCATGTCAGCCAGGTGGCCGCGCTTGGCGGCGATGGACTGCGCAGACGAACTGGAGGCCAACATCGAAGTTTACCGCACCAACCGGGACCTGATGATGGAAGGCTTGCAGACGCCGGGTTCACACGTATCGCGCCGCCCGATGGGGCATTTTACGTCTATGCCGATGTGTCCGATCTGACCGATGACAGCCGCGCCTTTGCCGGCCGAGATTCTTGGCGAGGCGGGGGTTGCGGTGACGCCGGGGCTGGATTTCGATCAGGCGCGGGGGCAGCGGACGCTTCGGTTTTCCTATGCGCGCTCGACCGAGGATATCCGCGAAGGTCTGACCCGGCTGAAGCGGTTCATGGACAACCGCGGCTGACCGTTTAGCGTTTGTGGATTACGGCCACCTGATCGCGGCGGGTTTTGGTATAGCGGGCCTGAAAGACGAAGCAGCCTGAAATATCATCGGCCAGTGCTTCGAAAGCGGCCTGAACAGACGCATCGCCATGCAAAAACTGACGGTTTTCCGCAAAGCCCCGGAACAAAGCGGCGGTTTTGGTGATGCCGGGTTTCTCAAAGGTTTTGGGTTGCCAGCGGAGATCCTCGATCACGTAGAGCCCGCCGGATGGCAGCGTCGGAAAAAGCTCCAGAAACGCGTTTTGCTGATGGTGCGAGGCGTGGCTTGCGTCGTCGATGATGATATCGACAGGGCCAATTTCGCCTGCAGCGCGCTGAATTTCGGCGCGGTCGTCCATATCGCATTGCACGAAACGAAAGCGCGGATTTTCGAACCAGCTAAAGTCGGAAATATCGAGGCCGATGATCTTTGCGGCGGAAAAATACTCAAGCCACATGCGGATCGAGGGCAAATCGCGCGTTTCGCGTCTGGCGTCGATGCCGTGTTCCGGGCCGCCGATCAGCAGACCCATTTCCAGGAACGTGACCTCGGCATCGCGGAAGGGGCGAAAAAGCAGTTCATACAGCTCGGTATAGCGATGCTTGCTGGGCCCTTTGTCCGAGCCGTATTTCTCGGCCAGATCCGACAATGAAGGCCGGGGGGTATGCTCGATGTCTTTCATCGGGGTCGTTCTCCCTCTTTCGGGCAGTTTAGGGCAGGCGGCGGCGGATGGTCCATCGGCAATTGCAGCGTGGCGTGCGGATTCCCTGCTGTATTTCTGCGCCGCTTCAGGGTAACTTAAGAAAAAAAGTAGCTGAGGCAGATGAGCAGACTATCCTTCCTGATCGCGACATTGGTCGCGTTGTGTGGCGTGCCGTCTTGGGCCGAGCAAAGCGTCTTGGCCGATCTTGGGCCCGCCGGAGCCGAGGTTTTCGACAATGGCGGGGACGTGCGCGTGACCGTCGCCTTGTCGCAACCTGTGCCGTGGCGCGTGCGTTTTGCGGATGGGCCTCCCCGGTTGATCGTCGAATTCAAGGAACTTGTTTGGAGCCGCGAGCCGGATTCGACGTTCAACTTCGATTGCAAGCGTTTCGGTCGGCAGGTCTGGCCCCGGAACGTCCCAGATGGTGGCGATCTTGCGCGAACCGCTGGCGATTGCCGCCGCGGAAATGACAACGACTGAAGACGGAGCAGCAGCGCTTGAGCTTGTGCTGCATCCAACCACGGCGAGTGTTTTCCGGGCCGGGATTGACGCAAACACCGGGCCAGAGCCGCCGAATGATCCGCCTGCCGATGGCCGGACAATCGTGGCCATTGACCCGGGACACGGCGGTTTTGATCCCGGTGCCGAAGCGGGCGATCTGGATGAAGCGGACCTTGTTCTGTCTTTCGCCAGACGGTTAAAGGAAATGCTGCTGCGGACGGGCCGTTTCGATGTGGTACTGACCCGGGAGGATGACAAGTTTATCTCGCTCGATCAGCGCCTTACGCGCGCGCGGAGTGCGAAGGCAGATGTGTTCTTGTCGATCCATGCCGACGCGCTGGATCAGGGCGGTGGTGCGTCAGGCATGGTGGTTTATTCGCTATCGTCAAGCTCGGCTTCGGATGCGGATACGCGGCTGACAGAACGGCACGGCGACGACGATTTGATCAGCGGACTGGATCTTGCGGGGGCCGGTGACGACGTGGCACTGGCCTTGCTTGATCTGGCCCGCCACGACAATTCGCCCCGGACCGAGGCGCTTTCGGGGGCGCTGATTGGCGCATTTGAGGCCTCGGGGTTAGAGTTGAACTCGCGGCCGCAACGCGCAGGTGAATTTGCGGTGCTGAAGGCGGCAGATATCCCGTCGGTTCTGGTCGAGCTTGGCTTTCTTTCGACCGAGGGCAACCTGGCCCGTCTGACGTCCGAGGTCTGGCAGGCCGAGGCTTCGCGCGCCGTTCGTGACGCTTTGATGCTTTGGGCAGATGAGGACAGCTTGCGCTGAAGCGGCCAAAACTCGCCAGATGTGGCATATCGGCCTTTTGACCCTTACGCAGGCGCATCCTATATAGGAAGAGAAGATCAGAGGTTCAGACAGTGACGCGGTTCATATTCTCCTTTTTCGGCGCTATTTTTACCGTCGTGACGCTTGGCCTGATCATGGGCGCGTTGACTGTGGGCGGAATTTTTTTCGTCTATAGCAAAGACTTGCCCGAGGTAGCACCGCTGGCAAGTTATCAGCCGCCGACATTGACCCGGATCTATTCGCCCCAAGGCCGGATCATCGACGAATATGCCGAACAGCGGCGGATCTATATTCCGTTCGATGAAATCCCCGATACGGTGAAGAACGCCTTCATTTCTGCGGAAGACAAGAACTTTTATGAACATGCAGGTTTCGATCTGCGCGGCATAGCAGCGGCTTTGTACGAAGCGGCGGAAAGTCGTGGATCGTCTGTTCGTGGTGCGTCTACGATCCCGCAGCAGACGGCGAAAATCCTGTTTCTGGGCGGCGAACGCGCGATTGAGCGGAAGATAAAGGAAGTCATCCTTGCCAACCGCATGGTCAACACAATCGGACGCGAAAAGATCCTTGAGATCTATCTGAACGAGATTTTCCTTGGGCAAAACGCTTATGGTGTGGCAGCTGCTGCCCAGACCTATTTCAACAAGTCGCTCTCTGATCTGAACCCGCAGGAAGCGGCTTATCTGGCGGCCTTGCCGAAGGCACCGTCGACCTATCACCCTGTGCGGCAGGAACAGCGCGCGATCGAGCGGCGGAATTTCGTGCTGCGAGAGATGTTTCAGAACGGATTTCTGGAGAATGATGCCTATGAAGAAGCGCGGGTGGCTCCGCTGCTGACAGTTCAGGCAGGTGACCGCGAGGCTTTTGCGACGAAATTGCCCGCTCGCGACTATTTCACCGAAGAAATCAGCCGGCAGCTGACACGCGATTTCGGCCAAGACGGGTTTAAGGCCGCAGGCCTGACCATTCGCGCGACTGTCGACCCTGAAATGCAAAAGATCGCTGCGGGGGCCCTGCGCGATGCGTTGGAATCCTATGACCGCAGTCAGGGCGAATGGCGCGGCGCGGCGGCTGTGATCGCTCCGGAAGATTTGCAAGGCGACGTCGATGGCCAGCCCGCTTGGCGCGCGGCTTTGTCGAACATACCGAAACTGGCGCGTGACGTCGACAAATGGTTTCCGGCCGTGGTGCTGGAAGTTGGCAATTCAGCCCGTATCGGGGTGGAAGGCTGGAACGATGGTGTGGACGGCCACTGGATCACGCCTGAAGACCTGAAGTGGGTGCGCGGCGCCCGTGTGGCGGGTGACATCCTTAGCGTCGGCGACGTGATCCACGTGCGCCACGAAGGTGGCTCTGCCACTGATCCTGTATTCTCGCTCCGGCAGGTGCCGGGCGTGCAGGGCGGATTTATGGCAATGGACGTTAACACGGGCCGCGTTCTGGCGATGCAGGGTGGGTTTTCCTATCAGGTGTCGAACTTCAATCGCGCCACGCAGGGCCTGCGCCAGCCGGGATCGTCGTTCAAACCGTTTGTCTATGCGGCGGCTCTCGATTCCGGGTTCACGCCTGCGACCATCATCATCGACGCACCGATCGAGGTTGACGTGGGCGGTGGACGGGTCTGGCGCCCAGAAATGCGTCGAACACTTTCTATGGTCCGACGCCCTTGCGAACGGGGATCGAGCGTTCCCGGAACCTGATGACAATCCGTCTGGCTGAAGAGGTGGGCATGCGCACGGTCGCCAGCTATGCCGAGCGGTTCGGTGTCTATGACCGTATGGACCCCTTCCTTGCCAACGCGCTTGGAAGCCAGGAAACCACGCTTTTCAAGATGGTGTCGGCCTATGCGATGTTCGCCAATGGCGGCGAGCGGGTGGAACCCACGCTGGTTGACCGTGTGCAGGATCGCTGGGGCACGACGGTCTATCGCCATGATCAGCGGACTTGCGAAGATTGCAGCGACCCTCAGATGTTGCCGGGGACGTTGCCGCGGATCAAATCGGACCGCCAACGGGTGATGAACCCGATCACAGCTTATCAGCTGACGTCGATGATGCGGGGCGTAGTCGAACGGGGCACGGCTGCGGGGTCGGTCAATCTGCCGGTGCCGACGGCGGGCAAAACGGGGACGACCAATGATGCGCGCGACGTCTGGTTCGTGGGCTTCACGTCGACCATCGCGGCGGGCTGCTACATCGGCTACGACCAGCCGGAATCGCTGGGGCGTGGGGCCTCGGGCGGCAAAATGTGCGGACCGGTGTTCCAGAAATTCATGACCGAAGCGATCAAGAAATACGGAGGTGGTCGCTTTTCAATTCCGCCCGGCGGACGGTTCATCAAGATTGATCGCTTCAGCGGCGCACGTTTGCCGGACAATGCCAGTGGCGATCATGTTGTGGCGGAATACTTCCGCGAAGGCGAACAGCCGGTCTTCGGCATCGCCTTTGACGGCGGATTTGCCATGGGGGCCAACCTGCCTTTGTTTACCGACACGGAACTGGGCCAGACGACAACGCAGATCGAAACCGGTTCGGGCAATGTCATCGAGATCCCAAGTCAGGCGACGGCCAACGAGATATCCTCGGGCGGGCTCTACTAGGCCTTTGGCCCCTGATCCAGCCGCCAGATTTCATCGCCGACCCCCTGCGGAAAGTGCGACCTCACCAGCGGATCGTGACCCGGAATGATCAGCCCCGGCGATGAGGCGAGCCGTTCCAGTGTCTCGAACCCGCGCAGCATGTCTTCCACATCGACAACAAGCGGAAAGGGTTTGCGCGCCGTCAGGTTTTCATAGAAATGCGCTGCGTCCGATGCCAGCACCAGCCAGCCTGTGTCCGTCCTGACCCGCACCGCCTGAAGCCCCCGCGAATGCCCACCGATTGCGTGCACAGTGACACCGTCCGCCACTTCGGCGTCGCCCTCGAAGAACACCAGCTTACCCGCATAAAGCCGTTTCACAGCCTCACAAACATGCGCACCGGTGAAAGGCCCCCGCAGCACGTCGTGGCACATGCAGGGGCCGGTGGCATAGGCCATCTCGGCGGCCTGCATATAAAGCGTGGCGTTGGGAAACAGATGCAAGCCGCCCGCGTGGTCGAAATGCAGATGGGTCACGATCAGCTTGGTGATGTCTTCGGGCTGCAATCCAAAGGGCGCAAGGGAAGCGCCCACGTCTTGGCGCAACTCAAACCCGCGGTTTTTGGCTTCCAGTGTGTCAAAGCCCGTGTCGACAAGGATCACCTCGTCACCGCGCCTGAGCAACCAGATATAGAAATCAATCGGATAGGGCGCAGTGTGGTTGTCGTCGGATATAAAAGCCCGCCCCCGCGTTCGGTCGGTGTGATCCGCATAACGTATCGCGTGAACTTCCCAGTTGGACATCAAAACCGCTCCCCTCGTTCAAACAAAGGCTACCCCATCCCAAAAAAGACGGCACGCGCTTTCATTGATCCAAAAATACTCTGGGGGTCCGGGGGCAAAGCCCCCGGTAGGGCGACGCGCGAAGCGCGGCGCAATCAAATATGAATAACCCGATCATAAGCGTCCAACACGCTTTCATGCATCATCTCGGACAGGGTCGGATGCGGGAAGACGGTGTGCATCAGGTCCTCTTCCGTGGTCTCCAACTGGCGGCCCACGACATAGCCCTGGATCAGTTCGGTCACTTCGGCGCCGATCATATGCGCGCCCAGCAATTCGCCGGTTTTCTCGTCAAAGATGGTTTTGATCATGCCCTCAGGCTCGCCCAAAGCGATGGCCTTGCCATTGCCGATAAAGGGGAAGTGGCCAACCTTGATCTTATAGCCCAGCTCTTTGGCTTTGGCTTCGGTATAGCCAACGGAGGCCACCTGCGGATGGCAATAGGTGCAGCCTGCGATGCTTTCGGGCTTCACCGGGTGGACGTTGTTCTTGCCCGAAATCAGCTCGGCCACCATCACACCTTCATGTGACGCCTTGTGCGCCAGCCAGGGCGCGCCCGCGATATCGCCAATGGCATAAAGCCCGTCGACGCCAGTGCGGCAGTAGGCGTCTGTCACCACATGGGTACGGTCGATCTTGACGCCCAGCTTTTCAAGCCCCAACCCTTCGACATTGCCAACGATGCCCACAGCGGAAATGACGGTATCAAAGTCGTGCTTTTCAACTTTGCCATCCACTTCGATATGCGCAGTCACCTTGTCCTTGGCGCGGTCCAGCTTGTTTGACCATCGCCTTTTGCATGATCTTCATGCCCTGCTTCTCGAACGACTTCTTCGCAAAGGCAGAGATCTCAGCGTCTTCGACCGGCAAGACGCGGTCCATGACCTCGACCACAGTCGTGTCAGCGCCGAGCGTGTTGTAGAAGCTGGCAAATTCGATGCCGATGGCACCCGATCCGATCACCAGCAGCTTCTTCGGCATATGCGGCGGCTGCAACGCGGCCTTATAGGTCCAGACGCGCTTGCCGTCGGCCTCAAGCCCCGGCAATTCGCGGGCGCGCGCACCTGTGGCCAGAATGATGTTCTTGGCGGTCAGTTCTTCGGTGCCCTTGTCGGTTTTGACCGAAACCTTGCCTTTGGCGGGCAGGGTGGCTTCGCCCATGATCACGTCGACCTTGTTCTTCTTCATCAAGATGCGCCACGCCGCCGAACTCAGCTGTTTGGCGACCCCGCGCGAGCGTTTCACCACGGCGTCGAGATCATAGTCGATATTGTCGGCCTTCAGCCCGAATTCCTTGGCGCGGTGCATCAGGTGAAAGACTTCGGACGACCGCAGCATGGCCTTGGTCGGGATACAGCCCCAGTTGAGGCAAATGCCGCCCATATGCTCGCGCTCGACGATGGCGGTCTTCAGACCCAAGCTGGCTGGCGCGAATGGCGGCGACATAGCCGCCGGGGCCTGCGCCGATCACGATGACATCGTAGGATTTTGCGGCCATGGGGGTGCCTCCGGGATAAGATTGTTTGACGTTAAACTATCTTGCACACCCTAAAAGAAAAGTCACCCATCGCGGGATGCTGATAAGGAATGGCTGATATACCGTTTCCGTTTGGTCTTGTTCAGGCGGCCATGGCAGCGGCGAAACGTTCGAACAGATAGATGCTGTCCATCGGGCCGGGGCTGGCTTCGGGGTGGTACTGGACCGAAAACACAGGCCGCTCTGTCATTCGGATGCCGCAGTTTGATCCATCGAACAGCGATACATGCGTTTCTTTCACGCCTTCGGGCAAAGTCTGGCTGTCGACCGTAAATCCGTGGTTCATCGAGGTGATCTCGACCTTGCCGGTTTCCACGTCTTTGACAGGATGGTTGGCCCCGTGATGGCCGTGGTTCATTTTGACCGTTTTAGCACCAAGAGCCAGCGCCAGTATCTGGTGCCCAAGGCAAATGCCGAAAATCGGGATTTGGGACTGGGCCATAACACCTTGGATCATGGGCACGGCATATTTGCCGGTGGCCGCTGGATCGCCCGGACCGTTAGACAAGAAAAGCCCGTCAGGGTTCAGCGCCAGCACATCTTCGGTGGTCGCAGAGGCGGGCAGGACCGTGACATCGCAGCCAACGCTTGCCAGACAGCGCAGGATGTTGCGCTTTGCACCATAATCAATCGCGACGACCTTGTGCACCGGGGCGGTTTGCGCGCCAAAGCCGTCTGGCCAAGCCCAGCGGGTCTCGTTCCAGCGATAAGATTGTGCGCAGGTGACGTCCTTTGCCAGATCAAGCCCGACCAGGCCCGAGAAGGCCCGCGCCTTGGCCACCAAGGCTTCAATGTCGAAGTTGCCCTCGGGGTCATGCGACAGCGCCACATGCGGCGCGCCTTGCTGGCGGATGGCACGGGTCAGACGCCGCGTGTCGATGCCGCCGATGCCAACGCGGCCGCGACGTTCAAGCCAAGTAGAGAGCTCCTCGGCCGAACGCCAGTTGGACGGTTCAGTCGGGTCCCATTTGACGACCAGCCCATCGGCCACCGGATCGGCGGTTTCGTCGTCTTCCGGCGTCACGCCTGTGTTGCCGATATGCGGGAAGGTGAAGGTGACGATCTGCCCGGCATAGGAGGGGTCAGTCATGATCTCCTGATACCCTGTCATGGCGGTGTTAAAGCAAAGTTCGGCTACTTTCTGGCCTGTGGCACCGAAGCCCTTGCCGAAGAAGACGGTGCCGTCGGCCAGTGCCAGACAGGCGGTCGGTTTCTGAGAAGCTTCGGGCATGGGAACCGCTTTCTTGATCAATGGTAAACGGATTGGGTGTATGGCGGAGGAGACGAGAGGTCAAGCTTGGCGGGGTTTTGGCAAATGTATTGAAAACAATGATTTGCGTGAGCCGCCATTGGTTGCGACCCTAACAGTGCTTCTATAAGGTGGCGACTCTCTGACAGTGGGGATAAGGCCGAGATGGACTTGCGAGAGAAAATCAGCGAGGCGCTGAAAACCGCGATGCGTGAGAAGGACAAGCTTCGGCTGTCAACGCTGCGTTTGATCAACGCTGCAATCAAGGATCGCGACATTGCGAAACGATCCGAGGGCGGCGATGGCGGCGATACAGGCGTTGGGGGAGACGAGATACTGCAAATCCTTGGTAAGATGGTGAAACAACGCCAGGAATCGGCGCGCGCCTATGAAGAAGGTGGGCGTTTAGAATTGGCCGAGAAGGAACGCGCGGAAATCGTCGTGATCGAGGAATACCTGCCCAAGCAGTTGGATGCGGACGAGACAGAAGCCGCGATCAATGCGGCCATAGCCAACACGGGGGCAACGTCGATCCGCGATATGGGCAAGGTCATGGGCGCGCTTAAGGCCAAGTACACCGGTCAGATGGATTTTGGTGCGGTTGGCCCAATTGTCAAAGGGCGGCTGGGCTAACAGATTTTGCGACGGGCTTTGCCCGCCGCGGTAGAGGGGGGCGCTGCCCCCTCTTGGCCTGACGGCCAATTCAACCCCGGCGTATTTTCAGCAAAATGAAGCGTCAGACGCTGTGCAAGAGAGGCCAAAGCTCGGCGTAAAGCGTTTCGCGTTCTTCTGGTGTGAGGAAGCTCCCCAGCTCGACTTCGCGACCGGCGCCGCGCAGTGTCAGGTAATTCTCAACCGGGCCATCATGGCGCAGCGTGATGGTGACCCAATGGGGATTGGCGGACCAGTCAAGCGGCGGGCCTTTTGGAGGGATATGGCGCAGTGCCAGTTCTGATGGCGAGAGCGTCAGTTCTTCGCGAAGGCTACGGTCGCGGCGGTTGGCCATGATTGCGCGCCAGACGGCGGCGATGGTGGCCAGGAAGAAGGCCATAAGCACCCAAGCCACAGCAGACCCCAGAACCGCGAAAAGCGGTAGGGTCAGCATGACGGCTGTGGCACCGATGAACCAGCTGAAGCCCTCTGGCGTCATCGACTGATGTGGCCACAAGGTCAGTGTTTTGGGCGAGTGTGCTTCGGACCATTGGTAGGGCATGAAATAGTCGTAGGCCGGTGTGTCATTTGCGGCAAGAGCCGAGGGGTGCGAAAAGATGGCGCAGGGTATGGTTCAGTCCCTGAACCGCCCGGTATCAAATCCGTCGATGGGTTCAACGTTTTTGCGGCGCCAATAAGCGTCGACCCCCTCAGTGCCCAGATCGTCATAATAGGGGACGAGTTCGCTGGCCGAGCGATCTTCGGTGAACTGCATCCTTGGCACACCAGTGCCGCAGGAAGTCTGGACGCCGTCGATGGTTACATCGAATATCTGGCGGCTGCCTGCAAGCTTGGGAAAATCGGCGGCGGCGTCGTCCCAGCCGGGGTCACGCGGATGCAGGATCTGCGCCTGACCATAGACCCGCAGGATCAGCGCGTCGCCCTCGAAGGCGCAGAACATCAACGTTATGCGGTTGCTTTTGGGCAGGTGGCCTGCGGTCTCGTTGCCACTGCCTGTGAGGTTCAACCAACGGATATGCGTGTCGCTTTTGATCCGGAGTGTGTCCGCCCCTTTGGGTGAGAGGTTTACGCGGCCGGTATCAGCCGTCGTGGCCACGAAGAACATCGGCTGGCGTTCGATGAACTGCCGAAGCGTGCCGTTCAATTTCTTTCCCAGTGGCATAGCGTTCTTCTGTTGATCTCGTTTGGCGTATCACATGTCTTCACGGTCGTAGGCGCTGAATGCCGGCTCTGATGAACATAAACAGCGTCGCCAGCCCGGCGACCACAATAAGCAAAGTCCCCAATACTGCGCTGCGGTTAGCCCAGTGAAAATAGGTCACGGCGGCGGATATATCGCGATCTGCAATCAGGTTGACCAACAGGACTGGCGAAAGCGCCAAAGCACATCCCAAAAGGAAGGCCAGCAAGGTAAGGCGTCTTGATCGAATGAGGTTGCTGTCAGACCAGCGTTGCGCAAGCGCCCAAAGTGCCCATCCTGCGAGAAAGAGGCCCAGAAGGCTGAACAGATACTCTCCGTGTGCGACCACGTAATAAGTGTCGTGAAAGACGCTTGGTTCGAACATGGAAGCCTCCTTCAAAACGCAAGAAGGCCCCACAACGGGGGCCTTCTGCAAGACTTTCGAACGCCGCTACTCTTCCAGCAGCTTTTTTTCAATGCGCGCGGCCCGGGGATGCTGGTTTTCCTGCCAGTCCCACATATCGCGCGTTGGCAACGTCTCGAACGTATGCTCGGGCGGTGGCGAGGGCAGGGTCCATTCCAGCGTATCCGCGTGTTCGTTCCAATAGTTGTTCTCGGTGATCCGCTTACCCGCGAAGATCGTGTAGAAGACGATCCCGATGAACAGAAGGAAGGACGCGAAGGAAAGGAAAGCGCCCCAGGTTGAGACTTCGTTCCAATAGGCAAAAGCCTCGGGGTAGTCGATATACCGACGTGGCATGCCCTGACGGCCAAGGAAGTGCTGCGGGAAGAAGGTAATGTTTGCGCCCACGAACATCATCCAGAACTGGATTTTGCCTAAAAATTCCGGGTACTGGCGACCAGACATCTTGCCCAGCCAAAAGTACATGCCGGCGAAGATACAGAACACCGCCCCCAAACTCATCACATAGTGGAAATGTGCCACCACATAATACGTGTCATGATAGGCCCGGTCGACGCCTGCCTGAGACAGAACGATGCCGGTCACACCACCAACGGTGAAGAGGAACAGGAAGCCAAAGGCGTAAAGCATCGGCGTTTTGAACTCGATCGAACCGCCCCACATTGTGGCGATCCAACTGAAGATCTTCACGCCCGTAGGCACCGCGATCACCATGGTCGCCAGCATGAAGTAGGTCTGCTGGGTCAGGCTCATACCGACCGTATACATGTGGTGCGCCCAGACGACGAAGCCCAGTGCGCCAATGGCGATCAGCGCCCAGACCATCGGCAGATAGCCGAAGATCGGTTTGCGGCTGAAGGTGGCGATCACGTGACTGATGATGCCAAAGCCCGGCAGCACGATGATATAGACCTCGGGGTGTCCGAAGAACCACAGGATGTGCTGATAGAGGATCGGGTCACCGCCGCCGGAAGGATCGAAGAAGGTGGTGCCGAAGTTCCTGTCTGTCAGCAGCATTGTGATAGCGCCAGCAAGCACAGGAAGGGCCAAGAGGATCAGCCATGCCGTGACGAAGATCGACCACGCAAACAGCGGCACTTTGAACAAGGTCATGCCGGGGGCACGCATGTTCAGGAAGGTGGTGATCATATTGATCGCGCCCAAGATCGACGAGGCACCAGACATGTGGACCGCGAAGATCGCAAGGTCCATCGACCAACCCGCTTCTGTTGTTGAAAGTGGTGGATACAAGACCCAACCCACGCCCGAGCCCATTTGCCCATTACCGCCCGGAGCGACGACACTTGCAATCGCAAGCGACGAACCGGCGACGTAAAGCCAGTAGGACAGGTTGTTCATCCGCGGAAACGCCATATCCGGCGCGCCGATGTGGAGGGGCATGAAATAGTTGCCGAAACCGCCGAACAGGGCCGGGATTACGACGAAGAACATCATCAGAATACCATGCGCCGTAACGATCACGTTCCAGATATGGCCATTTGGCGAAGCGCAGGTTTCACCGCCCGAGAACAGCCGGGCCGTTTCAATCACGTTTCCGGCGTTGTCCAGAACCGTGTTGCACATGTACTGAACACCGGGGTCTTTAAGCTCCATCCGCATGTAGACGGTGAAGGCGACGGCAATGAAGCCGACGAAGCCCGAAGTAAACAGATAGAGAATACCGATATCTTTGTGATTGGTTGACATGAACCAACGGGTAAAGAACCCTTTTTCGTGGTGCTCGTCATGTCCCTGAACGGCGGCGTCGGCCATGTAGGGTGCCTCCTGAGTTTTTCGTATCGTTCCCAAGCGAGGGGCATACCTCGCCATTTGAAAGATGTTCTAATCGGCCAAGGCCCCTGCCGCAATGGGCGAAACCGCCGCAGAGGTGGGTAAATTGTCTCAGGGCGTTCCGGTCAGAACGAAGTCGAAAAAAACAGGGAATTAACAATATTTCAATAAGTTGGTTTACCCGGCACGCTTCAGCAGCCCACTTAGCAAGCCTCCACCGCCCTTTTTGGCCAGACGTGCATGAAGTGATGCCATCTTTGGTGCCACTCGCACAGGCGCCGACATGACAATCGAGGGCGTCATGTCCAGCATGGTTTTCGCGGCATTCTGAATATCGGCTCGGCTCATCGACTGATACGCCTTATAGCGTTCGTTCGGGACGGTAACCTCGCCAAATTCGCTGATATCGGTGATCATATCGAAAACACGGCCCTCCAGCGCATCGCAAGACATCAAGCTGTTCAAGTGATGGCGCCGTATCGCCTTTGCATGTTCTTCGTTTGAGAGGTTTTCGGCGGTATTCCTCAACGTGTCGATCGTCACGTCGCAGATCTCGGCGATTTTGGGTGACGGACCCTGCAGGTAAAGGCGAAGCACGTCTCTGCGTGCATATGTTTCCACTTCGCACGACACATCGTAGACCAGCCCACGCTTTTCGCGCAATTCCTGCATCAAAAGCGATTGTCCATGGCCACCGACAATATTGGTGAACATCCAAATGGCCCGCTTCTGTGCTGTGGAAAAATGAGTAACGTCAAACCCCAGCCAGACACTCGAAGTATCCGAGCTGGTGCCCATGTGCATGTCACCACCGGAATAGGACAGCTTTGGCCATTCGCTAGCATTGCCAGTGGGGACATCTTTGAACGCCGAGCGGACAAGATCGACAACGTCTGAATGCGGCATGTCTCCGCAGACGGCGACAGTGATGTTGCTGCCAACGTAAAACTCTTGATGGAACGCCTGCAGATCGTCGCGTGTGATATTTTTCAACGAATCTTGATAGCCGATGACCGGGCGCGAGAGGCATTGATCGGGGTAAGCAGCCTCGAAAAAGGCTTCGTTCATCGAGCAGTTGAAGCACCCTCGGCAATTTTCGTCCTCGATGATTTGCTTTTCAAGATCAATGTTTTCTGCGTCGAGCTTTGGGTTTCTGACAATATCGGCGAAGAGGTGCATTGCCTTGCCGAGATCTGCATTGAGGACCGTGCCATAATAGCTTGTTTGATCGAGAAGTGTCCGGCCATTGACGGTACCGCCAAGATCCTCAATCTCGTCCTGAAGAACCGGGCCTGGACGCGTCTGGCTTCCCCGGAAGATCAAATGCTCAAGAAGATGCGCAAGCCCGGCTTGTTCCTCGCGTTCATGGACCCCGCCGGCCAAGACATTCACTGCAATTGCAGAACGATTGAAATGTGGGGCATGTTCGGACAAAACTGTAATACCGTTGTCCAGAACGGTTGAATGGCGGGTGATGTCAAACATATGCATTCTCCAATGAACTCTGATCAATTTCCCATCGATCTGTGGCGGCAGAATGGCGGGCGTTTGTCATGGTTTGGACCCAATTATTGTCCGACCGCGCGAGGTTTTAAGGGGACTTCACAGGTGTCGAATGCAGAGAGAATTTTTCTAAGCTTTGATGAGGCATCCGGTCCACTGAATGCGCCACTTAGTTTAGTCGGCGGACGATGTGGAGTTGGTGCTTATGGACTGTGTTGCTTCATCGCTGGATGAATTTTTTGGCGTAATGCTGACGAAAGATATCTACGACATGTAAACGGATTTAGGATGTCCAGTCGTCTTTCGATTCATGATGAAATCCGTGCCATGTAAGCTAAAATGATGATGAAGGGCGCTGCCCGCAAAACCGAGATGTATAGCTGATGGAAAAGGTCAAGTTTACGGCGATGAAGGATGGCGACCGGGAGGATTATGACTTCCTTGGGGGCCATGAGGTTGAATACGCCAAGGGCACGGCGGACCGGTTGCTTAAGGCGATGGAAAGCCTTGATGAAAGCCTGTCGGGGTATCAGGTCACGCGGTTGGAACACTCGCTGTAGGCCGCCACACGGGCTTGGCGCGACGGGGCCGACATTGATTGGGTCGTTTGCGCTTTGCTGCATGACGTAGGCGATATCTTTGCGCCTTATAACCACGACGAATACGCCGCCGCGATCCTGCGCCCCTTTGTGCGCGAGCAATGCGCCTGGGTAGTGGAAAAGCACGGCGATTTTCAGTTGCTGTACTATGGCCAGCATGTGGGCGCAGACCCGGAAAAGCGGGCGGCCTATAAGGACAGCGCCTATTACGACGATTGCGCCGCGTTTTGTGAACGCTGGGATCAGTCGAGCTTTGATCCGGCGTATGACATGAAGCCCTTGGAGTTCTTCGCGCCCATGGTTCGCAAGGTCTTTGCGCGGCAGCCGTACGATCCTGAGGTAGTCAGGGCAGGGGACCGGGTGGCGTTGGTGGGCTGATTGCTGTGTCTGCTATGCGGAAGGATCTACTATCCGTGGCGGCATGTAGGCTTCGGATCGGACGGGAGACTATGCCGAAACTGAGATTGGTGCAGGAGAGGACTCCAATTGTATATGCAATATGTTGATATTTAAGAATAAAAATCCGTGTGGTTTTTCAATATACCCCTTTTAATACGCCCAAATTCGATATTATTGAGAGGTTCTAAACTCTTACGAGGACTCATACCCGATTCATTACTCGACTTAAATGAACATATCAGAACACATCTAAGTCTTCAATTTTGCATGCAGACATACAGGCGGAACGGGAAACACTGAAGCATCGCCGCCTGAACCCCGTTGTCCGACGATGCACGCGGCAATGCAGAATATGTCCGGCCCGTCTCGAACCTTCAATCCAAGCAAGTGCAGCATCAGCCGCAGAGGGCGGAGAGTTGTTATTCGCTGCGCTAAACATCAATGACCGCTCTGCGGACAAAGTCTGCACATGCCTGACTTTGTAATATGCTGGCACCTTTTCCACAGGTGTCTCATGTGCAGATTAACAGAATGGATGCGTAGCGGACTGAGACAGCAGTTCGCAATTTGCATCATTTTGTGTCTCACGGCTTTTGATTTTCTTGTGTCAGCTGCTCTATCTAACTGGTCCGATTTGATTTTTATTGCGTGACCCGTCCTTCGGGTATTGGCGGCAAACAGAGGCCAGTTCCAAGTCGTCTGCCAACTGATCCCTGCACTCGAGGTCGTCGGGTCACAAACGCGTTCTGCTACAATCCTAGCCATCGTCTTTCAGCGGCGCGCCGCAATCCTCCAAAGTGATTTGAAATTCACGTGTGACAATCTGAACTCCGGTTTCCGTGCCGGATTCGTCCCCGCCCGTGTCCCCGGTGAATTGCAGTGACAGCAGCGGTGAGTTGCCTGGGTATGCGATGAATTCGTCCGAATGATTGGTGTCACGGTAGCTCTCATCCTGGCCGTTTGTGACGCCATAGCTTCTGATCCTGCTGCCAGGGCCCGCAGAAAACAGCATCGTGCTGCGGCTGCCTTCGGCGGCGGTGAAATCGCTTTGCGGCGCATTGAAAGCCGAACACTCGTAGGCGTGCATGAAGTAGCTGCCCAAGAGGGTCGTGCCTTCGTCCTGCACCCTGAGATCATATGAAAAGCGAATGCAGGGCCCGTGACCGTCAAATTCACGGTCACCGCGAACGTGCGGTGGTACGAAAAGCATCGTTTGGGAAGGCACTGTCGCCGTTACGATTGGGCAGTTTTCGGCGGTTGTGACCCGATCCGTGTGCAGCGCTTCGACGCCTTCGGTTTCCTGATCCGCTGCGGAATAGACGGACACGACCTCGAGTTCTGCGCTTGCCCGCAATGTCACGAACCCTTTGCAGAAACCGTCGCTGCAGAATTCACGGACAAGCTCAAAAATCTCCGGGCAGTCGATCTCATAAGCATCTCCGGGTGGAAGCTCCTTCGCTTCGATGAAATCCGTGGTGCCGCCTATGTTTTCGCCCGGCAAGGCCACGGATATTCTCTTTTGAACCTGAACCGGCGGGGAATTGGGATTATGGTTGGGGTTTTGGATGTTGATCGCTGTCGTGTAATTGCCAGCAGCCAGAATGCGCCCATCCGCCTTTCCACAAATGAATTTCACCGGATAGAGGCGCGTGGTCTCCTGTGCTGTGACTTTGGACATGGTGAACGCCGTCATCGCCAGAGCAGCGAGTATCAGCACGAAAAATCTAGGTAGTAGTTTCATATCCTAAGTCCTCCTCAATAATCTCATGTGTCACCCCGCATCGCTCGGGATCGAACAGGTTTGCATGCGCACGTCGATCGGGCGGAATGTCAGCAAAACGCCGGTTTCGGTGCCCGATTCATCGCCCGAGGTGTCGCCGACAAACCGCAGGTTCGTGACGGGTTCATTGTTGGTGAATAAAAAAGGATCATCCGCGTGATCGGTGTCGACGTAGCCGAAGGGCATTGTGCCTAGGGTCGAATAGCCCAAGATGCGGCCCCCGGCACCTGCCGAGGCGATGATCTCGAACCGCTCGCCCTGCGCTGCTGTGAAATCGCTTTGCGGTGATTGGAACATGCCCGCGCATTCATAGGCATGCATGGAGTAGACGGCAGCAAGTGCCGTTTCGTTGTCCACTTTGCGCAGGTCGAGCGAGAACCGCACGCACGGTCCGTTTCCGTCGAATTCCCGGTCACCCTGTCGATGTGGCGGCACAAACAGACGCGTGGACGCAGGTATCGTCAGGGTCGTCTCGGCGCATTGCTGTCCGTCCTGCGTCACCCTGTCGGTTGTCAAATCGGTGACCGACCCGGTGTTGGGGTCTTCGGCGCTGTAAACGGCCACGATATCAAGCGGGACCTCGCTGTCGATGGAGGCAAACCCTTTGCACAACCCCTCAGGGCAGAACGTTCTGACCTCGCGCACGATGTCCTCGCAATCGATCTCCACCGCTTCGCCCGGCGCAAGGGTCGGGCCAGCGCTAGAGGCGGATTGCCCACCGATGGTTTCCCCCGGCAGCCCGATGGAAAAGCTCCGGCGGTAGTTGCCTGGTGGCGCATCCGGGGCATCGCGATTGATGATATTGATCGCGGTGGTGTAAATCCCTTGGGCAAGGACGGGTCCTTGACCTTTTCCACAGACAAATTTCACGCGGTATTCGGTGCCGCGGGGTTTGGCAGGCGCGCATGTCCATGCCCCGCGCCCAAGCGTCCCTGCAAGCAAAACCTCGTCCTGTTCGTCAAATTCCAGATCGGTCACCGGCGCGTTCGGCAGGCCGTCGCACGGGATGAACCATTCCGTCAGGGGCAGCCTGTCCGCCCAATAGACACCGCGATCCGTGCCGACGATTACCGCATGCTGACCGGCGATGGAAAACACATCAACCGACCGCAGTTGTCCGGGATTGAACCCGGCTATCAGATCGCCGGTAATGTTGGTCCAATTTGCCCCACCGTCTGTGGTCTGAAAAACATTTGCTCGATCAATGACATAAGCCGTTTGAGCGGTGGTTGGATCAATGGTGACGTCGATCACATTGAGTGCACCGGGGTAGGTTGGCGACGCGGTCAAGAGAGAGGCCGGATGCGCCGCGGAACGTACAAAGACCTGCGCCCCGGACCCCACATAGAGCATATTGGCATTGTCTGCTGCCCCATAGGCGATGGCCTCGCCCTGCAGGGCGGAGTTGACCGAAATTCCGACGCCGATCTCGGTCACTGTGGCACCACTGTCGAGAAATTCGTACACCGAGTTCTGCGCCCCGATGACCATCCGTGCGCCATTGGCGTTGTTCACAACGATAGGGGTGTAAAACTGCGGAGCGATTGCGGCCCCACCTGACAGAACCACCAACGCGGTGGGAACCTGCGCGACCAGATTGTTGTTGACGTCAAACGTACGGGTCGACAGTGCGCCCAGATTCTGCGAACTGGAAAAGCGGTTCGACAGCCCCGGCGTGCTGTTGTCGTCAACGGCCACAACACCGCCATCTGCCTGTGTTACATCCCGCCAGATGCGATTGCTGAACTCACGCTGTTCCGGAGTCCCGACGTCCTGCGCGCCACCGATGATGAGGTTTGACACCGCGTCCCAAGCGACAGAGTGGAATTCAGTGTTTTGGAGGTTGCCATTGACCGACGTCCAAACGCCTTGGTTCGCCATGGGCGCGCTTCTGCGGTAGATCCCGCCATCATCGACTTCCAGCAAATTGCCCAAAGCGTCCACTTCCATATTACGCGAATCCGCATGCGGAGCCGAGTTGTTCCTGGTGCCGCCGCCCGCCGCACCCTGACTGTTGGAGTGGGTCAGATGAGCCCATTGCGTGCCTGCCGCGGCTGTGACGACCGCGCGGAACAAACGACCGCTGAAGTTCTGCGCCCCGATTGAGTTGGGGAAGGGGTTTGGCTGTCTGTCACCGCCGACGTAAATAATGTTGCCGTTCGGGGCGTTTGGGTCTGCGACCATAGACAGGTTCACCCCGGCCTGACCGCCCGGGTGCAATCCCACCATGAGACCCCCTTCATTGGTCAGCGGCACGCCCATCGCGGTCCAGTTGACGCCGCCGTCCAAGGATTGGAACACGCCGCCCAGTTGGCCTCCATTCGCGATGGCCACGTAGACGGTGTTGCCCGCCAGCGTCGAGATACGGGCGTTGGAATACGCAAACGCGTTCATTGCCGCTGTGCTAATCAGGTTCCAGGTCGCGCCGGTGTCATTGCTGCGATAAATGCCATTACTGCCAGCATTGGTGTAAAGCGTCGTTGGCGCGCCGGGCACGCCTTCAAGATCAAACGATGCACCTGCGGGCAGGCCAGACCCGGGCAAGCCGGATATCTGGGTCCAGGTTGTTCCCGTATCGATGCTGCGCCAGATCCCGCCCACGGAGCCGGACACAACGATGACAGCGCCGCGCGCGGCAACGCCAGAGATATTGGTACCGTTCAGCGCGACCTGACCCAAGGGGACCCATGTTGTTCCACCGTCAGTCGTACGCAAAATACCCGACCGCGCGCCACCGGCACCGCCGCCGATGTTGCTGAAGCGGCCTATCCCGGCCACAATCGTCTGATTGGTTCTATCGGTGGGATCAAATTCCAGAGCCCCGATCGAGAGCGAATTTTGCTGGTCGGTCTGCGCTGCCCAATTGGGCGATGCCGCAAGTGCGTCGTCGGTGCGCCAAACGCCGCCGTTCACGGACCCTATGTAAATCGTATTGGCGTTGGTCGGATGGGGCGCAACCGCGTGCACCGCGCCGACGACTTCCCTGTTGGTGATGTTTTCCACCTGACCTTCGCGGCTGGGGGCGGGGCCCCCTGCCTTCCACACTCCGGTCTGTGCAGTTGCAACAGAACACAAGCTGATCAGAGCGAGGAATAGTCCGAAAACGCATGGTGGCAGGCGTTTTGCATGCAGCGACATCTGATTGGTTCCATTCCTTAGGTCGTTTTCAATCGGTCCTTTGGTAACTGGAGCGCATATCCGTCAGTGCGGCAGTGGGCCCCGGTAGGTTGTATCGCGAACAGGGCGCTGCCAGATTTCACGCCCATCGTTTAAATCAATCGCCCGCACCGAAAGCGGGTTGGATACGGGTTTCTGATCGATAACCCGCATGTGAGGAGGAACGTCCTGCAGCAACGTGCTTCCAAGAACCGCAAAATTGCTGAACCGCTGAAAATCGTTGAGACGCCCGATCGGCTCGCCGGAGATCGGGTCCCATATCGTCCAAAGGTATTTGTCCCAAGTGCGGTTGTCGGCAGTCTGTTCGGTTGTCATCACCACATTTCCGGAAGCAGATCGGAACTGAACCCCGGGGACGTCAAGCATCCGTTCATTGTCCAGAAGATCGGGCGTCAGGTCGGCAAAAATCCTGGTGTATTCATCAAGGTTCAGCGGCTCGGCTTGGTCGGCATCAAGGTCAACGCGAAAGAGACCCTGCGTGGTAACAGGGTCTCTCTGCAGCCGCTGAACGGCGGCAACAGGCTTGAAGACCTCGGTCCACCGCACCAGCACCGCGTCTTCAAATCGCTGCGCCTTGAGGGAGAATGTGCGGTCAAGCCGGTCCTCTATGATCGCCAAAACCCCGTCCGGCAATTCGACACGCAACCGGTTTAGGAGTTCGCCGGATCCCAACTGAACAACACTCAGGACGAGCGCGCCATCCTCTGTCTCAGTCTGTGCAAGCATGCGGTCACGCAAGATCAGCAGCGGCTTGTCGGTATCCTCTGTGATCCAGAGTGTCTCACCCTGTGCAAGCTGGACAGCCTCGATACCACCCTCAGGCTGCATTACCACGACGAGCGAAGTTTCAGCATCAAACACAACCCCGGGCCGCAGCTCAGCAGAAGCAATCGGCGTACGCTCGCTGGTTTGACGTGTCTGGGCAAAAGCCATACCTGCCATGACGCAGATTACGATTGCGTAGACTGCATATCCGAGCCGACGCACCAATGTATAATGAAATTGGCAATCCGTTTTTTCGGTGATTATGCGAGGCATTTTGCTTCCTCATAGCAGCAGATTTTGCCACAACTGGACAGACGAAAATGGCACAAATCCAAAATATCGAAATTTAACTGTATCACGAATTTATGTTTGCCTCAATCGTGAAAGGGCTCCTGCGGGTACTGCAAACGATAATCTGCTCCTTCAAGCCATCGGTAACGCCGTATTCTGTTTTGCTTGGTAATGATTTGAGAACGCGAAGATAAATTCGCGGCAGGAGAGGAACTCGAAACGAGAAAATAATCATTGAAGTCAATAGGTTAAGTTTTTTCGAGTCTCTGATAGTACCAACATCCGTACCCGGGACAAATTTGGTTAAAGAGGTTTGAGCCCTCTGGTGCGAAATCTGAATTTCTCGCTTGGTGTTTAGCAGCTGCGATGACGTCGAAAAACAGCCTCCATATTCGTTCTTAGCGGATCATTTTCTCAACCAAATTTTCTTTTGGACCATCAAGGTTTCAGTCAAGGAATTTCACAGTTTTTCGTGTATCGACTGTGACCGCTTATCGGAGATCATCATCTAAAAGGCCCGAATGTTGCCGAAGTATCTGACCATTTCAGAGAAGGTCAGCTCTCTGAGGCCAAGCAGGCGCACTTCGACGAGTGACGAGAAAAGGTCTCGTTCAAAGGCTCGCCTCTGAAGCTACCTTTGAAACCCTCAATGAAGCCGTGACCTCGAAATGGGATAAACTTTCGCGACCTCTGGATTGTCGCAAAATTCGGCGGCAGCCGTACGGGCGGATTTTCACACCTCCGGCGGCCCGTCCGGCGGCACGGCATCAGGTACGAGGTAGCTGCGTAGACCCCTGTCGGCGAAGGCATAGCCGGCGTTGATCACCATCCGCTGCGTCGCGGGGCTCAGCGCCTTGAGCCTAGTCGGCAGGTTGGCGGCCTCCTTGAGTTCGGTTACCGTTGGTCGCCAGCCGTCCCTTGCCAGATATGCATCGATATCTGTGTCGGCGGACCAATAACTGCCGATACGCTCGTCGCTGCCGTCGACAAGTCGGTGCTGGTAGAGATCGACCAATATGCGTTCGCGCCAATCGATGCTGGAGGCGAGGAAGGCGTTGACCACCGGGTACATGTGGCCGAGCGCGAAGTTGCCGGGTTGGGATTTCAGGTTCATGCCAGCGTTGCTGGCGATGATGACGCCGCAGCGTTTCCAGATAGGCTCAAGCCCGAGATTGTCATAGACCCCGCCATCGACCAACACTGGGCGCCGCCGCATTTCCCGGTCCGTGGACCTCGCACCTTCGGGTACCGTAACGGTCTCGCCCGAGAGATCGAGCCGGAGCGGCGCCAGAACCGGAGGGAAGGCTGAAGACGCTGCGACGGCATCGGAAAGCTGCACCTGGTGGTTCTCGCAAAAAAGCGCCCGCCAGTCGGCGATGTAGTCGCGGGTGAAGCGGATCAGGCCACTTGATTGCAAGTTGGTGGCGCAGAAGATGAACTTCGGCCGCGAAGGCAGGTCGCGAAGCTTCAACCCCTTGAAAACATAGCGGTCATAGAGACTCGACAGGTAATTCCCGGCCGAAACGAAGGGCAGCAGACCGCCCAGCGTGACGCGCCGGTCTAGCGTACGCGCGGTCAGCGCCAGCGCCGGGGCGACGACCTCGGCGTGTAGATTCTCGGCGATGCCGGTCGCCGGGTCGAAGTCCAGCCGCGTCCATGCCTTGGCGAGCAGCCCGGCTGCGATCGAGCCGCCCGAGACCGAGGCGATCCGGTCGAGTTTCGGCAGGATGCCGAGCTCGTTCAGCCGGATGATCGCTCCCGTGTGGAACAGGGCCGCCCGATAGCCGCCGCCCGAGAGCGAAAGCCCGACGGCTGCCGGTTCGTAGGAAGACAGTTCCGACGGGCGGAAGAACCCCTCGCTACCAGAAGCGCGCCACTCCATGGCTGTCCCTCCCTTGCCCTCTACGCGTCAGAAATCTCGAGTTCGATGAATTGATCCGTCACGGTCAGCCGGTCGGTGAACCGCTGCCACGCGGCGTCGGTGACGTTGCCCGGCTTGTTCGGCATGCCGATGTTGGTCTGCAGCACCCTACCTTGCGCCTTTTCGTGCAGCGCCTCGGCGATCTCCTTCAACGGGTGGCGCCAAGGATACGGCCTCTGGTCGCGCGCCCATACTTCGTTCGACGAAATCATGGCGACGTAGTCGTCCGCGAAGGGCGGCGGGGCCATCCACGAGAGGTTGGCGTGTTCGTCGTCCGGCCCGCCCGCGAGCGTGGCGTTGTGGCTGCCGTGATGTCCCACCTTGTAGAGCACAGTCCGCGCCATCAGCTCCTTTGCGCTGACGTTCCCCACGCCAGGCACCGGCCATGTTAGGTTCGACCACGAGAACCAGTTGCCGCGCTGCGCGTCGCCGGTGAACAAGAGCACCTTGCCCGTCCCCACCAGCTCGATCGCCAAAACCAAGCTGGTGTTGTTGACCTCGCTGTTGATCCTTAGCGCCAGCGCCTCGGCGCTGTTCAGCCAATCGCTGTCGATCCGGCGCCAATCGGCGCCCGTCGCGCTGTAGGTCGCATCGAAATGTTCGTGCAGATGTGTCTTCCGACCGTAGAGCTTGGGCGGCTTGTCGCGCTGCTCCCGCACCTTGTGGCCTATCCCGGGCCGGAACGGCAGACGCGCGTCGGTGGCCGCGCCGGGCGCGACGGCGGCAAGAAATCCTGATTCGTCAGAAGGTTCGGCAAGGTGGAACTTCTCGCCCTTGCGTGGGTTCAGCGATTTCAGGAGCGCCTTGTCGCGCGGCGGACCGAAGGCGTAGAACCGCACGCCGGGTAGGTCGGACAGTGCCGTCGGCGGCCGGTCGGGGCGGAAGAACCGGATCTTGCCCGGGGTCTTGTCGCGGATCCGCTTGATGCTTTCCTTGATCGTCGTCTTGCTGACCGCGAAGGCTTCTTCCAGCCCCTTGCGGCGGAGCGCCAGGGCCGACCTCCGGTTGCCGTGGCGAATCTCGGCCTCCACCGACCGGTCGAGCGTGGCTAGCCGGTCCTGCAGCTCGGCCAACTCGCCCGTGCCGCCCATCTCGAAGCCGAGCAGCGCCTCGATCGCCGCGAGCCGATCGCTGCCACCGCCGGCGGCGCGCATCCTGCCTGCTGCCATCGCCAGCGCGACCAGCGTGTCGTTGAACTCGTCGCGCAGCGCGTTGGCGAAGTCGTCGTCGCCATCCTCGGTCCAGGCCAACCAGGTCTCGCCCACGTCGATGTCGTCCCAGCAATAGGCTTCGTCGTCGCCGGGCTTGGTCTTGTAGAAGCCGGAGACGTGGTCCTCGTGCTCGTGGGTGATCGCCACCGCGTCGACGAAACCGTCAGTGGCGCCCCGGATATGGTCGATCACCTCTACGATATCGGGGCCGTTCTCGATTTCGGAGCCGGACTTCAGCCCGCAATCGATCAGCAGGTAGAACGCGGAGCCGTTAGCCTTCGGCATTGCCAGCAGGAAGCAGTCGCCGTGGCCCTGCCGGTACATTCGCACCTTCACACCGGTTGCCGGAGCGGTCATGATCGCCATACTTCCTATCCTCCAGCGAGCCGGTGAAGATGCGCGAAACTCGCGCCCTGTGCGTCGCGCAGGCCGTCCTCAACCCTGAAAGCGTCGAGCGGTCGTGCCCCCTGACCGATGACGTGCTGGCGCAGCCGGTCGAGTGCGTCATCGTCGCAGATGTCGCCCGGCGTGCGGATCACCCGGCGGATCCGGAAGCTGCGCGCGTCGAAAAAAAGCGTGCAACCGGCGCGGTAATGGAAATCGGCCGTCGCCGGATCGTCGGCGGCGTCCATCTCGGCCTGCATCGCCGGATCGAGATAGCCGCGGCGCGTCTGTGTGATCTCGACCACGTATTCGCTGTCGACCTGGTCGCGAACCCCGCGCCGCCGGGCCATGCGCACGCCGTGGACATGGACCGAGGGCTTTTTGTTCATTGTGCTGCGCCGCACTGTCCGGGGGCAGGCGTCGTCGGTGCGGATGCCGATCACTGGCAGGACCGGCTCGACCTCGGGATGAGTGATGAGGCCCCAGAACAGCTGGCCGTAGAAGAATTGCGAGTGCCAGAGCAGTTCGCGGTCGGTCTCGAAGCCAAGCTCCAACAGGTTCATCGACAGCACCTCGTCAAGTACTTCCTCGACCTCGCCTTCAGTCATGTCTTTGGCGCTCCGCTCGCCGGAAGCCGGCGCCAGCATCTCGCTCGCCTTCGACCGGCGCTGGTCGCTCGAACGGCCGGCCGGTGTCTCGGGAGTTGCCCTTTCGCGCAACTGGATCACCCGGTTCAGGACGTCAACGGCGCGCTGCCTCAGAAGATCGGTCAGCTTCACGCCGTCGGTGCGGCGTTGCAGCCAGTGGCGCAGTGCCTGGCCGTTCGACATCAGGTGTTCGAAACCGAATTCGAGCGTACTCGTCGGTTCGTCGACACCAGCATTGGCGGTCTCGATCTCCTCCTCGAATGTCGGCCATTGCAGTGTGCGCGTTGAGTAGACCGACAGCCCCTCGGGCGTGAGTCCCCAGGCGATGAAGGCCTCGAGGAAGGCGACGCGGTACTGCCGCGCGTCGGTCGGGAACAGATCCGCGTCGGCCGTGATGATCGCACGCAGGTAGTCGCCGAAATCGACGTTGACCGGAGGGCAATAGTCTAGAGCCCGGATGCAGATCTCCAGGACGTGCCGCGCCACCCGCGCCGCCTCGTCCGATAGGCGGCCGACGAGATCGGGGTGTAGGTCGCCCTCGGGCAGGATGCCGGTACCGCCGCTGGCGATGCGGAACAGGTCGCGAGTGGCGTTCTGGTACATGTTGAGAAAGGCGTGGAACACGGCCGCGACCAGGATCGCGCCCCGGTCGTGCGGCCCCTCGGCGCGGCGAATCGCGGTGCGGTCCGGCGTTTTCGGAATCCAGACGTTATCCACCACCTCACCGATCGCGTCGCGCAGACCGCCGCCGTAGCCCAGTGCCTGACCGAACTCTCGCGCAAGCTGGCCGAGCAGGTTTTCGGAACTCAGATCGCCCCGGGTCCGCGCGATCTGGTCGCGCAGGATGTCGGGATAGGTGAAGTGCTGAAATAGCGCGACGATATCGGCGAATGCCTCGTGCAGGCCGAGGATGTCTTCGTTCACCCCCTCGCGCCAGCGCGGGTGCAGCCCGTCGAGAAGGGCGTGCGTGGTTTCGTGCGCGATCACGTCGTGGCTGAGGCAGGTAAAGATGGTGGCGTCTTCCGGCAGCGACGGATGGGTCGCGCCGGCACTGAAGTACCCGAACAGAAGCGCCTTCTTCGTCGGGCTGTAGAAAGCGTTCGCTTCGCGGATCGCGTGCGGATAGATCCGCAGCCGGCCGACATATGTCTCCTCCTGTCCTTCCCGCCGCGGTGCCCAGAGCGCCGGGCGGCCGAGCGCGTTTTCGAAATGCCCAATCGTTGCCATCGCCACGGCATAGACCATCTGCTGGTGGAACTGCGGGTCGGCCTCGTCAGGCGCCAGCCCCTGTCCCGCCATGGCGGCTGGCTGGTTCAGGTCGACCGGCGGGTAATAGAGCCCCGATGCCGGATCGATGTCGATCACCTCGATATATTCGCCGGCCGGCCCGGCGAAGTTTTTGCGCTGGAATTCCGAGCCCGGCACGCTGACCAGCACCTCATTGATATTGAGCGTCGTCAACTGACGGCCGATGCTGGGATCGAAGGCGAAAACCCGCAGGTTGCGTGACAATAGCTGACGGTTCATTGGTTCACATACCGAAGTCGAGTGCACGTCGAAGCGCGAAATCCATCGATAATGTTAGCACGAATTGCCGCGCCTGAACATCCTTCAGGTTGGGATTGCTGTTGCCGCACGAGCGGATCACCAGAGAACGTCAGTTCCGACTAGGCAACGACGGTATTGAGTTCCTCGATTTTGCGGACGGTGTCAGCGTTGAAATTGGTGAAGATATCGTCGAAGACGCGGCTGTAACAACTGAGTCAACGAACTTCGACGATGGCCGGGTTCTGGAAACCTCCTTCGTTGATGGCGTGAAGACAACAGCGGTGATGACTGATGTGGTAAACGCTTACAGGCGTCAATTGTGCACTCGGAAACGCATAAGCACCGGGAAATAGGGTTTGCGTGCCTGTCATAGTCGTTTCCGCCTTTGGCAAAAAAAACTACCGACCCGTGCCTCGGCAGTAAGGGCAAGTAATCCCTCCCCATCCGAAGCCTTTGCCTCCACAGAAAAGACATTTGGCCATCTCGCGGTTCGCTTGGAGCCGGAAAGAGCCCATTTGGAAAGCCGACTTGCCGAAACAAGAGGGCCGGTAGCCACCGTCATCTTGTAATACACTTGCTCCGCTCTGAAACAAAATTGGCCCTCCAATTTAGTGCGTGTCTGGGATCAGGCGACCATGTTGGTGCCCAATCCCACCTTAATCATTTCGGCTTGCCACCAGCGTAGGCCGTGTGCTGCCAGGCCGGAGCCGTAGGCGCGGGTGCAGGTTTGCCTGTGGCAGCGCCGTGCTGGACGCCAGAGTGTGTTGGTTTGGACATGATCTTTCTCCTGTTGAGCAAAGTGTCTGTAGCTGGATGCCACCTTCAAACAATACCGCCGCTGGCCTTGCAGTTTTAGCTCAATAAATGACAAATATTGCGAAGTATTAAGGAGACATCGATGGGTCAGAAACAAACGGATACCTACGCCAGAAAGGTTAAATCATATCAACCATCTATGGAGATCAAACGTCGAATCCGTCGAACTGAGGAACATGCCGAATTACTCAAATCACGATTGAGTAAGGTGCTGCGAAGTACCTACTCCAAGCGTCAATATGCAAATTTTCTCAGACACGTGGGCAGGTTCTCACAGGAAGCTGTGAAAAACAAACACCTGCCATTTGACGATAGCTATGAGTTTAAGGCGACGGACACCATACCATGCTTACAAGGAGCGAAGCATCCAACTCACTTTCCCTATCTTTACTTCCATCGGTAATGATTGAGAGCAAGCAAATCACCTCAATGGCCGGCGCAACAATTGATATCAGCACGGGCCGCTTGTGGAGTGGGCGCGTATTTTATGAGCGCGTTCCGGCTTTGCCAGAGATCAAGAATTCTAAGGCGTCACCGAACATCGAAGACGAGGCATTTCGAGACCAGGTCTTCGATCATCTCGCTAGCGAATGTACCGTCGTCTCGTCTGACGACGTTCCGCGATCGATTGTGCACCATTTTCGCCAGGAACCGGTGGAAGGACTTGTGCTGTACTAGAGTCTGGCAGGCCAAAAGCGTGCAGTCTATGGTGCAACCTCGAGTTTTCGATATCGTCAGCCAAGAGAGGACACGAACCTCCACATCCTTGCGAATACTAGCACCTGAAGCTAGCGCGTCTACCATTCCGCCATCTGGGCAGGTGTCGTGAAGCTGCGGATTGACCTCAAGCGATGGGTGAGACAACGGTTAAGCCCGTGTGGCGCGGAGGTTGTCCTTTGATGGTCAGAAGGTCTTGGATTGGGTGCCCTTCTGAGGGCACCGTAGATGAGTGAGCGGACCACCGTGTCTTGGTTGATACGGTTCTAAGGGACATGATGCCACGCTACCCTTGTTGAGCGCCGGCCGACCTGCCGGTGGTTAAAATTGGCAGCATTCATCAAGGAGGGGTCATCATGAGACTACTGTAAAAACAGCTAAAAGAGTTGGTTCTTTATTCACCTCAACACATCGCCCGACTGGAAAAGGCAGGCAAGTTTCCCAAGCGGGTAAAGTTCGGCACAAACCGGGTCGGATGGGTTGAAAGTGAGGTGTTGGACTGGCTGGAAGAGTGCTTCCGATGATCGTTACGGTGAATTATGCAATGCTGCCTGGAAATCGGCATCTCAGGTCAGGGTTGGGTCCAATCTGATATCCGGTGAGCGCGCATCGAAAGTCGTATCGGGTCCCAAAGCAGACCCGCCATAAAATTAGGCGGCACCCTGATGTACTTCAAAGTGCCGCCTTCCAATTTAACTTCATGCTCCCGGGCTTTCCCCGGCGCGCTTTGCGTTACTCCGCTGCGGGAACTGGTATGTGGGGTTCCGGAGCGGCGGTGTCTCCGCCATCCTCGATTTTGGGGGCCTTAGCCTTTTCCGGTGCGTCCATCAGGCTGTCCGTCAGACCGGCCATGCCGTTATCCATCGAAATGCCAAGGTCCTCGCCGATCTTCTTAAGCGCGGGCAGTTGCACCGCCATGCCCATGATGGAATCGAGCGCCTGGTTGACCGGGGGCTTGTCGCCGCCGCCGGACCCGCCCGCACCGCCACCCATACCGTTCATGCCGGTGATCTGGTGGATGCGGATCGTGTCGATCTTTTCGGCCGGTTTGACCATCTGCGCCACGATCTCGGGCAGTTTCTCAAGCCGCGCCAACGCGATCTTCATATTGACGATCTCGGTGGCGATAGCGTTTTCAGCCTCGACAATGGCGCGGCGGCCTTCGGCTTCGGCCAGAAGATCGGTCTTCTTGGCCTCGGCGCGAATGGTCAGGGCATCGGCGTCAGCCTGCGCTTCTTCGCGCATGGCTTCGGCCCGGTCCTGAGCCGCGTCCTTTTCCGCCGTGGCCTGAACGGTCACGCGGACGGCCGCACGTTCGGCTTCACGCTGTGCTTCGATCAAGACGATCTGCTTTTCACGATCAGCAGTTGCAACCGAGCGAGCAGTCTCGATCGCCTCCTGCGCCTTTATCGCCTCGGCACGTGCCGCGTCAGCACTGGCGCGAGCCTGGCTTTCTTCTTCTGACTTCTTGTTGACGATGATCAGGCGTTCCTGATCGGCCACTTCCAATTCGCGGTCACGGGCGATCTCGGCCTCGCGTATGGCGCGTTCGCGGGCGATATCGGACGAGCGGATCGCTTCTTCACGCTTGATCCGGGCCTGTTCCTTTTCGCGCTCGGCGTCTTCCTGACGGCGGGCGATTTCGGCCTGCTGTGCGGCTTCCAGCGTCGCAATTTCCTGACGCTGCGCGATTGCAGCCTGCTGTTCGTCCTGATCAATCTTCAGTTTCAGGCGTTCGGCTTCCATTGCAGCCCGGCGGACCGATACATCAGCATCGGCGTCGATTTCTGCGCGTTCCTTTTTGGAGGTTGCAATCACCTCGGCCAGCTTGCGCATACCGACGGCGTTAAAGGCGTTGTTCTCGTCCAAAGCTGCAAACGGGGTCTGGTCAAGGGCGGTCAGCGAGACGGACTCCAACTCCAACCCGTTTTTCAGCAGGTCTTCAGAGACGGCATTCTGCACTTCCTGCACAAACTCGGCGCGGTTTTCGTGGAGTTCATCCATGGTCATCTGAGCGGCCACAGCGCGCAGGCCATCGACCAGCTTGCCTTCGATTAATTCACGCAGTTGGTCGACAAAGAATGTCCTGTCACCAAGGGTTTGCGCCGCACGGCTGATGCCTTCTTCGGTCGCATTGACCGAGACATAGAATTCAACACCCACATCGACCCGCATGCGGTCCTTGGTGATCAAAGCGCCTTCGTCGCTGCGCTGAACTTCAAGGCGGAGGGTTTTCATGTTGACCGGGCTGATCTCGTGCAGAAGGGGCACAACAATCGTGCCGCCATCCATGATGACGCGTTTGCCACCAGCACCGGTTTTGACAAGGCTGACTTCGCGTGTTGAACGGCGATACAGGCGGCCCAGCACGAGGCCGACGAGTATCAGGAAGCCGATCACGGCGCCTACGATGATAAGAAGTGACATTAGTTCCATTTAAATTCTCCCTTCGTGTGTAATCAGGTGTCCGGTCCGAGGGGCACTAAGCGGTAGCCCTGCTCAATCCGGTGGCGGAGGACCAGCACCTTTGTGCCAGCCGAAATTGCGTCGTCATCCTTCAGGGGTTCTCCCCGCAGATAATGCGTGTTGCCGTGGCGGTCGGTGATCTTGACCTCGGTTGGATGGCCGCGACGGGCCGTGCCTTGGGTGACAACACCGGTGCGACGACCAAGGTGGTTTTCGGACATCGCGGTGGTTTCGGTTCTGGGCAGCAGACGCGCGAAGACCGCCCCGAACTGCCGGGCGAACCAGATGCCAGCGACAGCCGCCGGGACGGCGATTAGGGACGCGGGCAGGGTGGTGCCAAGAATGGCGGTGGCAAAGCCCTGTAGGGCGACGCCAGTGACACCAAAGCCCAACAGGACAGCGGCAATCCAGATCAGCGTCGGCACTTTTCCGATACCCAGCCACGAGGCTGGGCCAGCGGGGATGCTTTCGGGTGCTGCACCGTCGAGATCGGCGTCAATCTCTGGTTCGGCAAAGTCGAACAGGCTTGCGTCGGCTTCACCAAAGTCGATGTCGAGATCACCGATATCGGGGGCGTCCAGATCCAGATCGACCTCCAGATCGGCGTCAGCGCCCAACCCAAGGAGAGTGCCACCAAGCAGGGCAAGCACAAGTTCCAGTGCCAGAAGCCCGAACAACAGCGCGAGCGAAATTGTGAACGGAACGAATGGTTCCGTCAGATAAGGGGCGAACATGGTCCGTCCTTTCGATTGTATTCAATGGTATACATTCGATATGGGGTGCTCACGGTTCCGTTACAAGATTTCCCCGGCGAAATTTCTCCGGTTTTTCTCATGGGAAACAATCAGATGAATTGGACGGTATTGTGTCAGGAGATGGGGATTTTGTGGGGCAAAGCCAAAGCGTTCGAAAAGCGCTGGCAAATGTCTCTGAACCGGTTCAGGTTCGGGATATGTTGAAAAAACTGCAACTGCCGATTGCCTCGGTCCGCGTTCCCGTCAAACGGATGAAAACACTCGAGGCTGACAAGGTTCAGACTTTGGCCGAGGACATTCTGGAAAACGGGCAGCTGACGCCGATCCGCGCCCGCGAAGATGAAAAAGGATACGTCCTGATCGAAGGATTGCACCGGCTAGAGGCGCTGAAGGCCTTGGGCGAAGAAACCATCGAAGGCTACTTGGTGCACGCGCGTCTGCACTGAAGGGCCGGGATCGAGCATCTGTTCAACGCCCAATCCAAGTTTGTTTGTCGGGTTCAACCGTAGATGCTGGGCGCACCCAATTTCGCATGAACGGCATTGACCGTGTTCTTGTCCATGCGGAACTCGGACGCCAGATCATGCAGGTACTGTGCTTCTTGCCGGTTATCGAGGTTGATCCCCAAAAGTGACATTGCATAGACCTGCTGTTCCAACCCTTGGGGAACCTGATGGGCAAGGGCGTGAATGTCGACTGGCGCGTTCATCTCGCGGTGCACAAATTCGCGCTCTTCCGCAGAAACATCGCCGAGTTTTTCCAGCAGTTTCTTCTTTTCGTCCTCGTCGAATTTTCCGTCAGACTTCGCGGCCTGGATCATGGCGCGCAGCATCAGGCCCGCAACGGCCTCCTGCTCTTGCGAAGGCGGCACTGGGGGATTGCCCCGGTTCTTCATGGATTGATTTCAGAATGCTGCCGAAGGTATCGGCTTTCTGACCGCCTGCCTGCTGACCGCCAGCAGCCGAGATCAGACCGCCCAGCAGTCCCCCAAGACCACCAGCCCCGGCAGACTGGCCACCGGTTAATTCCTTGATAAGCGAGCCGATTGCATCGCCGGGCTTGTCAGCGCTGCCAAGACCGCCAAGCAGGTCGTCAATGCCGCCGTCCTGTGTCTGGGGGTTCTGGCGTTGCAGACCTTCAAGAAGGCCGCCAAGTCCGCCTTCCCCAGCACTTCCACCACCGCCGCCCGAAAAGACGTCGCCCATCATGTCTTCCAGACCCGTGCTCTGACCCGAGGAAGGCGAGTGCTGACCGCCAAAAAGACCGCCATCGCCCACATTTCCCCTACTTTTATTCAGCATGTTTCCCGCGCCCTTGGCGACGGCCACTCCGATTGCGACTTTCGCAAGCGTACCCATCAAGCTCATGTATTCGGTTCCTCTCAGTATTGAATGCAGACCCCTGAGCCGGGAGTGTCACCTATTCAGCGCCGAGTTGCAGCAGAAACTTTCGGCGTTAATGCACGGGTGGCCGGCTGAATGCGCATGACAAAGAGACCGTTACAGGCGGCCTGGTACATGTGTTGAGGGAATGAGGAGGAGATGAAGTGCCTTCTGCGTGGTTGAAGGCATCGCTTTAAAAAATTGTTTTGTATTGGGTTTTTAGATCAAAGGCAGACGGGACCGCACAAAGGCACGGTCCCATTTTCTTTCGGAAGCGTAGGATTAGCCACCGTAAGTGGTTGTCACGCTCTGGTTCGACATGTGCGACGACACTTTGTTGGCCAGCGAAGTCGTACCGCCACCAACGGAAGTCAGAACGGCGATGCCGAGGCCAACGATAGCTGCAGTCAGTACAACCCAGTCAACCGTTACGGCACCAGATTCTGTCTTTAAGAAAAGCGTTCATGCGGTTCATAGTTCTCTCCATTAACTCTTAATAACTGTAAGTTTAGCGAAGCGAGCGACGATACCGCAGAACACGACATGTCCTCGTCTCTGATTGCTATTAATCAAAGAAGTATGGCGAGAACGAGGCGAGATGAGGGGGGAAACTAATTGAAAATGCGTCATTAATCGCAATATCTGGCCTTCAGTGATTATCCATTTGGTTTCTTGATCTGACGTCCGGGCTTTTCAACACGTCGTCGGGGGCATAGTGCCAACGGGATTTTGGGTGTCACCGGGCAGGCTTGCGAAGATGGATCGTTACACAGTTGAAAGAGCCGAGACTGCTAAATTGCCCACTTGTGACAGAGCCGTCTTGCCTAGGTGGCGATGTCTGGGAAGACATCTGAAAACGTTCGTTTCAGCGCCACGTCCACGTCCGCCATCGTGACTGGCAAGCCCAGATCGACAAGCGATGTGACACCCTGATCGGCGATGCCGCAGGGAACGATGCCATCGAAGTGCGAAAGATCGGGGTCGACGTTGATCGACAGCCCGTGGAAGCTGACCCACTTGCGCAGGCGAATACCCAAAGCCGCGATCTTGTCTTCGCGGGCGCTTCCGTTGGGCAGGGGCGGCTTTTCAGGTCGTGCCACCCAGACGCCGACGCGGCCTTCGCGGATCTCTCCGGTGACGTTGAATTCGGCCAAAGCGGCGATGATCCATGTCTCAAGGTCATGCACAAACCGCCGGACGTCTTGCCCGCGGGCCGCCACATCAAGCATCACATAGGCCACGCGCTGTCCGGGCCCGTGATAGGTGTATTGGCCACCGCGCTTCGACGTATGCACGGGAAAGCGATCAGGATCGGTCAGGTCCTGCGGCTTGGCCGAGGTGCCCGCGGTGTAAAGGGCAGGGTGCTCGACCAGCCAGATGGCCTCGGGTGCTTGCCCCGCGCGAATGGCTGCAGCGCGCGCCTCCATGAAGGTCACGGCGTCCTCATAGTCAGTCAGCCCGTCACTTGTAATCCATTCCACCATGGCGCTGCGATACCGCGCCTCTTGCCCGGTTTAAAGGCAGAACAAGCGTGAAATGTCAGGATTTTGGCGAGACAAAACTGCAAATCCGATGTTAGGATCGATTCATAACATTGGAATTGAGACGTTTTGGGGAGTTTATCTCATGAATAAGGGTTTTCTTTCGGCTGCGGCTTTGTCGGCGGCCATAATTGTGTCTGGCACAACGCAAGTGGCGGCAGATGCCGGTGACGCGCTGGTCGGTGGCATCATTGGCGGTGTGATCGGGGGCGCGATTGTCAACGAAAACAACAAGCGCCGGACCGTGCAAACCAAGCGGGTTTATCGGGCAGCACCAGTCTATTCGGCCGCCCGGGCCGAGAACCGCGAAGTACAGTCTTCGCTGAACTATTTCGGCTTCCCCGCTGGCACGCCGGACGGCGTGATGGGGCGTCGGTCGCGTGGTGCAATTTCACAGTATCAGGCGCATCTTGGCTATCCTGTGACAGGATATCTGACCGAGTATGAGAAGAACTTCCTGCTAAGTTCGCACAGCCGGGCTTTGGCCGGTGGCTATGCGACCAATCAGCAGATCGCGACAAACCCGATGGGGTCGCGTGGCTTGTTGCTGACCTATCGTGATCAGGCGGCAGGCATTGCACCTCAGGCACCGCAGGCCGGGTTTGTGGCCGTGGCACCGCAGCCGGTAGCACCCGTTCAGCCGCAGACAACCGAAGTTGTCGCCCCCGCACCGGCGGAACCTGCGCCTCAAAGCGGCTCGGCTCTGCCAAACTTCCTTGGTGGAGGTGATGGCCTTTCGCTGGCGTCGCACTGCAACACGGTATCGCTTTTGACCAACACCAACGGCGGCTTTACGACGCTTGCCAGCATGGCCGACCCGAACGTGGTGCTGAACGAGCAGTTCTGCCTTGCACGGACCTATGCCATTGCTCAGGGCGAGGAGCTTGCCTCGTCGATCCAAGGCGTTGGAACCTCCGAGATCGCGGCCCAGTGCCAGTCGTTTGGTCCTGTGATGAAGGATCACGTGGCTGCGATGTCGCTCAAGTCGCGAGATGAAGTTCTGCAGGGTGTCTCGGGCTTTGTGCTGACCACCGGCATGTCACCACCGCAGTTGGCCGCGACGTCGAAAATCTGCCTCAGCGTTGGGTATCGGACCGATGATCTGGACGTGGCCATTGGTTCGGGCCTGATCCTTGTCGCTTTGGGCGAGCAGGTTTACGCAGAACTGATGGGCCACCACCTGAGCCAGGGATTGGGTGCCACACAGCGCACCGATCTGGCCGGACAGTGGTACCAGATGTCGATGGCTGCGCTTGATGCCGGACAGCCCGCCGTCTTTGCACCGGGCCAGCCCGAGCGGAATGCATTGATCCGCGCGGCTGCAACGGGCGAGCGTGGCAATGCGATGACAGTGCCAGTTCAGCCTGCTTCGGCACTGCCTAACTTTGCGATTACCAAGTAACACACTGCGGCGCGGCCTTTCGGGGTCGCGCCACTGCATTTCTGACAATTACCCCCTTCACAACACGCACCCATGACGCTAAACCCCGCTCACCTTAGCTGGGACAGTGCGGTCGTGGCGGAATGGTAGACGCGCAGCGTTGAGGTCGCTGTGGGGTAACACCCGTGGAAGTTCGAGTCTTCTCGACCGCACC
>CAWJDD010000013.1:0-323164 GCA_963841595.1 uncultured Alphaproteobacteria bacterium | reverse complement strand
CGTTTGAAAGCAGGCAAATCGAAGGCATTTTCCCAGCTGAACGATGGACAAGGCTCTGGGTGGCTTGAAACTCCGATCATCTATTGAATGGAACGCATTTACCCGCGAATTTTATCTGAAAACCGGACGCGAAAAACGCGAATGGCATTGCTGCCCGAATGAAAAGACTGTGAGGGAAAGTGTTTACGTGGAATTAAGGGAGTGAGTGTCGGTAGAATGGGACCATCGTCCCGTCCAACCAAAAAGCCCGCAATGGTCGGGACAATGGTCCCAACCTACATGAGCCATGAAATATTCGGACTAATCCGCCGTACCGCTCAGATAATGTGCAAACCAATTTTGCGAAGTGCCCCAGTTTTCTCGAACCGACCAGGCAGCTTGTCTGCATGGTGTGATGATTGGTGTGTGTTCGGATTCCATGGAATCATCATCCTACCCGGGCAAGCCAGTCAGTGATGCGAACCTGGCCAATCGTATGGCGACGATCATTCGACGGCGACAAGCCCACATCGTGGCCCCGTAACGGTAATAAGAGCTGCCGTTCTGCCGCGCACCATCGTCCAGCCAAAGCCACTTTTCGTCTTAGGTTGACATAACCAAAAGTTCCACGTGAAACTCACTTCAGATAACCCATGTTGATGCGATTCTCGATAGCAGTTTCACGTGAAACCGCAATCATTCCAACGGATTGATAACCAATCCGCTCAACAGCTTGGGATAGAAATAGGTGCTCTTGGCCGGCATCCGCTCGCCGTGTTCACTGATCGCTTTGACATGTTCGACGGTGGCCGGCATCACCAGGCAGCCCAGCTCATAAGGATCGCCGCTGCCCAACTGACCGGTCGCATCTCGGCCGGCGGAGTCACCATGCTTCAAGCCCTCGACCACTTCCGAAATGGAATGGACATATCTCGGTGTGGGCAACTCGGTGTAGCCCAGCAGCTTTTCGATGACCAGTTTGTGCAGCAAGGCCACCCCCAAGCTTCTCCAGTCATCGCTTTGCTCTGATGCAACTTCCTTCATCATCGCTGCTCCCGCGTCGGCCAGTCGTGCTGAGCACCCACGAATCGTCGGCGCGGCAATAGAATCCCATCGTCGACTGTTGATCTTCGACGGCGATCAGTTCCCAAAGGTCGCTGGGCGTATTCCGGGCCCTTGCCGACGACTTCGCAGTCAAATGATGAGCCGAGTTTGTCCACGAACTCGGTGGAGCTGATTGGGCTGACGCCTCGAAACAGTCGGTGAGTTGGCAAAATCGCCATGCCAGGATCTTGCATACTGACGCACATCATCATGACGTAATCGACGGGATGATCGCCGTTGATGTTTTCGCTTTCCCGAAACGCGGCCTGAATGTTGCAAGCCGTTTCGTAGCGATGATGTCCATCCGCGATGTACATCGGCTTGGGACCCATCAGCTTGGCCGCCGCCGCAATCGCATCCGAATCTGTGACCATCCACATTTTGTGTTCGACGCCTTGGTCGTCCGTGGCTTGTAGTGGCGTCCGATCCTGGATCGCATTTTCCAGGATCTCCTGGACCTCATTTTGCGAGTCCGGGAAGATGCCAAAGATCTGGCTGAGGTTGGCTCGACAGGCAGTCATCAGTTTGAAGCGATCTTCTTTCGCGCGGGAATGGGTTTCTTCGTGCGGGAAGATTGTAGCCGCTGCCAAACGGTTCGAGTTTGACGCGAGCCATGAATCCGCGGCGATTGAATTCCTGGCCTTCAAACGTAAACGTTTGGTGATAGACGTAGATGGATCCTTCGTTCTCCGTCTTCAGGACACCATCGCGACGCCACGTCTTCAGATGCTCCGCGGCACGATCATAAATCGTCTGCCCGTCCAACAGGTCGTCTCCGCGATTCAGAATCAATCGCACGACGTTGTGCGGGCTGCGCTGGTAGAGCTCGTCCTGCAAACTACCGTCGATGACATCGTAAGGCGGAGCGACGACGGAACTGAGCGAGCCAACGCGGGCAAGATCATACCTTAGTCCACGAAATGCCTGAATATTCGCCATCGGAAATTGACCTGATTGTGAATGGTATTTTCATCAATGAGGTGCCTTTATCCCGCAGGCTACTTCACGTGTCAAAGGGTAATGCTAGCAATTCTTTTGCTTCGCGTGATGTACTACGGTCGGCGGCAAAACAGTGGTTCGCAAGTGAGGCGTTGGGCCGGCAAGCGATTGCGCAAAAAAAAAGCGGCCCGAAATCGGACCGCTTTTTGAACGTCAATCGACAACCAGTTTCTTAATACCGATAATGCTCAGGTTTGTAGGGACCTTCGATTGGTACACCGATGTAATCGGCTTGTTCCTTGCGTCAACGTCGTTAAGCTTGACGCCCAGCTGATCGAGATGTAATCGAGCGACTTTTTCATCGAGAATTTTCGGCAAAACGTAAACGTGGCCGCCATTGTACGTCTCGCCCGACAGTGTCGGTTTACCGGCTGAGTTCAATGCCAGGTCGATTTGAGCGATCGTCTGGTTGGTAAACGATGCCGACATGACAAAGCTTGGGTGACCCGTCGCGCAACCCAGATTCAGGAGTCGACCTTCGGCCAGCACCAGGACGCTGTGGCCGTCTTCGAACGTAAACATGTCGTACTGCGGCTTGATATTGGTGCGTTTGGCGACTTTCTCCAACTCGGCCATTTCGATTTCGTTGTCGAAGTGACCAATGTTGCCGACGATCGCCTTGTCTTTCATCTTCGCCATGTGTTCGGTGCGGATAATGTTGAAATTACCCGTCGTCGTGATGTAGATATCGCCGAACTCAAGCGTCTCTTCCAGGGTTTTGACCTCGTATCCTTCCATGGCGGCCTGCAAGGCACAAATCGGGTCGATGCCAGCCCAAGGATCAGAACGACCGCGATTATACCAAAGGTGACGATTCTTATGCCGACGGCCTTCGCGTCAGAAGCGGAGGAAGTATTCGCCTGCATCACGTTTCCTTTTCTCAAGCCCACTGTCGTCAAAGACCGACTGTACCTGCAACAGTTGCCAGCCTGAAGACTTCAGGCGATTGGAAACCGTCGATTTCACCTTGTCTGACATATCGCAGGAGTTCGAGTCGATCCGCATGACGCCATAGTGAAGCTTGAGTGGGTTCTCACGTTTGGCCTTGTAATCTGCATAGCAGGCCGCACTGGCCGGCGAGGCAAGTGCAGTGATGGCGGCCAGGGCCACAAGGAAAGGACGCATGTTCATGGGTGCAGACTGGGGGCGGGCGGCATGAAAATCAATAACATCGGTGCATCGGTGGACTGATATCCCATATCACCCCGCCGATATTGAGCGTCAACGGTGAATGACCCCAGTTTGATTGCATCGACGGCGGGTCTGTCCCCGCTTCCTGCACAAACAACCTTATGGGGGTTCCCAATATGACCCGTTTCTCAAATCTCGCTCTTTCTGCCGCCACTGCGCTTGGACTTGCACTGGCACCTGTTCCGGCCGCTGCTGGTCCCGATAGGGAAGACATTGCCCGCGCAGTCGCTGGGGCGGTCGTTCTGGGCATCATCGCAAAAGCTGTTTCTGACAAAGACAACCGGCGCACTAACAGAACGATCAACCAAAACAGCCGCATTCCGCAGCTGGGGTCGATTGATGATCGCCGAAATACGCGGATCATCGAAGGCGACCTGCGGCGCCAGCAGCATTCGAACACAGGCAAAAGGGGCTATAAGAAGGCCAAACTGCCGGATCGTTGCTTGAGGGTTGTTGATACGGCCCGCAGAGACCGGTTGGTCTATGGCACCCGCTGTCTTGAGCGTTCGTATAAATTCGCGCGCAAATTGCCGCAAAGCTGTGAACGCTTCGTGCGGACCAACCGTGGTCTGCTTAGCGTTTACGCGGCGCGTTGCCTTGCGCGTGACGGCTGGCAGGTAGCACGTCGCTAAGCCTGCCAAACGAGATACCGGCGCGGTCATCCCGCACATCTCCATCTATCGCGCCGGTGGGTCAGGGCGCCTCCCTGACCCGTCAATTACCGAGTGAATGAGTGAAGGGTAACTGGTTTTACCGAGTGGTGTGAGTGAAGGTATCAGTCTCTGGGGTTGAACGGCGGTCTCGTGTGTTGAGGCCGCCGTTCTTTTATGTTTGCGCCGGGGCTCCGCCCCGTCGCCCGGCCGGGGGCTTTGCCCCGCCTCGCTTCGGTCGGCCCCCCAGGATATTTTCCAACAGACGAAGGGGGTTGTCAGCGAGGCCGGATCGGGGTTCCTTCGCCTTATGCCGGATTTTTGTGAAGAAGAACTATGCATGCAACGTGGTGACGTGGTCATCGCGGGGGTCGATGAAGTGGGGCGCGGGCCTTTGGCTGGTCCGGTAACGGCTGCAGCTGTGGTGTTGGATCGGGCCTGTATTCCGCAGGGGTTGGACGATTCAAAGAAACTGACAGCCAAGGCGCGGGATCGTTTGTTCGACGAGATCATGGGGTTGGCGCAGGTGTCGATTGGGCATGCGACGGTCGAAGAGATTGATGCGCTGAATATCCTCTATGCGTCGCATCTGGCGATGGAGCGTGCTGTGGCCGGGCTTGATCGGCGTCCCTGTCATGCGCTGATTGATGGGAACATGATCCCCAAGGCGCTGGTGTGCCCTGCAACGGCATTGGTTAAAGGGGATGGGCGCAGCCTGTCTATCGCGGCTGCTTCGATTATCGCAAAAGTCACCCGCGACCGCATCATGGTGGATTTGGCGCAACAGCATCCCGGCTATGGATGGGAGAAGAACGCGGGTTATCCGACAAAATTGCACCGCGAGGCGCTGACCCAATTGGGGGTGACCCCACATCATAGGCGTTCGTTCAAGCCTGTCCACAATATGTTGTGACAAGAGAAATTCTTAACCTACTGATTCAAAAAAGAAATTGACGCCGAATCGCGGTTGAATCATGTTGGGCTTCAACAACAAGCGGGCCGCAACAGGCTCATGGGACAGAGGCAGCGATGGCGACGAAGACGCAAAAAGGGGCGGAAACGCTTCCCAAAGATACGATTCTGGATGGCGATTGCATCGATGTGATGCGAAGCTTGCCTGAGGCGTCTGTTGATCTGATCTTTGCGGATCCGCCCTATAATTTGCAGTTGAAGGGTGAATTGCACCGTCCCGACAATTCCAAGGTTGATGCGGTGGATGATGCCTGGGACCAGTTTGGGTCCTTTGCGGCTTATGACACGTTCACCAAGGACTGGCTTTCGGCGGCGCGGCGGTTGCTGAAGCCGGGTGGGGCGATCTGGGTGATCGGATCTTATCACAATGTGTTCCGTTTGGGTGCCGAGTTGCAGAACCAGGGGTTCTGGATCCTGAATGATGTGGTTTGGCGGAAGTCGAACCCCATGCCAAATTTCCGTGGCAAACGGTTGACCAATGCGCATGAGACGCTGATCTGGGCGTCCAAGGGCGAGGGGTCGAAGTACACGTTTAACTATGAAGCGCTGAAGGCTTTGAACGAGGGCATTCAGATGCGCTCGGACTGGGTGCTGCCGATTTGCACGGGGCATGAGCGGTTGAAGGACGGTAACGGCGACAAGGCACATCCGACGCAGAAGCCCGAAGTCTTTGCTGCACCGTGTTATCCTGGGTACGACCAATCCCGGCGATGTTGTGCTGGACCCGTTCTTTGGCACGGGCACCACGGGTGCTGTCGCCAAGATGCTGGGCCGGTCTTATATTGGGATTGAGCGTGAGGCGGCTTACCGCAAGGTGGCCGAACGACGGCTTGCCAATATCCGCAAGTTCGACAAGTCGGCGCTGGAGGTTTCAACCTCGAAGCGGGCCGAGCCGCGTGTGCCCTTTGGTCAGTTGGTTGAACGTGGCATGCTGCGGCCCGGAGAGACGCTGACCTCGCCGCATGGCAAGGCGGCCAAGGTGCGGGCCGACGGGACGCTGGTGGCTGATGGTATCAAGGGGTCGATCCATCAGGTTGGGGCAGCACTTGAGAATGCGCCCTCGTGCAACGGCTGGACCTATTGGCACTTCAAGCGCGACGGCAAACCGGTGTCGATCGACGTGTTCCGCCAGCAGATCAGATCAGAGATGTAGTTTTCCCTCACTTTAAAAGCTTACCGCCCGCGCCTGTGGCCGCCCATAGGCCGGCACCTGACCCCGCCCTTTGTGGCGGGGTTCTTTTTTGTTGGACCTTATCTGCGGGTAAGGTAAGTATCTGTTAAGGTTTGATAAAATTATCTTAATCGGGAGGCCTGCCGTTGTTTGGGTCGAAGCCAATTGTTTCAGAAGATATAAAGGACTGGATTTTGGCCAGTTTTGACTGGCTGGGGTCGCGCTTTGTCCTGCCGGATCGTCCGATACTTCCGACGAAGGAGTTTTTCACCGCGCCCGGCGGGCAGGATCACAACACCGCAGTTCTTGTTCTGAACGATGTTCTGCGGCTTATGTGTTTTGAAAGAAGCGTCAATCTTGAGCCGCTGGATAAAATTCCGGTGGAGTACCGACATGAGTACGGCAAGACCTCGGACATCGCGGGGACGTTTCAGCAAAGCGGCGATGACATTCTGATCTGCTATGACCCCGAGCTTTTGGGGCGTCCTTTGCAGTTCAATAATACAATGGCGCACGAAGTCATGCACGCGCGGCTGGCCGGTGTGGAACACGAACTGCCGGGCGGACTGGAGGCGCATGAATTTGCCACAGATCTGGGATGCATCGCTGCGGGGTTTGGTGTGTTCCAGTTGCAGGCTGCCGATGACGCCGGCTGGAGCGGCTATCTTTCGCAGAACTCGCGTGCCTTTGCGCTGGCCGCGTTTCTGGCGCGGCGAGGGTTAGATGCGGACGCGGCCAATGCGCACCTTTCATCCAGATGTCAGAAGCTTCTGAAGAAGGGGATGACGGAAGTTGGTTGAACACAACTGTCCGGGCGACCAGCCCGGACGGGCCCGATCCTCCCGCAGGGAGGGCGCATTTCGATGCAGGCGGCGACCGCAACCGATGGAGGTGGACCCGACCATAAATTGCTTGCGCTTAGATGGAGCGCAGCGCCCACTCAGGAACGGGCGCGCCCGGTCTGGTCGCTCTTAACAAAGGGCTTGCTTCAAGCGCGAATCCCCCCTAAACGGCGTCCTTCACCTAATGAACCTCCACCGGATCTTAGGGTGACGCGAAAGCGGCCTTCCGGTGATGTTGAAAGGAAGACAGGCGATGGACGCCAAAGAACTGCGGGAGAAAACTCCCGACCAGCTGCGTGACGAGCTGGAAAACCTGAAGAAAGAGGCCTTTAACCTCCGTTTTCAGCAGGCCACGAACCAGATGGAAAATACAGCGCGTATGCGCGTGGTGCGCCGCGATGCGGCGCGCGTGAAAACCATTCTTAACGAAAAAGCGGCAGCTGCCGCAGCGGAGGCTTAAGAGATGCCCAAGCGTATCCTAACCGGCACCGTTGTCAGCGATGCAAACACCCAGACCGTAACGGTCAGCGGTCGAGCGTCGTTTCAAGCACCCGCTACTGCAGAAGACTGTGCGTAAGTCCAAGAAGTACCGCGCACACGACGAAAAAGAGACTTTCAAGAAAGGCGACATGGTCCGTATTCAGGAATGTGCGCCCAAATCGAAAACCAAACGCTGGGAAGTGCTGGCCGAATAGGCAATCACTTTTCGGTTTGATCGAAACCCTGGGGTCAATGTCCTGAACAGGCGGCCTCGGAAGTCGGGAGAAACCAAATGATCCAGATGCAGACCAATCTGGATGTTGCTGACAATAGCGGCGCTCGCCGTGTTCAGTGCATCAAGGTTCTGGGTGGTTCCAAGCGCAAGTATGCGTCCGTAGGCGACATCATTGTCGTCTCGGTCAAGGAAGCCATCCCACGCGGTCGTGTAAAGAAGGGTGACGTGCGCAAAGCCGTCGTCGTTCGTACCGCCAAAGAAGTTCGCCGCGAAGACGGCACCGCGATCCGCTTTGACCGGAACGCGGCAGTGATCCTCAACAACAACAACGAGCCGCTTGGCACCCGTATCTTCGGACCGGTTGTGCGCGAGCTGCGCGGGAAGAACTTCATGAAGATCATCTCGCTTGCTCCGGAGGTGCTGTAAGATGGCTGCGAAACTTCGCAAGGGCGACAAGGTCGTCGTGCTGGCCGGCAAGGACAAGGGCAAGCAGGGCGAGATTTCGTCGGTTGACCCCAAGTCGGGCAAGGCCGTCGTTGATGGGATCAACATGGCGATCCGCCACACGCGTCAGACGCAGAACGAACAGGGCGGCCGTCAGCCAAAGGCGATGCCCATTCAGCTGAGCAATCTGGCACTTGTTGACAGCAACGGTAAAGCAACCCGCGTCGGCTTCCGTATGGACGGCGATGCCAAGGTTCGTTTTGCCAAGACCACGGGGGACGCAATCTGATGTTGGACGCTGCAAACTATACCCCGCGTCTTAAGACGCTTTACGCCGACACGATCCGTGCGGCGATGAAAGAAGAGTTCTCTTACAAGAACGACATGCAGATCCCGCGCCTTGAGAAAGATCGTTCTCAACATTGGTGCCGGTGCTGAAGTCGGTGCGGGACTCGAAGAAGGCGAAGTCGGCTCAGGAAGACCTGACGACCATCGCTGGCCAGTTGGCCGTCATCACCAAGGCGAAGAAGTCGATTGCTGGCTTCCGCGTTCGTGAAGACATGCCGCTTGGTACCAAAGTGACGCTGCGCGGTGATCGGATGTACGACTTCCTTGATCGTCTTGTCACTGTCGCTATGCCCCGTATCCGCGACTTTCGCGGTGTGAAGGGTTCGTCGTTCGATGGCGGTGGCAACTATGCCATGGGCCTGAAAGAGCATATCGTCTTCCCCGAAATCAACTTCGACAAAGTCGACGAAATGTGGGGCATGGACATCATCATCTGCACCAACGCCAAGACGGATGCAGAAGCCAAGGCGCTGTTGAAAGCTTTCAACATGCCGTTCAACAGCTGAGCCTGGGAGAAAACGATATGGCAAAGAAATCAATGATCGAACGCGAAAAGAAGCGTCAGAAGCTGGTGGATCAAGTACGCCACCAAGCGGGCTGCTTTGAAAGCGATCGTAAGTGACCAAGAAAAGTCTGTGGAAGAGCGTTTCAAGGCAAGCCTGAAACTGGCGAAACTGCCGCGCAACAGCTCGGCCACGCGTCTTCACAATCGCTGCCAGCTGACGGGGCGTCCTCACGCCTATTACCGCAAGCTGAAAATGTCGCGGATCGCGCTGCGGGAACTTGGCTCGAACGGCCAAATCCCGGGCCTGGTCAAGTCAAGCTGGTAAGGGGAAAAACAGATGAACGATCCTCTAGGTGATATGCTGACACGCATCCGTAATGCTCAGATGCGCGGCAAATCCACAACTTCAGACACCGGCGTCTAAGCTTCGCCGCTGGGTTCTCGATGTGCTGGCCGACGAAGGCTACATTCGCGGATACGAAGAGACGACAGACAAGAACGGCCACCCGGCCATCGAGATCAGCCTGAAGTACTACGAAGGCACGCCTGTCATTCGTGAACTCAAGCGCGTCTCGAAGCCCGGTCGTCGCGTCTATATGGGCGTCAGTGACATTCCTTCGGTCCGTCAGGGCCTGGGTGTTTCGATTGTCTCGACGTCGAAAGGCATCATGTCGGATGCAAAAGCACGCAGCGCCAATATTGGCGGCGAAGTGCTTTGCACCGTATTCTAGGGAGCTGACCATGTCTCGTATTGGGAAAAAACCGGTTGAGCTGCCTTCGGGTGTTGAAGCCAACGTGTCGGGCCAGACGATCAGCGTCAAAGGCCCGAAAGGTCAGCGCCAGTTTACGGCGGCGGACGATGTTACGCTGAAGGTCGCTGACGGCAACGTTTCGGTCGAACCACGCGGTTCATCGAAGCGTGCGCGCCAGCAGTGGGGCATGAGCCGCACGATGATTGCGAACCTTGTTGAAGGCGTCACCAACGGTTTCAAGAAAGAGCTTGAGATCAACGGTGTTGGTTACCGCGCACAGGCGCAGGGCAACAAGCTGACCCTGAACCTTGGCCTTAGCCATGACGTGATCTTTTCGGTTCCGGATGGGGTGTCTGTCACCACACCTAAGAACACCTAGATTATCGTCGAAGGCATTGATCAGCAGCTTGTCGGACAGGTCGCCGCGAACATTCGCGAGTGGCGCAAGCCCGAGCCCTATAAGGGCAAAGGCATCAAGTATTCCGACGAGTATATCTTCCGTAAGGAAGGCAAGAAGAAGTAAGGACCGGACAGATGGCACTTTCCAAAAGAGAACTGTTCCAGAAGCGCCGCATGCGCGTCCGGAACAAACTTCGCAAGGTGAACGCAGGCCGCGTGCGGCTTTCGGTGCACCGTTCGAACAAGAACATCAGCGTTCAGCTGATCGACGATGTTGCAGGTGCTACACTTGCCAGCGCTTCGTCGCTTGAAAAAGGCCTGGGCGTTGTTGGTAAGAACAACATTGAAGCTGCGACCAAGGTCGGTGAAGCAATCGCTGAGCGTGCCAAAAAGGCGGGCGTCAACGAGGCGTACTTTGACCGCGGTGGTTTCTTGTTCCACGGCAAAGTCAAAGCGCTTGGCCGAAGCAGCCCGCGAAGGCGGTCTGAAAATCTAACGTGGGGGCGGGGTGATCCCGCCCTACCGATGACCGGGGAGCCTTGCGCTCACCACGGTTGGACAACCAGCGCTTCGGCGCGTGATTGAATTAGGAGGCCACATGGCCAGAGATAACCAACGAGGCGGCAACCCGCGCGGCAATCGCCGTGATGAGACCCCTGAATTCGCTGACCGTCTGGTCGCGATCAACCGCGTGTCGAAAACGGTCAAGGGCGGTAAGCGTTTCGGCTTTGCCGCACTCGTCGTCGTAGGCGATCAGAAAGGCCGCGTCGGCTTCGGCAAGGGCAAGGCGAAAGAAGTGCCCGAGGCGATCCGCAAGGCGACCGAGCAAGCCAAGCGTCAGATGATCCGCGTGGCCCTTCGCGAAGGCCGCACGCTGCACCACGATATCGAAGGCCGTCACGGTGCCGGTAAAGTGGTCATGCGGACAGCCCCAACAGGTACCGGCATCATCGCTGGTGGTCCAATGCGGGCTGTGTTTGAAATGCTGGGTGTTCAGGACGTCGTCGCCAAGTCGATCGGTTCGCAGAACCCTTACAACATGATCCGCGCCACCATCGACGGGCTGCAAAAAGAAAGCTCGCCACGGTCGGTTGCACAACGTCGTGGCAAGAAGGTTGCTGACATTCTGCCCAAGCGGGATGGCGCACCCAAGGCTGCTGTCGAATCCGAGACTGAGGAGGCCTGATCATGGCAAAAACCATCGTCGTCAAACAGATCGGCTCGCCGATCCGCCGCCCCGAAAAGCAGCGTGCTACGCTGATTGGTCTGGGCCTGAACAAGATGCACAGAACCCGCGAGCTTGAGGACACACCATCCGTTCGCGGCATGGTCAACTCGATCTCGCATCTGGTGGAGATTGTGGAAGAGCGCGGGTAACTCGGGCTTTTCTCTAAAGTTTTAGAAAGCGCTCCTTTTTGGGGCGCTTTTTTTCTTTGCCTTGCCGTCTGTGGGTTCCGGCTGCATCCTGCATCCTTATGACCACAACCGATGAATATCGCGCGCTTGCCCGCGACCTTGCCGCGCAATTTGCGCCCCGTGCAGCCGAATGGGACCGCGAGCGGACCTATTGCTGGCCCAATGTTGCTGACCTGACAAAGGCTGGGCTGATGGGGATGACGATCCCTGTGGCCTATGGCGGCAAGGGGGCTTCGTGGCTGGATACAGTCGTTGTCATCGAAGAGATTGCCCGCGCCTGTACTTTGAGCGCCCGGATCGTTGTCGAAGCCAACATGGGGGCCATTTCGGCGATCATGGCGTATGGCAGTGACGCACAAAAGGCCTTTGCGGCCCCGCTTGTTCTGGGCGGTGACAAACCGGCGATCTGTATCACGGAACCCGAGGCTGGCAGTGCCGCGACCGAGATGACGACGACGGCACGGCGAAGGGGCGATCGTTATCTGCTGAACGGCACCAAGCACTGGATCACCGGCGGCGGTGTCTCGAAGCTTCATCTTATCTTTGCGCGCGTGCTGAGCGAAGACGGGCAGGACGAAGGCATCACCGGTTTCATGGTTCACCGTGACCCTGAAAACGGGGTGGCACCTGAGGGTTTTGAGATCACGGGCCATGAACGCACAATGGGGCTTTGTGGCATGCCCGAGGCCGTTCTGAAATTCACCGATCTTGAAGTTACAGAGGACTTCGTCCTCAAGCCGCCGTCGGGGTTTCGCCGAGGCTTTGCCGACCTGATGACGGCCTATAACAGCCAGCGCGTGGGTGCCGGGACGATTGCCATGGGGGTCGCTGCCGGTGCGGTTGAACACGCCAAGCGGTACCTGAAGGAACGCCATCAGTTTGGCAGGCCACTGGCCGAGTTTCAGGGCTTGCAATGGATGCTGGCCGATATGGATGCAGGTGTGCATGCGTCGCGCCTGATGCTTCACGAAGCGGCGCGGTCTGGTACGGGCTTTCCGGACATTTTCCTTGCCGCGCGGGCCAAGGCTTTTGCGTCTGAAACCGCGATCAAGGTCGTGAATGATGCGCTTCAGATGTTTGGGGCGCGTGGGTACGGCGACCGCGAGCCTTTGGAACGTATGTACCGCGACGTTCGCATGTTCACCATTGGCGGGGGTACAGCGCAGATTCTGAAGACCCAGATTGCCGGACACCTGCTTGGCATGAAGACGCCGCAAACGCGGGGCGGGTATCTGCCCTGAACAAGAGGCACAAAACCTGCAAGCTTGACGATACAGCGTCCATTTGCAGCATGGTCAGTTCGACCCAGCATCTGGTGGAAGGCGTCGAAGAGCGCGGCTTGGCCTGGCCTGACGCACTGGCGATACCCAAGCATGAATAGACGTCCCGCGATTTTTTTCATGGGGCGTTCTTGTTATGCCACTTTCCTGAAATAAAGCTGCGTAGAGCTGTCGAGACGACCCAATGCCTTTTTCGCAAAGTCTTTGACTATACGCATTGGCGAGTATGCGACGTGGACATTGGGTTTTGCCAGCTTTTTGAACCCATGCTTTTCGGCAATGCTGGTCATCGTGCTGTTGGTGAAGCAATTGATATGCTCAAGCGGGTGCGCCAACAAATACTCGCGACGGTCTGAGACACCCGACACGCCCTCGCAGTCAGGGGTTTCAAGGATAAGAATGCCGCCTGGGCGCAAGCGCATTGAAAGACTTTTCAAAACCTCAGCAGGTTGATCCAGATGTTCTAGGGTCTCGAATAAGGTAATTGCGTCGAAGTCACCTTGGACCTCTTCAAGCGAAGTGCGGATTTGTACGATAGAGTTTTTAACCCTTGGTGCGGCGCGATCAACGCCTACGGCGTCGAAGCCATGCAACCGGCACTGCAAGACAAATTCGCCGAATCCGCAGCCGAAATCGAGCTATTTGATTGGTGCCTTGTCCAAAGTGTTAGGCAGCAGAGCCCGAAGCCGCAGAATATGCGAAACGCGTCCGTTTCCAACATCGAAGCGATGCGAGGCTGTCGGCTGCCCAATGTCTGGTTTGAAAGCTTTGATCGCTTCTGCCGACATCCATTCGGAAAAGCGTCGCTCGTTCCATTCCTCATTCAGAATAAAGCCGTGGAAAAGCTGACCGCAATCATGGCAAGTGCGCAACGACCACACAGCCTCTTTCAAGTACTGCATCGGGTTCACACCCCATGTGTCATTTTCGATGAAGTCTCGCAAAGGTGGATCGTTGTAGCCCCCTTTGGATAGTTCTGAAATTTCGGATGAGCCGCAATTGATGCAGAGTGTTCTTTCGACAAATTCCGCATTCTTTGTCACCCTTATTCCTCCACGAAGCCTATTTGCTTGAGATAGATAGTGAGACGTTAATTTTCCTTTAACTAAGATTGGCAGCGTGGCGCTGTTTCTCTTGCCAGAAGTTCTTCGTTCCCCTATACGCCGTCGGTGGCCTGCAAAATGGCCGTAAAACCTTATCAGAAACGCCGTGGTCGGCCGCTCCCGTCGCTGGGGGCCGCATCCGGCAAGGAGAAGCGACATGAAACTGAATGAACTGCACGACAATCCCGGTGCAACCAAGAAACGCAAGCGCGTTGGCCGTGGTCCGGGTTCCGGCACCGGTAAAATGGGTGGCCGTGGTATCAAGGGTCAGAAATCCCGTTCGGGTGTAGCGATCAACGGTTATGAAGGCGGTCAGATGCCTTTGTATCAGCGTCTTCCAAAGCGTGGCTTCAACAAGCCGAACCGCAAGGAATTCTCGGTTGTAAACCTTGGCCTGATCCAGAAATTCATCGACGACAAGAAAATCGACGCTTCGAAGGAGATCACCGAGGATGCCTTGGTTGAAAGCGGTCTGATCCGTCGCAAGAAGGACGGTATCCGTGTTCTTGCAAAGGGTGAGTTCAGCACGAAAGCCACGATCGCCGTCACCGGTGCATCGAAATCGGCAATCGCCGCGGTCGAGAAGGCTGGCGGCTCGCTGAATGTCACAACTGCGTCGGCGGCTGAGTGAACGCCTTGTGGGCGGACCTTATACCGCCTACATAATCTGAAGTTTTCCAGCGCCGCCGACCGGACAACGGTCCGGCGGCGCAATGCATAAGAGAGATCGCGTCGATGGCATCCGCAGCAGAACAAATGGCGTCCAACGTCAGCTGGGGCACGCTGGGCAAAGCGACCGAGCTTCGCCAACGGCTTTTGTTCACCCTTGGACTTCTGATCGTCTATCGCCTTGGCACCTATATCCCGGTGCCCGGTATCGACGGCATCGCTTGCGCGACTTCATGGAGCAGGCCGCCAGCGGTATTGGCGGTGTTTTCGGCCTGTTTACCGGTGGCGCGCTGGCCCGCATGGGGATCTTTGCGCTGGGCATCATGCCCTATATCTCGGCCTCGATCATCGTACAGCTTCTGGGCGCCACTGTGGGCCCGCTTCAGCAGTTGAAGAAAGAAGGCGAGCAGGGCCGTCGCAAGATCACCCAATACACGCGCTACGGCACGGTGTTGCTGGCAACTGTGCAGGCTTACGGCCTGTGCCGTGTCGATGGAAGCGGGCGATCTGGTCACCGATCCGGGCTGGTTCTTCCGTATTTCCGACGGTGATAACGCTGGTCGGCGGCACCATGTTCCTGATGTGGCTGGGCGAACAGATCACGGCGCGCGGCGTCGGCAACGGTATTTCGCTGATCATCTATGTGGGCATCGTCGCCGAACTTCCTGCCGCGTTGGCGCAGTTCTTTGAGCAGGGCCGCGTTGGTGCCCTGTCGACGGCCGTGATCCTTGGCGTGTCAGCCATGCTGATAGGTACGCTGATCTTCGTGGTCTTCATGGAGCGAAGTCCCTGCGCAAGATCCATATTCAGTATCCGCGCCGACAGGTCGGCATGAAGGTCTATGACGGCGGCTCGTCGCACCTGCCGATCAAGGTGAACCCCGCGGGCGTTATTCCGGCGATCTTTGCGTCGTCGCTTTTGTTGCTGCCGACGACGCTTTGCGACGTTCTCAGGTGCGACAGACGGGACCGGTCATGAGCTGGATCCTTGCCTATTTCGGCCCGGGTCAGCCGCTTTATCTGCTGTTCTTCGCGGCCATGATCATCTTCTTCACCTATTTCTATACGCTGAACGTGGCCTTCAAGCCCGATGACGTGGCCGACAACCTGAAGAACCAGAACGGTTTTATGCCCGGCATCCGCCCCGGCAAGAACACCGAGGAATACCTGGAGTATGTGGTCCATCGCATCCTTGTTCTTGGTGCGTCGTATCTGGCGCTGGTCTGCCTGATTCCGGAAATCGTCCGCGGCAATTTGGCCATCACTGCCTACTTTGGCGGAACGTCGATTCTGATTATTGTGTCGGTGGGCATGGACTTCATTCAGCAGGTCCAGTCACATCTTGCTGGCCCATCAGTACGAAGGGCTGATCGAGAAATCCCAATTGCGCGGCAAAAAGCGTGGCGGGAAGAAAAGGGACAGCTAAACGATGAATATAATTCTGCTGGGCCCTCCTGGGGCCGGCAAAGGGACGCAGGCCCGTTTCCTTGAGGAAGAGCGCGGAATGATCCAGCTTTCGACCGGCGACATGCTGCGCGAGGCACGCACGTCCGGGACCGAGATGGGTCAAAAGGTTGCCGCGATCATGGATGCGGGCGAGCTTGTGACCGACGAGATCGTGATCGGGTTGATCGAGGAAAAGCTGGAAGGCGACCACGGTGGTGGGTTCATCTTTGACGGTTTTCCCCGCACATTGGCACAGGCCGATGCGTTGGGCGACATTGCTGAAAGCCAACGGCTCGGGCCTGAGTGCTGTGATCGAAATGCGGGTGGACGACGATGCGCTTGTGGCGCGGATCACGGCCCGTTCGACCTGCGGCATGTGGCGAGGTTTATAACGACATGACCAAACCTCAGCCTGCCGATGGCAAATGCTCGAACTGCGGGGCGTCAGATTTCCAGCGCCGCGCCGACGACAACGAGGAAAGCCTCAAGACGCGGCTGATGGAATACTACAAGAAGACCTCGCCGCTGATCGGATACTATTACCACGCGGGCGATCTGAAGCCGGTTAATGGACTTGGTGAGATTGACGCCGTGAAGGCTGAGATCGCAGAGGCTTTGGGCGGCTGAAACCCGAAGACGCGATACGAGAGTTTACCCGAAAAGCCGAAAATAGGGGAATGCGGATTGTTCAAAAGTCCGCAGAAACCATTGAGGTCGCACCTCGTGACGAAGATGGCTTTCCTGTCGGGCTTCAATGTGATGGTAACGGGGTTACGGTCATGGGGGGTGACTGGCACGAATATTTTAACGATCCCGCAGAGGCATTGGAATGTGGTGCGTTCCTGCTTTCAGACATGTGTCGCCTGAAATCGGTTTACCGGGGATCTTCATTGGTTTCGTGTACGGTGCAAAGTTTCGAAGACGGCGAATGGGTAGACGGCATGATGGTGGGATTTTTTCTTTTTCAGTTTTGGAAGCCAAAGCGCGTCGAGTATAGTCAGAACACTGTCATAACGGACAAATCTTAGGCCCTAAGCGTCCTCTCTCGAAAAACACCTTGACACCCCTGCGAACCCCTTGACCCCACCTTGTTAACGACATACTTACCGCCATCTCGATTGAGAATCATATGGAAGCCCGTGGCCGAAACGCCTCGGGCTTACGTTGTGAAAAAAGGGTCTGGTATGACGGACCCGCAACGAAAGGAAGACCACACGTGGCACGTATTGCCGGCGTGAACATCCCGACTGCAAAGCGGGTTCCCATCGCCCTTACCTATATCACCGGAATTGGCCCTACTTCGGCGAAAGCCATTTGCGAAGCCGTAAGCATTGACGAATCGCGTCGTGTAAACGAACTTTCCGACGCCGAAGTGCTGGCCATCCGCGAGCACATCGACGCGAACTTCACCGTCGAAGGCGACCTGCGCCGTGAAACGCAGATGAACATCAAGCGTCTGATGGACCTTGGTTGCTACCGTGGCCTGCGCCACCGTCGTAACCTTCCGGTTCGTGGTCAGCGTACCCACACCAACGCTCGCACCCGCAAAGGCCCCGCAAAGGCCATTGCCGGCAAGAAGAAATAAGGGAGGGTCTGACCAATGGCACGTGAACGTCGCGTCAAGAAGAAGGTCTCCAAGAACATCGCCACCGGCGTTGCTCATGTGAACTCGTCCTTCAACAACACCAAGATCCTGATCTCGGACGTGCAGGGCAATGCGATTGCCTGGTCGTCGGCAGGCACCTGGGCTTCAAAGGCTCGCGGAAGTCGACGCCTTATGCCGCCCAGATGGCTGCCGAAGACGTCGGCAAGAAGGCACAGGAACATGGCGTTCGCACGCTGGAAGTCGAAGTTCAGGGCCCGGGTTCGGGTCGTGAAAGCGCGCTTCGTGCGCTGGCTGCCGTTGGTTTTAACATCACGTCGATCCGTGACGTGACGCCGATTGCTCACAACGGCTGCCGTCCGCCAAAGCGCCGCCGCGTCTAGATTTAATATCTGACGGGCCGGCTTGCATGGCCCGCCGTCGCATTGACCCTCGGGAGCGTCCGGGTCTTGGACATGGGCCGGCGCACGAATTGAGGAGACCCACATGATCCATAAGAACTGGCAAGAATTGATCAAGCCGACGCAGCTTGATGTGAAGCCGGGCAATGACCCTGCGCGTCAGGCGACTGTTATCGCTGAACCGCTTGAGCGTGGCTTTGGCCTGACGCTTGGCAACGCGCTGCGTCGCGTTCTGATGTCGTCGCTTCAGGGCGCGGCGATCACGAGCGTTCAGATCGACAACGTTCTGCACGAGTTCTCGTCGCGTTGCCGGTGTGCGTGAAGACGTCACCGACATCGTTCTGAACCTCAAAGGCGTCGCCATCCGCATGGAAGTCGAAGGCCCAAAGCGTCTTGTCGATTAGCGTCAAAGGTCCGCAGGTTGTCACCGCTGGTGACATCGCGGAAACCGCAGGCATCGAGATCCTGAACAAGGATCACGTGATCTGTCACCTTGATGAAGGTGCTGACCTGTTCATGGAGCTGACGGTTAACACCGGTAAGGGCTATGTCGCTGCCGACAAGAACCGTCCCGAAGATGCGCCGATTGGTCTTGTGCCGGTCGATGCGATCTATTCGCCGGTTAAGAAGGTCTGCTATGACGTTCAGCCCACCCGTGAAGGTCAGGTTCTGGACTATGACAAGCTGACGCTGAAGCTGGAAACAGACGGTTCGGTCACGCCTGACGATGCGGTGGCTTATGCTGCGCGCATTCTGCAGGACCAGCTGTCGATCTTCGTCAACTTCGACGAGCCAGAATCGGCCCACACGTCAGGCGACGACGATGGGCTGGAGTTCAACCCGCTTCTTCTGAAGAAGGTCGACGAGCTGGAACTGTCGGTCCGTTCGGCAAACTGCCTGAAGAACGACAACATCGTCTACATCGGCGATCTGATCCAGAAGACCGAAGCCGAAATGCTGCGCACGCCGAACTTTGGCCGCAAGTCGCTGAACGAGATCAAAGAAGTGCTGTCCGGCATGGGTCTGCACCTTGGCATGGATGTCGAGGAATGGCCGCCAGAGAACATCGAAGATCTGGCCAAGAAATTCGAAGACCAGTTTTGATCATTGCTCCGGCGTCCTGTTTGCGCCGCCGACTACGCCGGGCATCTTGCCCCAAGGAGAGTCGGCTGACACGCATCGCCGGCCAGACAAAGCAAAACCGCCCGTAGAGGGCACGAATTGGAGAAAAGACATGCGTCACGCAAGAGGCTATCGCCGCCTGAACCGCACCCATGAGCACCGCAAGGCGCTGTTTGCGAACATGGCCGGCTCGCTGATTGAACACGAACAGATCAAGACCACGCTGCCAAAAGCCAAAGAGCTTAAGCGCATCATCGACAAGCTGATCACGCTGGGCAAGAGCGGCGATCTGCACGCACGCCGTCAGGCTGCATCACGACTTAAGCAGGACATGCATGTCGCCAAGCTGTTCGAAGTGCTTGGCCCGCGCTATGCCGAGCGTCACGGTGGCTACACCCGCGTTCTGAAAGCGGGTTTCCGCTATGGTGACATGGCGCCGATGGCGATCATCGAACTGGTTGACCGCGATCTCGACGCCAAAGGTGCTGCCGACCGCGCGCGCATGGCTGAAGAGGAAGCTGGCGGAAGAATAAGGACCGTCGGTCTACGATTGGAAAAAGGCCACCTGTCGGGTGGCCTTTTTTTGTTTAACAAGCCCTTTGGGACGAGTGGAGCGCAATGTCAGTGAAGACATCAAGTGGCGTTCAGTTGCTCGATCACTGGTATTGGGGCGTGCACTAAGTTCTGACGAATTCCATTAGCAACTGAAATTCTGGTGTGCTTAATTCTGCCATAGTGGTTTTGTTTCCGTGTCGAAAGTTATTCATAGCTAACGCCTTCGTAGAGCCGTTCACCCTGAATACAATTTAAGGTTGACTAAGCCTAATGCAACTTGTCTAAATGGACATGTAGGCCAGACCGGCTTCAACCGTCCCGAAGCTGGGACTTAACAGTAAGGCAAGATTATGTGGCGCGACAATGAAACGTACGAGCATATGCTTCGCGGAGCAGGGCAAGCACGAGTCAAATCGCGAAAAGATCTCGCTTCAGGAAAACCTGAGACGCATTATCGAATCTTGCACCGGCAGGGTTTTCCGCCGGACTTCACATTCGCTTTGCATCGCCTCTGATCTACGTGCGAACGTACGATGAGGCGTGGACCAAAGTTTACGACGAGAACGCGTATGCGTTGCGTGATCCCCTTGTTTTCTGGGGGCTGGGCGTGCAAGGGACATACGCGCTGGAGTGCCATCAAGTTGCCGGATCCGTTTAATATTCTCGGTCAGGCCCGAAGCCACGGGCTTGTATATGGGGCTGTAGTTTCTTGCGGACCGATTACGTCGCGCACGATTGTTGGCATTGCCAGAGACGAGCGTGAATTCACCGATGACGAAATCGCCGAGCGCTGCAAAGATCGTTAAGAATCTGCACAGTGCCGCTGAACCCCCGACCGAATTGACGCGCGCCCAGATCGAGGCGTTGCGTCTGCTGGCTGATGGGGATCGGCACACTGCCGCGGCTGCAAAACTCGGGATTTCAGAAAGCGCATTCAAGGCCCGGCTTCAATCGGCGCGGGTCCGATTGGGTGCGCGTACGACTGCTCAGGCACTCAAGAAGGCTCGGGAATACCAATTACTCTAAGCGGCTTCTGCCGCCCCCGAACGGTTTTTTCAACCCAGACTGGAGGCTGTATCTATGCAAGTAACGACTCTTTCTTTCGACAACATGCACAACCATGGCGAACTTTTCGCGAACATGCTTCGCGCGCGTCACAAGACTTTCATCGAACACGCAACTGGGATCTGCCCCAAGCGAACGGCATGGAATATGACCAGTATGACACGCCCGCAAGCCGCTGGGTTGCGGTGCACGAATTTGGTCAGGTTCTGGCAGGTGTGCGTCTGACGCCGACGACGGCGCGGTGCGGGATCTATTCTTACATGATCCGCGATGCGCAACTTGGTCTGCTTGAAAGCATCCCAAGTGATCTGCTTTTCGAAGAAGCTCCGGTTGGCGCGCATATCTGGGAATCGAGCCGTGTATTTGTGTCTGAAGACGTGCCGGCCAAACTGCGGCTGCGTGTTCAGTGCGCGTTGATCGACGAAATGGTGCGGTCTGCGCGTGAATTTGGGTGCGACCTCGCTGATTGGCATCGTGCCCGAACACAGCCCGCGTCTTGCGCGCCGGACGGGCATTGACTGTGTGCCTGCGGGGCCGGTGATCGAAACGGACGATGGTGACCGCAGCGTCTGCGTCAACATCGCGCTGGCCACCAAAGCTGCACTAGCGGCCTTTTCGTCAGTGCGGCAGAGGCGTAGCTTCTGCCGCACATGGCGGATCTTGTTCGATACCTCACCGTCGCCTGATACGGGCGATACCCCGCGACCGCTGGCGGACCGGCTTCGGCCGAAGTCGCTGGACGAGGTCATCGGGCAGGACAAGGTGCTTGGGCCGGATGGCCCGTTGGGGTCGATGCTGGCCGCGGGCAGTCTTGTCTCGTTGATCTTCTGGGGGCCGCCGGGCGTCGGGAAAACGACAATCGCGCGCCTTCTGGCGGATGCAACAGATCGGCATTTCGTGCAGATCAGCGCGATCTTTACGGGCGTGGCCGATCTTCGGAAGGTGTTCGAGGCCGCGAAGCTGCGCCGCCAGAACGGGCAGGGCACGTTGCTTTTCGTCGACGAGATCCACCGTTTCAACAAGGCGCAGCAAGACGGGTTTCTGCCGCATATGGAAGACGGCTCGATCCTTCTGGTCGGTGCCACGACTGAAAACCCGTCCTTTGAATTGAACGCAGCCCTTTTGTCGCGTGCGCAAGTTCTGGTGCTAGAGCGTCTGACGCTGGCCCACCTCGAACGGCTTGTGCAACGCGCCGAGCAGGAACTTGACCGCCCCTTGCCGCTGGATGGCCCGGCGCGCGAGGCGCTGCTTGAAATGGCTGATGGTGACGGCCGCGCGCTTCTTAACCTTGATCGAACAGGTCATGGCCTGGAAGCTGACCGACAAGCTTGGACACCGACGCGCTGACCAAGCGGTTGATGCGCCGCGCTTCGCAATACGACAAGTCGGGTGATGCGCATTACAACCTGATCTCGGCCTTGCATAAATCTGTCCGCGGCTCGGACCCCGATGCAGCGCTTTACTGGTTTGCCCGGATGCTGGAAGGGGGCGAGGACCCGCGGTTTCTGGCGCGCCGGATCACGCGCATGGCGGTCGAAGACATCGGCCTTGCCGATCCGCAGGCGCAAGCGATTTGCATCGATGCGTGGGAAACCTACGAACGGCTTGGCAGCCCGGAGGGTGAACTGGCCTTGGCGCAGGCGGTGACTTATCTTGCGCTCGCGCCGAAATCGAACGCGGGTTACGTGGCCTATAAAGCGGCGCGGGCTGCGGCCAAGGCACACGGGATCCGAGCCGCCGCCGAAGCATATCCTGAACGCGCCCACGCGATTGATGAAAGATCAGGGCTATGGCGACGGCTATGCCTATGACCATGATGCCGAAGACGGGTTTTCGGGGCAGAACTACTTTCCCGAAGGCGATGAAGCGCCGGTTTATCTATCAACCAGTCGAACGCGGCTATGAGCGCGAGTTGAAACGCCGTCTCGACTTCTTTGTGAAACTGCGTGCCAAGCGGCAAGAGTTGACAATGCGGACGCCCGGCGACAGACCCGGCCTATGTTGGCAACGCTTTTTTCTGTCGCGGCAGGTGGCGCAATTGGCGCCACGTCTTCGGTATCTGGCGTGGGGTGGCAGTCGTGCGCGTGATCGGCCACGGCTTTCCGCGTCGCGATACTCACGGTGAACGTCATTGGTTCGTTTCTGATGGGCGTGTTTCGTCGTTATGGCGGCGCAACGTGGCCTGACCTATTTGTCTCCGTTCGTCGATGACGGGTCTTCTGGGGGGCTTCACAACCTTCTCGGCTTTCTCGCTAGAGGCTGTGACGCTTGTATGAACGCGGCGATGTCGGGCAGGCTGCGCTTTATGTTGGAATGCTCGGTCGTCCTGTCGATCCTTGGGCTTTTTGCGGGCCTCGCGATTGCCCGAACGGCTGTTCCATGAGCGGTGTTCAGACTGATCGAAGTGGCCGAAGGCGAAGGCGACCAACGGCTTGATCGCTGGTTCCGGCGGCGTTTCCCGCAGATCAGCCAGGGTCGGATTGAAAAGTTGTGCCGGAAGGGTGAAATTCGTGTTGATGGCGGCCGGGTGAAAGCCTCGACGCGGGTGGAAGCAGGCCAGACAGTGCGCGTGCCGCCGTTGCCCGACACCGCTGCTCCGGCGCGTGACAAGCTTTCAGATATCTCTGCGGCTGACGTTCAGATGATGCGGGACGCCGTGATTTACCGCGATGATCATATGATCGCGCTGAACAAACCGCCGGGCCTGCCAAGTCAGGGCGGGTCGAAACAAACGCGCCATGTCGACGGGCTGTCCGAAGCGTTTGCGCTTTGGATCTGGATGAGAAACCACGGCTTGTGCACCGGCTTGACAAAGACACATCCGGCGTTTTGCTGCTGGCGCGCACGCGTGCGGTGGCGGCAGCGTTGACGGAGGCTTTCCGGTCCCGCGATACGCGCAAGATTTACTGGGCAGCCGTCGCAGGCACGCCGCAGCCCGAACATGGGCACGATCCGGTTCGGTCTGGTCAAGGCGCCCGGACACGGCAGTGGCGGCGAGGGCGAAAAGATGCGGACGCATTCACCCCGACGAGGTCGAATGCGACGCCGGATGCCAAGCGCGCCACCACCGACTATGCCATGCTTTCATCGCTTGGCACGCGCGTAAGCTGGATGGCCTTGGTGCCGATCACCGGGCGCACGCATCAGCTTCGCGCGCATATGGCCGAGCATTGGCAATCCGATCGTCGGCGACGGCAAATACGGTGGCTCCGGGCAGGAAAACCTAGGCGATGGCTGGGGCGCGCAACTGGGCGGCGAAGTCAGCCGCAAGCTGCACCTGCACGCGCGCAGTCTTAGCTTCACCCATCCGGTGACTGGTGCCCAGATCACTTTGACCGCACCGTTGCCCGAGCATATGGCGCGCACTTGGGAGATGTTTGATTGGCGCGCCGCCGATGTTCCTGCCGACCCGTTCGATGACGAGGAACTGGGATGAGCGACTGGGCCGCGAAACGGTTCTGGAAGGGTGTTGTCGTCGATAGCGAAGACGCTGGCTTTGTGATCCGGCTTGACGATCGGCCGGTCAAGACGCCGGCAAAACGCCCGCTGGTTGTCCCGACCGAAGCCATTGCCAGCCAAATCGCGGAAGAATGGGATGCACAGACCGAACTAATCGATCCTGCAACCATGCCGTGGACGCGATCGGCCAATTCCGCAATCGACAAGGTTTCTGTTCAGGCAGCCGAGGTCAAAGAGCATCTTGTCGGGCTATGCAGACACCGATCTTCTGCTCTATCGCGCTGACGGTCCGGAAGGGCTTGTCATGCGTCAGCAAAAGGCTTGGGGGCCGCTACTGGATTGGGATCGAAAGCAATTTTGGCGTACGACTGATGTTGGCCACCGGAATGATGCCTGTATCGCAGGACGAGGCGGCGCTTTCGCGGCTGACCCGGACGATGGATGTCGATGTCCGATTTTCAGCTGACCGGCTTTCACGACATGGTCACTTTGACGGGCTCCTTTTCGTTGGCGCTGGCAAGCGCCGAAAGGCAGATGCTGCCCAATCATTTGTGGGACCTTTCCCGCATCGATGAAGACTGGCAGATCGAACAATGGGGCGAGGACGAAGAGGCCAAAGTTCATGCAAATCTAAAAAAAGCGGCTTTTCTTCACGCTACGGAATTTTTTCACGCGTCGAATTGATCGCCGTGAGGGCCCTTTAAGGCATTGATATCAAATTATTTTTACGATTTCCTCCCTAACTTCGTTTTTAGGACCGGCTCTTGACCTATGTGATGGAATCCGCCCAAATTCCGTGCGTTAGGCGGGGAAAACCGCCGACTGGTAAAAATTGAATTTTTCCAACCGGGAAAATACCCGCCGATAACGGCGGAAACTCAGGAAGAGGTAAAAATGAAGAATACCGTATTTTTTGGCGCGCTTGCCGCCGCCACCCTTGCAGGTGGTGTTGCTGGTGCTGCGACGCTTGACGAAGTGAAAGCACGTGGCAAGCTGAACTGTGGCGTGACCACCGGCGTTCCCGGATTTGCAGCTCCAGACGCAAACGGCGAATGGCAGGGCTTCGACGTGGCCGTATGCCGCGCGGTTGCCGCAGCTGTTCTGGGCGATTCGACCGCTGTCGAGTTTGTTCCGACAACCGGCAAGACGCGCTTTACCGCGCTTGCTTCGGGCGAGATCGACCTGCTGGCCCGGAACACGACCTGGACTTTCAGCCGTGACACGGACCTCAAGTTCGATTTCGTCGGCGTCAACTACTATGACGGTCAGGGCTTCATGGTTCCAAAAGAGCTTGGCGTGACGTCCGCCAAGGATCTGGACGGGGCGACTGTCTGCATTCAGACCGGCACCACAACCGAGCTGAACCTTGCGGATTTCTTCCGTGTGAACAACATCAGCTATCAGCCGGTTCCAATCGAAACTTCGGCTGAAGCGCAACAGCAATATCTTGCAGGAGCTTGCGACACTTACACGACCGACGCATCGGCCCTGGCAGCTGTCCGTGCTTCTTTCGAAGATCCGACCGCGCACGTCATTCTTCCTGAAATCATCTCGAAAGAGCCACTTGGTCCGCTTGTTCGCCACGGCGACAACGAATGGGGTGATATCGTGATGTGGACGCTGAACGCACTGATCGCCGCTGAAGAGTACGGCGTGACCTCGGCAAACCTGGAAGAGCTGGCATCGGCACCGGGCGACAATCCGGAAATCAACCGTCTGCTTGGCACCGAAGGTAACCTTGGCGAAATGATCGGCCTTGAAGCTGATTGGGCCAAGAACGCCATCGGCGTTGCAGGCAACTATGGCGAGGTGTTTGAGAAGAACATTGGTGAGAATACGCCAATCGGTCTGGCGCGTGGCCTGAACGGCCAGTGGACAGACGGCGGCCTCCTCTACTCGCCTCCGTTCCGCTAAGTAAAACAGCGAGGGGCGCGGTCTATTCCGCGCCCTTCTGCTTTGTGCTGATGGGTGGCGCGAAGCACACATTCTCCCACAAGAATGTCCATGATAGGGGAAGACTTCATGTCGACAATGTCGGAGCCAGGCCAGGCACCATTCCGCCTTTCCATGTTAATCAACGATACCCGATATCGATCTCTGACATTTCAAGCTATTGCCGCAATTTTGCTTGCGCTGGCGATCTGGTATCTGGGCAATAATCTGATTCAGAATTTGCGCGCAGCTGGCCTGAACATCTCGTTTGGGTTCTTCGGTGAACCTGCCGGGTACGATATTAATCAGCGACTGATCGAATACGACAGCCAATCCAGCCACGGTCGTGCCGCCATAGTCGGTATATTGAATACTCTGCTGGTGGCCTTTTTGGCCTGTATCACGGCAACGGTTTTCGGTGTGGTTGCGGGTGTTTTGCGGCTAAGCAACAACTGGCTGATCTCGAAGATCATGGCCTTCTATGTCGAGATTTTTCGGAACATACCCGTTCTGATTTGGATCATTATCATCTTTACGATTGTGACGGCTGTATTGCCCGGCGCGCGCGCTTATCTGGGCGAAGAGCCCGAGAAAGAGCTGCTTTTCGGCCAGTTTGCTTTCACGAACCGCGGAGTCTATGCCCCAAATCCAATCTGGAACCCGGGTTCCGGGATTGTGGTCGCCGTATTCCTTTTATCGCTGGCGGCAATCTTTGCATATCGAAGATACGTGAAGCAGGTTCTGTTCAACACAGGTCGGCTTTTGCCGACAGGATGGCCCACGGTAGCGCTTTTGATCGTGCCGACGGTTCTCGCTTTCTTCGTCATGGGGCAGCCGATCGGGTTGGATTCTCCGGACCCGCTTGCCAATCGCTTTAACCTGGCGGGCGGTATCCAAATTGGCGCGCCGCTGATAGCACTTTGGCTTGCACTGTCGGTTTATACCGGTGCCTTCATCGCCGAAAACGTACGCGCTGGCATTCAAGCGGTCAGCAAAGGCCAAACCGAGGCAGCAGGAGCGCTTGGACTGCGTCCCGGGCGGATCATGAACCTTGTGGTTCTGCCGCAGGCACTTAGGGTTATCATCCCGCCGCTTATCTCGCAGTACCTGAACATCACCAAGAACTCGTCGCTGGCGATCGCTGTTGGCTATGCCGATATCACCGCGACTTTGGGCGGGATCACACTGAACCAGACCGGGCGCGCAATCGAATGCGTGCTGTTGCTGATGCTGTTCTATGTAACGATATCGTTGCTGATTTCGACGTTCATGAATTTCTACAATTCGTCGATCAAGTTGAAGGAGCGCTAAGATGGCAAATGACATTGCATTTGTTCGCACGGCGGAAATTCCTCCTTCGCCGCCGCCAGCCTCGGAAACGGGTGCTGTTAAGTGGATACGAGCGAATCTGTTCGCTACTTGGGCAAATTCGCTTCTGACGATTGTATCGCTTTGGGTGATTTATACCGTTCTGTCGTCGACTTTGCCGTGGATATGGAACGGTGTCTGGACCACGTCCAGCTTGGCTGAATGCCGTGAGGTCTTGCAAGGACGGACTGGGGCCTGCTTCTCGGTCCTGACCGAGCGCTGGAACCAGTTGCTCTATGGGTTCAAATATCCGAACGATCAGTATTGGCGGCCCAATCTTGCGTTGATCTTGCTGTTCTTCGCCGCAGCACCTGTCCTGTTTTTCGACTTGCCGCGCAAGCTTCTGATCTTCACGGCGCTTTACCCGTTCATCACCTTTTGGCTGGTCTGGGGCGGCACGATTGCCGCACCGATTGTCGCCTTGTTGGGTTTTGTCGCGGGCTATTTGGTCTTCAGCCGGTTTAGCAAGCAAAGCTTTGCACTGGCCTTCTTCGGCAGCATTGCGGCGGCGTTCATAGTTTGGTGGATCGGCATGGCGCTTATCCCTGAGGGTGCCAATGACAACGCAATGCTGACACCTGTGCCAAGCCGCGATCTTGGTGGGTTTATGCTGAACATGATGCTTGGCGTCACCTGTGTGTCGCTGTCCTTGCCGTTGGGCATTGCTTTGGCGCTGGGGCGGCAATCGGACATGCCGTTGATCAAGGGTCTGTGCGTCATCTTCATCGAGTTCATTCGCGGTGTGCCGCTGATCACCCTTCTCTTCGTGGCTTCGGTGATGCTGTCATATTTCTTCCCGCCCGAAAGCACCGTGGACCTGTTTGTACGCGTGGTGATCATGATCACCATGTTCTCGGCCGCCTATATCGCCGAGGTGATCCGGGGTGGCCTTGCTGCCCTGCCCAACGGTCAATACGAGGCCGGTGATAGTCTGGGTCTGGACTATGCCCAATCCATGCGGCTGATCATTCTGCCGCAGGCGTTGAAAATCTCGATTCCGGGCATCGTCAATGTGGCCGTTGGCCTGTTCAAAGATACGACGTTGGTATCGGTCATCTCGATGTTCGATTTGGTCGGCATGATCCGGGGTCCCATTCTGGCTTCGACCGAGTGGAACGGTGTCTATTGGGAGCTTCTGGGCTTTGCCGCCTTACTGTTCTTCGTCGTGTGCTACGGCATTTCGCAATATTCACAATGGCTGGAGCGTCGCCTTGCGACCGACCACCGCTAATAAGGAGATGTCGTAATGGCTGAAGCCGCAAAAATGCAGGTGACGGACGAAGTTGCGATCCAGATCACCGAGATGAACAAGTGGTACGGAACGTTCCATGTGCTGCGCGACATCAATCTGACAGTGAACCGGGGCGAGCGGATCGTGGTCTGCGGACCTTCGGGTTCGGGCAAGTCGACGCTGATCCGTTGCATCAACCGGTTGGAAGAACATCAGGCGGGGCGGATTGTTGTAGACGGGACGGAACTGACATCGGACCTGAAGAACATCGACAAGATCCGGTCGGAAGTTGGCATGTGTTTTCAGCACTTCAACCTGTTCCCGCATCTGACGATCCTTGAGAACTGTACGCTTGCCCCGATCTGGGTCCGCAAGGTTCCCAAAAGGGAAGCCGAAGAAACGGCGATGGAATATCTGGAAAAAGTCAAAATCCCCGAGCAGGCCGATAAGTTTCCCGGTCAGCTTTCAGGCGGTCAGCAGCAACGTGTGGCCATCGCGCGGTCTTTGTGCATGAAGCCGCGGATCATGTTGTTTGACGAACCGACTTCGGCGCTTGATCCCGAGATGATCAAGGAAGTGCTTGATACGATGATCGAGCTGGCGGAAGAGGGCATGACCATGATTTGCGTCACGCACGAGATGGGCTTTGCCCGTCAGGTTGCGAACCGGGTGATCTTTATGGACGCAGGCCAGATCGTGGAACAGAACGAGCCGGAAGAGTTCTTCAATAACCCCAAATCCGAGCGCACTCAGCTGTTCCTCAGCCAGATTTTGGGTCACTAAAGCTCAGGCTTAGCCGACAAAAGCAATTGCAAGGATGGAGGCCGTCAGGACCCCCATCCCCAACAATTCGCGTTGTTTCAGGCTTTCGCGAAACCAGAATGCGCCGACCAGAAGTGAAAAGATCAACTCGATCTGACCCACGGCAAAGACATAGGCCGCGTTCATCAGCGAAAAGGCGGCAAACCAGCTCCAGCTGCCAAGAAGCGAGAACAGCCCCACCAGCCCTGTTGTGCGCCACGACCGCAGGGTGGCCCCGATCTGCCCCGGTTCCCTCCACCATAGCCACAGCCCCAGAGCCACCGTCTGCCACGCTGTGACCAGCACTAGGGTTGCACCTGCTGTCAGCACCGGATCGCCCGTGTCGAGCGCCAGCGTCGCTCCACGGTAGGTTACAGCCGAGAGGGCGAAGAAAATGCCTGACAGCAAGCCAATGCCTGCTGCGCGATTGAGTATGCCGCCGCCCTTGGGCGGATCGGACAGCAGCAGCACACCGGCAAGACCCAGTGCAATAGCGGTCCATCCGGCAAGGCTGATCGTATCGCCAAGGATCACCAGCCCGACCAAAGCGGTCAGCATGACCTCGGTCTTCTTGAAGGTGATGCCCACGGCAAAGGCGCGGTGTTTGAACAGGCTGACCGTGCAGATGGTTGCAAGGATCTGAAAGATGCCACCGGACAAGGCGTAGGCGAAGAAGCCCGGAGCAGGCTGGGGCAGGCTTTGTCCGGTTGTCCGGGCATAGGCAAATGCAAGCACAGCGATCAGGGGGGCCGAGTACAGAAAGCGTGCCCATGTGGCCGCCGCGGGCGTCAGCGCACCGCCTGCCAGTACCTTTTGCACCGCGAACCGAATGGTCTGCGCTGCGGCGGCGGTGATGGCGAAAATAACCCAAAGTTCCATCCGTTCTTCTGCGCCCTGAGGTGCGTGAAGTGCAAGCTTGTTCCAAGCCCCGATCCGGCTATCTTCGCGAAATGAATCAAGAGCGAAACGCCCGATACTGTCTGCTGCTGGGGGGCGCTTTGTGGGGCCTTTACTGGATCCCCATGAAACAGGTCGAAGCGGCAGGGCTGTCGGGAACAGCGCCCTCTGCCAGCGTTTTTGCGACCGCCTTTGTGCTGACCCTGCCGCTGATCATCTGGCGCTGGAAAAGCATTTCCAGACGTTTCGCAGACCTTTTCCCGGCGGGGCTTTTCGCCGGTGGTGCGCTGGGTCTTTTCACTGTGGCTTTGGCGGAAACTGAAATCGTCCGGGCGCTTTTGCTTTTTTATCTGTCGCCTGTCTGGAGCACCATTCTGGGGATAGTGTTTCTTGGCGACCGCCCCAATGCAGCGCGACTTACCACGCTGGGTCTTGGCCTGCTTGGCCTTGCGATCGTGCTGGGGTTTGAAGGCGGGTTCCCATGGCCCCGCAACCTTGGCGATACACTGGCCCTGATCGCGGGGGCGTCATGGTCTTTGGCCTCGCTCAAGCTTTTCCGGATGGAACAGGTTCCGATCCCTGATCTGGTCGGTGCCATGGTGACCGGCTGTGCGGTGGTGACCGGGGCGCTGTTTTTCATCACGTCGGAAGCCATGCCTTCGGGTGTGATCCCTGGGGCAGGCTTCTGGGTCGTCTTCTCGGCCTGCTACATCGTGCCGACACTTGCCATGACGCTTTGGCCTGCAACCTTGTTGCCTCCGGCAAAGGCAGGGCTGCTGTTGATGACAGAAGTCGTCGTTGGCACGGCTTCGGCAGCGTTGCTTTCAGGCGAGCCGTTCGGTCTGCACGAAGCGATCGGAAGCGTTTTGATCACGGGTGCATTGCTGGCCGAGGTGGTTGTGCCCGTACGGTTGCCGCGCGTTCCGCCAAGGCCTTAGGGCGTCAGATCGCGGGGGACCGCAAATTCAAGCAATTCGCCGCTGTTCCAGGCGATATCGGACCAGGTCTCTGCCTTGAACTCGATCACACTTGTTGCTGCCGTTGGATAGCGTGCGAAATCCGGATGTGTGGGGCGTTCTTTGACGATCCGTTCGGCAAATTCGGCGATGCCCGGATTGTGACAGATCAGCATGACCGATGGTGCTTTCTGGCTTTTCAGGACATTCATGATGATTTCAGGACCGGCAAGATAAAGCGCAGGGTTGCTTTCCATTGTTGCAGTTTCGGGCATCCGGCTTGTCATCCTGTCCCATGTCTCCACGGTCCGACGGGCGCCTGATACGATCACTGTATCCGGAAGATATCCTTTCGCGGCCAGCCACTCGGCAATCAACGGAGCCGATTTTCGGCCGCGATCATTTAGGGGACGTTCGAAATCGTCGAGCGTAGGATCGCTCCAGGCCGATTTCGCGTGACGCATCAGAACAAGCGTTAAGGACATGGTGCCATCTGATCTTGTCCGAAACAGAAGGGCAAGGCCGATCGCAGAATTGCATTTTTTCTGGGCAAAGCGCGTATTGCTCAGCCTGAGCGAAACTGCCGCATATGATAGGCGGATTGCGCGTTTTGGCGTCCGTATGTCTGGCTGATGGGGCAGGACCGGCGGACTGCGCAACCTTCCGACATGCATTGGTCGCCAGCGGCGGTTTCTAAAAAGCTGCGGCACCGGGCAATGCGATAGCCGTCGCCGGACAAAGCATCGACAGGGCAGGTCGAGAGACAGGGTTTGTCGGCACAGGTGTCGCAGGGCGCGTGCATGGGTTCGGGTAGCGGAACGTGTTCGCCGATCAGCACAGCGCCGCGATAAGACACCATCAAGCCCGCCAGATCATGCACCAAAAGGCCCACGGGCGAGGACCATGCCCGCCCGCCTCGAAGAGCACAGCCGATAAAAGGCCGGGGCGGGATGCCAAAGGGCAAAAGAGCTTTGCCACCACATGTCTCTGCAACAGCGGCAATGACACGGGCTGACCAGCGGTCAAGCGGGTCTGGCGCGTTGTCTTCGAACTCGGGCTGGGCCGTAACATGCGCCCAGAAACCCGGTTCCATTGGACCAAGCAGCGCGATGCTGCCTTCGCCAAGTTTGTCTTCTGGAAGGGTGTGGCAGACCCCAAAGAGTGCCAGATGATGCGTGCGGGCAGCAGCCTCCAGCTTGGCAGGAGTCATCTTGCGGGGCGAATGAGGCTGCCTGCGCCGTGTTCGGTGAACAATTCCAGCAGGCAGGCATTGGGTGCCCGGCCATCAAGAATGACAACCGCGCGGACGCCCTGTTCAATCGCTTTCAGCGCTGTTTCTGTCTTGGGGATCATCCCGCCCGCGATAATGCCATCATTGGTCAGCTGCCGGATTTGATCCGGCGTCAATTCGGTCACGACCTCGCCCGCTGCATTCTTGACGCCCGATACATCCGTCAGCAAGAGCAACCGGTCGGCACTCAGGCTGCCGGCAATTGCACCTGCGGCTGTGTCGCCGTTGACGTTCAGTGTTGCTCCGTCGTGCCCGACCCCCAAAGGCGCGATCACCGGGATCATCTCGGCGGCCATCAGGGTGGTCAGGATCTTGGGGTCCATTTTGGCGGGGAGCCCACAAACCCAAGCTCGGGCGCTTCTACATCACAGACCATCAGGTTGGCGTCTTTGCCAGACAAACCGGCAGCACGCCCACCGGCCATATTGATCGCCTGAACGATGCGCTTGTTGACCAGCCCTGACAGGACCATCTCGACAACTTCGACCGTTGCCTGATCGGTCACCCGTTTGCCGCGCACGAATTCCGAGGTGATGTCCAGTCTGGCCAGCATGTCGTTGATCATCGGCCCGCCGCCATGCACGACGACCGGGTTCACACCAACTTGGCGCATCAGCACAATGTCGCGGGCAAAGCTGGCCATTGCTTCGTCATCGCCCATCGCATTGCCGCCGAACTTTATAACCACGGTCGCTTCGTCATAGCGCTGCAAATAGGGCAGGGCTTCGTTCAACATCCGTGCAGCGGCGATCGGGTCGCGGTCCATGTTTCTGGGTCTCATGTGGCAAAGCCTCTCAGCGATATTTCCTAATCGCTTGGGCGCTGTGGCTCAAGCCAGTGTAGCAATGATGGCGCGAAGCGTGTCAATTCCGTCGCCCGTTTCCGACGAGGTCACGATGATCTCGGGGAAGGCAGCCGTGTGGCTTTGAAGCGCTGCCCGAACTTGCGTGAGCACCGCGTCGCGGTCCTTGGCCTTCACTTTATCGGCCTTGGTCAGAACCACCTGAAATGTCACAGCCGAGGTGTCGAGCAGCTTGAGGATCTCCTGATCCACTGCTTTGATACCGTGCCGTGCGTCGATCAGAACAAATGCCCGTCGCAAGGTGGCCCGACCCGCCAAATAGGATTTCAGCAGTCTTTGCCATTTTTCCACTGTCGCCAAAGGGGCTTTGGCAAAACCATAGCCCGGCAGATCGACCAGATAGTGGTTCTCGGCCAGCGTGAAAAAGTTGATCTCTTGCGTCCGGCCGGGTGTGTTCGATGCGCGGGCCAGCGCTTTTCGCCCTGTGAGAGCGTTGATCAGGGTCGATTTGCCGACGTTTGATCGCCCGGCAAAGCAGACCTCCAGCCTGTCATCGGGTGGCATGCCGTCCATGGCGATAACGCCTTTCAGAAAGTCCGAACCTTGGGCGAACAGCAAGCGCCCTTTCTCGATGTCCGAAGGTTCGGGGTCAGCAACTGGAAAAGGAAGACTGTTCATAACAGCATCACGCTGTCGCCTGCATGGATCATGCCGGAACGTACAACCTCGGCCCGGACCGAAAAGTCACGGTGCCCCCAGGTGTCCAGCGCGCTTAGAATATCGGTATCGCGTTGGCCGGTGTCTGGATTGGCATGCGTGGCAAGGCAGCGGTCGGTCCGCTCGCGTGGTATCAGGACGGCCTCGCCGATCTGCACTTCCCGGTTCATCCAGTTGAATTCCTCCCAAGGCGGCAGGTCGTCCAGCCAAAGGTTGGAACGCCAGCGATGAGGCGACAATTCGTGACCGACCTGCTGTTCGACGGCCCGGTGCGAGGCCATGTTGCACAAGGTTACGCTGGGAAAGTCACTGTCGGTAAATCCGCGCGGACCCCGGACAACCCGCGCCGAGCGTGCTCGATTCTCGGGGATCATCGGCCCGGCCCAGTTGATCAAGGCCTCTCCCTCATCATCAGGGCGAAACGTAAGATCGTCGCGCGCAGGGTGGCTTAGGGTGATCGTCTGGCTCGCCTCGTCCAGTTTGGCCGAGATGGCCGCCAACTCGGGAGCCTTTGAGCCACGCGAAAAGTGCTGGCAGGGGACCCAAGTTGCGCCGTCCGCATCGCTTTCATTGTGGGCCACGGCCCAGTGGCGATCCCAGGGCAGGGTCTTCCCGGCTTCAAGCTGAACGCTGTCGATCTGTTCGCGCCCATGCGATTTGATGGGAAAACGCCAGATTTGCGCCAGCCGACCGGTCATTTCTTTTTGTCCGGCTTGTCCTGTTTGTCCGGCGGCGACTTATCTTTGTTGGCCGAAACCGGTGCGGGCTGCTTTGCGCCTTTGATGTTGCCCCAGATATCGGGTCGATAGCCGTGCCGCCGCATGATGATGTACTGCTGTGTGAAGGTGATCACGTTGTTCGAAATCCAGTAGATCACAAGCCCGCTGGCAAAGCCGCCCAGCATGAACATGAAGACCCAGGGCATCCAGGCAAAGATCATCTGCTGTGTCGGGTCGGTGGGTGCTGGGTTCAGCTTTTGTTGCAGCCACATCGAGATGCCCAGCAAAAGCGGCAGGATGCCGATGAAGATCAGCGCGATCAGGCTGTCGGGTACAGGTGCTGCCCAAGGCAGCCATCCGTAGAAGTTCCAGATCGAGGTCGGATCAGGCGAAGACAGGTCCTGAAACGGGCCGAACCATGCTGCGTGGCGCAATTCGATTGTTACAAAGATCACCTTGTACAACGAGAAAAAGATCGGGATCTGCATAAGGATCGGCAAACAGCCCGCGGCGGGGTTCACCTTTTCCTTTTTGTACAGCGCCATCATCTCGGTCTGAAGCTTCTGGCGGTCGTCGCCTGCACGTTCCTTAAGTTTCTCCATCTCGGGCTGAAGTTCTTTCATCCGTGCCATCGAGACATAGGATTTACGCGCCAGCGGGAACAAGATCGCTTTGATCAGCAGGGTCAGGGCGATGATCGCCCAACCCATGTTGCCGATAGCCGCATTGAATTCATGCAGTGCAAAGAAGATCGGCTTGGTGAGGAAATAGAACCAACCCCAGTCGATTGAGTCGATGAAGCCTTCGATCACTTCGTCGCCACCGAATCCGGCGGCATAGGTCAGAGAAGGCACGAAGCCTTCGATGCGACGGCCGGCCTCATAATCGCGGATGGTTTCCCATTCTTTTGCCCCGGCGAAGACCTGAGTGGTCGATTCCGATTTGGCGCCGGGTGCGACTTCGACTGTCGGCATGCGTGCCGTGGCGCGATAGACGTCTTCCCCGGGGATGTATTGAACAACACTGGTGAAAGGCTGACCTTGCGCCGGGATCAGCATGGTCATCCAATAGTGATCCGTGAAACCAACCCAACCGCTTTCCTCGGCCTTAAGGACGTTCGCGTTCGTGCCCCAGCCGATGTGTTCTGCTGATGTGCGCAGATCGGTTACGTCGTCGTAGCTGGTCATCTCGGAAATGCCATCAGTCCGCTGGATTGCGCCTTCGTGGATGATGAAAAAGCCCGACAGGTCCTGTGGTTCGCCATGCCGCGCGACGAAGCCAAAAGGCGCCAGAGTTCGTGCGCTGTCGCCGGTGTTTTCGACGGACTGCGTGACCGTGAACATGAAACGGTCGTCCACTTCGACGGTGCGCCGGAAAACCAGGCCGGTTGGGCTGTCCCAACGAAGCGTAAGCGGCGCGTCGACACTAAGCGTAGTACCCGTTTCCAACTGCCAGAGCGTGTCCGATTGGGGCACGTCGTCGGTTTGCAGGTCGCCGCCCGGTGTCCAGCCGAAAACGGCATAGTACGGGCGGTCACTGCCAACAGGTGACAGCAGCGCGACCTCTTCCGAATTCGGTTCAAGCGTGACGTCGTAATTTGACAGCGCCAGCTTGTCGATCCGCCCGCCCGCCAGCGAGATCGAGCCCACTAGACTTGGCGTCTGGATCGGGACGCGTGCGGCTTCGGGGACTGCGGCGACCGTGTTTTCCGGGTTTGCTGCGGTCTGCGGCGTGCTTGGTGCCGGGACGATGTCGACCTGGCTTGTGCCTGTTGCGTCAGGTGCTACGATTTCGGTCGAAGGAGGCGGCGCAAACAGGACCATCCAGACAATAAGCACCAGCGTGCTTAGCACCATCGCAAGGATAAGATTCTTGTTCTGATCGTCCATCAGCCGCGCACCCGCATTGTCAAGATTGCGCCCGTGGTTCAAACCTCCAGCGGCCGAAAGGTCAAGGTGTTTTACGATGATAGAGGCAAGGCGCCTCAGGCAGAGCGGGATTTGCGACGCTCAGTAACGGCTTGGGCCAGTTGCCCGTGGTCTTCCAGCCACAACAGGGTCTCACCCAACGGCATCGGACGAGAAATCACAAAGCCCTGGATATTGTGGCACTGAAGTTCGCGCAGGGTTTCGATTTCTTCCTGTGTTTCGACGCCTTCGGCCAATACATCGATCCCCAATTTCTTACCGAAGGACAGAAGGGCAGCGAACATACGTCGTTGCTCGACGTCGTGGTCAATCTGGCTGACAAGGCTGCGATCGATCTTGATACGACTGACGTCAAAGCGGCGGATATTGATGAAACTGGTGAAACCGGTGCCGAAATCGTCCAGATCAATGCGGCAGCCGATGCGCGAGAGGGTGTTGAGGGTGCGCGAAATGACATCTTCGCTGAATTCGGCGACCACACTTTCCAGCACTTCGACCACCAAACGGTCCGGCGCAAGGTTGTGTCGGTCAAGTTCCCAGGTGACATAGTCCGGCAGGCGTGGGTTGCGAAGCTCTTCGGACGAAAAATTCACTGAAACCGTGCCAACCACAAAACCCGCAGCATCCCAGGTATTGAGCGCCATAAGGGACTGTTTCATGATGACTTCAGCAAGCCTTTGGGACAGTCCGGATTTCTCGATGTCTGGCAAGAAGCTGGCGGGCGAGACCATACCCTTTTCGGGATGGTCCCAACGCGCCAGGGCTTCGAACCCGACGATCTGACCAGTTTCTGTCTCGACCTGTGGTTGGAACCACGCGAAAATCTCGCCGGTTTCCAGTGCGTTGGAGAGTTCGCGAGCGACGTCGCGATCATGGGCGCGGTCGCTTGACAAACCTTCGCTGTACACACGGATCGAGCCCGGCCCCGACATGGCCGCAAGTTCGCCAGCCCTTTGTGCGCCAGCAACAATATTCGCGCCAGAGCTGCCCTTGATGTGCGTTTCAGCAGCGATTCCAAGCGAAAGTGAGCAATAGGTGCGCGTGGGGCCTTCGCTGAACGGTTCTTCGAAAACCGATTGAAGACGATGTGCAAGTTGAAGCAGATTCTCGGTCTCGGGCGGCTTGACGTTCTTGATTCCAAGGGCAAACCCCGGACCAAGTCGGGCAAGCACATCGTCATCGCGCATCAGACTTTTTAAGCGTTCGCCCGCTTCACGAAGAACCGTGTCGCGCATCGAGCGGCCAAAGCGTTCCTCGATCGTGTCAAGATCGTCGATCGTCATGACGACGATCCCGACCTGCTTGTCGTATTTGCGGGCATAGGGCACCGCGATTTCAGCCCAGTCGATCAGACTATCGCGTAAAATCAGCCCTGTAAGCGGGTCACACTCAAAACCTCTGACAGAATGGGTGTTTAACCCACCCAGCAGCGCCAAGACGATTGGGAATGTTATTGCAGTGATAAGCAACGCCAATTCGCCACCAACCCAATATGCGCCAAGCGTGAAGACCGGGATGAAAGCCAGCATATGCGCGCCGCCCAAGGCGCGGCGGATCAACATCTTTTTTCCGTTTGAAGGTGTCATATAGATTGCCATCATCAACGCTTTGATGGCGCGGACCTATCAGCGGGCACTCTACATCCGGTTAATGCACGCTAGAGCTTCCCGTCTAAATCTTAAATCACTTGTTCGCTGCCTCTCCCTTCGGTCGAACGCGAAAAGTGATACGCGATATGTCAGGTTAAAGGTGGGAAGCTTTAAGCAAAAGTTTGCAGAGGCATTGGCGAAGGCCCTTCTCGTCAACTATTGTGGGCTGTATGGTCCATGAAAAGGGAGCCGGGTGTCATGTTCTTTTCGTTTTGGGGGTCGCTGGTGATCGGCGAAATCGTCGCTTATCTGGCCGAGAAATGGGATCTGACGCATCACGGTGTCGTCCAGGCGATTATCATCGCGCTTGGCGGGGTCATCCTGGTTTTCATGGCGCGGACCATGTTTGGTATCTCATTTGGATCGCCCGGTGTGAATGCAATCATCGGTGCGGCTGGCGCCCTTATTCTGATCCCGTCCGAAGCGGTTGCGCGGCGCAGGCGGAAGCGGCGCTAGCCTATTTCTTTCCGGGCTTGAAGGGTTCCATGCCTTGACGGGCCAAGGCATCGGCGCGCTCGTTTTCCGGGTGGCCTGCATGTCCTTTGACCCATTCCCAAGTCACATTGTGACGAGTCTGAGCTTCGTCCAGCCGTTTCCAAAGATCATCGTTCTTCACGGGTTTCTTCGCAGAGGTCCGCCAGCCATTCTTTTTCCAGCCATAAATCCAGCTGGTCACCCCGTTTTTGACATAGGTGGAATCCGTGATAATCGTGATTTCGGATGGGCGTTCCAGCGCTTCAAGCGCGTTGATGGCCGCCAAGAGCTCCATGCGATTGTTGGTCGTGTTTGGCTCGCCGCCGCAGAGGTCGCGCTCTTTCAGAACTTTTTCGCCGTTCATCGCCAACAGCAAAGCCCCCCATCCGCCGGGTCCGGGATTTCCTGAACAGGCCCCGTCGGTATAGGCGTAAATCATCTTCATTCTGGGATGTCCGTTAGTGTCACATGACCGGGCAGGGCGGCAATCCGGGCGATCCACCGGTTGATGCCCGGAAAGCGCGACAGGTCGAAACCGCCCTTGGTCTCGGCGCTGTGTGTATAGGCGTAGAGCGACAGGTCTGCGATGGTCGGTTGCTGGCCCACCAGCCAGTCATGCCCCGACAGACGGTCTTCCATCTGGGTCAGCAGTTCGTGCCCGCGCTTCAGCAGCTCGGCCATCCGCTCAGGCGTCGCCAGATGTGCGCGATGCGCATAAACCTTCAGAGCGGCCCGTACTGCAATCACGCCCTCATGCTGGTTCTGCTCCCAGAACATCCAGCCCAGAACTTGCGCCCTCGCTATTGGATCGGTGGGCATCCAATCTGTTCCCTCGGCCAGATAACACAGGATCGCGTTGGATTCGGGCAGCCGCGTGCCGTCTTCCAGCTCCAAAACCGGCAGTTTCCTCAGCGGCAGCGTGCCCTCTGCATGCGCCTTCTCAAGCTCGGGTGTTTCGTACTCCATGCCGACATGGGTATAGCGGTGCCCCAGCAGCGCCAGCAGCAGCCGCACCTTATAGCTGTTGCCCGAAGAGGGCATAGAATAGAGCGTCAGTTCAGTCATGTTTCCGTGCCTTCAGTATGATCCAAGGGGCCACCGTGCCGTCCAGCCCCGCTTCTTCGCCGAATGCGCGGGCCTCCACGGTCAGCCCGGCTGCTTCCAGAAGCCCTACGATTTCGTCCTCGCCGTAATAGGCATAGAACCGACCAAGTGCATCCCGTGTTTCGCCTGTCCCCGCCTTCAGCCCAATATGAAACAAACCGCCGGGCTTCAAAGCTTTGGCAATGCGGTCCAGATGTCCCGGCATTTCGGATTTGGGCGCGTGCAGAAGCGAGAAATTGGCATAGATGGCGTCATAGAACGCCAGCGCCTCAAGCGCTTCGAACTTGGCCCTCTTGATGTTGACCCCATACAGTTCAGCCCCAACTTTTGCCATCTCGGGCGAGGCGTCCCATGCATCAACGTCATGTCCTTCGGCCAACAGGGCAGCCGCGGCGCGGCCGGGGCCACAGCCAAGGTCCAGAACGTGGGCGCTGTTCGGCAAGACGTCAAGAAATTCGCGCAGGTGCTTGCCAACCGAGGCCTCGTGAAACCGTTTGGCATAGTCACCCGCCCGTGCGGCATAGACCCTGAGTGTTTCCTCGTCCGCCATCAGACCAGCACGCTTAGGCAGGCCACAACGACCACTGTCAGCAATGCGCGAAGCCGCATCCACCATTCAGGTGCCAGTCCTTGCTGCCAAAAGCTTAAATCCAGCCCCAAAAGCCCGATGAACCCGGCGATAAGATATATCGCCGAAGACGCCGGGCCTGCGCCAACGGTGAAAAAGACCCACAAGGCGGGGATGACCGACAAAGCATAGCCGACAGTGGCCTGATGCCCCTTGCCGCGTGTGGCAAAGCCCCAAAGCACGCCGGACATGAACGCAAGAATGATCTGACCATAGTTCAGCAAGACGAACGGTCCGGCAAAACGCGGGCCAAGGGTACGTACGCCCCATGTGCCGATATCGGCTGAAACCATTGTTAGTGCCCCCCAAAGAAAAGGGATCAGCCCGGCAAGGCCAAGGAAAAGGGCGGCGCGGGGAATACCCATGCCTCAGGCGCGTTCCAGCGCCAGACGACCGGCAAGTGCTGCGAAAACCGCTGCAAAGCTTCGGTTCAGCCAGCGCATCACCGTTGCACTTTGCAGCAAGCGATCGCGCGCGGCGGCGGCAAAGACGCCATAGACCACGAATACGCCAAAGGTCAGCGCCATAAAGATCGCACCCATGATCGCCATTTCGGTGGTCACGCTGGCCGGATTGCCTGACAAGAACGGTGGCAGAAGCGCCAGAAAGAAGATCGACAGCTTGGGGTTAAGAATGTTGATCAAGGCGCCGCGCCGGGCAATGCGCCAATCACTGTCGCGGCGTTTTTCGGGCTGTATGGCCAAGGCGCCCTTTGCCGAAAGCGCACCCCATGCAAGGTACAGCAGATACGCCACACCTGCGAATTTCACGACGCTGAACAAAAGCGCGCTGGTGTGCAGGATCGCGGCCAGCCCAAGGATGGCGGCCAAAAGATGCGGGACGATGCCGATCGTGCACCCGGCTGCGGCGGCGACGGCAGCGCGACGTCCCTGACCAAGGCCAAGCGCCAATGTGTAAAGCACTCCGGTGCCGGGAATGACGACAACCACCAAAGCGGTCGCAAGGAATTGAAGCGAGATCATGCGGTTTCCCTCAGCACGCGTGGGACTTTGAATTCGACCTGTTCCACGGCGGTTTCGACCAGTTCGACAGTGACGTTGAACCGTTCGCGGAAGGCGTCGATGACCTCGTTGACCAGAACTTCAGGCGCGCTGGCCCCTGCGGTCAGGCCGAGTGTCCGGATACCGTCCAAAGCCCGCCAGTCGATGTCATCGGCGCGCTGCACAAGCTGCGCGTAATCGCACCCAGCGGTCCGCCCGACCTCGACCAGCCGTTTGGAATTCGACGAGTTTGGCGCGCCGATCACCAGCAAAGCGTCGATCTTAGGGGCGATGCCCTTGACCGCCTCCTGACGGTTGGTCGTTGCATAACATATGTCTTCCTTGTGCGGCCCGACGATGGCGGGGAAGCGAGCCTGCAGGGCGGCCACGATCCCGGCGGTGTCATCCACCGACAGCGTCGTCTGCGTGATATAGGCCAGCTTTTCGGCATCACGGGGTTCAATCGTCGCCACGTCTTCGACCGTTTCGACCAGTAGAACCTCGCCGTCGGGAAGCTGTCCCATGGTGCCCAAGGTTTCGGGATGACCTTCGTGGCCGATCATCACCATTTGCAGGCCGTTCCTGTGGTGGCGTTCGGCCTCGATATGGACTTTGCTGACCAAGGGGCAGGTGGCGTCGACGTAAACCATCTCGCGCCGCGCTGCTTCGGCGGGCACGGCCTTTGGTACACCGTGGGCTGAAAAGATCACCGGGCGGTCCACCGGGCATTCGTCCAGTTCCTCGACAAAGACGGCGCCTTTGTCGCGCAAGCCATCTACCACAAACTTGTTGTGAACAATCTCGTGGCGGACAAAAACCGGCGCGCCCCACTTTTCCAAGGCCATTTCGACGATCTTGATGGCGCGGTCCACGCCCGCGCAAAATCCGCGTGGTGCTGCAAGATAAAGGGTGAGATCGGGCTTAGACATGGGTTCTCCTGTTACAAATCAGAGGTATTCGCTTTGTGCGCTTGCGTCCAGATCACGCGGGCGGGAAGAGCCGCGTCAGACTGGCAACAGCATCGGCGGCGCGCTTTTCAATGTAGTCGTCATGCGGCTTGGGCAAAGCGCCTGTGACACGGCGCACCTGAAGGTCGCCGATCAAAAGCGCGAAATAGGTTTCGGCCATTTCCTGTGGTGTCCCGCCCGCAAGCGCGCCCTCTGAAATGGCGTTTTCCATGATGCCAATGATACGTGGAGCCACAGCGCTGCGTCCCTCGCGGGCAAGGGCCCGGCCAAGGGTGCCGCTGGCATCCGCCGCCGCCGCACGGTTCAGTGCCACGGCCCGTTCGCTTAGCAGCATCGTCAGAAGGACAGGCCCAACCCGGCGAAGACACTCGATCGGGTTTTCCAAAGCGGCAGCCTCAAGGGCTTGGGCCACCAAGCCGGTGTTGCCGCGGATCAATGCTTCGAAAAGGCCAGTCTTGTCGCCATACCACTTGTACAAAGTCTCGTTCGAGGCGCGCGCAGTCTTTGCCACGGCTTGCACCGACAAGCCCGCGAACCCCTTTGCTTCCAGCAATTCATAGGCCGCAGTCTCGATCTGGCGCGCACGCATTTCCCGTTTTTCCGGCCTCATGGGCAAAAACTCCTTGTGATTTACCGTAATTCAAATTACGGATACTGTAAATGCGTAATATATATTACGGTTATGGAGACTCGATATGACCCTGCTTTTACCCTTCGCCATCCTTTCGACGCTGCTGTCTGGCGCAATCTTTGGATTTTTCTATGCTTGGGTCTGCTCGACCATGTGGGGGTTGGATGCGGCCGATCCGCGGGTGGCCATACAGGCGATGCAGGCAATGAACGCAAGCGTCAGGAATGGCGTCTTTGCACCAGCCTTCTTCGGCACGCCGGTTGTCCTGCTTGTGACCGCAGGCGTGGCCTTTGCCGTGAGGAAACGCGCCTCAAGCCTGGCATTTGCCGCAGCAGGGCTGGTCTATCTTTTCGGAGCGTTCGTGTTGACCGTTCTGGTTCACATACCGATGAACGAAGCTTTGGCGTTGATCGAGGTGCCAGACAATATCGAGGAAGCACACCGAATCTGGCAGGACTACTCACCAAGATGGCAGGTCTTCAACATCCTGCGAACCTTGGCTTGTGCTCTGTCGCTTGTGCTTTGCAGCCTCGCGATCATTCTGATCGCCAAGGGCCGCAAAAATTAGTCGTCGAATGAAACGTCATCCTCGTCATCGCGAGGTTCGCGCGGCGGACGTCCAATGACATCCTTCAGTTCTTCAAGTTCGATGAAGTTGTCAGCCTGACGGCGCAATTCATCCGCAATCATTGGTGGCTGGCTGCGAATGGTGGAAACGACCGAAACGCGTACACCTTGTCTTTGCACGCTTTCGATCAGCGGACGAAAGTCGCCGTCGCCTGAAAACAGGACGATATGATCCACATGGGGGGCAAGTTCCATCGCATCGACTGCAAGTTCGATATCCATGTTGCCCTTCACTTTGCGGCGGCCCTGGCTGTCGGTGAATTCTTTCGCCGGCTTGGTGACCATCGAAAACCCGTTGTAGTTCAGCCAGTCGACCAATGGCCGGATCGGCGAATACTCGTCATTTTCAAGAAGTGCTGTGTAGTAGAATGCGCGTACCAATTTCCCCCGGCGCATGAATTCCTGTCGTAGCAATTTGTAGTCGATGTCGAACCCCAACGCTTTCGCGGTGGCATATAAATTCGACCCATCAATGAACAGCGCAAGCCGTTCGTCCTTGTAAAACATGAACCATCCCTTCGAAGTTTTATGCGTTCGACCGTCCAAAGGACAAAGGCAGACCGAGCCGCTGATCGACGCGCTGGGAAATAAGTATAAATACAGAATCTTTGCAACTGTACTTTAGGACGGTTGATCCCACGTAAACTATGGCATTGTTGCACGGGGATTGATGCCAGTTTGATCAAATATCGGTGTGTTCAGCATCGCAAAAGGGTGGTGTACAGCATCAACATTCCCCTTGTGTTTCAGGGGGCGAGCGACTAATTAACCCTCTGATCCCACTTTTGACGGAGACCCCGATGGCCCGCGTGACGGTTGAAGATTGCGTTGACAAAGTCCCGAACCGGTTCGAACTGGTGATGCTTGCGGCCCATCGTGCCCGCGAAATTTCGACGGGTGCACCACTGACAGTTGATCGTGACAACGACAAAAACCCTGTGGTTTCGTTGCGCGAGATCGCCGATGAAACGCAGTCGGCAGATGCTCTGCGCGAACGCATGATCGAGGCGAACCAGACCCAGATCGAGGTTGACGAGCCGGAAGAAGACGCAATGGCGCTTCTGATGGGGGCCGAAAATGACAGGCCCGTCGAAGATGATCTGAGCGAAGAAAAGCTGCTTCGTGCCCTTATGGAAGCTCAGGGTCAGCCGTAACGGCTGATCCCCAACCCCGGCGGGGTCGAAGGGCAGGGGCTGATGATTGAAGCCGACGACCTGATCGCGCTGGTCCAGAACTACAATCCCAAGACAAATGCGGGTCTGATCGCTCGGGCTTTCGACTATGGCCGTCTTATGCATGATGGTCAGGCGCGTCACTCGGGCGAACCCTATTTCACCCATCCTGTCGCCGTTGCTGCGATCCTGACCGAGCAACAGCTTGACGATGCGACCATTGTAACAGCGCTTCTTCACGATACCGTCGAAGACACGCGTTCGACCTATGTCGAGATTGAAAGCAAATTCGGGACCGAGATTGCCGAACTGGTCGACGGCGTCACCAAACTGACCAACCTTCAGCTTTCGTCCAGCGAAACCAAGCAAGCCGAAAACTTTCGCAAGCTGTTCATGGCCATGTCCAAGGACCTGCGGGTGATCCTCGTCAAGCTGGCCGATCGGCTGCACAATATGCGCACCATCCGCGCCATGCGACCCGACAAGCAGCAGCAAAAAGCGCGCGAGACAATGGACATCTATGCGCCTCTTGCCGGTCGCATGGGCATGCATTGGATGCGCGAAGAACTGGAAGACCTGTCGTTCCGCGTGCTTAACCCCGAGGCCCGCAATTCGATCATCCGGCGGTTCATCACGTTGCAGCGCGAAACCGGCGACGTCATCCAGCAGATCACTTCGGATATGGAATCCGAAATGGAGCGTGCAGGCATCGAAGCCAGCGTTTACGGGCGCGCCAAGAAGCCCCACTCGATCTGGCGAAAGATGGAAGAGAAGAAGATCGGCTTCTCGCGGCTTTCTGACATTTACGGGTTCCGGATCATCGTAAAGCAGGACGTTGATTGTTATGCTGCACTTGGTGCCGTGCATCAAAGGTGGCGCGCCGTTCCGGGGCGGTTCAAGGACTATATCAGTCAGCCCAAGTCGAACGGATATCGTTCGATCCACACCACGGTGTCAGGCCGGGATGGCAAGCGCGTGGAAATTCAAATTCGTACCAGCGAGATGCACGAAGTGGCCGAAAGTGGCGTTGCCGCGCATTGGTCCTACCGCGATGGCGTTCCTGCGGAAAACCGCTTTGCCGTCGACCCGGCAAAGTGGATCGCCAACTTGTCCGAGCGTTTTGACAATGCCGATGACCACGACGAGTTCCTCGAACACGTCAAGATGGAGATGTATGCCGATCAGGTCTTCTGCTTCACGCCGAAAGGTGAGGTCGTCAAACTGCCCCGCGGGGCGACGCCGCTTGATTTTGCCTATGTGATCCACACGCGGATCGGGGACAGTTGTGTCGGTGCCAAGGTTGATGGCATCCGCGTGCCGCTTTGGACGCGTCTGCGAAATGGCCAGTCTGTCGACATCATGACCGCCGAAGGTCAGCGCCCGCAAGCCACATGGATCGACATTGTCGCCACCGGCCGGGCCAAGGCCGCCATCCGTCGCAGCTTGCGCGAAGAGGACCGCGAACGGTTCATCAAGCTGGGGCGCGAGCTGGCGCGGGTTGCGTTTGATCAGGTTGCAAAGCGGCCAACCGAAAAGGCTCTGACTACGGCGGCCAAGCATCTGGGCATTGAAGACGGGCAGGAATTGCTGGCGCGGATCGGATCGGCCGAGGTTACAGCGCGCAACGTGATCGAAACACTCTATCCCGACTTGTCGCAGAAAACAGGCGACGAAATTGACGCTGCACGCGCGATTGTGGGGCTTAATCCCGGTCAGACCTTCCGCCGTGCTGCCTGTTGCCAGCCTGTGCCGGGCGAACGGATTGTGGGCATCAGCTATCCGGGCAAAGGGCGTGATAATCCACGCCATCGATTGCGGTGCGCTGGAAGAACTGGAAGCCGAAACGGGCCGCTGGGTAGACCTTCACTGGCAAGAAGGGCTTCATCCTGCCGCACACAATGTCAGCCTTGAAATCACCATTGCAAACGGCAGTGGCGTCCTGGGTCGCATCTGTACCTTGATTGGTGAGCAGGGGCGCAAATATCTCAGATTTGGTGTTTATCGACAGAAAACCGGACTTTTACCGTCTTATTGTTGACGTAGAACTTCGGGATATTGAACACCTGCATGCAGTAATGCTTGCGCTTGAGGCTGACAGTGATGTCTCGTCGATCAGCAGGCATCGGGATCTAGAGACGGAAGCCCTGAACGGGCTTTAAGGGTAGTTAGTTGGTCTTTAAACGGCGCACGCCACGGACCTATGTCGAAGTCGTCAGCGAAAGCCTCTATCCAAGGGGCGGTTGGCGTCGTGCGCTGCAGTACGTTGTGCACCGCGTCCGTCGTCTTCCCGACCCGGCCCACAAGATCAGCCGTGGAATTGCTGCGGGGGTCTTTGCGTCCTTCACACCGTTTTTCGGCATGCACTTTTTTATTGCGGCGTTCCTGGCCTGGATGATGCGTGGCAATATCATTGCCTCTCTCTTGGCGACTTTCTTCGGCAATCCGCTGACCTTCCCCTTGATTGCCGCTGTATCTCTAGAACTTGGATCGATCATGCTTGGGCAACATGTCTTGCCTTTGCCGCTGGTGTGGTCATCCTTTACCCATGCCGCAGACGATCTTTGGCGGAATTTTATCGCCATTTTCAACAACTCCCCCACGCATTGGGGCGGGTTGCATGGTTTCTTTGACCGGGTATTTCTGCCCTACCTTGTGGGTGGGATAATCCCCGGCATTGCAACAGCCAGCGCGGCCTATATTTTGGCGAACCCGGTGATCGTTGCTTATCAGAAGGCACGTGTTGCGCGCATGAAGAAGAAGTTCGCCAAGAAGCGGGAACGCGTGATTTCCCGCCGGATCGAATCCGAAAAGGCCGAGGTAATTTCCCGGCGTGCTGCTGCCGAGTAGGCTTGCGCGAAGGCGCGGCTCATGCCAGTTGATCGCATGGCCCGGAAGACGACGAGCACCAAAAAGAAGGCCCCCGCCAAGAAGAAGGCTCCGGCAAAGCGCCGGTTCCGACCGATTGCCTGGGTGTGGCGAGGTGTGTTTTCTTTCCTGCTGGCCGTTGTTGTCTGGGTTGGCGCCTATGCCTTCGTTCCGCCGCCGACCACGCCTTACATTCTGTCCGAAGGTGTCGAACACGGTAGAATTTCCCGCAGTTGGGTGTCGATTGACAACATAGCGCCGGTCATGGTGCGTGCGGTTGTGGCTGCGGAAGACGCGAATTTCTGCCTGCACTGGGGATTTGATATGCGCCAGTTGCGCGCGGCGATCGAACAGGGTGCCAATCGCGGCGCCTCGACGCTGTCGCAGCAGGTGGTGAAGAATGTCTGGCTTTGGCAGGGGCGCAGCTGGCCGCGCAAGGCACTTGAAGCGGTGTTCACCCCGGTCGTTGAAGCTTTCTGGACCAAGCGCCGGATTTTGGAAGTTTATCTGAACGTCGCCGAGTTCGACACGGGCGTCTTCGGGGTTGAAGCTGCGGCACAGCATCATTTCGGTGTATCTGCGGCAAAGCTTAGCAGCCGTCAGGCCTCGCTTTTGGCGGCGGTTTTGCCGAACCCCAAAGAACGTCAGGCGGTCAACCCTTCGGCCGCTACCGAACGCCGCGCCCGGTCCATCGCGGATGGGGCAGCAACGATCCGCGCCGATGGTCGTGCGGCCTGTTTCGAGTGAGATTCTATGGGAAGAAAATTGCCAAGGTTTTTTGAAAAACCCTTGTGTGGTTGAAAATCCCCTCGTTGCACGGCATTGAGGGTGAAATATCCGAGGGGCTTGATCCGAATTGATACGCCTGTACCACGTTCCGCTTTCTCCATTTTGCCGGAAAGTCCGGTTGTCGCTGGCCGAAAAGCGGTTGGAAGTTGAGCTGGTCGAAGAGAAATACTGGGAACGCGATCCCGATTTCATTCGCCGCAACCCGGCTGGTAAAGTCCCGGTTCTTAAGATCGACGGAATCACGCTTTCTGAAAGCACGCCGATTTGCGAGTACCTTGAAGAACGCTATCCCGAGCCGTCGCTCTTGCCGAAAGACCCGGTGCAGCGCCACGAAGTCCGGCGTCTGGTCGGCTGGTTCGACGACAAGTTTCATACCGAGGTGACGTCGAAACTGCTGTATGAACGGGTCAACAAGAAGATCACCAAAGAAGGCTACCCTGACAGCGGCAACGTCAAGTCGGGCGCGCGCGCGATCAAGTTTCATCTTCAGTATCTGGGCTGGTTGCTGGATGACCGTCGCTGGTTGGCGGGATCGGAATTGTCGCTTGCTGATTTTGCGGCTGCCGCGCATTTGTCCTCGCTGGACTATATTTCAGACGTCGACTGGACGCTGAACCCGACGGTTCATGACTGGTACGCCAAGATCAAATCGCGGCCCGCCTTTCGCAGTTTGCTGGCTGACAACGTGCCCGGCTTTCCCGCACCTTCGCATTATGCTGATCTGGATTTTTGAGGGGCGCTGCCCCTCGGCCTTTGGCCTCACGCGCGCGTACTTCTGCCAAGAAGAAATGCCAGGAACTTGACCACTGACGACCTTAAAGCCCGTGTTTTGGCCGAAGCACTTGACGCCGGATTCGCATCTGCGCGTGTTTGCCGCCCTGATGCGGTTCCCGAAGTGCCGGGGCGATTGCAGACCTTTCTGCAGGCCGGACACCACGGACAGATGGCATGGCTTGCCGACCGTGCCGAGTGGCGGGGAAATCCGGCGGCGCTTTGGCCCGAGGCGCGCTCGGTTATCATGTTGGCCGAGCCCTATGCGCCTTTGCATGATCCGCTGGAAGATCTGAAGCAGACCGATACCGGCGTGATCTCGGTCTATGCCCGCGGTCGCGACTATCACGATGTTTGCAAGAAGCGGCTGAAGCGTGTCGCCCGCTGGCTGGTGGCCGAGGCGGATTGCGAGGTGAAGGTCTTTGTCGATACAGCACCGGTTGCGGAAAAGCCTCTGGCCGAAGCCGCCGGGTTGGGCTGGCAGGGCAAGCACACCAATCTGGTCAGTCGCGATCTGGGCAACTGGTTCTTCCTGGGCGCGATTTTCACCACCGCCGATCTGCCGCCCGATCCGGCCGAGGAAGATCACTGCGGCACCTGTCGACGCTGCCTTGATATCTGCCCGACCGATGCGTTTCCCGCACCCTATCAGCTGGATGCCCGGCGTTGCATTTCTTATCTGACGATCGAGCACAAAGGGCCGGTCGACGCCACGCTTCGCGCCGCATTGGGCAACCGCATCTATGGCTGTGATGATTGCCTTGCGGTCTGCCCATGGAACAAGTTCGCCAGCACCGCGCGAGATCAGCGCTATGCCGCGTGCGGCGATCTGGATGCTCCGCCGCTGGCCGAACTTGCCGCACTTGACGACACAGCCTTTCGAGAAAAATTCTCGGGCTCGCCGATCAAGCGCAGCGGGCGCGACCGGTTCGTGCGCAATGTGGCCTATGCTATTGGCAACTCGGGGAGCCAAGCCTTGTTGCCTTCGGTTGAGGGTTTGGTGAATGATGGTGACGCCGCCGTTGCCGATGCCGCCCGCTGGGCTGTTGCCAGACTGAAGGATCAATGATGCAAATTACTCCGGATGATCTTGTCGCCGAGCTGCTTGAGCGCGGGCGCAGATCACGTCACGTTACTGCCGTCGCTGGTCCGCCGGGTGCGGGGAAATCCACGATTGCGGATGCTTTGGCAGAGAAACTGAACGCTGCGGATCCGAACAGTGCGGCTGTCTTTCCGATGGATGGTTTCCATTATGACGACACCATTCTGAACGCACGTGGCTGGCGGCCCCGCAAGGGCGCGCCGCATACATTCGATGTGGGTGGTTTTGCCCGCATGCTGATGCGGTTGCGGGAAAACTCCGAGGCTGAGATCGCCGTGCCGGTGTTTGACCGCTCGATCGAGATTGCCCGCAATGCGGCGCGGTTCATTCCCCAATCCGTCCGACACCTGATCGTCGAAGGCAATTACCTTTTGCTCGATGCTCCGAGGTGGAGCGATCTGGCCCCTTTGTTCGATACGACGGTCTTCCTTGACGTGCCGATGGACGAGTTGCGCCGCCGATTGGGTACCCGTTGGGTCGATCTGCAAGGCGAAGAGCTTCGGATGAAAATGGAAGAAAACGATCTGCCCAACGCTGAACTGGTCGTGCAAGAAAGCCGCCCGGCAGAGTTTGTTATTCCCAACGTCTGAGAAAGCTTACGGCATCCAGCCACCATAAAGCGGATGCTCGGGGCCAAGCGGCAGGTCGACGGGCAAGCCGCTACGGGCCGAGGCATAGGCGGCAGTCACAAACTCCAACGACCGACGGCCGTCTTCCAGCGTCACCTCGCGCCCGGGCGATCCGTCCAGTGCATCGGCCATGGCTGTGAACATGCCTTTGAACCCCGTGGGTGCCGATGTCACGTTTGCCAGAACCGCATCAACATCCGCCTGCAACGTTGGCGCGCGTGCCCTGAACGTCCAGCGTTTGTCTGCCAGCGCATAGGGCGCGTGGCCGCTTTCCACAGCGAAGCCTTCGAACATCAATCGCATCCGGCTGGAATTGCCCGCAGCCTCCAAAGTGACAGATGACGTCACAAGCGCTCCGTCGCCCATCCGGATCGAAAGCGCGGCACAGTCTTCGACCTCGATGTCGTTCACGCGGGTCGTCAAATCGGCATAGACCCGTGCCACAGGTCCGATCAACGATGGCAGCAGGTTCGTAGATATTGATTGCGTGACCCAGAAGGGCACCGCCTTGTTCGCCGGCCCATGTGCCGCGCCAGTCAATAGCGTAATAGGCGGCGTTCCGATCCCAATGCGTTTCCAATGTGCCCGCATAGCAGCGTCCGGCAAGGCGGCGTACCCAGCCAGATGAGCGGCACCGATCCCGGCACCAACGATACAAACCGTTCTCATCTGGCTTCGGCCTTCATCTGCGCCCGGATCGCCAGTTCCGTTGTTGTGAAGGTATGCGCCTGACCGACGGTGGTTTCGGTCCGGTCCTGCACATTGGCCACCAGCCGCGGGAAATATGGCAGACCCGGCATCGTCGCAGGGGATCAGCGTGTTCTTTTTCGCCGTTCACCAGGAACAGCGAGTTCGTCACATGGCGCCGCCCGATATCGGTGTATTTTCTCAGCTCGATGTGACCGTCGGTGCCCTGAATGAACAACCGTCCGTCGCCCCATGTGGGCAAGCCGTCCGGCGTGAACCAGTCGATCCGGATGTAGCCATGACCATGGTCCGAACGCAGCACCATCTCGCCGAAGTCCTGAAACCCCGGTTGATCGGGCATCGTGGTGTTTTCAACGAGGGCATGGGAAATCTCGGCGTTGTCCGAGCCGGTGAAATGCAGGAACTGGTCGATCTGATGGCTGCCGATGTCGCAAAGGATGCCGCCATAGCGTTGGCGCTCAAAGAACCATGGCGGGCGGGTCTTCAGGTTCTTCTTGTGAGGGCCAAGGCCCACGGTCTGAACAATCCGGCCGATGGCGCCGCCAAATACCAGTTCGGTCGCGCGGGTCACCGCAGGCACCTGGAACGCTCCGAGAAGTTCACCGTCCTGATGCGCCCGGTTCATCCTGACCCGCGACCTCTCCAGTTGCTCCAGTGCGTGCGCCCGGCTTGTCGACCATCACGTCTTTGCCAGCCCGCATTGCCTCAACGGCAAGGGCGGCGCGGTCGTCGGGCACGGCCGAGATCAGGATCATCGAGATTGCCGGATCATCCAGGATGCGGCGGCGGTCCTCTGCCTTTACGAGCTCGGGGAACACCTCGTTGAACTTTTCCTCATGTTACGGCTGGCCCATCGGTCCAGTAGGCGTCGCAGGTTCAGCCTTGGGCCTTCATGTTCGAGAGCATCCCGAAGATGTGGCCGTGGTCGATGCCAAGCACGCCAAGTTTCAAAGGCACGGGCCCTACTCCCTTCGGTACCCATGGTGCGCGTCGTTCAAGGCAATGCGCTGACCGGTCTGGCCAGCCATCTCGATCGCGGTGATCAAGGCATGGACATCCAGCGCCTCGCGCCCTGTCACCAATGGCGGTCGTCCCGTTTTCAAAGCATCGGCGAAGTCTTCGATCACTGTCCGGTGCCAGTCGCTGGTAAACGCCATTGGATCAGCGCCCGCGCCACTGCTTGTGGCTTCGCCGATCTCTTCGCTTCGCCCATCGTGCCAGTCCAGCTTCAGAACGCCTGTCTCCAGCCGCGCAGACCCGTCCCGGCAATGCAGCGTGATCGTCTCGCCCGTTCCGGGAAAACTTGCTGTGGTGGCAAACAGCTGACCTACAGCACCGTTGGAAAAGGCAAGCCCGGCCACAACGAAATCCTCGGCTTCCATGTCATGCGCCGAGGTGGTGGCACACATGGCGGTCACTTCGCTGACCGGCCCCGTCAGGGTCAACATCAGGTCCATTGTGTGGATCGCCTGACTAATCAGCACCCCGCCGCCGTCCCGTTCATAGGTGCCGCGTCCAGCTTCGTTGTAATATGTCTGAGGCCGCCACCACGGTACGTTGACCTCGACCGCAACCAGATGGCCAAGCGCGTCCAGCTTTCCTTCAATGACCTTCACAATGGGCCGAGCCCGGTGTTGTAGTACGATCCCAAGCGGCACATCCAGATCCTCGCAAAGCTCGACCAATGCTTCGGCAGCCTGAAGCGAGCGTTCCACCGGCTTTTCCATCAGGATGGGTTTGCCTGCGGATGCCAGAACCTCGACAATCTCGCGTCGGGCATTTGGCGGAGTGGTCAGGATCACGAAATCGACCGTCGGGTCATCGGCAATCGCCTGAATGCTTTCAGCCTCGACGCCGCCCAGTGCCGGCCAGTCGTTTATGAACTGTGCCCGTCCGTTGGCGCTTCGCGCATAGACCGGACCCAAGGTAACCTTGTCCGTATTTGCAAATGCGTCGGCATAGGTGCGCGAAACCATACCCAACCCGATCAATGCGGCGCGCATCATGGTTTGGCCGCCAGACCACATGTGTTTTGGAAATACGATTCTGTTCGTCGGGCGCAATTGCCTAAATCTTCAGCTTTGCTGAGAAAATAATCACCTTGGCCAATCCTTTTAAGTGAAGGCTCGAATTCTTGGGGCAGTCCCAAAACCGCTGTATCAATCAAACAGTCTTTGCGCACAGGGTTCTCTCGTTATTCATGTTTGTTTGAAGGGACATTGGGGTGCGAGGCGAGGACCGTCAACATGCATCAATCGGCCGAGACATCACTGCAACCGGTTGCAAAAAATGCCAGATTGCATAGAAAGTGCTTGCGCTAACAATTTTACAGGTTTTAATCGCGCACGGTTCAACTAGGGAGGAACCCCATGAAATTAACATCAATTCTTGCTGGCGCACTTATGCTGACCAGCACTGCTGCCATGGCTGAACGCTATGTCGTTATCACCCACACTCAAGGTACTGACCCGTTCTGGCCAGTCGTCGAGAAGGGTGCGAAAGATGCCGGTGCTGCTGTTGGTGCCGAAATCGAATATAACTTTGACGCTTCGGGCGACATGGCCGGTATGGCCAAGCTGATCGAAGCTGCTGCTGCCAGCGGCGCTGACGGCATTGTCGTCTCATTACCTGACCCTGCGGCGCTTCGGGCCTGCAATCCGCGCTGCGGTCGATTCCGGTATTCCGGTTGTCACAATGAATTCGGGTCTTGAAGCTTCGAAAGAAGTCGGCGCGCTTATGCACGTTGGTCAGCCCGAGCGTGACGCTGGTTTCGCAGCCGGTACACGTGCCATGGCTGAAGGCGTGACCAAAGGTCTTTGCCTTAACCAGGAAGCCTTCAACACAGCACTTGTTGATCGTTGCACCGGTTACTTTGACGCCATGGGCGCTGATCTGAACCAGATCGACGTGTCGAACGACGTCACTCAGATCGAAACCCGTACGGCTGCTGCTTTGCAGGCCGATCCTGAAATTGATGGTGTTCTGGCTGCCGGTCCGCATGTTTGCGAAGCTGCAATCAAGGCGATCAAGGACGTGGGCGCTGACGTGCACCTCGCATGTTTCGACCTTAGCCCCGGTGTGATGGACATGATCGAAGCCGGCGATGCCGCCTTCACGATCGACCAGCAGCAGCGTCTGCAAGGCTATATGCCGATCATCGTTCTGCACCTCTATAACACCAACGCTGGTCTTCTGCCGGGTGCAAACATCCCGTCGGGCCCTGGCTTCGTTGACAAGTCCAACGCTGCTTCGGTGAAAGCCCAGGCTGGCGTGAACCGTTAATCGGTTTAGCGCTTCCGGTGCGACCAGAGTATTCTGGTCGCACCCTTTTTCTACAAAAAATACCGGGGAGGGGTCTCATGTCAGACCGCAGTGAATCCGCACGGCTCGCAGAGGAAACAACGTTTCAACGTTTGTCCCGGCGACCGGAAGTCGGCGCATTTATCGTCATGATCGTTATCATCGTCGCACTGGCGTTTGCGTCCGATGGCAAAGCGTTCAACGCGCTTGGGTTGAAAAATAACATCGCAATCATCGCGCAGTTCGGAATCATCGCAACCGGCGCCGCAGTTCTTATGATTGCAGGCGAATTTGACCTGTCGATCGGGTCGATGATTGGATTTGCCGGCATGTGCATGGCAATCATGCTGAAATGGGGCCTGCCATTCGGTTTGGGACCCGCAACGCCGTTCACGGCTTTCATCGTCACGCTGGTCATGACCCTGGCAATCGGGTGGTTCATCGGAACCGTTGTTGTCCGGTCGGGCCTGTCCAGTTTCATCGTGACACTTGCCTTCCTCTTTTTCCTGCGCGGCACCACCGAAGTGGCTTACCGCCTGATCAACCAGTCAACGCAGATCTCGGGTCTTCAGGATTTCAAGGAAACAAGCTGGTTTGCCGAACTTATGGGCGGCGAAGTCTTTAGCTGGTTCTATGACGTCTGGTTCATGCTGGGCGGCAACCTCAACCGGCGCGGCGAACAATGGGTCACCGGGTTTGATTCGCGGTTCTTCTGGTGGATCCTGATCGCGGCCGTTGCTTACTTTGTTCTGAGCCGGACCCAGATCGGCAACTGGATCTATGCCACCGGCGACAACAAGGAAGCTGCGCGCGCCAACGGTGTGCCCGTGAACAAGGTCAAGATCGGCTTGTTCATGTTCACGGCCTTCTGCGCCACGATCTTTGCCGCCTGTCAGGTGTTTGACACCAACACCTCGGACGCCGCGAAGGGCAACCTGATGGAACTGTTCGCCATCGCGATCGCCGTTGTCGGCGGCACATTAATGACTGGCGGCTTTGGGTCTGTGATTGGCGTCGTCTTCGGCGCGGTCACGGTTGGACTTGTCTCGAACGCGGTCTTTTTCATTCCCTGGCTGGATGGCTCGTGGTTCCGCGTCTTCGTGGGCGCCATTCTTCTGGCCGCTGTCTTCGCAAACGAGCGCATTCGCAAACGTATCACGGGAGGGATCTAAGCCATGGCCACTCCATATATGCGGGTTGAGAAACTCGTCAAAAAATTCGGCCCATTCACAGCGCTTGGCGGCGTTGACCTCGAAGTTTACCCCGGCGAAGTGCATGCCCTTCTGGGCGACAACGGCGCGGGTAAGTCGACGCTGATCAAAACATTGGCGGGGGTGCACGAACCCACATCGGGCCAGATTTTCATCGAAGGGAAACCGGTCAGTTTCCGGTCCCCTCGCGATGCAACGGCGGCTGGTATCGGCACGGTCTATCAGGACCTTGCTTTGAACCAGTTGATGAGCGTGACGCGCAACTTTTTCATGGGGCGCGAGATCAAGGGCATGCTTGGCACGCTCAAAATGGACGAGATGGACAAGATCGCCCATGACGAGATGCTGAAAATCGGGATCGACTTTTCCGACCCACAGCAGGCGGTTGGCACCATGTCAGGCGGTCAGCGCCAGACACTGGCCATTGCGCGCGCGATTTACTTTGGCGCCAAGGTTCTGATTTTGGACGAGCCGACATCGGCCCTTGGGCAAAAGCAGCAGATGGAAGTGCTGAGAACGATCAATCAGGTTCGCAACCGCGGCGATATTGCGATCATCTTTATCACGCACAATGAGATCCACTCGAAGCTGATTGCGGACCGGTTCACGTTCCTGAGCCTTGGCGAAGTGATCGGGGCTGGCACCAAGGCCGAGCTTGCAGGCGACGATATCCGCCGTCTGATGGCGGGCGGGGCCGAGATCGAAGACCTTGCGGCGATGCTGGAAAACGCCTGATTGCGCCGCCTTTGGCGCCGCAGGAGCCGGGGGAGCTCTGCTCCCCCGGACCCCCTCGGGATATTTCTGAACAGACGAAGATGATTAGTCGGGCACGTCATCCACGCCTGCGCCGCCCCAAGGGTGGCACCGGGCGATGCGGCGGGCGGCAAGCCACGAGCCTTTCAGGCCGCCGTGCTTTTCCAGAGCTTCTAATGCATAGGACGAGCACGTTGGGTCATAGCGGCAATTGCGTCCAACCCATGGGCTGAACACCAGCCGATAGGCGCGGACGGGCAGGGCGGCGATATGGGCCAGTGGGCTCATGTATGGGCCTTGGTGAGTGCTGCGGTCAGATCTTTTTGCAGCTCGGTGAAGTCCCTATCGGCGGTCGCGTCACGCCGCCCGATCAGCACATAGTCGAAGCCTTCGTGCCCCTGGGTTGGCAGGATCAGCCGCGCAGTTTCGCGGAGGCGCCGTTTGGCGCGGTTGCGAGCCACGGCATTGCCGACCTTCTTGGAGCAGGTGAAACCGACGCGGATGCTGTCGGCTTCGCCATCGTCCCGCGCGCGGTATTGCAGCGTGAAAGCGGGGGTCGAGACGCGGCGTGCCGAGGCTGCGGCCAGAAAGTCCGCACGTTTGGTCAGTATGGTGAGGCCCTGAAACTGCATGTCTGAAACGACAAAACCGCCAGCGGTTTCCCGCGGCGGCTTATCATAACCGAAAAGCTGACGCTTTACGCGCTCAGCTTCTTCCGGCCTTGCGCGCGGCGCGCGTTCAAGATCTTGCGGCCAGCCTTGGTGGCCATGCGCGCGCGGAAACCATGCCGCCGTTTACGGACAAGGTTCGAGGGCTGGAATGTGCGCTTCGTCATCGCATCTCTCCTGGGTCACACCACCCGAATCCGGGTGTAATTTGTTCCGAAGCCCGGTCTCTAAGCGGATCAATGGGGCAAGTCAACATTCAGAGCCGGGAAATCCCTTATCCGGCGCGAAAGTTTCAGATGTTGCCCAAGACTGCAACAAAGGCGGTTTCCACCCCCTGGAAATGTTTCAGAAACGCCCCACAAGCCTCCATTCGGCCTTTCCAGGATCACCGCGCTTCACTCGCCCGTGATGGGCCTGACAATTGCCTTACCGGTGGGCCATCTTTTCCAACAAGATGGACCCAAGCGACAGAAAGTGATTGAAGTGACCGATATGACCGACGCCCCCCGCCCTGCAGGTGGTCTTGCCAAAAGACTGCCCCTGCTGATCATTCTGGCCGTTGCTGCGTTGGGGGCGTTCACGTTGCGCGATTATCTCAGCTTTCAGGCGCTGGCTGACAACCGCGAGGCGCTGATTGCCTTTCGGGATGCGAATTACCTTCTGACCGTGCTGGGTTTCATGGCCGCTTATGTGGTGATCGTCGCCTTTTCGCTGCCGGGTGCCACGATTGCGACGCTGACTGGCGGGTTTTTGTTCGCCACTTTCCCCGGCGCTTTGTTCAATGTGACAGCGGCGACCATTGGGGCCACGGCGATCTTTATGGCCGCCCGCATGGGATTCGGCGAGAAACTGGGGCGCAAGCTGGAAACGTCGGAAGGCAAGATCAAAGCTATCAAGGATGGGATCGACGAGAACCAGTGGTCCATGCTGTTTCTGATCCGGCTGGTGCCTGCGGTGCCGTTCTTTGTGGCGAACCTGCTGCCTGCGTTTCTTGAAGTGCCGCTGCGCCGCTTCGTGATTTCAACCTTCTTTGGCATCATCCCGGGTGGCGTGGTCTATACCTCGGTGGGCGCTGGGCTGGGCGAGGTCTTTGCCCGGGGCGAAACACCAAACCTTGGCATTATCTTCGAGCCGCATATCTTGTTGCCTATTCTGGGGCTCTGCGCGCTGGCTGCACTGCCCATCGTATTGAAAGCTGTTCGCGGCAAGAAGGGTCTTTGAGTGATGGAACGTATTGAAACGGATGTATTGATCATCGGGGCAGGTTCGGGTGGCCTGTCAGTCGCTGCCGGAGCTGTCCAGATGGGCGCGAAGGTGGTTATGCTGGAAGGCCACAAGATGGGTGGCGACTGCCTGAACTATGGCTGCGTGCCGTCGAAGGCGCTTTTGTCGGCCGCCAAGCACGCGCATGCGATGGAAACCGGTGGACCCTACGGAGTGACACCGGTGACGCCTACGGTCGACTATGCGGCCGCCAAGGACCATGTGCATAAGGTGATCGCGACGATTGAACCGCACGACAGCCAAGAACGGTTCGAGGGTCTTGGCGTTCATGTCATCCGCGAATACGGCAGCTTTATCTCAGAAAATGAGGTGCAGGCCGGTGACACGGTGATTAAGGCCCGCCGCATCGTGATTGCGACCGGGTCGTCGCCCTTTGTGCCGCCAATTCCCGGCATTGATGACGTCACCTATTATACCAACGAGAACATCTTTGATCTGCGCGAGAAACCCGACCACTTGCTGGTCATCGGCGGTGGCCCCATCGGGATGGAAATGGCGCAGGCGCATATCCGGCTTGGATCGAAAGTCACTGTGATCGAAGGCATGAAGGCGATGGGCAAGGATGACCCGGAAGCCGCTGCGGTTGTGTTGGACAAGCTGCGCGCCGAGGGTGTCGAGATTGTTGAAGACGCGATGGCAGAGAAGATCAGCCAAAAAGGCAAGACCATCACTGTTGAGACCTCGAATGGTACTTTCAAGGGCTCGCATGTTCTTATGGCTGTTGGCCGTAAAGTGAATATCGAAAAGCTTGATCTCGACAAGGGCGGCGTGGCTTTCGACCGTGCGGTCAAGGTCAATGACGGACTGCGCTCGATCTCGAACAAGCATGTCTATGCCATCGGCGATGCTGCGGGCGGGCTGCAATTTACCCATGTGGCTGGCTATCATGCCAGCGTGATTATCCGCTCGATGTTGTTCGGACTGCCGTCAAAGGCACGCACCGATCATATCCCATGGGTCACCTATACCGACCCGGAACTGGCGCAGATCGGCCCGACCGAAGCCGAAGCGATCAAAATGCACGGCAAAGGCTCGATCACGACGATTCGCTTTGATTACAGCGGCAATGACCGGGCGATTGCGCAGGGCAAGACCGACGGGTTTATCAAGGTCATGGTGATGGGCGGCAAGCCGATCGGGGTAACGATTGTTGGTGATCAGGCGGGCGAATTGATCGGTGTCTGGGCGCTGGCCATCGCCAACAAGCTGAAGATGAGCGCGGTTGCAGGTATGGTCGCACCCTATCCGACACTGGGTGAGGTTAACAAACGTGCCGCTGGCGCATACTTTGGTCCCAAACTGTTCGAGAATCCGACGGTCAAGAAAGTCGTCGGCCTTGTCCAGAAATACCTGCCCTGACGGGCGAAAGGCACGGGATGTTCGTCAATACGCTCTCTGGTCGGTTCCTGATCCTCACGATGCTTTTCGTGATGCTGGCCGAGATCTTCATCTTCGTGCCGTCCATCGCCCGTTTCCGTCAGGACTATATGATCAACCGGCTTGAACGGGCGCAGATCGCATCGCTGGCCTTGCTGGCCGATGAAGTTATCGAGCCGGAACTGGAACAAGAGCTGCTCAAGAACGCGGGCGTCTATAACGTTGTGCTCCGCCGGGACGAGATGCGCCAGCTTGTGCTTGCTTCCAGCATGCCGTCACCGGTGGCCGATACGTTTGATCTTCGCGAACCCTCGGCGGGTACGCTGATCATGGACGCCATGTCTCGGCTGATCTCGCCCGAGCCTGAAGTGGTCCGGGTGATCGGTAATCCGGTGCAGGACGCCGGGTTGCTGATCGAGATTACGATGCCAACCGAACCGCTCAGGGCGGCGATGATCGACTATGGGCTGCGCATTCTGATCCTGTCCGCCGTCATCTCGATTTTCACCGCCACGCTTCTGTTCTTTGCCGTGCGCTATTTCCTTGTGAAGCCGATCAAAGGAGTGGTCTCGGCAATGAAGTCCTATGCCGCAGCACCGGATGATGCCCGGCGGATCATTCAGCCGACCTCAAGCGTTCTTGAACTGGCCGAAGCTGAACAGGCCCTCAAATCGATGCAGACCGATCTCACCTCGATGCTGAAACAGCGCGAACGTCTGGCGGCACTGGGAAGCGCTGTCGCCAAGGTCAGCCACGACTTGCGGAACATCCTGACCACAACGCAATTGTTCGCCGACCGGATCGAGACCAGCCAAGACCCCGCCGTGGCGCGAATGGCACCCAAGCTGATGAACTCGATCAGCCGCGCGGTGAACCTGTGCGAAACCACATTGGCCTTCGGTAAGGCCGAAGAACCGCCGCCCCGGCTGTCCGTCGTGCCGCTTGCCGCTATTGCGCAAGATGTGATCGAGGGCGAGGCGCTTGCGGTCGAAGGGGATGCGGTCACCTTTGCTCAGGATGTTCCGGGCGGCCTGATGGTCCGCGCTGATCCCGAACAGATGTACCGCGTTCTCTCCAACCTTGTCCGCAATGCGCGTCAGGCCATCGGCGCCTCTGGCAAAGCTGGCGAGATCAGTATCTCGGCCGGTGAAACCGACGGCGCATGGTGGATCAAAGTGCAGGACACCGGCCCTGGCCTGCCACCCCGCGCGCAAAAGCATCTGTTCACGCCGTTTCAGGGTGCGGTCAGCAAAGGTGGCGCGGGCCTTGGCCTTGCCATCGCAGCCGAGTTGATCCGCGGCCACGGCGGAGCCCTGACGCTGGTCGAGACCGGCGAGCATGGCACCTGCTTCGAGATCACATTGCCTAAGACGGTGATCGAAGCGGATCGGGCGGCGGAATAGCCAGAGTTGGATGAGGCGCCGGTTTCGTTTGAAGAACGCCGCGCAACCAATGCCCGAACTATTGCACAAACCCTTTGCGCAGCTGAGGTTACGCTTGATCTTCCGTCACTTTTTTGACCACCTGACTGTGCGCCTCAAACAAACGCTGCTTAATAAGTGCTTGCCGAACATGCGGCCTCGGAAAGGATTCGCACCATGAGCCGTGCCAAAAACGTTTTGTTCATCGTCATCGACCAGTTGCGAGCTGATTGCGTTTTCGGAGAATTGGGCCGGCAGATTGACCTTCCCAACCTGCGTGCCTTGATGGCAGACGCGGTGACGTTCAAGCGCCACTTTTCCGTGGTGAACCCATGTGGTCCTTCGCGGGCATCGCTTTTGACCGGGCAATACTCGATGAACCATAGGTCAGTCCGCAATGGCACCCCGTTGCGGCATGACGTGCCTAATGTTGCGACTGAAATGCGCAAAGCAGGCTTTTCACCAATGTTGTTCGGCTACACAGACACGTCGCAGGACCCCCGCGTCTTCACTGCCGACGACCCGTCTTTGCGCAACGATGAACATCACATGACCGGCTTTCACGAAGCCGTCGAGATGCAACTCAAAAGGTCATATCCTTGGCGTTCGCATCTTATCAATCAAGGCTATGAGTTCGACTATGATACGGATGTCTATCGTCCTGTGTCGCCGACAGGCGATCTTCCAAAAGTTAACGACCCTGCCTTGTATCGGGCCGAAGACAGTGACACGGCCTTCCTGACAGACCGGTTCCTGGACATGATGCCCGCTTATCAAGGACAGGGATGGTTCGCGCATCTGACGTACATCCGCCCACATCCACCGTTCGTTGCACCCGCACCGTTCAACGATATCTATGATCCCGCTCAGATACCTCTGCCTGAACGCTTTGCTGATCCTGCTTCCGAGGTCGCTGTCCATCCATTCTTCGGGCCAACCCTTGAAAGCGAACCGATAACAAGCTGCGTTATCGGCTTCCCGGATTTGCAGCCGACGGATCAAAACGCTCAGGCGCTGCGCTCTATCTATTTTGGGCTCATCACCGAAGTTGACCTGCACCTGGGCCGGATAATCAAGTTCCTCAAGGATACGGACCAGTACGACGACACATTGATTGTCGTCACGTCAGACCATGGCGAAATGTTGGGGGATCGACACAATTGGAGCAAGTTCACGGTCCATGACGCGGCCTATCATACACCACTCATCATTCGCCAACCGGGCAACGCAGCCCGGGCCGGGACGGTGATAAGCGAACCAGTCGAGACAATCGATATCGCGCCGACGATCCTCGATTGGGTTGGACAGGACATTCCAAATTCGATGGACGGGCGATCCCTGCTTCCCCTTCTGCAAGGCGAGGTGCCGGACGACTGGCGGACATACACTTTTTCAGAGCTGGATTTCTCGCAACCCGAGGCACCGACACTTTGGGAAAAAGCCCTTGGGACTGGGCCAAGCGATTCCTCGTTGGCGATCCTTCGCGACGGGCGGTTTACTCTGGTTGAATTTGCTGCCGACCTTCCACCGATCCTTTATGACTTCGAGGCACGCGGCGAACAGGAAAATGTTGCGGGCAACCCAGACTATCAAAACGACCTGAACAGGTTAAGCCGGCTGATGCTAAGGCACCGAATGAAGAACATGGATCACACGTTATCGCTCGTCACGATCACCAAAGACGGCCCACGCCAGCAACAGCGACACTAAAAGGCCTGATCAGGCAGGTCTTTTTGTTCCAGTAGAAAGCTCGGCAAGCTCGGCCCAGCGGTGGCAGGACACTTTGTGCTCGGTTCCGGCGGTCGCAAGATTTGGCTCTTCAACCCTGCAGCGGTCAATTGCAAAGGGACAACGGGTTTGGAAATTGCAGCCGGGCGGCGGGTTGGTGGGCGACGGAATTTCGCCTTCGAGTTTCTGTGCTTTGCCACGATCGTCCGGATCAAGCGAAGGGATCGCCGACAAAAGTGCCTGTGTGTACGGATGGCGCGGTGTGGAAAACAAAGTGTGTGTCGGGGCGGTTTCGACCAACCGGCCCAGATACATCACCGCGACGTGGTCGCAGACATGGGCCACAACGCTTAGATCATGGCTGATAAACAAGAAGGTCAGCCCCATGTCGTTCTGAATATCTTTGAGTAGGTTCAGCACGTCGGCCTGAATTGAGACATCCAAGGCGGCCACACTTTCGTCGGCTACAATGAACTTCGGGCCAGACACCAAAGCCCGCGCGATTGAGATGCGTTGTCTCTGCCCGCCCGAAAATGCATGTGGGAAACGTCGCAGGTGTTCGACGTTCAGCCGACATTTGGCTGCAATTTCACGCACGCGTTCGTCTGTTTGTGCACGCGACTTTGTCAGGCCCATCACCTCCAGCGGTTCTGCAATAATGTCGCGGACGGTCATGCGCGGGCTTAAGGCCGCGTAGGGGTCCTGAAAAATCAACTGGGCGCGTTTGCGGTATTCCTTAAGGTCCTTCTTGCCGAGGTCTTTCAGCGCATAGGCGACCTCGCCATCGTCATAGAGCACATCGCCTTTTGTAATGGGTGCTGCGCGCAGCATGGCCCGCCCAAGCGTCGTTTTGCCGGACCCGGATTCTCCCACCAGACCAAAGAAGCTGCCGGGAGCGATTTCCAAACTGACATTATCGACAGCCCGCACAACGGGCGTGGGTCCGATCAAAGTGCCGCGCAACGCATAGTGCACCGACAGGCTTTGCGCCGAGATGAGAGGCGTTTGGCTCATGCGTCACCTGCTTTGGGATCATGCAGGTGGCATGCGGCGCGGTGGTCGGTGTCGACTGGCCAGAACATGGGTATTTCGCTGGAACACCGCGGGCCAATCACTTCCTGACACCGTGTGTTGTAAACACAGCCCTTTGGCCGTTCGAGCGGCGAAGGAATGTCGCCGGGGATTGGCGTCAGGGGCGCGTCGATGTCATCAAGCGTCGGCAGGGCGGCAAGCAAACCACGGGTATAGGGATGCGCGGGCCTTCGGATCACGTCGCGGACAGTGCCCTGTTCGACCAGCCGCCCAAGATACATCACAGCGACCTTGTCGGCGGTTTGTGCGATGACCCCAAGGTCATGGGTGATAAAAATAATTCCCATCCCAAACTCCGCAATAAGGTCCTTCATCAGGTCGAGGACCTGCGCCTGAATGGTCACATCAAGCGCAGTGGTCGGCTCGTCAGCGATCAGCAGCTTGGGCTTGGTGGACAAGGCCATCGCGATCATCGCCCGTTGCCTCATGCCGCCCGACAGCTCGAAGGCGTATTGGCCAAAGCGGGTGGAGGCATCAGAAATGCCAACCCGGTCGAGCATTTCAACCGAGACTTCCTTGGCTTGCTTTTTGGAATACCCCGTATGGATCAAAAGCTGTTCAACCATCTGATCGCCAATCGTAATGGCCGGGGCAAAGCTGGCCATCGGTTCCTGAAAAATCAATGAAATGGCACCGCCACGAACGATCCTCATGTCTCGGTCGTTTTGCAGCGACATGACGTCAACAGGCCCCTCATCAAGGTGCAAAGTGATCTTGGTGTCGTCGCCGTAGACCGCGTTGCGTGGATTAAGCTTCATCAGGGATTTGGCGGTGACCGACTTGCCAGACCCGCTTTCGCCGACCAACCCCATCACTTCACCCGCTTCCAGCGAGAACGACACGTCGTCGACAGCCGTGATGCGGCCTTCGTCGGTGTCGAACTTCAGGGTCAGGTTTTCGACGTCCAAAAGCCGGCTCATTTCTTGGTGTCTCCGTAAGGATCAGCCGCATCGCGCAGCCCGTCGCCGACGAAGACGAATGCCATGACCAGAACGATGAAGAAGATCACCGGGATGAAATACCACTGATAGTTCAGCAACACGTCGGCACTGGTCACATTCTGCAGCATCACCCCAAGCGAATTGACCGGGTCCTTCAGGCCAAGACCGATAAAGCTGAGCGCCGTTTCAGAAAGCACCATATAGGGAAACGAGATCACCAGATCGACGATGATATAGCTGGTGAAGCTGGGCAGAAGATGCTTGCGAATGACATGCCCGGACGATGCGCCACAAAGCTGGGCTGCCAGCACGTATTCCTGATTTCGTTCGGTCAAAAGATGCGTGCGCACGCGTCTTGCCAATGTCGGCCATCCGATGAAGCCAAGGATGATCGAGATGAAGAAGAACCTTTCTTCGGCGCTCCAGGTATCGGGGATGAATGCTGCCAGCGCCATGAACAGCGGAATGGCGGGAATGGTTCGGACGGCGTCGGTCACCATCTGAATAACAGAGTCGATCCAGCCGCCATAGTACCCGGATATCCCGCCGATGATCAAAGCCAGAACGAAGGCGATAAAGACACCGATTGTGCCCACGGCGAGTGAGGTGTTGATCGCATGGAAGGTGCGCGAAAAGATGTCTTTCCCGGTGGAGTCCGTGCCAAACAGGTGGATGTATCCTTCGTCCAATCCAAACAGATGGGTCGAAAACGGAATGCCCGCCAAACGGTAGGGCGCGCCTTTGACAAAAAACTGAACGTAAAGCCGCTTGTCGGTGTTGACTGTCGTCACCCAGCGGAAATTGGTCTTGATGGACCGCTCGCGTTCGACCGCATAGATAAACGGGCGCAGAGAACAGCCATTGTCGTCGCAGAATTGCGGGATGGTTGGCGCGCCGTTCAGATACCCTTTATCGCGTCCGGCAATCGTCGGGTCATAGGGCGTCAGGAATGGCGCAAAAAGCCCTGACAGGATCAGAAAAAACAGAACCCAGGCACCCACCAAGGCGGCCTTTTGCTTTTTGAACCGGGTCCAGATCAGCTGGCCTTGCGACGCGGTGAAATAGGCGTCTTTGGCGCTCTGATCGATGATGACGTCTTCGCCCTGAATATCCGTCATGTCCGTTGTCCCAATATGCCTTGGCGAATGCGCGGATCTATTATGGCGAGTGCGATATCGGTGATAAAGTTGATGGCGATGATGCTGCCGGTCAGGAAAAAGATGATCGCACCAGCAAGCTGCTGGTCGTTCGAACGGGCCAAAGCCTCGATCAACAGCGAACCGGCTTCGGTCAGTGTGAGGATCAAGGCCACGATCGGCAGCTCGTTGAAGATGCGGTTCAGATCGAAACCAAGCGAATTGATGATCGGGCTAAGGGCGTGCCGGGCGGGGTATCGCATCAGCAATCTGCGCCCCGAAACCCCGCGTGCTGCTGCCGCCGTGACATAGAGCTTGCTGATCTCGTCCGACATCAGCGCGCGCACGGTTTGAATGGCAAATGCCGTGGCAGACCATCCAAGGATAAACACTGGCAACCAGACATGCCCAAGGAAATCCTTGATCCTTCCCCAATCCCAAGGGGCGTCCCGGTACTCGGGCGAAAACAGGCCTGTAAGGCTGTCGCCGAACATGACGGTTGAGAACAACATGATCATCAGTGCCAGCAGAAAGTTCGGCAGAGCCAGCCCCAGATAGCTGACCAGACGAAGACCATTGTTCAGATAGGGGTTGCGCGAGGTGGCGGCGATGATGCCAACCGGAATTGCGATGAGATAGGCGAGCGTCAGTGAGCCAAGGCAGATGCCGATGCTTAGCCAGACCTTTTGGCCCAAAAGCTGATTGATATTGAGGCGCAAAATGCAGCTGTCGCCAAATTCGCCCTGAAAGGCGTTGTAAATCCAACTGGTCCAGCGCGTCAGAAAAGGCCGATCAAGACCCAGACGGACCCTCTCGACTTCGATATCTGCGGTCGAGATTTGCGCGCCTTGCGAGTTTTTGAAGGCAAGATAGCGTTCGGCGCAATCGCCGGGAACCAGCTCCATCAGCGAAAAGACAATGAATGACACAAGGCAGAGTGTGAAAAAGGCGAGGCCCGCGCGGACCATGGAATATCTTAGAAACTGAAGCATCTGCGCGTGTGTCCTGCCAACTTGAGGCGCCGTTTTTGGGGGCCGCCTTTTTGTTCTGCGGGCCCAAAGCATGGCCCGCAGAGAGATCAGTCAGTGCGAGGCAGACCTATTGCTCAAAGAACCACTGAGAAGGTCGGTAGGGATAGGTGCGATAGTACGCATAGGATGCCGTTTTGAACTCGGTGAAGTTCTTCAGCGCGTTCGAATGATAAATCGGCTTCTCTTCTTTGACCGTACCAATGAACAGCAGATTGCCCGTCATGTTCGCCACAAGCTTCAGGCCCAAAGCATCCGATTCAGGTGTCCCGACCGGGGTCGCCTGAAACGCTTTGATGTCTTCCATCATCTCTTTGACATAAGCCGGTGGTTCGACGCCCGCCGCGCCGTCAGATTCCACATATTCACCCCAAAGCATCGCGGTGCGCATGTTGAAATAGTTGTCGAAGGGGGGAATGAAGATCTCGGCGTTGCCAAGGACAACGGCCAGTGGCACGCTTTTCTCGTACATCGTCACATCCAGCTTGTTCGACGACTGCGAAGACCGGTATTCGTCCGTTGTGACCTCTTTGACGGTATTGTTGATGCCAACATCGCGCCAGCTTTGGCCAACAAGTTCAACGATTTTGATCGAAATGCCCTGCGTGGCAACTTGCAGGTTCAGGATCAGCGCATCGCCATTTGGCAGTTCGCGCATCCCGTCGCCGTCGGTATCAACAACGCCGATTTCGTCCAGCAATGACTTGGCCAGTTCAGGGTCGAACTGCGCATAGTACTGCTCCCAATCGGGGGTGACGAAGCTGGGTGTTGGTGAAAACCCGATGTATTGCTGAGGTGTTCCAAGGCCGAACATCGCAACCTCGTTGATCTCATCGCGGTTCATGGCGACAGACATTGCCTGACGGAATTTCAGATCCCCGAAAACTTTGCGTTTTTCCGGGTCTTCCGAGGTCACGTTGAACGCAAAGGTCGGCATTGTGATGTCAGGTTTCAGATCGACGGTGAAGCCAGACTTCTCCTGGTTCTCCATCAGCAGCGGAACATAATCGATTTGCAAAGCCTGCGCTTTATAGTCGACCTCGCCGTTGACGAGTTTCAGCAGCCGCACTTCGCTTTCGCCAACAAAGATTTCGTCCATCTCATTGATATAAGGAAGCTGATGGCCTGCGGTATCAACCATATAGAAATAGGGGTTCGCCACAAATCGGCGGCCCTCGGTGCTTTCTGAAATGACGATATGGCTTTCCAGCGTCGGTGCCGCGTCAAGTGGCAGACCGGCGACCTTGTCCGGATATGCCAGCATCGGTGTCGGCGTGTCCATCCAGTCCGAGCTGCCATAATAGGCTTTCACCAGATCATAGCCGTTCTCAAACCCCAGTGATTGCGCCAAAGCGTCGGCATCGGGGTTAACGTCGGGGTGATATTGCCCAAGGAAATGCTTGGGCTGAAACCCTTGTGCATAATGGTTGGCAAAGTGGGCCAGAAACCCGGGCTTTGGTGACGGCATGTTAAACCGCACCGTCAGTGGGTCGATCACATCGACGGTCATCGCCTCGCCACCCGCAAGCACATAGTCTTTCGGGCTTTCAATGACGTTGCTATCCAGTTGCAGGTTCTCGTACCAGAATTCGACGTCTTCCGCACCGAAGGGCTGACCGTCCGACCATTTGTGGCCTTCGCGCAGAACGAATGTCAGCTGGGTGAAATCATCGTTCCATGACCAGCTTTTGGCGACGTTGGGTACGATCGTGGTCAAGTCATCGGCGTAACGCACCAGATTGACGTGGCGCACGGACATGAAGTCTGATGTCCCCGCCTCGGTCGCATTGGACAGCGCGTTGAATACGCCGCCATAGCTGCCGATCAGGTCATAAGGCGCCACGACAAGCGGTTCCGCTGGCAGGCGATCCGCCAATTCCGGCATATCGGGATTGCCCCGGATGCGCGTGTTCAATGCCGCGATGTCTGGGTTCTGCGAAAGCTCAAGCGTGCAATCTGCCAGTGTCTGGAACTCGGCCAGTTCATATTGCTGCGGGAATGCCCCGGGGGGAACGCCCATCATATCGGCGACGGTCACGGCCGGACAGGCTGCTTGCGCGGCCCCCGCGAGTGCCGCAAGCGCCGCGCTGGATAAAAGCATCTTCCTCATTCGTCGTCTCCTTGTTGGGTATTCACGGTTTGCCCGTGAACGGATTTACGGGGTCTTGCGCCCGTTTCTTGAGTTGAGATCCTGAGTCTGACGGTTCTGCGTCGCCGTATGCGGCATACATAAAGTGCGCGCTGCGACAGTCGTCAGACGTCGCTACACGGAAAACTTTCCAGAACTGGCCAGAAGATTCAGGTCAGCAGTCGAATTTCATTGAAGCAAATACCGTCAGGCAAGATACGCCTGATCGGGTTCCGGCTAGACGGGCATGCCAGCGACACCAGCGAGCGGATCGTCACATTCGTTGCGCGCGCGATCGAGATATCAGACGCGCGCGTGGTGACTTTGGCATGAAAGGCCCCAGAACCGGTTGATTATGAAAGATTACAGCCGCTAAATCAATGTTTATTGTTTTCTGGCGACACCGCGCTAAGGGCAACCAGTTGGAATCGCTAAGGCGTTTTTACCGCAGCAATGCTCGAACGACAGGCAACTTTGCAGCGATACCACCGCAGATCCGGATTAAGCTGGCCACCAACGACAAAGACTGTGCATGCTTCCCAAGTAACGAGGCCTGACATCTTTATATTGATAGGAAGTATCTTTTGGGCTTCAACGTTCTAAGCGCCGAAATCGCGCATGAGACCAACACATTCAACATCCGCCCCACGACGCTGCAAAGCTTTCAGGACAGGTTTTTTCTTGAGGGCGATCAAGCCATCGCTGTGCGTGGTGCCAGCAATACAGAACTTGCGGGGCTGCTGGACACGGGGCGCGACTATGGGTGGAGCATTTCCCACGTCCTAAGTGCCGCTGCGGGGCCGGGTGGCGTTGTGACCCGGGATGCCTTTGACACTCTGACTGATCCGTTGATTACGGCGGCGTCCAAGGGCGGCTGGGATGGGATCTTTCTGATCTTGCACGGCGCAATGGTCACCGATTTCTGCGAAGATGGCGAAGGTGAAATATTGCGCCGGCTGCGTGCAGTGCTGGGCCCGGATCTGCCCATTGCCGTCACACTTGACCCGCACGCGAACGTCACCACGGCCATGTGTGATCTGGCGCAAATTCTGGTGTCCTTTATGACCTATCCGCATGTCGACATGCGTGCCACCGGGCGACGCACCGCCGAAATTTTGCAGCGCACAATGATCAAGGACATCAACCCCAGGACTTTGCGTGCGCACCGACCGATGTTGGAAGAGGCCAACGGAGGCCGCACCGATATGGGACCAATGATTGAACGTCAGGCCATGGCGCGCGCCTATGAAATGCGCAAAGGCGTGTTTGCGATCAGTATCAACGGGGGCTTTCCTTGCGCTGATATTGCGGAAGTCGGCCCAACGGTTTTGGTGACATGCAACGAAGATGACAGCGCGAACCGTGCCATAGCCGAGACCTTGGCTGACGACATCTGGAACCATCGGCATGAACCGCTCAACACTTACCTGACCAGCGCCGAAGCGGCCAGTTTCGCCGCGCGTTGGAACGGTGATTCCGGACCGCTGATCATCGCCGACTATGCCGACAATCCGGGTTCCGGAGCCTATGGTGACGCGACAAACCTGTTGGCCGCGCTGCTTGACGCCAATTTAGCGAATGCCTGCTTTGGCCCAGTGGTTGACCCTGATGCCGTCGCCGAATTGCAGGAAAGCACCGTCGGTTCAAAGGTCACGCTGACCCTTGGCGGGAAGACTGCGCCGGATTTGGGCGGCGGCCCAATTCGCGTCACCGGCACGCTCAACTGGATTGGCGATGGCCGGGTCGTCGGAAGCGGGCCGATACTTGGTGGATTAGAACGCAGCTTTGGCGCAACAGCAGTGCTGGAAGTAGGAGGCATGCAAATCTTGATTGTGAGCATTGCCCATCAGATATTGGACCTGAAACAGTTCGAGACCTTTGGGATTATGCCTGCCCAGAAATCCGTCGTTGCGCTGAAATCCATGCAACATTTTCGCGCGGCATTCGCCCCGATAGCAGGGCGGATCATCGTCTGCGACTGCGGCGCGCTTTGCACATTGAACTACGCGTCCCTGGATTACAAAAATGTTCCTCGCCCGACATTTCCTTTGAAATGAGACGGTAGCTTCACTGGCTCAATTTGCTCTTTGACAGCGCTGATTTCCGTGTGTCGCTTCAGTTTGTGGCGTCCCACTCCGCTGCATTCTTGCGAACGGTGGTGACCTCGCGCCCGACCAGCCCAATCTTGTCGGCCAGAGCAAGCATGGCCGGGGTTCGTTTGCCAAGACGGCGTTCGTCTTTCGTTAATTCCAGCGAACCGATTTCACGTACAAAACGGAAATCAGGGGTTTCAAAAGACGTACAAAAGGTCACCAAGTCCCGAAATCGCGACCGTACGCGAAAGTGTCTGTTAACCGTACGCTACTCGAAAAGCCCTCTTGCAAAGCGCTGGCCTGCCCGCTATCTCGCTTCTGCCTGCGCTGGTAGCTCAGTTGGATAGAGTACCTGACTACGAATTCAGGGGGTCGAGGGTTCGAATCCTTCCCAGCGCGCCATAAAATCAACCTAAGTGATTGAAAAAATCTGCCTTTTTGCGCTGAAGTTAACTTAGGAAGGTCCGCGCGGTTTGCCGGGTTTCGGTGCGCGAGACTTCCGGGTTGGGACGGCGTCACCAGAGTTGGCCTTCGCCAGTTGCCTTGCACGGTTTTTCTTGCTCGACGGTTTCCCAGCAGGGGTCTTTGGCTTTCCGCCGGTGCGCCCCAAGTCATTGAATTCAGATGCTGCCGTCGGTTTTGGCTTCGACTTGCGGGGCTTCCAAGGCTCGGCTTTTGGGGCCTCTACTTTGGGCGCGTCCGGCCGTTTCTGTTTTGAATGACCGGTTGCTTTTGCACCGGGTTTCGGTTTCCTCGTGCGCGGTTTCGGATCATCGTTCCAGTCAACCGGGTTGGTGGTTCCGGCCTGCTTGGGCACGGCGTGACTTGGGGTTTCAACGCGTTCAGCCGGGCGCGGAGCTCTGGTTTTCGGTGACGACGGCTTGTTTCCGCGCGGACCGCGGTCCAGCTTCGGAGGCGCGGCCAGCTGGGTTAGTGCCGCCCCTTCTTCAAGTATCATCTTGGGGCCGACGGCATCCAGAAAACCTTTAACCGCGCTTTTCCGGAGTTCGATCATCGACGCATCTTTCTGAACGCGAATGGCGCCGACGTCTTCGCGCGACAGATTCCCCATCTTGCACAGCATCGGCAAAAGCCTGCGCGGTTCGGCTCCGGCGGCGTGTCCGCCCTCCAGCGAGAACCACACGCTTGGCCCAAACTCGGCGCGGGGCTTGGGCGGTGCTGATGGATCGGACAGTTCTTCGGGCGCGGAGCTGCGCTCGCGGTAAAGCCGGACATAGGCTGCGGCCAGCTGCTGGGTCGTGAAGCTTTCCGCCAGTTGGTCCACTGCAGCGCGGTTTGACGCTTCGACCTCGGCAGTCCAATCAGAACTGGCCAGCATGCGTTCATCGTCTTTGGCGCTTACCTCGTCGGCCGAAGGTGCTTCGGCCCATTCTGCTTTCAGCTTGGCCCAGCCAAGAAGCCGTTGCGCCTTGTTGCGCGCGGCAGGTGGAACAATCAGCACGCTGACCCCCTTGCGCCCGGCGCGACCGGTGCGTCCCGAGCGATGCAAAAGGGTGTCTTGGTTCGTTGGCAACTCGGCGTGGATCACCAGTTCGAGGTTCGGCAGATCGATCCCGCGCGCCGCCACATCCGTTGCAACACAGACACGGGCGCGTCCATCGCGCATCGATTGCAAAGCGTGGGTGCGTTCGTTCTGTGAAAGCTCGCCCGACAAGGCAACGACAGAAAAGCCGCGATTGGACAGACGGGTGGTCAGCCGGTTCACCATGGCGCGTGTGTTGCAGAACACGATGGCATTTGGCGCCTCATAGTACCGCAAGACGTTGATAATCGCATTTTCCCCGTCGCGTGCTGAAACGCTGAGCGCGCGGTAATCAATATCGGCGTGCTGGGTGGTGCCGGACGTTGTGGCAATGCGCACGGCGTCTTTCTGATAGTTCTTGGCAAGCTTTGCGATGGCTGCGGGAACCGTGGCCGAGAACAAAAGCGTTTGCCGTTCGGTCGGGGCCTGTTCCAGAATGAATTCCAGATCCTCGCGAAAGCCCAGGTCCAGCATCTCGTCCGCTTCGTCCAGAACCACCGCTTTCAGCGCACTCAAGTCGATCGAGCCCCGCATGATGTGGTCGCGCAAACGGCCCGGCGTGGCCACGACGATATGTGCGCCCCGCGCCAAAGTTCGACGCTCGTCGCGCATGTCCATCCCGCCCACGGTCGAAGCAAGCGTTGCCCCGGCATGTTGAAACAGCCACGTCAGTTCGCGTTTGACCTGAAGCGCTAATTCACGGGTTGGTGTGATGATCAGCGCCAGTGGTGCGGAGGCCCGTTCAAAGACCTCGGCCTCGCCAAACAGACCGGGAGCAATCGCCAACCCAAACCCAAGCGTCTTGCCCGAACCAGTTTGAGCTGACACCAAAAGGTCCTTGCCGGTGACTTCGGGGCTGGTGACGGCCTCTTGCACAGAAGTAAGCGTGGTATACCCTTGGGCTTCGAGTGCTTTTGCAAGAGCCTGTTTCACGTCCGGTCCACTTTCCAAAAATCCAGGGCGCGTAAGCTGCGAAAAACCGCAACCCCGCGCCGACAAGGGACGGGAACTATCCTTTTGGAATGCAGATGTATAGGTCGAGGGCGAACGCGAGGCCAATGCCGCGATATTCTCTTCCTCCGCCTTGGCTTCGGGCTATGACGCGCCGTCCCAATCAATAGGAGGTCAAAGTGGGTTATCGCGTCGCCGTCGTCGGCGCCACCGGCAACGTGGGCCGCGAAATGCTGAACATCCTGGCCGAGCGCCAGTTCCCTGCCGATGAAGTTGTGGCTCTTGCGAGCCGCAAATCGCTTGGCACCCAGGTCAGCTATGGCGACAAGACGCTCAAGACCAAAGATCTTGATACGTTCGATTTCACCGGCTTCGACATGGCGCTGTTTGCCATCGGATCGGAAGCGACGAAGCAATATGCGCCGAAGGCTGCCAAGGCGGGCTGCGTGGTGATCGATAACTCGTCGCTTTACCGCTATGATCCCGACGTTCCGCTGATCGTGCCCGAGGTGAACCCGGAGGCGATCGAGGGTATTCCAAGAAGAACATCATCGCCAACCCGAACTGCTCGACCGCGCAGATGGTCGTGGCGTTGAAGCCGTTGCACGACCGCGCGACGATCAAGCGGGTCGTGGTCAGCACCTATCAATCCGTGTCGGGCGCCGGCAAAGAAGGCGATTGACGAGCTTTGGGATCAGACCAAGTCGATCTACAACCCGACCGACGACAAGCCGCCGAAGAAGTTCACCAAGCAGATCGCGTTCAACGTGATCCCGCATATTGATGTCTTTCTGGACGATGGGTCGACCAAAGAAGAATGGAAGATGGTCGCCGAGACCAAGAAGATCGTCGACAAGTCGATCAAGGTCACGGCGACCTGCGTGCGGGTGCCGGTGTTTGTCGGTCACTCCGAAGCGATCAATATCGAGACCGAAGAGTTTCTTGATGAAGACGAGGCGCGCGATATCCTGCGCGAGTCGCCGGGCATCATGGTTGTCGATAAGCGCGAAGATGGTGGCTATATCACGCCGATCGAATGCGTCGGCGAGTTTGCGACCTTCATCAGCCGCATCCGTCAGGACAGCACCATCGACAACGGTCTGAACTTCTGGTGCGTGAGTGACAATCTGCGGAAGGGCGCGGCGTTGAACGCGGTGCAGATTGCCGAACTTTTGGGGAATCGGGTTCTGCAAAAAGGCTAAGCTGACAGAATCGGCAGTGAATTCGAGGGCGTCCGGAAGGGGCGCCCTGTTTATCGCATGCGGTTACGGAGCAATTGTTCGCACGATACATTTTCGTCCCAAATCGCGAAAATTGGCTTGCGAGAAAGTTGCGGTGCCGGCCGAAGGGCGCCATTGTAAAATAAGGCCATCTGCGCAAGGTGCATGGCACGATTTGACGGGCCGCAGGCGTGACCTTGCAGCGAGCTGCCACAATCGCGCCACATTTTGGCCCAAGTCCTGCCACATTTCGGCGGAAAAGCTGGGCTCCGGACTGATGGGGAGGATCTGCGCCATGAAGCCGATTACAGACGATGTGGTCTTTTCACTGATGAAGGACTTGGACAAGCGGCCGAGAAGCGCGGGCGGCAAATCCTCAAGCAAGAAGATGACCGAGGGTGCACAATGATGACCGCCGCGCATGTCTGCGCCCGATTGGGGATAGACGGATCATATCGCTGAACGTGGCGCGGCCAAGCACGCCGGACCGTCACCGGGATGCTTCAGTTATGTCGCCAAGCACTGAATTTCCGGGGTGTGTATTCACGAGTTTCTGCGGTTCGCATTTCATCGGAGAAACAGAAAATGTCGCTGACACTGATTGATAACTGCCAAGGCACGGCGCCAGCTTGCTGTGGAAAAGAAACGCGTGAAGGACGAATGAGAAAGCTTCGTCATACTCGGTCAGCCAACAACCAGCGCCCGTTAGGAAATGATTCAGCGGCGAAAGCCCGATCGCCTAAAAGCGTTCGGCGCGCAGGACTTGTGCGTCGGTGACTGACACGACGCCGATATGACGTTCGACCACCGCGAAGGCGGCATTCAGCAGATCGTCGACCCGGTCGGGCCGGATCAGGCAGACCACAGCGACCATGCCGCTGGCGCGTGAGACCTGACCTTCACGGCTCCAGCGCCGACCGGCCTGATCCACCGAGAACCGGCAAGACAGTGTACCCGGTCACGCCGGCCTCGGTTAGCGCGTCTGTCAGGCGGCGTTCCAGCGGTGCTTCGATGATGATTTCGACCCGTTTGGCATCATGGTTTCCATGGGTTCAGCCTCCGGCGATTTGGGTGGCAATGGCGGTGTAAAGCGGGATGCCGATCGTCAGGTTGAACGGGAACGTCACGCCGAAGCGACAGCGTCAGATAGATCGAGGGCCGCGCTTCGGGAAGTGCAACGCGCATCGCAGCGGGCACGGCGATATAGGACGCCGATGCGGAGAGCGTCATGAGCAAGGCGGCGCCGCCGGGGGAAAGTCCGATGGCAAGCGCGGCGAGCAGGCCGAAGGCGCTGCCGATCAGGGGCATGATCACGCCAAAAACAACGGCGCCGCCGCCTAGTTCGCCTCGGCTTTCGCGCAAGCCGCGGCCTGCGACAAGGCCCATGTCCAGAAGGAACAGGCAGAGCACGCCCTGGAAGGGTGCGACGATGAAGGGAGCGATCTTCGCCAGGCCATCTTCGCCGGTGATCGCAGCCGATCAGAAACGAGCCGACCAACAAAACGATAGAACCATTCAGCAGGATTTCGCGGTAAAGCCCGCCGTCCATGGTGTCGCTGGCCTCGCCGTTTCGTGCAACAAGCCAGAGGGCGGACATGATGGCGGGGGCCTCCATGATCGCGGCGGCGGCAACCATGTAGCCTTCGGATGTGATCCCGCGGCTTTCCAGTACCGAGGTTGCGGCGACAAAAGTCACGATGGAGATCGAGCCGTAGTGTGCGGCGACGGCTGCTTGGTCGACTGTGCTGAGGCGGGTCATCGTGCCCAGAAGGGCGAAAGCGATGAACGGCAGGACGAAAGACAGGATGCCCGCGACCACCAATGTTGCGACAAGAGTGCTGTCGATCCCGTGGGCTGCAACGCCTGCGCCGCCTTTGAAGCCGATGGCGAAGAGAAGATAGATCGACATCCCCTTGGCCACGGCCTCGGGGACGGTCAGGTCGGAACGCGCTAGCGCGGCGACCAAGTCCAAGGACGAACGACAGAATGATCGGCGAGATCAGGTTGCCAGCTGCCAGTGATAGAATATCGCCCATATTGCCCCACGTTGCCTACAAAGCAGTTATCGACCTTGATCAGCCGAAGTCAAACTTCAGAAAATTCGCGGCTTTTGGGTTCGTACTGGAGAAGCGCGCCTGCGCTAATATCTGTCCAAAGCCCATGCAGGGTTAGCTCTCCGTCTTCACCGGCTTCTGTGACGAACGGAAAGGTCATCAGGTTTTCAAGCGAGACCAGAACAGACTGCATTTCCAGTGCGCGAAGCTGATCGGCTTCACTGGCAGATTTGTCGATCCGATCATACCCGGGGCGCAGGATGTCCATCCAGCGTCCGACGAAGCTTGTGGCTTCTTCTAGTTCGGGTGCCTTGCCATTGCACATGGCATGGCATCCCGTCACGCCGCCGCAATTCGAGTGCCCGATGACGATCAGGTGCGGCACGTGCAGGGCTTTGACAGCGTATTCGACAGCGGCAGATGTGCCGTGATGATCGCCGTCTGGCTCATAGGGCGGGACAAGATTGGCGATGTTGCGGTGGATGAAGAATTCGCCCGAATCCGCGCCGAAGATCGACGTGACGTGGACACGGCTGTCGCAGCACGAGATGATCATGGCGCGCGGACGCTGACCTTCCTCGGCAAGTCTGCGGTACCAAGCCTGATTCTCGGCGAAAGTGGTCGCTTTCCAGCCGTGGTATCGCTGAACGAGGTAACTGGGGAGCGGCCGAATATTTTCCATGTCGTCTCTAAATCTTTAGGCAATTGCGCTGCAGTTACCGGCCTGCGTCAACCGTTTCTTTCCGCTCTCGGAGTTACACCGCTAACGGGTAGAGGGAAAGGGATACGCATGAATTTCGAAAATGTTGTGGCGTTGTGCCCGCGTGAGATTGTCTCGCTGGAGCCTTTGCCAAGAATGGAAGGCGACGAGCGAAGCTTTCCGTTTGCCGAGGACGCGATCGAGGAGATGGTAGTCTGTCTTGCGTCCATCGAAGCATCTTGGGCGGGGGGTGATTTTTCCCGTTTGGGCAAAGCGCTGAAATCCGTGATGGTTTTGTCCGAACGGACGGGTTTGCCAGATGTCGCACATGTGGCCCGCGAAGCCGACGGGCTGCTTGGTGGTTTTGACGAGGTTGCCTTGGCGGCTGTTGTGGCAAGACTTGTCCGGGTTGGCGAAACCTCACTCGCGACGCTTTTGGAAATCAGCTATCGCCAAATCTGACCATTCGCTCTTGTCTTTTGCCCGAGGTATTCACCTTATTGGACGGGTTACAAAGGAGAGCAGGGTTTGACAGGTTTGGTATTTGCATCTGACACGGCCGAAGTGCTGCCGCTGTTTCTTATCTCGAAAGACGGTCTGTCGGATTGGCTTGGGGGGTTAAGTCCCCAGCAGCGACGCTGGGCCAAGGCGGCGGGTTTCAAAGCCAACGCTGGCCAGGTTCTTTTGTTTGCGGATGAAGATGGGTCTGTCGTGTCCGCCGCCGGTGGCTTGGGTGGTGCCAAAGATCGTGCACGCGGGCGGTTCCTTGCGGCAAGTCTGCGGTCGAAACTGCCGGAAGGGAATTGGGCTTTTGCGACGGAGGCTTCAGCAGAGGATTTGACTGAGGCTGCGCTGGGATGGCTGCTGGCAGGTTACAGTTTCAACCGATACGCCAAGAAATCCGCTTCAAAAGCAATGCTGGTGCCGCCGTCAGGCGTCGATGCAGCAAGGATTGAACAGATCGCAGCGGGCGAGGCGTTTGCGCGGGATCTGATCAACACGCCTGCATCTGATATGGGCCAGACGAGCTGGAAGCCGCCGCTGTCGCTGTGGCCAAGGCTCTGACGCAGAGATCAACGTCATTCGCGGGCGATGCTTTGCTGGACGAGAATTTCCCGATGATTCATGCGGTGGGCCGTGCATCGCCGCGCGCGCCCCGGCTCATCGATGTGGCGTGGGGCACTACGGGACCCAGGCTAACCTTGGTTGGCAAAGGTGTCTGCTTTGACACTGGCGGGCTGAACCTGAAGCCCGGTGCTTCGATGGGGCTGATGAAGAAAGATATGGGCGGGGCGGCCAATGTGCTGGGTCTGGCACAGATGATCCTTCAAAGCGGAATCGAATGCCAATTGCGCGTTCTGATCCCAGCGGTTGAAAACTCGGTTTCGGGGGATGTTTTCCGGCCCGGTGACATCCTGAAATCGCGTAAAGGCCTGACGGTTGAGATCAACAATACAGACGCGGAAGGTCGGCTGGTGCTGGCAGACGCGTTGGCGTTGGCAGAAGAAGATGATCCGGCACTTATCATCTCGATGGCGACTTTGACCGGTGCAGCACGGGTGGCGGTCGGCCCTGACCTTGCGCCTTTTTATACGGACGACGAGGCTGATGCGGCCGCGCTTTCGCGGGCGGCGGTCGCGGTTCATGACCCGGTATGGCGCATGCCGTTTTGGGAGCCATACGAGAAGATGATCGAGCCGAGCATTGCCGATCTGGACAATGCACCCTCGGGCGGGTTCGCCGGATCGATTGCGGCGGCTTTGTTTCTGCGACGCTTTGTTGGTGATGCGCGGCGGTACATGCATTTCGACATTTATGGCTGGAACCCAACTGCTGCGCCCGGACGAACCAAAGGTGGGGCGGCGCAGGGTATCCGCGCCTTGTTCGAGGCATTGCCGGGGATGCTGGCGCGGTGAAAGATCGACGGTTTGAATTCTCAAACGCGCGGGTCAAAACGCCTTGGCATGAAGGGCCGGAAACAGCCGAAGTTCGAACGCCTGAAGCTTATGTTGTCGCGTCATTCGTGCTCGATTTGCTCGACCAACCGGGTGGTGCCCGAGACCGACAGCTTCTTTTCAACGAGGCCGTCGATGTACTGGAAATCAAAGATGGCTTCGCGTTTGTCCGGTCAGGCGCGACTGGATATGTGGGATATGTTGTGGCTGACGCGCTTCGTCCTCAGCCACAAATGCCGATCCCGGATCACTGGGTAGCGTCTCGCATGACACATGCCTACAGCGAACCCGACATCAAATCGAAGGATCGGATGGTTCTTTCGATGGGCACGCAGCTGTCTCATTTAGGTGAAGATAACAATCTCATCGAAACCGAGGCCGGGTGGGTGCCTGCGCGGCATGTGAGTTCAGAAACCGAAAGCGATCCGGTGGCCGTTGCCGAGCGACTTATTGGTACGCCGTATTTATGGGGCGGCAATTCAGCGAGTGGCATTGATTGCTCGGGACTTGTTTGGATCGCCTATGCGCTGTGTGGCGAAGTACTTCGGCCAGACAGCGATCTGCAGAATGCGCACGACGGCATTGCCATTCAGGACGGGTCGATCTTGCGTGGCGATCTTTGGTTTTGGGAAGGCCATGTGGCGCTTGTGGTGGATGACTCGCGTTTAATCCACGCGAATGCCCACCACATGGCGGTCGTCAAAGAAGAGTTCGACATAGTGCTGTCCCGCATCGGGGCGACCATCGCCCGAAAAAGGGTCAGTCTACGGCGCGGATAAGCTTGCGTTCGAGCACCCGCAGAACCGTTTTCAGATCGTGGCCACGCTTCAGAATTCGCCCGTCCATTGCGATTACGGCGTAGATGCCTTGTCTGCCACGCAGCGCGGGCGTTTTTCGACCCGATAGATCGGATGTTCGGCCGTCCGGCGGAAGATCGAGAAAATGGCAACATCTTTCAGAAACGACATGCCATAGTCACGCCATTCTCCGGCGGCGACCATCGGCCATAAAGCCAAGAATCACCGATAACTCTGCACGATCGAAGGCTATCTGCTCGGCAACGGCCTGCGACTTTGGAAATGGTGTCGGCTGTCTGAACCGTCATAATTTGGGATTCTGCCCGCGTCTGACGGCTGAAATCAAGCCTCGCCGCAACTTCGACACAAAAATACCTCGCGGCGGGCAATCGCGCCCCGATCCTGTCGCCCAAGTTGGTGCATTCAGATTTTGTAGCGAAAGACGCTATCCCCCGGTGCCGCGGATTAACAGCCCCCACCCAGCCTGCGGTACCGGGGAACCTACAAACGGGACGAGGGACGCCTTGCTGTGATGTGCGAGGGTTTTCTCGTTTTCGGGTCGCTTCAGACACCGTTCATGCCTCGACGAATCGCTCCGGGCCTTCTTCCTGGCGGCGTTGCAAATCCGACGGCTGGTGGCATTGCCGGATTTGGCGGGAGAATTGATACGGGAAGATCATACGGCGTCATCGGCGGCAGCGGTCATTTACGAAATCGATGGTTTGGACGATGCGCGTGGATCAGTGTCGACAGTCCCTGGGGGGCACCTTCGGACGAGCTTCTGACAGGTGTGCTTGGCGGCGTTCGGATGGTGTTTCTGCCGCGACATGGCCGGGGCCATGTGCATTCACCATCGACCGTTCCATATCGTGCGAACATCGACGCCCTGAAGCGTTTGGGTGTGACGGACGTGATAAGTGTTTCGGCGTGTGGGTCTTTTCGCGAAGAGATGGCTCCGGGTGAATTCGTTATTGTCGACCAGTTCATTGACCGGACTTTTGCGCGTGAGAAGTCGTTCTTCGGGACTGGATGTGTGGCGCATGTCAGCGTCGCACATCCGTACCTGTGACCGTTTGGGTGCGGCTTGTGAGGCGGCGGCCAAAGCGGCAGGCGCTACGGTTTATCGGGGCGGCACTTATCTGGCGATGGAAGGACCGCAGTTTTCAACCTTGGCCGAGTCCAAGCTTTACCGCGACGTCTGGCATTGCGACGTGATTGGCATGACCAACATGCCAGAAGCAAAACTCGCCCGTGAAGCCGAGCTTTGCTATGCGAGCGTCGCGATGATCACCGATTACGACAGTTGGCACCCGGACCACGGCGAAGTCGAAGTGACAGAGATCATCAAAACGCTGATCGGAAATGGCGAAAAGGGCCGGGCTTTGGCGGCTGGCTTGCCGTCGCTGCTTGGGGCAAGACCGGGCGCTGTGTCCGCATGGGTGTGACCGCGCATTGGAATTCGCGATCTGACGCAGCCAGACAGTCGTGATCCGGGACTGGTCGCAAAGCTGGATGCGGTGGCAGGTCGAATGCTGGGCTGAAATCTGACGCAGGTGGTGATTGCGCCGCTTTCCATTTCGACAAGTTGGTCTAGCTGGGCGCTGTCCAGCGCCCCCATGGCCAGCGTGCGTCCTATCGTCAGCGCGGGCGTGCCCCAGACTTTGAGGGTTTCAGCTGCAGAGCGGGATTCGGCCAGACGGTTTGCGACGCTGGACTCAAACATATCGCGACCCAGTCTTTCCGCGTCGAGCCCTGCGACGATGGTGGCTTCGAGGAAATTCAAGCATGGGACGGAACGGTGCTGCCAGAAGCCGATCCTGCATGGCGCGGTAGCCGCCCTGACGGTCAGCCGCCATCAGCGACTGTGCGACAAGTTTGGAAGACGGACCCAGAAGCGGCAGTTGGTGCCAAGTGCATTGCAAGATCATCGCGCGTCGCAAGTCGGGCATCGAGTAACCGGCAATTGGGGCAGAAGAAGTCGGTAAAAACGGCAACAGGCACCCCGCCTTCGCGGTTCTGATAAAGCGCGGGGCAGAGGCCGTTGGAAGAAAGGGGCGTGATTTCTTCGCTGTCGATTCCAGCAAAGACAGCGCTCGTTGCGTTGCCGCCGGGGCGATGAATGCCGCCTGATTGGGTTTGCTGCCAGCCGTCCAGACCGGAAAGCGGCGAGAACTTCAGCGTTCGGGATCGGACGCCAAACTTGTGCCAACCCCAGGCTATGGCTGCAAGAGTGCCTACGCCCAGGAACAGATTTCGCCGGGATGTCGATGTGTTCTTGCTCAAATCGCTTGCCTTCAATTGTCGTGCCCGGCTTGATGGGGCCGACGCCAGTTATAGGACTGCCCATGGATAATCGGAAGAAGACCGTCAAAGACTATGTTCGCACTATCGTCGATTTCCCACATGAAGGGATCATGTTCCGGGATGTGACCACGCTTTTTGCTGATGCACGCGGATTTCGCATTTGTATCGATCAGTTGCTGCACCCCTATGCTGGCGAAGAGATCGACAAGGTCGTCGGGCTTGAGGCGCGGGGCTTTATCATTGGCGGGGCCATTGCTCACCAATTGTCGGTTGGTTTTGTGCCGATCCGCAAAAAGGGTAAGTTGCCCGGGGCCACGCTTAGCCAAGAATACCAGCTTGAGTATGGCGAGGCGGTCATGGAGGTGCATGACGACGCGATCGAAGCGGGCGAGAAAATTCTGGTGGTCGATGATTTGCTGGCCACAGGCGGGACGGCCGAAGCGGGTATCAAGCTGATCGAAAAAATGGGTGGCCAGATCGTGGGATGTGCCTTCATTATCGATCTGCCGGACCTTGGTGGCCGCAAGAAACTGGAAGCGTTGGGTATGGATGTACATGCACTTTGCGCTTTTGACGGCGAATAGGTCTGAGCTTAAGCCATCGTTAGGATTCTGTGCGGTATCGAGGCCGTGTTCTCGAGATCACGTTGATGACGAGTTTCTACCCCGCCGCAGGCATGCGGCGGGGTTGTATTTTATGACCATCCCCATGTATCTGCTGCGTCATGAATGCATTTTTTGATATGGATGATCGTGCCCGCCTGCCATGGCGGTTCTTTGGTGCCCAGCTGCGCCCCAAGCTGGCTTGTCTTTAAGACCGACCGCACCCCGTTTCCCCGTATCCGGCCACTTGGCCAAGCTCACAAGGACAATTGAAATGACCGCACCACGCACGATCTATGACAAGATTTGGGACGATCACGTCGCGCACGAAGCCGACGATGGAACCTGCCGCCTTTATATCGACCGCCATCTGGTTCACGAGGTGACCAGTCCGCAGGCTTTTGAAGGCTTGCGCATGACAGGCCGGACCGTTCGAGCATCGGAAAAGACGGTGGCGGTGCCAGATCACAACGTGCCAACCGACCCAACACGGTTGGAAGGCATCAAGGACGAACAGTCGCGTATTCAGGTTGAAGCGCTGCGTCAGAACGCCAAAGACTTTGGGATCGAGATTTACGACATCGACGATGAACGCCAAGGGATCGTCCATATCGTTGGGCCGGAGCAAGGCTGGACCCAGCCCGGCATGACCATCGTTTGCGGCGACAGCCACACGGCGACCCACGGCGCCTTCGGTGCATTGGCGCACGGGATCGGGACGTCTGAAGTTGAACACGTGCTGGCGACGCAGACGCTGATCCAGAAGAAATCGAAGAACATGCTGGTCGAGGTCGACGGCGCGTTGGCTCCGGGTGTGACGGCAAAAGACATCACGATGACGATCATCGGCAAAACCGGAACGGCGGGCGGCACTGGGCATGTCATCGAGTATGCAGGTTCAGCTATTCGCGACCTGTCGATGGAAGGCCGGATGACAGTTTGCAACATGGCAATCGAGGGCGGCGCACGCGCTGGCCTGATTGCGCCGGACGAAAAAACCTATGCCTATGTCAAAGGTCGGCCTCATGCGCCCACCGCCGAGCAATGGGACATGGCGCTTGCCTATTGGAACACGCTGACGTCCGACGAAGGTGCGCATTATGATAAAGTGTTGCGTCTGAATGCGGCCGATATCACTCCGGTCGTGACATGGGGTACTTCGCCTGAAGATGTCCTGCCGATCACGGCCAATGTCCCTGATCCAAGCAGCTTTGAAGGCGGCAAGATCGAAGCCGTGCGTCGTTCGCTGGACTATATGGGCCTTGTTCCAGGTCAGAAGCTGTCGGAGGTGGAGATTGACACGGTCTTTATCGGGTCCTGCACCAATGGACGGATCGAGGACCTTCGGGAAGTTGCGAAGATCATGGAAGGCCGCAAGGTCAAGGACGGGTTGCGCGCGATGATCGTCCCCGGTTCAGGTTTGGTACGTTTGCAGGCCGAGCAGGAAGGAATTGCTCAGAAATTGCAGGAAGCAGGCTTTGAATGGCGTATGGCTGGGTGTTCGATGTGTCTTGGGATGAACCCAGATCAGCTAAGCCCTGGTGAGCGCTGCGCCTCGACGTCCAACCGGAATTTCGAGGGTCGTCAGGGGTACAAGGGGCGGACGCACCTTGTGAGCCCGGGCATGGCTGCGGCGGCGGCAATTACGGGTCGTTTAACAGACGTGCGCGAACTTATGTGAATTTTTGCCCTGCCTTTTGATGGAAAGCGTGCACAATGAGCAAACCTGCACGGAACTGTTGCTATAATTGATACACTAAGGTCACGTTTTAAATACAAATTCTCAGAAATCACTACAATGTTGGATCATATTCAGATAAAGATTTTCTAAGAATTTTAGGCAAGTCGCGAAAATAACGCGTGGCCAAGTGAGGAAGAACGTATGAAACTTTTGTGTATTGCCGCTGCAGCGGCAACGATGTCATTTGCGACACCAAGCTATTCGGTGAGCCTTACACTTACGGACGTTGATGGAATATGGTCCTCATCCCGGCCAACAATTGATGGGCTTGGAAGCAGCGAGATTTGTTGGGGTAGACCTGCCGAAACGCTGCGAAGTGGATACAATTTCACTTCCAGCCCAACACCGTTTCAGATCGAGGACCAAAGGGAATTCGTGATCGGACAGTTTTCGCACGAGAATTTTCCAGTTTATGGCACTTTTCTACAGTCTGCCAATCTACAGGTTCAGTTTTCCATTGCGCGAAGTAGCACGCCGATAACTTCGACGTTTGCGTTTAACCATTTGGAGACCCTGAACACGCCGTCGCGTGGCAGCCTGTGTCAGAACGGTGAAGCCAACCTGACTGGTCTTAATGCGTCTGGTTGCGCCGACCGGGTTACTGCGACACTTAACCGGGAACAGTCAGAGTCATTCGTGGCCGACGGCGTATCATATGTGCTTGATATTCTTGGGTTTAGAAAAGACGGCGAGTTGCTGACGAACTTTTGGACGGAAGAGAACCTGTCGAATGGAGCCGAGCTTGTTGCCATCTTCCGCGTAGCTGACGTTACGCCCGTTGACACGGATCCTGAGCCAGAAATTTCCGAGGTGCCATTGCCAGCCAGTGGGATGCTGATCCTGGTCGGATTGGCATCATTGGCCGCAATGCGTCGACGCCTGTAATAAGCAAAAACTAGGCGTGCTTTCGAGCGCGCCTATTCAACTCATTTTCCAGAAAACCTGACGTTGCAAATTCGCATCAAGGCGATTGTATGCGAGATTTTCCTTGGTTGCCTCAATTGGGGCAACTATAAGGCTTTAGTGTGAAAGAGTTATGTTCGCGAATTTGTGGGCAAGGAGTAAAAAGTATGAAACCGATAGGCATTATTGCAGCTATTGCCATCTCATTTGGACTTGCCGTGCCGGCTTCGGCGCTGACCGTCACCTCTGTTGAAGGTGTTTGGCACAATGCTTCCCCAAGTGTGTCAGGTGAGGGAACAGACCAAATCCGCTGGGGAACCCAGTGGATGGACTATGATCTGAGTAGCTATGACTTCAAATCAGCTCCGACGAACTTTGAAGCAGATGAAGAAGAAAGCTTTGTTCTTGGTACATTTGACCACTTGAACTTTCCCGTAACGGGATCGTTCCTCGAAACGGTTGATCTGGCCGTTAGCTTCACTATCGCCGGATTGAGCGATGCGATAACTTCGGTGTTTTCGTTTCAACATACCGAAACTAAGAACAACAAGAGAAGCTGCGCGAATGGTCAGCGAAACCTTCAGGGCGTCAATATCAACGGATGTGCAGACCACGTAACCGCAACGCTTAACATAGGCCAGTCCGAGTTCTTTTGTCATTGATGGCGTTACTTACGCGATGGACATACTTGGCTTCCATTACGATGGTGATCTGTTGACCGACTTCTGGACCGTCGAGAACGAAGTTAACTCGGCCGAGCTGGTCGCTGTTTTCCGCATTTTGGAAGGTCAGGAGCCTCCGGTTTCAGAAGTACCGCTTCCTGCAAGCGGATTGCTTCTGCTTGGTGGTCTGGCTGGTTTGTTTGCCAAGCGCCGCTTCAGCTAAGCAAACTTGAGATCTTTTAAGGAGCCTCTGCTGTTGCAGGGGCCTTTTTGCTACTTGCGCCGCTGCAGGGGCTGGGGCAGAAGGATGCGGCCTCAAAAAAGGATGATTGGTCGATGGAAAAGTTCACCACGCTTACCGGTGTCGCGGCCCCTATGCCGCTGGTCAATATCGATACTGATATGATTATCCCGAAGCAGTTTCTGAAGACGATCAAGCGCACAGGCCTTGGTGCCAACCTGTTTGACGAGATGCGGTTTGACCGTGACGGCGAGGAAGTTGCTGACTTCGTTTTGAACCAACCTGCATACCGCGAAGCCGAGATTCTGGTTGCTGGCGAAAACTTTGGGTGCGGTTCCAGCCGCGAGCATGCGCCCTGGGCATTACTTGATTTTGGTATTCGCTGTGTGATTTCGACCAGCTTTGCTGACATTTTTTACAGCAATTGCTTCAAGAACGGAATTCTGCCAGTGGTTTTGCCACAGGATCAGGTTGATGCGCTGATGCAGGATGCCGAAAAAGGCGCGAATTCGCGGATCACCGTCGATCTTATTGATCAGGTGATTACCGGATCGGACGGGCAGACCTATGGCTTTGATGTTGATCCGTTCAAGAAACACTGCTTGTTGAACGGTTTGGACGATATCGGCCTGACAGTCGAAAACGCTGCATCAGCGATCGACAGCTATGAAGCGAAAGCGTCGGTTGAGCGTCCTTGGGTCTAGGCTAAGGCGCAGCCACAAGATGTGGGGTCGTCCTTCGGGACGGCCCTTTTTTGATTAGGAATTGATGCATTGTCGCACCATTTCCAACACGAAATCGCCCAGAATTTCATGCAGTTTAAACGAGTTATTGCTGTGATGGCCGGACAAAGGCAGAAATGGGGCAAAACTATGGCAGTCCTTCTAACTCGGCTGTTCAACACCAAAAAGCAGTGCAGCGGCGTTGCCGGAATGCATTGCAGTATGAGGCAGTGGCAGTGATTTCCCGTCTGTTAGGCGCGGCTCTTCGCGCGATTCTGGTTGTTCTGATGATCGCGACTCCGTCGCTGATCCTGCCCGGGACGACGCCAGATATCGGTCAGGTGGTCACTCTGGTCGCCATTTTCGCTGCTTGTCTGACATTCTTCGAATATGCATCGACCTATCCCGGGCTGATCGAGTTTCGCGATGCGCCACCCTTCAACCGCGTCCGTTTCGGATCCCTGTTCCTGACTGTCATTCTGTTGTCATTCCTGACAAGCGGGTCCATTCAGCCGACGGCAGTGACCGATGTGATTGCCGTCATCGGTTCCAAAGTTGGGCAGGCAATCGACTTTCCGTATTCGCCTGTTCGGCTTGTCGTTCTGATGCTGCCGCCTGAAGCTTCTGTCGCGCATGTGCATCTTGTTCGTGACAGTGCCGGCTTAGCCTATTTCATCTCACTGTTTACCCTGGCGCTTTTCATCGTGGTGCAACGTATGCGTCGCTGGCCGACGCGTAACGGCGACTTCAACGTCTGGGTCAACTTGCCAACGTTCGATCCCACAGCGGGCGGCGATGTTGTGGAACGGCTCGAGCGAGACGCGCGCTTTAATATTGCGTTAGGGTTTTTGCTGCCATTCCTGACGCCAGCGGTCATCAAGTCGGCGACGTCACTGTTCGGAACGGTGTCGCTTGAAAGTCCGCAGACCTTGATCTGGACGGTGGCAGCGTGGGCATTTCTACCAGCATCGCTTTTCATGCGTGGCATCGCGATGGGACAGATCGCGCGCCTGATCACCCAAAAGCGCAAGCTGTCCACCAAAGACCAAGGCAACGCGGGGCTTTTGCCGGTCTGATCCTGTCGCTTTTTGCAAGCGCCGCCGCTGCCGAGGCTTTGCGCGTTGCCACATACCACACCGAATTGTCGCGTGATGGGCCGGGTCTGCTTCTGCGCGATATCATCAGCGGCGACCCGCAAGTCGAAGCGATTGTCCGTGTCATTCAGGCCGTTCGGCCGGATGTCCTTGTTCTTGCTGACGTCGACTATGATCTGACAGGTGGTGCTGTTGGTGCCTTAGCAACCCTTATCGCCGGGTATCCTCATGTTTTTTCGGTACGCCCAAATCGCGGTCTTCAGACGGGTCGTGATCTTGATGGTGACGGGCGGTCAGGTGGCCCCGGCGATGCCGAAGGTTATGCAGACTTTGCGGGAAAAGGCGGTATGGCGGTCCTCTCGCGCTTGCCCTTCGATGTTGAGCGTGCGCGCGATTTCAGCGCGTTTGCATGGGCCGATCTGCCTGACAATCTGGCGCCTTCTGACGATCTGAACCCGACGCGGCTAAGTACAACGGCGCATTGGGATATTCCGGTCCGGCTCGATAGCGGTCAGCTTTTGCACATTCTGACTTGGCATGCGACCGCGCCTGTTTTCGACGGGCCAGAAGATCGAAACGGGCGGCGCAATCATGATGAGGCCGCCTTTTGGCTCGCTTATCTGGATAGGCTGCTGCCTGATGCACCGCCTGAAGATTTCGTGCTGTTCGGCATTGCCAATGCAGACCCATATGACGGCGAAAGCCGCCCAAAGGCCTTGCAGGCGCTTCTAACGCGCCTTCATGACGTCAAGCCAGCAAGCGAGGGTGCAATTCAGGCCTCGGTTAAGGATGGCGGGGCCAACGCCTTTCACAAGGGCCCGGCTGCCCTTGATACCGTGGATTGGGAAGATGGGCCGCGCCGTCCCGGAAACATGCGCGTCGACTATGTTTTGCCAGCGCCGCATCTGAAGGTGCTGGACAGCGGCGTTTTCTGGCCGCTGCCCGACGCGTTATTGGGCGAGGACGTGCGGCTTGCTTCGCGCCATCGGCTTGTCTGGGTTGATCTCGAGATGTCTGATGGCCTTAGTGACGGCGGTTAACGGATCAGTTGCGCGAAAGCCGGGCAACAGCCTTTCGAACGACGCACCATCCAGCTGATGCGGCATGTTCCAAAGGTATCGCATTTCCAGCAGTTTCCGTCCCATCGGCCAGAACGGCGCGGCGATCTGGATCGGTGCCCAGCTCATGCGCTTTACAGTCTGTGCGCGACCGGATGCCTGTGCGACAAGCGTGCCGATCTGATCCAGACTGAGTGTGAAGCCCGGGAATAGGACTTCTTCGAAGTGTTCCAACGTCTCACGTTTATCGGCAAGTTCAACGGCAGCCTGCGCAAAATCTGGCAGATAGGCCCATGCGTGCGGCAGGTTGGGATCGCCCGGTGCCGATATCCGGCCCTTAGAAGCTTTGGCGACGATGATCTGATCAAACCAGTTGCCAGAGGCTTCGGTGTCGAGGAAATCTCCGGCGCGCAGAACGATGGTTTGGATGTCGGCGGCCCGATAGGCGTTCTCCATATCGATCCGAATGCGTCCTAGCGGGTTTGTCGCCGTCTGCGGTGTATCCTTGGTGAGGTTTGGACCCGGACCTTTTCCCATACCCGTGTATATTTCCCGGCAGAACCACACTTGCACCTGATGCCTTGGCTGCCGCAATGATCTGTTCGGTCAGGCGCGGAACCTGCCGCGCCCAGTCGGTGTAGGGCGGGTTCCAGCCGTTTACGATAACGTCCGTGTTTTCCGCAGACTGCATCGGATCGTCAGTGGTGCGATTGAATTCTTTTACGCGCCAACCGGCATTCCAGAAGGCTTCGGCTGTGTGTCGACCGAACCGACCTGATGCGCCGAGGATGAGAACTGTTCCTGTCATTTTCCGAACTCCATGAGTGAACTTGAACTCTTTTGAGCCATTCGGAAAAACTTATGAATTGCCAGAATTCATACGTCTGCTATGCAAATATGCATGAGCGCTTTGGCGAAACTAGACTGGTCTTTGGTGCAAGCGTTTCTGGCTGTAGCGGAAACAGGATCGCTTTCCGCTGCGGCGCGGGAACTGCAGCTAACGCAGCCGACGATCGGTCGGCACATCCAGACGCTGGAACAGGACTTGAGTGTGTCGCTGTTCAAGCGACAGGCGCGGGGCATGGCGCTGACAGCCCAAGGCGAGGCTTTGCTGGTGCATGCGCGGAATATGCGTGAAGCAGCCGAGGCGCTCAGCTTGAACGCGGCTGGCAAAGCCGAGGATCTGAGCGGGACTGTCCGGATCACGTCCAGTGTCTTTGTTGCTCATTACATCATGCCTCAAATAATTGCAGAGCTTCGGGAGGCGCATCCAGACATCCAGATCGAAATCGTTGCATCCGACAAGTCAGAAAATCTGCTCTATGGAGAGGCAGATATAGCAGTTCGCATGTACCGGCCTAAGCAGCTGGACATGGTGGCGCTTCACCTTGGTTATATCCAGCTGGGCCTGTTCGGGTCGAAAAACTATATTCAGCGTCACGGTCGCCCGACGCGCGCCGACGAAATAGGTCAGCATAATGTCATTGGGTACGACCGGAATACCGGGATTGTGGAAGGTTTCCGCGAAGCGGGTGTGGACGTGTCCCGGGATTTCTTTCCGGTTCGCTGTGATAACCATTCTGTCACTTGGGAACTTATCCGTGCCGGGGCAGGACTTGGATTTGGCCCGGTGGCAGCCGGTAAAGCCGACGATAAGCTTGAGCAACTTGACTTCGGTATTCCGTTGCCCAAGCTGGGCGTCTGGCTGACGGCCCACGAAGTGGTCCGACGGTCGCCGAGGGTCGACGCTGTTTGGAAAGTCCTGTCCAAGCGTCTTGGCGAGATTTGCGAGAAGGAATAGGCGCGTTCGCTTGACGCCCCGGAAGCGGCACGCTAGGCGGCAACGAGCAAATTCCGGAGTTATACCACCATGAGCAACCCTTCGCTTCTTATCCTGCCCGGTGACGGGATCGGCCCCGAGGTCATGACCGAGGTCCGCAAGGTTATCGACTGGTTCGGTGCAAACCGTGGCTTGTCTTTCGACGTCAGTGAAGATCTTGTCGGTGGTGCGGCTTATGACGCCCACGGCACACCCCTGACCGACGAGACCATGGCAAAGGCGCAAGAGGCTGATGCGGTTCTTCTGGGCGCCGTCGGTGGACCAAAGTACGACAATCTGGATTTTAGCGTTAAGCCTGAACGTGGGCTGCTGCGTCTGCGCAAGGAAATGGACCTGTATGCCAACCTGCGCCCGGCGCAGTGTTTCGACGCGCTGGCAGATTTCTCATCCCTGAAGGCCGATGTGGTCGGCGGGCTCGACATCATGATCGTGCGCGAGTTGACCAGCGGCGTTTATTTTGGTGAACCGCGCGGCATCCACACCGAAGGCAACGAGCGTGTGGGTATCAACACGCAGCGCTATACCGAAAGCGAGATCGCACGGGTTGCGCGTTCGGCCTTTGAATTGGCGCGCAAACGCGACAACAAGGTCTGCTCGATGGAAAAGGCAAATGTCATGGAGTCAGGCGTGCTTTGGCGTGACGTTGTCACTGAAATTCATGCTGCCGAGTATCCCGATGTCGAGCTTTCTCACATGTATGCTGATGCAGGTGCCATGCAGCTGACCCGCTGGCCCAAGCAATTCGATGTGATCGTGACTGACAACCTCTTTGGCGACCTGCTTTCCGACTTGGCCGCGATGCTGACCGGCTCGCTTGGCATGTTGCCCTCGGCTTCGCTGGGTGCACCCATGGCGAACGGGCGTCCCAAGGCGCTGTACGAGCCGGTCCATGGCTCGGCGCCAGATATTACAGGGCAGGGCAAGGCGAATCCAATTGCCTGCATTCTGAGTTTTGCCATGGCGCTGCGGTATAGCTTTGATCAAGGCGACGAGGCAAAGCGGTTGGAAGATGCCGTCGAAGCTGTGCTGGCAGATGGGCTAAGGACGCCTGACCTGATGGGTCCCGAAGGCGGCTCGCCGGTAACGACTGTTGAAATGGGTGATGCTATTGTTGCGAAGTTGGCAGCGAGTCTTTAACGCCGTTCGCCTACAGTCAGATGGCCGTGGGTTTCGCCGCGGCGGCAAGGAATGATCGGCGATGGCGTTGGACCGCTCTAATCTAAAAGGCGTTGCTTTCGCTTTGGCTGGTTACGCGGTTTTTTCGACCCATGACGTCGTGATCAAGTTTCTGGGTGGGGATTATGCTCCGTTCCAGATCTTGTTCTTCAGCGTTTTGTTCAGCTTCCCCTACGCGACCCTGATGATGATGCAGGACAGGTCGGCGGGCAACTTGCGGCCCATCAATCCGGGGTGGGTTGCGGTGCGTACCGCTGCTGGCGTTGTCACAGGAAGTGCAGCATTTTACGCGTTCACCGTTTTGCCACTGGCACAGGTGTATGCATTTATCTTTGCCGCTCCGCTTCTGATTACGATCCTTTCAATCCCGATCCTGAACGAAAAAGTTGGTATCCATCGTTGGGCGGCGGTCGTTCTGGGTCTGGCGGGCGTTATGATCGTTCTGCGTCCGGGGGCCGAAGCTTTTACGCTGGGCCATATCGCCGGACTGACAGCGGCAGCTGGCAGCGCGGTTGTTTCGGTTGTCACGCGGAAGGTTGGCAAAGAAGAACGCGCCGCTGTGCTTATGCTTTATCCAATGATGGCGAATTTTGTGCTGATGGGGGCCATCTTGCCCTTTGTCTACAAACCGATGCCGGTCGAACATCTTGGGCTTCTCGCTGTTATGTCTCTGTTTGGATTTCTCGGGGGGCTTTGCATCATTGGTGCTTATCGAAGCGCCGATGCCGCAATTATCGCGCCGATGCAGTATTCCCAAATCATCTGGGGCGCGTTCTTCGGGTTCGTATTCTTTTTGGAGGTTCCTGATCGCTATACGGGAATTGGCGCAGGCGTGATTATCCTTGCTGGTCTTTATGTGGTGGTCCGCGAAAGCCTTGGCGGGCGGTCCGAGAACACGCCGGTTTTGCGCACACGTACGCGTCCCGGTGCGGCCAGTTCGCCAAACATCGGGGCCATGCTTCGCGCCCGTGCCGACCGTGTCTTGCCCGGCCATGAGGCGCTTGCAAATGAGAGAGAAGGCAAGTAATTGCCCGCCGTCGGAGTGTAGCTCAGCCTGGTAGAGCACTGCCTTCGGGAGGCAGGGGTCGTAGGTTCGATTCCTATCACTCCGACCAAGTTGCCCGCCGTGAAATCGCATAGACGCGTCCAAATTGCGCTGAAAGGTCTGGCTAATGTGACAGCCCGGCTAAAGCCAATTCCGAGGCGATATGTTCCCAGTCTTCTTTTCTAAGCCACATGGCGCGAAATCCGCCTGCCAGATCGGCCACGGTCTTCGCATGGACGGGTAGGTTTCTGGATGTTTGCTCGCGCCGACGCATTTCGACAAAGTCGTTCAACGCTAGATTGGCATCTTCCCGGCTGGCCATTCTTGCGTATCCCCCTACCAAAAACGCCTGCGCCAGTGAATTGAGCGTCGACGCGCCCATCAGTTCTTCGATTGCCTCTTCAAACTGACCATTGAGCGAGAAAATCTGGCCGCGGATCCACCCGTATGTGGCGGGGGCATCTGGTCGCGTGCGGTTGATTTTAGAACCTCGCGTAAAGCTGCTTCGTGATCTCCCAAAAGCGAAAGCGCGTAACCGTCGCGCTTCATCGCACTCTCCTGCGGCAAGCAGGTCTTCAGCCAGCTTGAAGAGCGCGGTTGAAACGCGGTGCTGGATTGCGTGACGCTCCAGATTAAGCCAGTTCGAAAGGCCGGGCTCGTTCACCTGAATGCCATGCAGCAAAGGACCTATTGCTTCGAGTTGCGGCCAAATGGCATTTCTTTCGTTTTCGACCAAAATAGATATGTCGGAACGGACCGCTCCAGAGAGAAGGCGCAAAGATGATGCGTTGCTGAGTATGATGTCGCCCAGGGCCCGAAGTACCTTTCGGATGCTTGCAAGCGTTTGCCGAAGGTTTGTTCGTGCCTGGGTGTCACTGCCCCGGCTCCAAAGCATTGAAGCTGCAATCGACCGGTCAATTCCGTTACTTCCCGCGAGAGTGAATACTGCAAAAAGCGCCCTAGCAATCGGACTTGAAGTGGGTCCGGCGTCGAGCCTTCGGTCAACCTTTGGCCCATTTTGTCCTCCGAGCGAGCCTTTTTACGTTTTGATCAAGCCTTGCACAGCGGATGTGCCACGCTGATGCGGGAAAAACGGGAGTAGTCAAATCGGCGTCCCAGCAAGGCAAACATCATGTGGTATCCAAACATCGACGAAAGAACCTTCATAAGGCTTCAAGAACAAGAGCTTTCCCGGCTCGTAAGTCTTCGTAGATCTGCCGACGAGCATTCGAAAAACCATCGCTTTGGCGTCGGACCGCTTGGTCTGTTGTCCGGCTTTTTTCGAAGCTGGGTCTGGGCGATCCGCAAAGACAGGAAAGTTTTGCAGATGATCTGAAATACAAGAAAACATAGATCACCAAACGTTTTCTAGCCTTCTTGAAGCAAGGGATGGAGGTTCGCTTCCCATCGCTTTGGCCATTCTCGAAAAACTTGTGGCAATCAGAAATCGATGGCGAGGCCTTTGTTTTCCCAGTCCCCATATCGGATTGGCTCGGGACCGTCGCGACCCCCCAGTTCTTTCGGCAAGTTTTGCGCCTTCGTGGCTTTCCGGCGCTCTTCCGCCTCGGCCAGCGCGCGTTGGGCTTCCGGGGTCAGGTTCTGTTTTTCTTCAGCAGACACGGTTGGCGCTTCCTTGTGGGGCCTATGCTTCTGTTATAGGGGGCATGGGCTTTCTGACAAGGCGGGGCAATGAGCAAAGCAGGACTAGACGCACGACGCGCGGCGGTGGCAGCCATGACGGCGGTGACAGAAGAAGGCCGACCCCTTAACGAGGTTTTGGCCCGCGAGACCGCCAAGCTGGACCCTGCCGAAAAGGCGCGGGCCGGACGGTTGGCTGTGAATGCGCTGCGCTGGGCGCAGAGGTCTGATCGGGTGCTTGGGCCGCATTTGCGGATGAAGCCCGAAGATGCCGTGTTGAATGCTCTGCGTTTGGCCTTGTTTGAGATGTTTGTAGAGGGTGCGCCGCCCCATGCTGCGGTAGACGCTGCTGTTTCGATGACAGCCAAATCCAAGGCTGGATTGGTGAATGGCGTTTTGCGCAATGTGCTTCGTCGCGAGATCGTTTGGGACGACCTGCCGCTTCCGCAAACGCCCAAGTGGCTGCGGAAACGCCTTTTGGCGGCTTGGGGCAAAGAAACGGTTGCAGCAATGGAAGCGGTTCACGCCAAAGCGGCGCCGCTGGACCTGACGCTAAGGCCCGGCGAAGACGCCGAGAGTTGGGCGGCAAAGATGGGGGCCGAAGTGCTTCCGACAGGCAGTCTGCGATTGCCTGAAGTGGGCCGCGTTTCGGGACTGCCGGGGTATGATGAGGGTGCGTGGTGGGTGCAGGATGCGGGAGCCACGCTCGCAGCGCGGGTTCTGAACCCGGCAAAAGGTGACCGTGTGCTTGATCTTTGTGCTGCGCCGGGTGGCAAGACGATGCAGCTTGTCTCGGCCGGGGCGAAAGTAACGGCGCTGGATATCTCTGACGCGCGGCACGTGCGGCTGCGCGAGAATTTGGCCCGCACCGGGCTGGAAGCCGATCTGATCATTGCCGACGCGCTGGAATGGGAACCTGAAGCACCGTTTGACGCCATCCTTGTGGATGCGCCCTGTTCGGCAACCGGAACGTTGCGGCGTCATCCCGATCTTGCCTTTGCCCGGGACGGCTCGGGGATCGAAGCTTTGCTGGAACTTCAGGCCAAACTGATCGACCGTGCTGCGGGCTGGCTGCGGCCCGGTGGTCGGATGGTCTATTGCACCTGTTCTCTCTTGCCCGAGGAAGGCGAAGGTCAGATCGATGCGGCTTTAGCCCGTCTGCCTGAGCTTCAGCTTGCTAACATCGATGCAGATTGGGTCGATCCAGTATGGAGAATACCGAATGGCCTAAGGCTTCGTCCGGATCATTGGGCGGAACGTGGCGGCATTGATGGGTTTTTTGTCGCCGCTCTGGAAAAACGGCCATGACACAGGGTTAGTGACCTTGTATCCTCAGGGTCTAATGGCCCGGCAGAACGGGCAGCAGAGGCAGGACGACACCGTTGTCCAATGATGAGAGCTGGTCCGCGCGAAAAACGCATTTTCTGAACCGTGTGCATGCTCGTGCGGCGGCGTTTTCGCGTCCGGCGACTGCTTTTACCTCGACGCCCGAACCGCGAACAATCGGGTCCTTTGCGCGGGGTCGTCAGATTACCGGTGGCAATTTCCTTTTTGCCGGGTTTCTTGTTCAGACGCCTGCTACGGCGATTTGGGACCTGCCCATGCCCGATGCCGCCTTCGAGGCTGAGCTTCACGGATTTACCTGGTTGGATGATTTGGCCGCCGTGGGCGATCTGCATGCAACGAAACGCGCGCAAGAGTGGACGCACGATTGGGTTCGCAGGTACGGCAAAGGCTATGGCCCCGGCTGGACACCTGATCTGACAGGGCGTCGGCTGATCCGCTGGATCAACCACGCCATCTTACTGCTTAACGGTCAGGAAAGCAGCGTCAGCGAGGCCTATTTCCGGTCTCTAGCCAGTCAAACGATCTTCTTGTCACGCCGCTGGAAAGCTGCCTCGCCGGGTTTGCCGCGGTTCGAAGCTTTGACAGGTCTTATTTACGCCGGGCTGGCGTTAAGCGGGATGGACCGACACGTGGGCGTTGCAATGCGTGCACTGGCGCAGGAATGCGAGGCCGAGATCGACGACGAGGGCGGCTTGTTAACCCGAAATCCGGAAGAGCTTCTTGAGGTCTTCACGCTTCTGACCTGGGCTGCCGAGGCGCTTCAGGATGCCGGGCGCATGCCCGGCGAGGCGCATGTGAAGGCCATCAATTCAGTCGCGCCCGTTCTTCGGGCGCTGCGGCATTCGGATGGCGGCTTGGCCCGGTTCCATGGCGGCGGACGCGGGCTGGACGGACGTTTGGACCGTGCGCTGGCGACGGCGGGTGTGAGGGGTGCGGCGCGTCACGAACTGAGCATGGGATTTGCCCGGATTGCACATGGTCGAACCAGCTTGATCGTAGATGCTGCCCCCCCGCCAAGACGCGATGCCTCGGCCAATGGCCATGCCTCGACACTCGCGTTCGAGCTGACTTCGGGGCGGCGGCCTTTGATCGTCAACTGCGGTTCTGGTGCGACTTTCGGCAAAAGCTGGCGGCGAGCCGGGCGCGCCACGCCCAGCCATTCGACCCTTGGGATCGAGGGCTATTCCTCGTCACGGCTTGGTGCTGCGGGCAAGCTTTTGGACAGCGAGGCCGAGCTTCTTATCGATACTCCCACTGATGTTCGTTTCGAACGCGCCGAAGTGGAAGGTGGCACGCGGATTGTTGTTGGCCACGATGGATACATCGCGACACATGGTCTGACCCATGTGCGGACGTTGCATATCGGGTTCGAAGGACGCTCGTTGAAAGGTGAGGACGTGCTGATGACGATGAACGCGTCTGACAAACGCAAATTCGATATGAGCTTTGACAAATCGAAGTTTCGGGGCATTCCATATTCGGTGCGTTTCCATCTTCACCCTGATGTGGATGCGACGTTGGATATGAACGGCACTGCGGTATCGATGGTGATGAAAAGCAGTGAAATATGGGTTTTTCGCTATGAAGGGCCGGTTGAACTTGGTCTAGAGCCAAGCGTTTATCTTGAAAAATCGCGCTTAAGCCCACGTGCGACCAAACAGATCGTTCTCTCTGGCCTTGCCATAGAGTATGCCACCCGCGTCAGCTGGTCTTTGGCCAAAACGCAGGATACGCCCACCGCAATCCGTGACTATGCCGCTGAGGACGACGGGCTGTCGATGGAATGAGACAACAGTAGGATCCAAGACAGACATGACTGATTTGCAGCCGGTGCGCCGCGCGCTTCTTTCCGTTTCCGACAAAACTGGCTTGGTTGCTTTCGCGACCGCCTTGGCGAGCAGAGGGATCGAATTGATCTCGACCGGTGGCACGGCAAGTGCGTTGCGGGATGCCGGATTGACTGTTCAGGACGTCGCCGATCTGACGGGGTTTCCCGAGATGATGGATGGCCGGGTCAAGACGCTGCACCCGATGGTGCATGGCGGGTTGCTGGCGCTTCGGGAAGATGCAGGCCATCTGGCATCGATGGAGGCGCATGGCATCGAGCCGATCGATCTGCTGGTGGTCAATCTTTATCCGTTCGAGGCGACGGTGGCCGGCGGTGCGGATTATGACACGGCAATCGAGAATATCGATATCGGCGGGCCTGCGATGATCCGCGCAGCGGCCAAGAACCATCGCTTCGTGAATGTTGTTGTTGACGTTCAGGACTATGACGTCGTGTTGGCCGAGTTGGACGCGAATGGCGGGCAAACCGGCTATGCCTTCCGCCAGAAGCTGGCGTTGACGGCCTATTCCCGGACGGGCGCCTATGACGCGGCGGTTTCCGCTTGGATGGCGGGCGCCTTGAACGAAGCTGCTCCGCGGCGCCGGGCCTTTGCCGGGACCTTGGCGCAAACTCTGCGGTACGGCGAAAACCCGCATCAGGCGGCTGCCTTTTATACCGATGGTTCCAGTGTGCCGGGCGTTGCGACCGCGATCCAGCATCAGGGCAAAGAGCTGTCCTATAACAACATCAACGACACCGACGCCGCCTTCCGGCTGGTGGCCGAATTTGCCCCCGAGGACGGCCCGGCCTGCGCGATCATCAAGCACGCCAACCCCTGCGGCGTGGCGCGAGGCGCGAGTTTTGCGGCGGCTTTTGCGAGTGCATTCGATTGTGACCGCACGTCGGCCTTCGGTGGAATCGTCGCTTTGAACGGCACGTTAGACGGTGATACAGCGCGCGCGATATCCGAGATTTTCACGGAAGTTGTTATTGCGCCAGAAGCCTCGGACGAGGCGAAAGAGGTGTTTGCCGCCAAGAAAAACCTGCGGCTGCTGACAACAGGTGGTCTGCCCAACCCATTGGCAGCACGGCAGGCTGTTCGACAGGTATCTGGTGGCTGGCTGGTACAAGACGATGACGTCGGCCACATCACGGCGGATGACCTGAAGGTGGTGACCAAGCTTGCGCCGACAGACGATCAGATCGCTGATCTGCTGTTCGCATGGCGCGTGGCCAAACACGTTAAATCTAACGCCATCATCTATGCAAAGGGCGGTGCGACTGTGGGCATCGGCGCGGGTCAGATGAGCCGTGTCGATAGTTCGACCATCGCGGCACTGAAGGCTGGTCGCATGGCCAAAGAACTGGGGCTGTCTGAAAGCACGGCCATAGGCTCGGTCGTGGCGTCGGATGCGTTCTTTCCCTTTCCTGACGGTCTTCTTGCCGCTGCCGAAGCAGGCGCACGCGCTGTGATCCAACCGGGCGGTTCCATGCGGGATGATGCCGTGATCGAAGCGGCGGACGAAGCAGGGCTTGCAATGGTCTTCACTGGCATGAGACATTTCCGACACTGATGACCCAACTTGCAACGCTCATACGCACATCAACCGCCGTGTTGGTGATTGACCAGATCACAAAGCTGGTTGTCGTCCATGCGTTGGATCTGAAGAACAGCGGTGTGATGATGATCGCGATCCCTATTTGAACTTCCGTATGGCTTGGAACGAAGGGATCAACTTCGGCATTCCGCTTGCCAATCGCTGGGTGCTGATCGGGCTGGCGGCTGTGATTTGCGCTTGGATCATCATCTGGATGGTTCGCGAAAAGCCGGGAACCGGAGCGCAGATCTCGGCAGGTCTGGTTGTGGGCGGGGCAATCGGCAATGTCATTGACCGGCTGGTGTATGGCGCGGTGGCCGATTTTCTTAATATGTCCTGTTGTGGGTTTGAAAACCCGTGGTCATTCAATGTAGCCGACATCTCGATCTTTATCGGTGCACTGGGGCTGATCCTTTTGACCGGCGGCACCAAGGAAACCAGCGACTCGCCACAGCGGTCCGAGTGAAGTAAGACAGGTGAAATGATCAGTCCGGAGAGCATCATGGCGCGCGTTTTTATGGTGATCGGAACAATGCTTTTGCTTGCAGCCTGTGGCGGCGATGCCGAGCCGAACTTGCTTAATATCAAGCAGCCCCGAAATGCCGGGCCTGACGAATTTGCGGTTTTGCCGACCAAGCCGCTGCAGATGCCAGTAGAAACAGCGTCTTTGCCGCAGCCGACCCCGGGTGGACGCAACCTTGCAGATCCAACTCCAGAAGTAGATGTCGCGCGGGCGTTGGGCGGGAATGCCGAGGTTTTGGCGCGTCGTTCAAGCGATGGTGCACTTTTGGCATATGCGGGCAGGCATGGTGTCGATCCACAAATCCGGCCGCAATTGGCAGCCTCGGATCTAGAGTTTCGCCGTAAGAATGATGGCCGCCTTCTGGAGCGTCTTTTTAACGTAAACGTATACTTCCAAGCATATGAGCAAATGGAACTGGATCAGTATGCCGAGCTTGAGCGCCTTCGGCGTGCAGGTATCCGCACTTCAGCCGTACCGCCTGATCCAGCGCTCGACCAATAATCACGTCCGCGTAAGCTGCGCTTGAACCCTGACGCAAAGGGTCCATCTTCAGCACAAGTCGTTCGAAAGGATCGTTCATGCGTATTGCTATCGCTGCTTTGGTAACCTCGTTGGCATTTGTCGCCGGGCCTGTCCGGGCCGAGGGTGTCACCAGCTTCGAGTTAGACAATGGACTGGAGGTCGTGGTGGTCGAAAACCGTCGCGCGCCGGTCGTTGTTCATATGGTCTGGTACAAGGTGGGTGCGGCTGACGAACCACCGGGCCAGTCTGGTATCGCGCACTTTCTGGAACACTTGCTGTTCAAGGCGACAGATGAACTGGCCGCTGGCGAGCTAAGCGATACGGTCAATCGCAACGGTGGCAGCGACAATGCTTTCACTTCAAGCGACTATACCGGATATTTTCAGCGGATTGCTTCGGACCGGCTGGAACTGGTCATGCGGATGGAGGCCAGCCGTATGGATGGTCTGGCGCTGGTCGAAGAAGACATCGCGACCGAGCGTGACGTTGTCATTGAAGAACGTAATCAGCGGATCGAGAATGATCCGGGCGCATTGTTCGGCGAGCAGATGCGTGCGGCACAGTATCTTAACCACCCTTACAGCATTCCAATCATTGGCTGGAAACACGAGGCGCACGCGCTGACGCTGGATGACGCGGTCTCATTCTATAAAGCGCACTATGGGCCCAATAACGCAGTGTTGGTCGTTGCTGGCGACGTTGACCCGGCAGAGGTCCGCAGCTTGGCCGAGCAATATTACGGCGTCATCCCACCAAACCCGGCAATTGTCGCACGCGAGCGCGTAGCCGAGCCTCCGCAATTGGCCGAACGGCGGCTTTCCTATGCCGACCCGCGGATCGGCAATGATTACGTGACACGCACCTATTTGGCGCCCGAGCGCGACTCTGGCGCGCAGAAAGAAGCCGCCGCGCTGACACTTCTGGCCGAAGTGCTTGGCGGTTCGCCTACGACATCGGTATTTGCCCGCAAACTTCAATTCGAAGAGCAAAGCTCGGTCTATGCGGCGGCCTGGTATCGCGGTCAGTCGCTGGACGACACGACCTTTGGTCTGGTGAATGTGCCCGCCGAAGGTGTGTCGCTTGAAGAGGCTGAAGCGGCGCTGGACCGCGTCGTGGCCGAGTTTCTGGAAGAAGGCGTCGATCCGGTCAAGCTTGAGCGTATCAAGACGCAGATACGCGCGTCCGAGATTTATGCGTTGGACGATACCTCGTCCTTGGCCAACCGGTACGGGGCCGGTCTGACATCCGGGCTGACCATCGAAGACATCGAGGCGTGGCCCGATGTGCTTCAGTCGGTGACAGGTGAGGATATCATCGCCGCTGCCCGGAAAGTATTCAAACGGAATAATGCTGTGACAGGCCATGTCCGCACCGCTGAAACTGAGGTGACGCAATGATCCGCTTCGTTCTTGCCCTGATCCTGACTGCGGGTCTGGCTGGCCCTCTTCGGGCTGCTGTTGAGATACAGGAAGTCACATCGCCCGGTGGCATCAAAGCATGGCTGGTAGAAGAACATTCCATTCCTTTCGCAGCCATCGAGATCCGCTTCAAGGGTGGTGCTTCCTTGGATCGCGAGGGGGCCCGTGGTGCAATCAACCTGATGTCGGCCACGCTGGAAGAGGGTGCGGGCGACCTTGACGCACAGGGTTTCGCGGCTGCCCGTGATGCCTTGGCGGCGTCCTTTCGGTTTGACGCGCAACGCGACGCGCTTTCGGTATCGACGCGTTTTCTGACTGAAAACCGGGACGAGGCGATGGCGCTTTTGCGTCTGGCATTGATCGAGCCTCGCTTTGATCAAAGTGCGATTGATCGGGTTCGAGGGCAGGTGCTTTCCAATCTGCGCGGTGATCTGACTGACCCCAACAACATCGCGTCGCTTGCGTTTAGTGATCAGGCCTATGGGGATCACCCGTATGCGACAGATCTGAACGGCACAGCTGAAACAGTGGGCGCGCTGACGCGCGACGACATTTTGAATGCTTATGGCGACGTGATGGTTAAAGATCGCGTTTTCGTGGGGGCTGCGGGCGATATCTCGGCCGAAGAACTGGGCCTGCTTCTGGACGAGCTTTTGGGCGATTTGCCAAATGGAGGTGCGCCTTTACAAGCGGATGTTGACTTGCAGTTAGTCGGCGGGATTACCGTTGTTCCTTATGACACGCCGCAATCGGTGGCGATGTTCGGACACTCGGGCATTCCGCGTGACGACCCGGATTTCTTTCCGGCGTTCGTGGCGAATGAGATTTTCGGCGGATCGGGGCTTCAATCGCGTCTGAGCCTTGAGGTGCGCGAAGAACGTGGTCTGACCTATGGGATCGGATCCTATCTCGTGAATTTCGATCACGCTGACATCATCATCGGGCAACTGGCGTCTGCCAATGACCGTATTGGAGAGGCTATCGAGGTCATCCGGGATGAGTGGGGAAGGATCGCCGCCGAAGGGGTGACAGAGGACGAGTTGGACAGTGCCAAAACCTATCTGACCGGGGCTTATCCCTTGCGGTTCGATAGCAACGCGTCGATCGCGCGCATTCTTGTCGGTATGCAGATTGACGATCTGCCGATTGATTACATCGAGACACGCAACAGCAAAGTCGAGGCGGTCACATTGGAAGATGTCAGCCGGGTGGTGAAGCGGCTGTACCGCCCAGACGATCTGCGGTTTGTTATCGTTGGCCAGCCTGACGGCGTGGACAGCGTCAACTAGATCACAGGTTTTGCGCCGGGCTTTGCCCGTCGCGGTACTTGGGGGCTTTGCCCCCAGTACCGCCCAGCGTATTGTGGGCAAAATAAAGAGTGAAAGGGAGAATTTCGCATGCGTATCCTGTTTACCGGTGGAGCTGGAAAAGCCGGGCGTCACGCCGTGGCCTATTTGCTGGAGCAAGGGCACCGGGTTCTGAACGTGGACAAGGTTGCGCTGGACCATCCCGGCGTAGATAACCGGATCGCCGACATCACCGATGCGGGTCAGATGCATGATGTGATGCAATCCTATGCCGGATTTGACGAGTTGCGTGCCGGGAACCGGTGTGCCCGCGTTTGATGCCGTGGTTCATTTCGCCGCTATTCCGCGCATCTTGGTGACGGGCGACAACGAGTGTTATCGGACCAATGTCATGGGCACCTACAACGTCATTGATGCTGCGTTGAAGGCGGGGGTGCGCAAGATCATCTTTGCGTCGTCCGAGACGACCTATGGTGTTTGTTTCTGGGACGGCGAGAAGAAGCCAGATTATCTTCCCATCGACGAAGAGCACCCGACGCTGCCGCAGGATAGTTACGCTATGTCGAAAGTGGTGAATGAGGCGACGGCGCGGAGTTTTCAGGCGCGTTCAGGTGCGGATATCTATGGTCTGCGGATCAATAACGTGATTGAGCCGCATGAGTACCGCGAGAATTTTCCGGCCTATATCGCTGATCCCTCGCTTCGGTTGCGGAACATCTTTGCCTATATTGATGCGCGCGACCTTGGCCAGATGGTCGAGTGTTGTCTGCAGACTGATGGTCTGGGGTTTGAGGTGTTCAACGTCTCGAACAATGATCACTCTGTCGCCGCCCAAACCGGTGAATTGGTCGAGCGGTTCTATAAGGGGGTGCCGGTTACCAAAGAGATGGGGCCGGATGAAACCTTTTATTCGAACGACAAAGCGAAGCGGTTGGTCGGCTTTGCGCCAAAGCACCACTGGCGCATGTATCTGGATGATCCGACGCAGGCTTGAAAGCGCTAGTAATCGCTTTGTGTTCCGTCGGAGATTGCCTTCTTCAGCGAAATATACGCCCATGTGCCCTTGCCGCCACGTGCGCTGATTTCGGTTAGCTGGGCTTTTGCTGCGGGCTTATTGCCTAAAGTGACGAAGCCCATGCCCATGTAGGACCTTGCCAGAAGATAGTCGGGATCAGCGTCGAGTGCGGCCTTGTAGAAGGCCATGGCAGCGTCCGTCTGACCATTTTGCCGAGCGATGAAGCCCCTGTAGTTCAGAAATCGCGGATCGTCTTGGTTTCTGGCCGTATCCATCACCTTTAGTGCGCGATCAAAGGCACCAGCATAGGCCAGTTCGCGCACGGCTTCATAACGGGCATCGTCGTTCAAGGACTGAATATCGCTGGCAACGCATTCCTTTTTCTCGGCGTCGTAGATTTGGCCTTCTTCGCAGGTTGTCGTCGTCTCGGTCGGAGTTGGCGGTGTCTCGTCGTCAGATCCGACAGCCAAAACCTGAGTGGCAAAGAGGGCGAAGGGGAGAGCAAAAAGTAGGGGGCGCATGACAGATCTCCTTTCGAGGTTCGCAATATTATATGGAGCGGAGCCCGAACAAGAAAAGCCGCACCCGATCCGGGCGCGGCCTTCCGGTTGCGATCTCTCGAAAGATCAGGCGGCGCGGCTGAGCAGAACCTCGCCAACTTCCCGCTGTGCGTCAGTCTCTTCGGCACCGTTTACGGCAGCGATTTCGCGCGTCAGGCGTTCAAGTGCTGCTTCGTAAAGCTGACGCTCGGAATAGCTTTGCTCGCGCTGATCGTCGGCGCGGTGCAGGTCACGGACGACTTCGGCAATTGCGATCAGGTCGCCGGAATTGATCTTCTGTTCGTATTCCTGTGCACGGCGTGACCACATGGCTTTCTTGACCCGTGCTTTGCCCTTCAGTGTCGTCATCGCTTTTGAGACCGTATCAGCCGACGACAACGTACGCATACCGACATCGGCAGCCTTGTTCGTGGGAACGCGGAGGGTCATTTTGTCTTTCTCGAAAGAAATCACGAAAAGCTCCAGCGTCAGGCCAGCAATTTCCTGTTCTTCGATCGATATGATCTGGCCGACACCATGGGCCGGATAGACCACGTAGTCGTTCGGACGAAATTCCATCTTTCTGGGTTTGCTCATGCAACCGTATCCTTATTCAGCCCCAAGTCGTTGACCGACAAAATAGCGCCGGGAACACAAACATCCTCCCGTCGTTTCATTTCGGCAGCCAAGCAGCGCAGACAATGTGATGTCCAGACCCCGACTTATTTTATGTTTATATAGCAGAAAAATGGGGCCTTTCCAAGGCGCTGCTTTTCCGGCCACGCAGATTCGCTGGAAATTTAACGGTCTGGCCACAGTTCTGACGTAGCGTCACAATGGCAACGCCAAGGGCGCGGCGTTAGCCACCTTCGCCCGGTTTTTCGGAAAAGTGCTCCATCTTGCCTTCTTTTCCGTCCATCTCTTCGGCATTGGGAAGCGGATCTTTCTTCGTGATGATGACGGGCCAAAGTTCGGAATACTTGCGATTAAACTCGACCCATTTTTCCATGTCTGGCTCGGTGTCTGGGCCGGATCGCGTCAGCGGGGCATTCTGGCTCGCAAACGCCGCAATCGATGCATTCGTCGGGATGGATCACCAGCATGTTCTCGCCTTCGTAAAAGCAGTCCACCGGGCAGACCTCGACGCAGTCGGTGTATTTGCAGGCAATGCAGCTGTCGTTGACGATATAGGTCATGCGAGCTCTCTCAAAATACTTAACGGTTTGGAGGTAACCCGACCGACCCAGTCATTCAAGCGGGGTATGGCGGGAAAGACGTGCGTTGCGACGATCTTTCTTTGTGGGCCGCCCTTTTCCTTCAAAGCGTGGATTGGGTGGAACGTTCGTTCTTTGGCGGCGGTGTGAGATCGGTATACAGCGCCTGCGCCTCGGTGGCTGGTCCGCGACGTGTGGCAAGTGCCTCGACGCGGATCACCCGGATCTGGCGGGCTTGCGGGAAGGTCAGTGTGACGTCAGAGCGCAGCGGATAGGCCGGTTTTGAAACCGGGTGCCATCGACCCGGACGTGACCGCCCGAGACGAGTTTGGTGGCGAGGCTGCGAGTTTTGAAAAAACGCGCGTGCCAAAGCCACTGGTCAAGGCGCTGCGTTTCGCTCATGACTCAAGAAGCCTGAAAAGGCGCAAAAACGGGTGCGATTTCAGCGTAGAAATCCGTCGTCACCGCGCTAAGACCCTTTATCCTTCAGACCCATAAGCGCTTTGGCAAACGGGTTGTCAGGATCGATGGTGTCTTTCTTCTTTGGGCGGGCTTCGTAACTGCGCGGTTTGTTACTGGCATCGTTCTGGCGCTTGGGCTTGCCTTTGCCGCGTGGCTTGCCTTGACCCTTACCTTGTGGCTTGTCCCGACGCTGTTGCTGGGCTCCACGATTTCCACCCCAAGTGAAGATGAAGAATACTTCCTTCGTGTCTTCCTCGGCCGGTTTTGCCTCGACCATCTCGTCGTTGACCTCGGGGGCAACAGACGCCTCGGCCTCAACGGTTTCGGTCGAGGCCTCGGCGGGCTGTTCGGCAGTTGTTTCCGGAGATTCAGGCATTTCAGCAGGTGCGACAACCTTTGCAGGCTTTTCCCGCTCGCCACGTTCGGCGCTATAGCCCAGTCCGGCCATAAGATCGGCGAACTGTTCAAGCGTCATCCCGTGATCGACAACATGTCTGGATTGGCTTCGAACCCGCCACGGCTGTCTTCCGTTCGCAAGAGATCGGCGAGCCTTTCCAGCATGTCGATACGGATCGCGCGAGCACCCGCCGGTTTATAGCCGGACATCAGATAGTGTCGCGGGTGGAATTTCATTGATGCAGGGAATGGTGACCAGACCCGGAGGCGGGCTTTCAGGAAATTCATCTGCGTCGTCTGCCAGCGACCAGCAGAACAAGCCGCAGCCGTGTGGGCGCCGGTTTCAGCAAAAGTGGCATGAAGACCGTGAACTGCCCGAAACGCACGCCGTGCTTGCGCAGCACCCCGCGCGCGTCCTGATCCAGCCTTTTACGTCCGCGCAACATCGCGGCGGTCAATGATGCCCAAGGCTTCCACCATCTGAAACCCAAATCCTCGCGCCATACCTGTCATGCGTTTCGTCGTTCTGGATTTCGAATAAAGGCTCAAACAGGGCGGCAATCTTGCGGTCGATGAAATGCTGCAGACGTCGCTGAACTTTCTCGGCAACATCAGCACCGGCTTCCTCGTCGACGAAAGGAACTGCACACGTGGCTTTAGGATGTCGTCGCCCGCGGCCAGTTTGCCGATGGCGTGTTCGCCCCACATCAGGCCGCCTTGCTCGGTAAAGTCCATCTCGGTGTCGGGCGCATTATAGAAACGGTCTGCGCGCAGATGGAATTCCGGAGCCAGCGCGGCGGTGGCTGCCGTCTTGAGCGTTTTCGCTTCGTCACCGGTTGCACTTGCATCCTGGTGAAAGCGGAACCCCTCCAGACGACCGACGAATTCGCCCTCGACCGTTACTTCACCCTTATCGTTCACCTCGGCCACAAGAGCCTCCTTCTGCTTCAACCGGCGAAGCAGCACGACTGGTACGCCGGTCGACAAATCTTTGCGTCAGCGCGTCATGAAGCGCATCTGACAGGCGGTCTTCTACCTCGCGCGTGGCGTCTCGCCAATGAATTTCGTCGCGAGTCCAACCCTTTCGCTGTGCGACATAGGTCCAGGTCCGCACAAAAGCGAGTCGTTTCGACAAGGTGTCAATGTCGCCATCGGTGCGGTTGATGCGTTGGATATGCTGGCAAGCCAGTCTTCCGGCACCTCGCCATGCTGATGCAAGTAGCTGTAAATGGCGCTCAACAGGCTTGCATGTTCCTGATGGCTTATTCCGCGAAAATCGGGGATCCGGCATACATCCCACAACAGCCTGACAGATTTCCCGTCCGATGCACGGGCGGCAATTTCGGCTTCCCCGGCCAATGTTTTAAGCACCATGACGTCGTCGGCCTCGCGTGCGCGGACCACGTGATCCAACTCGGGCGGCCGTTCCAGCGAGGACACAAGCCGTTCAATACTGCCGAATTCCAGCGCGGCGTTGCGCCATTGGAGCTTCTTCAATGGCGTGAAACTATGCGATGTGATCGCCTCGACCACACGGGGGTCAAGCGGTGCGGCTTCGCCAGTGACGCCAAACGTTCCGTCAGTCTGGAACCGGCCTGCTCGGCCTGCGATTTGCGCCAATTCATTCGGCTGAAGATCGCGCATCCGGCGGCCATCGAACTTTCGAAGACCTGAAAACGCCACATGGGTAATGTCGAGGTTCAGCCCCATGCCAATCGCATCTGTCGCCACCAGATAATCGACATCGCCGTTCTGGTACATTTCGACTTGCGCGTTGCGTGTGCGGGGACTGAGCGCGCCCATCACCACGGCAGCGCCGCCTTTCTGGCGACGCAAAAGCTCGGCGACGGCATAGACGTTATCGACCGAGAAGCCGACGATGGCAGCACGCGGTGTCATACGGCTGATTTTTTTTGAGCCCGTGTAAGTCAGCGTCGAGAAGCGCTCGCGCCTTTGGAACTGAATGTCAGGCACCAGTGCTGCAATCACACCGCGCATCGTGTCGGCGCCCATAAACATTGTTTCGTGCAAACCGCGGGCGTTTAGCAGCCGGTTGGTGAAAACATGGCCCCGCTCGGGGTCCGCACAAAGCTGGATTTCATCAACGGCCAGAAAATCGGCACCCATCCCGTCGGGCATCGCTTCGGTGGTGCAGACCCAGTATTGGGTGCGGGGCGGCACGATCCGTTCTTCACCGGTCACCAGCGCCACAACCGAAGGTCCACGCACCGCTACGATACGATCATAGACTTCTCGCGCCAGAAGCCTGAGCGGCAGACCGATAATCCCGGTCCGGTGGCCAAGCATCCGTTCGATGGCATAGTGGGTTTTGCCGGTGTTCGTCGGTCCAAGGACCGCCGTGACGCGGCCTAGTGTCTGGGACATGAGAGGGAAATTTCAGCTTTTGTGATCCTTTGGGTTAAACCGGGTCCCCGGCTGTGCGGCAAGCGATTTCTGGGCGGAACGTGATACGGAAATTGCGCATGTTCTGCTTTTCCTTCGGCAGTTATGGTTCAGGTATGACCCGCGACAGGCCTGTTCTAGGAATTCTATTGATGCTTGGTTTTTGCGTAACCGCCCCCTTGGCGGATGCGCTGGCCAAACTGTTGGGCGGGCTGATCGACGTCGCGCAACTGGTCGCGATTCGCATGGGATTACAGGTTCTTCTGCTTCTGCCCGTAGTCATCTATGCGTCCACACCGATAATTCTGGGCAGACGAGATTTCTTCCTGACCGCTGTTCGCGCTGTTCTGCACATGGTGGGGATCGGGTTGATGTTCCTCTCTCTGCGCTATTTGCCCTTGGCTGACGCGGTTGCCATAGCGTTTGTCATGCCTTTTATTATGCTTCTGCTTGGTCGCCATTTTCTGGGGGAAGAGGTCGGGCAGCGGCGCATCCTGGCTTGCTGTGTCGGCTTTTTGGGCACGCTTATGGTCATGCAGCCCAGCTTTGCCGAAGTTGGCTGGCCGGCGCTTCTGCCTGTTGGTGTTGCCATAGACTTTGCATTCTTCATGCTGGTCACTCGGCAGTTGGCGAAGTCGGTTGACCCGGTTCCGCTGCAATTCGTCTCGGGTGTTATCGCCTGCATTATTCTGATGCCGCTGCTTTTCGTGTTTTCAGGCTTCGATATGCCGGGTTTCCGTTTGGCATGGCCCGAGGGCGTTACATGGGGTCTGGTCTTTGCCATGGGGGCACTAGGTACGATCGCGCATTTGCTGATGACTTGGGCGTTGCGGTTCGCCCCTTCAGCCACATTGGCACCGATGCAGTATCTTGAAATTCCGGTGGCAGCGCTGCTTGGATGGTTGATCTTTAGTGACTTTCCAAATGGTTTGGCACTGGTCGGCATTTTAGTGACTGTTGCGGCGGGCCTCTATATAATTGTACGAGAACAAAGACTTAGCCGATCAGCCCCGCCAGCGCCGGGGCCAGCGCCTCCCGCGGCATGATCACAAGACATCCGGGGGTTTCAAACGTAAGCCGCACTGGGCCTGTGGCCTCGTTTGATGTGCCGACCATTCCCATTGGGTGCAACCGAAGCCTGTCGATGGGCCATTTCAACCCGTTGGACGTGCCTTTGACCTCTGCCAGTGGAAATAACGAGAACTCGCGTTCCTGCCTTCACGTCCAGTGTGATCTCTTTTGGGGCGGCGAACAGGATATCTTGATCTGCCATCAGGATCACAGGTGGGCCCACATCCCGCGCCATGACAGACAGTACCGCCAGCATGTGATCCAATCGGCCGGACGCGAATCCTGCTGCCAGAACAAACGGTGCATCAACCCGCTCCATGCATTTCTCGAAGTCCGTCGTGTCCTGCTCGGCGAATTGGATGAAACGCGCGTCGGGTAAGGCAGCCCTTGTCTTGGGTAGGATCGAGTCGAGATCGCCGATCACTGCTTCGGGAAGGAAGCCTGCGGAAACGCAGAAGTTTGCGCCCCCGTCGGCGGCGACAAGTGTTGGAGCAAGTGCCACAAATTCGACAAGATCAAGGCGTTTCAGCGGCCCTGCACCCACAAGCGTTATGCCGTGTGGGGATTGCACATTGCTTAGATCCATGGCCGAATGTCTCCCAGACAGATTTAAACGCCACAATTCTGACCTGAAAAATTCATGTGAATTCCTCAGGTCCGTTCCTATTTTCGACCGTCCAGATGGTAAACACATTGTTTATGGATGGGATAGAAAGAGACCGAGTACGATGAACGGTTCGACAAAGATACTGACGGTGTCCTACGGGACATTCAGCTGTACGCTTGAGGGATTTGACGATCCCTTGGGTTCGATGCGTGAGATTGCGGAGTACTTTCGCGATCTTGCTGCCGATGATCGTTACTTCGGGGCCGAGCCGCCGACACCAGATGTCGAACTGCTTCAAAATATGGCCGAAAAAGAAACGCAGCGCCGCGTAGAAGCCCGCTTGTCGGATACCGGCATTGCGCTGGTTGCAACTGATGCAGCCGTCGCACCTGCCGTCAAGAAGGCCAAGCCATCCAACGAACAGGGCTCGGATGATGACACCAAAGGTCCGCTGACCTTTGATGATGATTTCCTGATGTCTGACGAGCCGGAAGACGTGCTTGCCGTGGATCCCGATACGGTGCCGCGGAATGATGGACCTGCCGAAAGCGTGGCCGAGAAACTTCGCCGCATTCGTGCTGTTGTCTCGAAAAGCATCGAAGGCGAAGAAAGTGATTCTTTTAGCCGCCAACAGGCCCAGCCCGCCTTTGGTGATGATCCCAAGCGTGATCGCGCCCTGACTGAGACCATTCAGCAGATCACAGCTGACCTTTCTGACGACGAAGAGGCTTTGACCAAAGTCGATGTCGAGGATGCGGTCGAAGTTGATGCATCGGAAGATGCTGTAGACGTTGATGTTTCCGGGGTTGTTGGTCGCGTCGAAGAAGCTGAATTGGCGTCGGACGATGATCTGGAAAACACGCATGATATGATCGGACGGGTCACAAGCGCGGCCAAGTTTGTGGAAGAAACCTCTGAAGCAGAGGATATCGTTGCCGATCTGAGGGACGAAGAACCCGAAGACGATGTGCTGTCGGACGAAGATGTGCACCGGACGGTTTCTGACGTGCTTGGCAAGGTGACCAACCGGTTGGACGAAGATGACAGTGACTATGCTCCGAAGGAACGCGTCGTTACCCGTACCATTTCCCCCGAGCCTGAAGCAGACGTTGGGCGTCTTCTCAACGAAACAGAACTCGAAACTGAACGAAGATGAAACCGTACGCCGCCGCCGTGTGATTTCGCAGATGCGTGCAGCAGTTGCGGCGACCAAGGCCGACCGTTTGGTATCGCGCCAAGTGTCGCGCGAGGACGAGGAAGAGGCAGAGAAAGACCCTTATCGCGAGGATCTTTCTGAAGCGGTGCAAGGTGCTCCACTGCCAGAGCCTTCGCGGAAGACCTCAGTTGCACCGCCTTTGATGCTGGTGTCCTCGCAGCGTATTGATGACGCGAGCGAAGAATCGTCCGACGACGATCCGGAAAAGCGCCCGCAAGAAAATCCGGTGACTTCGGGTGGATTCGCTGCCTTCGCTGAAAGCGTTGGCGCCAAAGAGTTGCACGAGCTTCTTGAAGCTGCCGCCGCATACACCGTGTTCGCGGAAGGTCAGCCGTCGTTCACGCGACCCGAGATCATGAAACGCGTCGCACGGATCGATCCAGCAATGAGTTTGTCACGCGAGGATGGGCTAAGATCGTTCGGCCAATTGCTGCGACAGGGCAAGTTCAAAAAGCTTGAACGCGGTCAGTTCACCATCGACGAAGACACCAAGTTCAACCCGGAACAGCGGTTTGTCGGCCAATAGGATCCGATTGCCGTCAGACCACCGATTTGCTATGAAAACTGGACTTATTGCATCAGTCCAGTTTCATGGCAGTTTCTGAAGAAACTTTTTTCCTCGACCCGGCCTTCGAAGGCACGTTGCAACAGCAGATACAATCGCTGGTGGCCGAAGGTATTTTGTCTGGTCGTTTGAGGGCCAGTGAAAAGCTGCCCTCGACACGGCGGCTTGCGCGGCACCTTGGGATAAGCCGTATTACGGTTACGTTGGCTTATACCGAGCTTCAGGCAGATGACTACATCACGTCCAAAGGCCGTTCAGGCTATTACGTCTCGGAAACCGCGCCACAACCGCGGATGACTGGCAAGCCGGTGACGCAGACCGACACGGTCGATTGGGCCCGCCTGATAGGCACCCGCTTTTCGCAGGCAACACATCTTTCCAAGCCTGCAGATTGGAGCAGCTATCGCTATCCGTTCATCTACGGGCAGGCGGATGCGACGCTTTTCGATCATGCCAACTGGCGGCTTTGTGCGTTGCAGGCCTTGGGCTTGCGCGACTTCGAAGCAATGACGACCGACTATTTCGAACGCGACGACCCGCGACTAGTCGAGTTCATCGCCCGCCACTCGTTGCCCCGACGAGGTATCCTTGCGGCCCCGGAGGAAATCCTGGTGACGCTTGGCGCACAGAACGCGCTTTGGCTGGCGGCTGAGGTTCTGTTGAACCAGCGTCGCACGGCGGTCATTGAAAGCCCCTGCTATCCGGGCCTTGCTGGAATTCTTGCTCAGACGCGCAGCCACGTCGTTCCAGTCCCCGTTGATAATGGTGGCTTGGCGGTCGAGGCCATACCGCCATCGGCAGATGTGGTCTTTGCCACCCCAAGCCATCACTGCCCGACATCGGTGACGATGCCGGTACAACGCCGCCGAGCCTTGCTGAAACGCGCCGCTGAAGACGACTTCATCGTGGTGGAAGATGACTACGAATTCGAGATGTCATTTCTGACACCGCCATCGCCTGCGCTGAAATCGCTCGACCGCGAGGGTCGTGTTATTCACATCGGATCGTTTTCCAAGTCGCTTTTTCCGGGATTGCGGCTTGGCTATATGGTCGGTCCCCAGGCGTTCATCCGCGAGGCGCGTGCGTTGCGCGCAACCGTTCTGCGCCATCCTCCGGGGCACGTCCAGCGAACGGCAGCCTACTTTATGTCTCTCGGCCACTACGACGCGCTGATCAAACGTACAGCAACGGCACTTTCGGCCCGGCGCAAAGTGATGGCCGAAGCGATACGCGAACAAGGATTGGCAATCGCAGGAAGCGGGCAGGGTGGATCAAGTTTCTGGATGCGCGCACCCGAAGGCATAGACACGGCCGAACTTGCTGCGGCATTGCAGGAAAAAGGTGTGCTTATCGAGCCTGGGGCAACGTTCTTTCCGCAAGAAGACGGCCCGAGGCAGTTCTATCGTCTGGCCTATAGCTCTATTCCGAAAGAGCGTATCCCCGAGGGCATCGCGCTGATCGCAAAGGCAATCGCAACTTAGGATGCGCGCCCGTGATAGGATACGATCTCGGCCAGATCCGCCGGTTTCGTCTTCTCGGGAATAATCGCTGCCGTGTTCGGAATATGCTGAAACAACGAGCCGTCCGTGAAAAACGTACTGCGCGTTACAAAAACTATTCTTGTGTCCGGCCGTCGATAGCTGGCGAAGTCTGCCGTCGCGATGGCGCTGCCATCTTCCAGCATTACATCCAGAACAAGCACGTCCGGTGTCTCTCGGCAAAGAACATCAACGGCCTCGGACTGACTGGTAACCACTTTGACAGAGTGGTTCTGTCTTTCTAAATGTTTGGCCCAGATCTGTGAAAGATTTGGGTTTGAAGCTACAATTAGTATCAATTTTCGACCCTCTAGCCAAACTTTGGTCTTAGTACCGCCCCCGATAGCATCACTCTTCTGCCAAAAGTGTTAACGCTGGGTTAACGAATGTGGGGAGAAGGTTAACGATAGGCGGATAGTTGCTTCGAAGACTTGCTCGCCCAACGACAGGCGCTAGCATTTGATGAACTTAAAACAGGCGATTGTTCATGCACTGTATATCTCTTGCCGCTCTCGCGCTTCTTGTCTCGATATCAATGGCTCAGGCACAGTCCTGCGGCGGTTCGTTTGGAAAATTCGTCAATGGACTGAAGGCCGAAGCGGTTGCCAAGGGATATGAAAAAAGCACTGTCGACCGTTTCTTCTCGTCGGCTCAACAAGATCCGAAAGTTCTTCGTGCTGACCGCTCGCAGGGCATTTTCCAGATGCCATTCATCGACTTTTCGCGCCGCCTGATAAGTCAGAACCGTTTGAACGCAGGCATTCGAAACGCGCGAAAGTGGGACAAAGTCTTTGACCGTGTGGAAAATGAGTTCGGTGTGTCACGCGGCGTGCTTCTGGCGTTCTGGGCGTTCGAGACGGATTTCGGCGCGGTGCAAGGCAACTTCAATACGGTTAACGCACTGGTGACGTTGTCACATGATTGTCGGCGTCCGGAATTGTTCCGGCCTCAGGTCTTTGCAGCACTCGAACTCTACGAACGCGGCGATCTTGATCCAGCCCGCACCGTTGGCGCCTGGGCGGGTGAGATCGGCATGGTTCAGATGCTGCCCGAGGATATATTGGTTAATGGTGTCGATGGCGATGGCGACGGGAAGGTCAGCCTTAAGACTTCCCCGCCGGACGCACTTCTTTCAGGCGCGAAAATGCTGAGAGAGCTGGGCTGGCGGAAGGGCGAGCCGTGGATGCAGGAAGTCACATTGCCAGAGAATTTCGACTGGTCGTCGACTGGATTGGCAACATGGAAACGGGCATCCGATTGGTCGGGCGATGGTGTCAAGCCGCGCTCGGGACGGTTCGCAGCACCCAGCTTGAAGTCGGCGATCTTGTTGCCGCAGGGCCGCCAAGGGCCGGCCTTTCTAGTTTATCCAAATTACAACGTCTTTTTCGAATGGAATCAAAGCTTTATTTATGTGACGACGGCCGCATATTTTGCCTCACGTCTGCAAGGAGCCGAGGTTTATCGTGCGGGCAACCCATCAGAACCTCTCAGCGATGTTCAGATGAAGTCGCTGCAAAAGAAGTTGGCCGCTCGTGGACATGATGTTGGTGGCATAGACGGCATTCTTGGCGCGAAGACGCGCGACGCTGTTCAGAAAGAACAGTCAAGGCTTGGTCTGCCGGCAGATGCCTGGCCGACGCGTGCCTTGCTTGATCGCCTTTGATTTACCAGCAGAGTTGGAGCCAGCTTCCGGCACATTGTGCCGAAAATGCGTCGGGCGAACTGGCAAAATTGCCAACTGCGGCCAAGGCGACTAACACCAGAAACGCGACCATAAAATCGCTCATTGCAACCCCCGTTACTATTCAAACACTCAAGTCGCCGTAAAAAGACGAACGTGTTGAAAATAAGGCACTGAGTTGTCGCAAACAAGGCGTTTGAGCCTTACCGTTGGTAAACAGTCAGGTTCCGAACTGGAAACCGTGTCCCGTCTTCGGTGACTAAAACCACCTGATCGCCGGTCTGAATGAACAGGTCACAGCGCCGCGAGCCGTTGTCGAAGTCGACGCAAACACGGCTTTCGTCGAAGACCTCGAAGTGTCCCGTCCAGACGGGTCCTTCGTCTGTATAGGTGTAACCATAGCTGCCATCATCGCCATAGCGCGACTTCGAGCCGTCGTAGAATTCGATCTCGTGGCCGGTCAAAAGCGCAGACATCTGATCGCGGTCAAAGATGATGTCGGACGGGCGAATGCCTTCCTGAGCGAAGGCAGGGGCCGAGACAACGGCAAGGACGAGGGCGAGGGCGATGCGCATAATATATCGTTGCACGGCACCGGATCGTGCGCCAATCACGATCCGGTCAGACTTCGGTTATTCAGGAAAAGACCTTTGTTAGTGCCTTATCGACTGCTGCGGTGATCTGATCAATGTCGTCCGCAGTCGAAATCAACGCAGGGCTGAAACAAAGCGTATTGTTCAGTCCGGGCAACGACCGATTGGTCGCCCCGATGACGACGCCCTGCGCCATACAGTCGGCGACAACCGCCTGAACGCGTCTTTTCATCCACGGCCTCTTTCGTCTGACGATCGGACACCAGCTCGGCCCCGCAGAACAGGCCTTTGCCGCGTACGTCGCCAATTACCCGGTGCTTTTCCTGAAGCGCCAACAGGTTGTCGACCATGCGGGCACCCATGTTGGTGGTGTTTTCCAGCAGACCTTCTTCTTCGATGATCGCCATATTTTCCAAGGCCGCTGCCGGGCCTGCCGTACAGCCACCAAAGGTCGAGATATCGCGGAAATACCCCATCGGATCGTCCGCGTTGTCCTTGAACATCTCGAAGACCTCATCGGTCGTCACCATGCATGCGATCGCGGCATATCCGCGGGCCACGCCCTTCGCCATCGTCACGAAATCAGGTTTGATGCCATAGTGCTGGTATCCGAACCACGTCGCCGGTCCGGCCCACGCCGCAAACGACTTCGTCGATGTGCAGCAGAACGTCGTACTTCTTGCAGATCTCCTGCACGCGCTCCCAGTATCCCTCGGGCGGCGTGATAACGCCTCCTCCGGCGGTTACAGGCTCCAGGCAAAGCGCGCCGACCGTATCGGGGCCTTCGCGCAGGATGACCTCTTCGATCTGGTCGGCGGCCCATTCGCCGTAGTTCTCGGGTTTCGACCTGCGCGCGGTATTCAAGGCAGTGCGGCACCTCGACGAAGCCGGGCGTATAGGGTCCGTACTGCGCATTCCGCTCGGGCTGACCGCCTGCAGACAGGCAAGTGATCGTGGTGCCGTGGTAGTCGCGCTCGCGGTACAGAATCTTGTGCTTCTTGCCGCCGTAGCGCTTGTGCGCGATCTGGCGGACCATCTTAAAGGCTTTCTCGTTCGCCTCAGACCCCGAGTTGGATATAGTAGACGCGGGTCAAGCCCGGGCATCTTGTCGATCAGCATCTCGGCGAAACGCGCGCCGGGGATCGAGCCTGCGGACCCTGCGAAATAGGGCATCTGTAATCAGCTGATCGCGCACCGCGTTGGCGATGCGTTCGCGGCCATAGCCCACGTTCACCGTCCAGACGCCGCCGGATACGGCATCAAGATGCTCTTTACCGGTCGCGTCCCAGACGCGCATTCCCTTGCCTTCAACGATGATCCGCGGATCGACCGTTTCGAACGGTTTGTGCTGGATCAGGTGGTGCCAGATATGGGCGCGATCGGCTTCGATGACGTCGCTGATATCGTTCGGAACAGTGGTCATGGCAAATCCTCGGGCAAGAATTGATTGCGATACGTCAGAGTGAGTAAATGAGAACTCACATCATAGGGCCAGAGGTATTGGTGTCGTAGGGCCAGAATCGGAGATTCTCGACGGGACTAGTCGTTTTTTAGCTGTCTGAAGAACTCGTCAGCGCCCGAATGATTGCCTTGCCGCTTTCGCTGTTCCATTCGGCATCGCCGCGCATACGGGCAATCTCAAAGCCTTCGGGATCAAGGATGACCGTGATCGGCAGGCCCAGAACGGCCATGTCGCGGGCAAGAGCCTGTTTCGGGTCCAGATATAGCGGCAGGTTCTCGACGCCGATTTCGCCAAAGAAGCGCCGGATTCCGGCTAGTTCATTGCGGCCAGTCGCAATCGTCACGACCTCGAACGTGTCACCGCCAAATTCGGTCTGTAGTTCCGAGAGCATCGGCATCTCTTTCCGGCAGGGCGCGCACCATGTGGCCCAGAAGTTGACCAACACGTATTTGCCCTGAAAATCCGCCAGCCGGAATTCGCCACCATCGGGATCGGTGAAGGTCGTGTCTGACACCTCTGCAGGGTCCGAGAAGATCAGTTTCTTCATCGTGCCGTCGCGCAAAGCCTCAAGGTCGGCAGTATCGCCAAGGGCGGCGTTTGCACCAAGGACAAGCGCCGTATAAAGGACACACAAGAAAACACGCATGGATCACTCCTTATGAACGACGACGCGAACAGCATGTGGGGCGGGCGCTTTGCCGCCGGACCGGACGCGATCATGGAGGCAATTAATGCGTCCATCGGGTTCGACCAGCGATTGGCGCGCCAAGACATTGACGGCTCGCGTGCCCATGCGGCCATGTTGGCTGCACAGGGTATCCTCACGGATAGCGATGCAAAGGCGATCCGGGAAGGGCTGCTCACGGTCTTGTCAGAGATTGAAACCGGAACGTTTCAGTTTCAGACGGCGTTGGAAGACATCCACATGAACGTCGAAGCACGGCTGAAAGACCTGATAGGCGAGCCTGCGGGCCGGTTGCACACAGGGCGCAGCCGGAACGATCAGGTGGCGACCGACTTCCGGCTTTGGGTTCGGGATCAGTGCGATGCAGCGATTGCCGGGATCAAAACTTTGCAAAAGGCGTTTCTGGGTCAGGCCGAAGCGGGGGCCGATTGGGTTATGCCCGGCTTTACGCATTTGCAGACAGCGCAGCCCGTGACTTGGGGACATCACATGATGGCTTACGTGGAAATGCTGGGCCGGGATGCCTCGCGGTTTGCCGATGCGCGGGCGCGGATGAACGAATCTCCGCTGGGGGCTGCGGCTTTGGCGGGCACTTCTTTTCCGATTGATCGGCATGCCACGGCCAAGGCTTTGGGTTTTGACCGGCCTTCTGCCAATTCGCTGGATGCGGTCAGCGACCGGGATTTTGCGTTGGAGTTCCTTTCGGCCAGCACGATCTGCGCGATGCATCTTGTCGCGCTTTGCCGAAGAACTGGTGATCTGGTCTTCGGCGCAGTTTCGGTTTCGTCGCCATGTCGGACCGGTTTTCGACCGGGTCGTCGATCATGCCGCAGAAGAAAAACCCGGATGCGGCCGAGCTGGTGCGCGCCAAGATCGGGCGTATCCTTGGCGCAACGGTGGGGCTTTTCACCGTGATGAAGGGCCTGCCGCTGACCTACTCAAAGGACATGCAGGAAGACAAAGAACAGGTCTTTGATGCCGCAGATTCGCTGATGCTGTCACTGGCCGCGATGGAAGGCATGGTGCGGGATCTGTCCGCTCAGCCGGAAGCTTTGCGAGCGGCGGCGTCCAGCGGGTTTTCAACGGCGACCGATCTGGCCGACTGGCTCGTGCGCGAGGCTGGGTTGCCGTTTCGCGACGCGCATCACGTCACGGGACGCCTTGTGGCTATGGCCGAGGCAGAAGGGAAAGACCTGCCCGATCTGACGCTGGATCAGATGAAATCCGCTCATGACGCGATCACTGACGGGGTGTTCGACGTCCTTGGCGTGGACAATTCGGTCAAAAGTCGCACATCCTACGGGGGAACCGCGCCCGACAATGTTCGGGCCGAGATTGCGCGTTGGAAGGAAGCCTTGGCATGAAACACCTCGCCGTTCTGGCCCTATTGTTACTGCCTGCCTGTGAAAACCCATCCCTGAATGTGGGCGCGTCCATTTCCAATGGCGGTGTCAGCGTGACCCCTTCGGCATCAGGCCGCATGGGCGGCGTTGGCGTGGCGATAAGCCCATGAGGGTCGCTGCTTTCCTGATCGTTCTGGCGCTGGCCGGATGCGGCATTGACGGCGAGCCTTCCGCGCCCGGTCCGGCACCGGCTGTCTCTGGCGAAGCGCGGATCGGCGTGGTGGGCGGCGTCTGATGTCGCCGCTGCGCATGACCTATCTGGCGCTGGCCGTCTGGGGTGCGATCCATCCGATGTATTATTTCCTGTCCTATATGCGGGAAACCGGCACGGGCCTTTCGGGTCTGATCGACGCTTGGTACGTCAACGCGTCGACCACCGGTCTGACATGGGACCTGACGATTGCCGCGATTGCCTTGACCATCTGGATCATCGCCGAGACGTGGGTCCGCAAAAACTGGTCCGCGCTGATCGCCATTCCGGCGACGTTTTGCATCGGGGTCAGCTGTGGCCTGCCGCTGTATTTGTTTCTCAGGACGCGGAATGTGGGGTGAGGGGGACGGAGTAGCCTTTCAATAGTTTGAAAACTAAAGTCATCGATAAGTGACTTCTGACCTGTTATCCAACAGGTGCTGCTTCAAGATTTTTTCGACTAACTTTCGGACGGTTCCGACTTTCCGTGTATGTGAAACGCGGACAATAAGCTTGTCTGTTGCGCGGTCGACTGTCCTGATCCCACCCATATCCCCGAGATTTTCTTCCTCTAATCGAAGGCACAGGTCTTCACCAAAATTCCGGACTTGATGGGTTAGTGCGTCATTAGTGTTTGTCGGGAACTCAATGATGATAGTCTTCTTCGCGGGCACTTCATTGATCCAATCGTGGCAAGGGAGGTGATTTCGATTCTCAAGACAATCCTGTCTGGTCTCGTCGCGCAAAATCAATAAGTGATGGCTAAAGACCCTGCCCGCCCATTAATTCACAACCACCTCAGACTTGATCGAATTGGCAATGAAACACCGCGCATGTGCTTTATGATGAAGCTTCTGGATGGTCTCGGCATCTGGCGCGTCTCCGGTCCAGACGATTTCGGGGTTCAGGTCCACGCGGTCGATCCACGGGTTGGGTCCCTCTGTCATCCGGCCCTTCGCGGTGTCGGTATAGCCCGCGACTGCGAACCCGGCATACTTGGCAATATCCAGAAACCAAAGCATGTGGCAGGACGAGACAGCGGCCACAAAGGCCTCTTCCGGGTCAACTGCGCTGGGGTCTGAAAAGGGTAGAGGTACACTCAACGGCGAAGCCGAGCCGGGGACCACCGCACCGCCGTCAAACTCCCAGTCATGAGCGCGCGAATAGCGCCCCTTTGCGAAATCGCCGTCGCATGTCCAGCGGATGGTGGCTTGATAGGTATGCATGAGGGCGACTTTAGCCTGATCTTTCAACGGCGTCGATTGTTGCGCCGCGCCATGCTTCTGATATGAGCCGTTTCCGGACCCTCGGGAAAAAAGACATGGACCATTTCATCTATAAGAACGGCACGCTTTACGCCGAAGACGTGCCGATCCCCGAGATCGCAGCCGCGGTCGGGACCCCGTTCTATGTCTATTCGACGGCCACGCTGACCCGCCATTATCGTCTGTTCGACGAAGCTTTGGCCGGGATGGACCACCTTGTCTGCTATGCGATGAAGGCGAATTCCAACCAAGCCGTGCTGATGTTGATGGCGTCGCTTGGGTCGGGCGTCGATGTTGTGTCGGGCGGAGAATACCTTCGCGCCAAGGCGGCAGGCTTCCCCGGCGAGCGGATCGTCTTTTCCGGAGTTGGCAAAACGGCAGAGGAAATGGAACTGGCGCTGACGGGCGGCATTCGCCAGTTCAACGTCGAAAGCGAACCCGAAATGCGACTTTTGTCGGGAGTGGCCAGCCGTTTGGGCGTGACGGTGCCCGTTACTGTTCGCGTGAACCCGGATGTCGACGCCAAGACACACGAGAAAATCGCCACCGGCAAGGCCGAGAACAAGTTTGGCATTCCGATCAGCCGGGCCAGCGAAGTTTATGCCGAGATTGCTAGGCTTCCCGGCTTGGAAGCCATCGGCATCGACGTTCATATCGGCTCGCAACTGACGGACCTCGAGCCGTTTGAGCTGGCCTATAACATGGTCGCTGACCTGACGCGCAAGCTTAGGGGCGAGGGACACAATATCCAAAGGCTCGATCTGGGTGGTGGCTTGGGGATTCCCTACGAACGCTCGAACACCGCACCGCCCTTGCCGACCGAGTATGGCGAGGTCGTCCGGCGAACAGTGGGTGATCTGGGGTGTGAGATCGAGATTGAGCCGGGACGCCTGATTGCAGGTAATGCCGGGCTGATGGTGGCGCAGGTGATCTATGTCAAAGAGGGTGAGGATCGGAAATTCCTGATCCTGAATGCGGCGATGAACGACCTGATCCGGCCTGCAATGTACGGGGCATATCACGACATTGTCCCTGTCATTGAACCGGTTCCGGGCACTGAAACAGAGCGTTTCGACGTGGTCGGCCCCGTTTGCGAAAGTGGGGATACCTTCACCAAACAGCGCGAGCTTCCGCCGCTGAATGCCGGAGATCTGGTCGCCTTTCGATCTGCTGGGGCCTATGGTGCTGTAATGTCATCGGAATATAACACCCGGCCCCTGATCCCCGAGGTGCTGGTGCATGAGCATCAATTTGCCGTCATTCGTTCGCGCCCTACCTTTGACGAGATTATAAATCGAGATACTATTCCAACATGGCTGAAGGGGACGACATGACTCGCCCCGGCCAGTATTAAGGGCGCATGACAGACACACGCGACCTTCCCGATCAGGCAGCACGTCGCCTGAGATGGCCTTTGCGCCTGACATTTGCCGGTCTTCTGGCCGAGCGCGCCGTGCGTGCATTCTGGCCATTCTGGACACTCGTGTTGTTCGTATTGGCGGCGCTGATGCTTGGTGTGCAGGATATGCTGCCGCTGGAAGCTTTCTGGGCCATCTTGGTCGCTGTAGTACTGGGCGGTATCGCTTCGCTTGTCTTTGCCGGTCGCCGTTTCCACTGGCCCACAATGGACGAGGCGGCGGATCGGCTGGATCAGACCATGCCCGACCGTCCCATTTCGGCGATTACCGACAGTCAGGCCATTGGTCAGGGCAACGCCGGATCGGAGGCTGTCTGGAAAGCCCATGTGGCGCGCATGGCGGACCGGTTGAAAGACGCCAAGGCGCCGGAACCTGATTTGAAGCTGGCTAGCCGCGACCGGTATGGATTGCGGTACATGGCCCTTGTGGCGTTCGTCGTTGCTTTGCTGTTCGGCTCGCTTCTGCGGGTTGCGAGTGTGGCCGAGGTCGTGCCGGGCTCGGGGCAGGTGCTTGCCGAAGGCCCGTCTTGGGAAGGGTGGGTGGAACCACCGATCTATACGGGGCGTCCAAGCCTTTACCTGAACGATATCGACGCGGGACAGTTTCGCGGTGCCCGAAGGCAGCCGCGTCACGCTGCGCTTCTACGGCGGTGTTGGTGCATCTGGCTTTGCAAGAAACGGTTTCTGGCCGGACCGAGGACATCCCACCTGCGACCGAGCCCACGCAAAGTTTCGACGTGCTGGAATCGGGCGAAATCCGGATTGAAGGCCCCGGTGGGCGTTCATGGAGCATCGAAGCCGAAGGCGACATGCCGCCCGACGTCGAATTTGACGGCCCCATGTCGCAAGGCGATGGCGGGCGGATGGAAGCGCCGTTCCTTGCCAGCGACGACTACGGCGTCACAGGTGGCCGGATCGAGATCATTCTTGACCTGCCCGAGGTCGACCGCCGGCATGGTCTGGCCGTTGATCCCGAACCACGCGAGATGATCGTTCTGGATCTTCCGATGACGATATCCGGGGACCGGACCGAATTCACCGAGACGGTGATCGACGATTTCTCGCAAGCACCCTTGGGCCAACTTGCCGATTTCAGCCGAGCTCTTTGCGCTGGATGCCTCGGGGCAAGAAGGCCTGTCCGCGCCGCAATTCGCCGAACTGCCGGGTCGACGTTTCTTTGATCCATTGGCCAAGGCGATCATCGAACAGCGCCGCGATTTGCTGTGGAACCGCGAAAACGGCACGCGGGTGGCACAGGTGCTGCGGGCTGTGTCTTACACGCCCGAAGATATTTTCCGGTCAGAAACGGCCTATCTCAAACTGCGCTTTGCTGTGCGGCGGCTGGAAACGCGCGTTTCGCTGGGGCGCCTTGACGACGAAACCGTCGAGGAACTGGCTGAGGTTCTTTGGGGTTTGGCCCTAGAAATTGAAGAAGGTGATCTCTCGGACGCGGCCGAGCGGCTTCGTCGGGCACAGGACCGTCTATCGGAGGCGATCGAGAACGGCGCCACGGATCAGGAAATCGCCGAGTTGATGGAAGAACTGCGCCAAGCCATGCAGGACTATATGCGCCAGCTTGCCGAGCAAAGTGACCCGCAACAGCAGCAACAGGCCCAAGGCGATATGCAGGAGATGTCCCAGCAGGACCTGCAAGACATGCTCGACCGGTTGCAGGAGCTGATGGAGCAGGGCCGTATGGCCGAGGCCCAGGAATTGCTGGAGCAGCTTCGTCAGATGATGGAGAACATGCAGGTCACGCAGGGCCAGCAAGGTCAGCAAAGCCCCGGCCAGCAAGCGATGGAAGGTTTGGGCGAAACGCTTCGCCAGCAGCAGGGTCTGTCGGACGAGGCGTTCCGCGATCTGCAGGAACAGTTCATGCCAGAAGGCCAGCAGGGCCAGTCGCAGGAGAACGAAGGTCGCAGCGGAAGCCAAGGCCGTGGCCAGCAGCACAGCGAAGGTCAGGGCCAGCAAGGTCAGGAAGGCCAACAGGGCGGCGAGCAACAGGGCCAGAACGGACAACAGCAAGGTCAGGGTGGCCAGCAGGGCGATCAGGGGATGGAAGGCAATCTTGCCGACCGTCAACAAGCGCTGCGGCAGGAATTGAACCGCCAGTCACAGAACCTGCCCGGAGCAGGCACCCCCGAGGGCGATGCGGCCCGCGAAGCTTTGGGTCGCGCAGGCGAAGCGATGGACGAGGCCGAAGAATCGCTGCGCGAGGAAGACTTCGCCGGAGCGCTGGATAATCAAGCCGATGCGATGGAGGCCCTTCGCGAAGGTATGCGCGAATTGGCCGACCAGATGGCTCAGCAGCAACAACAGCAGCAAGGCGGCCAGCAGGGCGATGCGATTGGTCGCAACAACCCCAATGGCACGCGCGATCCGCTGGGCCGCGATGTCGGTGACAGTGGGCGCGTGGGTACGGATGAGCAATTGCTGCAGGGCGAAGATGTTTATCGCCGCGCGCGCGAGCTTCTGGACGAGATTCGCCGCCGCTCGGGCGAGCAACAGCGTCCGACAGAAGAGCTGGATTACCTGAAAAGGCTTCTTGACCGGTTCTAAGCCGGACGCGGCATTTCAGATTTTCTGGACCATTTTATGTGCCAGAACATGCCACAGCGCTTCGCCTTAAATCTGAGTCGCCCTTCGCTGCGTCATATCAAAGATTTGAACGCGAACGGCGATATCGCGATGCCTTAAGTTAAAGGCAAAACGCTTTAGCCGCCGATCAGACCCTGCACCCAGTCGCGAACGCCATTCGCGCGGTCGACGTATGAAATCAGCTTGCTTTCTGTGCTTGGCAAAGCGCGTGCTATGGCGGGTGCCTGCGCATAAGCGAATATCAAAGCTGCCGTTAAAAGCATCATCAGGACAAAGCCTATCAGAAAACCGTTACCTTTCTTGGCTCGGGTTTGCGCGCCGCGGCGACGTGCTGGTTTCAGTGTCGAGTTGATTTCATCGATATCAGGCAACAGATCGCGGCGTGGTTCGGTATAGTCGGCGTCATCGTCACTGGTATCCGGGTATTCCGGTTCAGCGGTTTCGACTTCGACTTCGGTTTCGTCCAAAGTTCTGGTTTCGGGTTGTTCTTCACCCAGATGCGCCATTCGGGCCCTTAGGGCACGGGACGGTGACTGGCGGTTGCGAATCTCATCAATACCCAAGTCGGTTTGCGTCTCGATCGATTCCGACGGCGGAGCCCTGCGCTGGGACAATTCCCGTTCAGCTTCTTCCCGCAGAATATCCAGCGATGCGGCATCTGCCGGGCGCCGGGGCTTCAGTGCTGTATCAAAGTCTTCGAAATCCTCGTCATCTTCGTCCGCGAGGGCCGCCGCTGCGGCAGCAGCAATGGTTTCAGATGCTCTGCCTGCGCTTTCATCTTCGTCTTGGTCGTCATCAGCCTCGACATTATCTTGCTCAGGGACTGCTTCCGCCTCTTCTTTGTCTGCTGTTTCGGTGACATGATCTTCATCTTCTTCAATCTCGGTTCCGGTTTCCGGCTCCGAAATGTCCATGTCTTCGAAATCATCTGAAGACATTTCGCCGAAGTCCGCCGAGGGCGGCGGAAGTTCGAACCATGTATGACCACAGTTGGAACATTGCACATCGCGCCCCTCATCGGGGATCATCGATCCGTCGATCTCGTATTGAGCGCTGCAATTGGGACAAACCAGTCGCATCTTTAAATTCCTCGCCTGACCAGCACGCCTTTTTAGGCTTATATAACGCCTGCCTGACAGCCTATTAGCATTTCACCGGGGCGCGGGGAAGACCGCTGACATTGATCCTTGTCGCGGAGTAGGGCAAAAGCATCAAAAAGGCGGTGGGCGCTGACGTGATCGAGCTGGACAATGTCGCGATGAGCTATAGCGGGCGATCGCTTTTTCGCGACGTTTCGCTAACCCTTCCCAAGGGTAGCTTTCATTTTCTGACCGGCCCCTCGGGGGCGGGAAAAACAACGCTTCTCAAGCTGTGTTCGATGGAATTGCGCCCAAGTTCGGGTCGCGTACGCCTTCATGGGGCGGAAACGCAGGCACTTGACCGCGACGACGTCGCTGACATGCGCCAGCGGATCGGTGTCGTGCATCAGGAAAGCCGTTTCGTCGACCATTTGACCGTCAGTGAAAATGTCATGTTGCCTGTGGCCGTCAGCGGGCAAGACCCGGGCTCCATCAATGGTCAGCTTGGCGAACTTCTAAGCTGGGTCGGCCTGTCGGGTCAGGCCGAAAGCACACCGCCGCAACTCTCTGGTGGCGAACGGCAGCGCGTGGCACTGGCGCGCGCGGTCATTCTTTCGCCTGACATCGTTTTGGCGGATGAGCCCACGGGCAATGTTGACTGGGAGATGTCTCTCAAGCTTCTTGATTTGCTGATCGAGCTGAACCGGCTGGGCAAGACGGTGCTTTGTGCCACCCATGACCTCAACCTGATCCGCCAAGCGAAATCACGGATCACGACCCGTGTGCTGCGCCTGCGTGGCGGAACTGTTGAAGCTGCAGGGGCCGAGTTGTGAATCAGATCATTGTAACGCTGAAAGCGCTGATTGCGGGCGACAAGACGGCGAACCGCGTGGTGCCCTCCTCGGGCTTCACGGCGCTTCTTACGTCGATCAGCGCAGCGGCAATGGCATTTCTTGCCGTTTTCGCCATCGCCATGGCTTTAGCCTCGGGTGAGCTTGCGTCGCGATGGGAAGCCGAATTGGAAGGCACGGCGACGGTTCGCATCGCTGCACCCGATGACCAGGAGGAATCCCAGGCCGAGGCGGTTCTTGCAGCCCTCAAGCAAACTCCGGGCATCGGGAACGCACGCCGAATGAACGACGCAGAACAGCAAGCTCTTCTGGCTCCTTGGTTCGGCGAAGGCGTGCCACTCGACAAACTGCGCCTGCCTGTTCTTATCGAGGTTACCGAAACTGGCGATGGTCCTGATGAGACCGGTCTGAAACAACGGCTGGCCGCCGAAGCCCCGGGTGCGGTTTATGACAGCCACGGCCGCTGGCGCGCACCTTTGATCGACGCGGCAACACGGCTGCGCCAGCTTGGCGTGACGGCCTTGTTGCTGATTGCGGGTGTGACGGCGGTGACCATCGCTCTGGCGGCTTCCGCAGCCTTGGCAGCCAACGGGCAGATCATCGATGTCCTTCGGTTGATCGGCGCGAAAGACGGCTGGATCACGCGGGCCTTTGTCCGCCGTTTTACGCTTCGGGCCGTATTAGGCGCACTGGCCGGCACCATAGTTGCGATGATCGTTGTCGCCCTTATCCCCGGAGGCGTGGAAACCGGCATCCTCAGCGGATTGGGGTTTGACGGTGCCGAGTGGCTTTGGCCCTTGCTGGTCCCGGCAGTGGCCGGGGCTTTGGCTTTCGGCGCAACATGGGCCGCTGCCGCCCGGCGCTTGCGCGAGGCGGGCTGATGCAGCTTCTTCGATCCCTGATCTTCAACATTTCGATCTATGTGATGATGCTGGTGCTTGCGATCCTGTACTTTCCAATGGCGATTTTCAGTCGGTCATGGGCTTATCGTGCTTGCCACGCCTACTGCCGCTATGTCCGTTGGGCCCTGCGTTGGATGGTGGGATTGAAGACCGAAGTTCGGGGCACACCGCCGACAGGCGCGGTCGTGGTCGCGGCAAAGCATCAGTCGTTTCTGGATATTCTGCTGATCTTTGGGGCTATTCCCCGCGGTAAGTTCATCATGAAGCGCGAGTTGATGTATGCGCCTTTGATCGGCCAATACGGGCTTCGGATTGGGTGTGTTCCGGTGAACCGTGGCAAGCGCGGTGCCGCGATCGAGAAGCTGAAACAGGACGTGGCGCGCGGACTGGTCGATCCGGGCCAGTTGATCATCTATCCCCAAGGCACCCGCGTCGCTCCGGGTGTGAAGAAACCATACAAAGTAGGTACTGGGGTTCTCTACGATCAACTGGGCCAACCATGTGTGCCAGTCGCCACCAACGTCGGGTATTTCTGGCCCAAGCGCGAAGTGCTGCGTAAGCCCGGCGTTGCGGTTATCGAATTCCTTGATCCGATCCCGCCCGGCTTGCCCGTGAAAGAGTTCATGGAAAAACTCGAAACGGCCATCGAGCCGCGATCTGATGCCCTTTTGGCCGAAGCGAAAGGCGAAACATGACGACGGTCGACACTATTGAGGCTCTCGAAGAGCTTTATGGGACCCCCAGTGAAGTCGCGACCCGCAAGGTCGCCGACAGCTTGGTGCCTGTGTATCGCCGCTGGATCATGGCGTCGCGGTTCTGCGTCCTGACCACGGTCGGGCCCGAGGGCACCGATGGTTCGCCGCGCGGTGACGTTGGCCCGGTGGTGACCGAGATCGATGACAGGACGCTTGCCATGCCTGATTGGCGCGGTAACGACCGGCTCGACAGCCTGCGCAAAATCGTCCGCGATGGCCGGGTGTCTTGCATGTTTATGGTGCCGGGGTCGGACATTGTGGTGCGCGTCAATGGCACGGCGCAGATTTCTGCGGATCCTGATCTTATTGAGCGGTTTGAACGAAAAGAGTTGTGTCCCCGTTCGGTTATCCTGATTTCGATTGGCGAAATCTACTTTCAGTGCTCACGCGCCTTAATGCGTTCCGGCCTTTGGCAGGCAGGCGATCAAAGTGCCGGGCTCCCTTCTACGGGCGATATTGTCGCCAGTATGACCCGTGGTGAGGTTGACGGGGCGAAATTTGACTCCGAATGGCCAGACCGCGCCCTTAAAAAACTTTGGTGACGACATGACAGGCGCGAAAGCTCTGTTTCTTGCGTAACCGGGCGTCCACAGCCATATAGAAGAAAAGTCAGGATTAGGTGGATGCAGAACTATCTGGAATTCGAAAAGCCGCTGGCCGAGATCGAAGGCAAAGCCGAGGAACTACGTGCCATGGCGCGTGGCAGTGCCAAGATGGACGTGGAAAAAGAAGCCTCTGGGCTGGACAAGAAAGCGCGGACGATGCTTGCCGACCTTTATAAAGAGCTCTCGCCTTGGCAGAAATGTCAGGTGGCACGGCATGGCGACAGGCCGCATTGCGGCGATTATATCGAAGCGCTTTTCACAGAATACACACCGCTGGCGGGCGACCGTAACTTCGCCGACGATCAGGCGGTGATGGGTGGGCTGGCCCGGTTGAACGACCGGCCGGTTATGGTCATCGGGCACGAGAAGGGCACAGATACCAACAGCCGGATCGAACGGAATTTTGGCATGGCGCGGCCCGAAGGCTATCGCAAGGCCATCCGTCTGATGGATTTGGCCGACCGGTTCAATGTGCCGGTGGTGACGCTGATCGACACGCCGGGGGCTTATCCCGGCAAAGGCGCCGAAGAACGCGGCCAGTCCGAAGCAATTGCACGCTCAACCGAAAAATGCCTGAAAATCGGCGTCCCTCTGGTCAGTGTCGTAATTGGCGAAGGTGGGTCGGGCGGGGCAGTGGCCTTTGCCACAGCCAACCGGGTGGCGATGCTGGAACACTCGATCTATTCGGTGATTTCGCCGGAAGGCTGCGCTTCGATCCTTTGGAAAGACGCCGAAAAGATGCGCGAAGCGGCCGAAGCACTGCGGCTGACGGCGCAGGACCTGCACAAGCTTGGCGTCATCGACCGGATCATTGCCGAGCCTATGGGCGGTGCACAACGCGACCGCGATGCCACCATCCGCTCGGTTGGGCTTTGCATCGACGATATCCTGAACCAGCTTTCGCACATGTCACGCGACGAATTGGTCAAGGACCGGCGCACAAAATTCCTGGCCATAGGCCAAACTGGGCTCGCGGCTTGATCTGATCGAGAAAGCCAACCCACTTCATTTTGCCAGAAATACGCTGGGGTCTCTCGTGCATTGCAGCGCAATGCACTGCCGACAGGTGATTGCTAGCAATCACCGAGAGGCGGGGGCGAAGCCCCCGTTTGGCGACGACGTAGCCGGCGCAATTCGCTTCTAGGTATCGCGCAATATCTCTCGCATCTCTTTGCCAAGCTCGACCTGCCATGGCCCACGGATTTCGTGGATCCGTGCGACATAGGGCGCGTTTTCGCTCGGTGGTATGGCCGGATCGTACAGGTCGGCTACGTCGATCATGGCACGGCGGTCCATTGTGTTGAAAGCCTCGACCAGCTTGTCAGATTTCTCGCGCTCAATTCCCATCGCTTCAAAGGCGGATCGTCCGATCCTTAATGCGCTGTCGTAGGTTTCGCGGATGATATCACGGCAGCCCACACGCCACAGCTCGTACACATGGTGACGGTTGCGTGCGGCTGCCACGACATGCAGGTTCGGATAGGTCTTGATGGCATAGCGCGCCAGTTCGGTGACCTTATCGGGATCGTCGATGCAGATCACCAGCACTTGGGCGCGGTCTATTCCGGCGGCCGACAACAGGTCGGGACGGGTGGCGTCGCCATAGTAAACCCGGGCACCGAACTTGCGCAGATTGTCGATCTGCGTCGAATCAAAGTCGATCACGGTCGTCTTGTACCCAGCGGACAGAAGCATGCGGTCGACCACTGTGCCAATACGGCCATAGCCTGCAATGATAACTTCACCCGGCTCTTCAATCGCGTCGGTCTCGCGTGCTTCGTCGTTGATGAACTTGGGCGAAATGACCCGATCATGCAGGATGAAAAGCAGCGGCGTTAGAAGCATCGAAAGCGCGATGACCAGCAAAAGCTGATCCGACACCGCCGGTGGCAGCACTGAATTTGCAACGGTGAAGGACAAAAGCACGAATCCGAACTCGCCCGCCTGTGCCAAGCCTAGGGCCAGCAACCACCGGTCGGTCCCCCGCAACCCAAACACGGTTCCCAGAAGGAAAAGCACCGCGCCTTTGATGAACATCAGCCCAAGCGTCAGTCCTATGGTGATGGCAAAACTTTCCCACAACAGGCCAAAGTTGATCGCAGCACCCACGGTCATAAAAAACAGGCCCAGCAAAAGCCCGCGGAATGGGTCGATGTCTGATTCCAGCTCATGGCGGTACTCGCTGTTGGCCAGAACCACACCGGCAATGAAAGTGCCAAGCGCTGGCGACAGCCCCACCAGCGACATCAAAAGTGCGATGCCCACCACCATCGACAGGGCTGTGGCCACGAACAATTCGCGCAGCCCTGCCGTGGCAATGTACCGAAAGGTTGGGCGGGTCAAAAAGCTTCCGCCCAGCACCACAGCTGCGACGGCGGTCAAAGTGACCAAAGCCGTTTGCCACCCGTTCAACCCGTCGACTAGGCTCATGGCAGGGCCGTGCGCGCCGTCTGCGTGATCGGCCTCGGCCCCATGAGCATCGCCGGCCTCGACATGGGCCACGGTCTCGGTGCTATGACCCGCCACGCTAGCACCTAGATCAGCCAGTTCCGGCAGCGCAAGCAGTGGCACAAGGGCAAGGATGGGGATGACAGCGATATCCTGTGTCAGAAGGACCGAGAAACCTGCCTGACCGCCGGGACTTTTCATCAGTCCTTTCTCATTCAGCGTCTGCAAAACGATGGCGGTCGAAGACAAGGCCAGCACCAGCCCGATGGCCAGACTGATGGTCCAGGGTTGGCCAAACAGCATGGCAGCACCCATGACAGCTGCCGTGGTCAGTGCGATTTGTCCTCCGCCCAGGCCAAGAAGCTGTGCGCGCATGCCCCACAGGTGGTGCGGCTCAAGTTCCAGCCCCACAAGGAACAACATCATTACCACGCCAAACTCGGCAAAATGCTGGATCGACACGACGTCGACACCCAGCAAAGCCAGAACCGGACTGATTGCGATTCCTGCAATCAGGTATCCCAAGACCGAGCCAAGCCCCAGTCGCGACGCGATGGGTACGGAAATGATCCCTGCGAACAGGAAAATGAAAGCGAGAAGGAGGAAATCGGTCATGCGACAAACATGCACGCCTATCGCTGAACGTTAAAGGGGCGCATGTTCACCCGGGCTTTTTTCGCAAGGTTGGATCACTTCCCCATTTTCTGCTTTCCCAATGGTCTTGTGTTTCCTATCGTTGCAAAGATGCCCACTGCCCGGGCCAAGAAAATTCCAGGGAGGAATTGTATGACCACAGTCTCAATGACGGTGAACGGCAAGGCTGTTTCAGCCGACGTCGAAGACCGCACGCTTCTGGTCGATTACATTCGTGAACATTTGCGCCTGACGGGGACCCATGTCGGCTGCGACACCAGCCAGTGCGGCGCCTGCGTCGTGCATGTCGATGGCAAGGCGGTCAAAGCCTGTACCATGCTTGCCGTGTCTGCGAGCGGGTCCGATGTGACCACCATCGAAGGCGTGGCAAACGGCGAATTGCATCCGATGCAGAAGGCGTTCAACGACAACCACGGTCTGCAGTGCGGCTTTTGCACGCCCGGCATGATCATGAGCGGGATCGACATGGTGAACCGCTATAAGGCGGACGGTAAAAAGCTCGACGAAGCGGCGATCAGGCACGAACTTGAAGGCAATATCTGCCGCTGTACGGGCTACCACAACATCGTGAAGTCGATCAGCCAAGCCGCTGGTGAAATGTAATCCGGTCTCAGGGAGGAGATTGAGATGAGCGAAGGAATTGGTGCACCAGTCAAGCGCAAGGAAGACAAGCGTTTCACCACAGGTGAGGGACGTTATACCGACGATATCCGCATGGAAAATCAGGCTTATGCTGCCTTTGTCCGCAGCCCGCACGCCCATGCGCGGATCAAGGGGATTGATGCCTCGGCCGCCGAGGCGATGGACGGCGTGATCGCGGTTTTGAACGGTCAGCAACTGACCAGCGACGGCATCGGCAACATCATCTGCGGCTGGACGATCACCTCGAAGGATGGCTCGCCGATGAATATGGGCGCTTGGTCCGCATTGGCGACCGAAAAGGTGCGCTATGTCGGCGACGCAGTTGTGGTCGTGGTCGCGGACACGCGTGGCACAGGCCCGCGCCGCCGCCGAAGCGGTCGATGTTGACTATGAAGAACTGCCCGTTGCCGCCAATATCGAGGCGTCGCTTGCAAGACGGTGCGCCCGCAGCTCCACGACAATGCGCCAGGCAATCTGATCTATGACTGGGAAATCGGCGAAAAAGACGCGACCGAAGCCGCATTGGCCGGTGCCGCGCATATCACCGAGATGGACATCACCAACAACCGTCTTTCACCCAACGCGATGGAGCCACGTTCGGCCGTCACCAAGTTATGACGCGGCGGACGATCACTACACGCTTTACACAACCAGCCAGAACCCGCATGTGGCGCGTCTGGTGCTTAGCGCGTTCTATCAGGTGGCGCCCGAACACAAGCTGCGCGTGGTGGCCCCCGATGTGGGCGGTGGTTTCGGGTCGAAGATCTATATCTATCCGGAAGAAATCGTCTGCCTCTGGGCCTCGAAGAAGACCGAACGCTCGGTCAAGTGGACGTCGGACCGCACCGAAGCCTTCCTGACCGACGCTCATGGCCGCGATCACATCACGAATGCCAAAATGGGCTTTGACGCTGACGGCAATATCGTGGGCTTCAAAGTCGCGACCAAGGCCAATCTCGGCGCCTACATGTCGCTGTTCTCTTCAGCCGTGCCGACCTATCTCTACGCAACACTGCTGTCGGGGACTTACAATATCCCGAATATTTATGCCGAGGTGCTGGCGGTCTACACCAATACAGTCCCTATCGACGCCTACCGCGGCGCTGGTCGTCCGGAAGCGTCCTATGTGGTCGAACGGATGATAGAAACCGCTGCCCGCGAATTGGGCAGAGATCCGGCGGATCTCAGGCGGCAGAACTTCATCAAAGAGTTCCCGCACCAGACGCCGGTCATCATGCAATACGATTCCGGTGATTTCGAAGGCAACCTCGATCAGGCGATGCAAGCCGCCGATTGGGCTGGTTTCGAGGCCCGCAAGGCGGAAAGCACGGCGCGCGGCAAGATGCGCGGTATCGGCATGGCCTGCTATATCGAAGCTTGCGGCATCGCGCCGTCGGCTGCCGTCGGTTCGCTGGGCGCTGGTGTTGGCCTTTGGGAAAGCGCCGAAGTTCGGGTCAACCCGGTCGGCACCATCGAGATCCTCACCGGTTCGCACAGCCACGGGCAGGGCCACGAGACGACCTTTGCGCAAGTCGTCGCAGATCGCTTCGGGGTTCCGCTGGACTCGATCCAGATCGTCCACGGTGACACCGACAAGGTTCAGTTCGGCATGGGCACCTATGGCTCGCGCTCGGGTCCGGTTGGCATGTCGGCCATCGTCAAGGCGCTCGACAAGGTCGAGTTGAAGGTCAAGAAACTGGCCGCGCACCTGCTTGAGGAACCCGAGGCCGACATCGTGATCGAAGAAGGTCAGGTGAAGGCAACCGGCACCAACAAGGCGCTGGGCTGGCACGAGATCGGGCTGGCGGCTTACACCGCGCACAACCTGCCCGCCGAGATGGAGCCGGGGCTGAAAGAAGGCGCGTTCTACGATCCGCTGAACTTTACCTTCCCGATGGGCTGTTTCATCTGCGAGGTCGAAGTTGATCCGGAAACCGGCAAGACTGAAATCCTCAAGTTCACCGCATCGGACGATTTCGGCGTCATCATCAACCCGATGATCGTCGAAGGTCAGGTTCACGGCGGAATCGCACAGGGTATCGGGCAAGCGCTGCTGGAAGAGGTGATCTATGACGCCAACGGCCAGCAACTATCGGCGTCCTACATGGATTACACCATGCCACGCGCCGACGACCTGCCAAGCTATGACGTCCTGCATCACAACACCAAATGCACGACCAACCCGCTGGGCATCAAAGGGTGCGGCGAGGCGGGGGCCATTGGCGCTCCGCCTGCGGTCATCAACGCGATCACCAACGCTATTAACAACAACGACCTCAGCATGCCTGCCACGCCGTCCAAAGTCTGGGCAGCACTTGGCGGCAAAGCCATCGCTGCGGAATAAGGAGAAGACGCTATGCACAATACGACTTATCACAAAGCGTCCAGCGCCTCGGAAGCGGCGTCGCTTTTGTCTGGTGCCGAAGATGGCACGTTGCTGGCAGGTGGCCAGACCCTGATCCCGACAATGAAACAGCGACTTGCGGCGCCATCGGACCTCGTCGATATCTCGGGCGCCTCCGATATGCAGGGCATCACGGTGTCAGGCTCGACGGTGACCATTGGTGCCATGACCACCCATGCCGAAGTGGCTGGCAGTGCTGAATTGCGCGCCGCCTGCCCATCGCTGTGCGATCTGGCGGCGCATATCGGTGATCCTGCCGTGCGCCATCGCGGCACGCTTGGCGGGTCCGTGGCCAACAACGATCCGGCGGCGGACTATCCGGCAGCGATGCTGGCGCTGGCTGCTACGATCAAGACCAACAATCGCGACATCGCGGCGGATGACTTCTTTCAGGGCATGTTCACAACGGCTCTGGATGAGGGCGAAATGATCACTTCGGTCAGCTTCGATGCTCCGGCCAAAGGCGCCTACGCCAAGTTCCCGAACCCAGCTTCGCGCTATGCGATGTGCGGTGTCTATGTCACGGAAGGCGCGGGTGGTATCCGCGTTGCCGTGACGGGTGCCGGCAACGACGGTGTTTTCCGATCGTCCGACATGGAAGCAGCGCTTTCGTCAAATTTCTCCGCAGATGCACTCGACAGCATTTCGGTCGATGCGGGTGGCATGCTGTCCGACATTCACGGCGACGCAGCCTACCGCGCCAACCTTGTGAAGGTTATGGCCAAGCGCGCCGTCACCGCTGCTGGCTGATCCTTAAATCAAGCAGAGCGCCGGTCCTTTTGGGACCGGCGTTTTCTTTTGAAGAAGGTAGAACTTCAGCTCAGGGAAAGCTGAGTGTGACCTCAATCTCACCAACGATTGCTGCGTTGAATGCTCCGAGTTCCTCCGCCGGTATCCAATATTCCCGATGCGCCCGACCACCGGCTTCCTGCACATCATAGGTATCGAGAAAATCGTTGCGAACTTCGAATTTAGTGACGAATCCGGACCCGCTTGCAGGAACGTTCCAGTCGCGGGCAATCTTGATTGCATAGGCTTCGGTCGTCACTGGGTAAAAGATCGGCTGCTCCGGAAGTCGCGGTGGAAATGCCCGCATATCGCTGTCTTGGATCAGCTTTAATTCTTTGGGGCCAACGGGCCGCCATAATGTTGTTGTTTCGCTCATCCGCCTATCAACTCCGACTGTCTCACAATCACGTCTGCCTGCCTCACGCTGGCGATGTCGACCAGACGACCCTTGTAAACCGCGGCACCCGAGCCGGTTTTCTGTGCTTCTTCCATTGCTGCAAGAATTTCGCGGGCTTCCGCGACGGCTTCTGCCGAAGGCGTAAAGACCTCGTTGGCCAAAGCGACCTGTTTGGGATGGATGGCCCACTTGCCCACCATGCCAAGTGTGGCCGAGCGCAGGGCCTGTGCGCGGAACCCTTCGTCATCCGAAAAGTCGCCGTAGGGGCCGTCCACCGGCAAAACACCGTGCGTCCGGCAGGCGGCAACAATAGCAGTTTGCGCCCAGTGCCACGGGTCTGACCAGTACTTCTTGCCTTCGTGGGCCATGTAGTAGTTTTCCTGCGTGCCGCCGATGCCGGTGGTTTGCATGCCCATCGAGGCGGCGAAATCGGCAGCCCCAAGGCTCATGGCGGTCAGGCGCGGCGAACTTGCCGCAATTTCTTCGACATGTGCGATCCCGGCAGCGGTTTCGATGATCAGTTCCAATCCAATCTTCTTTTTGCGGCCCATAGCGGTCTCGATCGACGTCACCAGCGCGTCGACGGCATAGACATCCGAGGCATTGCCGACTTTGGGGATCATGATCTGATCGAGCCGTTCGCCTGCGTTCTCCAACAGATCGACTACGTCGCGGTACCAGTAAGGGGTGTCCAGACCGTTGATCCGAACAGACAGCGTCTTGTTGCCCCAGTCGATGTCGCCAATGGCCTGAATGATGTTCTTACGAGCTTCCGGTTTATCATCAGGTGCCACCGCGTCTTCCAGATCGAGGTTGATGACGTCGGCGTCGCTTGCCGCCATCTTCTCGAATATCTGGGGGCGCGAGCCGGGTCCGAACAGCTGGCATCGGTTTGGACGTGCGGGGGCAGCAGGTTGCAGTCGGAAGCTCATGGGCTGGTAACTTTCTTACGTTCTGGACTGCGTTCGAAGTATAATGTTGCAGCGCAGCATTCAAGCGTTTGATCTATTATGACTGGCGGAAGAATCTTCGAAGGATGTCCGATGTCATGGTGAGATCTTCGACTAAATCTTCAGTCAGTGCGAAAAACCAAAGAACATACCGCCAATTTCTCGGTTAATTCACCGAAAAATCTGAAGGGGCACTGTTATGATTCGAACTCCGTATCTTCTTTTTCTGGGCGATGCTGCCGATCAACTGGCCGCAAAGGTCGCGCAGGGAATATCCGACTGGAACGCCGAAAACGTGGTTGGGCAGTACCGGATGGAGGGCTGCAAAGCTGATGCCGGTGTCCCTGATATGTCTTTGGAAGAGGCTTATGCCAAAGGTGCCCGCACCTTGGTTGTCGGCGTTGCCAATCGGGGTGGCGTGATTTCCGAGGCTTGGCTGAAGGTCTTGGCCGAAGCCATGGAGATCGGGTTCGATCTTGCCAGCGGCTTGCACAATCTTTTGCGGGACGAAGACCTGCTGAAGGCGACATCTGCGCGTTCGGGTGCAACGCTGCACGACGTGCGTGTTCCGTCTGTGGCCTATCCGATTGCGAATGGCGTGAAGCGAAGCGGCAAGCGTTGTCTGGCCGTTGGGACAGATTGCTCGGTGGGCAAAATGTATACGGGACTTGCGATGGATATCGAAATGAAGGCCCGAAGGATGAAATCTACGTTCCGGCCTACGGGTCAGACGGGCATCCTGATCACGGGGCGTGGTGTGCCGCTGGACGCTGTCGTAGCGGACTTCATGGCGGGCGCCGTTGAATGGCTGACGCCAGACAATGAAGCCGACCACTGGGATCATATCGAGGGGCAGGGCAGTCTGTTCCATGTGTCCTATTCCGGGGTCACCATGGCGTTGATCCATGGCGGTCAGCCGGATGCCCTGATCTTGGCGCATGAGCCGACGCGGCGCCATATGCGCGGATTGCCGGATTACGGTCTGCCAAGCCTTGAGGTTTTGCGGGACACGGCTTTGCCATTGGCGCGGGTCGCCAATCCGAATTGCGTCGTGGCGGGTGTGTCTGTCAACACCAAGGCTTTGGGCGATGACGAGGCTGCGCGTCTTTGCGAAGAGATCGAGGGTCGGATGGGCCTGCCAACTGTTGATCCTTTCCGGCACGGTGCCGGACGCTTGGTGGATGCTTTGGTTGCGCTTGACTGAGTTTCGCCGCAGCTTGGCGGCAACTCGCGGGGGGACGCTGTCCCCCCGACCCCCTGGAGTATTTTTGGATCAATGAAGGCAAAGGACGCATCGATGCAGATTACCGTTGACGCACAGGCCTTCCGACTGGCGGAGACCTTTACAATTGCGCGTGGGTCGCGGGATGAAGCTCAGGTCTTGACGGTGACCATTGAGGCTGATGGCGTCGACAGGTTGGGGTGAATGTGTGCCCTATGCCCGTTATGGCGAAAGCCTTGAGAGCGTAGCGGCCGAGGTTCGCTCCTTGCCCAACGCGTCACGAGGGCCGCGCTTTTTGATCTATTGCCGCCCGGTGCTGCACGCAATGCGGTGGATTGCGCGCTTTGGGATCTTGAGGCCAAAACAGCGGGGCGGCGTGTCTGGGAGATGGCCGGGCTGGAACGGCCCGGTCCGGTGACCACTGCCTTTACGCTGTCGCTGGACACGCCGGAAAAGATGCAGGCGGCGGCAGCGCGGCATGCGCATCGCCCGCTTTTGAAGATCAAACTGGGCGGCGAGGGTGACATGGCGCGGCTGGAAGCTGTGCGGGCAGGGGCGCCTACGACGCCGATCATCGTCGATGCGAACGAGGGCTGGACAGCGGATGTCTACTCCGAGCTTGCCCCGCATATGCTTCGACTTGGTGTGAAGATGGTCGAACAGCCTATGCCGGCGGGGCAAGATGAGATGCTGGCCGAGATCGCACGACCATTGCCGGTCTGTGCTGATGAAAGCTGTCACGACCGTGCCTCGTTGTCGGCGCTTCGCGGCAAGTATGATCTGATCAACGTCAAACTGGACAAAACAGGCGGCCTGACCGAGGCGCTGGCTTTGCGGGGTGAAGCACGGGCTGCGGGGTTTGGTGTCATGGTCGGCTGCATGGTCGGCACATCGCTCGCCATGGCGCCTGCCGTGCTGGTGGCGCAGGGCGCGGAGGTTGTCGATTTGGATGGGCCGCTGCTTCTGGCAGAAGACCGGGAACAGCCGCTTTGCTATGACGAAGCTGGGGCGCATCCCCCAGAGGCCGCTCTTTGGGGGTGATCCACGGAATTGACAACTGGGCCTGCGGCACGGAAAACACTGTCAACGCAAGGAAGGACGCCCCATGAGCCGTATCGTATATGTCAACGGAGAGTATGTGCCTGAAGAAGAGGCCAAGGTTTCAATCTTTGATCGCGGGTTTCTGTTTGCCGATGGCGTTTACGAAGTGACCAGCGTGTTGGATGGCAAGCTTGTGGATTTCGACGGCCATGCAAAGCGTCTTGAGCGGTCGCTTTCCGAGTTGGACATGCCGGTCCCGATGAGCACCGAAGCGCTGTTGGCGGTGCACCGTGAATTGCTGCGTCTGAATGAATTGACTGAGGGTATGATTTACCTGCAGGTCACCCGCGGGTCTGATGGCGACCGCGATTTCGTGTTCCCTGATCCCGAAAAAGTCGCCCAATCCGTTGTGTTGTTCACACAGTCGAAAGGCCTTGCCGATAGCCCGGCTGCCAAGACGGGCATCAAGGTGATCTCGATCGAGGATATTCGCTGGGGACGGCGCGACATCAAGACGGTGCAACTTTTGTATCCGTCGATGGGCAAGATGATGGCCAAAGCAGCCGGGGTCGACGATGCCTGGATGGTCGAAGACGGACATGGTGACAGAAGGCACTTCGAACAACGCTTATATCGTTAAGAATGGCCGGATCATCACGCGCCACCTTGGAAGCGAGATTCTGCACGGAATCACCCGAGCCGCCGTGCTTCGCTTTGCGCGTGAGGCGCAGCTTCAGGTCGAAGAACGCTCGTTTTCGTTGGAAGAAGCCAAAGATGCGGATGAGGCGTTTATCACGTCGGCCTCGACCTTTGTGATGCCGGTCGTCGAAATCGACGGTGCGGCGGTTGGCGACGGTGTTCCCGGCCCTGTTGCACAACGGCTGCGGGAAATCTATCTGGATGAAAGCCTGAAAGTGGCGATCTGATCTGCTAAATTTGTACGCATACAGGGGCAGGCGTTAGGTTACCTGTAAGATCCGAAACGAATGTCTACGACCGAAGTAGTCTTGGTCGGGCCATGCAGCTTGAAGCAGTAATTAAAAATCTTCCTTTCTTGGCGGCTGACCCAGTCTGCGTGACCTATCGAAGCACGCCTGAAGCTACGCCTAAGATCCGTTGGGTGAACAAGTCGTTCTGCGATGCTTTTGGTATGTCCTTCGACGAAGCGATCAGCTTGTCGACTTACCACCTTTTGCATTGGGACTATGTCGCCGATTACAAGTTTGCCGTGTCTGAGATGCATGTGGCCAAAAAAACAAGCATGTCGCACGACACACTTTGTCTGCGTAAAGATAAAAGCTCCTTTTGGGCAAGTATTTCATTTTCTGCGATCGAAGATGAAATTGGGCCTGGCCGACACGGAATTTTCGTCATCCGTGATATTGACGACCTCAAAAATCGTGAGCAATCAGCCGAACTAGCGCTGATCGAACATGAACATCTGCTCAATCAAGTTGAAGCGGCTCAGGCAAGGTTGATCAATTCGATCGAAATGATCCCTGATCCTTTCGCAATTTACGATTCCAAGGATCGTCTGGTGATTTGGAATCCGGCGTTCCAACGGAATGTTACCTCGAACGCCAAGAAGCTCAAAAAGGGCATGAAGAAACGCCAGATTCTCGAAATCGCGCTTGCAGAAGGCTTTGTCACCGAGGCTATCGGGTGCGAAGCCGAGTGGTTGGAAGAGCATATGGTTGAATGGCGCACTGGGAAACCGACCAAGAGTGTGTCAATAATTCGCGGCCGCGATTACAAAACCATCCATTCGACAGCCCCCAATGGTGATCGTGTCGTTCTCCGGATCGATATCTCTGAGCAACTGCGCCAGAGTTACGAACTTGAGACCTATGCCCGTAAGCTGGAGCAAGCGAACAACGAAATCAGTCATCAGGCGTTGCATGACGAATTAACGGGTCTGGGCAATCGACGCTACCTCAACCTGAAGCTTAATGAACTGATTGCCGAGCGTAGGAAAAGTGGCGGTGAACTTGCCGCGCTGCATGTGGACCTCGACAGGTTCAAGCAGATCAATGACACGATGGGACATGCTGCCGGGGATCATGTCCTTTGCGTTGTTGCCGATATTCTGCGTCACGGAACGCGGAAGGAAGATGTGATTGCGCGAACGGGCGGCGACGAATTCTTGATCTTGCTGAAAGCCGGCGTCCGAAGTTCTGAGCCAGAGGCGCTGGCCGAACGTCTGATCACCGAAATATCCAAGCCAATTACGTTTGAAGACCGGCTTTGCAGGCTTGGTGCCAGTATTGGTATTGCACGCACTCCCGTGATCGCGGCACAGGACCTTGTCACAAGTTCGGATGTCGCACTTTACAAGGCCAAACAAAGTGGCCGTTCGACCTTGGCGGTGTTCGACCATATTGATCTTGAGCATCTCCGCGCAAGTAAACGACTTGCTGACGATATCTTGCGCGGTATCGACGAAGAAGAGTTTTATCCGGTTTATCAGCCACAGATTGACCCAACAAAAGATCGGATTGTCGGATTCGAAGTGCTCGCGCGCTGGCGCCACCCATCACGTGGAATTTTGCAGCCGCCTGAATTCATGAGCATGGCGGACGATACGCGGGTGACCGACCGGATCGACAGGATGATCTTCCGCCGCGCAGTAGCAGAGTGTGGCACTGCCTTTGCGTCGCTAGATGAGTGTCCCTCGTTGTCTTTCAATGTCGGTTTGCAGCGAATCATGGACCCCAGTCTGGACGACGATATGCAAAAGGCCGAATTTCCCGGCTCTATCGCTTTCGAGTTGATTGAAACCGTGTTCGTGGACAGCGGATCAGACGAATTCCTGAAGCGCATAAAAATGCTGCGGAAGTACGGCCTGACGTTCGAGGTCGATGATTTTGGCAGTGGGCGTGCCTCGATCGTTGGGCTAAGGCAGATCGCTGCCGATCGGCTGAAGATAGACCACAGGCTTGTTCAACCCATCACGACTTCCGAAAGCGCGCGCAAGCTTGTCCAGTCAATCATCGACATTGGGCGTGCGCTGGACATTGCCGTCACCGCCGAAGGCATTGAAACAGCCGAACACGCAAGCATGATGATCGAGCTGGGGTGTGAGCGGCTTCAGGGCTTTTACTTTGCAGAACCCATGCTTCTGGACGGAATTATGGCGTTGCTGGATGCCGATCGCCAAGGCGGCTCGCAAGCAAGTGGTGGCGCCGCGAGTTAAGCTTCGTGGCTTTTTTCGAATGCAGCTTTTTGCGCTTCGGTTGCTTCGGTCTGGTGCTCGGCTTTCCAGGTATCATAGGGCATCCCGTAAAAAAGCTCGCGGGCCTCGTCCTTTGACATCTCCACACCTTTCTCTGCCGCGGCTTCCTGATACCAGCGCGACAAGCAATTTCGACAGAAACTGGCAAGGTTCATAAGATCGATGTTCTGAACATCGCTGCGCTTCTCCATCAGATGCGCGCGCAGCCGACGAAACGCAGCCGCTTCAAGTTCAATGCGTGTTTGATTGTCCATAGCTTATGTCCTTTGGTTTTCCGCGGCTTGCAGCGCGAGGGGTAGCAGTCGCGCGAACCGTTCAGCCCAGTCTGATTGACCGTCATCGTCGGCGATCAAGTCGTTTCGTATCTCGATCAGCGTATTTAGCCGCCCTTTGCGCAAAGCATGCCGATCAATTGTATCGCCTGCAAGATAGCCCGAATAGGGCTCGTTCTCGCCGACCACAAGGCCCTCCTCGGCGCGCAGCAGGTCAAGCAGTGGCATTGAAAGCCGCCTGTCTTCTGCGAATAGAAGGCCTGCATGCCATGGTCTTGGCTCGTGGTGACGCAGTTGCGGGCTGAAGGAATGAACCGAAATAACAATTGTGTCTGCATGCCGGGCGGCCAATCGCTCGACCTCGGTATGATAGGGGCGATAGCAGTCGGCCAGCCTTTGTTCGATCTCTAAGCTATCTATGCGACGGTTCGCGGGAATGATCGTCTCATCATAAAGGCGACGGACCAGTGTGGGGTCGTCTTCGCCCCGGTTCGGATCGATAACAAGACGCGAGAAGTTGGCCATTACGGCCGGCGCTTCCAAGCGTTCGGCAAGGCGAAGTGCCACACCGGCGGCACCGATGTCATAAGCGATATGCCGGGCCATATCGCCATGCGACAAGCCCAGCGAGCCGCCGTTCAGCCAATTGGGCACTGTGCTCACGCCATGATCGCAAACAATCAGCCATCTGGCTTTGCGCTCCTCCCCAAAAACACGCACAGGAGACCACGACACACTTTGTTCAGACTGCATTCTGTATGTTCTGCTCGTATTCTGTTGTTGCCCAGTTGTCCTTTAGTGGCTTTTGCGGCAATAGACCTGTCATACGCTAACGCAGTCTCTCACCTGCCACCGAAAGGTACGATTATGCGGCGACTTCGAAATGTAAAGATTGTTGCAACACTTGGCCCGGTTTCGAGCACTTACGATTCGATCCGGGCGTTGTTTGAGGCAGGCGCTGATGTGTTCCGCCTGAACATGAGCCATGGCACGCATGAAGATATAGCCGAGAGACACAGCATTATTCGCAAGGTCGAAGAAGACGTTGGCCGCCCGATTTGTATCCTTGCCGATTTGCAGGGGCCAAAACTTCGGGTCGGTCCCTTCAAGAACGGTTCGGAAGAGCTGGTAGAAGGTCAGACCTTTCGGCTCGATCTGGATGACGCCGAAGGTGACGGTCAGCGCGTACAACTTCCGCACCGCGAGATTTTCGAAGCGCTTGAACCGGGCGCCTCGCTTTTGGTCAATGACGGCAAGATCCGTCTTCGCGTCCTCGATTGTGGTTCGGATTTTGCGAATTGTACGGTCGAGGTCGGGGGCACAATTTCCGACCGCAAGGGCGTCAATGTGCCCGATGTGGTTCTGCCGCTGGCCGCACTTTCTGAAAAGGACAAGACCGATCTGGATTTCATCTGTGATCTTGGCGTTGACTGGCTTGCCTTGTCATTCGTTCAGCGCCCCGAGGATGTGTTCGAGGCCCGCGAGCTGACAAAGGGGCGCGCAGCCCTGATGACAAAGGTTGAAAAACCTGCTGCGGTTAAAGCCTTCGATGCAATCCTCGAAGCCTCGGACGCGATCATGGTCGCACGTGGCGATCTGGGCGTTGAATGCCCGGTTCAGGCTGTTCCACCGATTCAGAAGCGTCTTGTACGCAAATGTCGCGCAGCGGCAAAACCGGTGATCGTTGCCACCCAGATGCTGGAATCGATGATCGACAGCCCGATGCCCACCCGTGCCGAAGTTTCGGATGTTGCTGCGGCGATTTATGAAGGGGCAGATGCGGTCATGCTGTCTGCCGAAAGTGCGGTTGGCAGCTATCCGATCGAAGCTGTCGAGACGATGAACAATGTGGCCATCGAGGTGGAAAACGATCCGACTTACCGTGAAGTCGTCGATGCCAGCCGGGGTGGGCCCAAGCAATCGGTTGCTGATGGTATCGTTTCGGCCGCCCGCGAAATTGCCGAGACAGCCGATATCAAGTTGATTTGCTGTTATTCGCAATCCGGCACGACAGCGCGCCTTGTGGCGCGGGAACGCCCTCATGTTCCGATCATTGCCATGGCCTCGCGTATTGGCACGGCGCGTCGGCTGAGCCTGACTTGGGGCCTGCATTGCGTGAAAACCGCCGAGGTCGACAGGTTCAAAGCGGCTGTGCTGAATTCGGTCCGGGCCTCGGTTGGGGAAGGCTTTGCTGACCCGTCCGATCAGATTGTCGTAACTGCTGGCGTGCCTTTCGGTAAAGCGGGGACCACGAATATTCTACGTGTCGCTCCCTGTGACGAAAGCCTGATCATTCCCTCTGACCCAGACTAATTGCCGCAAAAATTCCCGATAATCGACCCTAAAATCGCCCTAAACACCTTCGATAAGGGCAACATTATGGCTGCATACACTGATCTTATCATGGTTTTGGGCGTCCTCGTGATAGCGATGGCATTTCCAACCGCCGTTGGCGCATTCTCGCGGGGCGATCCCCCACGCGCCGCGATGCTTTCGCTGTTTGCGGGCGGTGTCATGATCGTTTACGCCAATGCTTCGCGCCCCGGCGGGTATTCGGTTGCCGATTTGCCTGATCTCTTCATGCGTGTGATCACCGGCGCCTGATACGCCGATTTCTGGTATAGAAATCAGGCCGGAAACTGTTACGTTTTCCGCTGCTTCCCTTCATCGTTTTTCTCTTGCCACACAGGGTTTCCCCGTGTATCTCGCCCTTTCTGACTGGTCCGCCGGCCAATGTGGCATGCCGAGCGGGCCTTATGACCCTTCTAGACAGGAGACGGAAATGCCCAAGATGAAGACCAAGTCGAGCGCCAAAAAGCGTTTCAAAATGACCGCAACCGGTAAGGTTGTTGGTGGGTCCGCTGGTAAGCGGCACGGCATGATCAAGCGATCTAACAAGTTTCTTCGGAATGCGCGCGGCACCTCTGTGCTGAGCGAGCCCGACCAGAAGCTCGTTAAATCCTACATGCCCTATAGCCGTTAAGGAGGCCCTGATATGCGCGTTAAAGGCGGTACAGTCACCCACGCTCGTCACAAGAAGGTCACCGATGCCGCGAAAGGCTATTACGGTCGCCGGAAAAATACTTTCAAGGTCGCCCGTCAGGCGGTCGACAAAGCCAACCAATACGCAACCCGTGACCGCAAGAGCACGCAAGCGCAACTTCCGCGCGCTGTGGATCCAGCGGATCAACGCAGCTGTGCGCAGCCATGACGAAGCGCTGACATACAGTCGCTTCATCAACGGACTGGCGCTGGCCGGGATCGAAGTTGACCGCAAGGTTCTTGCTGATCTCGCCGTGCACGAGCCCGAGGCGTTTACAGCCGTCGTCGATAAGGCGAAGGCCGCGCTGGCCTGATCCAGTCCAACGAACTGCCCGATAAAAAGCCGCGGAAAATTCCGCGGCTTTTTACGTTTTGGCCAGTCCGCGTCTGGTCTCATGGGTGTGTCACAGCCACCCCGCGCTCAGCGGGTTTTTGCCCGGTTCAATCGTAGCATCGGCAAGGCCTAAAAACACAAGCTCGTCCTCAGTTTCCAGCGCACGAACCACGTTAGTTGCGCTAAGGATATACAGGATCACGCTGCTGTCGGGAAACTCAGGATCGCCCTGCGATTTGATAAATGCGGCCAGTTCTTCGACAAACAATCTGGTATCTGACGCCTTTGCGATGCGTTCGCCAAAAGCGTCGCTTATCAGGCCCGTCAGCTTGCGCTCAATCGACATGTAGTAGCGAAACCCGATAAAGCCAGCGGTCGCGGCCACGACCGAACTCAGGAAGAGCTTGCGTCGGTTCATATTCATAAGACTGTTCTCCCGGCGCGCAACGCAAGGGCTGAAAGCGTCAATGTCGGGTTTGCAGGCGAACAGGTTGGAAAGGCTCCGCTGCCAAGTACATAAAGGTTTGGTATCCTATGTACTTTCAAATCCGGGTCGATGACCGAAGTTTCCGGGTCTGTTCCCATTCGGTGGGTGCCCTGAATATGCGCCTCGGTCTTGGGGATCTGCCGCCCACGGATACGTTCGATCTTGAACGGTAACAATTCTGATAGCATCGATTCTGCACGCTCAAGGCCGCGGACTGCATAGTCTGAGTGACCGACCCATTCTATATGGGGTGTGTCTTGATCGTCCAGAAGCACGCGGCTCTCGGCTTGTGGCATGTCTTCTGCAATCAGTTTCAACTACATGGCTTCGGTCCAGCGGTCGCGATCAACCCGAAGTTGGTGCGGCGCGTTGTAATTCTCGATCAGGACGGCGGCGGCTTCGCTACGATGTGCGCCGTCATAGGCACCGTATCCGTGTGACGTGATTGATGTACCGCCGAAATAGTTCTTCGCGTCGATGTCCAGCGTCAGGAAGATCGAAGCCTATTCGTGCAGATAGCGCCCCGCAGCAGGGCCGTCCAGACCGGATCGCATGAGCGTTGTTGCGTTGACACTCCGTTTGTCCCAAGTGCGATCACATCGCCGCGCAACCGCTTCTCTGTCCCTTCGTGGCGCACAACCATGTGGGATGCCTGTCCGCCGCTAGGTTCGACACCAATGCATTCGGTGCCAGTCAAAAGCCGCACATTGGGCGGGGATGAGGTGGGTAAGGCAATGGGCCAGAGCGCGGATGAATGTGATCGGTGCCGCCACCGGCGATCTGCATCACCTGTTCGACCTCAAAATAGAAGGCTTCAAGCGCGTCATAGGTCAGGGGCCAGTCCTGACCGACCCCGTACAGCGAGGACAACTGAAAGTCGTTCGGATGAAATCTGGGCGTTTGCCCCCACTAGCAGTTCGAATTTCCGCCAAAAAGCGTGTGGGCGGTGAACTCTTTGGGGTGCGCGGATGTGTTGTCGATCCGAAAGGTTTCCTGAGGGCGGTCTTGGTCGTGTACCTGACGGTTTCACGGAATAATCTCGCCTTTCTCGACGATCAGAACGCGCAGGTTTTCTGGCAACCCCAGCAAAAAGAACTGCGCAGAAAAGCTCGAACCAGCGATGATCACGTCCCATGCGCTGGCACGGGCTTCTTCCAAGTCGATTTTGTCGAACATCTGCCTGCCTGCTGCTTTTGGACAGTTTACTGTGTGACCTGCGCAATCTCAAAGCCTTTCGAACAGCCATAGGCCTGTGTCGCGCGCTTGCGAAACAGGCTGCATCGGGTTAGGGACCACTGACTTTTCAGAAGGGTCCGAAGATGGACGATCTGCGCGCAAAAATACCTGACTGCCATCGCAGGTGCCGGTGACGAAGCCGCGCTTGAAGACCTGCGCGTCGCCGCCGTTGGCAAGAAGGGCGAAGTCGTCCCTGAAAATGCGCGAACTGGGCCGGATGACGCCCGAGGAACGGCAGGTCGCCGGGCCCGCGCTGAATGCGCTGAAAGACGAGATCAACTCGGCGCTGGCCGCCAAGAAGGCCGCGTTGGAAGACGCGCCCTTGATGCCCGTTTGCAGGACGAATGGCTTGACGTGACGCTGCCCGCGCGCGAGCCGTCCGCAGGGCACGATCCACCCGGTCAGTCCAGGTCACCGAAGAAGTCACCGCCATCCTCGCCGACATGGGGTTCGCCGTCGCCGAAGGTCCGCAGGTCGAAGACCGACTGGTACAACTTCGATGCGCTGAACATTCCCGGCCACCACCCGGCGCGCACCGAAATGGACACGTTCTATATGGCACCGCGCGGAAGGCGACGACCGCCCGCCGCATGTGCTGCGCACCCACACCAGCCCGGTGCAGATCCGCTCGATGCTGGAGCAGGGCGCGCCGATCCGCATCATCTGTCCGGGTCGCGTCTACCGCGCCGACTACGACCAGACCCACACCCCGATGTTCCATCAGGTCGAAGGGCTGGCGATCGACAAAGACATCTCCATGGCCAACCTGAAATGGGTGCTTGAGGAGTTCTTTTCGGCCTTCTTCGGCACAACGGTCAAAACCCGCTTCCGCGCCTCGCACTTCCCGTTCACGGAACCATCGGCCGAGGTCGATATCCAGTGCTCATGGGAAGGCGGCACCGTCAAAGTGGGCGAGGGCGACGGCTGGCTGGAAGTTCTGGGCAGCGGCATGGTGCACCCCAAAGTGCTGGCGGCCGGCGGGAGTTGATCCGGACGAGTGGCAGGGCTTTGCCTTCGGCATGGGCATCGACCGCATGGCGATGCTGAAGTACGGGATCCCCGATCTGCGCGCGTTCTTTGACAGCGATCTGCGCTGGTTGCGGCACTATGGGTTCGCGTGCGTTGGAGCGTGCCGACGCTGCATGGGGGGCTTTGAGGTGCACGCCGATCGAACATTGCGCCGGGCGACTATGCCGGTGCATTGCCCACCGAACTCGCCTCGCCAGGTGCGCGGGCGCTTCTCGCACAGCCACGTCCGGGAACAAGCACCTTGCGAATGGGTGGCTCGCAGATTCGGTGAGTGTTCAAGAAGCATCAAACTGCCGAATCTCGAGGTCGTAGGCAGCTGCCCTTTGATTGCACTCGAAGCTAGATCGAGGAAGCCATAGGTCGTTTACACGACGTTTTGGTGGTGTATCAATCGAGGCAGCATCGATTTGATGGCATCGTTCGCGATGCCCAGGATTGTTCGAGTGATTCTTCGAGAGCGATCCGAAATTCCTGATCGAAGCCGATGCTTCGAGTCAATGAGCACTACGCATGGTTGCTCGTATGCGATGTTCGATAACCGGCATGCAAACATGCTGTGACGCTTATGATGAAGGACAGACGTCGGACACGTTGTCGCTGCGATGCATAGGCGATATCTGGAGAATGTTGACTTCTGAAAAGGCAGTGCCCTCGGCTATAGCCGATGCTTGATCTTGCGCGAGATCACAAGATTGCAAGTCGTAATGCCTTTCGTCGGGCAAATCGGATAGTGCGTGAGAGACGAAAATGAAATTCACCCTCTCCTGGCTCCATGAGCACCTCGACACCACCGCCTCGGTCGACGAGATCGCCGAGACGCTGACCGACCTCGGCCTTGAGGTCGAAGGCGTCGAAAACCCTGCCGAGAAGCTGCGCGATTTCACCATCGGCAAGGTGCAAACCGCCGAACAGCACCCCGACGCCGACCGGCTGCGCGTCTGCATGGTCGAAACCGACGAGGGCGTGAAGCAGATCATCTGCGGCGCCCCGAACGCGCGCGCGGGCATCACCGTCGTCATCGCCAAGCCCGGCACCTATGTTCCCGGCATCGACACCACCATTCAGGTCGGCAAAATCCGCGGCGTCGAAAGCTACGGCATGATGGCCTCGGAACGCGAGATGGAGCTGTCGGACGAACACGACGGCATCATCGAACTGCCCTCGGGCGAGGTCGGCGAGAGCTTCGCCGACTGGCTGGCCGACAAACGATCCCGCCCGTGTCGATCCGGTGATCGAAATCGCGATCACCCCCAACCGCCCCGACGCGCTGGGCGTCGAAGGCATCGCCCGCGATCTGGCCGCGCGCGGTCTTGGCACGCTAAAATCGACCGCGCCCGTCGCGCCGGTGCAAGGGCACCTTCCCCAGCCCGATCAATGTCACCATCGACGACGACACGCTGGACGGCGCGCCCTATTTCGCGGGCCGCGTGATCCGTGGCGTCAAGAACGGCCCCAGCCCCGAATGGCTGCAGGCACGGCTGAAGGCCATCGGTCTGCGCCCGATTTCCGCGCTGGTCGATATCACCAACTTCTTCACCTACGACCGCAACCGCCCGCTGCACGTCTTTGACGCCGACAAGGTGCAGGGCGATCTGCGCGTGCATCGCGCCAAGGGCGGCGAAGACGCTCCTGGCGCTGGACGACAAGACCTATACCTTTCGAGCCCGGCATGATGGTGATTTCCGACGACCGCGCGGCCGAAAGCATCGCGGGCGTCATGGGCGGCGAGGAATCCGGCGTGACCGAGGACACCGTGAACGTCTTTCTCGAAAGCGCCTATTGGGACCCGATCACCATCGCCCACACCGGGCGGGCGCTGAAGATCAACTCGGACGCCAAGTACCGGTTCGAACGCGGCGTCGACCCGGCCTTCACCCTGCCGGGTCTGGAACTGGCCACGCAGATGGTCCTCGACCTTTGCGGCGGCGAAGCGTCCGAGGTTGTGACGTGCGGGCGCCGTGCCCGACATGACCCGCGCCTATCAAGCTGGACACCGCGCGGTGTTCCTCGCTGGTCGGCATGGACATTCCCGCCGAGACCCAACGCGCGACGTTGGAGGCGCTGGGCTTCACGCTGGACGGCGACATGGCGACCCCGCCAAGCTGGCGCCCCGACGTGCAGGGCGAGGCCGATCTGGTCGAAGAAGTCGCGCGCATCGCCTCGCTGACCAACCTTGAGCCAAAGCCGATGCCGCGCGCGCACCGCCGGTGTGCCGAAGCCGATCCTGACGCCGTTGCAAAAGCGCGAGCAGATCGCCCGGCGCACGGCGGCGGCCTTGGGTTACAACGAATGCGTCACCTACAGCTTCATCGATCAGGCCTCGGCGGCGCTGTTCGGTGGCGGTGACGATGCGCGCGCGTGTGGCGAACCCGATCAGCTCGGAAATGACCCATATGCGGCCCACGCTGTCTGGCCGGCCTCTTGCAGGCCGCCGCGCGCAATCAGGCGCGCGGCTTTGCCGATCTGGCCCTGTTCGAGGTCGGTGCGGTGTTTCACAGGCGGCGAACCCGAGGAGCAGGAAATCCTGTCGACCGGCTCCTGATCGGCGCCACCGGGCCGAAGGATCCCCACGGCGCGCCGCCGCCCGTCGATGTGTTCGACGCCCGTGCCGATGCCGAGGCGATCCTGTCCGCGCTTGGCGCGCCCGCCAGCGCGCAGATCCTCGCGCGGCGCAAAGGACTGGTGGCATCCGGGGCGGTCGGCGCGGATCACGCTTGGGCCCGAAGATCGTGCTTGGCGGCGTTTGGCGAATTGCACCCCAAAGTGCTGCGCGCATTGGACGTCAAAGGCCCTGCGGTGGGCTTCGCGATTCATCTGGCCGACATCCCTGCACCCGAAGAACAAATCCGCATCGCGCGGGCGCGCTTGCAGCATCAGCGATCTGCAGGCGGTCGAGCGTGACTTTGCCTTCGTGCTGGACGCCGATGTCGAGGCGCTGAATGTCGTCAACGCCGCGGCAGGGCGCCGACAAGGCGCTGATCGAAGACGTGCGCGTGTTCGACGAATTCATCGGCGGATCGCTGGGCGAGGGCAAGAAATCGCTGGCGATCACGGTCCGGATGCAGCCCCGCGACAAGACCCTGACCGATGACGAGATCGAGGCGGTCGGCCGAGCCATCGTCGAGAAGGTGAGCAAAGCCACCGGCGGCACCCTGCGCGGCTAAGACCTGCCAAACGGACACGGGGGGCATGGCCCCCCGTGACACCACACTTGCGGCCCCCATCCGGGGACCGCATTTGGCGTGTTGTTATTCGGGGCGTTTCGGAATGTTCAACCCCCGCTGCACGGCTGGGCGTTCCAGAAACCGGTCGAGATAGGCCGGTACGGCCTTCAGATCATCCCAGCCAACCATCTCTTTCGCCTCATAAAAATTCAGCGCGCGCAGCCAGGGCGCAATGGCGATATCGGCGATGGAATAGTCACCCGCGATCCAGTCCTTACCGTCCAGCGAGGTTTCCAGAACGTTCAGCAATCGCTTTGCTTCGCCAATATATCGGTCACGCGGGCGCGGGTCCTCGATGTCTTTACCGGCGAACTTCACGAAGAACCCCATCTGGCCAAACATCGGGCCAACACCGCCCATCTGGAACATCAGCCATTTCAGGACTTCGTGTTTTGCCGCTCCAGATGGCATCAATCTTCCGGTCTTTTCAGCAAGATAGATCAGGATCGCGCCAGATTCCCAAAGCTCGACGAACGCGCCATCCGGGCCGTTCGGGTCGATCAGCGCGGGGATCTTGTTGTTGGGGTTCAGCGATAGAAACTCGGGGCTTTTGACATCCGCGTCCGACAGCAAGACCAAATGCGGATCATAGTCCAGCCCAAGCTCTTCCAGCGCGATAGACGCTTTGACGCCATTCGGGGTGGGGAAAGAGTAAAGCTGGATGACGTCCGGACGTTGTGGTGGCCAGCGACGGGCAATCGGGTGATCGGCGAGTGTGGGCATTCAAGCTTCCTTTTCGGGTTCGACCCACAACATAGGTGCGAAACATGGTCAGGCAAAGCAGGGTTTCTGTTTGAAATTTCAGGGTATCCTGTGCAGTCTCGCATGAAAGCCGCGCGTTGATTGCAATCAACGCGCGGAATTTGAAATGGAGAAAACGACATGACACTGAACGTCTATCTTTCGGGCGAGATCCATACCGACTGGCGCGAGCGCATCATTGAAGGTGCCAAGGAGCTGGATGTGGCATTCAATTCGCCCGTCACCGACCATGCGGCCTCTGACGACTGCGGGGTCGAAATTCTGGGCGCCGAAGACAAGAAGTTCTGGCACGATCACAAGGGCGCAATGGTGAACGCCATCCGCACGCGGCATGGCATCGAAAATGCGGACGTGGTGGTGGTGCGCTTTGGCACCGAGTACAAACAGTGGAACGCAGCCTTTGATGCGGGTTACGCTGCAGCACTTGGAAAGTCTCTTGTCATCCTTAATCCGCCCGAGCATGGCCACGCGCTGAAGGAAGTGCATGCCGCGTCTTTGGCCGTGGCCGAGAAGCCCGAGCAGGTGGTCGACGTCTTACGCTATGTATTGACTGGAAAGCTGCCAGACTGATCGTTTCGCCTTTGGAAACATCAGATTGTAAATTTCAAGAATTGTGCTATCGAACTCAACGGGATGGATAGGTGTGCACCAATTGGTGCGGGAAAAAAATAAGACGAGGGAACAAATGCTTCAGGAATTCAAAGACTTCATTGCCAAGGGCAATGTCATGGATATGGCTGTCGGTATCATTATCGGCGCTGCTTTTACAGCGATCGTTACATCGCTAGTAGGCGATCTTATCAACCCGATTATCAGCCTTTTCATGGGCGGTATCGACTTTTCGGGCATGGGTGTTCGTCTAAGCGATGGTGAAGACGGCGCCGTATTTGCTTACGGTAATTTCATCATGGCCTTGATCAACTTCCTGATTATTGCGTTCGTGGTCTTCATGCTTGTGAAGATGGTGAACAAAGTTAAGGACGCGGCTACCACAGCGGAAGAAGAAGTTGCTGAAGAGCCAGCCGGCCCGACGCAGGAAGAGCTTCTGATCGAGATTCGCGACGCTCTCAAAGCGCGCGCCTGATCAACATCAGAACAGGAAAGGGGCCCGCTTTGATGGCGGGCCCCTTTTGCATTGCCGCTAAGCCTTAATCGCCAAATTTGGCGAGATCACATCGATCCCAAGCGCCTTGCCAACCGCGAAATACGTCAGTTGCCCAGCGTGAACGTTAAGACCCTCCATCAGGTGCGGGTCGTCAAGACAGGCCTGCCGCCATCCTTTGTCAGCCAGTGCCAACAGATAGGGCATGGTTGCGTTGGTCAGCGCGATGGTCGAGGTGCGGGCCACTGCCCCCGGCATGTTGGCAACGCAATAGTGCATGATGCCATCGACCTCGTAGATCGGGTCTTCGTGCGTCGTGGCGTGTGACGTCTCGAAGCAGCCGCCCTGGTCGATGGCCACGTCAACAATTGCAGCACCCGGTTTCATGGTCTTCAGTTGATCTTTCGTGACCAGCTTGGGTGCCGCAGCACCGGGGATCAGAACCGCACCCACCACTAGATCAGCGTCAACGATCAACTCGGCTGTTGCGGCCGCACTGGCGTAACGGTTGCGGAACTGTCCGCTGAAGACATCGTCAAGATATCGAAGGCGGGGCAGGGACCGGTCGAGCACTATGACATCCGCGCCCATGCCAGCCGCGATGCGCGCCGCGTGCGTGCCAACAACACCGCCACCGATCACGACGACTTTTCCGGGGCCTACGCCGGGGACACCGCCCAACAGAACACCACGCCCACCATTGGCCTTTTGCAGGGTCCAAGCGCCGACCTGAGGTGCCAGCCGACCAGCGACTTCGGACATTGGGGCCAAAAGCGGCAGCCCGCCTTGGCTGTCCGTAACGGTTTCATAAGCGATGCAGGTCGCACCACTGTCGATCAGGTCTTTCGTCTGCGCGGGGTCTGGTGCCAGGTGAAGATAGGTAAACAGGATCTGGCCTTCACGCAGTTGCTTGCGCTCGACCGGCTGAGGTTCTTTCACCTTTACGATCATATCGGCTTCGGCAAAAACGTCCGCAGCGGTGTTGGCAATACGCGCGCCGACGTCGGTATAGTCTGCGTCGGTAAAACCAGCACCTTGTCCGGCCCCGGTTTCAATGATCACGTCATGTCCGTGGCGCACGGCTTCGCCCGCAGTGCTTGGCGTCATGCCGACGCGAAATTCCTGTGGCTTGATCTCTTTGGGGCAACCGATCTTCATGGTGCAAATCCTCCTCTTTCGCGCGACATATGCATCAATCTGACGAAGAAGAATGGCTTTTGATCTGTCAAATTGCCTATTTTGTCGAATAGTCTTCGAAGAAATACAGGAATCACACAATAGGCTTGCGTAATGCAGACACTGGACGCGACAGATGCCCGAATCCTTTCCGTTTTGCAAAGGCGCGGACGGATCTCTAACGCCGAATTGGCCGACGAGGTGAATCTTTCAGCCTCGGCCTGTCACCGCCGTGTGCAGCGGTTGGAAACCGGCGGCTTTATCCGCGACTATGTGGCGTTGCTGGACCCCAAGAAGATGGGCCGGTCGACGGTGGTGTTTGTCGAGATTACGCTTTCAGGGCAGGCGGACGAAGTGCTGGAAGCGTTCGAGCGCGAAGTACGGCTGATCCCGGACGTTCTGGAGTGTCATCTGATGGCCGGAGCCGCGGATTACCTTCTGAAGGTCGTTGCCGAAGACGCTGAGGATTTCGCCCGCATCCACCGTCAGAAACTGGCGCGACTTCCGGGGGTGGGGCAGATGCATTCGTCTTTTGCATTGCGCATTGTGCGGCAGACGACGGCGCTTCCGATCTGAAATCAGGCGGTTTCAATCACTTCGAAATCGTGGGTTACCGTGACTGTCTTTTCCAACATTGCGGTGGCCGAGCAGTATTTCTCGACCGACAATTCGATGGCGCGTTTGACCCTGTCTTCGGAAAGATCGCGGCCTTTCACGATGAAATGCAGGTGGATGCGGGTGAAGACCTTGGGTGGTTCCTCGGCGCGGTCGGCGTCAAGTTCGACGATGACGTCTTCGACGGCCTGACGGCCCTTCCGGAGGATTTCGACCACGTCCCAAGCCGAACAGCTTCCGGCACCCATCAGGACCAGCTCCATCGCCGAAGGGCCGGGTTTGGGGCCGTCGCCTTCAGCGGTGCCGATCACGATGGAATGGCCGCTTTCGGTCTGGCCGGTGAAGGTCTTGTCACTGACCCAGGTGATGGTCGATTTCATGGGCGGGCCTCTGTCGGTTAAGCGTCAATCCTGCGTTTACTTGCAGGCTTGGATATGGGCAAGCGACGGCGAGGGGGCATTTGACTTTTCGCGCGGCGCGCCGGACAAAACGCCCTGAATGGAGGCAATCCACTGAAAGCTTATCTTGTCTTGGCGATGATCGCGGTGTCGCTTTTGGTGCTTGAATTTGCACGACGCGACGTTGCCATCACGCGGTTTAACATCGGCCAGACACCGGTCACCGAATATTCAGGCACAGCCCTTGCCGATGACGGCCCCGTCGTCGTTGTGGCACATGGATTTGCCGGGTCCGAGCAGATGATGCAGGGCTATGCGCTGCCGCTTGCACAGGCTGGATACCGGGTGGTCGTGTTTGAGTTTCTGGGTCATGGCAGGCACAGGCTGCCTATGTCGGGTGATGTGAATTCGATTGATGGGACAACGCGCCTTCTGGTCGAGCAAACTGGTGAAGTCATTGACGCCGTTGCAAATGATCAGCCCGTTGCATTGCTGGGCCATTCAATGGCGACGGACATTCTTGTGCGGACCGCAATGAACCGAAGCGATATCGGCGCGATGGTCCTTATCTCGGCCTTCTCGCAAGCGATTGATGCGACCACTCCGAACAACCTTCTGCTTGTAACAGGCGCCTGGGAACCGGGCTTGCGGGCTTTCGGGCAAGAGGCTCTTCAGATGGTGGCACCCGATGCGAGCGAGGGTGAAACCGTGACCGATGGCGGGGTCACGCGCCACGCCGTCGTGGCCCCCTTTAGCGAGCATGTGTCTGTCCTGCAAAGCCGCGTCGGACGTGCTGAAGCACTGGCGTGGCTGGACAAGACTTACGGGCGGCAATCAGACGTTACGATCCTGCCAACCGGATGGGCCATTCTGGGGCTGCTCTGCGGTCTGGTACTGCTGTTCCGGCGGTTGGCCGCGTTTCTGCCGGCACAAGCAGAACGTCAATTGCCGCTGAGTGGCAAGCAAATCGCGACTGTTTTGCTGGTGCCCGCCATTCTGACACCCATACTCGCCGTCCCGCTGAACCCCCACGTCCTGCCGGTTCTGGTTGCCGACTACCTGGGTTTGCATTTGTTGATCTTCGGCAGCCTGCAATTGGTTTTGCTGCGCCTCTGGGGGGTGCGCTTTGGGTCTTTGTCATGGGTGGCTTTCGCCGTTCTGTTGCTGTGCTGCGCCGTGTTTGGCTTTGCCCTTAACCGGTACGCCGCCAATTTCTGGCCCACGAGTGCGCGGCTTTGGATCATTGGTGCGATGTTGCTTGGTACTGTTCCGTACATGATTGCGGACGCCACTCTGACGGCGGGTGCAACCCTTCTGCGGCGGCTGTGCATCCGGGTCAGCTTGTTGTTGTCACTTGCGGGTGCGGTTGCACTGGATTTTGAAGGGCTGTTTTTCCTGATGATGATCGCCCCCGTCCTGGTGCTGTTCTATCTGGTGTTCGGCACAATGGGCCGGGCCGTCGCGTTACGGGTGGGCCCGCTGTCATCGGGGCTGGCCCTTGGGGTCGTTCTGGCTTGGGCGCTTGGTGTCAGCTTCCCGCTGTTTCAGGGATAGCGGGTGCGCGCGACCACGGCAAAGAACTTAAACTGTCCATGCAATTGAGTTAACGCCGACGAACCTTCGCATCCGTTCCAGCTCGGATGCCAACTTTTCGTGACGGCTTGCGGGCCACTTCGCACCGTCTTCCGGCCAGAAGTTCAGCACGTTCAGAACGGAATTCTTGCGATCGGCCTTCACCTCGATCCGCCCCACAAACCGGTGCCCTTCAAGGATCGGAAAAACGTAATAACCCCAAATGCGTTTGGCTTCAGGGACAAACATCTCGACGCGGTAGTCAAATCCGAACAAGCGGCTCAGACGGTTGCGGTCGCGGATCACAGGATCGAACGGATTGAGAATACGAAGGCGGGTTGTGGGCGGCTGCAACGCTTCCAACCGGTCTTCGATATCGGCAAGTGTGACCCCAGTGATCCATTGCCCTTGCGCCGTTTCAACTTCGACGGTCTGAAGCTTTGATTGCGAGCGGTCCAGCCAGGTCTTTACCTCGTCGCCGCTCGCGGCATCCCAATATCTTTGCACATCACCAGGTGACCCGAACCCCATACGGTCGAGTGCTGCGTGACAGAGCCAATCCACCTGCTCCTGATCCGCCAAGCCCGTGGCGCTCAGGTCTTGGGGAAATATCCGCTCGGCAAGGTCGTAGTACTTGGTGAAGTTCACCCGGTGGCAGGTCGCAAGCTCGCCGCTGTACCACATGTAATCCAAAGCAAGCTTGTGCGGCGGGCGCGACCACATCTGTTTTGGGCCTTTGACTTTGGTATCAAAGGCAGTCGTGCACAGGGCGCCCTCATCACGAATCCGGTCCTTTATCACTGCACGTGCGGCTTGGTCCGGCAGACCTTTGTACCATCCAGACCGATCCAACTGAGCCTTTTTTCGGCGAAACTGCCGCTCCCACATAGGCAGGAAGTCCATTGGGATAACCGAGGCATCGTGGGTGAAATGCTCGAAGATTGACCGATCCTTGGCCAACAGCTGATCAAGCATGGGTTCGCGGTAGTTCTGATTGCGGCTCCACAGAATGTGGTGATGCGCACGCGAAACAACCTGAATCAAGTCCAGCTGGACGAACCCCAGTTGTTTGATCGTGCCCAAGACATCAAGCGGTCCGGTTGGGGTTGCGCCGAGACCCTGCGAAGCAAGCCAAAGCTGGCGCGCTGTCTTATTGTCGATACGTATAGGTTTCGCCATGTTCACCTCGCGTTCCGGGAACGGCAGTGAAGGCGAACGACAGGCGCAAGTCCAGACCTACACCCCTAAAAACAACAAACCCCCGAGGGTTACCGCGGGGGTCGTCGTTAGCAGCCGAAGCCGCTCAGTGTTAGAAGGTGCTTAAAGCATGCCCTCACGCTGTAGCTTTTTACGGGCGAGCTTGCGGGCGCGGCGGATGGCCTCGGCCTTCTCGCGTGCGCGCTTTTCGCTGGGCTTCTCGAAATGTTGCCGAAGCTTCATCTCACGGAAGACACCCTCGCGTTGCAGCTTCTTTTTCAGGGCACGAAGCGCCTGGTCGACATTGTTGTCGCGAACACTGACCTGCATGTGGTTGTCACCACCTTTCTAGTTTAGAGTTGCGCAAAATTTGCAGGAAGTCGGCGTATAGCAAAGCCATCCTACGTTGTCTACTGTCCGAAACAACGGAGTTTACCCATGTCACTTGATGCTCTTTTAGACGCTGCCTTGCCGCATGTGGCCTTTGATGGCTGGTCGCCTGCTACTTTTGCTGCCGCGTGTCAGGATGCCGGGATCGACGCTGCCAACGCCAAAGTACTGGCACCACGAGGTGCGATTGATCTTGCCGTGGCGCTGCACCGGCGCGGCGATCAGGCGATGGTTGCGCGTCTGGCAAAGGCCGATCTCTCCGACATGCGTTTCAGCGAAAAGGTGGCCACCGCTCTGCGGTTCCGATTGGCAGAAATGCCGGACCGCGAGGCCGTGCGCCGGGCGACAGCGCTGTTTTCCTTGCCAACCCATACGGTCGAAGGCAGCAAGCTGGTGTGGGAAACCGCAGATCACGTCTGGACAGCACTGGGTGATACGTCAGAGGACGGCAACTGGTATTCAAAACGAGCGATCCTTTCGGGGGTCTGGGGCGCCACGGTGCTGTTCTGGTTGGGCGATGAAAGCCCCGATTTTGCGAACACCCATGCCTTCATCGACCGGCGCATCGAGGACGTGATGAAGTTCGAGAAGCTGAAAGGTCAGCTTCGGGATAACCCGCTGACCAAACCATTGATGGAGATGCAGGAAGCTTTCATGGCGAAGATGCGCCCGCCCTCTGCGTCCAGGGATGTGCCAGGGTACCGCCCGTAACATGCGCGCGGTCAAGATTTCAGCACCCGGCGGCCCAGAAGTCCTGCGCCTCACCGACCGGCCTATGCCCGAACCGGGACAGGGCGAGGTGCGTATTCGGGTTTCCCATGCGGGCGTGAACCGCCCTGATGCGCTGCAAAGGGCCGGGGCCTATAACCCGCCGCCCGGTGCATCGGATCTGCCGGGGCTGGAAGCATCGGGGTATATTGATGCAGTGGGCCCCGGTGTCAGCGGGTGGGCCGAAGGCGATGCGGCTTGCGCTTTGCTGCCCGGTGGCGGCTATGCGGAATATGTGGTGACGTCCGCGGCCCATTGCCTGCCCGTGCCCAAAGGCATGGGGATGGCGGAAGCCGCGTGTTTGCCCGAGACGTATTTCACTGTCTGGACCAATGTGTTCATGCGTGGCGGCCTGAAGGCGGGCGAGACCTTCCTTGTCCACGGCGGCACCAGTGGCATCGGCACCACGGCAATCCAGCTGGCCCATGTGTTCGGCGCGCGGGTTTTTGCGACCGCCGGATCAGACGACAAATGCCGTGCGGCGGAACAGCTTGGGGCCGAACGCGCCATCAACTATCGCGGCGAGGATTTTGTCGAGATCCTGAAGGGTATAGGCGGCGCTGATCTGATCCTCGATATGGTGGGTGGCGACTATATCCCGCGTGACCTTACGGCTTTGAAAAACGATGGGCGGCTTGTCTTTATCGCCTTTCTGGGTGGGCCTTTGGCCGAAGTGAACTTTGCCGAAGTCATGGTGCGCCGTCTGACGATCACCGGCTCAACGCTGCGCCCACAATCGGTGGCTGCGAAAGCCGAGATTGCCGAAGCCTTGCGCGCCAAGGTTTGGCCATTGCTCGAGGCAGGGCGGATTGCCCCGGTGATGGACCAAAGTTTTCCACTGGAACAGGCCGGTAATGCGCATCGCGCGCTGGAAGCGGATCACATCGGCAAGATCGTCCTACAGATCGCCTGACCCTTCTTCTTGGCTGAAATACTCTGGGGGAGCACGAGGGGGTGAAACCCCCTCGTTCACGGCGACGACGAAGTCGGCGCAAAACCCGTATTTTCAGCGAACCGGATCAAACAGCGCGTCACTCATCCGGCAATCCCGGATCACGTCGCTGCCACAGCGGCGGGGTTCCAGCGCACGGGTCAGACAGATGCGCGCCTCCTGAATGCGGCCCGATTTGCAGGTGATGGTGACTTCGTCGGCCTGCCAGTCGGGATTGGCCTCCAGAAACGCCTGTTCGACCACAGCGGCGGGCAGTTTGATCGGGTCTTCCAGTTTGCGGAAAATGGCGGGGCGGTTCACCCGGCCGTAGGCCTCGCGTGCCAACGCATAGTAATCATCCGCCTTCAGGCCCGAACATCTGCCATGTTTGTTCCACTGATGCCATGCATTGCCCGATGATCCGAACAGGTCGGCTTCGTCTCGCGTGTCAGACCGCGAAGGATTCCGTACAGAAGTCGCGCAAAAGCTTGGCCAGCCATCTTCGTACTGCGGCCAAAGCCCGTGCAACACCCAGCCGTTATCCTTGTCCGCATCGCATTGCGGCGAGCCCCGCTGATCGCCTTCCAGCGCGCACCACGTTGGCGACCATGACAGCGCCAGTACATAATAGTCGAAGTCACCTGCTGCTTCGCCATCCGCCCGGGCCAGCCCTGCGCTCATCAAAAGCGCCACCAAAAACCGCATTCGCTCTTCCCTATGTTCGTCTCTGCGACTATATAAACGCCAATTCCCCGAAATTCGAGGATAGGTCCACCCGGACCAGCCGATTTCCGGCAGCGGGAAAGATTTGTCAGGAGACAAGCATATGAACAAACCGATCATGGCCAAAGCGACCGCCGTCTGGCTTGTTGATAACACCACGCTCAGCTTCAAGCAGATCGCGGATTTTTGCGACCTGCACGAGTTGGAAGTGCAGGGCATTGCTGACGGCGATGTGGCTGCCGGCGTGAAAGGGTTCGACCCGATCGCCAACAACCAACTGACGCAGGATGAAATCGACACGGCCGAGAAAAAGCCCGAATATGCTCTGAAGCTGAAGTACAACGCCGCTGCCGTGGGCGAAGAAAAGCGCCGCGGCCCGCGTTACACGCCCCTGTCAAAGCGTCAGGACCGCCCGGCGTCGATCCTTTGGCTGGTGAAATTCCACCCGGAATTGTCGGACGGCCAGATTTCAAAACTGGTGGGCACCACCAAGCCAACGATCCAGGCAATCCGCGAGCGGACGCATTGGAACATCTCGAACATTCAGCCGATCGATCCGGTGGCACTGGGGCTTTGCAAGCAGTCCGAACTGGACACTGTTGTGCAAAAGGCCGCCGCCAAACGCGCCAAGGACGGCGAGGTCATGTCGGACGAAGAACGCCGCAAGCTGGTATCTACCGAGCAATCGCTTGGGGGCGATATCGAACCTCGCATGCCAACGGCGATTTCAGGGCTTGAGACCTTTACCTTGGGCGACGCGCCTGAAGAGAAGGAAGAACCAACGCCAGACGCCGAGACGTTCTTCAACTTGCCGGACAACGATGACGAAGACGAAGACGACAAGGATTGAGTTCTCGCCTTCGCTGACAATTGCAAACCCCGGCCAATGTGCCGGGGTTTTGTTTTGCCGGATAGTCTGCTTTGCGGGATAAGGTGAACAGTTATGGATGTTTGGTTCAGGTCCGCTTCGGCGATGCAAACCGTATCGGATCAAGACTTGAAAGCATTTCAGATTTCAGTCGTTGTCAGATTTTAGTCGTTGAAAGGGGTCGCCGTCGCGTCTTGGTTCAAGTCATTAAGCCCATTGATGGCCGACAAGCTTTTCGCTTTCATCCCAAAGTTTCTTGGCTGTTTTTTCGTCCAATATGTAAGGAGCTACTTTTGCGTCTCCGACGGCTCCGCGCGTTTCCCCCATTTTCTGTGGGCCATAATAGCCGCCGCGTTTCGCTTCTATCCCCGCAGCCGAAAATACCGTTGGCAACGCACCTTCGGGTGATGATTGTGCTAATATCGGGTTGGTTATCTTATACAGAAAATTGAAAAACCCAGTCGGGCCTGTGCTCTGAAGATTTGTGCGCGTATAGCCCGGGTGGCAGCCAATGCTAATTGCTTTCTTGCCCAAAGCTTGCAGCCTTCGATCCAATTCAAGTGCGAACATTAAGTTTGCACCTTTACTTTGAGTATAAGCCTGCGTTGAAGAATATCCTTTCTCGCCCATCAGGTCATCAAAACGGATCGTCCCGGCAAGATGCGCAATGCTTGATAACGTCACGACGCGACCCTCTGCCGCCTCAACGAGGTCAATGAGCAAGCCCGACAAAAGGAAATGCCCCAAATGGTTTGTCCCAAATTGCATTTCAAAACCGTCGGCAGTCTTTTGTTCTGGCGTCTGCATGACGCCGGCATTGTTGATAAGGGCGTCAATCTTGCCGTGTTTTTCATGAATTTCTTCGGCAGCCGAGCGCACAGAAGATAATTCACTTAAGTCCAGTTGCACGACATCGACACGACCTTGCACATGCGTCCTAAGCTCTTTGGCTGCTTCCTCGGCTTTCCCTACAGATCGGCATGCCAACACAACATCACCGCCTGCTTTGCCAAGATGCTTGGCGGCTTCAAGCCCGATACCTGAGTTGCCTCCGGTGATCACATACAGCTTGCCCTTCAAATCCGGCAACTGGTCTGCCGTCCAGTTTGAAAGGCCGCTATCCATATGCTTTTTGGCGCGCGCTTTCTGAGCCATTTCGATGCTCCTTCTTTTTCCGGGCAAACAAGGAGGCCACTCTTCTCTAAAGTGAAATTATTGTAAAGCGTCGTTGATTTCCGCATAATGGCCTTCTTGCCGCAAAATTAGGGAAGAAAGTGCCTAGAAACATAGGGGCTATTCTATTGAATGTTCACGCTACTGATTAGCACCGAGTGATCGATCCTCAATCTGCGCCTTTCAGCTCGGTCGGTTGGCTAAGAAACGCCGCTACTTTCTGGGCAAGTTCCGGCCAATCGGTAAATTCATGCTCTTTCACATTCGGATCGAAATTCCGATCTCGTAAAACGACATGATGTACGATCTGAGAATCAAAATAGTCATATGAACTGCTTTTTACAGCTCCGGCGATACAGGCATCGACAGTCGGCGTAAAACCTGTGCGCATCTCCATTTCCAACAGATAGTCTTTGGCTTCGGCAAGGCCTTCCTCGAAAGCCGCACTTAAGCTGACTGACAACAAAAGCGTTGGGAGTGCATGCAGTTCGTCGGTATTTCCGCTGAGCAAAGCTTCGAACAATCGGGGGTGGCGACGCTCGTGAACGGGTGCTGCCAGTATCACCCTTTCCACGCCCTCAAAGGACAACTCATCGGACCCGTCGGCGTCAATCATGATTACGTCCCTGCCGGACGCCTGCACTTTGTCGGCGATGAAGCTCGCGATCTTGCCTGTCTGGCCTTCGACCGTTGCGAAAATGATCATGACAGTCATTCCGTCCTCCTTGTCTGCCAAATGGCGTTTGGTCAGGTTCCTTCTTGCGTATCAGGGCTCCGATCTGTGACCAGCCTCAAGCCAAGATGAGCCGGCGGCGCACCGACTGCACACCCTCCCCGAGCCGGATCGCGTACAAGAAACGAGACGACGGCGCGATGCTCGCCGCCAAGAACATAGGCTGCGCATGGCATTTCCGGCGAGGTATCTGTTTCACCATCATAGCAGTCTTGCGTCCATTCCCAAACATTTCCATCAAGATCCGCGATGCCTTCTGCCGTTGTGGACCAAGAACCCGAGGGTCTGAGCCTGCGGTCGACGCCTTCTTCAAGCTGGTATGCGGATGCCCAGGTCAGTGACGGATCCGTGAATATCGGGTCGCGTGTTTCCGGCAGAACTTCTTGGGCCATCTTGTCCCATTCCGCAGATGTGGGAAGCCGGAAGGGATGGCCGGTCGCATATGAGATCCAGCGGACGTATTCCTGTGCATCCATCCAGTTGATGCCGGTGGCGGGAAAGTCTTGCGCCTTGCTCTGTTTCGGTGGGCGAAGCTGTAGGGTGCATCCGCCTTGCGCATAGCAGCGGTTCCAGTCCTCGATAGTGGTTTCATGGGCCTGAACGAAAAACTGCGCACCAGTGTCAGCAAGGCGCGGCGCCGCCACCAACTTGGGCAGCGGCGCTTGATCATTGCCCGATGTCATCACAAGACCTGCGACAAGCCCCGCGCCCGCAAGCGTCACCATGACTGCAGCAAGCATTGCCAAGGGTCTTGGTGGCAGGTGCGGGCGCGAAGGCGACATGGCAAGTGCTCCTTTTCAGCCTTCTCAGGTTTCCATGACCGAGGGCTCCATCACCTGCTCCATCAGCGCGTTGTTCCATTCGCCATCGACGACGAAGTGTGCGGTGGCGCCAAGAAGTGCGGCCTCGATCAGGTTGTGGTTCACGTAGGCGTACACGCCGGGTTGCTCGAATGTGTACATCGCAGCACCCGCTGATCCGCCCCGGATGAACCAGCTTTCCAGCCCGGTCTGCGGCGCGTCGCTGAACGATCCGGCTTCCCAGACGAAATTGCCGTGCCCACCGATCAGGTGCGGTCGCGTATCGCGGTTGGCCTGATTGTGGATCATCAGCACGGTCTTACCGACGTTCGAGCGGCATCGCCTTGGAACCGGTCAGCGCGCCGACCGCACCGTTAAAGACGCTAGTGTGTCGGGGTCAGTGTTCGCATCGCATCAAGCGATGTCGGCATAGTCTTCGCCAGCGCTGCTGTATTGGATGAAATCGCCGCGATCATCGCGTGGCAGATAGTAATCCTGCTCGCCGATATAGGCGATCTGATCATAAGGCAGCGGATTGCCCTGACCGTCCTTCAGACCGTCGCGCGGCAGCACCATCACCGCCCCGTTCATCCCGTGGCAGACGTGGTAGGGGATCATCGCGCCACCGGGGGCGCAGTGATAGGTGAAGACACCCGGCTTTGTCGCTTTCCAGCGCAACACGGTCTCTTCGCCGGGATAGACATGGGTCAGACCACCGCCGCCAAGCGCACCCGTCGAGGCGTGAAAGTCGATGTTGTGCTCCATCAGGCTGTCGGCCGGAGTTGCGCAGCGTCAGTTCGACATAGTCGTCCTGATGCACAATGATCAGCGGGCCGGGGACCGAACCGTTGTAGGTCAGCGCCCAGATACTTGCGCCGGTGTCCTCGTCAACCACCATCAGACGCTCGAGAATATTCATCTCGATCTCGACGATCTTCGGCGCACCTGTCGCGATTTGATCGTGCTCAGGGGCAAAGGGTGGTGCGACAAGGCGCTGCTTTACACGCTCGTATCCGCTAAGGTCGGCGGGTGCGGCCTTGGTCATGGCATTGGCCTGCGCCTTGATGACGCCGGGTTCGACCATTGGTGTCGAGGGCACAGGCGACCGCATCGGTGCGGCGCTGCCTCTTGTGGCTCCGGCTGCAATGGCTGCAGCCCCGGCCAAAGCGGTTCCGCGTAGAATGTTGCGTCTGCTGGTGACGTGATCCGATTTTTTGTTGTTAGACATGGGTATGCTCCTTCTGTGAAAACTGGTGAGGTCAGAGACCCGAAAGCTGCTCTTCAATCCGGCCCTTGGCACGCGGCGGCAAACGCCCGGCCAGGAAATCATCGGGGGTGACCGCATCCGCGCCGACCTTGATGACCATGACCATGCCCATGGCAAAGTGCGGCTTGCACATGACGCCATAAAGCCCTTCGGTTTCCAGCGTGACTTCGATCTCTTCGTTGATCTTGCCCTTGAACCCGTCAGCACCCGCTGGGGTCATCCCCTCGATCGACTCAGCGTTGTGCCCGCGATCGGTGGCAACAAACTTGACGGTGTCGCCCGCAACAATCGAAAGCGCGCCGGGTTCAAACACCATGTTCCCCGCTTCGCCCTTGTTCATCATCTTGACTTCGTGGGTTTCGGCATAAGCCGCCCCGAACATCGCAGAAGTAAGGGCAAGCGAGGCAATAATGGTACGCAACATGTGGTCGTTCCTTTCAATGAATCCTTTGTTGTCGGGAAATGTACCGACAGGTCTGCGGCGCGACTTTGCGGATCGACAAACTTGCGGCACTTTCCGGTGGCCCGCGATCTGGTCCAAAACCTTGCCCGAATTCAGCCTTAGCGTCCGGGCGGGAATGCGATAGACTGGATCAGTGGGGACAGGGGCGAACGGCGCGTGAGTAAACTTGACAACAGTCTTTTGACGCCTTTGCCGCCATTCCGGGCGCTTGAGCCTGCCCAGATCACGAACATCCTAGACGGTGCGCAGCCACGGCGGTTTGCCAATGGCGACACAATCTTTGCCGAAGGTGGTGCTGCGGATTACTTTTTCCTGCTGCTGGACGGCTATGTCCGTGCGGTGCGGATTACGGAAGATGGTGATCAGGTCGTGGCATTGCACATCGCGTCGGGTCAACTGTTTGGAATTGCCCGCGCCATTGGGCGCACCACGTATCCGGCCTCGGCAATCGCTGCGGCCGACTGCGTGGTTCTGGCTTGGCCGACAAAGCATTGGGATGGGTTCGTTGAAGCCTATCCAGGTTTCGCCAGCGAGACTTACGGCACCGTCGGGCGTCGCATGGGCGAGTTGAACGACCGGATCGTCGAGATGGCGACACTGCACGTCGAGCAGCGCGTCGCCAACGCAATCCTGCGGCTGGTGCGGCAGGCCGGGCGCAAAACCGATCAGGGGATCGAAATTGATTTCCCTGTCACGCGGCAGGACGTGGCCGAAATGGCCGGAACCACGCTGCATACTGTCAGCCGCCTTCTAAGTGCGTGGCAAAAGGCAGGCATTGTCGAAAGCCGGCGAAAACTCATTGTGGTCACGGCACCGCACAAACTCGTTGTGTTCGCCGATACGGGCCGGTTTCCCGAATAACGGCGCATAATTCCCGGCGAAGTGCGTCTGGGTCCTGACCGTAAATCGCGCAGACCTCATCCAGCGTATGAAGCAGGCTGACCGAACACCCAACGCAGAGCATGTTGTGGCGCAGGAATACACCGATTGTTTCAGGGCGCCTTTGCATCAAGCGCCCGACCGAAAGACTTCTGTCATGATCAACGTTGGGTGGCATCGGCTACTCCGGCAATACCACGATCTTGGCCCAGTTGCTGGCTGGCATCCTTGTGGAACCGCAAAGTTCCAGCACATTATTTCTGTATTCCAAGGAAGGCTGCAAAGCATGTGTCAGGGTGCCTTGATCGACATGGGCTTTTGACCCGCCTTGGCAAAGCAAACATTGGCCAGGTCGCACACTACCCGCACCACGATGCCGCCGATCAGCGAGAAGACCCGTGGGATGGCGTAGCAGAGGCACAGACCTGCACCTGCTGCGATGCCAATACCAAAGGCAATGGCTGCCGGGCGCTCAGAATTTCAATGAAAGAGATTTGAAAACACACGCTTAAACCGCTTTTCGCGCCTTCAATGCTGCGCTGATTGTGCCTTCGTCCAGATAATCCAACTCGCCACCAATCGGTACGCCTTGTGCCAGCGTGGTGACCGTGACGCGGTCTTCCAGCTGATCGGCGATGTAATGCGCTGTGGTTTGCCCATCGACGGTGGCATTCAACGCAAGGATCACCTCGGTAATTTCTTCCGTTTCGACCCGGTCGATCAGCTTGGGGATGCGCAACTCCTCCGGCCCGACAGCATCAAGTGCGGACAGTGTTCCACCAAGGACGTGATACCGCCCCTTGAACACCGAAGCGCGTTCCATCGCCCACAGATCAGCCACGTCTTCGACGATGCAAATCTCGCCGATGGCCCGTTTGTTGCTTTGGCAGATGTCGCACAGATCCGCAGTGCCGATGTTCCCGCAGTTCAGGCATTCACGCGCAGTTTCCGCCACCCGCGTCAGCGCATCAGCCAAAGGCATCAGCACCAGCGACCGCTTCTTGACCAGATGCAGCACTGCACGGCGGGCCGAGCGGGGACCCAGCCCCGGCAGCTTGGCCATCAGCTCGATCAGGTTTTCAAGATCGCCCGTTCCGTTCATTCTGCTTCTCCGGGTAACACCACGCGGGTCACCTTATACCCTGCTTGCCGCAGCATTGTGACCAAACCGTCTTTGCCCGGCAAATGGCCCGCACCCACGGCAATGAACACGCCACCTGCGGGCAAATCTTCGGCCAGCCGATCAAGGAACCGTCGGTTCCGCACGGTAAGCAGATAATCGTCGGTCAGCTGCAAGGCCTTTGTGCCCTGATCGCCCAAGACCTGCGCCATATAGGCCGCGTCCCATGCCATCATCAGCCCCAGCCGCCCTTCGCGGTAGAAACCGAAGGACGTCGCCCGCTCGGCGTTCGAGGTGACAGGCATCAGGTAGGCCGCGTAAACCGCGATGATAGCATTTGCGGTTTCTTCGTCTGCATTCAGGTCGGCCAGAAACTCACTCGGCTCTTCAAGCCCGCGAATCTCAGCCCCGGCCAAACGGCCCAGAAGCTGGATATAATCGTCCTGAATGGGCAGAACCCCGTTCGAGAAATCTTCGCAAGGGTCCGACAAAAGCATCTCGGCTATCCCTGCGTTCGACAGGATAAGATTGAAATCTTCGGTCCAATTCAGCTCGATGGCGCGGTCGGTGACCCAGCCTGACATTTCGGGGGAAAGCCCGGCCACGGTGCCATCGCCCGGCGTGAAAGCGAAAGGGTCGCTTGCCTCGTTGAAACGCCCTTGGGTGTACAAAGCCTCGCGGTAAGCGTCACGACTTTTCAGAACATAGTCCACTTCGACCGCCACCACCCGTGATGCATCAATCGCGCCGCGCACGGCATCCGGCAGGTCAAGGATCAACGGGTCCGAAGAATGCCAGGTCCCCCAAAGATGCGAGACGTTGCCTTCGGGCGATGTGATTTGCCAGAACCGTCCGCGCCGGTTTTCGATCTTGGCCGCGATGGCCTCAAGGGTGGCGCGGTCTTCAGGCGCAAAAACGGTGTCGTCAATGACAGCTTCATCGACCGTGCAAACCTCGACCGTTGCCCAATCCTGAGCCCAGGCTCCATCCGGAACGATGGCCAGCGCGGCCAGAACCCATGCCCAGCGGCGCACCGTCAGAAGGGCAGCTTCATGTCAGCCGGCAACCCCATGCCTTCGGTCAGCCTGCCCATTTCCTGCTGGCTCTTTGCGCTGGCTTTGGATTGTGCGTCCTTGATGGCGGCAAGGATAAGGTCTTCGACCACTTCTTTCTCGCTGGGATTAAAGATCGTCGGGTCAATGTCCAACCCGATCAACTCGCCCTTGGCGGTCGAAGTCGCTTTGACTAACCCGGCACCGCTTTCGCCAACCACGGTTATACTGTGCAATTCTTCCTGCAGCTCGGCCATTTTGGTCTGCATTTCCTGCGCGGCCTTCATCATCTTGCCCATGTCGCCCAGTCCGCCAAGTCCTTTGAACATCTTGCTCTCCTCGCTAGCGCGTTTCCTGTCCTAGATACGAAGAGCAGGGTCGCGCGGCAAGGAGCCTTACAGAACTTCGCTGCATGGTGCCGATGGAAAGTTCCTATTAGGCTTGGCGCATGACTGAAGACAGACCTTTGCGAGTATTGCTTCTGGGGGCGACCGGTACCATCGGGCGTGCCACGGCACAGGCCTTGGTCGAGGAAGGGTACCAAGTCACCGCGCTGGTCCGCCCCGGCGCTGACCATGCGGGATTGCCGGAAGCGGTCGACATAAAAAGGGGCGGGCTTGACCCGGCCAATCTGGACCATGTGATGCGGGATTGCAGGGCGCAGGCCGTAATCTCGTGCCTTGCCTCGCGGACCGGCGTGCCCGACGACGCGGAAGCTGTCGATTACCGCGCCAACAGCGACGCCCTGAAAGTCGCGCTGGCCCACGGTGTGACGCATTATGTCCTGCTGTCGGCGATCTGTGTGCAGAAACCGCTGCTGGCTTTCCAGCGGGCCAAGCTGGCTTTTGAAGCCGAATTACAGGCGGCGCCGCTGACTTGGTCCATCGTGCGCCCCACAGCCTTCTTCAAGTCGCTTTCGGGCCAGGTGGATCGGTTGCGGAACGGCAAACCATTCCTTCTGTTCGGGGATGGCACGCTGACGCGCTGCAAACCGATCAGTGATGGCGACACAGCGCGTTACCTGACCCGATGCCTGTCAGACGCATCTTTGCAGAACCGCATCCTTCCCATTGGGGGGCCGGGGCCAGCGATCACCCCGCGCGAACAGGGCAAGATGCTGTTCTGGGCCTTGGGCATCGAGCCCCGCTTCAAGCATGTTCCGGTGGGGATGATGTCTGCGATCATCGGCGGTCTTGGTGCATTGGGTCTGTTTTCGTCCAAGACGCGTGAAAAGGCCGAACTGGCGCGGATCGGGCGGTACTATGCCACCGAAAGCATGTTGGTCTGGGACGCTGAAAAAGGGCGCTACGACGCCGACGCCACTCCCGAATTTGGTCATGACACGCTCGCTGATCACTACCTAAAACTCGCAAAAGGCAACATGGCCGACGATCGTGGCGCCCATAGAGTGTTTTGAACAATTCAAATCAAATTGTCCTTCGTCTGTTCCTAAATATCCCGGGGGGCGACCGCAGGGAGACGGGGGCAGCGCCCCATCTTTTTAATACATCGGTAACCCGCCCCGAACGGTTGAACGTACCAAACGGAAATAGGGGGTCGCAAAAGGCGTACAAAAGTTCACGACACCGGGTTCAGGCGACCGTTCAAACAACGCTGCGTTAACCTTTCCGCGACACCGCACGCTCTTCCCAAACCTTTCAAACTGATGTAAGCGCGCGTTTATCTGAGACGTGACGCTTTGGCCCCGGCGCATGACATGATGAAAGGGGTCGGCGGCAATGGGGCCGCCATATCAACGGGATAGGCAGAGCGCTGCGCTATCCCAGCTAGGATGAAGCATGTTTAATGAAGTGAAAAAATCAATCCAGTGGGGCGAAGAAACGCTGACACTGGAAACGGGAAAAGTTGCCCGTCAGGCGGATGGATCCGTCATCGCAACTTACGGCGAAACCAGTGTCATGGCGAACGTGACCTTCGCAAAGTCGCAGAAGCCGGGTCAGGATTTCTTCCCGCTAACTGTGCATTATAACGAGAAATATTACGCCGCCGGTAAAATACCAGGCGGCTTTTTCAAGCGCGAAGCTCGGCCGACCGAAAAGGAAACGCTGACGTCTCGTTTGATCGACCGTCCGATCCGCCCTCTGTTTGTTCCGGGCTTCAAGAACGAAGTTCTGGTGATCTGTACGGTGCTTTCGCACGATCTGGTCAATGATCCTGACGTTGTGGCGATGATCGCTGCCTCGGCGGCTTTGACGATTTCTGGCGCGCCTTTCATGGGCCCGATCGCCGGTTGCCGCGTTGGTTTTGAAGATGGTGAATACGTTCTGAACCCGACCGTCGACGATATGCAGGAGCTTCGCAACAACCCCGACCAGCGCCTCGACCTTGTAGTCGCAGGCACGAAGGACGCGGTTATGATGGTGGAATCAGAGGCTTACGAGCTTTCTGAAGCCGAGATGCTGGGCGCTGTGAACTTCGCACACCAGCAAATCCAGCCAGTGATCGACCTGATCATCGATCTGGCCGAAGCCTCGGCGAAAGAGCCGTTCGACTTTCAGCCTGCTGACTATTCCGCACTTTACGACGCGGTGAAGGCTGCGGGCGAAGAGCAGATGCGGGCCGCTTACGCGATCACCGACAAGCAAGAACGTACCACGGCTGTTGGCGCTGTTCGTGACGCCATTAAAGCCACGCTTACTGAAGAGCAGCTTGAGGACGAGAACCTTGGACCTGCTTTGAAGAAGCTGGAATCCGGCGTTCTGCGCGGCGATGTGGTCAAGCACGGCCGCCGTATCGACGGTCGCGCCACCGATCAAATCCGGGCGATTGTTGCGGAAACCGGCATTCTGCCGCGGACGCATGGTTCGGCTTTGTTCACACGGGGCGAAACGCAGGGCCTTGTGGTCACCACGCTGGGCACCGGCGATGATGAGCAGATGATCGACGCGCTGCAAGGCACCTACCGCAGCAACTTCATGCTGCACTATAACTTCCCGCCCTATTCGGTCGGCGAAGTGGGTCGCTTTGGCTTTACCGGACGTCGCGAAATTGGCCACGGAAAGCTGGCTTGGCGGGCGTTGCAGGCGGTTCTGCCGTCGGCCACGGACTTCCCCTATACGGTGCGGATCGTGTCCGAGATCACCGAATCCAACGGCTCAAGCTCGATGGCGTCGGTTTGCGGTGGTTCGCTTTCGATGATGGATGCGGGCGTTCCGCTTAAGTCTGCCGTTGCTGGTGTGGCCATGGGTCTGGTTCTGGAAGAAGATGGGTCCTATGCGATCCTGTCCGACATTTTGGGCGACGAAGATCACCTTGGCGACATGGACTTCAAAGTGGCGGGTACCGAAAACGGCATCACGTCGCTGCAGATGGACATCAAAGTCGCGGGCATCACGTCCGAGATCATGGAGAAGGCTCTGGCTCAGGCCAAAGAGGGCCGGATGCATATCCTTGGCGAGATGAACAAGGCGCTGTCCGGCGCTGGCGAGTTCAGCGAACACGCTCCACGTATCGAGACGATGACTGTGCCAACCGATAAGATCCGCGAAGTGATCGGTTCGGGCGGCAAGGTGATCCGCGAGATCGTGGAAGTCTCGGGTGCCAAGGTCGACATCAACGACGACGGTGTCATCAAGATTGCATCGCCCAACGCAGACGCCATCAAGAAAGCTTACGACATGATCCATTCGATCGTGGCCGAGCCGGAAGAGGGCATGGTTTACAAAGGCACGGTCGTGAAGATCGTCGATTTCGGTGCCTTCGTGAACTTCTTCGGCAAGCGCGACGGTCTTGTGCATGTCAGCCAGATCGAGAACCGTCGCCTGAACCATCCTTCGGACGTTCTGAAGGAAGGCCAGGAGGTTTTCGTCAAGCTTCTGGGCTTTGACGACCGCGGCAAAGTGCGTCTGGCCATGAAGATGGTCGATCAGACGACCGGCGAGGAAGTCGCCGAGCAAAAAGAAGAAACCGCAGACTAAGGTCTGTCTGTTTCCGAAACATCGAGCGCCCCCGAATTTCGGGGGCGTTTTTGTTTGGGTGGGGATTGCGACGGGCACGGAACAAGCCGAAGGCGCCGTGCCAGCACCAGCCCGTCCGGCGGGCTGGCGCTTTTGCATCCGTGCGTTGACCTTTGAACGAAGATGTGGACGTCACCATAAAGCGCTTACGTTCAATCGTTGGAGCGCCACCCCACGGGCAGGCGCTGGCACGGCTTGTGCTGTTGATTTTGGCGGGTTGCAGTTTAAAGGCTGGAGCGGAACTGTTTAGGTCACTGCGAGGCCATCAAAGCCAGTCCAATGACGGCAATTGCCAAACCAAAAATGGCTCCTGCCGCAAAGGTCAAGAGCCGGTTCCAAAGCAATTTTTCGAGACCCGACATTCTCATATCCAGCCTTCGGATGTCGGCCCTCATCTCGCCTGCTGTTTGGTCGGCCCTCTCACGGCTGAACTCTTTGAGTTCATGCGAGTTTTCTCGTATCTTAGTTTCGAGGCGCTTCTTTATCGCCTGCAAGTCCTCGTCCATTTAAAAACCCACCCTCCAATTTCGGTTTAGGGTTCATCTGTATTCGCACAGCCGACCGCCAATTCCAAACACAGAACATGTCGGCATTGTCGTAGGGACAAAGATTGCCTAGGCCCGTCTCGTCGGCCAAGCTGACACGCACGGCCAACAGGCAGACTGCAACCAACGCACGCCCACTTCACCGCCCCGTAACCCCTGTCCCGTAAAACCTGCGCTGTTCGCGAACAATGACACCCCCGATGTTCGGGGCGGAAACGCCCTATGCATCCGGCGCGAGGCTTTATTCGGTGAATAGGCCCTCGCGGCATTTGGACAAATCAGGGGCGCAAGCGGCGCGGCCTGCATTTACGACAGTTTCAAACGTGTCTCTGACACAGAACACGAACGGGGCGCAGTACTTACATGCCCCTTTCTCTGACCGTCCAAACGTCAGTCCAGCTCGGTCCACGGCCATGGCTTCACATTGCTTGCGGCGGTCTGAAACCGCGCGGCTTTTGCGATCCAGATGCCAAGGTCGGTGCCGAATTCGGCAAGCCGTTCGTTCGGTTCCTTGTTGTTGATCACAAGGATTACGAACTGGATCAGTGTCACAGCCCCCAGCACCGTCTGCGCGATAGAGATCATGATGGCGATCAGGATCATATAGACCAGCCGCATCAGAAGGTTTTCATCGTCCCTCGGCTCGATCTGTTCGCCAAGAATGCGGCCCTGGACTTTGTCGTCGTCTGGATCTTGCATGATACCCCCTTCAGCAGTTACACCATCCTACCACGGTTCTGAACAAAGATGATGCAGGCTTTTGCTATCTGACGCTGGTCTCGTTCGACAGGATCTTCCAGGCGCCGTCTTCTTCGACCAATTCGATGATTTCCTGCACTTTCGCGCCAGCATCATAAGCGCCGCAGGTATCAGTGACATCAAAAACCAATCGGGCGGTGGTTTCGGTTTTGGCTTCTTCCACTAGCTCAAGTTCCGAGCACTTGGCCTGTCTGGATGTCATCTCAAGATAGGCCGCTTTCAGGTCCTCTGCCTGATCGCCCTCGGCGTCCAGCTGCGTCTGTATCTCGGCCTGTCTGGAGGCGGCATAGAATTGAGCGTCGTCCTCGAACGTCCGGCCTTCAGCGATCACATTCTGATAGCGAAGGAAATAGTCGGCGGGCGTTTCGGTCTGCAGCACACGCATTCCGGCGACGATTGCAAAAAAGACGATGAGGGCGGGGACGAACTTTTTCATGGCGCCCATGGGAGCAGAAAATAGGGGTGTGTCAACCAGACGTGCCAGTCGTGGTTCAGAAATTGCGCCACGAATATCTGCGCGGCAAGGCCGAACCAGATGACGGCTAACAGGAGCGCGCGCATCCAGTGGGTCAGTTTCCACGAGCGGGTGCCTCCGCTTTGTCCTGCGGCAAGGGGGGAGCCTGCCCAAAGGGCTGTGTCTGGTCCGTCCAACGCGCGGGCCACGGCGGCGGCATAGATGCGAGCGGCCCAACTGCGCAGGATCACCAGCGAGACGAAGGCATAGATGGTCAACCCCAGATCGATGGCGCCTGCAAGCGCGGCGATCTGGTCCGGTGTCATGTCGTCGAAGCCGGGGACGATGCCGCTGGCAAAGGTGACAAGGCCCCGGCCTGCAAAAAGGGGCAGAGCGAAGAACACCGTGGTGGCGGCAAAGAACAGGTAAGCCCAGCCGGTATGGCGGACCGCCGATTTGACCTTGCGCCATTCGAACAAGGCGAGGGCGCGGTTCTCAACGGCTTGGTGCGCCAAAGCCAGAGGCAGCCAGATCATGATGATACAGAAGACAACTACGCCTGTCAGACCCAGCGAGGGACCGACGAAGGCTTGTTCATACCCCTTTGAAAAGCTGTTTTCCCAGCCTGCCCACCACGACAGCAGCCAAATGATGGCAAAGGGGGCCGTGGCAAGGGCAAGGCTGAAGGCGGCCAGAAGGCCCTCGCGGATGTTAGCAGCCAATCCGCCAAGCCCGCGGCTTAGTGCTGTGGTGCCGCGTGCGCCCATCACCCAGCCGGGTCGGTCTGCGGCAAGGCCTGCACGCGTGGCCGCCACAAAGCGCATCCGGCGCATCAGCCAGCCAAGCGCGATCAGCGATGTGGGGGCTGTCATGCAAAGCAGGCTGCCAAGGATCAGCGTTTTGAGTGTTGCGAAAGCCCGTGCCAGCAACCCGGGCCGTGGCGGCGACCTGTCTAAGGTCATGCTCATGTGAACAACCCAGACAGCACGTCGCCTTCCGAGCGTTCGGCGCGGATGCCCATCACCTCGGCCAGTGTTGCGGCAATGGCCGTTTGATCGACGGTGCGGTCATAGATCCGGCCTTTGGTAACGCCTGCACCCACAACCAACGCCCAAACCTCGTGCGCGCCACGGCTGTTGAAGTGGTGTTGGAATGGCACCGACATCAGCGGATTTGAATCGCGCCCGCAGTCGGGTGTGATCGCGACGATGGTGTTTCCCCGATAATGGTCGTCATGATCCAACGCGTCCATGATCTGGCGAATGCCGTCGTCAATGACGGCAATCGCGCGGGTATAGTGGCTGGCGTTACCCCAATGCACATAGTCGGGGTCCTGATAATTCACCATGATCAGGCGGGGTTTCAGGTCGCGGATCGCCCAAAGGCTTAGTTCAGTCAGTAAGCGGTCTCCGCGCGGGTTCTTGAAACCGTCGTCGCCGTAGTGGCCCCGCCAACGCGCCCAGAAGTTCTGGATTGGGTCGGATTGGTTGGGGACAAAGTCGCGTTCGTCTTTGGCCTTCAACTCGGTCAGGGCTTTTTCGGCGGCCAGACGGGCTTCTTCGCCCAAACCGCCGTCTTCGAGCATGCGGGCGAATTTATAGAGGTTGAACCGGTGGAGCGAGAGCATTTCTGATCGGAAGTCGATACCATAGTGGCCGTGGATGCCGTAGGTGAAGAACTCTTCTTGCTGGCGGTCTTCGCCGTTGATCAGCAGGGCCTCGTGGCTGGGGATGTCATAAGATCGGCGGAGGTATTCGAAAAGCGTGGGCTCGGTGGGTTCCAGACGGTCCTGAAGGAACTTCGATCCTGCATCGCGGTAGGCATTATAGCGCCCGGTCAGCAGGTTCAGCGTGCCCTCGGCGTGGCTGGTGTTGCCGCCTGCCAGCTTGTCGATTTGCATGTCGGGGATCAGAACGCCGCGGTTGGTCAGTACTTTGCGGGTGAAAGGGGCGTAAGTTCCTGTTTCATTAATGGTTTCGTGGCGTCGGACGCCGCCGCCAAAGCGAATAAGTACTACATTTGGCCCGCGATAGCTGGCCGATCTGGCGGGGCCGGCGAGGGTGGACGCGGTGACCGCTGCACCCAGCCCGGCATTGAAAGCGCGTCTCGTGACCATGGGTTCGCCCTCTCTTTCCCCTTTTGATATAGCGAAACTGCACGATTTCACCAAATCCGGCGGGTCAGAGGTTCCAAATTTCGGGCTGAGTGGCGTAAGCGACATAAAGCGGATGGCGGGGGTGGCCGTCTTTCGTTTGTCCCAGCGTTAGCAGGCGATTGCCTTCTATAAACAGCGGTTTCACCTTTTCGGCTTGGTCCCGGTGCGTGCCGTGCACGCCCCACGAGGCAAGGATGTCGTCGGCCCATGCAACGGCTTGGCGGATATGATCCGTGTTCGCGGGGCCTTCGGGTCGGCGAGCCTTTTTCAGCCGTGAGGGCGAGGTTTCGCGCAGGGCAAAAAGGTTCACCACGCGAAAGGCGCCATAGCCCAGTTTCCGCGCACGGCGCTCGCAGCGTTCGATGGTGGGGTCGTTGGCCTGTTCGGTTGCCTTGGATGGGTTGAGCATGACATAGACAATGCACGGGCTGGCGGGATCCCACGTGCAGGTCAGGCTGTAGCGGTATTTTAGGCAAGGCGAGTAGACCGCTTCGCGTTGGCTGGTTTCCGTTTCAAACCGCCGCAGAATTTCGGTCACAGACGGAAGACGCGGCTTGGGTGAAGCTCCCCGGCCTTATAGATGCCCACGGCAACGGGTTCGCCTTGGTACGATGCCCAGGCCAGATCGCCGAAAGCGGCGTCTGCTGCGATCACCAAACCCGGGTTGCCGTTTCTAAGACGCGCCGCCCCTTCGGCAGTGGTTGGAAGCTCTGGCAAGTCGGTAAGCCCGGCCTCAAGCGGCAGAAGATGCGCGTCGAGGTCGGGGGACTTCGCGTTTGCCTCGATTTCGTCCAGCGTGACCGCATCTTCCAGATCAAAGGGCCCCGACCAAAGACGGCGAAGCTGTGTGACATGTCCCAAACAGCCCAGCTGTTCGCCCAGATCGCGAGCGATGGCACGGACATAGCCGCCCTTGCCGCAGACCATTTCAAGGTTGGCGTGATCGGTGTCGGGGCGACCTGTCAGGACAAGGCTTTCGACGAACAAGGGGCGGGCGGCTAGCTCCACTTCTTCGCCTGCGCGGGCCTTTGCATAGGCGCGCTCGCCATCGATCTTGACGGCTGAAAAGGCAGGTGGGACCTGCATGATATCGCCTTGAAAACCCGGCAGGGCCGCCGCGATTTCTTCGTCGCTGGGGCGCAGGTCGGAACTGGCGATCACTTCGCCGTCGGCGTCGTCGGTGTTGGTGGCCTGCCCAAGCCGCATGGTGAAGGTATAGGCCTTCAGCGCATCGGTGACGAAAGGCACGGTTTTCGTGGCTTCGCCCAAGGCGATGGCCAAAAGACCGGTGGCGTCGGGATCAAGCGTGCCGGCGTGTCCGGCCTTCTTGGCGTCAAACGCCCAGCGAACCTTGTTGACGACAGAGGTCGAGGTCAGCCCGGCAGGTTTGTCCACCACCAGCCAGCCCGAAATGTCGCGCCCCTTCTTTCGCCGTGCCATTTGATCTGTCCTTCCCGGAAAGGCGGCGTGCTAGCGTTGTTCGGCTGGGCTTGTCAATGGCTGGGGGTCGTTACTCGACTACACCAAGGATCGGTCCCATGGGGAAGCCAAGGTCGTGGCGATTCAGGCTTGGGGCATAGAGGCGCGAGATGTTGCCATCCATGAACAGCGCGTTGGGCGTGTTCAGCACGTCGCGGAACAGGCGCGCAAAGCGGTGGAAGTTCACGGGCCGGTTGGAAATGGCCGCGATCAGGCGTCCGTCATCTGTCACGCCGACGCCGTTTCGGAAAAAGCGCGAGTCCGAGTTGGGCAGGAACTTGGGGTGCAGATCGCCCTTGATCACCAGCATTGGGCCGGATTGCGTGGCATAGCGGCAGGCGGGGTTTTCGGCAGCAAAACGGCGGGCTTCGATCACCTGCGCTGATGTATCGGTCAGGCACAGCACGCCGTTTGGCAGCAGTCCGAAATTTCCCGGCCCGTCGCTGGTGATGATGCGGGCCACTTCGCGCCCGTCTTCGACATAAAGCCCGACAGGTCGACGATCGGGATGGTACATGCCCGCGTTCATTGACCAGGCGAAAGTGCCTTCCTCCAGCGATGCTTCGGCGTTCTCGAATGTGCCAAAAGGTGTGGCGTCTGCATCGTTCAGGAAGAGGCGGATGTCTTCTGACGCCGGATCGGCTTCGCAAACGGTGAAGGGGACATCTTCAAAACGCAGATCACGGCAGCCAGCGGCGCTGGCCATAGTGGCGAGAAGCGCGAGGCTACTCGCTATCCAGATCGCGGCGAACGTTTTCATCTGCGAATAAAGCCCGGGTGTCATCAAGGCGGTCAAAGGTCTCGTCAACTTGGAAGCGGATTTCTGGCGAGAACTTGAGCTGCAGGCCCTTGCCCACGGCGCGGCGGATTTCGTGGCGGTTGCGTCTGAGGATTTCAATCGCTTCTTCCCGTCCATCGCCACCAAGAGGCAGGACATAGGCCGTCGCAACTTTAAGGTCGTTCGAGCAGGTGACTTCGCCCACGGTGATCGACATGCGGTTCAGGTCCGGGTCGTGGATGTCGCCGTGCAACAGCACATCCGAAAGCCGCCGACGAATAACTTCGGCGACGCGCAACTGGCGCTGGGAGGGGCCGGAGCCCTCGTGAAAGCGAGGTTTTGCCATGGACAAGCACTTAAGCATTGACGCGGGCCGGGGCAAGCTGGCGATTTCCGGCTCGGAAAACGTTCAGGCGTCGTGTATGACCGCGCGAAGAATGCGGAGGGTGCTATGAGCGAATTGCCGGGTGTGGTCATCACCGGAGCGTCGGGCCGGATGGGTCAGATGCTGATTAACGAGTTGCAAGGGTCGGACAAGCTTCGGCTGATCGGTGTGATCGAGCGTGCGGGTCACGATTGGATCGGCAGGGATCTGGGCGAGGCCATGGGCGGTGCCGCAATGGGCGTTGTTGTCAGTGATGACGCATTAGAGGCGATTGCACCGGCGCAGATCGTGATTGATTTCACCACGCCAGAGGCGACGCTGGCCCATGCGGAGCTGACGGCGCAGGCGCGGGCTGTGCATGTGATTGGCACAACCGGCTTTACAGATGACCAGCTTGCAAAGCTGGAGGCCGCCGCCCGGCATGCGACGATCGTTCGGGCGGGCAATATGAGCCTTGGCGTCAATCTTCTGGTGCAGCTGACCAAGCGGGTTGCGGCAGCTTTGGATGCGGATTTCGATATTGAGATCGTTGAAGCACATCATCGGCACAAGGTAGATGCGCCGTCCGGGACGGCTTTGATGCTGGGAGAGGCCGCGGCCGAGGGCCGGGGTGTGCAATTATCCGAGGTTTCTGCGCGGGGCCGTGACGGGATTACCGGTGCGCGTGCCAAAGGCGAAATCGGGTTCAGTGCCATTCGCGGTGGCGATGTCGTGGGCGAGCATGACGTGATTTTCGCGGCTGATGGCGAGCGTATCGTGCTGCGCCATCTGGCGACGGATCGGCGGATTTTTGCCCGTGGTGCCCTGAAAGCCGCGATTTGGGGGCAGGGTAAGGGCCCTGGAAGCTTCGATATGCTGGATGTTCTGGGTTTGAAGTGATCCGGAACCGCTTTTTGGCCGTATATGGCGAAAGCGGAGGACAGATATGCGGAAAATCTTTTGGACTTTGATCGCGTTGATCGGGGCGACGCCGGTGATTGCGTCGGATTTTCAGCGCATCGAAGATCGCGATAACTTTGTGTCGCTGATCAAGGATCGGGACCTGACCCGGCTGGGTATCCGTCTTAAGGTTTCGCAGGACGGCCAGATCAGCGGTCGCGCCTTTGGACGCAATGTAAGCGGCGACTGGACATGGAACCGGGGCTACTTTTGCCGGGATCTGATGGTGAACGGCGCTATACTTGATGCTGGCAATTGTCAGGTGGTTCAGGTGAAAGGCGATACATTGAGGTTCACTTCGGACATGGGGCGCGGCGACTCGGCTGACCTTCGTCTGAAATAGCGCAGGCGATTTCGCGCAATTGGCAAGAAGCGGGGGGCGCTGCACCCCCTGTTGTATTTTTGGCAAAATGAAGTCTGGGAGCAGGCCTTCTTCGCTTGTCTGCCGCAAAGAGTGCCTCAGGCGGCCCATTGAAACCTGGGGCAGCGGCCTCTAGGACGGTGAGGCATGTCGAGGGAGGCCAGATGACCATTCGTAAAGATTTGGCGGAGGCGGTGGGTAATACGCCGATGATCCGGTTGAACGGACCTTCGGAGGCGACGGGGTGCGAGATACTTGGCAAGGCCGAGTTTCTGAACCCCGGTCAATCGGTCAAGGACCGCGCTGCGCTTTACATCATCCGCGATGCTGTTGCGAAGGGCACCCTGAAGCCGGGTGGAACCATCGTAGAGGGGACGGCTGGCAACACCGGGATCGGGCTGGCTTTGGTGGGTGCCTCGATGGGATTTCGGACGGTGATCGTCATTCCCGAGACCCAGAGCCAGGAAAAGAAGGATATGATCCGGCTTTGTGGCGCTGAGCTGGTTCAGGTTCCGGCGGTGCCTTACAAGAACCCGAACAACTATGTGCATTATTCCGGGCGGCTTGCGGCAAAGTTGAACGAGACGGAAGCAAAGGGTGCGATCTGGGCCAACCAGTTCGATAATGTCGCCAATCGGCAGGCGCATGTTGAGACGACGGGGCCTGAGATCTGGGAGCAGACAGAAGGTCGGCTGGACGGCTTCACCTGTGCTGTCGGATCCGGAGGGACGCTGGCTGGTGTGGCTGAGGTTTTGCAGCCCAAGGGCGTGAAGGTTGGATTGTCAGACCCGGATGGCTCGGGGCTGTATAAGCTTTATACGCATCAGGACCCGCCGGCGGGAGATTCAATTTCCGAAGGGATCGGTCAGGGGCGGATCACAGCCAACCTTGAAGGCTTTACCCCGGATTTTGTTTACAAGGTTCCGGACAGCGAAGCCTTGCCCATTGTGTTTGATCTTTTGGCGGACGAGGGTCTCTGTCTTGGCGGATCTACGGGCATCAATGTCGCAGGTGCGATGCGGCTGGCCCGGGATCTGGGGCCGGGCCATACGATTGTGACGATCCTTTGCGATTACGGAAATCGCTATCAGTCGAAGCTGTTTAATCCAGCGTTCTTGCGTGAAAAGGGGCTTCCCGTTCCAGCGTGGCTTGAAGGGGCCGAGCGTCTGGTTCCTTCGGTTTTCGAGGATTGATTGTTATGATTTTCAGACCCTTCACTTTGTTTGCCGTGCTATTTTGGATTTTTTCGGCTTTGGCGGTATCGGCGCAAACGCTGGATTTCAGCGCGTTTGACCGGTTTGCAGATTCTGTCGAAACGAACATCGCAAACGACGATATGTCGGATGCCGGGTTTGAGACGCTTCGGGAGTCTTTGGTGGATTGGCGCCAGAAATTCCTTGCGGGCCAAGAAGTCAACGCTGTGCAAATCAATGCGCTGGAGGCCCAGGTCGATGCATTAGGCCCACCACCGGCAGAAGGCGAAACCGAAGCCGAGAACATCTCGGCCCGGCGGGACGCATTGCGTACGAGTTTGCGCGATGCGCGTGCGCCGCAACTTTCGGCGATCGAGGCCTTTGCCCGGTCGGATTCGTTGATCAGCCAGATCGATGCGCGGCTTCGGGATCGCCAGACCGATGCTCTGTTAGAGCTGCGACGCACGCCGCTTGATCCGACGCTTTGGCCGGGAGCGATTGCGGCTTTGAGCGCAGTCTTCTCGGATATCCGGATGGAGGTTTCCGATGGCCTGTCCGATCCCGGACAGGGTCAATTCTGGCAAAGGGCCGCGATCGCGGTGTTGCTTTTGGCGGCAGCTGTTCTTTTGATTTCGCGGGGCCCGCGCTGGATTGAGCAATGGCTGACCAAAATAGAAAGCAGCTCGGGTGAACATGGGGCTATCGTATACGGGTTTCTTTTGTCTTTTGGCGGCGTCTTGGCCGCGGTGGCGGGGATATCTCTGATCAATGTGGCGCTGATTTCGACCGGAATACTGGGAGAAACCGGGCGTGCCATGGCCATCGGTGTCAACGCGGCCATCCTGGCTTATGCGATTGGCCGGTGGTTGGGAGGTCGCACATTTCCGGAACGCACCAGTATTCCTTCATCGCTTGTCCTTGAAGAGCGTCAACGGGCATCGGGGCGCTGGTATGCCTCTTCGCTTGGATTTCTGACAGGGCTTTTGTCATTGCTGGGCATCCTGCATCAGACGGTGAGTTTCGATCTGGACTATTTGGCAGTCCTTACGCTGCCGATCTTTGTTCTTTTGGGTGTTGTTCTGTTCCGTCTTGGCCGATTGATCTGGCTTGGTGGGCAGGCGCAGGACGGCGAAGGGCCAAGTTTCGGCAATCGCATCGAACGGCTGGTTGGTCGCGCGGTGCAGCTTGTGTCTGTGGCAGCACCGCTTGCGGCGATGATCGGGTTCTTCAGTCTGGCGCGTGGTGTGCTTTACCCTACAGCGCTTAGCCTTGGGCTTTTGGCGTTTCTCATTGCGCTGCATTACGTGCTGCGGGCGGGATATGCGATGGTGCGTCGTCTGGATGAAGACGCTGCCAAACAGGCGCTTCTTCCGGTTCTGGCGAGCCTTGGGGCCGCATTGGCATCGGTGCCCGTGTTTGCGTTGATCTGGGGTGCCAGAAATTCCGATCTGGGCGAGATTTGGGGACAGTTCACAACCGGTGTTCGGCTGGGTGAGACGACAATTTCGCCCGGGGATTTCCTGACCTTCGCCATTTTATTCGGCATTGGCTATGGCCTGACACGTTTGGTTCAAGGGACGCTGCGATCCTCGGTGCTGCCGCGCACGAAGATCGACAAAGGTGGGCAGAACGCCATCACGTCGGGTGTTGGCTATTTGGGAATGACGATTGCAGCCGTTGTCGGGATCACCTCGGCGGGTATCGATCTTTCTTCGTTTGCGATCATCATTGGTGCGCTGGGCGTCGGCATCGGTTTTGGATTGCAGAATATCGTCAACAATTTCGTCAGCGGAATTATCCTGTTGATCGAGCGGCCCATCAGCGAAGGCGACTGGGTCGAGGTTAACGGTCAGATGGGTATCGTTCAGGCGATTTCGGTCCGTTCAACGCGCATTCAGACCTTCGATAGAACGGATGTAATTGTTCCCAACGGCGATTTGATTTCGGGCACGGTTACGAATTGGACGCGCGGCGATTCTGTTGGGCGGATCATCCTGCCGGTCGGCGTGGCTTATGGTACCGATACGCGAAAGGTCGAAGCTATCCTGCGCGAGATTGCCGAGGCGAATCCTTTGGTGTCCGTTAATCCACCGCCAGCGGTCTTGTTTCAGGGGTTTGGGGCTGACAGTTTGGATTTTGAGATCCGGGCAATCTTGACTGATATCGTCTATGGTATGGTGACCCGGTCTGAAATAAATCACGAGATCGCGCGTCGCTTTGCAGAAGAAGGGATCGAGATACCCTTTGCACAGCGCGACATCTGGCTACGTAATCCCGAAGCTTTGCAGGCCGATACAACTGCCAAACGTCTGCCCTCCAAGCCGATTGATCCGCAACTTGACGGGTTGGACATGGACGATCCTGATTAAGTCAAACGCTAAAGTTTCACGCGAGTTGCCTCTTGCGGGACAGGCCGTGAAACGGCTAAAAAACCCCAGCCGGAGACGTGGCCGAGTGGTCGAAGGCGCTCCCCTGGTAAGGGAGTAGGCGGGAAACCGTCTCGAGGGTTCGAATCCCTGTCTCTCCGCCATTTTCCTCGAAATCGCTATCTCGTAACAGCACTGATAGTAGGGTGAAATTCGGCGTTTTCGCGCTGATGGCGGTGTTTGGTCCGCTTGATTTGCTGCACATTTTGCTACACAATTTGCTGCACAAATGGGGGATTTCTCCGCCATGAGCATCGCGAAACGAGGCCGTCTCTACCACCTCCGCCGCCGCGTCCCGCGCCGGTATCGGAGCATCGAGCCGCGCGAAACCGTCTGGATCAGCCTGCACACCGACTCGGAGACCGTCGCCCGCAGCAAGGCGGATCGCGCGTGGAGCCAGATGATCGAGGCCTGGGAGGCGCGGCTGGCCGGGAACAGCGAGGATGCCGAGGCGCGCTACGAGGCCGCGCGCGACCTCGCCCGGGCGCGGGGCTTTCGGTATCTGGACGCGGGGGCCGTGGCCAAGCTGCCGGTCGAGGATGTCGTCGAGCGCGTCGAGGCGATCCCGGCGCCGGCGAACCAGCCCGATGCCATCGAGGCCGCCGCCCTTCTCGGCACCGTCCCCGAACCCCGCATCACGGTCACCAAGGCGCTGGAACTCTACTGGACGCTCGCCAAGGAAAAGACCCTCGGCAAGAGCGAGGACCAGCTGCGCCGCTGGGAAGCGCCGCGCAAGAAGGCCGTGAAGAACTTCGTCGCGGTCGTCGGCAACAAGGAGATCGCCAACATCACCCGCGACGACATGCTGGACTTCCGCCAGCACTGGCTCGACCGGATCGAGGCGGGCGAGGTCACGGCGAACTCGGCCAACAAGGACCTGATCCACCTGGGCGACGTGCTGAAGACCGTGAACACGATGAAGCGGCTTGGGCCTGTCGCTGCCGCTTGGGCGAGTTGTCCTTCAAGGAGGGCGAGAAGCAGACGCGCCCGCCGTTCAGCGAGGAGTGGATCAGGACGCGGCTGCTCGCCCCCGGCGCGCTGGACGGGTTGAACGGCCAGGCCCGCGCCCTGCTGCTGGGGATGATCAACACCGGCTACCGGCCCTCCGAGGGCGCGGCGCTGACGGCGGACACGATCCGGCTCGACTGCGACGTGCCGCACATCTCCATCGAACCCGAGGGACGGCAATTGAAGTCGCACTACGCCCGCCGCGTGATCCCGCTGACCGGCGTCTCGCTCGAGGCCTTCAAGCAATACCCCGAGGGCTTCCCCCGCTACCGCAACCGCGCCACCCTGAGCGCGGTCGTGAACAAGTTCCTCCGCGCCAACGGCCTGCTCGAGACGCCGCGCCACTCGTTCTACTCGCTGCGCCATTCCTTCGAGGACCGCATGCTCGCCGCCGGGATCGACGACCGCATCCGCCGCGACCTCTTCGGTCACCGGCTCGACCGGGAACGGTACGGCAAGGGCGCGTCGCTGGAACACGTCGCCGAACTCGTCGCCCGCATCGCCTTCTGAGCCAACAGCGCCCGCGCCCGGCGCTGCGCCTCCGACAGCCGCTTCTCCTTCTTCACGGCCGCGGCCAGTTCCGCTTCCAGCCGCTCGAAGACCGGCGCGAAGGCCGAGTCCTCCGCGACCAGCACGGCCACCTTCACCAGCGCCGCCTCGATCCGCGCGGCATCGACCGGCTGGGCCGGTTCGGTGCGTGTTGCTGATGGGCGTGACGGTGCCATGTCGAGCAGCATGAGGCGGCGCGTGCGTCTTGTGCAGGGCAAGCGAACGCGCCGCGCAAAGCGGCCTGTCACAGCGTGCAAATCGGACGGGGAGCCTCCCGAACGCGCGGCTCAAATCGAAGCACCGAAGTGGGCATCTTGGCGGTCGCGCCCGGCCCCCGACTCATGCATCTGGGAGCGTCGCCCGAGTCTGCATGTTTGGGGCTTTGAACGCGCGCCAAGAGCTGGTTTCGGAGGGCTGCGGAAGACAACAGGAAGAATGGCAAGATAAAAGCGCCTGCCACGAATGCCGCAAGTCACTGACGTGACTAGCGTTTTCGCGTGCATGCAAATCGGTCGTGTGCAGGTTTCCTGCAATTTCGCAGTGTTTTCAGACCGCTGGTATGCACACTGCGGAAACCTGCTCTTGGCAGCTACTCCGTAGACGAGGCGACAAGTCCGAGCATCGAGAGTTGGTATCTTGCGCCCAACAATGGGAGCGCAAGATAAAAGAGGTGCGGCAACACGTGCCTAGGTGTCTGATGTTGATGAAGAAATCGCACGGCAACCCTCCAACCCTTGCCGCTTAAAGGCACCTAAATATCTGATTTTGCGTTGAATTTGACGCCGCAAAAAGCGCCCATCGGGAATGTGCCGCTGAATTATTCCCGCAAAGTCAGTGCGTTAACCGTATTGTCGCCGCATCACGTAAAGGGGTGCGGCTGAATAAAGTCAGTCACAACAACCAGTTGCCTGCCGAATGCGGCAACCCTTTTATCTCGCGCTCCATTGATGCGCTGCCTCCAGGGCCGTGTCTCGTCGACACAACTCAGTGAAAGCTTGCTTGAAAGCTGGTCGCCGTGAGCGACACATGCGCATCAAGCGGCGGGCGCAACTCGAAAGCCTTGGGCGTTCGTGCGAAGTTCCAGAGGCGAAACAAGCACCATTCCTCGCGCCGTTCATCTGCCACGGCAAGCTCATTGCGCGAGATATGGAACGGCGTGCGTTCCCACCCGTTTGTGGTTTTGACCTCGATCAGGCGCTGCCGTCCGTCTGCATCGAAACTGGCAATATCGTAGCCTGCGCCATCCCCGTCTTCTTCCGAAACCCAGCGGATTTGCTGCGCCAAGTCCTCCCGCCCCGCTGCGGTCAGAGTGTCGCGCTCGTGTTTCAAGACGCGCTCTTCTCCAGCCTTGCCAAGGGCGCGGTTGCGTTCGTCCCGCGCGGCCACGTCGAATTTCCTGGCGATGTGGAGCATCTGCTCAAGCTCGTCCGGCGGCGGTTGGTTGGTCAAGGTCGGTGCAGGCCCGACCCAGAGTTGCGCCGCCTCGGCCATGCCGTCCATCGGCCGGGAAGAAAGGGTGCGGTGCGTCCAGTCGGGGTTAATCAGCCACCCATCGTGCGACGGCGTCGACCAGGCTGGTCTGGAAGTTGAACGCCGGTTTGTACCCGGTGATCCAGACCTCACCGAGCCCTTTGAGAACAGCACTGATGTTCTGATGTTTGAACTCAACCGACCCTTCCGAACGGTTGTTGAGGAGCGGCAGAAGCTGCCGCCGATGTTTCGCCTTGTTGTAGGGACGGCCTGCCACATCGTCAGCCAGCATCGCGAAGTAGTCCGCGACGATCAGGTCATTCTCGGCATCTGTCCACGCTTGGCTCGACATCGTGCCAGGCTAGGGGAACGTTCGGAGTTTGTCACGAAAGCGCGGGTTGCGGACCTTCGGCGTGATCCACTTCAAAGTCCGCATCGCGGACAAACCTGCCGGTAGCTTGCCTGCGCCCAACACCCGCTCCCGGCTCACTCCTGCCGTTCGTCGGTCGATATGATGCCGCAGTGCGGCTTTCGCATTAGTGTCATTCGTACTCAACGCAGCACTTCGGCTAGGTCTCAGAAACGCTACTATGCAATCTGGTTCAACACATCAGCCCGCCAGGAGAGCTTTTTGAACCGCTTCGCCCCAGCCCAAATAGAACGCATCCTGATCACGTATGACAGGACGAGCCATCACTTTGGGCTGAGCCGAGATCTGCGCCTCGGCCTCTGAATTCTTTAGCCAGTCGTTGAGCGCTCTGTAGTCATTCGACTTTCTGTCCACCAGCCGATCCCCAAACTCCGTGATCAGGTCCGCCAATTCCGCCTTACTCAGAGGATCTGCCCGGACATCGCGAAAACAGACAACCCTGCCCTCTGCCTCCAAAGCCTTGCGGGCCTTCTGACAAATTGCGCAGGTGCTCAATCCATAGATCATCATGTGGCAAATTCCTTTGGCAGTGGTCCTGCAATCTCATGCATCAAGTTTTGCAACGCAATGGTGATGACAGGTTGGTTCGATACTGGTCGCGACTTGACCCGATAGCGACCCAAATCGAACAGCTTTCGCCATCTAGAAATAGAGGCGCTGGAGCAATGGCTTACAAGCTAAACACTAAATCCGCGCAGTCATCAGGTCCGGAGAATATCGGTCCTGGGAGAAGGCTTTGGGCCCTCCCGGCGCGGAGGCCGGTGCTCAGCCTCTCCTGCATAACCCTCGAAAATAAGGGAAAAATCCGGCCGCAGCCGGATCGGGAGAACAGTTGCATGAGGGCAAGTGGTGGAGGGAACGCGACTGGCAGCGAACCTTCTCCGCCTCACAACCCATTGAAAATATGTGTCTAAACGATCTACCGAACTGTCTCGTAGCTGATGTCGATCCACCATTCGCGCTGCAAGGCTTAGACGTTGCGAAGCGGAAGTGGAAAGCGAACGTACATCATCACTGCAAGACGAATGATTTTTGGGCTCGTCTTGAAGTAGCGAAACGGATCAGGTTTGGTCATCCCAAGACGCTACAAATTCAACCTGCACGCCTCAAGCTTGTTTCCTCTGACAGTACCGTCAGAGGTGCAAAAACGCCAAGTTTCTTGGGGAATACGGAACTCATAATACCTCAGAAAGCACACTTATTCAAAGCACGCGTTTAGCGTGCATGCCCCGTTTCTTACGGAGAAGGAATTCCATTATGGCAAAGATCAATGCTGTTGATACTAGCGTCATGGCAGTGGCCATCTCGAACGTAGGTTGACTGACAACGATCGGTGCCACCGTTGGCAAACTGTCGATATCGGTTCCCACCAAAGGTCTTGTCAGAAGGATTTGAGTTGAGGCGGGCAGGGTGTTTTCGTAACCTATCCTCATGATGAAAACAGACCCATTCAAGGGCTTTCACAGCAGCCCTGAGATCATCCGCCTCGCAGTCATGCTGTATGTTCGCTTTCCTTTGTCGCTGAGGAATGTCGAAGATCTTTTGCACGAGCGCGGCATCGATATCAGCCACGAAACGGTTCGATATTGGTGGAACCGATTTCGGCCCGATGTTCGCCGCTGAAATCCGCCGAAAACGAGTTCAGCAGATGCGCGTCGTACTCGAACTGGCAGTGGCATCTGGACGAGGTTTTCGTGAAGATCAACGGCGAGACGCATTACCTTTGGCGTGCCGTGGATCACGAGGGCGAGGTGCTGGAAAGCTATGTCACAAAGCGCCGAGATCGCAAAGCAGCGTTGAAATTCCTCAGGAAAACCATGAAGCGTCACGGTCGGCCTCATATCCTGGTGACCGACAAACTCCGGTCGTACGGCGCGGCGATGAAGGATCATCGGCAACGCTGACAGGCAGGAAACAGGTCGCTGGATGAACAATCAGAGCTGAAAATTCTCACCTGCCGTTTCGACGACGAGAACGGGCCATGCAGCGGTTCCGGCAGCATGCGAAGTTTGCAGAAATTCGCCTCCGTTCATGCCTCCGTCTGCAATCATTTCAACCAGGAACGCGCCCTCTATTCACGCGACAATTTCAAGCTGAACCGAGCCGCCGCTCTTGCCGAGTGGCGCGGTCTTGGCGCGGCATAAGAGGCAGCTTCACTGGCCTAGTAGAGACTAGTTCGCATTGGTCTGACAGCACCCTTTTGGTGCCTAGTTCGCATTCGTCTGAAGGCAGCGATCGAACTCGTTGGCTGGCTCAAAATCTCGGATGACGGACTTGCTGAAGGTTTGGATGTGACGCTAAATTTGATGCAATGGGTTCGTTTCACCATACATTCACGGAATTTCAGATGCTCAATTGTCTGAAAATATTTTATTAAATCTGAATCGATCTGCGATTGGCAAGATTTCCGAATTACCCGCGTTGACCCAGCGTAAGTTCAAATGCCAAGCTGTAAGTGCATTCAGCTCGGAGATATGACTCATGGCATTCGACGCTCCCGGAGTTTCAATCAGGTATGTTACAGACGGACCACTGACGGTTCGCGCGGAATCAACTTCGACCGCGGTTTTCATCGGTCCGACAATTATCGGACGCACAATCACTGGCGCGCCAGGTACGCCGACCGTTACCGCAAAGTTGGTCAGTTCCCTGACCGAATACGCCAGCGAATTTTCCACGGCGGGCGCGCGCGCAGGGGTTGTTTCGATGCCACCTCCGCCGCCTCCTGCCACCAATGTCTTTACCGATACAATGGGCCATGCGGTTCGCGGTTTCTTTATGAACGGCGGTCAGAACGCCTACATCGTATCGACCTCAAGAACCGATGCCGCGATAGCAACCGGCGTTATCCGGCTGACCACGTCAGGTGGAGACGTGAGCTATAGAATTGACGCTCTGTCGGCAGGTGTATGGGGCAACAGCATGAACATCGGCGTGACTGCGTCTCGGGTTGGCGCGGATTTCCTTGATGTTGAAATCACGCAGACGCTGATTGGCGAAGCCGATGCCCCTGTTACGTCCAACGAACTTTTTATCGGGATCGACGCGAACGCGGTGGAAACGATCCAAGCGGGCACCGTTACCATCACCAAGTTACCCGACAACCCTGCCGGACCGATCGCAAGCCTGGATGTCAGCGCCGCGCCAGGGGCAGGGGCTTTGGCGACTAACAACGGCAACATCACAGGGGGTACGAACGCTTCTGCGTCGCTTTACACTGACTTCAATCCGATCTTCGAAAAGCTCAAAGACATCGACGACATCTCGCTTATTGTACTGCCCGACAGGCTTTGGCCAGGTCAGCAGGCGGACTATGAGAAGGCCATCACGCATTGTCAGGCGATGAAGGATCGGATGGTTCTGATCCAGCTTGATGACACAACGACGGACTTTGCGACCGTTACTGTCCCAAAAGACAAATACGCTGCAGTGTACTATCCTCAAGCCAATGTAACGTTGCCGATCGCAGGTGGTGGAACGCGCACAAGTGTTGTGAACACCACCGGGCATGTTGCCGGGATCTTTGCACGGACTGACAATGAGAAAGGCGCGTGGACCGCACCGGCAGGCACGCACGCCAGTGTCTCCGGCATCACGGATTTGACGCAGGACATCAGCCATGCGGCGCAGTCCCGGATGAACCCAAATAACATCAATGCTCTGCGCTACATCAGCGGTATTCCAACTGTCTGGGGCGCGCGAACACGGGATGAGGGGATCTATAACTACGTCCCTGTCATGCGCACGGCGTTCCTTATTGCGGACTCTTTGCGCACAGCGCTTAACCGTGTTGTCTTTGCCAAGAACACCGAGGTGACATGGAGGAACGTGAAGGCCGGAAGTACCGCCTTTATGGATAGCCTCTATGCCCAGCAAGCCTTTCAGGGTGCAACTCCTGGACAGGCGTTTGAGGTCTTGGTGGGGCTCGGTGAATCGATGACCCAGGATGACATTCGAAAAGGACTGCTCCGGTTAACCGTCCGGTTCCGGCCTGCTTTCCCAGCCGAGTTCATAGAGGTGTCCATCGAACAAATCTTCGAATCCGCCGCCTGATTGTGCGGCCTCGCTGAGGCCGTTGCACGCCACATTATTTGAGGACTGAGACAATGCCCGAAGCGCTTCCATTCAATCCGCTTTTGACGTTCAAATACCGGCTTTATTTCACCGACGAAGGCGACAACCCGATTGCTGGAATCAGCAAAATGGGCGCTATCAAGCAAAAGAACGAGGCGGTCGCATGGCGCAGTGCGGGACACGCGAAGAACTCATCTTCGCAGATTCCGGGTGGCACCACCTATGAGCCGATTGCGTTCGAGCAGGGGCTCGGTCTGGACGACGGCCGCTTTGAAGCTTGGGCGCTGGCTGCGTCGAACTGGAAAGAAGGGCAGGGTGGTCACGACGTCGAGTCATTCCGCCGCGATCTGCGGGTCGATGTGATGAACCTGAAGGGCGACCCTGAACTGACCTATATCATCAACGACGCCTGGGTCAGCGAATATCAGGCGCTGCCCGAGCTTGATGCAAACAATGTGAACACCGTCGGTATTTCGACCTTCACCGTGCAATTCGAAGGCTGGTACCGGCAGGTTTGATCGACTGACCGAACGCCTCAATCTGAGGGCCGATGAGCCATGACATCTGCTAAAGCTTCTCCGTCGCAGTCTCTGCCGATTTCGGCGCACGTGCTTTCGTTGCGAGTTGCAAACGGGCTGCGTGACGCCGACCTTTGCGATGCCTTGCAGCTTGGGGTGCGCAGCGAGGTCGTCAGCGGTGTTATCGCAGCCGGATTTGTGCGGCCGGAAGGCGAAGATAGGGGCTGGGAGCGGGCGATGTCCGTAGCGGATCGTCAGATCGCTTTGATGCGTTTGGCGGTTGATCATGGTCAGTGGCCGGCCTGGTTCGTGGCGACTTGCCAACACTGCCAAAAACCGGTCGACCTGCGAGTGCGGGACGATGAACTGGACTTGCGAGCCCCGGTGTCCGAACCGCAGAAATACGTGACGGTTACGGATGACGACGGCGAGAGTGTCCAGTTCCGTGTCCCGACCGGAGCGGATGAGCCGTTTTTGGAAACGGTGGACGACCGGTTGGCTATTCTTGCGTATCTGGCGGACGACGACGCGTTGACCCTCACGGATGATTTGGCGGATTCCGCTGAAGCGGCACTGGCCATGGCGGCACCAGAACCAATTGAATCGCTGGCATATGCCTGTCCTGAGTGTGGTGCGGAGAATGCGTTTTGGTTCGATCCACTTGACTGGATCGCACGCCACGCCGGGCATTGCTTTGCTGACGTGCACAGGCTTGCTCGTGCCTATGGCTGGGCGGAAGCGGCTATTCTGACGATGCGCCCCGCACGGCGGCGGATGTATCTTTCGTTTCTGGAGGCCGCACGATGAGCCTACTTGAAGCGCTCTCCAACATGGCCCGTGGGCGACTGGGAACCGCCGAGGCAGCGGTGCCGAAGTCGGGAAGCGCCCCGCCGCGCCCAACATTCCTGCCGGTTCCTGAAGTTGCGGTGCAACCATCGGGTGTTTCAGAACCAGTTGTGGCAGGCGAGAACGCCGAGGCTTTGGACATCGGCGTGCCGGAAGAAATGCGACGACCCGATCCTGAAGTTACTGACCGCGATCTACCTGACCTGCCCGCTCAGTCTGCGCCCGCACGCGAGCAACCGGTGCCCGCGCCAGAGCAATCGGCGGAATGGCAATTGAACGTCACCGATCCTTCGGCCCTTGATCGTGCGCCGGGTGGTGTCTTGATGCCCGTTGTCATGACCTCACGGCGACGGGTGCTTGCGGCCAATGATGGCGATGCGGTCTTGCACGGTCGTGGCGAGAGCGCCGATCCCGAAAGTCCGGAGCGCGGCTTAATTGCCAGTCGTTTCGATGCGCCTGATCCGGCTTCAACGTCTACGCAGGCATCGGTTGGCGCGCGGGAAACCAGCACCAAACCGGCCGCACCCATGCCGGCTCACATGCTATCGCCAACGCCTGCTTCAGAGCCACACTATCGCGAGGTGTCATCGCCCACGCCGGATGTGACGATCGGCGCGCTCGACATCATAGTTTCGCCGCCCGCCGAACCCGCCGCGCCTTCGCCTGCAAAGCCGCCAAGACCCCGCGCCGTGCAACCCTCAGCATCCTCCCAGCTTCGCCGTGCTGGCGTCAGGCGGTTCTGACATGCAAAACAGTGCCTCGCATACCGCCAATGTAATGACTGCAGTTCGTGACCGGCTGGACGCCCTGAATGATCCGGGTTTCTTCGACGCAACGCCGGTCACCATCGAGATCGGTAACCCGGCCCAGTATCATCCCCGCGCCGAAGGAGCCGCGCCGCTGGTGACGCTGTTCGTGTATCGGATCGAACTCAACGAGGCGATCCATTCGACGCCAAACACGGCGCAGGCCGTGGTTTTGCACACGCTCATCACTGCATTCTGCACCGGCGGAACAAACGACCAGGAATCTGCTGGCAGTTTCGAGTTACGCATTTTGAGCCATATCGTGCGCCTTTTTCTGGAGTCTCCAGAGATCGGGCCGGTGCGCATTCCAAACGCGCTACCGGTCGGTCCGGCATCGTCGATTATCATGGCCGACCTTATGATCGAGGCGCGGCCGCGCAAACTGGAGGTCGAGGACCTTAATCATATTTGGACGACACAAGCGGACGCGCCGTATCGGACTTCGCTGGCCTATTCGTTTTCTTTTGGTGTCATCACGCCTTCGCGGCCTGGCGACGAAGGACCGCCGGTCATCACACCCGTGCTTGAAGACCGAGACGATCCCGGTGCCCAACCGGTCGGTGCGACACCTATTGAAGGCCCGCTTGTACCTGCGCTCGACACGCCTCCCGAGTTGGGCGTTCTTGTTATTCAACGCGGGACCGTGCCAGCGCCGAACCTCGTTACTGATGTCACCTTCACAGCGGGCGGTGGGGATCAGGTGCTTGGGGTCGTGGGCATTACGCGTGACGCGGAGCCTCTGACTTTGTCGCTGGAAGTCTGGGATGCGACGGCCGCGAATTGGGTCGATGCCACGGGCCGCCTGAGCGCGACCGCGATCACTACGCAGTCGCAGCGCGCGCTTCAGGGAGGCGATCCCGTCGCCCCGACGAACATCACGCTGAGTGACGACGGAAACCCCGGACTCCTCCGGATGTCGGCAACGCGGGCAGCCGATCCGCCATCACTGGAAATGAGCCGGGTGAGCATAACGATGGAGTTGCCGTAATCATGAGCGCCAAGCCACATATCTCTGATGATGCGCACGACGAAGTGCTGCGCCGTCTAGAGCCGGAATTGGGCCGCATCGGCATTCTTGTCGCGATTGCAGCGGGTCACCGAGAGGGGAAACAGGCGACTGGCGCGCAAAAGCGCGATCTGGTCGCAGCGCACAAAACTGTGGGTAAGGCGCGCACCGATGGCCTTTGGCAAGCGCTGACGCTTGATGAAGTCCCGGATGACGCGTTGGCCTTTGATGTTCTTGCAGCGACACTTTTCCCGATGCTCTGGCCTTCCAAGGCGTTCCAAATTCAAGGGCTGCAACCGGGCATAACGGACTATGGTGTGTCGCAGGCCGTTTTGCATGAGATCCTGATGCTAAGCCCGGGGGAGGAAGGAACCGTTCATCGACACCTGTCTCCCACTTCACCGCTGATCCATGGGCAATGGGTTGAAATCGAAGGAAACGGACCGACCCGTTTGTTGAGACCCGGCCCGAGGCTTATCCGCAAGGTTCTTGGCGAAGAAGGCTTTGGCGCCTTGCCTGCGGGGATCAGCCTTGTGGACAACGGCGAAACGGCATTGCCGGACATGATCCTGCAACCGCGAACCGCGGCAGAACTGGACGAAGTTGTCGCGCTGGCAAAGCTCTCGCTGAAAGTACAAGAGGCCAACGGAAAAGCTGCGCGCGGTGGCCCTGCCGTGCTTCTTACGGGCCCGCCTGGAACTGGCAAAAGCCTTGCTGCGCGCCATCTGTCCCGTCGGATCGGGCGTCCGCTTTTCCAGCTTAATCTTGGGGTTGTCGTATCCAAATGGCTTGGACAGACCGAGCGCAATCTGACGCGCGTCTTCGAGCAGATGGCCGGGACGCAGGGCTGCATCCTCATTGATGAGTGCGACGCGCTTCTTGGTCGTCGTGTGTCAATCAAGGAGGGCCGCGATCACTACGTCAATCTGACGGTCAGCCATCTCTTGATGCTTTTGGAGCGGCATCACGGACCGGTCTGGCTTACGTCCAATCTTCGCGCCAACCTCGACGACGCCTATATTCGCCGCTTCGGCGCAGTCGTTGATTTTCGCAGGCCCGACGCGAAGTTGCGTCAGCGCGCGTGGTTGGCAGAGCTTCCAGAGGGGCTGGCGAAAGCGCAGCGTGAGGAGCTGGCGGCCCTTGCGGCCGGCGTGGATTTGTCAGTGGCCGAGATCGCCAACGCAAGCCACTTTGCAACCGCGCTTGCCGAAGCGGATGGCCGGACCGTTGGGCCGGGCGACCTGGCACGCGCGGTGCAGTGTGAGCGCACGAAATCGACCACGACCTTCTCGCCCAGTCACCTTGGGCGCCTTGAACCCTTCCTTGATGAGGTTTGGACCCGATGACACGACCGCGGCTCAAGATCGACAGACTTTCCATCCGCGCGCCTTCTATCGCTGCAGGTGACGCGGAAAGGTTTGCCTCTGCGTTCCGGGCGACACTTGGTGCAGCGGAGCTGACGTCGTTTTCCGCGCAGGCGAAAAATCCGGTGGTTCCGATCATTCAAGCGCGGCGCGGTGAAGCGCCGGAAAGCCTTGGACGCCGCACGGCTCAAGCTTTCGTCAAAAGCCTCAGGGGGGATGGATCATGACCCAATCCGAACGTGGGGTGCTTTTGGAGTTCAACCTTAACGATGACGCCATTGTCTTGCCGTTTCAGTACAACCCCGAGACGCTGACCCGGACGCGAGGCACGGAACTGACGGTCAACAACACGCCCGGTACCGGCTCGGACTTTGCCTTCACGACGCCGATGGAGACCCCGCGGATTATGCAGGCGGCCGCGCTTCAGGAAGAGACGCTGTCGGTCGAGCTGATCTTTGCAATGTCCGACTATATGGACCGTGAAAACTGGAACCCGGGTCTTACCGGTTTGCAGCCGGTGCTTGACAGCCTGCGCCTCCTAGTCGAGCCGCGCAGTCAAAAAATCGGCGGGCTTCGTGTTTTGTCGGAATTGGGGATCGGCGGAACACGTGCCTTTGATCGCGACATTACGCCATCGGTCGTTCTGTTCATCTGGGGTCGCGAGATCCTTCCAGTGGTTCTGAAGACAGTGAGCTACACGGTCGATGAGTTTCTCCCGTCGCTTGCGCCGATCAAGTGCAAGGCTCAGATCACGATGCAACTGATCGAAGCTCATAACCCGTTCATTTTCGCAGACCGAATGCGCCAGCAGGTTTCGGCGACGCTTCTGCGTTCGAAGCCGGGGATCGGCAGCGCAAGTGAAGTTATCGCCGCCGTCACGGGAGGCCTCAGATGAGACGCGATCCGCGCAAACGCTACTCGACGACGGAGCATTTTCAGTGGGACGACCCATCGGTTGCGCCGTTTCGCGGATTGATGCCGCGTGCGGTCGGTCGCCCTGGGGCTTACCTGGAGTATGAATTGAAGCCTGGCGATCGTCTCGACAGCCTTTCGGAAGAATTCTATGGCGACCCGCGTCTGTGGTGGATGATCGTCGAAGCGAATCCGGACATCTTTTTTCCCGTGGACCTTGTTTACGCCGACGACCCTGATGTGCGTACCCAGGTCGCAAAGATCGCCGCAGGACGGCGCATCCTTATTCCTGCGCGGCAGGACACGCCATGAGCCTTTTGCCCGATATCTTTACCGGCACGCAGCCTGCGTCGATCAAGATTTTCACGGGCAATGTGCCAATGGAGATATTCGACCTTTACCCGGTCCTTGAAAACGTCACGCTTCAGGTGTCGCGAAACGGACCCGGAGGCGGGAGCCTTGTTTTCACTGCGGGTCGCGACGAGACGGGGACATGGCCGGTCATTGATGGCGGCTATTTCGAACGCTGGAGTCCGATCCGCATCATGGCTGATTTTGGTCCCTATGCAGAGGACGTTCTTTACGGGTTCGTGACGAAGATCACGCCGGAGTTTCCAGCCGACCGGGGCGCGGCAAAGGTCACAATCGAGGTTCAGGACCAGACCATCGCGCTTGACCGTGAACAGCGCACCGAGGAGTGGGGCGACAGCGAAAGCGACCAGACGATGACCGACAGGACCATCGCCACCAGTATTCTTGCCGAGTACGGATACCGCCTCGACGGTGACAGTAGTGATGGGCAGACCAGCACGAGCGTCACGCAAGACAAGACTGATTTCGCCTTTCTGTCCGAGCGCGCCGAGGCTGTGGGTTATGAGCTGCGACTGATGATGGACGTGCTTTATTTTGGGCCGATCCGTCTTAGCGGGACACCACAACCAAGAGTTCTGGTTTACGCGGGCGCGGACACGAATTGTTTGTCGTTCCGCATTGATGAAGATGCGTCCGTACCCGACGAGGCGATCACTGGGACAATGGACACGGAAGACACCGGCGACGCGCAGGAAGAGACGCTTGCGCCTGACTTGCCGATCCTTGGCGCCGAAGCCGCGCAGGACACAGCGACTGCGTCCGGTGTACCGGCCAATGTCATTCGGATGCGCCAAGAGGGGGACGCAACTCCCGAGGCCGCGCGCGCACTGGCGCAGGCCAAGATAAACGAGGCGAGCTTGTCGATTACGGCAGAGGTCGAGATCGACAGCACGCTTTATGGCCACGTCCTGCTCCCTGGCAAATTGGTGGAAGTCGACGGGATCGGCACGCGCTATGGCGGTCGGTTTTACGTCGACAGCGTTGAGCATGCCTTTGATGCGGCTGGCTACACGCAAAAGGCAGTTCTTTTGAAAAACGGGATCAACGAGGGCTAACGAGATGACGGATCGAGAACAGACCGGCGTGATTGCCCAAGTGGTCAAGAAACAGGAAGGCCAGTTTCTTGGGAAGTACAAAGGCAAGGTCATTGACAATGCTGATGAGCGCAATCGTGGTCGGCTTCTTGTCGAGGTTCCGACGGTTCTGGGGATGGGAAAGCCAAAGTGGGCACCCGGCCTTTTTCCCATTGGAGGAAACAACACCGAAGCTTCGATTTTCGTTCCAGCGATTGGCAGTCAGGTCATCGTCGAATTCGTCGAAGGGGCGGCGAATTCACCAATCTGGACTGGCACATACTTCCCTGACGATGCCGCTGAAGACGGTCCTTTTGTGCCTCCGGAGACCTTCGATAAGGACCCGTCGCTGCTTCACCTGATCCGCACGGCGCAAGGTATTGAGTTGCGGCTCGAAGACAACCGCAAGGAAGGCGACGAAGCAGAGCAGCAGATCATTTTGCGCCACCCGAAAGAGACGGATTTTGTCATCGACAAGACAGGAGCCGTCACGATCAGTGACAGGGAAGGCGGAGAGGTTCTGCTTGATCCGGAGAACAAGCTTTTGCGCCTTGATAGTCATGGCAACGGCAAAATCGAGATCACTGAAAGCGGCCTGACCATCGAGCACGGTTCCACCAAGATCGAACTGAACAGTTCTGGCGTCACGGTCGAGGGCACAACCGTCGAGCTGAAGTCGAGCGATGTCAAACTTGGTTCACAGGCGGTGTCCTCGATCATCAACGCCGAAGCCTTCATTCAAAGTGTTTTCATGAGCCACACACATCCGACCGGGGTCGGGCCGTCCGGGCCGCCAGTGCCCACTGGAATGCCGGTGAACGCGGTTGCTCTGAACAAAGTGAAAGGAGCCTGACACCATGGCCGTAGAACAGCTAAAAGGCTCCGCTCGCTATTTATCATTCCCGTTTCGCATTTCACGCGATGGCGCAAACGCATCGGCGCGTGCGGACCATGTGCGTGAACAGATTGCAAACATTGTCCTTACTTCATCTGGTGATCGTGTCTTCTTGAAGGATTTCGGGATTGGTGCGCCGCGCCTGTTGTTCCTGGCGATGACGCCACAGCTTTGGTCCCGCGTTGAAGCAGCGCTTGCGGCGGGTGTTGCGGATGCCTTGAAAGGCGAGGCTGAGCCGGGGTCCATTCAGGTCAGGGTCGGGCAGGCAGACGGGGAGCCGGAACGATTGAACATCCTCGTGCGCTACAAGCTTTCGGCGCTTAACCAGAACGAAGAGCTGACGTTCACTGTTTCCAACGGTGTTCTTGAGCCGCCGAAGCGAACATTGGGGGTCTGAGATGGCGGAGCGTCCAATTCCCGACCTTGTTTTTCTGCCGGATGGCTGCCCGGACTGTGGCAAGCGGCAGGTCACGCTGCCATCTGATCCGGTGCCGATCCCGGATGATTTCGATTGGACCGCGCGGGATTTCGAAGGGTTCCGGCGCGTGATGTTCGAAGACATGGCCGCGTCGGATCCGGAGCGTCAGCGCTGGACATCGGCGGATATGGAGATGGTGATCATCGAGACGCTCGCAGCAGGTCTTGATCGCGCCAGCCACACGCTTGATGCGGTTTTTGCCGAGCGTTTCACGCAGACCGCGCGCATGCCGGTGTCGTTGGTCATGTTGCTCAAGATGATCGACGGCGTGGATTCCGGCCTATGAGGCCGTCGGGGCCGAGCTGACTGACAAGGAAATCGTGAAATTCAAATACAGTTCCGTTCCGCAAACCGAAGCACTGATCACGGCCATGAGCGCGCGTCCGGCGTTGATGGATATCGCGCGGGCGGCCGGGATGGCGGATTTGGATCGCGTTGAGTCATTTATTCTTCTTGAGGATTTGGAGCGCTTTCTTGATGCATGTCCGTTGATCGCGGTTGCGAAGGCGCATTACCGGATCAACGGCGGTTTCACCGTCTACGAGGTCGTTTTGCTGCTCAACGAGACGGGGTTGCGGCTTCATGACCGCGTGGCGGAAATCGGGCCGACGAAGACGGCGTTCGAAGACTGGCTGCTCAAAGAGAAGGACACCATTGTGCCTCCTGACACCGCAGATCATCCTTTGTTGCTGATTGACCGTGCGGCGTTGCAGCCGTTTTCGATACGCACTGCGCTTTCGCGTATCGTGATGCCACTTCTGCCCATTGGAACGACGTTGCGTTTGATCGACGGTGTCCGCATTGGAATTTTCATCCGCCTCTGCGTCCACGTGAAGCCCAATTTTTATAGGTCTGAAGTCGAGGCTGCGGTCCGAGCCAAGCTTTCGGCTGCGCCCGGCGGCGTGTTCGATCCCGAGAATCTCGGTTTTGGGACATCTATCATTCTGTCCGACGTTGAAGGTGCGCTGATGTCCGTCGTCGGGGTCGAGGGTGTCTTGATCAACCGTTTCCAGATTGTCGGACGCCCAGACAGCGATGCCACGGCAACCGGCGTTCTTACACCGCGCAGTACCGAAGCGCTAACGCTGGATCCACAGGACCCAAGTTCTGAGACGGGATACGTCGTGCTGAGGCTGGAAGGAGGGAAGGTCGGATGAAGATTCCCGGTGCCTCTGAAAGCTTGCGCGACTTCACGCGGTGGAACCGCGCTGGGCTTGACCGGTTTCGCTATGTCGAAGGCGGCGCGGCTGAATGGCTGGAATACCTCCGCGTGGCACATATGCTTCTTTATGCGACCAAACGTCAGGATTTCCCGATCGACGATCCCGACAGTTGGGTTGCGGCATATCGGGATGGCACGTTCGACAACGGCATCGAAGTTGAAGCCGCGCTGAACACAATTGCAAGTCGCTGGCCGCAGTTGTCGCCCTATGAACGGGTTGAGGATTCACAGGATTACCGAACGGCGCTGCGTGCGCAATACGACACAATCCCGATCGATCATGCCGCGCAATTGTCGCGCGCTTTTGTCCGCGCTTTGCACATTCTCACTGAAACGCTTGATGCCTATGTGAACGAGGGCTTTCTTGCGACGTCTACGCAATCGCCTCACCTGCGACGCCTGCTTCAGATGATCGCGTTCCGTCCGCGTCTTGCGGCTTCGGCCACTGTGCCTATTGCCATCGTTATGCAGGGCGATGCCGGGCGGCAATCTTTCGAGCGTGGGCTGGCGGCGGAATGGACGCCGTCTGACGGTACGCCGGTTTTGACCTTCGAGACACTTTCAGCACTTACAGCTGATCCCGGGCTTAACCTTTTGCGACCCTTTGAATGGGACAGCCGCCGCGATGCAATTGCGGATGGTGACACGAGGTTCCATCTTGAGAACGTCGAAACTCTGAAGCTTTCAGCAAAGGGACAGTTGGCCTTATTGCGCGACGGCGCATCGCTTGAAGGGGTTTGGGTCGAGGACGCGAACCGAGGGGCGGGGCATATTGATCTGACCAGAACTGCCGCGCCCGCTGACAAGATCGTCGGCGATCTTCAGACGGCCGAGGTTTTCTTTGCGCCAACTGCAGTCTGGGCTGCGCGTCCGATTGGCCCCGAATGGCTGAATTTCGTGGTCGAGCCCAAAAGCTATGTCGGGCAGGTCGTATCGCTTAGTACGAACGTGTCCTACGGCACAAAATTTACTTGGGACGGCGCGCCGACCCCGCTCGCCTCAGATCGTGCAGCTGCAGACAGCCTGTCGGGAATGACGGTGGGCGACGCGACGCTCTCGGGCTTTGAGTTGGTCGGAACCTGGACGGGCTTTTTCTTTGGCAATCTCGCGACCGTCGAAGAAGTTCGCGGGCGCGATGTTCTGATCAATAGGGCAAAGCCGGCGGGGTTGATCTCGGTTTATCCGGCGGTTCGCAGTACAATTGTGCAGAACCCTTCAGGCCATCCTGCCGACGCGCTAGATATTCTTGTGCCGGGGCCCTACGTGACCCCCGAAGGCGCCGAAGAAATTGGTGAACTGGCCCCACTCAGCACCAGCCGCGTCCACATCGATCTTCCCCGACCTCTGGAATTCGTCGACGGTGAACTGGTCGCTTTGCGTTTCACGGACGGCTTGACGCATGGAAGTCTCGCAACCGGCGTTTCCGACGCAGGGCCAAACGGGTTCAACTTTCAGGTCACACTCCCTAGCGGCAGGTCGGCCAATGAGATTGTTGAAGTCGCGGCGTTCTTTGCCGGGCAATCGACACTTGTTCACGATGTCCGTTCGCCAGAGCCCCTGATCTCGAGCGCAGCGAGCGATGTGATCCACGTGATCTCGCCCGACCGGGATCTGGATTCGCTATTGGTACCAGGGCGTCGCCTTCTCGTCGCGCAGGATCCGGAAACGGCAGTTGATGATGAAGCCGAAGTGGCGCTTGAACTGATCATCAAGACAACCTCTCGTACTGGCGACACGCTGACGATCATCGCACAGAACGATCTTGGCGCGATTGCGGGGCTCGAAAAGGGGCATGCGGTTGTCTATGGCAATGTTGCGATCTTCGGACATGGGAAAACTCTGCCGGAACAGGTCATTGGCAGCGGTGACAGCACGCATATGCGACAGGTCCTTGAATTGCCGCCAGGACCGCTTTCAACGCGCCCCGATCCGGGATTTCCTGGCGGTGTCCTTGCAGACATTGAGGTCCGACAAGGCACGCGCGAATTGCGTCAGGTCGCCTCCGCCGACGACGCCGATCCGCTCCAGCCGTCTTACATGATTGAAGTAGGGGACAACGGCGAGATCTACGCGCGTTTCCTGTCGCGGCTAGAGACCGGCACCGATGACATTCGCCTTGTGCGACACAGAACTGGCTCTGGCGCCGTCGGCAATTCCGTGCCGGCCTTTGCGCTTGCCAAGCCAAAGCCCAAGCACCCTGCGATCAAGACACTGATCCAACCCATTCCGCCACAGCGTGGTGCTGACTTGCAGGATGCGGCCGTGCTCAAATCACAAGGCGGAAATCATTTCGCCCTGATGGATCGCGGCTTGTCGGCAAACGACTTTGAGAAGCTGGCCGAAGGCATGACTGACGTCTGGCATGCACATGCCGAGTTGCGCCGTGAAGCTGCCTCGCTTGGAAGACCGATCATTCAGTTGACGGTGGTACCCTCAGGCGGCGGTTCGGTCGGACCGATTGCTTCGGACATCCGGACCGGACTTCGCGAACGGTCTTTGCCAGGGATGATCTTTGATATTCGGGACTTTATCCCCGCGCCGATCCGGGTCCGGACGGATGTGACGCTGAAAGCCGGCTACGCCAAAAGCGCAGCCCTTGGAGACGCCATCGCGGAGGCGGTCTGGCATGCATTCTCGCTGGAGCGGCGTGGACTTGGGAAGTCGCTCTTTGTCCCCGAGATCACGGCGCTTATCGAGGCGCGGCCTGAGGTCGAAAACCTGAAGCTGAGCGTGACCCCGGCTTGGATTGCGCCAGCCGACCCACGCGTCGTAACGGCGGCCTCCGGGGCCATTCAGGCGATCGTTCCTGATCCGCGCACCAGCGTCTTCATCGAGGATCGTGCCGATATTCTTCTGTTCTGGGCCACAGGAGGCACGCCATGACCCATCCACTTTATAAAAGCCGCGCAGGGCGCATCCTCTATCGCGAACTTCCCGAGGCGATACGGACGTACGATAACCGCGATCCGGGTGTCTCTGCCATCGGTGAGGCGGCGGATGCGGTCACGGAACATGTTCTCGGCGATCTTGAAGCTTTCCTCTTCGGATGCGGGCATTTGCTCGATCGCTTCGATGCCACGTTGCGACAGTTTCATGCCGATGGCGTTCTGGAAGAGATCGGACCAGTGGGGGACGAAAAGGCGATACAGGGTTGGCTTTTGCCCTATGTGGCCGAACTGTTCGGTGTCGAGCTTCTCGCGCCGGACTCCGAAAGCCGCCGCCGCGAATTGGCGACGTCGATCTGGTTGGCGCGGCGGCGCGGGACGAAGACGGCGGTGGACGTCTCGGCGGAAATGATAACTGGGCAAACCACTGTCGTGGTCACCGGTGCCTCTCGCATTCTCCAAACACCGAGTGTCAGGACGCGTCCGGTTACGCACCGCGACCTGACGGGCTTTTGGCACCCCGACGATGAACGCATTTTGAACGAGGCGCTGCCAGCGCCGTCGCCTGCACAGCCGCATGTCGAGGGCTTTCTGGCGCGTCGCGGCGCGGCGCATGCCGGGCTGTCGGTCGGTACTCCGCTGGCGCGCACGGCGATGCGCGCGCATCAGGCAGACCTCTCGATGCCCGATGCCGAAGTCCGCATGGCGCAGGGAGATGCACTGGGTGATCCGCGCAAGCTCAGGCCCTTTGTTGTGCGCGACCGCCGTGGTCGGCCGTGTTTCCCCGATACACATGAAGATCGTAGCTTGCGGACGCCTGACATGCGCGCACCGCGCGCCAATCGCCCGCGGTTCACACATTTGAAAAAGCCGGACGGCATAACGGTTTTCGTAGAGCCGCCTGTCGGCATGTTCACCGGCCAGGAAACCCGGCTTGGCACACCACCAGAGATTGAGGACGGGCGCATCAAGCTTGACGATGTGCCAGCCGGTGGCTCCTTGTCCGACCTTTTCTATGATGATGAAACGGATGTATTGGTCCTTGACGGGACAAACGCTGGGCCGGGCAACGAATATGTGCTCGAAGGGTTCAAGTTCGCAGGAACGCTGAAGATTTCCGGCGACGTCACCGTTACGATCAACGATTGCGCGCTCCGTTCGATCCTTGGTCCTGATGCGGCGGACGGAAGTGGCGCGCGCATTTCTGCGCAGAACTCGATCTTTCGAACGATTGATCTTTCAAGTCACGAGCCTGCGTCGAGCGAGGTCATTCTTGAATACTGCACCGTTACGACATCCGCGACCTTCTGGGTTGCAAAGGTTTCCGACAGCATCATGGCGGGCACTTTCGTTGCGGGAGGTGATGGTGCTTCGGAAAAGCCCGGATGCGTTCGATACTCGGCGGTGCCGCTTGGATTTGATCCGGAACACGTTCATCGGTTTGAAAGCGTCGAAGCAGCGCCGGTCTTCTTGCGCTGGCCTTGCATTCTGCGCGGCGGAGTTACGGTAGCCGACGCCGTGCCCCAGTTCGGCGAGCCGGGCTACGGCGTTTTGAGTGACCGCGTTGCTCGTGCCATTCGCGAGGGCGCGGAAAACGGCGGTGAGATGGGCGTCTACAACGGCGCTTGGCATCTTGCTCGGCTGGCGGCCGCGGCGCGCAAAGCCGAAGGCTATCTTCCCGTCGGGAAACAAGTTTTTGCACATTACGACCCCCGACTTCTGGCCCCGTTGCCAGAGTTGGCGACATGATTTCAGGAAAGGGTTTGGACCATGAGCGGTGATGCAAGCAGATATTCGCACCAGCGAAACGCAAGATATTCGCAGCTAACCCCGAACCAGGGAGCGATGATTACTGACGCCGACCAAAGGGAAGGTGCCGCGATCATGTTGCGCAATTCCGTCGACGTTGCTAATACGGCGATCCGAACCGGGGTTCCCAAGACCGATGGCGCACTGGCGTGGAGTGTTCACGACGCTCCCTCACGCCACAAGCACATCGAAGCCTTGCAGCCTGGCCGCGTCGTGGCCGAGGGGCATGTGGGCGAGGTGCGTCTTGACGACCCCGACACGGCGTTGGTGCATCCCGCGGGTCTCGACATTCTGCAGCGTCAAGCCGACCTGTTGGAAGCCAACCCGCTGGTCGACGAAGACGGTCCTTATGCAGTCTACGCCGATGTGTGGCACCGCCACGTCGGCGCAGCAGAAGACGCACGGCTTGTCGATCCCGCCTTTCTTGCGGCGGTTACATCTACGCGTACTGAGCGTGTGGCCCAAATCAAATTCATAGCGTTAGACACTGATGATATTGATGAAGACCTTGCACCTCGCGTGGAAAACGAAGGCCTTCCGCGGTACGGTGATTTTCGTCTTTTGGCAGTGGACTTTGAGAGCGAGATTGTGGCTCCGGACATTTGCGATCCATGCGCTGCGACTTTGGATGACCCGAACCTTGACGCGGGGAACGACCTGTTTCGCCTCGAGATCCACGAAAGTGCCTACAATTCGCCCGTGCTCGACAGATCCCCTGTTGTACCTGCAGATCCTGACGGAACGCGGATCACGCTTAAGTGGTCGCGCGACAATGGCAGCCTTGAAGTGGAAGCGGCAAGCGTTGCAGCGTTGCTGGACGACGACAATTTCGATGGTGCGGTGTTTGAGTTGACGCGCGTGGCCGGGGAGCAGCGCATGGGGCTCTACACGCTCGACATGAGCGACCGGATCGCAACGCTCCACGACCGCGCCTCGATTCAGGCCGCAGCTGACGCAGCACCTGCGGGTTCTATCGTCCGGGTCTGGGACGGCGCTGTTTCGATTGACCTTGGTGTTGCCAACCTTGATCCCCTGCCAGTTGGCGAGTTGAGCGCGGAAGGGACGATTGATACCTCCGATCCCTGGGTGCTGAACCTGACACTCGGCGGGCTGACGTTGACGTTGGAGGCCGACGTGGTTGGCGATCAACCGTTCATTCTGCCCGGCGATGCCTGGATTGTGGAAATTCGCGAATATGCGACCGACGCAGGCGACAAGCTGATCTGGGAACCTGCGCCGATCGAGATCGAGCACTACTATACTTTTCTAGGCGTCATCCTGGACGGCGAGTTCCGCAATACTGAACCGACAGACCTTTCTGCACGTTCGTTCCCGGCTCTGACAGAACTCGACGCCATCGACGTCGAATACGACAACGAAATCTCCGGGGCTGACGCCTGGACGGTGCAGGGCGCGCTTGATTTGCTCTTTGCGCGACCGGGCGGTGGGGGCGACGATTGTCAGTGCAAGGTGTGTATCGAGCCGGGGATCGACCTTGAAGCACAGCTTCGCGCTATCGCGGACGAGTTGGTTGAAAAGTACGAGAAAGTCCTTGTTTGCTTTCCAGCCGGTGATTGGGTGTTAGACAAGCCGGTCGACTTTGTCGGAAAGGGCACGATGGTGTTTCGCGGCGCGGGGATCGACGTTTCAACAATCCGCATCGATATTGAAGGACTGGGCAATCGAGCGGCGCTGGAGTTCAGCGGCCTGAACGGGGTCACTGTCGAAGACATCACGATGATGGCCAAATTCAACGTCGAGGATGGCGACCATGTTCCCCGCATTCTTGGGTTTCGCTTGTTGAGAACCTGCGACATCCATCGATCAAGTTTCTTTGTGGAGCGGTCTGACAGTCTGTCCAGTCATGCGATAACCGTAGCCAATATAAAAACAACCGAGCGGCCGCGCACACGTTTGCGTATCACGGATACGACATTTCAGCTTGGAGCGGGCGCCATGGGTGTCTTCATCGGGCGAGGTGCCGTCACGTTGGATGCACGGGGGAACCGGTTTTATTCCCGAAGTGTCGGCAACTTTGGTGTCGGTGCCGGGGTCGGTAACTTTGGGGCCGTCGTGGTCAATTCCCGCGCGGTGACCCGGACAGCAGCGCGCGAAGCAGAGATCGCCAGCGGCTTGTTCATGGAATTTCCGGGCAACGACCGAATGCTGATTGACCTAAGCGAGGTTCCTGAGGGGTTGCGCGATTTGGCGAACAAGTATTGGGACATCGTGCTTCCTGTCGTTCCTGGAGCAGACGGCGTAACGCGTCCAGCCGGGTTTGAGCGATTAAAGCCGACACTCAACGTTATCAACTCTGCGCTTGGAACCATGGCGGAGGCTGAACTGACACTCGCGGTTCGTGAATCGCTTGAATTGCCGCGTCCGGGAAGCGGCGGGATCGTGCGCTCTGAAGACGGTCGCGAGTTGAGGCTGTTGTCCGCCGCTCTGGCTGGTGGTTCGGAGATGATGAACATGTTGTCGGGTTTTGGAGACCCCGGCATCGTTATTCTGAATGCCAATCCGGAAGGGACGTTTGAAGCCGCCATCGGAAATGCGGTCGCAATCTCTGGCAATGCTTCGGATATCATCGCACTGCCCCGTGACGTATTGGAAGCCAACAACCTGTTGCCTGATGGTGTGCTAATCGCTGATCTGGCCGATCGCCTCGCAGATATCCTCGCCGCGCCCGGAACGACAGCCACGAACAAATCGAACTATGGTATCTGGGCCTTCACCGAAGAACCAATGAGCGTGTCGGTTGAAGGAAACTCTTTCGTTGATATGGATGTTGCACTCTCGCTTAACGCGAAAGACAGAACACTCACACCAATTACCAACGTTCAGGTTCCCACAGCGGCGACGATCCGCGACAATACCGGTGTGCGTGGTTTCAGAACAAATCGGATCATTCTCAACTCAGAAGAGCTGCCGCAGCTTAGTAGTATTGGCCAGCATCCGATTTCACTTCGTGGATACCAGGACATCACTGTTGAGAACAATGATTTCAGTCAGGTGAAATCAAGCGACATCTCTGACGAGGCGTATTCTATTCTTGGAAACAAGGGCATGTCGCCGGAGTTGCCGTCCTACACAATGATACGCATTTCTGGGACCACAGGCCCGAAGCTACGCATGATAGGTAATTCGGCGTTCTCGTTCCGCCATGCGGTCTATATTGATTGTCAGCCGACGAGGCCATTTCCAAAAGAAATCGTTCGACTTCGCCAAAATTTCTGGATCTGCCGTGAAAACAGCGTCTTCCCGGCGTTCGGCGATCAGGAGCAAACCAACTGGGCGGTCGATTTCAACGAGCAAAACACACCGCCCAACGATCCGCGCATTCGTTTCACTGTGGCAGACAACCACCCGCCCAATCCTGCATATGATAAACAGTAACCCAAGGGAGATAGATCATGGCCAGCCCAGCTCCTGAGAAGGAGAAGAAGAAAGCCGCGCTCGCCTCAGCGGCGCAGAAGCCCGCGATGTCTGGTGGCGCGCCGGAGGTTGCGAAGGATAAGGCCGAGATTGGCGCGATGCTTCGCCCCGGCGCGGAGGCGGGCGCTTTAGAGGTTGGTGCGAAGTCGGACAAGGCAGAAGCCGAAGCCGACAAAGTTGCCGACGCTGTTTTGAAAGACGCACCTGCCGAGCCAGAGGCCGCAGGAAAGAAAGACGGCGAGAAGACCAAAGACGAAAAAGAGGACCCGGCCCGAAGTCACGCCAAAGCGCGCGCACCCCCGTCGCTGGCCCTGGTTATCAACAACACATATGACACAGATGCTCCGATCCGTCGCACCTCAGCGCAGGGCGGACAGCCGCACCTCGACAGCTTGTCGTCCGCGCCTGCCGTGCCTGGCAACATGTCGGAAGTGTCGGTTGCAGCGAACGAAGAAAGTCAGCTCGATGAGTTGACCGATAGCGATTACAGTGTCTTGTCCCAAGGCGAGGGGCTTCAACCGAAGCTGTTGGACGGCGTGGCGCAAGCCAATCGGTTCGCGGTCGCAACGCCGCTGGCAGAGCGGATCCGATCTGTGCGCGGTGGAAGCGTTGTGCCGGACGGGCTGCGTGGACGGATCGAGGATCGCCTTGGCGTCGACCTTTCGAGCGTGCGCATTCACACTGGTTCTGAACCTGCGAAACTGTGCGCCGCAATCGGCGCAAAAGCTTTTGCTCACCGCGGGAACATTTGGCTGCGGTCTCCTGCAGAGCTTTCAGATGCCCGCCTCGTCACACACGAAGTCGTGCATACGATCCAACAAGGTGCAGCACCCCGATGCGGGCGCCAGCGATCCCAAAAAAGAAGCCGCGCCAATGAGCGTCCTGAAACTCGAACCCGTCGCGCGCGGGCTCCTCCCGACCCACAGGCGCCCAACATCACTTGCACCGGCAAGGTGCAACGTCTGTTTGGTGATGGCCCGGGGCTGTTGGCGCGTGGTGCAGAGCGGCTTGCCGACCGTCTCGACAGCTATGGTGTTCTTAAGGTCCTGATCGGGCGGAGGCTTTTTACCGGCGAAACGATCAACCCAAGCGCCACCGATTTCGTCGGTGCGTTCATGAAGTTCATCGGTGCCGAAGAGACCTTTGAACAGATGAAGCAATCCGGCTCTCTCGAGCGTGGTTTTTCGGCGATCCGTGAAGGGCTGACGACTTACGATATTACCTGGGACCGCGTTCGGCGCACCTTTGCGCGCGCGCGCGACGACTTTGACTGGCTTTCGCCGATCGACAGTTTCGTTGACATCTTCGGACCATTCTTCCGCGATGTGGTGTCTTACGGCGTGCTTGTTCTGAAGGTTGTTGCGGAACTGGTTGCCGAAGCCTTTGTTATCGGTTTTGGGCCGATCGGCCGCGAGGTCTGGGAGAAGATCAAGCGGATCGGCGACACGATAAACCTCATTGTCGAAAACCCGCTTCAGTTTGCAATGAACCTGATCCGAGCCGTCGCAAGGGGCATTCAGGGTTTTGGTACCCGAATATGGGAACACATAAAGGCCGGGCTTCTGGCCTGGGTCCTTGGTCCGCTGACGTCCATGGGTATCCAGCTTCCTCAACAGCTCGACCTGAAAGGCATCGTCTCGTTATCCTGCAGGTCCTGGGGCTGACCTATCCGCAGCTTCGTCCAAGGATCGTTCGGGCGCTGAACCCCAATGGCGAAGTAAAGGTCTCGGTGGTCGAGCGGATCATCGAAGTCGTCAATATCCTGCGAACCGAGGGGCTTGCGGGCATATGGCGCAAACTCATGGAATACATCGAGAACTTGCAGACAACGGTAATCAACGGTGTGCGCGACTGGGTGGTGCGAGCTATTGTCCAGGCAGGCATACGAAAGCTTGTTGCCGTTCCAACCCAGCCGGGGCGTTGATCGACATTCTCCTGACGATCTACAACCTGATCGTGTTCTTCGTAGAGCGTTTTCAGCAAATTCTTGATTTCGCGACGTCTGTCTTTGACAGCATCGGTAAGATCGCCCGCGGTCAACTGGCCGATGCAGCCGCCGCCGTCGAAGATGCAATGGCGAAGACGATCCCGATTATCATTTCTTTCATGGTCCGGCTTCTCGGCCTGCCCGACATCGGTGGCACGATCCGCAGGATCATCACGAATGTCCGGGCCCGTGTGCATGCGGCATTTGATCGGGTGCTGAACTGGTTGATCAAGAAAGTCAAAAAGCTGATCGCACGGCTTGTGAGCCGGTTCAGGCGCGATACGCCGGCAGACCGCGTTTCGTTCTCGATGGACGGCGAGCAACACGAGATGTGGGCCGACGATACAGGCGGCAATGTACGGGTGATGATGGCCAGCGAAGAAAACGAGGTGCCAGAGAACGCGGCGGATGTGTCAAAAGAAGAATTTGATAAGTCCGCGGATGCGTCCGACGGCGCAGGTGCGGCTGCGATACAAAACCTTGATCCCGCACAGGATCAGGTCGAGGCAGAGGAAGACAGGTTGGAAGCTTTGCCTGAGACCAATCGATCCACACCGGCGGCTCGCGAACGTCTGCGTCAAAAGATCGAAGCGCTAACGCCGCTTCTGGAGCAGGCATCGGTCAGGCCCAACAACGCGGCCACCGTGGATGAGGATAATGCAGAGCTTGATGCCGACCCGCCCGATGGCGAGGGCGCATTGGATCGGACGGAATTCCCGATGCGGCGCCGAATTCGAACAACGTTGGCGGTCGAAGGGGCGGCGGGGTCATGGCAGGCAATGACCGCAGTCTGGGAAGAAGCGAAGACCAAGGCAACGAACGACGCTGATGTTTTTGCGAACCTTGCACGCGACCACATTCCGGAGTTCGCGTTGCTTGCACGGGTTTCAAGAATGGCCAAGCCCGGGCTGACCCGGTCGGGGGCGCCATCGATGGCACGGATGTTCCCACAGTTGAACGGCAATGTGCCAAACCCGGACTCGGGTGCGAAACCGTCCAATCCAAATCTGCCGGTCCTGATCATCCGCACTGCGATCAATTCTCAGGTGGGTGCGAATTCGGCCAAACTTTCGGCGTGGGATAGCCGGTTCAGACAGCTGTCCGACCGGTGGATCCCATCGGAGTTTGAAACGCAATTGACGGACGAGGCGCGAGAGCAGGCGACAAGCACGCTCACGACTGAGTTCGGGCCTGCCGCAATTATCGAAGACATGCAAAGCCACATCGATGAGATCAAATCGAAGTACGGAAATCTGCCACCACAAACGATGGATGACGATTTCAATGCGCATATTGACGGTCGGGCGCTCCCTGTTTTGCAGCAGCTAACGCAAAATATCTATGGCGGCGGTGGTGGGGATGCTCCTTCGACAGAGGGTGCGCAGGAAGGCATCAATATTCCCTATGACAACACTCTGGCCGAAAATGAGCTTAAGATGGCTCCTTACAAAGAATTGCCGGAACACGGTTTGCATATGCAGCGACACCACCTGCTGGAAGAAAGCATTGTCCGCAGTTTTCGTGACCGCCAAGCCAATCTGACGCTTGGGACCGTTATGGGAGGCATGGTGGATACGCTTGCAAGCCAGATCGTGCAGGCGGCGAAGGCTGGTCTTGGTGCTGAGCAAAGGGCCGCGTTGGCCGAGACGCCCGACCGCCAAGCAGAGACGGATGCGGTGTTACCAACGCTTCGCGCCGCGATCAATGGCGTCACACTGTCGACGGGGATGAACACCGGGCAAGGGCCGCACGACAACGGAATTGCGATCAACGTTCTTAACACCGTCAACCAACTCGCGGGCAGTCAGCCAGTTGGCAACGTCGACACAACGTTGGGTCAGATGGACACCGATTTCCAATCGCAGCACACGTCAACCGTGCGCAATGCGGTCATGACCCGTGTGTCCAATGCGTTCGTCGGGATCGCTGCCGGGGACGGGCCAAGCGCTTCAGACCTGCAGGCTGGACTTGCTGGCGATATTGGTGGCGAGGCTTCTTCGATGGAAAGCGATCTTGGCGAAGGCCGCGAGGCTGCGTTTGGGGCGCTTACCTCGAACGCGTTCACCACGTTCCAAGGCCTGCAGCGGAGTTCAATCGAGGAAATTTCGGCAACGGGCGATGCAGCTTCCATTGAGCGTGCCGGGCCAATGCAGCAACGCTTTGCTGAACTCACCCGCGAGCAGGTTATTCACGAGAACCTCGAAAAGTGGTTTGGCGGCTAACCCTGTTTCCTTAGCCTAAATACGATCCCAAGTGGTGCATTATACTCCCTCGGCGGTACTGTCAGAGGAAACCTGCTTGATACGTGGTAGGGTCCGACTTAACTTCATTGGATGACCAAATCCACTCCGTTTCGCTATTTCAAGACGAGTCCAGAGATCATCCGCTTGGCCGTGATGCTTTACATACGGTTCCCACTTTCGCTTCGTAACGTTGAGGACCTGTTGCACGAGCGCGGTGTTGAAATAAGCCACGAGACGGTTCGGTTTTGGTGGAACTGCTTCGGCCCAATGTTCGCAAATGAGATTAGGAAGCGTCGAATTCAGAGCATGAAGTCGAGCAAATGGAAGTGGCATTTGGACGAGGTTTTCGTGAAGATCAACGGCGTGAGGCACTACTTGTGGCGGGTCGTCGATCACGAAGGCGAAGTGCTCGAGAGTTACGTCACGAAACGGCGCGATCGCAGGGCTGCATTGATATTCCTCAGGAAATTGATGCGAAAACATGGTTCAGCGGACGAGATAGTGACCGACAAACTCAAATCGTATGGTGCCGCACTGCGCGATTTGAATGCTCCGCAAAAGCAAAGCACAGGCCGTAGGAAAAACAACCGAGCGGAAAACTCACACCTCCCGCTCCGACGACGAGAACGTGCCATGCTGCGGTTCAGGCGGATGTGTTGTTTGCAGAAATTCGCCTCAGTCCACGCTTCCGTCTACAATCATTTCAACTAAGAGCGGTCACTTTCAAGTCGAGACATCTTCAAGCTGAAACGCGCCGCCGCTCTCGCGGAATGGCGCAGTCTCGGCGCGACATAAGGGTCAGCTCTACTGCCCTAGCAGAGACTGTTTCGCATTTGTCTGACAGCACCGCCAACCGAGCCGCCGCTCTTACCGATTGGCGCAGTCCGACTGTCCTTATAAAGCCCAGTTCGAATTCGTCTGACAGCGCTCTTCAGCGCTGACGGCGCAAGAACTTCAGGCCCGACCAAACCTGATCCACGGCACACACTTTCACGTCGATCCAGCCTGTCGGCAAGACGATCTCGCGGATAACATCCTCGGTGAGGTCTTTAAAAAGCGGCGAGGACGTCTTGAGCCATGAAATCCACAGCATCCCACCGGTGGCAACATAAGAAAGCGCTAAAAAGTTTGTTTTTTTTCCAATTTATGTCGATCTGCGCAAAAGAGATGGACGAGGTCTACTGTCTCGGTTCCGCTTAGAAACTCGATATCGCCTACGCCCTCCAACAACTCCATATAGTGTTCTGGCGCATTGATCGGCAGGCATCGCATGCCGGGCTTGAGATCCAGCTTGCTGTACAGCGGCTTTCCAGAATAGCCCGATGGCATTTCTACGATCTTACCTTTTCCATCTTCGGATCAAAGAGCGGAGCAAGCGTAATAGCAGCTTTCGTCCGTTCATTGGCAACTTCCAGTTCATAGTCGCCGGCAAGAACATAGGCTTTGTCGATCGTATCGTTGCTGCGCACATACCCCATGCCGATGCTTCGCCCTATTGTGTGACCGAATCCGGCAGATGAGAGCCAGCCACATCGCACTCCGTTGCGGTAAATGGTTTCCCGGCCTGAAAGAATGACGTCACCGTCGCAGGTAAATGTCGCCATGATTTTCTTTAAGCCGTTTTCCCGTTGAGCTTGCACCGCTTCTCGACCTTTGAAAGCGATATTCGTCTTCATTTTCACGGCCCAGCCAAGGCCTGCTTCGTCGGGTGTGTGGTCAGGACCAATGTCAGAGCTCCATGCCCGATAGCCCTTTTCCAGTCGCAGTGTTTCGATTGCGCGGTAACCTGCATTGCGCAGACCGTGGGGTAAGCCTGCTATGTGCAATGCCTCATAAACCGTCAGTGCATACTCTACAGGCAGGTGAAGTTCCCAGCCCAACTCGCCCACGTAGGTGATCCGCATGGCCAGCACGGGGCATCCTGCGATGCCAATTGTGCGTGACTGCCCGAAGGGGAACCCGGCGTTGCTGACATCATCGCGCGTGCAGGTCTCAAGGATATCTCGCGATTTGGGGCCAAAGAGCGAGAGAACTGAGTTAGAAGAGGTGACGTCAACCAATTGAGCATTCATGCCAGCGGGGATATTGCGCGCGATCCAGTCGAAATCATGCGTGGCATAGCCTGTTCCTGTGATGATGTAGTATTCATCTTCTTGGAGGCGCACGCAGGTCAGATCACATTCAATTCCAGCGTTATCATTCAGCATTTGGGTGTAGATGATAGAGCCAACCGGTTTATCGACGCGGTTTGATGCGATCCAGTTCAAAGCGGCCTCGGAATCGGGGCCCTTTAGAATGAATTTGGCGAATGATGTCTGATCGAAAAGTACGGCCGCTTCGCGGGCGGCTTTGTGCTCGCGCCCCACAGCTTCGTGCCAATTCGGGCGATCAAAGGTGTAAATATCGCGCGCCTCTTCTTCATCTTCAGCGAACCAGTTCGGGCGCTCCCACCCCAGCTTTTCGCCAAAGACGGCTCCGCATTGACGAAGAGTGTCATAGAGCGGTGAGCGGCGACAAGGGCGACCGCTGTCATGCTCTTCTGATGGCCAAGCCATTGTATAGTGTTTGCCATAGGCCTCTAATGTTCGGGTGCGCACCCAATCCTCATCCCTGTGCGGCCTGCCGAACCGGCGAATATCGACCGGCCAGAGATCGTAAGGCGGCGCGCCATTGGCGACCCATTCGGCCAAAGCCATGCCTGCGCCGCCGCCGGCGGCAATGCCAAAGGCGTTGAAGCCCGCGCCAATAAAGACATTGGCCATCTCAGGCGCCTCGCCAAGAATAAAGTTACCATCCGGGGTGAAGCTTTCCGGCCCGTTTATAAGCTGTTTGATCCCAGCGGTTTGCAAGGCTGGAACGCGGGGCAAAGCAAGTTCGACCAATTGTTCGAAGTGATCGAAGTTTGATTCAAGAAGTTGGAATTCGAACGGGTCGGGAATGCCCTTTTCGGCCCACGGAATGCCGTTGGGTTCGTAGCCGCCCATCACAAGACCGCCAACTTCCTCTTTGTAATAGGTCAGGCGATCCGGGTCGCGCAATGTTGGCAGATCAGAGGGCACGCCAAACGCTTCTGTGACCATGTACTGATGTTCGACCGAAACAAGCGGCACAGCCAAACCGATTTTCTTGGCCAAAGCTCGTGTCCATTGCCCGCAACACAGAACCAGTTTCTCGCAGGCAATGTCGCCACTTGGTGTGCGCACACCGACGACTTTGCCCTTTTCTGTCAAGATTTCTGTCACGGCATGGTTTTCAAGAAGCTTTGCACCTTTGGCCCGTGCGCCCTTGGCCAGGGCCTGAGTTATGTCCGCTGGATTTGCCTGACCGTCGGTTGGCAAGAACGCCGCGCCAACCACGTCGCTGATGTCCATCAGGGGCCAAAGGTCTTGCGCCTCTTGTGGCGACAAAAGCTGCATATCAAGGCCAAAGCTGTGAGCAGTCGTGGCCTGGCGTTTTACCTCTGTCCAGCGTGCGTCATTGCAGGCCAGACGCAATCCGCCGTTCATCTTCCAACCGGTTGAAAGCCCTGTTTCGGCTTCAAGCTTGTTATAAAGTTCGATTGAATAGCCCAAGAGTTGAGTAATATTGGCGTTCGAGCGCAACTGGCCGACCAATCCTGCCGCATGCCAGGTAGACCCGGACGTTAGTTGCGCTTTTTCGAGCAACAGCACTTCTTCGCCCAGCTGAGCGAGGTGATAGGCTGTCGAACACCCGATAATGCCGCCGCCGACAATGATCGTCTTTGAAGTGGAAGGAAGTGTCATGATTGGCCTTACGTGTTTGCGAAGTCAGACAGCGCTGCGTTCAGTCTGCTCAGATTTTTGGCTGTGTATGCAGAGAAGTCGAAATCGAGTTCAGAGTGGATTTCCGACGTCATCGACCACAGTGTCTCGCGAATTAAAGAAGCGCATTTCATCGCCTTATAGGGGCGCCACTGCTGGTCCGGCTCTGCACTGAAATATTGCTCCAGCATGGCGCGTTCCTGCACTTCGGACAGACCATTGTTTGACGCGAGCCCAGCAAGATCAAAAAGCGGTGAGTTATAGCCGCCATACTCCCAATCGATCAGCCACAGCCGGTCGCCATCGTCAAGAATATTGGCGGCCAAAAGGTCATTGTGGCCAAGAACCAGATCAACTTGCCCGACTGCCACGGCGAGCCGGTCCGACTGCGCCTGCAATTCGGGCAAAAGCGCTTTGTGACTGGAGCCGTCCGCATTAAGTCGCGTGATATAGGTGCGGTTGACCTGAAAGGGCCAGAACGCCAGCACTGGCTTGGTCAACTGCGCACCCAGGTTTCGGTGGACGCGCGTAATCAGGTCGATGATACGCGACAGGTTTGCCGTGTCGCGCACGTCGGCTTCTTCAAAAGTTCTAGCGGTCAGGAAATCCAGCACGAGAACACCTGGTTCGTGATAGACGACATTTGGTGAAAACCCGGCCAGTGCCGCAGCTTGCGAAAGCGCCAGTTCGTTCCAACGCATCACACCGTGTTCGTCGATGTCGGCCCCCAGCCGGACGACGAACTTTCGCTTACCGTCACGGACGGTCAGGTTAACGTTGGTGATGCCACCGCCCAGTGGCGCAATATCCTGCGGATCCGTGAAGCAGGGCAGGTTTGCGGTCCGATGTATCGCGTCTTCTATCATAGGCCTAACCTTTTGCGTTGGCCTTCCGCCAAAGCGTTTACAATTCTGTCAGTGATGATTGCGATAAAGGCGACAGACAGGCCCGCAACAATGCCTTGGCCTGCATTTGCCTTTGTCAGAGCAATATAAACTTCCTGACCCAGATCACGGGTCCCGACGAGAGCCGTTATGACCAACATAGAAAGTGCCAGCATGACTGTCTGGTTCAGGCCCAAAAGGAGTTGGGGCGCGGCGAGTGGCAGCTTGATACGCCACAGCAATTGACGCTTCGTACAGCCAGACATCACTCCTGCCTCGATCATTTCCTCGGGCACGTCGCGAAGCCCGTGCGCGGCATAGCGGACGGCAGGTGCAAGTGCATAAAGGACAACAGCTATCATTGCGCTGAAGTCACCCACACGAAACAGCATCACGACCGGGATCAGATACACAAAACTTGGCAAGGTTTGCAGCGTGTCCATCACACCAAGAATGACCCGGCCCGCAGCAGGTCGCTCGGCAGCCCAAATGCCCAGGGGAATGCCGATAATTGTCGCAATCAACACCGAGACTCCGCACAGGTATATGGTCACCATGGCCTTCGGCCACAGCCCGTTGGCGGCTATGAATCCCATCATCAAGGCGGCCATGATGCCAAGTTTCCAACCGCCCACGCGCCATGCAATCAGCCCGGTCGCAATAATGCCCCAAGGCCAGGGGATGCCCGTAAAGAATTTCTTGACTGGAAGCAGCAGCGCCTGAAGGACCACCACTTTGATGGCTTCGAAAGTGTCAAAGAAATTGATGTTTATCCATTTCATGGCATCCGACCAGAATGGACCTGTCGTAATCGTCAGGCTCTCGGGGTAACTTTGAAGTGCGGGAAAAACATCCCCAAGATCAGATTGGCGGCGATCACAAGAAAGACTGTGCTGATCCAAGGATGCCGCTGAATGACATTGCCAGAGCCCCGCGTACGTTGTCCGCGTTCGGCAAACGCCTGACTGGTGCGGTCAAGTGCAATGGCCATCACCACAATGGCAAGCCCGGCCTCGATCCCGGCGCCAATATCAAGCCGTCTCAGAGATGCAAGAACATCAAAGCCAAGGCCTCCGGCGCCAATCATCGAGGCAATAATCACCATATTCAGTGAAAGCATGATGACCTGGTTAACCCCTACCATCAAAGATGGCATCGCAGAGGGCACCAGCACTTTCCAAAGGATCTGACGGCGGGTGCATCCTGCCATGGTCCCGGCTTCCACCAAATTCTCAGGGACCGTTTGCAGGGACAAGATCGTGATACGCACCATTGGTGGCATGGCGTAAATCACCGTCGCCACAAGCGCTGCCACCGGGCCAAAGCCGAACAGGATCAGGATAGGCACAAGGTACGCAAAAACCGGCACCGTCTGCATCAGATCGAGGATGGGCTGCAATAGTCGGTTGAACCAAGCCAGCCGATAGGCCGCGATACCCAAGAACAGCCCGCCAATGGCCCCGATGGGCACTGCGATCAGCACCGAGGCAAGGGTGATCATAGCGCTGTGCCATTGACCAAAGATGGCAAGATAGAGGAAGCACCCCCCAACCAATGCAGCAAGTTTCCAATCGCGTGCGTAATGTCCAATAGCGGCGACGCAAACAACAACCGCGACCCAGCCCAGAGATGGCGAGTGTTGCACGGCTGTGTCGCCATATCCGCTTGAAAACCCTTCAATGAGAAGGTTTCGCAAGATTTGGTAGGGTGCCTCGATCACCGCTGCGATGGCACGGGTGACGTCTTGGAATGAAAAGAAATAAAAGCCCGCAGTTTCAACCAGCCAGTCAAGAAAATCGCTAATGAGCCCGTCCAGTGGCAGTTCCCATTTCTGGGGAAACCGATTGATCCACCGCGCGTCCAGCGCCTTGTACATTTGGAATGACCATGTCGAAATAATCCATGTAATCGCAAACAATCCAAGCCAGAACGCCAGACCTGATTTTGCGAAGCGTCCCATCTATCGGCGCCCGAGCAGCACGTCTATCACCGAGGTGCGGGTGATCTGACCAATAACTTTCCCGTCCTCCAAGACTTGGTGTGGAAGGATTGAAGCCTCAACCAAATCGCCAATGCTTTCGATTGTGGCATCATGGGCGACCGTGCCTGCAAAGCTGTCGCCGGTGACGGTATCCATTATTGAGGCCGCGGTGATCACCTTTGCGCGGCTGACATGGCGGGTGAACTCGGCAACGTAATCGGTTGCCGGATTTAGCACCAATTGCTCGGGCTTTGCGATTTGTTGGATCGCGCCGTCTTTCATAACCGCTATTCGGTCAGCGACGCGGATCGCTTCGTCAAAGTCATGCGTGATAAAGACAATCGTCTTATGCAACATATTCTGAAGTCGCAGAAATTCATCCTGCATTTCTCTGCGAATGAGCGGATCAAGCGCAGAGAAGGGCTCATCAAGAAACCAAATGGCAGGCTCAACCGCCAATGACCGCGCAATGCCAACGCGCTGTTGTTGTCCGCCCGAGAGTTCGCGGGGATAGTTATCCTCGCGCCCCTTAAGTCCGACCAGTTCAACCACTTCGCGGGCGCGCGCAAGGCGTTCCGCCTTTCCAACGCCTTGAACGTCCAATGGAAAGGCCGCGTTTTCGAGAACGGTGAGATGTGGTAGCAGAGCAAATTGCTGAAAGACCATCCCCATTTTCTTGCGCCGGATCTCGATCAGTTCGGATTCTGATTTGGTCAGAAGATTTTCACCTTCAAAGTGAATTTCTCCTGCCGTTGGTTCAACCAGACGTGACAGACACCGAACCAGCGTCGACTTTCCAGAGCCTGACAAGCCCATGATCACAAAGATCTCGCCCTGAAATATCTGGACGTTCGCACTGCGTACTGCGCCGATCAACCCAGCTTTGGTAAGGTCACCTTTTTGCGGTGTGGGGTTTTTTGTGAGATATGTCTCGGAATGAGCTCCATAGAGTTTCCAGACGTCCCGGCACTCTAGAATCACAGATTTGTTCATTCTGTCCTCAATTGAGACTCATCCCTCGTTCCGCGCGTGCCGGAACGAATATTATCGAACGAATTGAAGGGGAAAAGCGCGCGAACGATGCCCGCGCGCCCCATGGGTCTAACGAATTAATTGACGATCCATGATGACCAAGTGTCTTTGTTTGCGGCCATCCATGCAGCTACCGTTTCGTCTACGGTTTTTCCATTCAGATCCACATCGGCGACCATTGCGCCCATGTCTTCATTACTGATCTTGAAGTTTTCAATTGCCGTAGCCGCGTTTGGCCACTTGTCGGCCAGCCCAACCCAAGATGCTTTCCAGATTGGCCCTGATGGTTTGCCACAGTCATAGGCAGCGTCAGGATTAATTCCGACGGAAGGGTCGCTGTAACATTCTGCCGAATACGGCGGAAACTGAACATAGCTGCCTTCAAACTTTGCCGGAGCCCAGTGCGGAGAGTAGACCCATAGTAAGATTGGATCTTCGCGTTGATAGGCCGCTTCAAGTTCAGCAAACAATGCAGCGTCAGTGCCTGCGTGAACAACTTCAAAGTCCAGACCCAAAGCTTCCACGCGTTCGTCGTCAAAGCCGCCCCAGGTTACCGGGCCGCCAAGATACCGGCCCAATGGCGCGGTTTCAGGCGTTGCGAATACATCTGCACAGTCATTCAGCGCTTCCCAGTTCGGTAGTCCCGGGCATCTTTCCTCCATATAGGCGGGATACCACCATTCCTCGATTGCCTGCATCCCAGTTTCGCCAAGGCTTACGACCTTGCCGGTGGCAAATGCTTCGTCCATCGCTTCGCGCGCGGTCGTTTCCCATAGCTCCATCGCAACATGCAGATCGCCCGTTTTGAGGCCTGCAAATTGCGCGATGTAGTCGGCTTGCACGTATTCGATGTTGTAACCCGCTTCTTTGAGCACTTCGCCCATAAGTGTTGTGGTGATCAGTTGGCCGGACCAATCGTGCAAAGTGAGTTTGATCGGATCGTTGGATTCTTGTGCCAGCGCGGGCGAGACCGCCATAATCGCGGCCGCAGCAACGGAAAAATACTTCATTTTTTGCTCCCTGTTAGGATTTGGCGTCCAAGATTTTTATTGGGGGCGTACGCCCACTGATCGCCGGTAATCGTGCAACCATACAATAGGATTTGAATTCAATATCAACATAAATCAACAAAATGCTGTGATAAATGTAGATATTTGTTATGAACTGAGAGATGAGCTGCAAGATAATTGAGCCAAAGCGTAAAGGGGACGCCATGTCAGACTTGAAGAAACGGCTGCAGATAGCGCTTGAAATCACAGAGACTGCCGGCCATGTGGCCGTTTCCCATTTTCGTAACTCACTTGCCATTGAAACCAAGTCTGACCAAAGCCCGGTAACCGTTGCCGACCGCGAAACAGAACAGGCCATTCGGGAAGGCTTGGCACAAAGCTTTCCGGACGAGGAGATATTTGGCGAAGAATTCGGGCGATCAGGCGACAGTGACACCATTTGGATTATCGACCCGATTGACGGGACCCGGTCATTCATTACCGGACTGCCCATCTTTGGTATGCTGCTTGGATACCTCAAATCCGGCAAACCACGCTTGGGCGTCATTCGGATGCCGGCCCTTGGCGAGGTCTATGCAGGCGCAGTTGGACTTGGCGCGACTTGCAACGGAGAGCCGATATCGGTCAGCAAATGTACGCAACTTGCCTCGGCTCGTCTGTTTTTGAACGAGGGTGACAAACTGGCCGTTGACGAACCGAAGGTGTTCTCTCAATTGGTCAAGGCAGGCGAGCTTCGCCGCATGAGTTCGGATTGTTATCCCCATGCTTTGGTTGCAAGCGGATTCGCGGACGCTGTGGTCGATTACGGTTTACAGCCTTATGACCATTTGCCGGTTTGCGCAGTTGTCGAGGCCGCAGGTGGCGTCATGACGGATTGGCAGGGTCAGCCATTGTCTATGGTGTCCGACGGCCGAACACTCACGGCCGCGACACCGGAGTTGCACGCTGACCTGCTGAAACTGGTGAACGGTTAGCGCGTCAGCCGTTTCTTACAGCTTCAACATGGCTTTGAAACGCGGGGTCCTGCATCAAGGCTTTGCACCGGCTGAAACGCCCGGTCGAATAGGCCCAGAAATCTTCGGCCGGATTGTTGTCTGCATGTTGGATCAAGCCCCAAAGCGTCCACAGCAGATCGCACATCGCTTTGTAAATCACCATGCGCCCAGTCTCGGCGGCTGTGGGTGCGCGCCCAAGATAGGCCTCTAACAGTTCCTTGTCCTGAGCCGCCGTCAAACCTGCTTCAACTGATAAATCACCTACATCCCAAAGCGGATCGTTCATCCCTGAATACTCCCAATCCACGATCCACATGATGGTGCCATCGTCCAGAAAGTTCTCGCAAAGAGGATCGCAATGGCAGGGGGCCAGCGGCAGATCTGCGGCGACCAGAACGTCTTTGACTGGCTCGGCAGCACCGACAACTTCGTGGTAACCTTCGGGCAGATCGCCATCCTTGCTTGACAGAATTTTAAGATAGTCGTCGATCATCGCAAACAGTTCGAAGCGAAATTCAAATACTTCGCCAGAGTTATGAAGCTTGCTCAATGCTTTGCCTGCGCGCGCAGGTGATCCCCTTCGGGTGGCAAACAGCGCGGGCGTCATCGTTTCTATGTTTGGAACCGTGCGGGTGATCATCAATCCGGACTTTGGATTGGCAAAAAGCACTTCGGGTGAAACCCCTGCGCGTTCGGCGGCGCGCGCATTATGCGCCTCGACAGCGCGGTCGATATAATCCTCGGTCCCGTCGCCGGGGATACGCACAATGAGGGATGTGTTGCCAAACTCGACGCGGTAAACAAAGTTGGTCAAACCACCCAGTCGCGTTATTTCGGTTACTGAACGGACGTCCTTGAACGGTTCAGCCTCGCGCAGAGCCGTCAGGACATTTTCTTCCTGTTCCGTCATGGGTTTGTTTATCCTTTCAGCGCGGTGTTCTGCGGGTCATAAAGCGGCCCTTTGACCTGTTGAATTGCGTGTCGATCACCGAATAGCTCAATCGTGAAGTCATCAACGGACCAGTATTCCCTGTCGAGATAGCCGCGAGCAATGGTTTGTCCGACAGTGACACCAAAGCCCACCGAAGTTGTCAGCGATACAAGTGTGTCGCCCAGCAAGATCGCCTCGCCCCCTGTCAGGGGCAGATGATCAGGGGTAACAAAGGTGCAGAGTTTGCGCTTAAGGTCGCCCGCTTTTTGCGCCTCAAGAACGTCCCTGCCAATGAAGTCGCCTTTTGATTTCAGGTGCACCCTGAAGCCAAGCCCGGCTTCTATTGGCGTGTAATCCGGCGTCACATCTGCGGACCAATAGACATAGCCCTTTTCCATGCGCAGGCTTTCAATAGCGCGATAGCCGACGTTGGTGATATTGAAGGGCTGACCGGCCTCCCACAGCGTATCATAAACATGCGCGGCAAATTCTGTTGGAATATGCAATTCAAAACCAAGCTCGCCGACATACCCAATGCGCGCAGCACGCACTGTGGCAGCACCAATAATGATGTCGCGCGCCTTGGAAAACGGGATTGCGTCATTAGAGACATCGCTTTCGGATGCTGCTGCCAGAACCTCGCGTGATTTCGGACCAACGATATTCAGCACAGCGATGCCGCTGGTCACATCGATAAGGTGAACGGATCCATTGTCGGGCAGATGTCGCTTTAGCCAATCGCTGTCGTGAACGCCAAAGCCAGAGCCGGTGACCATATAATAGCGGTTGGTCGCCAGCCTGGTAAAGGTGACGTCAGCTTCGATGCCACCATGTTCATTGCACATCTGGGAATAGATAACGGATCCAACGGGCTGATCCATGTTTGACACACACAAGGGTTGCAGAAATTCAAGCACGCCCTGGCCGATAAGCTCAAATTTCGAAAAGCTGGATTGGTCGATCAGGGCAACGCGTTCGCGCACTGCTTTGTGTTCCTGTGCAGCATAGGTTTTCCAACCGGGGTTGAGAAAATCCAATTGATCGACAGGGGCGACGCCGTCAGGTGCAAACCACAAGGGACGTTCCCAGCCATTCTTGGAGCCATAGACCGCGCCTTGATCCTTTAGCTTTTCATAGAGTGGCGACAGGCGTAGTTGCCGTGCTGTTTCGTGTTCCTGACCGGGATAGCGCATTTTGTAGTGGTGAGCATAATGTTCAACCGCGCGCGGATACATAAAGGCACGTGTGCCATGGTGGGGGCCAAACCGGCGTACATCAAGCGGCCACAAGTCAAGCGATGGCTGACCATCCACAACCCATTCCGCGATCATTTCGCCTGCACCGCCACCAGCGGCGATACCGTAAAGAAAACCGGTCGCGAGCATCAAGTTTTTGTATCCCGGCTGCCAGCCCATCACAAAGTCACCATCGGCCGAATAGGGGATTGGGCCATTAATAATCTGGCGAATACCGACTTCGTTGATGATCGGTGTGACCTTGCCTGCAAGCTCGGCGAGCGGAAGGAAACGATCGAGGTTTTCGGGCAAAAGCTGGCGCGTAAATCTGCCCGGAATGCCCTGATCGCCAAACGGCAATGTGCCTTCCTCGTAACCACCAACCACCAGTCGCCCACCGACGTCGGGCTTATAGTAAACCAGACGCTCGGGGTCACGCAGGGTGGGATAGTGGCCGATGTCGGTACCGGTGGATTCGGTGATGATGTATTGGTGTTCTACCGCACAGGCTGGAACCCGAATACCAAGTTTGGCGGCAAGTTCGCGGCTCCACATTCCGGTTGCCAAAATGATCGTATCGGCGTCCCACTGGCCCTCGGTGGTGTCAAGTGACGTGATCTTCCCGTCGGAGACGTTGAAATCCAGAACTTCCACATTCTGGCGAATATCAGCACCATGTTTGCGCGCAGCTCCGGCCACCGCCTGACAAAGCGAGGCGGGATCGACATATCCGTCCGAGGGAATGAATGCGGCGCCCTCAAGTCCCTTTTCTTCAATCAGCGGGAACAGGTCTTTGGCTTCCGATGGGCTGATAATCTTCATCTCCAGATCAAAGCTTCGGGCCATTGTTGTCAGACGTTTGGCTTCAAGCAGCCGCTCTTTGGTGGCGGCCAGGCGGAGAGAGCCAGTTTTTTTCCAGTCAAATTGAATGCCTTCTTCGTTTTGGAGACGGTCATACATCTCGACAGATTTTTTGAGCATCCGGGTGGTATTGCGAGAGGACCGCAGTTGCCCGACCAGACCGGCTGCGTGCCACGTTGCACCCTCGGTCAGATTGGCCCGTTCAAGAAGCACCACGTTCTTTTCGCCCATACGGGCCAGATGATAGGCAATCGAGCATCCAATAATGCCGCCGCCGACAATAAGATGTTTAGCTGCGTATTGAGCCATGATGCAGTCCGTTCGGTCAAATGCGAGCACCACCCTAGCTTAAATCAACATATGAGCAACGAATATGTTGATTTATGTTGATATTAATGTGAAAAACTATGCTTGGAGCCGTTTTATCGACAGTTACAAAGGGTTAGGTAGCAGCCATGTCGAAATACGAAGCACAGATTCTGCACGCTGTTGATATGCGAGGGACGGTTTCGGTTATTGAGCTTTCGCAGATGTTGGGCGTGTCTGGTCAAACCATCCGGCGGGTGACGCACCCCCTTGTCGAATGTGGCAGGCTTGCCAAGGTTCATGGTGCATTGGTGTCCAACCACATTGCTTCTGATCCTCCATTCTTGACGCGCATGAACCTTAACCGCGAGGCAAAGGTTGCCATTGCAAAACTTGCAGCCGACATCATCGAGGACGGTGCCAGCGTTGCAATCGACACCGGGTCTACGTCTGGCTTCATCGCTCAGGCACTTCGAACGCGCAAACACCTTACAGTTGTTACGAACTCGGCCTTTGCAGCCAGTACTCTGGCCATCATTCCTGGCAATAAGGTGTTCATGGCCGGTACCCAGTTGCGTGACCACGACGGGGCGGCATTCGATCGCTCGGCTTTCGATGTCATCGAGCGCATGCAGGTGGACTACGCCGTCCTTTCGGCATCCATGGTTGATGCAAAGAAAGGGTTCTTGGTGCATGAGCAGTGCGAGGTCGAGATCGCAACTGCAATGTTCAACAATGCTTCGCGGGCAATCATGGCTGTGGACCATTCCAAGTTCGAGCCACAAGACCGCAGGCCCGCAGTTCGTCAGCCTGCCCTCAAGACTGGCGATATTGTTCTTACCGATCGAAATCCAAGGGCCGAGTTTGAGACTTTGCTTTCTGGTGTGGATGTTCGGATTGCGAAGACGGTCTAAGAAAAGGAGAGCCGGTGTCGCAAGGGCAGGGCGGTCCGGCTCTTTCGCGCTGTAAACCCTTTCAGCTTTTTGAGAGTTTCATGAAGATATCCATAAAGGAGCGGATTGATCTTACTTCGCTGCGCTGCTTCAGGCAGACGAGGGTTTCGTGCATGGAGATCTCTGAATTCTTTATGTTGATCTTTGTAAGTCGTCCGTCATAGCCGAATTCATCTTTCGACACGAAACCGATGCCAGCGCCAGATGCAACTATCTCTTGCATTGCTTCTCGGCCCTCAACTTCCATCACTGGGGACAGGTTCACTTTCTGTTTTCGCAACTCTTGCTCAATTTTCTCGCGTGTCTTAGAGCCCTTCTCGCGAAAGATGATGGGATAGGTTGCCAGTTCTGAAAGCGTTGCGGCGGCCTTTAGTTTCGGAAATTTCCCTTTGGCGGCCGAGGCGACAAGGGGGGAGGCACCGAGGTCGCAAACTTTCATATCTGGTCCCGGATTCATGCTTCCAACCACGCCGATCTCGGCGTCGTAATTGCGTAGCGCAGTCAATATTTCTTCAGTATTGCCGCTTTGGACGGTGATGAAAACCTTGGGATGCATTTTCCGGAATACGTCCATTCCGTCTGTAAGATGGTAGGCGCTGTCAGCTATTATCCTGAGCGTTCCCTTTGGGGCGGCCTGACTTTGAGAGAGAAGTTCCAGAATTTCCTGTTCAGCCTCAAAGAAGTGTTTCGTTCGAACCAGTAAATTGCGCCCTTCTTCCGTCAGGGTGACGCGCTTGCGTTCGCGGTTGAACAAAAGCACATCATGCTCGGATTCAAGCCTGCGGACCTGTTCTGAAATGGCTGGTTGCGTCAGATTCAATGCATCTGCGGCGCGAGAAAACCCACCGCTAAGGGCGACATGGTGAAAAGCACGGATTTGGCTATAGCGCATTTTTTGCCTTTCTGAATTCCAACGCTGCAGGTCAGAGATTCGGTATAAGGAAAACCTTTCATGTCATTTGAAGAAACAATTTTCCATATGGAACATCAGTTACTAGCTTTGCGCCTATCGAGGTTTCACGAGGCGTTCAATGATTGATGAAAACGAACCCCTGCCAGCGCCCAAACTTGGCGAGCCCTATCTTCTTACTCCGGGTCCGCTGACCACGTCGTTTGAAACCAAGCAGGCGATGCTGCGTGATTGGGGCAGCTGGGACAGTGATTTTCGCGCGATGACCCAAGAGATGCGCCAGCGATTGCTTGCGCTTATCGGGACGGGTTCGGAGGCATATGATTGCGTTCCGATCCAAGGGTCTGGTTCCTATTGCGTTGAGGCTATGTTGGGGTCTTTTGTGCCCAAAGATGGCAAGGTCCTGGTGTTGGCCAATGGCGCCTATGGGCTGCGGGCCGCGCAAACCATGGAATATCTGGGGCGGGCGCATACTTTGCTGAACAAGGGGGACTATTTACCCCCACGCGGTGACGAGGTCGCGGCGATCCTGAATGACGATCCGGCCATCACCCATGTGCTGATCATCCATTGCGAGACGTCGTCAGGGATTTTGAACCCGATTGATGAGATCGCCGATGTGGTCCACAAGGCAGGTCGCAAGGTGCTGATTGACAGCATGTCGGCCTTTGGTGCGATCCCGCTTGAGGTCGAGCGGACCAAGTATGTCGCGATGGTGTCTTCGGCCAACAAGTGTATCGAAGGCGTGCCAGGCTTTGGATTTGTCATCGCGCGCAAGGACGAGATCGAAGCGGCCAAGGGCAACAGTCATTCACTGTCGCTGGATGTTCATGCGCAATGGGCCACTTTAGAGAAAACTGGTCAGTGGCGGTTCACTCCGCCGACACATGTGGTGGCGGCCTTTCTTGAAGCGCTCAAGACCCACGAGATCGAGGGCGGTGTGTCCGGACGTGGTGCGCGTTATGAGAACAATCGTGACGTCATGGTTGCCGGTATGCGCGAACTGGGTTTTGAAACACTTCTTGCCGATCGCTGGCTTAGCCCGATCATCGTTACTTTTTTCTGCCCCGCGAGCCCTGCTTTTGAATTTCAGAAATTCTATGACCTGATGAAAGAGCGCGGGTTCATCATCTATCCCGGCAAACTGACTGTCGTAGATAGTTTTCGCGTTGGCTGCATTGGCCGAATGGATGAATATGTCATGCGTCAGGTCGTCAAAGCTGCTGGCCAGGCCTTGGAAGCGATGGGCGTAGACAGCGCTGCTCCGCCTCCTGCTGCACTTGAAGAACGCAAGAAACTCGCTGCATAGCGCCAAAGGACACCTAGAAATGCCAATTACAAGCCCGGTCACAGTTAATGACCGCACTTACCCCGCGCCAAAAACCTGTGCCATTGCTATCTGTTTGGATGGCTGCGAACCGGAGTATCTTGAAAAATCCATTGCCGACGGCTTGATGCCCACACTGAAACGCATGCGCGAAACCGGCACGGATCGGCTGGCGCATTCGGTGATCCCATCTTTCACCAACCCGAACAATCTAAGCATTGCAACCGGGCGGCCGCCTGCGGTGCACGGAATATGCGGCAACTTTCTTTATGATACTGAAACCGGCGAAGAAGTGATGATGAATGATGTGCGCTTCCTGCGCGCACCGACTGTGTTTAGTCAGTTCTATGACCAAGGCGCGCGCGTTGCTATTGTAACCGCCAAGGACAAGTTGCGTGCGCTTCTTGGGGCGGGTTTGAAGTTTGACGAAGATCGTGCACGCTGTTTTTCTGCCGAAAAATCCGACAGCTCTACTCAAGCTGAGCATGGTCAGGACGCCGCCAGCGCGTGGCTTGGGATGGCGCAACCCGAGGTCTACTCTGCCGAACTTAGCGAATTTGTCTTTGCTGCAGGCGTCAAATTGCTGCGCGAGTGGAAGCCTGACCTGATGTATCTGACCACAACCGACTACGTTCAGCACAAGTACGCTCCCGATGATGCCGAGGCGAAATCATTCTACGAAATGTTCGATAAATACCTGACCGAGCTGGACGCAATGGGGGCGGTCATCGTCGTTACGGCTGATCATGGCATGAAGCCCAAGCACGACGCGAACGGCGACCCGCAGGTGATCTATGTGCAAGATTTGCTGGATGAATGGCTGGGCGAAGCAGCTGCTCGCGTGATCCTGCCGATCACCGATCCTTATGTGGTGCACCACGGGGCGCTTGGCGGCTTTGGTACCGCCTATTTGCCCGAGGGTGCGGATCAGGCTGATATCATCGCACGATTGGCGGCACGCCCCGAGATCCTGGAAGTGATGGACAAGGCCGAGGCAGTCCGTCGTTTCGAGCTTCCCGGCGACCGGATTGGCGACATCGTGATGATCTCGACGGAAAACATGACAATCGGCACATCCGAGCATCGCCACGATCTGGCGGCTTTGAATGAACCGCTGCGCAGTCACGGAGGACTGACAGAGCAAGAGGTCCCCTTCATCGTAAACCGTGTGATCGACTTGCCTAACCAACCGGTTCTGCGCAATTTTGACGCCTTCTTCTATGCAACCACGGCGGCAGCGCAGTGATATGAAAGACTTCGACATGAACAAGATCAATATCCGCAACGAGGGCATGCGTATCGGTGGCGAAATCGTCTTTACCGATGACGTGATCGAGGTGCTGTATCCCTATACTGACGAGGTGGTCGGAACCGTGCCCGCTGGTCAGGCTGAACACGCGGCGCGCGCCTTTGAGATTGCGGCCAATTATAAACCAAAACTCAGCCGTTACGAACGCAGCCAGATCCTGCAACGCGCTGGCGAGCTGATTGGCGAAAAGCGTGACTATCTTGCGAAATGGCTGACGCTGGAGCTGGGGATTTGCCACCAGCACGCGATTTACGAGACCAAACGCGCCCAGGATGTTTATCAGTTTGCGGCAGGCCAAGCGATGAACGACGATGGTGAGATTTTTTCCTGCGACCTGACCCACAATGGCAAAGAGCGCAAGATTTACACCACACGCGAACCCGTTCGTGCGATTTCAGCGATCACGCCATTCAATCATCCGCTGAACATGGTGAGCCACAAAATTGCTCCTTCCATTGCCACCAATAATTGCATGGTTTGTAAGCCGACCGAACTGACACCGCTTACGGCGATAGCGCTGGCCGATATCCTCTACGAGGCCGGACTGCCACCCGAGATGTTCCAGATTGTTACAGGACGACCAGAAGATATCGGTGACGAGATGATCACCAACAAGGATATCGACATAATCACTTTCACCGGCGGCGTGCCGGTGGGCAAAATTATCGCCGCCAAAGCAGGGTACAAACGTCAGGCGCTTGAACTGGGAGGAAACGACCCTCTGATCATTTGCAATGACCTGAGCGACGCTGATCTGGAAAAGGCAGCTACTATTGCCGTGGCCGGGGCAACCGGAAACTCTGGGCAGCGCTGTACAGCTGTGAAAAGGATTCTTGTTCAGGAAAGCGTCGCCGATCGTTTTGTGCCATTTGTTCTGGAGAAGGCCAAAAAAATCAAATTCGGCGATCCGCAGGATCCAGAAACCGAATTGGGCTGCGTGATCCACTCGCAGGCCGCGGAAGTTTTCGAAAACCGCGTTCTGGACGCCGAAAAACTGGGCGCAAAGATCCTCTATCATCCTGGCCGTCAAGGTGCGCTTTTGCCGCCCATTGTGGTCGATCATGTGCCGCATGACAGCGAACTTGTTATGGAAGAGACCTTTGGTCCAATTGTGCCAATTGTGCGCGTTCCGGACAATGATGATGAGGTCATGGCGATATCTAACTCGACCGAGTTTGGCCTAAGTTCCGGCGTGTGCACCAACGACCTGAACCGCGCCATTTCGTATATCAACGGGCTGGACGTGGGTACATGCAACATCTGGGAACAGCCCGGTTACCGCATCGAGATGTCCCCGTTTGGCGGCATCAAAGACAGCGGCAACGGCGTCAAGGAAGGTGTCATCGAAGCGATGAAGTTCTTCACCAACGTCAAGACATACTCTCTCCCTTGGCCAAACTAGGCTTGGGTTTACTCCCGAAAATTCAGGGCTTTCGAGGGCCCTGAATATTTACTAGGGGCTTTGCATGACGCATCCAATTCATACCGAAGGAGAGGCGAATACCTCTGCAGCACGCCAGCAATGGTCGGCAAAGGAAAACGATCCAGAAACCCGCGCGCTGCTGCACCGCGACGCGAACGCCTTCCTGCATCAAAGTCTGTCCTCTCCTTGTGTTTCAACAATCGCCAAGGCCGAAGGCATTTGGATCGAAGATACCGCAGGCCGACGCTATATGGATTTCCATGGCAATTCGGTGCACCACATCGGCTATGGCCACCCCCGCCTGATCGCGGCAATCAAGGATCAGTTGGACAGACTTCCGTTCTCGCCGCGCCGGTTCACCAACGATGTGTCGGTACAACTGGCCGAGCGGCTTGAACATATTGCACCGGGCAATCTGGGAAAGGTCTTGTTCACCACTGGCGGATCAGACGCAAACGAGGTCGCCCTGCGGCTGGCGCGTGCCGCAACCGGTCGGTTCAAGACACTAAGCTTCTGGGATTCATTCCATGGTGCCGGCTTCGGAGCAGCCTCGGTCGGGGGCGAAGCAACCTTTCGCAGCCACATCGCAGGTCCGCTTTTGCCCGGGACTGAACATGTTGCGCCGTTCCATTGTTATCATTGCGCCTATGGCCATAGGGGCCCCGAAAATTGTGGTTTGGCTTGCGCCAACATGGTCAACTATGTGCTAGAGCGCGAAGGCGATGTGGCCGCGGTTATCGCCGAACCCATGCGCGCTGTTCCTGTTGTACCTCCGCCCGGATACTGGGCCGCCGTTCAAGCAGCTTGCCACCGCCACGGCACTTTACTGATCATGGATGAGATCCCGACCGGATTAGGCAAGACCGGACGCATGTTCGCATTCGATCACGACGAAATCGTGCCCGATATTGTAACGCTTGGAAAAGCGCTTGGCGGGGGTATCCTGCCGATTGCGGCTGTTGTTGCGCGCCGTGATCTGGATGTGGCTGGCGACTTTGCCATTGGTCACTATACGCATGAAAAAAATCCGGTAACCGCGCGCGCCGCATTGACCACGCTGGACATTATTGCTGACGAAGGACTGGTCGAGCGCGCCGAAACGCTGGGCAATGCCGCAATGGAGCGGCTACGAAATTCTCTGGCTGGCGTGTCTAGTGTTGGGGACATTCGGGGGCGGGGCCTGATGTTTGGCGTTGAAATTGTTTCAGACCAAGAGGCCCGAACACCTGATCCTGCACGGGCCGAGCAATTATACTATGCGTGTCTGGCCGAAGGGTTGAGTTTCAAGATCAGTGCGGGCAATGTTCTGACTCTTTCGCCCCCGCTGACAATCAGCATAGAAGAACTTGAAAGTGCATTAACAATTGTCGAGAGGGCAGTATTGGGATGACCGGTTGAATACAGGCGTCCTTCTAATTGTTCTGTTCGCGGCGCTATTGCATGCGTTATGGAATGCAATCGTCAAAGGGGCCGACGACAAAGCGGCTGTCTTGGGCCTGATTGCCCTTGGACATGTGGTTCCGGGTGTCCTGATGGTCGCAGTGTCCGAAGCTCCTGTCGCCGCCGCAATTCCCTATATCATAGCGTCTACCGTCATTCATTGGGGCTATTACGCCTTGTTGAATATTGCCTATAAAGTTCGGCGATCTGAGTATTGTCTATCCAATTGCAAGGGGTCTGGCCCCGGTTCTCATCGCGATTGGTGCGTATTTTTGGGTTGGTGAGGTCCTGCCGAATGCAGCGTTGGTCGGAATTCTTATCATTTCCGTCGGGATCATGACGCTGACCTATGGGATTTCGCATTCCTCGACCCCTATGATCGGAATAGTCGCCGCAGTCGGCACCGCGATCACAATCGCACTTTACTCAATTGTTGATGGTGTCGGTGTGCGGCTGTCTGGAAGCATTATGGGATACGTGGGCTGGCTCTTTATTGCCGAAATAATTGTTGCCGCATATCGTATTCGGCAAGTTTTGGGAGCCGTGTACGAGTCATACCAAAGCAAACGATCTGGCTTGGCATTCTGGGCGGCATAGTGTCGGGATCTGCATATGCGTCTTGTGCTTTATGCAAAGACATTGGCGCCATTGGGTATCGTATCTGCGCTACGTGAGACTTCGGTGATATTTGCGGCGCTAATCGGGGTCTCTATGGTTTTCCGAAGGGCCGCGTGGTAAGCGCGTGGTCGCGGCCGTCATCGTCGCCACTGGGGGTCGTATTTCATCGCAAGTTCGAAAGGGACATAAGCATGTTGTGGGTCGGTAAACGCACCATACGCAGATTCGTGTGCTTGCAAAGATGTGCCGCGCGTGCTGCAGTGACGGAACCACCACACACGAATTGGGCTGCGTCACAAGGTGGGATCATGATTATTCTCAGTCTTGTTGTTCAACTTGCTGGTGCGATGTTGACTTTGTTTGTCGTGAACAGGTTTGGATTGCTGCAGCATATGGGCTCTCCGACCTCGCCTCAAACATTGATCAACGCCCATATCTTCTTCAGCTTATTACTTTTATTTACGATTTACATCTGTAACCGCCTTAAGGTGCCGTTTGTGCAATTTCTTGAAATACGACTTATCGAACAAGAGAATGATGCTGTTGATATTCGTCAACGATGGAATTGAGACCAGAAATGATGGAATGTAAGTTTATAGCGATAATTGAGATGGTGTTGAGCGGTTTTCGGCGAACTCAATGTTTAAGTCGTCCATTCAAAGTGGGTCAAGCCGCAAGAAATGGAAAAATTATTGCGAGCTTTTCATTCTTGGCGGGGAGACTTCATCAAATTCAGCAACGTATAGTGGTCTTTGGAGAAAATTGATGGCAACCACAAATCAACCTCAACAGGCGCAATACGTTATCATAGGTGGGGGCATCGTGGGATGCTCGGTGGCGTATCATCTTGCAAAGATGGGCCACTGTGACGTTGTCCTTCTGGAACAAGGGCAGTTGAGCTGCGGGACAACGTGGCACGCTGCAGGGTTGGTCGGACAGCTTCGCAGTCAACCGGCTATGACCAATCTTATTCGGTATTCCACACAATTGTATGGGGAGCTTGAGGCCGAAACGGGATTAGCGACAGGGTGGATGCAATGCGGTTCTGTCACAGTTGCGCGTTCTGATGACCGCATGACAATGCTTTTGCGAACAGCCGCCGCCGCGCGGGCGCAAGGTGTCGAGGTTGAGGTTATCACGCCAGGTCAGGCGCAAGAGAAGTGGCCGATTATGCAGGTCGATGATCTTAAGGGCGCCTTATGGATGCCGGGTGACGGTAAGGCCAACCCAACTGATCTGACCCAATCACTTGCGAAAGGAGCGCGCAAGCGCGGTGTAAAGGTGATTGAGGGTGTAAAAGTCACTGATATTTTGACGAAGGATGGGCGCGTAACGGGCGTTCAGACTGATCAGGGAAATATCAAGGCCGAGGTCGTTGTGAATTGCGCCGGGCAATGGGCACGTGTAATTGGTCAGATGTGCAATGTGGACGTGCCGCTGCATTCAGCCGAGCATATGTACATCGTAACCGAAGGCATAGAAGGCGTTAAGCCAGATTTGCCTGTATTGCGCGACCCCGATGGCTATATCTATTTCAAGGAAGAAACAGGTGGTCTGGCTATGGGTGGATTTGAACCCGAGGCCAAGCCATGGGGCATGGACGGTATCCCTGAAAAATTCCAATTTTCACTATTGCCGGACGACTGGGACCAATTCGAAATCCTTCTTGAAAATGCGTTGATCCGGGTGCCGCAAATGGCCGAAACGGGCGTGCGAAAATTTTATAACGGTCCAGAAAGCTTTACGCCGGACAACAATTACTTACTTGGTGAAGCGCCCGAGTTGAAGAATTTTTTCATTGGCGTTGGTTTTAACTCGATGGGAATTGCAAGTGCTGGTGGGGCAGGGCGCGCGCTTGCTGAGTGGATGGTTCAGGGCGAAGCAACTTCGGATCTGTTCGCAGTCGATATTCGCAGGTTTGCCAATTTCAACAACAACCCAACGTGGCTTCATGACCGCGTTAAGGAAACATTGGGTCTGCATTACGCGATGCCTTGGCCGAACCGGGAATTGGAAACTGCAAGGCCATTCCGCCGCTCGGCTCTTTATGATCGGTTAGCGGAAAAGAACGCAGTGTTCGGATCCAAGATGGGATGGGAGCGCGCCAACTGGTTTGCCCCGGAAGGCGAAGCTGCGAAAACCACTTATGGTTTTGGCCGTCAGAACTGGCACGACGCGGTTGGCCATGAGCATAAGGCTACCCGTGAAAACGTAGCGGTTTTCGACCAAAGTTCGTTTGCCAAGCTATTGATACAGGGGCGTGATGCCTGCGCGGAATTAAATAGAATTTGTGCTGCCAATATTGATGTTCCGGTGGGACAAACAGTCTACTCTGGTCTTCTGAATGAGCGCGGTGGCTATGAGAGTGATCTGACTGTACTGCGTTTGAAAGAGAACGAGTTTCTGCTTGTCACCGGATCGGCGCAGGCGGTTCACGATGCCGATTGGATACGCCGGAATTTCATCGAAGGCTCACATGTTTTCCTGACAGACGTCACGGCTGCTTGGTCGGTGCTGGCAATCATGGGCCCAAACTCTCGAAAAGTTTTGCAGAAACTGACGAAGTGCGATTTGTCCAATGCGCAATTTCCCTTCGCTTCTTTTCAGCAAATTGATCTGGGCTATGCCACCGTGCTGGCCAATCGCATGACCTATGTTGGCGAACTTGGCTGGGAGCTGATCGTGCCGGTTGAATTCACCGTCGGCGTTTACGAGGATCTTATGCAAGCCGGTGAAGAATTCGGCATTTCGAATGCAGGATACTATGCGCTTGAGGGGTTGCGTCTTGAAAAAGGGTACCGCGCATGGAGCCGTGAGTTGACGCCTGATATCACACCCTTGCAGGCGGGGCTTAGCTTTGCCGTGGATTTTGACAAACCTTCTGGTTTTATCGGAAAAGACGCGCTTCTGGCTGCCAAATCTGACCCGGTCCACTTCAACAAACGGATTATCCAACTGGTGTTGACAGATGCAGCGCCGCAGTTGTGGGGGGGCGAAGCTGTCCTTTGCAATGGTGTCGAAGTTGGAGAAGTCCGCTCGGGGGGGTATGGGCATACCTTGGGTAGTGCCGTCGGACTTTGCATGATTCATGCAGATGAAACGGTTGACGCAGGCTATGTTCAGTCAGGAAAATTCGAAATCGACGTTGCAGGACTAAGGTGCGCTGCCTCGGCATATCTGCGTACTCCCTTGGATCCAAAAGGAGAGAGAATAAGGTTGAACACTTAAGCCGCTTTCAATGGTCGTGGCATTCGATTGCAGCATATCAAAGGTTGGTTTATTTTGTTTAGAGTAGTTGCAGGGGAGGGGAAATCGTACTTATCAACCAAAAGGCGAGCCCGTCCGCGGCCGCCTTGCAAACCATAAGAAAAATCTACCAACCGGTAGGAATAATCAATTTGGTTTGTAAATTCTTGCATCACAATATTCGAAAAAAACGGAGAAGGTCCGGTCTAACCAACAGAGGAGACTAAAATGAAAACAGTCACAAAAACGCTTGCTAGCCTTGTGGCAACGGGGCTGATGGCAACGACTGCCGCAGCGCAAACCGAGTTGACGGTTTATACCGCTATCGAAGCAGAAGACTTGGCGCGCTATGCTGAAACATTCAACGCCCAGCATCCCGATATCGCGATCAATTGGGTGCGTGATTCCACTGGTGTCATCACCGCCAAGCTTCTTGCCGAACGCGATAATCCACAGGCAGATGTAATATGGGGATTGGCTGCGACGTCTTTGCTTTTGCTAAAGTCAGAGGGCATGTTGGAGGCTTACGCTCCGGCAGGCGTAGACAAACTTGATCCGAAGTTCGTCGATCAAAGCGATCCACCTGCTTGGGTCGGTATGGATGCCTGGGTTGCATCGGTTTGCTACAACACGATCGAGGCCGACAAGCTTGGCCTTGCGCCACCGACGTCTTGGAAAGATCTGACGGACGCGCAGTATCAGGGCCACGTCATTATGCCGAACCCGAACTCTTCTGGCACCGGGTTCCTTGACGTTTCCAGCTGGCTACAGATTTTTGGTGAAGATGGCGGTTGGGAGTACATGGACGCGTTGCACGAAAATATCGCGCGCTATACCCACTCTGGGTCCGCACCCTGCAAGCTGGCAGCGGCCGGAGAGATCCCGATTGGTATCTCTTTTGCGTTCCGTGGCGCGAAGTCCAAGGCAGACGGCGCACCCATTGAAATCATCGTACCATCCGAAGGTGTTGGATGGGACATGGAAGCCACTGCAATCGTTGCAGGAACAGATGATCTGGAAGCAGCCCAAAAGCTTGTTGATTTCACTGTGACCAAGGAAGCAAGTGAAATGTACAATACAGGCTACGCGGTGGTCGCATATCCGGGTGTCGCGAAACCTGTCGAGCATTTCCCAGCCGGGCTTTTGGATGCAATGATCGACAACGATTTCGAGTTTGCTGCCAATAACCGAGCCCGCATTCTTGCGGAATGGCAGAGCCGTTATGATGGAAAGTCTGACCCCAAGTAGGACAGTCAGGCGTGAAAGGGGCGGCCAATTGGGCGCCCCTTTTTTAGACAATGTCTGTCATGGTCAGATCAGGTGATGGAACATCCCAGACAGCGTGTTCATGAAGGAAAACCCAGTGTCCGAGGCAAGTGTGACAGGTGGCGCATATTTGGTAATTGAAAATCTTTGGAAGGCTTTTGGGTCTTTCTTGGCGCTGAAAGATATTTCGCTGAGCATTGATGAGGGAGAATTTGTTTGCTTTCTGGGACCCTCGGGATGTGGAAAAACAACCCTTCTGCGCGCAATTGCGGGCCTAGACCTTCAAAGCAAAGGATCCATCAAACAAGGCGGCAAGGATGTCTCTGATCTTCCGCCATCCGAGCGTGACTTCGGCATAGTCTTCCAATCCTACGCGCTGTTTCCAAACCTGACCATTGAGAAGAACATCGCATTCGGTCTGGAAAACACGGGCCGCAGCAAATCGGAAATTAACGCCCGTGTGGCCGAGCTTCTTGAGCTTGTGGGCCTGCCAGAGCAAGGACAGAAGTATCCCGCCCAGCTTTCGGGTGGCCAACAGCAACGGATTGCGCTGGCACGAGCGATTGCCACAAATCCCGGTTTGCTACTGCTGGACGAACCATTGTCGGCGTTGGATGCGAAGGTTCGAGTGCACCTGCGTCACGAGATAAAGGAACTTCAACGAAAGCTTGGCGTGACGACCGTTATGGTGACCCACGATCAGGAAGAAGCGCTTTCCATGGCGGATCGTATTGTCGTTATGAACCACGGCATCATCGAACAGGTCGGATCGCCCACCGATGTTTATCGCGCTCCGCAAAGTTTGTTCGTGGCTGACTTTATTGGTGAAATGAATCAGATTTCGGCGATTGCAGGCGCCTCTGGTGAGGTCAGCTTTGGGGCATCCAAAATGCAGTGCTTACCGCACAAATTTAGCAATGGAACCGAAATAATCGCAGCCATACGTCCCGAAGACATTATTCCCCATGGCGATGATCCACATTCCTCAGGTGGGGACGACACAATAGAAACTGAGGAAAACGCCTTTGAAGTTCTTGTTGATGAAATGGAGTTTCTAGGGTCGTTCTGGCGGTGCCGACTAAAGCACGAACAGTTTGGTGATAGCGAATTGCTCGCCGACTTCTCTATCAATGCAATTCGACGCCTTGAGGTCGCCGAGGGAAAAACGATGATGATTGAACTTCCCAAGGGTCGCCTGATGGCCTTTGAAATGCCAGAGGCGTAATCAATGAGCGATAGTTCACTTGACGCATTGCCTGAAGGGCCTGCTATCAAAGGGAAATTGTCGCGCGATGACATCTTGATGCGTGGCAGTATGATTGTGATCGGGCTCTATCTGCTGATCACCTTGGTCTTCCCACTTTACGCGATGCTTTCAAAGTCATTTTCGACTTTTCAATTCGAGCTTTCTGCCTTTGAGATACAGGTAAGCGATGAATCGGGTGAGTTTCCGACACCGGCAGTCAACGTTGCTGATTTGAATGAGCAACAGCAGCTATTTAGTCCACAGGATCTCAGTGCTGGGTCCGACGGTCGGTTGGGACTTACACAGTTTTTTCCTGACTTCAGCTTTCGCAGTCCGGTCATGTACCGCATTCGCAATACTGTCGATGGTGGACGTTTTCTGGTTGGATCAACCCTTGAGGACAGTCTCGATTGGGTTGAATTAGACAGCAATACATTTCGCCGCGTACAATTGCGGCCAACGAAATCTCGAGGTTTTGGTAACTTTGTAAACTATTTCTCGACGCCAGCCCTGTCGAATTCCATAAAGAACTCGATAATGATTGCGACGATCTCGACGATTGTCACGGTCACTTTGGCTTTCTGGTTTGCTTATGCGCTAAGCCGTTCGTGTATGCGCTTCAAGGGCCTGTTTCGTCTGGTAGCGATGGCGCCGATCCTTGTTCCCTCGCTTTTGCCTGGAATTGCGCTTGTTTATCTGTTCGGCAATCAAGGCATGTTGAAAGAGCTTATGTTCGGGGCCAGTATCTATGGCCCGATTGGGATCGTTATCGGGTCGGTATTCTTTACTTTTCCACACGCGTTCCTAATCATTTCAACAGCTCTCGCTATTTCGGACGCGCGCCTTTATGAGGCCGCCGTGTCACTCAGGGCGACTCCTTGGCGCACGTTCTGGACGGTGACGATACCAGGCGCGCGTTATGGATTGGTGTCGGCAGCCTTCGTGGTTTTCAATCTTGTCATCACGGATTTCGGCTTGCCCAAAGTGATCGGTGGGCAATTCAACGTACTGGCGGTCGACATCTATAAACAGGTTATTGGTCAGCAAAACTTTGAGATGGGTGCTGTGGTTTCCGTGGTTCTGGTTTTGCCCGCCATACTGGCCTTCGCCATTGACCGCTATGTACAAAGCAAACAAGTCGCACTTTTGTCTGCACGCTCGGTTCCTTATCAACCTAATCCAAATCCCAAGATGGACAGGCTATTCTTTGTCTATTCCTGCATCGTTGCTGTCTTTCTCATTGGAATACTGGCGGTTTGTCAGTTCGCTGCTCTGATCAAATTCTGGCCCTATGATTTAAGCTTTAGTCTGAACAACTATCAGTTTGATCGCATGGATGGCGGAGGCTGGGCTTCCTACTTCAATTCGATCAAGCTAGGGCTACTTACCGCCGTGATTGGCACAGCAATCATATTTATAGGAGCGTACCTGGTTGAGAAATCGAATGGGTTCCACACTGGCCGTACCATATTTCAGATGTTTGCAATGCTGCCGATGGCAATTCCAGGAATGGTTCTGGGTTTGGCATATATCTTTTTCTTCAACAATCCATCTAACCCGCTGCATGGAATCTACGGAACGATGGCAATTCTTGTGATTTGCACCGTAACCCACTTTTACACAGTATCGCATCTGACCGCGACAACGGTATTGCAGCAAATGGACCGTGAATTCGAGTCGGTTTCCGCGTCTCTTAAACAGCCAACATTCAAGTTGTTTTCGCGGGTGACAGTGCCGGTTTGTCTGCCTTCATTATTGGATATCTCGATTTACCTGTTCGTCAATGCGATGACCACGGTCTCTGCGGTGGTGTTTTTGTATTCGCCCAAAACCTCTTTGGCATCTGTCGCGGTTCTCAACATGGATGATGCCGGTGACATTGCCCCTGCTGCGGCGATGGGAATGATGATCTTCTATACCAATGCAGCGGCGCGGATATTCCACTTGATTGCCTCGAAAGGCATTCTCGGCCGAACGCAGGCTTGGCGAAAGCGGTGAAGTCATAGCACGACCGTGTCATAAGAAGTCAGCTTAGAGCGACCAGATCTCAGCAACAGTCGTGGTGTCCTCGCCCTGCTTGATAATGAACGCCTTTCGCACGTCCGCCATTATTCAAGGACGACACGGGGCGGATCCTTCCGCAACCTGACCGAGATCTTCATCATGTCGCCGCGATAAATGCCGTTGGCGACAAGGATCAGATCGCCCACCTGATTGATGACGGTAAGATGAACCTTTGCCACCGGTTCGCCGATCGAAATGTTCAGCGCGTCTGACGTTTCCAGGTCTGCAGTGCCGATGGTGACAGCCTGATACGCTTCGGTGATCTTCTGGCCGGGAATGTCCGCCACAAGGCGCATCGCGGTCACCTCGGTATAAGCGGTTTCTGGAATGTGCGGGTAAATCCGTTCGTCTACATAGATATTGGCCATCAGAAACGGGTTCCATCGCGGGTGTGTCGCCGTTTCAGGTGCCGATAACTGGGGGCCGGATTGCCGGAAACACCGTCGCGTCTTGGAAGCTGAACATTGTGTTCGTCACCCAGAAGCCCGATCAGGACATCGTCCCGCGCGATCAGCAATGCTGTCCAGTCGGTTTTGACCTTGCACCAAATGTCTTTGCTCGGGCGTTCCGTTACAAAGGTGCCCTTGGCGCGAAACCTCTCGATCAGGCCTTCGGCTTTGAGGATGTCCAGTGATTGCCGGATCGTCATGGTGCGACGCCGCATAGTTTGGCCAGTGCTTCAACGTTGGGGATCTGGTCGCCTATGGCCCATTCGCCGGATTCGATGCGCTTTCGGAATAGGCTGGCAAGCTGGATATAACTTGCCACATTGCCTTTCTTAAGCGCCCTGACCGTCGCGTTTTCGATCTTTGGGTTGACTACATTTACATCCACAATGCTTGAAATAGAGACGGTATCGAAGCGGCCTATTCCTATCAATTATAAAACCAATTTTTATATCATATTGGCAGTTCGGCGGATCATTGCATGAACTTGGGGGAGAAGGTCACATGCGAGTTGTCTTTTGCCTTTCAAATCGATCCGAGCGCGCTAAGCGGTCTCAAGCGACAAGGCTATGCCTTGCCCAACGCCGATGCACATGGTCGCAAGTGCCCGCGTGCCTTGGCCCTTCGCCAAGATCCGCGCAGCGGTGCCGGTGATGCGGGCGCCAGACATTCCCAAAGGATGACCAAGTGCAATGGCGCCGCCGTTCGGGTTCACGTGGTCAGCGTCATCAGGCAGGCCAAGGCGGCGCATAACTGCAAGCGCTTGGCTTGCGAAAGCTTCGTTCAGTTCGATGATATCAAAATGCGCAGGCGCAATGCCCTGTGCGGCGCATAGCTTCTCGGTCGCGGGGGCAGGGCCTATGCCCATTATTCTGGGTGAAACCCCAGCGGTTGCGCCACCTGTTATGCGCGCAAGGGGTGTCAGGCTGTGCCGTTTGATGCCGTCTGCTGTGGCCAAAAGTAGGGCTGCTGCGCCATCGTTCACGCCGGAAGCGTTGCCAGCCGTCACCGATCCGCCGTTTCGGAAAGGGGTCGGTAAGACTGCAAGTTTCTCAAGCGTGGTCGCGCGGGGATGTTCGTCGGTGTCAAAACTGATTGGGTCGCCGCGTCGTTGGGGAACCTCGACCGCAATGATCTCGTCTGCAAGCGCGCCATCGGCGATGGCCTTGGCGGCACGTTGTTGCGAGCGAAGGGCAAAGGCATCCTGATCTTCCCGCGAGATCGCGAAATCTTCGGCAACATTCTCGGCGGTTTCGGGCATCGAGTCCGTGCCGTAAAGACGCTGCATCTCGGGATTGATGAAGCGCCAGCCGATGGTCGTGTCCTCGATTGCCGCTTGTCGTGAAAAAGCCGCTGTTGCTTTGGGCATGACAAAGGGTGCACGGCTCATGCTTTCGACGCCGCCTGCAATGGCCAGATCGCCTTCGCCGAGGGCCAGCCGTCGGTAGGCGGCCAGAACGGCGTCCATGCCCGAGCCGCAGAGGCGATTGATCGTCGTGCCCGAAACGGTTTCAGGCAGTCCGGCTAGTAAAAGCGACATGCGTGCGACCGACCGGTTGTCTTCGCCCGCCTGATTGGCGCAGCCGAAGATCACGTCTGTAACTGCCTCCCAATCCAGACCGTGATGCCGGTCCTGAAGGGCGCGCAGAGGCAAGGCGCCCAGATCGTCGGCGCGGATGCCCGAAAGGCTGCCGCCATAGCGACCAATTGGGGTGCGGACATAGTCGCAGATAAAGACGTCTTGCATGGATCAGCTTTCGTTGGACGCGTTGAGTTGATCGAGGATGTGGCGCACCGAACCCGCTCGATGTCCATGGCCGATGGCTTCTGCGTAGGCATCCAGATCGCTTTGCAGTGCGCCTGCGTCTTGCTTCGCGGCCCAATAGAGCGGCCCACCGCGCCAGCGCGGAAAGCCATAGCCATTGGTCAGCGTGACATCGATGTCCGAAGCGCGCTGTGCGACGCCTTCGTCCAGCAAACATGCAGCTTCGTTGACGATTGCAGCCATAAGCTGACGCAGGATGGTTTCGGTTTTGAATACGGTAGGCGGGATCCCGGCTTGGGTGCGGGCGTCTGCGATGACGGCGGCGACTTCAGGCGATGCTTCTGCTTTGCCGTCCGGATAGTCGTACCAGCCTTTGCCCGTCTTGCGGCCAAGTCGCCCGGCTTTGCACAGGCTGTCAGCAATGGTCACATAACGCGCCCTTGGGTCTCGGGTTGCTGCCTGTCGTTTGCGCATGGCCCATGCGATATCAAGGCCTGACATGTCGGACACAAGGAACGGACCCATGGCAAAGCCAAAGGCCTGCGCTGCCTGATCGACCGCTTCGGGCGAGGCTCCGTCCAGAACCAACAGTTCCGCGCGGCGGCGATAGGCGTTGTAGATCCGGTTGCCGATGAACCCTTCGGCAACACGCGAGACGACGGGTTGTTTGCCCAGGCTGCGTGCCAGCCTTAGCGAGGTGGCCAGAACTTTTTCCGACGTTTTCGTTGTCCTGACAACTTCGAGCAGGGGCATGATGTCGGCGGGGCTGAAGAAATGCAGGCCGATGACGCGTTCGGGATGGGCGAGATCGTCGGCCATTTCGTCGACATCGAGGTACGACGTGTTTGTGGCGATGATCGCGTTTGGCGAAAGTATGTTTTCCAACCTCCCCAACACGTCTTTCTTGACGGACATGTCTTCAAATACCGCCTCAATCACCAGATCACAGGCCGCAAGATCGGCAAATTCGGTCGTCCCATCAAGGGCCTTCAGGCGGTCGGCGCAGGCCTCGGGCGATAAGCGGCCCTTCGCAACCATCGCATTCAGGCTTTCGGTGATCTTGCTCTCTGCGGTCTGCAATGCGTCTGCGTCGCGTTCGACAAGCGTGACTGTCAATCCAGCAGCCAAAAAGATGCGAACAATGCCCTGACCCATCGTGCCGCCGCCGATGACGCCGATCTTCTGAAGGCTTTTTGCCGATTTAGGGTCTATGCCGTCCACGGAACCGGCGCGGCGCTCCGCAAAGAACAGATAGCGCAGCGCGAAGGCGTCGTCGCCGAGGCGCAGGGTCTGGAAAACCTGCCGCTCGTCGGCGAGCGCTTTATCGGCTTCTGATCCTGCGGCTTTGATCAACCGGATCGCCTCGGCCACATTGGGACGGCCCTTGCCGCGTTTCAACGCGCGAGCTTTGGCGGCCTCGATTGCGCCAATGTCTTCAGGTGGAACAGGTTGATGTTTGGCCAGCCGTTTGCGCCGGGGCGCTTCGTTCAGAAAAGTGATTGCGGCTTCTGCAAGGTCCTCATCGGCTAGCGCGTCAACAAGGCCAATCTTAAGGGCTTCGTTCGCAGAAATGCGGGCGGCGTCGCAAATCATGGTGATGGCTTTGCTGACCCCGACAAGCCGGGGCAGACGTTGCGTGCCGCCGGCGCCCGGAACAAACCCAAGCGAAACCTCAGGCAGCCCAAGCTTGGTATCCGGGGCCGCGATCCTGTAGTCACAGCCAAGTGCCAGTTCCAATCCGCCGCCAAGTGCGACGCCGTGAAGCGCTGCGACAATTGGAAACGGGGCGTCTTCGATGGCGCGTATGACGTCGGGCAGTTCGGGCGCTGCAAGGGGTTTACCGAACTCTCGAAGGTCGGAGCCGGCAACAAAGCACCGGCCGGCACCCATCAGAACGGCGGCAGTTGCGCCTTGTGCGCTGGCTTGTTCCAAAGCGTTCAAAAGCCCGCGCCGGACGTCAAATGATCCCGCGTTAACCGGAGGATTGCTGATCGTGATCAATGCCAGATCACCGCGCATGTCCAAGAAGACCTTGTCGCGGTTATCAGTAGCCGAAATGTCTGCGCCCGACGATTTCGAGGCTTCACCATTGCCCATGATGTCTTATTCCCTTTGACAGGCGGTGAGTGCCAATTCAGGTCATAAAAACCACATTCGTTGGCCCCGCGCTGTTAGAAACTTTGCGTATACGAATCCGGGTCTAACGTCATTAGATGCAGGACCATCTTGGCAATTTCTCTGCAGAAAAGCCTTGTCACGAAACTTCAAGAAACCGGGTCAAGATAGGCGCGAAGGGCGGCCTCGGTGCCTTCGGCCCAAATCAGAGAAAGCCAGTTTGCGAAACTTTCGCAGAAAACAGCGTTGTCAGCCAGATCGCCATACAAATCGCGTTGCGCCAACCAGACCTGCGGATCGTCTTTGGCCATGGCGGCCTGTGTTGTCAGTGTGCCCCAGATCGGATCATTGGGCTCGATCGTCGTTCCATCTTCGCGGGTACCAATGCACATGCGGGCCCAAAGTGCTTGTGACAGCGCCAGACCCTCGATAGCGCCGTCAGCAGCCAAAGCTTCGCGGACCACGGGTAAAAGGAAGCTGGTGTGACGCGATGCGCCGTCGAATGCTACGCGGCGTACGGTGTCGACAATCTGCGGGTTCGAGAACCGACGCTCGATCAGATCGACATAGGCCAAGGGCGTCATGCCGGGAACCGGATGGACCTGCGGTGCAATCTCGGTTTCGGCCACCTTACGGAAAAATCGGCCGATGAGCGGATGTTCCATGCAGCCCGAGATAAACTCGACCGACAGGTTCTCACCTGCATTGGCAAGCAATTGGTGCCCACCATTGAGGATGCGGATTTTCATCGCCTCGAATGCGTGCACATCATCGCTGAAGGTAGCACCCACCTTGTCCCAGTCGGGACGGCCCGCGCAGAAGTTGTCTTCGATCACCCATTGGCGGAAATTTTCGTGGGTGACAGGAGCGGCGTCTTCGATCCCGAATTCTTTCGCAAGTTCCAGTTCTTTCGGCCCGGTCGCCGGAACGATGCAATCGACCATCGAGTTGGGGAAGGTGCAATTCTGGTCGATCCAGTCGGCGAGGTCCGGGTCACTGAGGCGCGCAAGCGACACCACTGTCTGACGCAGGATCGCGCCGTTGCCTTGCAGGTTGTCACAGCTTTGCCCGGTGAAGGGGCCGGTGCCTGAAGCGCGGCGCATTTTCAGTGCTGCGACCATGGCGCCGAACGCGGTGCGCGGTTTGTCTGGGTTGGCCGCGTCATGCTGAATGTCCGGATGGCTGGCATCGAAACCCTTGGTGACCGGGTCGATGTAATACCCGCCCTCGGTCACGGTCATTGCGACGATCCGGATCGCGGGGTCCGCCATCTGCGCAATGAGCGGTCCGTTGGCGTCTTCAACCGGAACAAAGCCGATCATCGAGCCGATGACCTCGGCCGAACGGCCAGCAGGATCAAGCTCGATTAAAGTTGATCAGATAATCTTGCGCTGCCAACCGTTTGCGCTGTTCTTCGTCGTTGGCGCGAACGCCTGCACCAATGATCGCCCAATCCAGCGCAAGGCCCTGTTGCATCAAGCGGTGCAAATACCACGCCTGATGGGCGCGGTGGAAATTGCCCAAGGCCGATATGCACGATGCCGGGCGTCAGGGCAGACCGATCATATGTCGGGCGCTCTATTCCTTCGGGTAGATCCGCAAGTGTGACGTTGGACAGCTTCATCAGCTCATCCAGTTGCCGCCATCGACGTTCAGCGTCTGAGCCGTGATATAGCGTGCTTCATCTGAGGCAAGGAAAACGCAAGGGTCAGCGACGTCCACCGGGTCGCCCATGCGGCCCAAAGGTACGGCTTCGCCGACTTCGCGTTTCTTCTGGCCCAGTGCCTTGTTTTCGTATTCGGCGAACTGAGCGTCGACCACATCCCACATCGGCGTATCGATCACACCGGGGGCAATGGCATTGACGCGGATGTTGTCTTTGGCCAGTTCCAGCGCCAGCGATTGGGTGATCGAGATCACTGCGGCCTTGGTCGAGCAGTAAAGCACGATGTTCGCCTCGCCCCGCCTTCCGGCTTGGCTGGCGAAGTTGATAATCACGCCGCCGCCACGCTTTTTCATTGAAGGTACGACCGCCTGACTGGCAAAGATCGTGCCGCCGACGTTTACATCATATTGGCGGCGGTAATCCTCGTGCGTCACCTTGTCGATCGACGCCATGTTAAAGATGCCAGCGTTGTTGACGAGAATATCGATCCCGCCCCAAGCCTTTTCCACGGCTGCAACTCCTGCTGCAATCGAGGAAAGGTCTGTCACGTTCATCGTGACCGCCATGCCGTGATCGCCCAACGCCGCAGCAGTTTCCTTTGCGTCGTCTTCCAAAAGATCGGCGACCGCAACCTTTGCACCTGCCGCTGCATAAGCCTCGCAGATCGCACGCCCGATGCCGCGGGCACCACCCGTTACCAATGCAACTTTTCCCTCAAGCCGTTTCATTCGATCCGAAGCCCTTTGTCGTCGAACTTGTGAATAAGTGCCGGGTCCGGCGTCAGATAAATCGTGTCGCCATATCCCATATCAACGTCTCCGGTGGCGCGCACTGTAAGAGGTTCGGCAAAGCCGTCGACTTTTACGTGGAAGAAGGTGTCGCTGCCCAAATGTTCGGAAACGCCAACGGTGCCCTTCCAATCGCCGTTTGTGTCGGAAACCGCGATATGCTCCGGGCGGATGCCGATCGTGGTCGCATTATGCTTGGCGGCTTCGGAACCTTCGATCTGGTTCATCTTTGGCGAACCGATAAAGCCCGCGACGAACTTGTTGCGCGGCGTGTGGTACAGCTCAAGCGGGCTGCCGACCTGTTCGATCACACCAGCCTGCAACACCACGATCTTGTCGGCCATGGTCATTGCTTCGACCTGGTCGTGGGTTACGTAGACCATTGTGGTATCAAGCTTTTTATGAAGCTCGCTGATTTCCATCCGCATACCCACACGAAGGGCTGCATCGAGGTTGGACAGAGGTTCGTCAAACAAGAATGCTGCCGGTTCGCGTACAATCGCGCGCCCGATAGCCACACGTTGACGCTGGCCGCCGGAAAGTTGCCCAGGACGACGATCCAGATAGTCCGTCAGGTTCAGCGCTTTCGCCGCAGCCTTGATCCGCTTGTCCTGTTCCTCTTTGCTCATCTTCGCCATCTTCATCGGAAAGGCGATGTTCTTGCGAACCGACATATGCGGGATACAAAGCATAGCTTTGGAACACCATCGCTAGCCGGCGCTTGGCAGGCGGCAGGCCGGTTGCGTCCTCGCCGTCGATCTCGATTGTGCCGGATGTTGTGTCTTCCAATCCGGCGATCAGGCGCAGAAGCGTAGACTTGCCGCAGCCCGACGGGCCGACGAAGACGACGAATTCACCGTCTTCAATTTCAAGGTCCAGCGGCGGAATAACCTCGACATCACCGAATTTCTTTTGGACCTGCTTTAGCTGAATACGTCCCATTGGTCGTTCCTCACTTCACAGCGCCGAAGGTCAAGCCCCGGACAAGTTGTTTCTGGCTGAACCAGCCAAGGATCAGGATTGGTGCGATTGCCATTGTGGAGGCTGCGCTTAGTTTGGCAAAGAACAGGCCTTCGGGGCTGGAGTAGCTTGCAATAAACGCCGTCAACGGCGCCGCCTTTGCAGCGGTCAGGTTAAGCGTCCAAAACGCTTCGTTCCAAGCCAGGATGAAGTTCAACAACAAGGTTGATGCTATGCCCGGCACCGCCATGGGCGTCAGGACATAGAGGATTTCCTCTTTCAGCGATGCGCCGTCCATACGTGCGGCTTCCAGGATTTCGCCGGGGATTTCCTTGAAGTAGGTGTACAGCATCCAGACGATGATCGGCAGGTTGATCAGCATAATGACGATGGTCAGGCCGATGCGCGTGTCCAGTATCCCCAGTTTGATGAAGATCAGATAGATCGGATAAAGCACGCCCACCGCGGGAAGCATCTTGGTCGATAACATCCACAGAAGGATGTCCTTGGTTCGGTTCGAAGGCACAAAAGCCATCGACCACGCTGCTGGCACCGCGATGATAAGGCCAAGTATGGTCGAGCCCCCTGCGATGATGATCGAGTTCCATAGAAAACGTCCGTAATTGGATCGCTCCATCACGACGCCGTAGTTTTCTGTGGTCCAGTCAAAGAACAGGAATACCGGTGGAGAACTGATCGCCTGTGCTTCGGTTTTGAAGCTGGTCAGGATCGTCCAGAGGATCGGGAAGAAGATAAGAAACCCGATGCTCCATGCGATTGCCGTGTTCAGGATTTTGCGATTGGTTGTGATTGCACGTGCCATGATCGTTCCTCCTTCAGGCGTCCAGGTTCTTGCCAACGATGCGCATCAAGAAGATCGCAACGATATTGGCGAGAATGATTGCATAGACACCACCTGCGGACCCCAAACCAATGTTCTGACTTTCAAGCACACGCTGGAAGATCAGGTAGGTCAGTGTTCTGGTGCCGAAAGCACCACCGGTGGTTACGAAGATTTCCGCGAAGATCGACAAAAGGAAGATCGTCTGGATCAAAAGCACGATGGTAATCGCGCGGCCCAGATGCGGTAGGATGATGTACCAGAAGCGTTTCAGGAAAGGCGCGCCGTCCATTTCGGCGGCTTCCAGTTGTTCGCTGTCCAGCGATTGCACGGCGGTCAGCAGGATCAGCGTTGCAAAGGGAAGCCATTGCCAACTGACGATCAGCACAATCGACTGCACCGAGGCTTGGCTGAGCCATTCGATTGGCGTTGCGCCAAAGAATTTCCATAGGTGCGCGAAAAGCCCGTTCACCGGGTCCATGAACATGTTCTTCCACACCAAAGCCGAAACTGTCGGCATGACGAAGAAGGGGGCAATAACAAGGATACGGACGATGCCCTGTCCCCACATTGGCTGATCCAGGAGCAAGGCCAGAATGACGCCAAGGAATATTGTGATCAAAAGAACGCCGCCGACGATGACAAGGGTCACCTGAATGCTGGGCCAGAAGGCGCTGGAGCTTATGAAGCGAGCGTAGTTTTCGAAGCCAACCCAGCCGGGTTCGATGTCACGGCCGGTTTGGCAGGTATCGCCGAAACGAGAAGTAAAGCGTCATCGTGAGAGGCACCAGCATCCAGCCAAGCAGCAGGACCACTGCGGGTGCCATCATCAATCTTGCAGCGGATCGTGATTGTTGCGTCGCCATGACACATCTCCTCTGTTGACGGCCTTAAGTGCCGTTCAGAAACAAACAGTCGAAGGGAACTACTGGTGAAAGTCCAGAGGGCGGGCGAACCGCCCTCTGGGTTTTGGTGGCGCAGGCTTACTTGTAGCCTGCCGCTTCCATAGCGTCGTTGGTTATAGCCTGAGCTTTTTCCAGCGCTTCTTCCACGGTCTGCTGGCCTGCATAGACTGCCGAGAACTCTTGGCTCACTTCAGTTGCAATACCGGCAAATTCGGGGATGGCCGCGAACTGAATACCCACATAGGGGCTTGGCTCGACTGTCGAGTTGTTCGGATCAGCCGACAGGATCGAGTCCAGCGTCATCTGAGCGAATGGAACCGCCTGATAGTTCGGGTTCTCATAAAGCGAGGTCCGCGCGCCCGGAGGAACGTTTGCCCAACCTTCATTGGCCGCGACCAACTCGATGTAGGCTTTGCCAGTTGCCCATTCGATGAACTCTTTTGCTGCGGCTTCTTTCTGGGTGCCGGCAGGAATTGCCAATGCCCATGCCCAAAGCCAGTTAGAGCGTTTGCCCAGACCGTTATCGGGTGCCAAAGCAAAGCCAACGCTGTCTGCAACAGTCGAGTCGTTCGGGTTGGTTACAAAGGATGCCGCAACAGTTGCGTCGATCCACATGCCGCACTTGCCTTGCTGGAACAGCGACAGGTTCTCGTTAAAGCCGTTGGTAGCATAGCCTGGAGGGCCGGATTCGCTCATCATACCGACATAGAAATCAAGCGTGTCTTTCCACGGCTGCGTGTCGAACTGGGCGTTCCAGTCTTCGTCAAACCAGCGCGCGCCGAACGAGTTGGACATGGCTGTGATGAAAGCACCGCCTTCACCCCAACCCGCTTTGCCGCGGATGCAGATGCCGTTGATTTCATTGTCGCGGTCGGTCATCGCCGCTGCAGCTTCGCGGATGAAGCCCCAAGTCGGAGCTTCAGGCATTTCCAAACCGGCTTTTTCCATCAGGTCGGTGCGATACATGACCATCGAGCTTTCGCCATAGAACGGTGCCGCGTAAAGCGTGCCATCGTGGGATAAACCACCTGCCATCGCGGGCAGGATGTCACCGACGTCATATTCGTCGGACAGATCGTCAAGCGGGACAAGCCAGCCATTTGCACCCCAGATCGGAGTTTCGTACATGCCGATTGTCATGATGTCGAAAGCGCCGCCCTTGGTCGAGATGTCGGTGGTGACACGCTGACGAAGAACGTTTTCTTCAAGTGTAACCCACTCAACCGTGTGGCCAGTCTTTTCGGTGAAGTCGTCGGTGTAACCCTGCATGCGGATCATGTCACCGTTGTTCACAGTCGCAATTGTCAGTTCTTCCGCCGAAACGGCAAATGCGGTGCTGGTCAAGAGGCCGAAGCCTACCGTCGTGTTCAGCAATGTGCGTTTAATAGACATAGCGTCCTCCCATATTTTACACATGTAAAGTAAATCGAGGAAATCTAAGGACGAGTCAAGCAATTTCTTGTTTATGCCGATCACCTCCTAATTCAGCCCAAAAGCCTGCAAGGCGGGTGAAATAGGGCTTCATTTCACGTCGCCTGTACGCTTTCCGATTATGCTGTTCGCTTAGCTGAAGAATCCGCCATTACTTATTTAAATTACGCAATCCTCGCAGGGTTGGAATGTCTGGGATCCGGAAGATTACAGAAAATGACCTTGGCGTCTTGCTGTTTTTGGGTGCTAAAAGGGAATTGTGTACCGAAGTTCAGTGCCTTAGCGCACATTCCCTACAAATAATTTTACTCGCGTAAAGAAATAGGTACTCCGTTTACCCTTTGCTGCGCGCAAACTGCCTCTCACATTCGAGCATCATTGGCTAAATCGAAGTCAACAAACGCCGCAGTATTACAATGAGGCGGGCTTCAAGCCATAGTCACCCGGAAACCGGACAAGGGCTGGCCAATGACGCTTCCAAGAACAATGCGTGCCATGGTGACGATGGGGCATGGCGGGCCAGAACAGATGGTGTGGCACGAAGACTGGCCGCGACCCGATCCAGCAGAAGGCGAGGTGCTGATCCATGTGCGCGCCTGTGGACTGAACAACACCGACGTTAACACGCGGGCCGGTTGGTATTCCAAGGCGGTCAGTGCGGCGACCAGTGACGATGGACATGCTGTCGTCAGTGACGAAGACCCAACATGGGGGGCTGAGCCTATTGCCTTCCCGCGCATTCAGGGAGCGGACGTCTGCGGCGAAATCGTTGGCGTGGGTGCCGGTGTCGATCCATCGCGTATTGGACAGCGTGTCATCACGGACAACTGGCTGCGTGACCCGCAGGATCCAGACAACAAGTCGAAAGCGGGTTATTTCGGGTCGGAACGCGACGGCGGTTTTGCCGAATACACAACGGTTCCGTCTGTGAACGCGCTGGCCGTCAAATCGGGGCTGTCGGACGCTGAACTGGCGACGTTCAGCTGCTCTTACTCGACCGCCGAAGGCATGCTGACGCGGGTGGACGTTACGGGCGCCGACACCGTTTTGGTGCCCGGAGCATCCGGCGGTGTGGGCGGTGCATTGGTGCAGCTTGCCAAGCTTCGTGGCGCGCGGGTCATTGCAATGGCATCCGAAGCGAAACACGCCGAGGTGGCCAAGCTTGGTCCTGACCGCATCCTGCCACGCAATCCCGCCGATTTACGCGCAATCCTGAGCGGCGAGGCGATCACTGTCGTCGCCGATGTTGTCGGCGGAAATTATTGGCCCACGCTGATCGACATTCTTGAACGTGGCGGGCGCTATACCTGCTCGGGTGCTATCGCGGGACCCGTGGTGGAACTGGACCTTCGCACGCTGTACCTGCGCGACCTGACATTTACCGGCTCGACCGTTATTCCGCGCCATGTGACCGAAACTTTGGTGAAGCACATCGAAGCCGGTGCCATTCAACCTGTTCTGGCCGCAACCTATCCGCTGTCGGAATTGCACGCCGCACAAGCTGCTTTCATCCAGAAAAGTCACGCCGGCAATATCGTCGTTATTCCCTGAACGGGCCGAATGCCTATTCCGCCCAGACGGCAAGCTCGTTGCCGTTCGGATCGATGAAATGGAATCGCCGCCCGCTCGGAAATTCGAAAATCTCGCGAAGGATCGTGCCATCTGCGGCTTTGACGTCAGCTTGGGTCTTTTCAAGATCGTCAGCAAAAAGAACGACCAAAACGCCGGGCTTTCCGGTGGAAGCGTCATCCTCGCCGTTGAAACCGCCATCGATCCCGGCACCGCTGAAGCTCAGGTATTTCGGCTCCCAATCCTGAAACTCCCGGCCAAAGGCCGCGCCATAGAAGTGCTTCGTCGCCGCCGCGCCTTTTCCAACAAATTCGCAACCACGGCATCCGACCGGCTGTTTTCGGCATCAATCCGGGCAAGGTTGCCTTCGGCCTCAGCCAGCTTGAAGGCTTTCTCACCCGCCGCAGCCTCGCGCCATGTCCAGCGGTCTTGCATGGTCCAGACGACCAGCGCTTGCTTCGAAAAGAATTAGCTGCGCCCGCCATCGAATGAGACGTTCCGGCGCTGAACAAAGTCGTCGATGCCTGCGAAGTCGAGCGCCTCAGCCGCCTTGATCGCTACGACCAATTGTTGCCAGCCGAACCCGGCCAGCGAGGCGACGTTCACAATGCTTGCGCCGTCGTTCAGCTTGGAGATCATCCGCATTGTCAGCTGTTTCAAGCCGACCAGATTGGCGGCCAGAAGTTTGGCCGCAGGCTGCGTTGGTGGCAGGCCCGCGTTGTTCACCAGCCCGTCGATCCCGTCGGGCAGAACATCCACCAAAGCTTCTATCGCGGCGCGGTCGGACAGGTCGGCGCGATAGAAAGTCCTCGACATGGTCAAAGTTCTTGTTCACGTCGACGCCTAAAACCCCGGCCCCTTGTTCTGACAGAACGCGCGCGGTTTCCCAGCCGATCCCCGAAGATCACCCGGTGACGACGATGCGTTTGCCTTTGACGAGGTCTTGCATGTCATCTCCTCAGAACACGGGCGGGAAGGGTCGCCCGCCTCGGTTCAGCGTGATCCAGCGCGTTTCGGTGAAAGTCTCGACCGACCATCGCCCGCCGTTGCGCCAGGTGCCGCTGGCCTTGACGCCACCGAACGGGACGTGCGGTTCAACCTTTTCGACTTGACCTCTGTTAATCATCGGCCCGATGGCCACGGGCTTGTCTTGCGTGTCGCCCATTTTCAGGCCGCGTGTCCGTTCGACCAGCCGATCCAGGAACTGACTATATACATCACGGTACACCAACACGCGTTCAACCTCATACAGACCCGACCTTGGTGCATATAACCGCCGAAGCTGGCCGCGTGCGTGGCAGGTTCGATATCGGCGTCTTCCAGTCCGATCATCGCATCCTTGCCGCCCAATTCGACGCAGCATTTCTTCAGACGCGCTCGGCACTTGGCGGCAATTCAGCGACCCACGGCGGTCGAACCGGTGAACGAGATACCCCTACCAAAGAAGCCGCCGCCTTCGAACCGAGCCGCCGCAACATAGTCAGCCGCCCGCTTTTCTCAGACATCGGCGATCTTCAGCATCAGGTGCGCACGTTCCTGAAAGGGGCGTTCAGACCATGGGGCCAAAGCTGCTTGAGCCGCGTCGATCGCCTGTTTTGTCTCAGAAATTCCGGCGTCTGAAATGCGCGCCCATATGCTGCCATCCGACGGGTTCATGTCATCGAACTGGCTGGCTGTGGCTGTCTATTGGCCGCCAATATCGCGGCCCTTGATGGGCGGTGAGGTCGAAGCATGATCCAGCCTATCGTTCTCCTTCGATCTCGCTCGCATTCACCGCCCGGGCGGCGGTGAAAAACTTCGGCGCGGGGGCGTTTGTAGACTTCGATGACCACCGGCGCGGCGTTCGTATTGCTTGGGTTCTGTGGCTGAATTCTCGCCGTAGAACCCACTGATCGAGACATTCGGGCTGGCCGGTTGCGGGCCGAAGCCGCTGCCTGTTCGATATCTCTCAGCACCACTTGCAGGCGATCCCCGGCAAGCTGTTTTGCGGCAGCGGTGACGTCCCTAGCGGGCGTGCGGGGTGCATTGGCCGATTGCTGCACGGCACCCTGTATAAGGTCTTCTATGGAGCCCGATCTGTTCATCCGCCAACCGACGAGGTTGAGGGCGCGCCACAACGGGCGCCGTTGCAACCGGCACATGGGCCGCGGGTTGCGTGACCTTGGGCGCTGCTTTGCGGCCAGCACCAAGATAGACTTTTTGCACCACCGGGTCGGTCGCCAGCCTGGCGGCGATGTCTTCGTGGGTGATCCGCGTGTTTTCCAGCAGGTATCCCGGTCGGCAATCGCGAAGCTTTGCTTGGTGTTCTGTTCAAAAAGAAGCACGCCGATGCCAAGGTTTTGGAACAGCTGCTTTAAAAAGCAAGGGTGACAGACCCAGCAGCACCTCGCCAGAAACTCTACCTTCGCGGATACCCGAAATCGCCCGCAGCAACACTTCGGGTTCGCCTGTAAGAACGCAGGCCAGTTCCAGTCTTTTCTGGTCGATATAGGTCAGGGCACTGACGGGGGCACATGACCCGCTCCGAAATTTGGCGCGAAGCTCTTCCAGCCGCCCAACCATGCCGTGCGGCAGAACGTAGACGATCAGCAGAAAGGCCAAGGAACAGCATCGACTGGTCCGGGAACTGAACGCCGACCCATCCCCGCCGATGATGCGTAGCGCAAAACTGATGCGGGTACGGTTGACTACCGACCCCAGCAGAAAGACCGCCGATGCAACAACCAGCAGCATTCAGTATATATGCCGGTCGCGGAATTCCGTCAGCACATACAGGCCGCGCGAGCCAAGAAAGTTGTTCTGCACTCAGCTGACCAGATTGCGGATCATCTCGGCCAGACCAAGCGTGAAGATGACGAAATAGAGGCCCGAAAGGCGCAGCGTGGCAAAGTCCACAAGGGTTGCGAGCAGCGCGCTCACGACGGAGGACAACGCCGCCATCGATCAGAACGACATGCCATAATCGCTCATGCCTGCGCCGACCATGTATCCGCCGACGCCAAAGAAAGCGCCGGTGGTGAGCGAGATATAATGCGTTGGCCCGGAAAACACTGCCCAAGACGTGGCAAGGGCGAGGTACATCATCGCGAAGGGCACAAAGGCGGAGAGTACGAAAAGGATTGCCGAGATCAGCAGTTCATTCCATCCCGACGGCTTCACAATGCGCGCCTTCCGAAAAGGCTCTGCGGGCGGAAAAGAAGAACCAGTACTAAAATCGGGTATGCAGCGGCGCGTGTCAGGCCGGGATCAATCAGCGTTGCCACAGCAGTTTCGACCACGCCAGGGATGATGGCCGCAACGATGGCTTCGCGAACTTCGCCGACGCCGCCCATGATGACGAAGATTAGCGCCTTCAGCGTGAAGACCACGCCGACGGAGGCATCCAGCGTGATGAAGGTCGAAATCAGTGCGCCGCCGATGGCCGTGATAGCTCCGCCAAGGGCGAAGGCCAATGCTGATACGTGGGGCATGGTGATCCCGACCAGCCCCAAGGCTTCGGTGAACAGTTCCCACGCAAGGTCGGCAAGTTCGATCCCGAAAGCGTCGGCAACGTTGACCATGGCGACCTCGTTGCCGGTCTCACCTGCGTCACGCTTTTCAACCAGAATCTCGCGAACGCCTTCAACGAAGGCCGTCGTTGTGCCCAGCGTCAAGAACAGGTTCGGATAGCGTTCCGTCAACTCGCCCATCTTGTCAGGATCGCCGAGACAGCAATCATCGAATAGCCGTAACGGCCATGAATCGGCGCAGGCGCGATGTTGAAACCGGTGCCGTAAGGGGTGGCGACTAAATCAACCTTGTCCTGTTCAGCAAGACGCTGTGCCAGCTTGATGTGCTCGCCCGGGTTTGTCTTGTCGTCGTACTCGATGACTTCAAGCATCATCTGTTTGCCACCCACATTCAGGCCGCCGCGCGGGTTGACGTGCTTGGCCCGAAGTTCGACGTTCGGCTATTGGGTGACCACGGCTTTACCAGCGAGCGGGCCCGTCTTGGGTGCGATTGCGCCGATCTTGAAGACATCTGTTATTCCGGGTCAAGAAGTGGGGAAATCACTGTCTGAGCTGTCAATTTTGTATACAGGAACGCTTGATAATCGAGCAAAAACAGATTTACACCGAGTAGAATTTCGTTTCTGTATACGCGAATTGTCTGGGAGGTTGGCGGCAGGTGTTGGTTCAGGAGCGGAATACCCAGCTGGCGCGCGCCTTGGCCGGATTGCGGTCAAAGGTTCTGCAAGGCGCGTTCACCCACCATAAACGGCTTCTTGAAACCGAAATATCCGAGCAGCTCGGTGTCTCGCGCACGCCGCTTCGTCAGGCGATGGAGCGGCTGGTCGAGGAAGGCTTGCTAGAGCGGATGGAAAACGGAGGCTGCCGCGTGGCCACACTCAGCGCCGATGACATTGTGGTGGCGATTGAACTGCGCGGTGTCTTGGAAGGCACCGCAGCCCGGCTTGCCGCCGAACGGGGCGTGGCGCCCGAGTTGCTTGTCGCTGCCGAAAAGGTGCTGCAACGCCTTGATGCCGCCGTGCCGGGTTCGGGCGATATCGACTTCCCGGTTTATGTGGAAGCGAATGCCACCTTTCACGACCTGATCGCGAAAATGGCCGGAAGCTCGATCATCGAACGCGAGATCGAGCGGGTCAAACGTCTGCCCGTCGCTTCGCCTTCGGCCTTTTTGCAGGGGCAGGAAACGGTGCCCGATTTCCGGATTTCGCTGACCACAGCACACGCCCAGCATCGCGCCATCTTCGATGCGATCAAGCGGCGCGAGGGGACACGCGCCGAAGCCTTGATGCGCGAACATGCCCGTCTGGCGCGGCAAAACCTTGAATACGTGATGAACGAAAAACCCAACCTCGCAGCCCGCGTTCCTGGGCTGGCGCTGGTTGCAATAGATTGAATGAATCCGGAGGATACCTTGAGATGCCAAGCCTAAGCGATGTGATAAAGACCCACGCCAACCCGGTCGAAATGCTGCGCAACAGCCAGATCGGGATGTATGTCTATCCGGTCGTCGCACCAGAATTCACCAACTGGCGCGATGAGCAAGCCGCATGGCGCCACAGTGCCGTCCTGTTTGATCAGACCCACCACATGGACGAGCTGATCGTCGAAGGTCCTGATGCAGCCGCGTTTTTGTCTCATGTCGGCATCAACAGCTTCGCCAATTTCGATCTGAACCGAGCAAAGCACTTTGTGCCGGTGACGCCCGCGGGGCATGTGATCGGCGACATGATCATTTTCCGCGAGCGCGAGGATAAATTCATCCTTGTCGGTCGCGCACCCACCGCGAATTGGACAAAGTTTCAGGCCGCTGTTGGTAACTGGAAGGTTCGTCTTTTGCACGACCCGCGTTCAAACAGCCGCCCGGATGGCGAACGGATCATGCGCACGCACTATCGGTTCCAGATCCAAGGCCCCGACGCGCCAAAAATCTTCGAGAAGATGCATGGCGGACCGGTGCCTGACATCAAGTTTTTCCATGTCGATTGGATCAACGTCGGCGGCCGCAAGGTTCAGGCGCTGCGTCACGGTATGGCCGGAGCACCGGGTTTGGAGATTTGGGGTCCATACGCTGACAAGCATTACATCCAATCGACCATTCTTCAGGCGGCGCGTGATGCAGGCGTTGACATGCATCAGGTCGGCAGCCGTGCCTATTCGACGAACACTCTGGAATCGGGTTGGATCCCGTCACCCTTGCCCGGAATTTATACCGGCGACGGCATGATGGCCGAATATCGTGACTGGCTTGGGGCTGACAGCTATGAGGCAGCGGGCACAATCGGCGGCAGTTATGTCAGTGACAACATCGAAGATTACTACGTCAATCCATTCGAGCTGGGCTATGGCTTCTACATCGGTTGGAAGAAGGACGACTTCATTGGCAAGGACGCGCTTGCTGTGATGAAAGACGGGCCGAACCGCAAGAAGGTGACGTTCGAGTGGAACAAGGAAGACGTGCTGAAGGTCATCGCCAGCGGGTTTGAAGACGGCACGCCGCTTAAGTGGCTCGATTTCCCGCAGCCGAACTATGCTTCGTCTTCCGCCGATATGGTGATGCATGACGACAAAATGGTCGGGATGAGCATGTTCAACGGCTATAGCTGGAACGAGCGTTGCTTCCTTAGCCTTGGCGTTGTTGACGAAAGCGTTGAGGTTGGCGACGTGCTGACCTTAAAGTGGGGCGAGCCGGACGACACAAAGAAGACCTCGACCGAGTTGCATAAGCAGACCGAGATCAGGGTGCGCGTGTCGCCTACGCCTTACGCGAAAGAAGCGCGTGAGAATTACGCTGACAGCTGGCGCTCGAAGGCTGTCTGAAGAAAATTGCCGGGCGGCAAGGTTCGCCTGGCGCAATAAGACGACATGTTATTCTGGGAGGATTCCGACATGAAGATTACCAAGATCATCGCGGCTGCCTTGGTTGCTGCCACAGGTGCGTTGCCGGTTGCGGCGCAGGAATTGAAGTTCGCAAACTTCACGCCGCCGTTTCACACGGTAAACGCCTCGGTCATCGAAAAGCTGAACAGCGATCTGAGTGCTGCCACAGGTGGTGCGCTGACGGTGCGTGGCTATCACGGTGGCGAATTGGGCAAAGGCCCGGTCGAGCAATACGTACGCGCTGTTCAAGGTGTGGCCGACATCACTTGGGGCTTGCCGGGTTATACCTCGTCGCAGTTTCAGAAAACGATGATCGTCGAACTTCCCGGCGTCGTGCCAGAAGGCAAATGCGGCTGTGACGCGCTTTGGGATGCGATGGACGAGATCGCGGGCGAGTTTCCCGGAACTTTGCCGGTCGGTCTTTGGACATCCGAGCCGAATATCATGATCATGCGCGACAAGGTCATCCGCACACCGGCTGATCTTGCAGGCTTGAAGATCCGTGTAGCAGGGGCAACTGCTGCCGAAGTGGCGACTGCACTGGGTGCCACACCCGTCCAGATGCCGATCAATCAGGTCTACAACGCCATGCAGACCGGTTTGATCGACGGCGTCTTCACAGGCTCGTCTACGCTGGATGACTTCAAACTTGACGAGGTTGCCGACAGTTTCACTATCGGCGCCCCGCTTGGCCGGCTCGCGTTCTTTGCAGTTATCGGCGAAGGCTCCTATGCGGCTCTTTCGGACGAAAGCAAAGCGGCCTTTGATGCAAATATCGGTCGTGCCGTATCGACCAGCGCAGAAACTGCATGGAACGAGACTGGAGTTACAGGTGTTGCCCGCGCCCGGCAGGACGCGACGAATACTTTTGTGGATCTGACCGAAGAAGAAGCTGCGGCTTTCGCCGAACTGGTGTTGCCGGTGACCGAAGCCTATGTCGCGGCAGTTGGCGGCGAGGCTACCCGGGCCGCAATGCAGAAATAGCTCTGTGCTGCCTATAAAAACCTTGTCAGACAGGTTGACTGACCTGTCCGCCACTATTGGCGCCCTCGGCCTTCTGGCCGAGGTCGTTATCGTTTTGATTGATGTGGTCGGGCGCGCTTTTGGCAAGCCGCTTTACGGCTCACAAGACCTGATCACCATGTCTATGGTGATCGTCGTCTTCGGCGCCATGGCGCTTTGTGACCGCAAGGGCGGCCATATCTCGGTCGACCTTTTTGAACGCTATTACCCCGCCTCACTGAACAAGTTCATTGATGTTGTCTCGGCCCTGACGGGTGCTGTGATTTTCGTGGCCCTTGCATGGGCGGTCTGGGAAAGCTCGAAGCTTTCGCTGATGCTGAACCTGAATACCAATCTGTTGAACCTGCCCAAGGCGTGGTTCCAGTGGGCGCTTTGCACCTTTGCGCTGATCACGGCCCTTGGCATGGCGCTTCGGGCGGCTGATCTTGTCTGGCCCGCCGAGGAACAGACATGACCGCAGGCGCCACCGGTGTTCTGGGCATCGTTATCCTTTTTATCCTGCTGATCCTGCGGATACCCGTTGCCTTTGCTATGTTCGTCGTCGGGTTCTTTGGGATCGCGGCCTTGAACGGTTTGAACTCGGCCACCAGCCTTCTGGCGTCCGAGGCGTTTACGCTTGGCACTTCGCCGGAACTGGTGGTCATTCCGCTGTTCATTCTGATGGGCAATGTCGCTTCGGCCACGGGGATGAGCCGCCTTCTGTACGATGCCGCCCATGCCTTAATCGGCCATGTCAAAGGCGGATTGGCGTCCGCCACGATCCTTGGCTGCGGTGGTTTTGCGGCTTTGTCAGGATCATCCGTTGCTTCGGCCCTAACCATGGGCAAAGTGGCGCTGGGGCAGATGGACCGTTTCAACTATGACACGCGGCTTTCCACCGGGGTCGTCGCGGCAGGCGGCACTCTTGGCATTCTGATCCCACCATCGACCGGCTTTGTGGTCTACGCGATCCTGACCGAACAAAGCATCGGTCGGCTTTTCTTGGCCGGCGTTTTTCCGGGCCTCTTGCTCTTGTCGCTGTTTGTTCTGGCGGTGACGCTGATTTGCTGGTGGCGACCCGAAATGGGGCCCGCGGGAGACCGGACAACAGTTCGCCAAAAGCTTCGGGCCTTTGCCGGAGCCTTGCCGATCATTGGCGTCATTCTCATTTCTATTGGCGGCATCTATGGCGGCATCTTCTCGCCTGTCGAAGCGGCTGCTGTGGGCGCTGGACTGGTTATCGTCATGGGCTTTGTCAGCGGTGCGCTGGGCGTCGCCGCGCTTTGGGCCGCGGCCCGCGATGCGGTGGTGACCACGGCGACGGTGATGCTGATCCTGATTGCAGCACATATGATCAGCCCGTTTCTGGCCCTCAGCCACATCCCAACCGAGGTGGGCGCGGTGATCGATGCGCTCGATCTGGGAAAGATCGGCACGCTGATCCTGATCCTTGCAATCTATCTGGTGCTGGGGTGCTTTCTTGAGGGGTTCGCCATGCTGGTGCTGACCCTGCCGATCTTCTTTCCGATTGTGATGGCGCTGGGGATCGACCCGATCTGGTTCGGCGTGCTGGTCGTCTTGACGCTGGAAATGGGCCTGATTTCGCCGCCCGTGGGGCTGAACGTTTTCATCGTCAAATCGGTTGCCCCGAATGTGCCGCTGGGCACAATATTCCGGGGTGTACTGCCGTTCTGGCTGATGATGATTGTCACCCTTGCGATCCTGATTGCATTTCCGCAAATCTCGCTGATCCTGCCGAACACGATGTTCGGTTAAGATGAAAGGCCTTTGACATGACTGAGCCCTGTTTCGACGTCGCGCATCTGGGACATGTCGAGGTGCTGACCGACAAGTACGATGAAAGCCTCGACTTTTTCACCCGGGTCTATGGGCTGAAACTGTCTGCCGAGGATGGGCAAAGCGCCTATCTGCGGGCGTGGGATGACTATGAATTCCACACGCTGAAACTGACCCGCCACACCACGACCGGGCTTGGGCATATCGGCTACCGTGTTTCGTAGCCCTCAGGCGCTGGAGCGTCGTGTCGCCGCGATCAAGGCGTCTGGCTTTACCACGCACGGCTGGCATGACGGCGATGCAGGGCACGGCCGCGCCTTCCGGTTCGAGGACCCCTTCGGGCATCTGTTCGAGGTCTATTGGGACACCAACCAATATGTGCCCGTGCCCGCCGATACGCCCGCGCTGAAGAATATGGCCAGCAAGTTTCACGGGGCAGGGGGCGGCCCGCGCCGGCTGGATCATCTCAACCTTCTGGCCGACGACGTGACCGAGTTTCGCCGCTTCATGCAGACCTGCCTTGGCAGCCGTGTGACCGAGCAAATCCAGCTGGACAATGGCCGTTTGGGCGGCTGCTGGTTCACCGTCAACAACAAGACCTATGATCTGGCCTGCACCGAAGAACACGGGCGCGGCAATGGGCGGTTGCACCATGTCACGTATGCCTCCTGATCAGCGCGAGGATATTCTGCGCGCTGCCGACATTTTTCTGGAAAACGGCGTGCATATCGAAACCGGCCCGCACAAACACGCCATTCAGGGCACGTTCTTTCTGTATGTCTGGGAACCTGCCGGCAACCGGGTGGAACTGGCCAATGCGGGCGCGCGCCTGATCCTGCAACCTGATTGGGAAACGGTCACCTGGACAGAAACCGAGCGCAAAAAGGGGCAGGCATGGGGGCTGAAGACCATCGAAAGCTTCCACACCCATGGCACGCCGCCGGTGAAAGACGCGTAAGTCACAGTCGGGCGGTAACTGGTTTATGCTGCCTATTTTCGGTCACAAGTGCCTGTTAACCAATGGTTAACATAGAAAACAGGCGGTCGTGACGTGGAATCCTTACTCATTCTGGGCGTTGTTCTTCTGATCGGAATACCCGTTTCGATCATCTATCTGCTGATTTCTAACTCAAAGCTGAAAACGCGGGTGGACTGGCTTGAGGCGATGGCCCGCAGCGCGTCGCCCCCCAGATCCGAACAGCGCACGGCCACGTCATCTGCGCCAGACCCCGAACCAACGACGGAACCCGCAGCCCCAGCGACTGGTCCCAAACCTTGGGAAGTTGCCGCGACTACGCCCGAGCCTCAGTCAGAGCCTGCGCAACCCGCGATGTCAGCTGATGCGCCTTCGGAACCCGAAGGCCCACCACGCGCTGTTGTGATGAACGCCAATAAATTCGGCGAGCTGATCACCTGGATGATGCAGAACTGGTTCTATGTCGTCTCGGCCATCTCGCTGGCATTGGCGGGCATATTCCTTGTGCAATACGGCATCGAGCAGGGCCTTTTGCCGCCCTGGCTTCGCGTCATGTTCGCGCTGGCCTTTGGTGCGGCCTTGGTGGCAGTGGGCGAGTTTATCCGTCGTCGCTATGGCGATACCGAAGACAGCAGCACCGCCTATCTGCCCTCGACCTTTTCGGGCGCTGGCATCGTCACACTGTTTGGCGCCGTCCTGTCGGCCCGCACGCTTTATGATCTGATCGGGGCCGAGGTGGCACTGATCGGCATGGCGCTGGTCGGTGCCATCGCGCTGGTTCTGGGCTGGTTCTATGGCCCGCTTCTGGCAGCCATTGGCATTATCGGGGCCATCGCAGCCCCCTTTGTCGTCGGCGGATCCTCTGACGACCCGTCGTGGCTTTTGTTCTATTTCGCCATCGTCACATTGGTTGGCCTTGCGATTGATACGGTGCGCCGCTGGGCGTGGGTGTCGGTGATATCGCTTGTTCTGGGCTTTGGGGCCGGGCTTTTGCTGATGGCAGGATCGGCACAGATGACCGAGCCGTTCTTCATCATGTACTGCGCGGTCCTTGCGCTGGCGGCCATCGCGATCCCTGTTCGCCGACTAGTGCCTGATCATGACGGCACGCTTTTAAGCATGGCGAGCCTTGCCCGGAAAAACGAGGCACCTTGGCCCGAGTTTCCAACCCGGCTGGCGGGCGGAGCCGTGCTGGTCGCAAGTGTCCTGATCCTGATGACAGCGTTCGAGACATTCCGCGTCGATACCTTCTGGACCGCCGTCGTCGTTCTCTCAGGCCTGACGCTGGCCTTGCTGTTGTGGGCCCGCAATGCCTCGGCTCTGACCGATCTTGTCGCTTTGCCCGCCGTTGGGCTTCTGACCACCACTGCAGGCGGCTGGCGCATCTGGGCCACCGAAGCGCGCGCGGCAGAAGTGCCCGAAGCCAGCATGCCGCTGATGGCAACGGTTCTGGTTGGCATAGGGCTGGTCGTTTCGGCGGCCGCCGCGTGGCGTTCACTTCACCGGGATACAGCGCGGTACTTTGTTGCTGCGGGAGCAGCGCTTTTCGCACCCGCGATGGCCATTGTGATCGAGGTGTCATGGCCACCGGCCAATACCATCGGCACCTATGCATGGGCGCTTCATGCAATGGCGATTGCGGCGCTGATGATTTTTCTTGCCGAACGTTTTGCGCGTGCCGATGGGCCCGAGGATCGCTTGCACGTCTCGATGGTCGTTCTGTCTGCGCTGGCCTCGATCGCCTTTGCTTTGGTTCTGTTGTTCTCGTCTGCTGCCCTGACTTCGGCGCTTGCCGTCACCGTTGTGGCCGCCGCTTGGCTGGACCGAAAGTTCGATCTGCCGCTGATGGGGCTTTATATCTTGGCCGGCATTGCAACGGTGGGTTACCGCCTTGTGGTCGATCCCGGCATCGATTGGGCCCTTGATGCGCCCTTGTGGGAAATGCTTTTGTCCCATGGCGGGGCTGTGATCGCCTTTGCCGCTTCATGGTGGCTGGCGCAATTGGCCAATCGTCCGCGTTCTGTCGTTCTGCTGGAAAGCGCTGTGTTTTCGTCAGTTGGCATTCTGCTGTCGCTGCTGATCTATCGCGCCATCGATTCAATGGGCGGGAACGCGTCGGTTGAAAGCCATTGGAGCCTTGGCATTCTTGCGACCATCTGGATCGCCCTTGGTCTGACACAACTGCGCCGTTTGTCGATTGGTGGAAAGCTTGCGGTCCTGCGCAAGATACTCGCCACGATTTTCCTGCTGATCGGCGCCGTGCAGCTTGTCATCGGCGTCTCGATTTTCAATCCGCTCCTCGGTTTCTTCGGTAATCGCGTGCTGGGGCCACCTTTGGTGAATACGCTGCTGCCTGCCTATCTATTGCCGGCGCTTGTGTTGGCCTTTGGCGCGCGCTGGCTGCGGGATATGCCCCGTGCATTGCGGCTGGGTTTGAATGGCATAGCCACAGCGCTTGGCGCGCTCTGGCTTGTCCTTGTGATCAGACACTTCTGGCGCGGAGGCATTGCCATGGGCTTGCCAGACGTCAGTCAGCCCGAGCTTTACAGCTATACCGTGGCGTTGCTGAGCATCGGCGCATTCCTGTTCTATCGGTCCCTGTCGAAGGGCAGTCCGATTTTGCGGAAGGCAGGCCTGTTCGTAATCGGTCTGGCCGTGGCGAAAGTATTCCTGATCGATATTTCAGGGCTTGGCGGTCTGATCCGCGTATTCTCGCTGTTGTTCCTTGGGCTGGCGCTGGCCGCATTGGCATGGCTGAACCGTTGGGCGGTAGGGCAGGGTCCCGTCAGCGACAAGGACTAAGCTGGACGGGCGCGGTAATTGCGGCCCAGATGGCTGCTCTGACAATTGCGCGCTTGCTCATACCCTTTCCGTGAGGTTGCCCAGGCGTATCCCGCGATACGACCCGTGGAAGGATGCAGCACACCCCATACCGCGCAATGCTTCGTTAACTCGCCCGCGCGCCTGGACGTACAAAACGGAAATCGGGGGTCTCGAAAGACGTACAAATGTTCACGAAGCGCGAATTTGCGAACGGACGCGCTACCGTCCGTTCATCGAAGTGAGTGGTTTCAGGCGGCAGCGGCCTCGGGTTCTTTGGCCCCGGTCATAAGGGCCACGGCGTCGGACATCGAATGGTCCTTTGGATCAATGACGCACAGCCGCTTGCCCAGCCGGTGGATGTGGATGCGGTCGGCAACCTCGAACACATGCGGCATGTTGTGGCTGATCAGGATGATTGGGATGCCCCGGCTTTTCACGTCTTGGATCAGCTCAAGCACCCGGCGGCTTTCTTTAACACCAAGGGCCGCTGTCGGTTCGTCCAGAATGATCACTTTCGATCCAAAGGCCGCAGCACGCGCCACGGCAACGCCCTGACGCTGGCCACCTGACAATGTTTCGACCGCTTGCTTGATGTTCTGGATCGTCATCAGGCCCAGTTCGCTTAGCTTGTCGCGGGCGAATTTCTCCATTGCGGGACGATCCAGCTGGCGCAGGTACTTGCCGCGAAAGCCGGGTCTGCGCAATTCGCGCCCCATGAACATATTGTCAGTGATCGAAAGCGCGGGCGACATGGCAAGTGTCTGATAAACTGTCTCGATCCCATGTTCACGGGCGTGTATCGGCGAGGTGAAGCTGATCTTTTCACCTTCCAGATACACCTCGCCCGCATCGGGTATTACGGCACCGGAAACCGCTTTGATCAGCGTGGATTTGCCAGCACCGTTGTCGCCGATCACCCCAAGAACCTCTCCGGGGTAAAGCTCGAAATCGCAGTGATCCAGTGCAGTCACGCGGCCATAGCGTTTGGTAAGGCCGATACCTTTCAGAACGGGTTCCATTATGCTGATGCCTTTCTGATCCACTGGTCCACGGTCGTCGCGCCGATGATCAGCACGCCGATAAGAAGGAAAGTCCACTGCGGGTCCGCGCCATACATCCGCAGGCCAAGTTCGAACACGCCCACAATCAATGCGCCGAATAGCGCGCCTAGGATCGAGCCGCGTCCACCGAAGAGAGAGATGCCGCCAATCACAACGGCGGTGATCGACTGGATATTGCCGATAACGCCGGTGGTGGCCGAGGGCGAAACAGAGCCAAAGCGTCCGATCATTACCCAAGCTGCAAAGCCGCAGATCAAGCCGACGACGGCATAGACGGAAATGATTGTGCGTTTTACGTCGACACCGGCCAGTTCGGCGGCTTCGGGGTCATCGCCAACCGCATAGACGTGTCGTCCCCAGGCGGTATGGCGCAGCACATAGGTGAGCAGCAAAAAGAGCAGGACCATGAAGATCACGCCAAAGGTAAAGGTCGCGCCTCCGATTTTCAGTTGAGTGCCAAACACTTGAAGCAGCGGTGCGTCAGCCTCGATATCCTGCGACCGGATCGTCTCATTGGCGGAATAGATATAGTTGGCAGCCAGAACGATCTGCCACATGCCCAGCGTCACGATGAAAGGCGGCAGTTTGACCCGCGCCACAAGCCAGCCGCTGGCGGCACCGATCAGCGTACCGACAAGCAAGCCAATAGGGATCGCGATAGACACGGGAACTCCGTACCGAAATGTCATTTGTCCCATGACGACGGAACACAGCACGGCGATTGCGCCGACCGAAAGATCAATCCCAGCGGTCAGGATGATCAGGCTTTGCGCGGCTGCAAGAACACCAACGATCTGCACCTGTTGCAGAATCAAAGAGAGGGCGAGGGGAGAAAAGAATCTCTCACCGACCAGAACCGCAAAGATGCCAAGCGACATCACCAGAACAATGAGCGGAACAAGTGCGGGGTTTTCGTGCAGGACATGTTGCAGCTTGTCGGCAAATCCGCGTCGGTTGGTATCGAATTCTGCAACCTGATCGGTCGCTGTGGACAAAGTGGACTCATAGTCCTGCCCTTTTGAGGCGGTCTCTGTCATCGGTGGTTCCCCCCGCATGCGTTTGGTTTTGGCATCTGGCGTGCCGCTTGCACACAACTGTAGTCAGGCTTGCCGTGTCCCGTCTACATCGAAGGGGCGAAGTTTTCGCCCCTTCGACAACTTAGCTAAAGCTTAGCCCCAGCAGCGATCGGTGCCTTCAGCAACCGAGATCGAACTCGACGCCATCAGCAGGCTTGTCAGTCACCAGCGAAACGCCCGTGTCAAAGAAGTCTTTGCCCGGTGTGTTTTCTGGCTTGGTTCCATCGGCAGCCCATGCAGCAATTGCTTCGATGCCAAGAGAGGCCATCAGAAGCGGGTACTGCTGAGAAGTCGCTCCGATCACGCCTTCGGCGACATTTTGGACGCCGGGGCAGCCACCATCGACGGAAACGATCAGAACGTCATTTTCACGACCGATTGCTTTCAGTGCTTCGTACGCACCGGCAGCGGCTGGTTCGTTGATGGTGTAAACCACGTTGATCGATGGGTCTTTGGCCAGAAGGTTTTCCATCGCCTTGCGGCCACCTTCTTCGTTGCCAGAAGTTACATCATGCCCAACGATGCGAGGATCGGTTTCGTCGCCCCACTTGTTCGGATCACCCAGATCGATGCCAAAGCCCTGCATGAAGCCCTGGTCGCGCAGAACGCCAACGGTTGGCTGGCTGATGGCCAGATCAAGCATCGCGATCTTGGCGTCAGCAGCAGCGTCGCCCAGCTGAGCAGCGGCCCAAGAACCGATCAATTCGCCAGCAAGGAAGTTGTCAGTAGCGAAAGTTGCGTCCGCCGCATCAATGGGCTCAAGCGGCGTGTCGAGTGCGATGACAAGAATGCCAGCATCGCGCGCTTGCTGTACTGAAGTGGTGATGGACGATGTGTCAGACGCGGTCAGCAGGATGCCTTTTGCGCCGTCAGCGATACAAGTCTCGATGGCCTGAACCTGTGTCTCGTGGTCGCCGTCGACTTTACCGGCAAAGGATTTTAGCGTGATGCCCATCTCTTCTGCTTTTGCGGTGGCACCTTCCTTCATCTTAACGAAGAAAGGGTTGGTGTCAGTTTTTGTGATCAGGCAAGCTGAAACAGCGTGGCTTGCTGCGGATGCAGCACCTGCCGAAGCGATTAGGGCGAGTGCTGTGCCAGTGATTAGTTTTTTCATGTGGTAACCTCCCATAGTGCAATCCCACCTTGCTTGGTGGGTAAGCGTTCCAGCAAACTGCGGTGATTCTCGCCAGACGTCAATTAATAAATAAACTTGATTTATTAATCGGAGAGACGCAGTGTCGTGGCGATGAATGAGCCGCTTGCAACAGACGCTTTCAGCCATGGTGTGAACCAGAAGGGCCTTCGGGACCACAATGAGCGTTTGATTCTTTCCCTGCTTCAACGTCATGGCGCCATGCCAGGCAGCGATATTGCACGGCATACCCATCTTTCCGCTCAGACCGTTTCCGTTATTCTGCGCAAACTGGAAAACGATAATCTGCTGAAAAAGGGTGTGCCGCAGAAGGGCAAGGTGGGAAAGCCGTCGGTGCCGATGGCATTAAACCCAGGTGGGGCCTATGCAGTTGGGATCAAACTTGGCCGCCGGAACAGCGAGCTTTTCCTCACGAATTTCTGCGGAGAGGTGCTTTTTGAAAAGCGCCTGATCCATGAAGTCGCCATTCCGCAAAAGATCCTCGATTTCATCCGACAGGGCTTTGCTGAAGCTAAAGCCTTTTTGGGCCGCCAGAAAACAGCGCGGCTGTGTGGTATCGGGATCGCGGTTCCGTTCGAGATTTGGAAGTGGGGCGCATCGGACGGCAATACAACGGCAGAGTTCTTGTCGTGGAAAGACACGGTGATTGAAGAGGAAGTTGCCAAGTTTACCAATCTTCCGGTGTTTCTTGTCAATGACGCGACAAGTGCCTGCTGGGCCGAAAACGTCTATGGCCACGGGGCCGGGTTCAGCAATTATGCCTACTTCTTTATCTCAACATTCATTGGCGGCGGAATTGTCATCAACCAATCCGTTTACGAAGGATCGCGTGGAAATGCCGGTGCCTTGGGATCGTTGCGGGTTGGCGGCACACAGGGCAGGACGCGACAGTTGATCGACGTTGCCTCGATACACTTGCTTGAAAACAGCCTTGTCGGTGCTGGGCTTGATCCCCGCTTATTGTGGAACCAGCCGCAGGATTGGACCCCGCTGGAAAACTTTGTGGGACCGTGGATCGAAACGGTTGCCAACGAGATCGCTCAGGCATCGCTTTCTGCGTGTTCGGTGATCGATTTCGAGGCCGTCATCATCGACGGTGCTTTTCCGTCAGAGGTGCGTCACCGGCTGGTCGAAGCTGTTCGCCAAGAACTTCCGTTGCAAGACAGCCGTGGTCTTATCCTGCCGCTGATCGAAGAGGGCGCTATGGGCGGCGAGGCCCGCGCTATCGGAGCTGCCTGTGCGCCGATCTTTTCACAGTACTTTCTGGGACGGTCTCATAGCGTTCTTTGAGTGACGTTTGATAACGGCCTTGTGCTTGAAGGCGTCTTCCCGCAGTTTTCAGGTCTGTCCTGAACAAAAAAAAGCGTGGCGCCTCATGACAAAGAAACCCGAAGACCTTCGTTCGGCCCGTTGGTTCGCACCAGACGACCTGCGCTCGATGGGGCACCGCAGCCGTGCCATGCAAATGGGCCTTTCCGCCGAGGATTGGGAGGGCAAGCCGGTCATCGCGATCATCAACACCTGGTCTGATCTGTCGCCCTGTCACCACCATCTGCGCGACCGTGCCGAATGCGTCAAACGCGGCATCTTGCAAGCGGGTGGGATGCCGGCCGAAATGCCGGTGCATTCGTTTTCCGAGCAGTTCCTGAAGCCCACCTCGATGCTCTACCGCAACATGGGTGCGATGGAGGTGGAAGAGACACTGCGGTCCCATCCCATCGACGGCGTGGTGCTGATGGGCGGCTGCGACAAGTCCACGCCGGCGCTGGTCATGGGCGCGGTCTCGATGGGCCTGCCGTTCATCTTTATGCCAGCCGGTGCGATGCTGCGCGGCAATTACGCGGGCGAGAAGCTGGGGTCGGGCACCGACGTCTGGAAATACTGGGACGAACGGCGCGCAGGCACCATCGGCAAGGAACAGTGGGACGGTGTTCAGGGCGGCATCGCACGGTCTTATGGCACCTGCATGACGATGGGCACGGCGTCGACCATGATGTCGATTGCCGAAGGCTTTGGCCTGACACTGCCCGGCGCGTCGTCGATCCCCGCCCCGGATGCGGGCCACAAACGCATGGCCGCCGCCTGCGGTCGGCGCATCGTCGATATGGTCTGGGAAGATCTGACGCCGGACAAGATCATCACGCCCGAGGCGACGCGCAATGCCACGGTGGTCGCGATGGCGACGGGCTGTTCGACGAACGCCATCATCCACCTGATCGCCATGGCGCGCCGCGCTGGTGTCGACTGGGGACTTGACGATCTGGACGGGATCGGCCGCGAAGTTCCGGTGCTGGCCAATATCCGGCCTTCGGGCAAGGAATACCTGATGGAAGATTTCTTCTATGCCGGTGGCCTGCCTGCGCTGATGAAAGAACTGGGCGACAAGCTGGACCTGTCCGTCACCACCGTCACCGGCAAATCGCTTGGCGAAGGGATCGAAGGCGCGGTGAATTACAACGACGACGTGATCCGCCCGCTGTCGAACCCGGTGTACCACGAAGGCTCGCTGGCGGTTCTGCGTGGCAATCTGGCTCCCGACGGTGCGGTCATCAAACCCGCCGCGATGGATCCCAAGTTTCAGACCCATTCCGGCCCGGCGATCGTGGCCGACAGCTATGCCGAGCTGAAAACGATCATCAACGACGATGACTATCCGATGACGCCGGATCACGTTCTGGTCCTGCGCAACGCTGGGCCGCAAGGTGGTCCGGGCATGCCCGAATGGGGCATGATCCCGATGCCGAAGGCGCTGCTGAAGCATGGCCATCGCGACATGGTGCGCCTGTCGGACGCCCGCATGTCGGGCACCTCCTACGGCGCCTGCATCCTGCATGTCGCGCCGGAGGCCTTTGTCGGCGGGCCGCTGGCGCTGATCCAGACCGGCGACATCATCGAGGTAGACATCCCGAACCGGTCGTTGTCAGTGCAGGTCAGCGATGCCGAACTGGCCGAGCGTCGCGCACGTCTTGGGTCGCCCCAGAGCCCCGCTACGAGCGCGGCTATGGCTGGATGTTCAGCAAGCACATCGAACAGGCCGACAAGGGGTGCGATTTCGACTTCCTGAGGACCGAGTTTGGTGGCCCGGTGCCCGAACCGGAGATCAACTGACATGAACGACGTAAACCCACGATCATGATCGCGAAACTCCGCCACGTCTCCGTCGCGACACTGGCCACCGCGCTTTACAAGCGCGGGCTGCGCAATCAGGTGATCCAGGACGTGCGCCCGCTCGTCGCAGAAGGGGCGCAACATGGTCGGCCCAGCCTTCACGCTGCGCTATATGCCGGCGCGCGAAGATCGCAACACACTTGGTCGAGTTCCGCAATCCCGAGCACCCGCAGCGCCACGCCATCGAAACCTGCCCGCCGGGGCACGTGCTGGTGATGGACAGCCGCAAGGACGCCCGCGCGGCCAGTGCCGGCGACATCCTGATCACCCGGCTGATGGTGCGCGGCGGCGAAGGCATCGTGACCGACGGCGGTTTTCGCGACGCGATGACGATCGCCGAGCTCGACATGCGCAGCCTATCACAACCGGCCCGCCTGCCCGACCAACCTGACGATCAACGAGGCGATCGACATCAACGTCCCCATCGGCTGCGGTGACGCACCAGTCTTTCCGGGCGATATCATTGTCGGCGACGACGACAGCGTGATCGTCATTCCCGCTCATCTGGCCGACGAAGTCGCGGATGAGGCGACGAGATGACGGCCTACGAAGATTTCGTCGTTGAACAAGTGAAGGCAGGGGAGACGATCATCGGGCTGTATCCGGCGACCAAGGATGAGAGCTTTGAGAAATTCGCGGCATGGCGCAAGGAAAACGGGCGCTAGACGCCAGAGGAGCAATTCGCATGTTGGACAAATCGGTCTTCACGCCCCACGGCAAACACCTGATCGCAGGCGACTGGGTCGCCGGTGATACCACCTTCAGTTCGGACCCCGCGCATGGCCCGGCGCATGACTTTTCCGTCGGCACCCCGGCGCTGGTGAACCGTGCCTGCGAAGCGGCAGAGGAGGCGTTCTGGTCCTATGGCTATTCCACCCGCGAAGAGCGCGCCGCGCTTCTGAATGCCATTGCCGACGAGATTGACAACCGTGGCGATGCCATCACCGAGATTGGCACGCAAGAAAGCGGCCTTCCCGAAGGGCGCTTGCAGGGCGAGCGTGGTCGGACGACCGGTCAGTTGCGCCTTTTCGCGGATCACATCCTGAAAGGCGACTATCTTGACCGCCGCCATGACGAGGCCCTGCCTGACCGCCAGCCGCTGCCACGCCCTGATATCAAACTGGTGCAGCGCCCCATCGGCCCGGTGGCTGTTTTCGGCGCCTCGAACTTTCCGCTCGCTTTTTCGACCGCTGGTGGCGACACCGCGTCGGCACTGGCCGCTGGTTGCCCGGTTGTCGTCAAGGGCCACTCCGCCCATCCCGGCACCGGCGAGATCGTTGCCGAAGCCATTCATGCGGCCATCAGAAAACTGCGGTGTGCATCCGGGGGTCTTCTCGCTCATCCAGGGCGGCAAGCGCGACGTCGGCACATCGCTTGTCGAGCATCCGCTGATCAAGGCGGTCGGCTTCACCGGATCGCTTGGCGGCGGGCGCGCCCTGTTTGACCTCTGCGCATCGCGCCCCGAGCCGATCCCGTTCTTTGGCGAACTTGGCTCGGTCAACCCGATGTTCCTTTTGCCCGAAGCGCTGCGCGCGCGCGGTGCGGAGATCGCCAACGGATGGGCCGGCTCACTGACGATGGGCGCCGGGCAGTTCTGTACCAACCCCGGCATTGCCGTGGTCATCGACGGGCCGGACGCCGACGACTTTATCGCAGCGGCAACGGAGGCGGTCGAGCCGATCGGTGCGCAGACCATGCTGACCGACGGCATCGCCGAAGCGTATCGCTCAGGCCGAGACCGGGTTGCGGGCAGTGCGGGCGTTCAGCAGGTGCTGACCACGACTTGCGACCTGCGCAATGCGACGCCTTATCTCTTCGCGACGACCGGCGACGCCTGGCTCGCCAACGAAGAACTGGGTGAAGAGGTCTTCGGTCCGCTTGGCCTGATCGTCCGGGTCCGTGATGCTGAACGAAATGCGCACCATCGCCAAGTCGCTGCAGGGCCAGTTGACCTGCACTCTGCACATGGACGCACGGCGATACCGCAATGGCCGCAAAGCCTGATGCCGATCCTTGAACGCAAAGCCGGTCGGATTCTTGCCAACGGCTTCCCGACCGGCGTCGAGGTTTGCGATGCAATGGTCCACGGCGGGCCCTATCCTGCCTCGACCAATTTTGGTGCGACCTCGGTCGGGACCATGGCGATCCGCCGGTTCCTGCGACCGGTCAGTTATCAGAACGTCCCGGACGCGATTTTGCCGGGTGACTTGCGATAGGACTTTCATTGGTCTGAAAATATGCTGGGGGGTCTCTCGGTCATTGCTTTGCAATGCCATGCCGACAGGTGATTGCAAAGCAATCATCGATAGGGGGCAAAGCCCGTCGCAAACCTTATCGCAGTTTGTCGCAGTTCCTTGCCAGCCAGCTTAGGCTCAGGATCAGCGGTCCGGTGTTCGCCTCGCCCGTCTCAATCATCGCCACAGCCTCGTTCAGGCTGATGACGTGGGCCATGATATCTTCTGCCTCTTCCGCAAGCCCGCCGATGCCGCCATCGCGGTCGCTCAGATCGGCGGTTGCCACATAGCTGTACAGATATTCACTGTATGCTCCGGGCGACGGATAGTACCGGCCAACGAGATGCAAGCGGTCCGCTATTAGCCCGGTTTCCTCAACCAACTCACGACGCGCCGTTTCTTCGGGGTCTTCACCGGGATCGATGCGCCCGGCGGCGGGCTCCAGCGTCCAGGGGTTTGTGTCCCCTCGGGCATAGGGCCCATGCCGGAACTGGCGGACCATCAACACTTTGTCCAAACGCGGATCATAAGGCAGGATCGTCACAGCATCGCCGCCCAGAAACGAGGCGCGTTTGACCACCGGACTTTCGCCGCCGTCAAACAATGGAAACGACAGGTGATCTTCCTGCACTGCGAAGTAATCGGTGTAAGGGCGTTGCATGTCCTCCGAGCGAACTGCGGCATTATCCGTTTTCGGCATTAGCGTTGTGGGGGATGGCCCGGCCAGGGCGCGCAGCCTTGAAGCTGCACGCATGCGGATTTGTGGAAACGCCCTTGCTGCCTCGGCTGGCGCATGTGTTCCGATCAGGCGCATATAGTCTTCTGCCGCCACGCGGGAGAGGCGCCCATAATCTTTCTGCCAGTCTTCAAGCGACCATGCCGCACCCGTCTGCCAGTCGTTTTTGGGGATATAAACGGATGCTTGGACATCTCCGTCCAAGGTCTCAACAGTGCGGGTTTCCACATCGTAACCAAAGCCGGTCTCGTAAAAGTCGAGGCGTTGCCGGATGGTTTGATCCACCTCGACCAGCGTACCTTCGGCTTTAGACCCGCTTTCGTTGATCAGGATGGGAAAGTTCTCGCCTTTGACCCAATGGACGCTTGCGTCTTGCAGTGTAGCTTTCCGGCCAACATGCTCTGTTCCAGCAACAATTCCATAAAGTGCCGGGTCGCAGAGTGTTCCGTAAAGAAAAAGGCTGTTGGTCAAGACCAGCGACGAGCGAAGAAATCCGTGACCCATGCCATGAAAATCGCGCCGATCACCGCAGGCAGGACGACCGCTTGTACGGCTACCAATTTGGCGTAATCGATTGCAAGCTGGGCCATGTCTTGAAGCGCTTCGATGGGCCCATCATAGCGCAACTTGACCGAATTCTGCAGCATCTCATAGCCTGCCCAGACGACAAGAGCCCAGAAGATGGTCGCCGCCAGCGTGGTCAATCCGTATCCGAACGACTGTCGCAAGCTGTTTCCGGCGCCTTTGCCCATGATGGTCCAGCCCATGATTGCGCCGATCAAAGCATTGATCGGTGACAATCACCCGTACTGCGTTCCTTCAGGCAACAAGCGGCTTGATCAGGTCGCTGATGAAATAGGCAAGTGCCGCAAAAGCAAGTGCAGCTATCAGTTTTCCGCCCGTCGGCATGGGTGTCTATCCCGGTTTAGTGACCGTTATCTGTGTCACGTCGATACATCCGGCATGAAAACCCGCCGCGCAAGATGTTAGATAAAAATTCCACATTCTTCTGAACCGACCGTCGAATCCAAGCAACGATACGTCGTCCCATCGCGCGTTGAATGTATCGTGCCAGCGCCGGAGTGTCTGGCTGTAGCTTTCGCCGAATTCGATGGATCGTCGCACGCTTCAGCCCCGCTTTTTCGACTTCTTTGCGCAGAACGCTCGGCGACGGAAGCATTCCGCCTGGGAAAATATATTTCTGAATGAAATCAACACCCTTACGGTAGACGTCAAACCGCGTGTCTTCGACTGTGATGATCTGCAAGAGTTGCGTTCCTACCCGGTTTCAGGCGGTCGCTTTACTGTGTCGAAGTAGATCGGCCAGTATTGCTCGCCAACGGCCTCGAACATCTCGATCGAGGCTATTCCGTCGTAAGTGCCGGTTTCGTCACGGTAATCCTGCAACTTGATGTCGACTTGGTCCGATAGCCCGGCCGTTTGCCATGCGTTCGCGGGCATAATCGTACTGTTCTTGGCGAATTGTTAACCCGGTTACTTTCAGACCGCGCTCTTTTGCGGCGTATTCTGCGAATCCACCCCAACCACAGCCGATTTCCAGCACGTGATCACCGGGATTGACGCCCATCTGGTCGACCATGCTTTTGTACTTGGCGGTTTGCGCGTTTTCGAGGCTTTCCTGACCCGTCTCAAAAACCGCCGAGGAATAGGTCATCGTGTCGTCCAGCCACAGGCCATAGAACGCGTTTCCCAGATCGTAGTGATGCGAAATGTTCTTGCGGGCCTGATCCTTGGTGTTGCGGTTCATCCAGTGGCGCAGCCGCTCCCAGAAGCGCACGATCTGCATGCCGCCAAAGCTGTCATAAACCTCGTTATTGTCGGCATGGACCACGTCCATAAATGCCTGAAGATCGGGTGTGGACCACCAGCCATCCAGATAAGCGTCGGAAAAGCCAAGGTCGCCTTCGCGGATCAAGCGGGCAAAGACATCAGGGTTGTGGATCGCAATTTCGGCGACGGGCCCCGGGTTGGGTCCGTTAACGCGAAACACGCGATCATCGGGCAGCCGAAAATCGATCTGCCCGTTCTTCAATTTCTGCGCCATTGCAAAAGTGGCAGCAAAGTAGCGCGGCAGATCCTTTTGACCGTCCAGCGTCGTAATCGGGTTCATGGTCCCACCCTCCCCGGTGTGTCTTTCGAAAGTAATACAATGGGCGGGGCTATCAACCCTTTATTAAGACTTATGAAAACGCACTGAGCGGAACTTTGTAGAATTTCGCTTGGTTTGGAGCGCTGCGGGGGCATCAGCCTAGGAGGGTACGAAAGACCTTGGGAAGTTCTTCGGGCAGATCCTCGGCGATCAGGCCGGGGCCAAAGGACAGGGCGCATTCGGTATGCAGCCATGCGGCGGTCTCGGCCGCCTGCATCGGGCTCAAAGCCGCGGGCCAGAAGGCCGGTGATGAAGCCCGCCAGCACGTCGCCTGATCCGGCGGTGGCCAGCCACGGGGCGGCGCGGTCGTAGCGCTGGAGTTGATCGCGCAGCGCCCGGTCTGGTCGGCGATCACCGTGTCGGGGCCTTTGAACAGCACGGTGCAGCCTGCGCGGGCCGCGGCTTCGCGCGTGGCGTCGACCTTGGAATAGGCGGGGCCTGTTGTGGCGGGGGCGTCGAGCTTTTCGGCGATGTCGGGGAAGAGGCGTTTGAACTCGCCCGCGTGGGGGGTGAGGACGCAGTTTTTGTGAAGCGCGTCGAACAGAACCTGCGGGTTGCGCTCAAACCGGGTCAGCGCGTCTGCGTCCAACACTGTCGCCCGAGCTGATTTCAAGCGCTGCCAAGACCAGTGCCTGCGTGTCTGGCCCAAGCCCCATGCCCGGCCCAAGACACAGCGCATTCAGGCGTTCGTCCTCAAGAGTCTCGGCCAGCCCCGGCGCGCCATCGAGCGTCCTGACCATGATCGCCGTGACATGGGTCGAAACTTCCCAAAGCGCTTGCTGCGGGCAGGCGATAGTGACAAGGCCCGCGCCGATCCTGAGCGCGCCACGGGCGGCAAGGCGGGCAGCACCGGTTTTGCCGGGACCACCGGAGAGGATCAGGGTATGGCCGTAGGAGTATTTGTGGCCGGCACTTTTCAATAATCGCCAATTTGCCTTTGTCGTTTTGGCGATTGACCCAGCAGCTTTATGGTTCTTGTAGGAAATGCCGATATCCTTGACGCGAAGTTTGCCACAAAATTCTGGAGCGTGATCTAGACTTCATACCGATCTTGCCGCGATGAAAGCTAACTGTCATTTCTGCACGTGCTGCGTTGGACTCGAGCTTTTCGGGCAGTCCAATGTAGTTCTCAGCAGTTAAAGCCTTGCCAGAGTCACTGCAAATCCCGCTAGGGGCATCAACTGCTACAACAATAGGAGCAAAGTCGGGTCTGCCCGCCACCGGAATTCCAGTGCCAGCGTTCACGCAGTCGCACAGGTCAAGTAGCGTGTATCTTAGGTTCTTGTCTTCGACAGGCCGAGATAATCCTGTTCCAAATACAGCGTCCACCACGATTGAAGCATTAAGGCCGGAAGTTTCAACGGCATCTGACCAGCTTGATACGCCTCCCAATTCCCCCCAACGTTCATAATTCACACGCGCATCCGGCGGCAGCTTCTCGGCGTCGCCGTATAGGAAAACCTCGACCTCCCAGCCCCACTCCTTCAACAACCGCGCCACAACAAACCCGTCGCCGCCGTTGTTGCCCGGCCCGCACAGCACCACGGCGCGATGCGAGGTCTTTGCCAGTTCGGGCCATTCCTCGAAGATCGCTTCGACCACGCCGCGCCCTGCGCGCTCCATCAGTTCAAGGCCGGTGACCTCGCCACTGTCGATGGCGGCTTGTTCGATGGCGCGCATTTGCGCGGCGGTCAGAAGTTCTGTCATGATCCAAGTTGTCGGAAATATGCGGTTCAGGCGCAAGAGCTGCCCGGTATTCAGCCGTATCCCGACAGTTGGGGCTTTGCGATTTAAAACGGATGCATTTTGGGGCGAGTTGCCTAATAATTGTGCAAAATGTTATCAAACACCCCGTCAGCCCGCCGCGTGTTACGCCCCCAGATTGTGGCGTCGCACCTGCGTGGTCTCACCCAACACAACCGCAAGGGAGTCGTGAACATGAAAAAAGTCGAGGCCATAATCAAACCGTTCAAACTGGACGAAGTCAAAGAGGCGCTGCAAGAGATCGGCGTTCAGGGTCTTGAGCGTGTTGGAGGTCAAGGGGTTTGGACGGCAAAAGGGCCATACCGAACTGTACCGCGGCGCAGAATATGTCGTCGACTTCCTGCCCAAAGTGAAAATCGAGGTCGTCTTGCCCGACGATCAGGTCGACGCTGCTATCGAAGCGATCATTGCCGCTGCCAAAACCGACAAAATCGGCGACGGCAAGATCTTCGTCAGCGATGTAAGTCAAGCCATTCGCATTCGGACCGGTGAAGCCGGCGACGACGCACTCTAAATCCAAAACATTATTCTGCCAGGAGAGAGGGATCACCCATGAGCAAGAAGCGACGTCTTGAAGACGATCAAGGACGAGGATGTCGAATACGTCGACATTCGTTTCACCGACCCACGCGGCAAGTTGCAGCACGTGACGGTCATGTCAGATCAGGTCGACGAGGATTTCCTCGACGAAGGGTTCATGTTTGACGGCTCGTCCATCGCTGGCTGGAAGTCGATTGACCAGTCCGACATGAAACTGATGCCCGATACGACATCCATCTATATGGACCCGTTCTTTGCCGAAAAGACCATGGCGATCCATTGTTCGGTCGTCGAGCCTGACACGGGCGAGGCCTATGACCGCGACCCGCGCGGCACAGCACGAGAAAGCCGAGGCTTATCTGAAGTCCAGCGGCATCGGCGACACGGCCTATATGGGTCCGGAAGCTGAATTCTTCCTGTTCGACGACGTGAAGTATTCGGTCGAAATGAACAAAGTGTCTTACGAGGTCGATGCCATCGACGCGTCGTGGAACACAGACACAGATTACGAGATGGGCAACATGGGCCATCGTCCCGGCGTTAAGGGCGGCTACTTCCCCGTGCCGCCGATTGACGACGCACAGGACATCCGCTCGGAAATGCTGTCGACGATGAAGCGCATGGGCATGAAGGTCGACAAGCACCACCACGAGGTGGCGTCGTGCCAGCACGAGCTTGGTCTGATCTTCGGATCGGTAACCGAGCAGGCCGACCATCTTCAGAAGTACAAGTACGTGATCCATCAGGTGGCGCATGCTTACGGCAAATCGGCGACCTTCATGCCAAAGCCAATTGCGGGCGACAACGGCACGGGCATGCACGTGAACATGTCGATCTGGAAAGACGGCAAGCCTTTGTTTGCAGGCGACAAATACGCCGATCTGTCGCAGGAAGCGCTGTATTATATCGGCGGCATCCTGAAGCACGCCAAAGCGCTGAACGCGTTCACCAACCCATCGACCAACAGCTACAAGCGTCTGATCCCGGGCTTTGAAGCCCCTGTTCTGCGCGCCTATTCGGCCCGCAACCGGTCGGGTTGTGTTCGTATTCCATGGGCCGAAAGCCCGAAGGCCAAGCGCGTTGAAGCTCGTTTCCCTGATCCGTCGGCGAACCCGTACCTGTGCTTTGCGGCCCTGCTGATGGCTGGTCTTGACGGCATCAAGAACAAGATCGATCCAGGCGAAGCCGATGGACAAAGACCTGTACGATCTGCCACCAGAAGAGCTGGAAGGCATCCCAACGGTCTGCGCAAGCTTGCGCGAAGCGATGGAAGAGCTGGAGGCCGACATGGACTTCCTGCTGGCGGGCGACGTGTTCACCAAAAGCCAGATCGAAGGCTACATGGACCTCAAGTGGGAAGAGATTTACGCCTACGAGCACACACCGCACCCGATCGAATTCAAGATGTACTACAGCTGCTAAGGCTGAGTTCCACTCATAACAAAAGGGCGCCTTTCGGGGCGCCCTTTTTGTTACATCCATGCGCAAGTTGCCTTCATGGAGAACCCTGAAACTGCACAAATCTGAGTAACGAATGACGCGTGGGCTGCGCCGCTTCTTTTTTGTGTCGTTGGTCGCGAGAAAAGAACGGACATCGTTGATAAAGCTGGTGGAACAGGTGTCGTTCCACCGGCGCGACTGACCGTTAGGGCGGCGTTATTCGCCAGATTTGCGTCAATCCGCTTTCGGCGATCATGGTTGCCTTGTAATCGCCCAGAAGGGTGCGCCACCCGTAGCTGGCCCAAAGTACGGGACTTTGAACAAGAATGTTGTGCCCGCGCTCTAATGCAGCAGGGAAAAGGCCTTTTTCGTTCCGCAGTCTGACGAACGACTGGGAATCAGCGAGGCCGGTCAGCGTCACAGCCGGAAGGCCCAGACAAAATGCATAGACGCCGTCACCGGTATCAATGATGCGAACCGGTTCCGGCCCTAATGCGTCAAGCAAGGGTTGCGGGTTGGTACAAAGATTCTTGGACACGGTCGTATAGCTGTCTAACGGGAAGCGAGATAGTTGGCCCCGCGTGTTCTGCGCCGCGGCTACTGCAATCAGTGCGATGACGGGCAAGGCAATTGCAACGCTGCGCCATGTCAGGACCGGTGGCATCAGACGCGAAAGTGCAATGATCGTCAGCATGTTCATCGCTGCAATCATATTCGTGTAGTACCAATAGCCTTGAGCGAAATGCGGAACCGAACTGAACAGGAACCCAGCTTTCAGCAACAGATAAAGCGACAAAAGCGTCACAATCGGTGTCCCAGCTTCAGGTGATCGAAGCCGAATTTGCGACAGAAGACCAATGGCTCCGATCAGTATCGAGGCGACAACTGGTAGAATTCGGATATCGATCACTTGCTCCGATCCAATGGCCGAGACCTCTTGCCAGCGATTTGGCAGACCAAATACAGCCGTTTTCAGTATGCCACTGGTCGGCAGTGCCGAGTCGGCAAAGTGGGCGTTAAGGCCCAGATAAATCGCGGTTCCCACAAGTGGAACCAGCGCCATTTGCACAATCAGGCGAGGGTCCCCCAGACGCCAAGCCACGGGCAAAAGGCATATGCCAAAGGCGATGCCGAGGAAAACGTCGTCAAGGCGGGCCATGAAGATCAGGAAAACCAGTGCGCCGCCGATCAAGGCGTTACGATGCGTGGCGGACAATGGGTTCAACGCAAGACCTGCCACCGGCAGGAGCAGCGCAAACAGAGCAAGCCCAAGCCCCAATTCCATGCCATTGGCGAAGGACCAAATGCTGTGGCCATAGTGAATGCCGTTGGGCTGATACTGGTGGTAGGCATGTTCGAATGCGAAGAAGGCCGCACCGGGGCACAACAGCAAAAGGCTCAGGAATGCAAAGCGCGCGCCGAATGTATTGGCGACATAAAGCACCAAGCCCGCAACTCCGACTGCGATCAAGCCGAGAGAGGTCACGAAAATCGCCTGCAACAGCGTTGCAGGTGGTGTGCCGGGCCCCGCGATTGTCATATCAAGCGCGGTTACGATCAGTTGCCAAAGCGGCATGAAGCCATTCGAAATCGTGTCCCCATCGATGCCAAAAAACCCGTATTGAGTGAAATTCCGGGCGATTGCAGCATAGTAGAACGTGTCGGCTGCCAGCGCGTTATATATAATGCTTGGATTGCTAAGATAGGTGGCAAACGGCCAAAACAAGATCGCCAGAGCACTTCCAACCGCCAAAAGCGTTGCCGCACCGTGTCTGCTCACTTTTTGGCCTCATATGTTTTTGTTTGAGTATCCGAATACACTCTGAGTTTGTCCGGGTGGAGATGGGATGGCGCAATCCCAGCGGCATGATGCGAAAATGATTCAGGGCTTGCTGTCAAATTGAAGGGTTCAATCGTTGCTATGTTAGTGAACCAGCCTCGACTGTAGGAATCGTTAACGCAACATTAGGCAATATTTTCGAAGGCGGCGCATTCCTCGGCGGGTTCACCGCTTGGTGATTGCGCGCGAGCGCCTATTGGCTTGTGCAATACTGCCCCTATCTAGAATATAGTTGCATCAGAGGTGCGCCGCCCCCGGCGTTTGACCAAGCAAGAATGGAGGAAAGCGTGAGAGACAGAACGCTTACACTGCGCCAGTTCCACCCCACACAGATGATCTGGCCTTTATTGATGGGCATCGCCTTGTTGCTGGCGCAAACCATTGCTGCCGCGGCTCAGTCGCGGCCTGAAACCTTTGCCGACCTTGCTGACAAAGTCAGCCCTGCGGTCGTCAATATCACCACATCAACGACAGTCGCCACGACTGCGCAGCCCGGCCCGATTGTGCCCGACGGCTCGCCTTTTGAGGATTTCTTTCGTGATTTCATGGATCGGAACGGCCCCAATGGCCCGAACGGACAGTCACCGCGACGCAGTCAGGCGCTTGGGTCAGGTTTTGTGATCTCGGAAGACGGATTCATCGTGACGAACAACCACGTCATTCAGGGCGCGGATGAAATCCTGATCGAGTTCTTTGAAGGGTTCGAACTGGAAGCCAAGATTATCGGCACAGACCCGAACACCGATCTGGCGCTTCTTAAGGTCGAATCCGAAGAGCCGCTTAAGTTCGTCAACTTCGGCGACAGCGAGGTATCGCGTGTTGGTGACTGGGTCATGGCCATGGGTAACCCCTTGGGTCAGGGCTTTTCGGTTTCGGCTGGTATCGTGTCGGCCCGTGGCCGCGCGCTTTCGGGCAGCTACGACGATTACATACAGACGGACGCTGCGATCAACCGGGGTAACTCGGGCGGGCCGCTGTTCAACATGAATGGCGACGTTATTGGCGTGAATACTGCGATCCTGAGCCCGAATGGTGGATCAATCGGCATCGGTTTTGCGATGTCGAGCCGGGTGGCCGAGAACGTGATCAACCAGCTTCGCGACTTTGGCGAAACCCGTCGTGGTTGGCTGGGCGTGCGCATTCAGGATGTGACCGATGATCTGGCCGAAGGGCTGGGACTGGAAGAGGCGCGCGGTGCTTTGGTCACGGATGTGCCTGAAGGACCTGCTTTGGAGGCCGGAATGGAATCAGGCGATGTGATCCTGTCCTTCGACGGTGTCGATGTGGATGACACACGTGGATTGGTGCGTCAGGTTGCCAACACTGACATTGGCAAGGAAGTCCGCGTCCTTGTTTTCCGTGCCGGTGAGACAGAAACGCTGCGCGTCACGCTGGGGCGCCGCGAAGAAGCAGAGGCTGTGCCTGCGTCAGTCAACACAACGGAACCTGTGACAAGCGAGTTCATGGGACTGACCGTCAGCAACCTGACAGACGAGCTGCGCGAGCAGCTTGGGCTGCCGGAAAGCTCGGAAGGCTTGGTTGTGGCCGAAGTGAAGGAAGATAGTGAAGCTTATCAGGAAGGTCTTCGCGCGGGTGATCTGATCACCGAGGCGGGGCAAGAGAAAGTCTCGACCGTTGGCGAGCTGGAAACCCGGATTGAAGAGGCGAAAGAGGCAGGGCGCAAGTCGATCCTGCTGCTGGTGCGTCGCGACGGTGATCCTCGCTTTGTGGCTTTAGGTCTTAGCTGACCCAACCAATATAGACAGAAAGGGCGTCCCGTTTGGGGCGCCCTTTTTTGGTCATGCTGGTCAAGGTAACAATCCACTCGGCCCCGCCTGATTGCACAACTATTTAGCGACGAATTTCAGCATCTCCCATCGGCTTAACAGGTCAGTAAGCGCGATTGGCTAGTTTTGGCGGCTCAGTCCAGAGGGTCGAGTGATGCTTGATAGACAAGAAACGCGAGGGGCGCTTCGCATTGGGCACCTGCAACAGCAAGTTGGGAAATCCGATTGGTCGGTGTCCTCGCCAATCCCGGAAGGCGCACAATTGGTATTGTGTTTCGGCCCGACCGCAGCACTTTGCGCGCCAGATTTCTTGTCTGGCTTGCAGGCGCAAGTGCCTGGTGCCGCGATCTGTGGCTGTTCGACCGGTCACGCGATTGTCGGGGAACGCCCACGCGATGACATGGTTTCAGCAGTGGCGCTTGGATTCTCGCATTCAACGATCAGGGTCGCCGGGGAGCGACTTGAAAATGCCCTTGCTTCGGCTGACTGCGGGCGCCGGCTTGCAGCAAAGCTTGCGGCACCTGACCTGAGCCTTGTGATCGTCTTGTCCGAAGGGTTGCACGTCAATGGCGACACTTTGGTCCGGCATTTGAGCCAAGGACTTGCCCCCGGTGTTCGGATCATCGGTGGGCTTGCCGGTGATGGCCCGGCCTTTGAGAAGACGGTTGTTCTTTGCGACGGTGACGCGCGGTCCGGCCATGTGGTGGCCATAGGCATCTATGGGAATCGGTTGCGCGTTGGCCATGGATACGCAGGTGGGTGGAACGTTTTCGGGCCCGAACGCCGCATTACATCGGCGAATGGTGCGGTGCTGCATGAAATCGACGGCGAACCTGCACTTGATTTGTACGAGCGATATCTTGGGGAAGAGGCGAAAGGATTGCCTGGTGCTGCTTTGCTTTATCCGCTTCAGATATGGGACCCGAAGCGAAGCGATCCGCCCGTTGTAAGGACTATTCTGAGCATCGATCAGGATAAACGGACGATGACTTTTGCGTGCGACATTCCAACCGGCTGGCGCGCTCAGCTGATGGTCGGCTATCAGGAAGCGCTTATCGCAGGATCGAAAAGAGCGGGCGATGTCGCTTTGGAGGCGCTTGAACGGCAGGAAAGGCCTGACGGAGATGTGCTGGCTTTGTTGATCAGTTGTGTCGGCAGGCAGCTTTGCCTTGAACAACACACCGCCGATGAAATCGAAGTCTTACGGCAGGCTGTACCGGTTGGCATGCATTTTGCAGGTTTCTACTCATATGGGGAAATCTCTACGTTTGGCGGTTCCGAGGCTTCTGGGCTGCTGAACCAAACCATGACAGCTACCTATATCTGGGAGGCTGGCGAGTAGCTTTATGAGCGAAACCGAAGCGTTTCACCCTTTGCTGCGCCGCCAGTTACAGTCGGCTCGGGACGAGTCCGGCAGCGCGGATATGTCTGCGCTACTGGTTTTGGTCTCGAAGGCTTACCAAGACCAGGACCGGATGCGTTCCAGACTGGAACGCGCCATGGCCCTTATGAATGGCGAGCTTCGCGAAAATGTGGATGAGCGTGATGGGCTGGTTCAATCCCTGAAACGGCGGACCGAGCAGTTCGAAGCCACGTTAAGCAACATGCGTCAGGGTCTGGCGATGTTTTCTAACGATGCATTGGTGGTTGCCAATAACTGGCTTGTCACGACCCTTGGGTATCCAAGCCTCAAAGCGCTTGAAGGCGGAACGCTGGCGCAGGTGCTGAAAGATGCGCCAGGCTTGTTGGAAGGCTCGCACAACGAGGCTTCGACCGAGGCTTTGTTAAATGCCGGAAAAGCGGGTAATTCTTACACGGATGCTATTGTGATGCAGTTTGCTGCGACCGAAGGGCGTACGTTGGAACTGGCGCTTGTATGCGGCCAGCAGAGTACGCGCATTCTGACGCTTGACGACGTTACCGAAAGCATGTTGGCCGAAGCGCAGCTGAACTATATGGCCAAGCATGACGCCTTGACTGGGTTGCCAAACCGAAATTACCTGGCCGAAATCATTGCCGCTGCTGAAACCGATGTCAGTCATGGGTATCAATGTGCGATCCACTGCCTTGACCTTGATCAGTTCAAATCTGTCAATGACACCCTTGGCCATGACGTCGGCGACGGGCTTCTGCAAGCTGTCAGTCAGCGGCTTCAGGGCTGTGTCAAGGAAAACGATGTTGTCGCCCGGCTGGGCGGAGACGAGTTTGCGATTGTGCAGCGCCGGCTTGTTTCTTTGCAGGAATTTGAAAGACTTGCCGCGCGCGTAATTGAAAAACTGGCCGAACCTTTTCTTATTGGCACCCATCAGCTTCAGATCGGGGCAAGCATCGGGATTGCGCTTCTTTCAGAAAATACCCCAACCAGTGAAAAGCCCTTGAAGCAGGCCGACATCGCTTTGTACCGCGCAAAATCTGATGGCCGGGGATGCTTTCGGTTTTTTCAACCGAAAATGGACATCTATCTGCAAGAACGCCGCGCGCTTGAGGTTGATTTGCGAAATGCGGACTTCGATCAGGAGTTTGAGCTGCACTATCAGCCGCAGTTCGACATGGCCACCAAGACGATCATTGGTCTGGAAGCGCTTTTGCGCTGGAACCACAAGACACGCGGCTTGATGGGCCCCGCAAAGTTCATCGGCCTGAGCGAAGAAATTGGTCTGATTGAAGACATTGGCGACTGGACACTTCACAAGGCCTGCTGTGAGGCCGCAAAGTGGGATAATCCAAACGTCGTCATTGCGGTTAATCTTTCAGCGATTCAGTTTGGTCGTCCGCGCCTGATTTCATCGGTTGGCGATGCTTTGTCGAAATCGAGTCTTCGCCCAGAGCAACTTGAACTTGAGATCACGGAAAGCGTTCTTCTTGAAAACTCAAAGCCGACACTCGATCAGTTGAACCAGTTGCGCGATCTTGGGGTAAAGATCGTAATGGATGATTTTGGGACCGGCTATAGTTCATTGAACTATCTTCAGAAGTTTTCATTCGACAAGATCAAGGTCGACAAAATGTTCCTGTCGGATCAGCCATCCGAGGAAAGTAGTATTGCAATCCTGCGTGCGATAACCGGGCTGTGCCAAGATCTTGGAATCGACACGGTGATCGAAGGTGTCGAGCATGCGGGTCAGCTTGAGAAACTTGAAGCCGAAGGGATCGTTTTCTCGGCCATTCAGGGGTTCTTGTACGGGCGACCCCAACCTGCGAAATCAACGCGGGCTTTGTTGGCGGGGCAAAGTACCGCGTTTGTGGCAGGTCGCAGGAAAAACCGCATTGTCTCACGGCTGAGTTGAGCCGCTATTCGGCGGCCATCGGGATGTCAGCGCGCCCAATTTCGGTCACGTCGGAAACCACCCGATCAACCAGCGCTTTGAAGGCCGCAAAATTATTGTTTGGCCGGATTTGCTGTTCGTTCATATAAAGCGAGCGGTCGATTTCGACCTGAACGACATGGCGATTACGGGCCGGACGGCCGTGGTTCTGGGTTACAAAAGCCCCGGCGAAGGGTGCGTTTCGAGCAACGCGCAGGCCCGCTGACGTCATCGCAGCTTCGATTTTGTCGACGATATCCGAACCCGCGGCTGCGCCAAATCGATCGCCCAGTACGATTTCGGGTCGTGCTCCGCGTGGATGGCTGACCGACTCGATTGCTTCGTGCGGCATGGAATGACAATCGATCAAAATGGCTTCGTCGAACAATGCCACGCTGTCGTCCATCAAGGTGGTCAGCGCATCGTGCCAAGGGTGCCAGAATTCGTCGATCCGAGCCATCGCCTCGGCAAGATCAATCTTGCCACGATATATTGATCGACCGTTGGCAACGACCCGGGGCACAACACCCAGGCCCGAGGCCACACGTGGATTGTGCGCTGTTTTGCCGACGTCCTCGATAAGTGCAGGATCAAGTTCCTCAGATGACCGGTTCACATCGATCCAGGCCCGCGGTGCAATCGCGGAAAGAAGCGGCGCACCCTGGTTTGGTGCCGCATCAAAAAGCTTGTCCACAAACGCGTCTTCGGACGAGCGAAGTGTCCGCTCGTCCAAGAATCGTTCGCCGAACAAAGCTCCATGGATACTGACGTCCCGAATGCGGCGAAGAAAAAACCACGCTCGTTGTTCGAATATCAGGCATGTACAGGTTATATGCCGCCACGCAAAAAACTCCTTCTTCCCGAGTCTTATACGCTATTTCGGATGAAATGCCGAAACCCCTTGATGTGCGCTATGGTTACCAATTATAGAACGCCCGTCCGGCGCGGGAACTTTCCCGCGTCTTGTACCTTTTGGAACATAGGGCGATTAGCTCAGCGGTAGAGCACTTCGTTGACATCGAAGGGGTCACTGGTTCGATCCCAGTATCGCCCACCATTCACCGCCACTTTTGGAATGGCAAAACGCAACCAGGCGCAATACAGGCGCCGCGACCAGGAGAAGAGACGATGAAAGTCGCAACTCGCTCCGATCGCTTAAGAACCGGCATCGCGATTGCCGTGTTGTGCGCCGCAAGGGCCGTGTTTATGTGATCAACAAGACGCAGCGCCGCTTCAAGGCACGTCAGGGCTGATCGCCCTTTTCAAGCGTTATGCGACAGGCCGCCCATTGGGCGGCCTTTGCTTTTGGGGTGGCTCCTTTGTCGCGAGGCCCGCGCTTTCATACCATAAGCCTTGAGAAAATCAGCCTTACCTGCCAGAATCGCCCAAAATGCGAAATCGCCCAAAGCGGCGAACAAAAAGGGGCGAAGTAAATGAGCGAGCAGGCCGTAATAGCGGAAGACGTACGCACGCGTATCCTTCAGGAACCGGATGTGATTCTTGAAGATCCGGATGTGATGCGGGCGTTGATTGCTGCAAATGACCGATCCATGGGCGGGAATATCGTCGATCTGCGCGGTGTTGCGATGGAACGGCTGGAATCTCGACTTCAACGTCTTGAAGATACGCATCGGTCAGTCATCGCGGCGGCCTATGATAATCTGGCGGGCATGTCTTTGGTGCACCGCGCGATCACAGCGTTTCTTGAGCCGCTGACCTTTGAGGACTTCCTCAAATGTGTCGAGGTTGAACTTCCCGAGATCCTTCGCGTCAACAGTGTGAAACTTGTGCTGGAAAGCCATGAAGCCGCAGAGGCCGCATTTGACGGCACTGCGCGCGTTCTGACAGTGGTGCAGCCGGGATTCGTGACTGACTATATGGGTCAGGGGCGTCCGTTGCGGCGTGTGACCCTGCGACGGGCAGATGGCAATGTCGCTTTGGTTCATGGGGCCAATGTTGAGTGGATAAAATCCGAAGCCTGTCTGTTTCTCGACTTTGGCGAGCAGCGTCTGCCGGGCATGCTGGCCTTTGCCTCGGACGATCCACATCAGTTCTCGGCCAATCATGGCACCGATCTTCTGAGCTTTATGGGCAGTGTTTTCGAACGCGCGATGCGGCGCTGGCTGGGGTGATATCTTCCGGGCTCAGGGATGCGCTTCAACGCTGGCTGTGCTGAGCTTTCGGCCGTCGGGGGGCGAGCACACAAGAACGGTTGATGCCTACCGGACCGACGTCTCGGGTTTCCTGGCGTTTCTTCAGGGGCACCTTGGCGACGCCGCTGGAACAGTGGTTTTGGGGAAGCTGTCGACACGGGATATGCGAGCGTGGATGGCGCACGAACGTGGACGTGGGGTCAGTCGCGCGGTCGCTGGCGCGGTCTCTTTCAGCGGTGAAAAACTTCGTTGGTTGGCTGGCCGAGCGGAAGGGTTTCGATCCGACGGCTCGGTGCTAATGACGCGCACGCCACGGTTTCAGAAGAAGCTGCCGCGCCCGCTGGATGTCTCTGCTGCACGCGCAATGATTGGATACTGTCGACATTCAGTCGACCACCGACTGGGTTGCGCAGCGCGACGCGGCCGTCGTGACGCTGCTCTATGGGTGCGGATTGCGGATTTCCGAAGCTTTGGCGCTGACGCGGAGTTGCTCTGCCGCTGGGCGATATAATCGGATTATCGGGAAGGGTGGCAAGGAGCGTATCGTGCCCGTCGATCCCGGCGGCGCGTCGGACGCGTCGATGCCTATGTTAAATCTTGTCCGTTTGATCTCGACAGGGGCTGTCCCACTGTTTCGAGGTGTTCGAGGTGGCACTGCTCAACCCGCGTTTGATCCAGAAAGTGATGGAACAAGCGCGCGCGCAGCTTGGTTTGCCAGCCACGGCAACGCCCCATGCGATGCGCCACAGTTTCGCGACACATCTGCTGAACGCCGGCGGTGATTTGCGCTCGATCCAAGAGCTTTTGGGTCACGCGTCGTTGTCGACGACTCAAGCCTACACAGCGGTTGATGCGGCGCGCCTTATGGAAGTCTACAAAGCCGCCCACCCAAGGGCACAATGAACGAAACGCCAAATACCGAGATTTGCTGGCGCGCCAAAGGCATTTCCGGCATGAGAGACGAATGAATATCAAGACCAATGCCTATCTTGTTCACCTTCTGACGGCGACCGGCGCAGTGCTTGCGATGCTGGCGATGCTAGAAGCCGCTCAAGGGCGACTGGGCGATGATGTTCTTTTGGCTGGTGGTGGCCTTTGGCGTTGACGGGATCGACGGGCCTTTGGCGCGGGCGACCGATGTAAAGGTCAACGCTCCGCGGATCGACGGCGTGCTTGTTGGACCTGATCATCGACTATCTGACCTATGTGTTCATTCCGGCCTTTGCGCTCTGTTCACGTCCGGGTTATTGCCCGGGTGGACCGGGTGGTTTGCGATCATAGTGATCACCTTCACATCGGCGCTTTATTTCTGCAGACACACGCATGAAAACAGCGGACTACTCCTTCGCGGGCTTCCCGGGCTGCTGGAACATGGTGGTTTTGGTGCTGTTCGCCGTGCAACCGAACTTCTGGGTAAGTCTTGGGATCGTTATACGTTTTGGCAGTTGCGATGTTTGTGCCGATTAAATTCGTCCATCCCGTCCGCACCGAGCGCTGGCGGATGTCACCTTGCCGATGGCCTTGGCTGGACCTTCTTCGCGGGTTGGGCCGCCTGGGTCGATTTTCGATCCCTGACAGTTGGGCGCTTTGGGGGCTGATCGTGACGTCGCTCTGGCTGTACTGCGCGGCGTCGCGCAGCAAGTGATTTACCGCAAGGAACGTGTTTCGACGCGCTTGCGCGTCACACACGGGGGCTTTGCCCCCGCACCCTCAGAGAACTTAGGATCATGAACGGATCCGGCCGCCGCCTGCGCCCCGGTGATCGACGATCATCAGATAGACATCGTCGCTCGAACACCCACGCGACAGATCGTTCGCCGGGTTCTTGCGATGCCCTGAAGAATCGGGGCCCAGCGCAGTTGCACCGCCGATACGTTGGGCGATTTTATACCCAATGTTTCCCGCGCGAAGGCTCGGGAAGACAAACACATTCGCCTGACCTTCCAACGGTGATCCCGGCGCTTTGCGGCACTGCGACTCGGCCATATCGCCGCGTCGAACTGCATCTCGCCGTCAATGACAAGGGTCCGGGTCATGCGCGACGATCTCGATCGCCGTCCGATGCGCCCAAGACTTTCATGCGCCCCCATCGGCACGCTTCCTATCGTCGAGAACGACAACATCGCCACCCTCGGTTCCAACCCCGTAAGCGCCGTCAGCGACGTGCGACGACGCCATCGCGATACTGGCCAAGTTCTTCGGCGGTCGGTTGCAGTACCAATCCGCAATCCGCAAACACGACCGGTCGGGTGCCGCCGTCGAGCAGCATAAGGAAACAGCTTGATACCGCATCGAACATCCTCCGCACGGCCAATGATCTGAAGCGCGGTGCGAACGACATCCGACGTCGTATGCGAGGCGCCACCCACCGTGCCGTCGGCATCGCCCAAGCGCACCATCATCGCGGCATAACCCAAAGGCGCCGATACCACGCTTCGGCGAACTCACGGCTCAATTCCCTTGTGCTTTCTCAGGTGTAGAAAGCCTCGACGTAGTTGTCCAGCTTGTCCGACACCGACGGATCGATCACCAGATCCCGATGCCTCGCCCAGCGTCGCGGTAACTGATCCGTAGGGTCGCCAAGAAGCGTCATCCGGGCCAGCCCGTCTTTTGGGCCCGGCGCGCGCCGCCTTAATAACCCGTGGGTCATCGCCCTTCCGGACAAAACGATCGTGCGGCTGCGCCTTCGTTTGGACGCATACCGCAATGATCGTCGATGGACAGACAGCGTTACTCGGCGCGCCATGTCAGCTGCGCATGACACCTGCCACTGCAACAGGCTTCTTCATCGCGTCGCGGCGGAAGGGATCGCCAAGTTCCTGGTTGATCATGGCCTCGATCAGCGTGGTCTTGCCATTTTCCATCTGGTCCTTGATCGCTTGGTTCAGCGCTGCTGTCAGCTCGTCCATGCGTGCGGGCGACAACGCCTTTCAGGCCGCAAGCCTTGCGCGATACCGGCATAGGAGACTTCCTCGTCCAGTTCGGTGCCGACGAAGTTGTCGTCGAACCAAAGCGTCGAGTTCCGCTTTTCCGCGCCCCACTGGTAGTTGCGGAAGACGATCTGCGTGATCGCAGGCCAGTCGCCGCGACCAATGGCTGTCAGTTCGTTGACCGCGATGCCAAAGGCACCGTCGCCGGCGAAACCGACGACCGGCACGTCGGGCTGGCCGATCTTGGCGCCGACGATGGACGGCAGGCCGTAACCGCAGGGGCCGAACAGACCCGGTGCCAGGTATTTGCGACCTTCGTCGAAGTCGGGATAGGCGTTGCCGATGGCGCAGTTGTTGCCGATGTCGGACGAGATGATCGCCTCGCGCGGCAAGCGCCGCTTGGATCGCGCGCCATGCCATGCGGGGGCTCATCCAGTCTGGCTTGGCGGCACGTGCACGCTCGTTCCAGTCGGTGCCGGGATCGTCCTGCTCGTGGTTCATCGAGGTCAGTTCCTGCGCCCATGCGGATTTGGTCTGTGGCGATCCTGGCTCTTGCGGTCTGCGCGGCCTGCGTCGCCTGCGGTATCGCTAAGGCTGTTGCAGGATGCCATTCGCCACTTTGGCCGCGTCACCGACGATGCCGACGGTGACTTTCTTGGTCAGGCCGATGCGGTCGGGGTTGATGTCGACCTGAATGATCTTCGCATCTGCGGGCCAGTATTCGATGCCGTAGCCGGGCAGGGTGGAGAACGGGTTAAGGCGTGTGCCAAGGCACAGAACAACGTCGGCGTCCTTGATCAGCTCCATCCCGCCTTCGAGCCGTTGTAGCCCAGCGGACCGGCAAACAGCGGGTGCGAGCCGGGGAAAGCGTCGTTGTGCTGATAGCCAACGCAAACTGGCGCATCGAGACGTTCGGCCAGCAGCCGTGAAGCTTCGATGCCGCCCTCGGACAGAACAACGCCGGCGCCGTTCAGGATGACAGGGTTCTTCGCGTTCGGACAGGATGCTCAGCGGCCTTCGCAACCGAGTTTTCACCGCCGGAGGATCGTTCGAATTCGATCGGATCAGGGATTTCGATATCGATAACCTGTGTCCAGAAATCGCGCGGGATGTTGATCTGGGCCGGGCCGGACAGACGCTTGGCCTGGCTGATCACGCGGGTCAGAACCTCGGCCACGCGGGACGGGTCGCGGACTTCTTCCTGATAGGCGACCATGTCTTCGAACAGTTTCATCTGCTCGACTTCCTGAAAGCCACCCTGACCGATGGTCTTGTTGGCGGCCTGCGGTGTGACCAGCAAGAAGCGGCGTGTGGTTCCAGTAGGCGGTTTTCACGGCGGTCACGAAGTTGGTGATGCCGGGGCCGTTTTGCGCGATCATCATCGACATTTTGCCGGTGGCGCGGGTGTAGCCGTCGGACATCATGCCGGCCGAGCCTTCATGCGCGCAGTCCCAGAACTTGATCCCGGCGTGCGGGAACAGGTCCGAAATCGGCATCATGGCCGAGCCGATGATCCCGAAGGCATGGTCGAATGCCGTGGCGTTGCAGGACTTTGACGAAGGCTTCTTCTGTGGTCATTTTCATGGCGGCAACTCTCCCTTGCGAACACGTTATCTAAGGCGCGGACCGGTGGTCCAGTAGGACCAGTTGACTAAACCGGATAGGTCCAAACTGAAAGCGACAATTCCATTGCTTTGGCTGGGTCTGTTCCAAATTTGTGGACAATTGCAATCAGATGTTTGCCGTTAACTCGAATCGGTACATCATGGTATACGGGATTGGGGGGTCTTTGGATGTCAGAGTATTTGCCGAAAGAAGTGCGCGAGGGCCTTGAACAGGCTCGGAAGCACAGATTGCGCAAGAAAAGCCGGCTGAATGTGAAAGTCGGCGATCAAACATTTACCATATTGCGGTACTGGGAAGAAGGGTTTGCCCTTGACGCTGATGAAGCGCCCAAACTGCGCGGGCTGGTCGATGTTTTTGATGGCGCACGGCACATGTCTCAGTGCCTGATCGTGGCGTCCGAGAAGGAAGCGGGTGAGATGGTGTTTGAATTCAAGCGCGCCACGCCGCATGCCGACAAGCCTCCGCTGGATTATGAGCGTGCCGAAGCTGCGCCTGTCGCGTTGATCGGATCACTTTAGCGCGCTAGCCGCGCCCGTGCGGCTCGATCCAATTCAGCACTGGATTGATCGGCACGATGCGGTGCGGATTAATGGTTTCATGGCTGAAGTGATAGTGGCGCACGATGTGATCGAAGTTCACGGTCGCCGCGACACCGGGCCATTGGTACAATTCGCGCGTATAGGCCCAGAGGTTGGGATAATCGATCAGGCGCTTGCGGTTGCATTTGAAATGCAGGTGATAGACCAGATCGAAGCGGAAGAGTGTGGGCACCAGCCGCCAATCGGCCTCGGTCACCTGGCCTCCCATCAGATAACGCTGCTCTGACAGCCGGTCTTCCAGCCATTCCATAGTGTCGAAAAGCTGGGTCACGGCTTCGTCATAGGCATCTTGCGTGGTGGCAAAGCCTGATCGGTAGACGCCATTGTTCAGTGTCTCATAAATGCGGTCGTTGACCGGCTCGATCGCCTCGCGCAGGTCTTCGGGCCAATAATCGTCAGTGTTGCCAGTGATATCGTTGAAGGCCGTGTTGAACATACGGATGATTTCCGACGACTCGTTCGAGACGATGGTTTCCTGCTGTTTGTCCCAAAGAATTGGCACAGTGACCCGGCCCGAGATTTGCGGGTTGGCCTTGGTGTAGATCTCACGGAGAAACGTCAGGCCATAAAGCGTGTCGCCGGTTGCACCGGGGAAGTCAGCATCGAAGGACCAGCCGTCTGACAGCATATCGGGATGCACGACCGAGACGGTGATCAGGTCCTCTAGCTCCTTCAGCGTCCGGAAGATCAATGTGCGATGCGCCCATGGGCAGGCATATGAGACATAAAGGTGATACCGGTTGGCCTCGGCTTTGAAACCAGCGTCGCCGCTGGGCCCTGCACTGCCGTCAGCGGTGATCCAGTTCCGGAATTTTGAAGACGAGCGCACGAACTTGCCGCCAGATTTCTTGGTATCGTACCAAGTGTCGTGCCATGTGCCGTCGACGAGTTGTCCCATTGGGTGTCTCCTTGTTCAGGTGATACCTAGTGCAGTCTTGCTCCGCTGTCATCGCGCAGTGTCCGTGCGATTATGCGCATGTGTTTTCCAAGGCGGCATCGTCGTTGCAGATGGCAGATTGATCTCATGCCCGTGACGCTTTCATGATGGTCCGTGCCGTTGACGCTGTCGGCAGGTTCAGGCAGGTTCTATCAAAAGGAGAGCAGCGTGACCGACCCCACAGAAAGCGACACTACTGAAACGGGTGCGGTTGGCGTTGCATTTCAGAAAACCAGTGCAAAGGGTGCGGATTTTCGCACATGGTTTCGGGGTGAACACACAAATTTCAACCCCAAGCTTGAGCAGATCATGCAGCTGGATGGGCCTGAGAAATTTGTGCTTCATGGATGGCTTCCGGATGCGCCGCTGATCGACAAATCAACGCAAATCACTGCGTTCGGGTCGTGTTTCGCCGCCAATATCTCGAACTGGTTGTCCGAGCGGAATTTCCGCGTGCTGAACAAGGCGGATGATGCCACGCGTGCCTATGTGGTGACGATGGGCGAGGGGATGGTGAATTCTTTCGTGATCCGCCAGCAATTCGAATGGGCTTGGGAAAACCGGGTCTTCGATCAACCGCTGTGGCATGGGTATAAGGCCGAAGAGTTCGGCTATGACGAAGAGATACGGCTTGAGACCAAGCGTATCTTCGACGACACCGATGTCTTTATCCTGACGTTCGGCTTGTCCGAAGTCTGGTATGACGAACCCACTGGTAACGTCTTCTGGCGCACGATCCCGAAGGAAGTCTATGACCCCGCGCGCCATAAGTTCCGGCTTTCGACGGTGGACGAGAACCGCGACAATATCCGCGCGATCTATGATCTTATCCGCAGATATCGCCCGGATGCCAAGATCATCGTCACACTTTCACCGGTGCCTTTGATTGCGACTTTTCGGGACGTGTCTTGTATCACGGCGAATTCGGTCTCAAAGGCGACGTTGCGCGTCGCGGTTGACGAGGTGGTGACCGACGTGCGCGATGAAGGACGCATATTCTATTGGCCATCCTATGAACTGGTCACAGACGTCTTCCGCAGCCCGTACAAATCCGACCGACGGCACGTGCGACCGGTGGTTCTGAACTATATCATGCGGCTTTTTGAGACGGCATGGTGCAAGGACAATGAGGTGAGCGAGGTCGAGTTGCTGGAAGCTTGGGTTCGGGCCCATGTCGCCGCCGGAAACCTCCCCGCCGAACTTCAGCCGATTTTGGCCAAGCGCAAACCCTTCCGACTGCGGAAATTTCTGGAAAGCGCGCGGTTCCACGAAGATGATGCAGCCGATGCAGGCGTTCATGCCATGCTACAAGAATTGTTGCAGCATTGGCGGGCCGAGCGAGCCGAACGGGCGGCTGAGGCCGAGGTTCAAGCCGCCGAATAGGACCTCATGTGCAAAAATGCGCATTAACTATGCATCGGCGTGCGTTTTATGACTTTTCAAACATGATATCTGAAGACCGTCATTCAACGAAAGGTGTCCCCCATGCTTACTCAAGTCAAAGGTCTTCATCACATCACTTCGCTGGCGTCCTCGGCATCGGCGAACAATGCGTTCTTCACAGACGTTCTGGGGCTTCGCCGGGTGAAGAAGACAGTGAACTTCGACGCACCCGACGTCTATCACCTGTACTATGGCGACGAGGCCGGAACGCCCGGTACCGTCATGACCTATTTTCCTTTCCCGCATGCGGCACGCGGCCGGGCCGGGACAGGCGAAGTTGGGCGCACGTCGTTTTCGGTGCCCAAGGGCAGTCTGAAAAGCTGGGCTGATCGCTTGGCGACGTTTGATGCCGCTGGCCTGTCAGAAGACACGCGGTTCGGTAAAGACCGGCTTTTGTTCGATGGCCCCGATGGAGATGCTTTTGCATTGGTCGAAACCGAAGACGATACGCGCGTACCTTGGACCGGAAACGGCGTCAGTGCCGAAATGGCGATCCGTGGGTTCCATTCCGCCGACATGCGCCTTTCCGACGAAGGCGCCAGCGCCGAGTTGCTGCGCTTTATGGGTTACGAAGAATATGACCGGCAGGACAATATTACCCGCTTTGCCGTGCCGGGTGGCAACGCGGCCAATGTGATCGACATCGAAACTTTGCCCGGCGTTCGGCACGCTGACCAAGGTGCCGGGTCGGTGCATCACATTGCCTTTGCGGTGGAAAACCGGGCGCGCCAGTTGGAAGTCCGCGAGGCTTTGATGGAAACCGGCTATCAGGTGACGCCCGTGATTGACCGGGATTATTTCTGGGCGATCTACTTCCGCACTCCGGGCGGTGTGTTGTTCGAGGTGGCCACGAACGAGCCGGGCTTTGATGCGGATGAAGACTCCGCTCATCTGGGCGAGGCGTTGAAACTGCCATCACAGCACGCGCATCTTCGCGACAGGCTTGAGCGAATTTTGGAGCCTATTGGCTGATGTCCTATGTTACCGCAAGAACAGGTGGCGCTGAAGGTGCGCCGCTTGTCGCCACCTTCCACGGGACCGGTGGAGATGAGCATCAGTTTCATGATCTGACCGGGAAACTGGTGTCGGGCGCGCATGTTGTCTCGCCGCGGGGCGACGTGTCGGAAATGGGTGCGAACCGCTATTTCCGGCGGACCGGGGAAGGGGTCTATGACATGGCCGACCTTTGGACCCGGGCAAAGGCGATGGCAGACTTTCTGGCGTCCGAAAAGGCAGCCGTAGGTGCCAAGCGAGTGATCGGGTTGGGATATTCGAACGGCGCCAATATCTTGGCGGCGGTCGCGTTGATCCGCCCTGACATTGTCGATGATCTGATCCTGATGCATCCGTTGATCCCGTGGAGCCCCGAGGCTCAGCCGGGTCTGAAAGGCCGACGCGTGTTGATCACGGCGGGGCGGTATGATCCGATCTGCCCTGCGTCGTTAACACACGATCTGGCACTTTATCTGGAAACCCAATCGGTCGAAGTTACGCTGACGTGGCACGAAGGGGGGCACGAACTGCGCCCCAGCGAGCTGGTCGCTGTACAAACCTTTCTTGCGGGTTAAAGCAGGACCGCGCCGGGGTTCATGATGCCCAATGGATCAAGCGCAGTCTTTATCGCGCGCATTGTGGCCAGTTTGGTGGGATCACCACGGTCCTGAAGTTCACCTGCCTTGGCGCGGCCAATGCCGTGCTCGGCGCTGAAACTGCCGCCGCGTGCCATGACAAGATCGTGGATCAGCTTTGTGACCTCGGGCGCTTTGCTGCGCCATGCTTCGCGTTTCTCGCCCTTGGGTGGATAGACATTGAAATGCAGGTTGCCGTCGCCCAGATGGCCGAAGGCGTTGATCCGCGCGGGCAGGATGGCTTTAATCGCGGCCTGTGCGTCCTCGATAAAAGCTGAGATTTCTGACAGCGGTAAGGAAATATCGTGACTGGCCACTGCGCCTATCCGACGATTGGCTTCGGGGATCATCTCGCGGACCCGCCAGAAGTCGGCCCGTTGCTGGCCGGTTTGAGCGATCTGGCCATCACCGACCAGTCCAGCCTCAAACGCCTTCTCAAAGGTTGCGGCCATAAGCGCCTCGGGGTCCACGGCGGGGCCAGTGCCCAGTTCGACCAGCACGCACCACGTGGGCGGCGAGGCGAAGGGAAGCCGAACTTCGGGCACGGCCTCGGCCAGAAAGTCCATCGCCTGGGCCGAGATCAATTCAAAGGCGGAAACGGTTTCGCCTGCCTGTTCGCGGAAAAGGCCCAGAAGGGTCAGTGCAGCGGCGGGGCTTTCGACGGCCAGATAGGCGGTCGCGGTATGTGCCGGTTGGGGAAACAGCCGCAACGCAGCGGCGGTGATCACACCAAGCGTGCCTTCGGACCCGATCAGAAGGTGGCGCAGGTCATAGCCGGTGTTGTCTTTGCGCAGCCGTTTCAACCCGTGGAATATCTCGCCGTTTGGCATCACGGCCTCAAGCCCCAGACACAGATCGCGCGCCATGCCGTACCGGAGAACATTCAACCCGCCCGAATTCACTGCCAGCCCGCCCCCGATGCGGGCACTGTCCTGACTGCCATAACTCAGCGGGAACAGACGGCCCGCGTTGCTGGCGGCTGTTTGCACGTCGGCCAAAGTGGCACCTGCCTCGGCGATCAGCGTGTCTTCTTCAGGAAAGATATTGCGCACCGCGTTCATCTTTTCCAGCGACAGGATCAGGGGTGTGGGTCCTTCAAGCGAGACCTGTCCCGCCACCAACCCCGTGCCGCCGCCATAAGGGACCAGGCCAACCCGCGCCTCGGCGCATTGGCGGACGATGGTGGCGACCTCTTCGGTCGTGGCGGGCAGGGCCACGAATTCGCCGCGCCCGTGGAAGATGCCGCGAAGTTCCTCCAAATAGGCCTCGCTTGCCGGTCGCAAGGCGATCCCGGCTGCAATCAGTCGGTCAGCGAATGTTGCGTCGGCATTTTTTAACATAGCACCGGGTGTATCGCCCGGCGGCGGTGTGTCAATCGCCAGATGCGGGGTCGTTTCGCAGAAACATCGGCTCTAGCACCACCACTTTTGGCCGCGAGGGCAGGTCTCGGAGGGAGAGTTCCAGCTCGCTTTTGCCGGTGCGGTCGATGTCGAAATCGTCGGATACGCCTGCAAGGAAGCGGTCCAAGGAACTGCGCGAGAACCAGTGCATGGGCAGAACGATAGAGCTGCGCAGGCGCTTGATGATGCGGATCATGGTGGGGGTGTCGACAGTTAGGCCTCCGTCCACAGCGGCCATGACCACGTCGAGGCGGCCAATGGCGGCATAGGTTTCATCGGATGGTTCGTGGTGTAGGTGACCCAGATGACCGATGCACAGCCCGCCGACCTCGAAGATGAAGATCGAATTGTTGTCTTCAACCCTTGTGCCGCCACCAAAGCGGTCGCGGATATCCGTTGTGACATTGCGGATCAGCATTTCATCCAGATCGAGGTGATAGTCTGCCGGTGCGCCGTTCTGGCGCCATCCGGGCAGGACATGCGGGATGTCGGGATGTGGTGCAATGGTCCAGTGGCTGTCGTGGGCGTTGTTCATCGTAACCACGTCCGGGATCATGCCGACCGATCCAATGAAACCGGTGTAGTCGGTGACCACATTCAGCCCGCCATGGCTTTGGATCAGGTACATCGAATGGTCGATATAGCTGAGGCGCACCGTGAATTCGTCGGCTGTAGGCACGTTCCATGCGGCTTTGTGCACATAAGTCAGTTCGGGCGAGGAATCGGCGATGGCGAAGCAATGGCTTGGCCTACGATCTTGTGCTGTGGCGGGCAGCGCCAAAGCGATCAGGAAAAGAATAACAGCGAGTTTTTGCATCTGTTGACCCTCCGGTGCAAAATGGTAGCCCGGAAGGAGCGGGACGCAAGTGTTTTGCAGCCTGAAATTTCGCAGGGGGGACCCGCATGACTTATGTAATGGCCATTGATCAGGGCACGACATCCAGCCGGACGATCTTGTTTGATGAGGATCTGAAGATCGCAGCCTCGGCTCAGGAAGAGTTCCCGCAGCATTATCCGGCCAGTGGCTGGGTCGAACATGATCCTGAAGATTTGTGGCGCACAGTCATCGCCACGGCACGCACCGCGATGGAAAAAGTGGGTGCCACGGCCTCGGACATCGCGGCGATTGGCATCACCAATCAGCGCGAGACGACCGTGGTCTGGGACAAAGCGACTGGCGCGCCATTGCACAACGCGATTGTCTGGCAGGACCGGCGGACGGCTGACTATTGCGCCTCGATGAAAGCTGCTCACGAGGAAACGGTGACAGCGACAACGGGTTTGCTGTTTGATCCTTACTTTTCTGCGACCAAGCTGAAGTGGATCCTTGACCAGAACCCGGGCTCGCGCGAACGCGCAGCCGCGGGCGAATTGCTGTTTGGCACGGTCGACAGCTATCTGATCTGGCGGCTGACCGATGGCGCGCGGCATGTGACCGACGCCACCAATGCCGCGCGGACGATGTTGTACGACATTCACAAAGGGGCGTGGTCAGAGGAGATTTGTGCGCTTCTGGACGTGCCGCTTGCGATGTTGCCCGAAGTTCTGGATTGTGCGGCCGAGTTTGGCACGGCTTTGCCCGGGCATTTTGGCGGCGCGATCCCAGTGCTTGGTGTGGCGGGCGATCAGCAGGCGGCGACCGTGGGGCAGGCCTGTTTCAGCCCCGGCATGATGAAATCGACCTATGGGACGGGGTGCTTTGCCTTGCTCAACACGGGCGATACGCCGGTTCGTTCGAACAACCGGTTGCTGACCACGATTGGCTATCAGTTGGACGGCAAGCCGACTTATGCGCTGGAAGGCTCGATCTTTATCGCAGGCGCTGTGGTGCAATGGCTGCGCGATGGGCTAAAGATCATCGGTGACGCTTCTGAGACGCAAGCCATGGCCCATGCATCCGACCCGGATCAGCCTGTGGTGATCGTGCCTGCGTTCACCGGGCTAGGCGCGCCCTATTGGAACCCCGATTGCCGGGGGGCGGTGTTTGGCCTTTCGCGCAATTCGGGTCCGGACGAATTTGCGCGTGCCGCCTTGGAAAGCGTCGGCTATCAGACCCGCGACCTGCTAGAGGCGATGCGGGCCGATGGGCCATCGCTGACCGAAGGCGTTTTGCGCGTCGATGGCGGCATGACGGCCAGCGACTGGACGATGCAGTTTCTGGCCGACATCATTGATGCGCCGGTTGACCGGCCCCAGGTTTTGGAAACTACAGCGCTGGGGGCTGCTTGGTTGGCTGGCATGAAAGCAGGGGTCTATCCCGATGCCGCCGGGTTCGCGGAAAGCTGGGCGTTGGATCAGCGCTTTGAACCTGCGATGACCGCAGAGATCCGCGAGAGCAAGTATGCCCATTGGAAAAAGGCGGTTCAGGCGACCATGACGGTTTAGACGTCCCAGACCTGACGCGAATCCTCGAACACCGGATTGGCGTCGGCAAAATTTGCGGGGTCGTCCAACGATCCGGCATAGAGGAATACGGTCGCAGGGGCCCGGCTGGTGGATTTGGCGATAGGCGATCCGCAATCGCCGCAGAACTGGAACGCCAGATCACTGCCACTTTCTGACTTTGCCGCATGGGTTTTCAACGTGCCGGTGATTTTCAGGCTGTCGCTGACAACGCCAAGCTGTGGTGCATGGCCTGACCCAGTAACCCGCTGGCAATCGCTGCAATAGCAGACGATAGCAAACTTTGCCGGGCCTTCCGCCGTGTAAGACGTGGCACCACAAAGACAGTGCCCAGTGATCGTGTCGCTCAAATCGTCACTCCCGATGATAGGGCGCGCCCGCAAGGATCGACGCGGCGCGATAAAGCTGTTCCGTCAGCATGACGCGGGCCAGCATGTGGGGCCAGACCATCTTGCCAAGGCTTAGCGCAAAGTCGGCCTTTGCACGAATTTCGGGCGCGATGCCGTCGGCCCCTCCGATGACAAAGCAGGCTTCGGCCCGGCCTTGGTCACGCCAATCTGCCAATTTTTCAGCAAAGGCGGGCGAGGTCAGGATAGCCCCGCGTTCATCCAGCACGATCAGGGGCGAGGCTTGAACACAGGCTTTCTCGATCAGTGCTGCTTCAGCATTCATGCCGCTTTTCTTGGCTTCGACCTCGCGGATATCCAAAGGACCCAGCCCAAGGGCGCGACCCGTCCGATCAAACCGGGTGACATAGTCTGATATAAGCGAAGCTTCCGGGCCGGGGCGAAGCCGCCCGACAGCCACAATGCGGACTTTCACGCCGTCCGCGCCTTAGACGCTTGTCGCAGCCGTATCGCCGGGCGCCAGCCACATCTTTTCAAGCTGATAGAACTCGCGCACTTCCGGGCGAAAGAGATGGACGATAACGTCGCCCGCATCGATCAACACCCAGTCGCCCGTTGCCTTGCCTTCGATCTTGGACAGAAGCCCATAGGTCTGCTTCAGCGTATCGACCAGATGATCAGCAATAGCCGATACCTGCCGCGAAGACCGACCGGACGCGATAACCATCCAGTCGGCTATCTCGCTTTTGCCGCGCAGGTCGATTTTCACGATCTCCTCGGCCTTGTCGTCTTCCAGCGATGTAAGGATATGGGCGAGCAAATTATCGCTCGTCAATTTGGCGTATTTACCGGTCACAACGTTACCAGCTGCATCAGCGGCCGCGCCACGGACCGCGTCTTGGACATTCGACAGGACATAGTCCTCCTTGAAATCACGCCGATCACATGGCCCGGCGCTGACCTTCTTACAATTTAGCACCTGAGAGGCGTGATTCCAAGATTTTAGCACGAATTGTCGTTAACACTGTGTCTTTACGCTGCGAAAGTCTGAATCCTGAGCAAAACGGCTGAGCCGCTGCCGCCGGACGTTGGCTAGTAATCCCGCTCGAAAAATATGCCCACGCTGCTGTCACCGGTGCTGGTCACACCGCCGCGCGCCGTCAGGGACGGGGTGATGTCGAGGTTCAGGTTCAATTCAGTCTCGCCCGTGCTGTCGACGGTGACGTCAGTATAGATATTCTCGCCCAAATAGGCGCCTGCGCGGACCGCTGCGTTGCCGTCTTCGGTCGTGGTCACGTCCAGATCGGCAAGGCCGGTCTGGCCCCGGATGCGGCCAACCACGCCTTCGCCGCCTTGGCCCGCCAGCGTACGGACGGCCAGCGCCAGACGCGCGGCCTGAAGCGGGCTGAGCGTTTCAAGACCGCGCCCGAAGATCAGCCGGGACAGGACCTCTTCCTGCGGCAGATCGGGGGCGGATGAAAAGGTGATCTCGGGGTTGTCGACCGGGCCGGTCACATCGACGTTGACGCGGTATTCTTCGGCGTCTGTGCTGGCGCGCAGGCGGATAAAGGGCACGAACGAGCCTTGCATGGTGATGCGCGCTTCTTCCAGTGCCAGCCTGCGTCCAAGAATATCCAGCCGCCCCCGGATCAGCTCGAACGCGCCCAATGGCAGGATGTTGGCGGTCGTGCCGGTCAGGCGCAGGTTGCCGCCGAATTCACTATCAAGCCCACGGCCCCGGACAAATATGCGATTGGGTGCGCTGACACTGATATCCAGCGGATAGCTGGGACCCGAAGCCCCGCTGCCCGAACTTTTACTGGCCAAAAGCCCGGCGCGACGCCGGGTACCTCGGACGGGCGGTGGCTCGTTCAGGTGTGTGATCTCAGGCACTTCGCCCGCGCCGCCAAATCCGCTGTCGGGAATCCGGATGTCGGTTTGCCCCAAGGCAAGAGCGCCCGTGATCGCGGCACCTCCGGTCAGCGGCCCATCGATCCTGACCTGTCCGTCGACGGTGGTCTCGTAGAGCTTTGGGTCAGAAAGCGCGACGCTTGCAAGGTTGATCTGAAGCTGTGCTGCGTTCGGGGCGGCCATGCCCACCGGCCCGTTAATGGCAATGCGCCCTCCACCGTCAACGACGGTCTGAAGCGAGACTTCGGCCGTTCCACCACCAAGCATGATGTTGCCCGAGATGTCACCCAGAGCCAGCCCAAGGGCGGGTGCTGCAAGCCGTGCGCCCGACGTCGTGATGCTGCCCGACAGGTTTTGCGGTTGCAGTGCCCCGTTCAGACTGAGGTCGAACCCCGCTGTGCCTGACAATGATCGAGGCTGGATGAACCGGTTCGCCAGACCCAGAGGTGCGGTGCCTCGGGCGGTCAGGTTGGCGGTGCTCATATCCTCGGCCAGCGTTCCGGCAAGTTTGGCTTGCGCACCACCTGGCCCTGTGGCGTCAAGATCAAGCGTCAGTGCCGCATCCTGCCGCCCAACGGTGCCGGTCACGCTGAGAGGTCCGGAAAACCCACTGGCAAAGGGCGCAACGTCGGCAAGTCTGGCGTCCACGACCAGTTCTGCGTCGTTATCGGCAAGTTCACCGCTGATCCGAGCTTTCAGCAAAGCGGTGGACAGGTCGAATTCCGCGATCTCAACGCGGTTGCCGTCTTTCACAGCATCAATCGTTGCAGACAATGCGCCCGACAGCAGACGGTCAACCTCGGCCTGACCGATCGAGACACCCGCGCCATTGGCGTCGCCCTTGATGGAAACGCTTGAGAGATCGGCGTTGACGCTTCCCACAGCGTTGATCGCCAGTTGGCCGTTTAGCGGACGACCGGCAAGATCCGAGAACGCCGAAAGGTTGGCAACATTGGCGACGACGCTGCCATCAAAGGCCGGAAGGGAATAAAGATCACTCAGCGTCCCATCGACCTCGGCTGAAAATTCGGGGCCGGACAGGGTGGTTTGCACGGTCCAGTCGCGCTCGGCATCTTCAAGACCCGAGAATGTGATCCGAGATGCGCCGCTGAGGGCAGGCAACAGAATAGACGTATCCTTCAGCTCGCCTTCCAGTGAAATGGTGGAACCGCCGGTCTTGAGGTCGGCGCTGGCGGTCACTTCGGCTGCATCCGAGCCAAGTCTGTCAAGGCGGACACGCAGCCCGTCTTCATCGCGGGTGGCATGCAGATCAAGCTGGGTCCGCCCCGCAAGGATCGCATCGGCGCGGGGGTCGCTGATCGACAGGTCTTCGGTCTGGCCTTTTGCGCGAACGTCAAATGCACCTGCCAAGGGCACCACGCGGAACGTTGTGTCCAGATCGGCGGTGCCACTCAGGGCGCGTTTGGCAAGGGTCGAGAAGTTGGCGATTTCATCCAGCGCAAGGTTCAGCGTGCCCATAACCTCGGGCCCCGTTTCGGCCAGCGTGATTTCGGCGCGGCCTGTGGCGGCCAGCGCTTTGCCCGCAAGCTCAAGCCCGTCGATGGTCACCGGACCGCCGTCCCATGCGATGTCGGTCTTGCCGGTCAAATCCGATCCTATGGCTTCGGCAAGGCCGGATATGCCGGCGTCGAACTGACGGGCATCGAAAGTAAGTGCCGCCGTGACCTGAGGCGCATCGCCGGGCACGATGCGTCCAGTGCCCTGCAGGGTAAGAGTTTCTGCGCTTAGCCCATCGCGGTTCAACCCGGAAAGGCTGATATCGGCGTTCCAGTCTTCGGATGTGTCGGCGTCGAAGCGCATGATCAGTTCGGCATGGTCGATCCGGGTTTCGGGTCCGCTGATCGGAAGCAGCACAGGCGCGCCATTCTTCGAAGCAAGGTTACCTGTGAAAACGACCCGACGCGGCAGCCTGTCTTCGCCCAACTCCAGCGAGCCTGTCAGCGACAGGGCCTCTGCCGTCAGACCAAAAGCGGGCACGGTAATTTGCCCGTCGGGCGCAATTAACGTTTCGGCGGTTAGCGAGATCTGGTCGCCGAAGAAAGTGCGGTATTGCGGGGCAAAGACCGGGGCAATATCGCCAGCGATATCGGCGATGATGCGTCGCGTGGCATCTTCGGTCTCACTCAGGGTTATCTGGCCCGCCAAGCGTTCGGCCCCATCGGTCGCAAGCCGGATATCGGCGGCGTAGTCAGACAAGGGCGCGCTTCCGGCAATCGAAAAGTCGACCGAAGGTGTGCCGGGTAATCCAACCAGCGTGGCAAAGATGCCGCCTTCGCCTTCCTGCAACGAAAGGTCGAGGCTAAGAGCCTCGGTTGCATTGGCATAGGATGCGTCAAGCGTCAGCGCGCCGACCGCGTCGCGGCGTTCGATGGCAAGTTTTGCGGCCCCTTCGCCGCCTGAAAGCGACATGGAACCGTCGAGTGATACGCGGACTTCAGTCCCAAAAACGGGTTGGCCGATCTGCACGTCTTCCGCCGCAATTCGGCCGATTTCGACGCTGACCGGCAGGTCGGGCAGGGCAAAACCAGTGGCTTCTGGCGTAGGTGCCTGAGCTGTTTGACCGGGTGCTGCCAGCCGGGGCAGAAGGATCCGAGCGGCGGTCAGTTCGGCAACCTCAAGGCTGCCGCGGAACAATGCGCTGCGGTTCCAGTCTAAAGTGGCATCTTCCAGCGTCAGCCAGACACCTTCGGCATCGCTGATGGTCAGGCTGTCCAGCGTTGCACGACCCGACAATGCGCCTTCGAAACCTTCGACAGTCACTGTGCGCCCGGCATCCGACAGATTGTCTTCGATCAGCCGTTCTAAAAGCGAGCCTTGCTGGGCGTCGCTTTCAGCCTCATCTGTGCCGAACAATTTGGCGAAGAAGCCGGGCTGTTCGTCCGATTGCTGTGCCGTGGCGGGGACGGCAAGCATCAGGCAAAGAAAAAGGACGAAGCGCCGCATCAGAACGCCTGTCCGATGCCGACGTAAATGTAGTAGCTGGAACCGTCTGTGTCGCCAGAGATCGGCGTGGCCAGGTCCAGCCGGATCGGTCCGATCCCGGTGTTATAGCGCAGGCCAATCCCGGCGCCCGAGTGACTGTCGCCGGTGAAGTCAGGAAAGCTTTCGGCGCCGATATAGCCCCAGTCGGCAAAGCCAACCAGTTGGATCGTTTCGGTCACATCCGTGCGAACCTCGCCCGATAGCCCCAGAAAACTGCGCCCGCCTGTGCGATTGCCGCCCACATCCAGCGCCAGCGATTGATATCCTTGGCCACGCACCGTGCCGCCGCCGCCCGAGAAGAAGCGGTAAAACGGCGGGCTGTCTGCCAACGACGGGCCGAAGAGCGCGCCAAGCTGCACACGGCCCGCAAAGGTCAGACGCTCGCCCGCTTGCCGATAGGCGCGGGCGTCCATTTCGATGCGCGCCCCGCTGGGGCTGTCTGAAATCCCCGCGAAAGGCGTTGCTTCAAGATCAACGAAATAGCCTGCGGTTGGGTTCAGGCTGTTGTCGCGCCGGTCCAGCACAGCGCCCAAAGGTAGCGTCACAAGGCTGAAGGTTTCGGTTCCGAATGCGTCGCTGGTGTCGGAATAAAGATACCCAAGGCCGAAATCGACGGTCAGACTGTCCGTTGCATAGCGGGTAAAGCCAAGGGTGAACTCGACCGTGTCAGACCGGAAATCGGGTTCGTCCAGCATTTCGAACTGAAGTTCGGCGTAAAGATCGACGTCGGCGCGGGGTGTGGCCGGGCGCTCGTACCTCGCACCAAAGGTATAGTCGACGCCGCCGGTTTCTCCGCCCAATCCGGCAATCGCGCCATCGACCCGAAACCGTTCTGCGCCGCCCAGAAAGTTGCGGTGCAGCCAGAACCCGGAAAGTCGCATGCCATCGACCGTGCTGTATTCCGCACCAAACCCAAAGCGGCGCGGCGTGGCTTCGACCACATCAATGGTCAGAGGCAGCGTATCATTTGGGCCGATGTTTTCTGCCTCTTCGATTGTCACGGCGCTGAAACTGCCTGTGCGTCTGAGGCGGCGTGTGGCACGCTCGACTTCTTTGGGATCAAAGACGGGACCTTCGCGCAGGCCTGCAATGGTGCGAATGCGGCGCGTCCGCACGTTTTCATTCCCACTGATACCGATGTTGCCAAACCGAAGTCGCGGGCCGGGTGCGACGCCAAGCCGGGCGCTGACCAGATCCCGCTCATGGCGAGCGGTGATCTGTTGCTGGCCGATCTCGGCCTTGGCGTGACCGCGTGCGCGCCAGCTGTCGATTGCAAGGGTGCCAGCGTCGCGGATTGACGTTGTGGTCGCGGGTTCGCCGCGTCGGAACGTCTCGGGCGGGACAACGCCGGGTGGAAGCGGGGCTACGGTTGCCTGATCAAAACGGTAAATAGGGCCCGGATTAACGCGTACAAGGATGGTGTCGATCCGTGTGGGCGGCGACAAAAGTGGAATGTCAGCCGCCTCGCGCCCATCAACCCAAATCGTGATGACGCCACCGTACCGCGCACGGGCATAAAGCGTGCCAAGAATGCGGGCGTAATCGGCTTGGGCGGCGGCCAAAAGGTCTTGCGGCGCATCTGTCCCTTCGGCGCGGGCCGCTGCCAGAAGCGAGGCGTTGATGATGTCATCGCGCAGATCTCCACCGGCACCGGGAGTCTCGAACCGGATGCGCGTCTCTGCCGCCGCCAATGTCGCCAGAAGCAACCAAGCTGACAGGGCAAGAATCAATCGTCTGATTTGCAACGTGTGAGGCCCCTTAAACACCATAGGCTAATGATATAGCCTGATCAGAAGAAGAAACAGGGGCGTTGCGAACACGTTTGCCTTACGTCAGGGGTCTGACTTTCCCGACAGATCGGCAAGGATCGGGCAATCGGGCCGTTCATCGCCCGAGCAGGTCTCGACCAGATGTGTCAGCGTGCCCGCCAAGGCGTTCAGGTCGGCGACCTTGCGTTCGATCTCGGTCAAATGGCGACGGGCAATCTGGCGGACTTCGGAACTGGCGCGCTGGTCGTCTTCGTAAAGCGCCAGAAGCGCGCGGCAATCTTCGATGGAAAAGCCAAGGGCGCGGGACCGGCCCAGAAAGCGCAGCTTATGCAGATCGGTTTCGCTGAAACTGCGATAGCTGTTTTCGCCGCGTGCAGGGCTGACAAGGCCGATCTCTTCATAGTAGCGGATCGTTTTGGCAGGCAGGCCCGATGCCTGGGCCACGTCTCCGATATTCATGTCAGGCTCCCATCTGCTTTTCTAAGCCTCAGCGCATTGGTAACAACCGCGACGCTTGAAAGCGCCATGGCCCCGGCGGCCAGCATGGGCGACAAGAGTAGTCCGAAGATCGGGTAAAGGATACCGGCTGCCACAGGGATCAGCAGGGCGTTGTATCCAAAGGCCCAGCCAAGGTTCTGGGTGATGTTGCGCATTGTGGCCCGGCTAAGGCCGATGGCCGTTGCCACGCCTTGCGGTGCGCCGGACATCAGCACCACATCGGCGGTTTCCATCGCCACATCTGTGCCCGACCCAAGGGCTATGCCCACGTCTGCGGCGGCCAAAGCGGGGGCGTCGTTGATGCCATCGCCCACAAAGGCCGTGGGGCCGTCTTTCTGAAGCGCGCGGATAATATCGAGCTTGGTTTCGGGCAGGGATTCGGCAAAGACTTCGTCAATGCCAAGCTGTCCGGCGACTGCATTGGCGCTGGCCTGACCGTCGCCGGTGATCATGACGACGCGAATGCCAGAGCCTCTCAAGGCGGCTACGGCGTCGGCGGCACCCGGTTTGATTGGATCGGTCACCGACAGAACGGCGGCGATTGCATCCGCGATGGACACATAGAAGACGGTTTCGCCAAGGGCTGCGCGGTCTTTGGCGGCTTGGTCGAGCGTGGATGTGTCTATCCCGGCCTCGGCCATCAGGCGGTGCGAACCCACGCGCACGATCTGGCCGTCCACCATCCCGGTCACGCCGCGCCCGGTGACGGCGGTCACGTCTGATGCCGTCGGCGCATTTGAAGCGGCTTCGGTTATGGCGCGGGCAATCGGGTGCTCTGATTGCGCTTCAACCGCAGCAGCGGCGGCAAGCGCGGTGTCACGGTCGACGCCGGTCGCGGTGGCGACATGAGAAAGCGTCGGGCGGCCTGCGGTTAGCGTGCCGGTCTTGTCAAATGCGACAATGTGGGTGTCTCGAAGTGCCTGAAGCGCATCACCTTGCCGGAACAGCACGCCCAATTCGGCTGCGCGGCCCGTACCCACCATAATCGACGTTGGCACGGCCAGCCCCATGGCGCAGGGGCAGGCGATGATCAGGACGGACACGCCTGCAACGATGGCCAAGGTTGGGCCGAAGATCAGCCAGATGGCGACGGTCAGGACGGCGATGCCCATGACCAGCGGCACAAACCACGAGGTGATGCGGTCGACCATGTTTTCCACCGGAAGCTTACTGCCCTGAGCGTCGCGGACCATGCGGATGATCTGCGACAGGACCGTATCCGCACCCACCTGCGTGGCGCGGATCGTCAGCACGCCTTCGCCGTTTACGGTGGCTCCGGTCACCGGGTCGCCTTCTGCCTTAGCTGTTGGCACTGGTTCGCCGGTGATCATGGCCTCGTCAACAAGGCTGCGCCCTTCGGTCACAATGCCATCGGTCGGGATACGCTCGCCCGGGCGGATGCGGATCATGTCGCCGACCTGAAGCGCGGCGATAGGGCGGTCGACCTCGGTGTCGCCGTCGATCACCCGCGCGGTTTTGGGTGCCAGCCCAGCCAAAGCGCGGATCGAGGCGCGGGCGCGGTTCTTGGCGCGGGCCTCTAATGTGCGACCCAGAAGGATCAGCACGACGATGACACCTGCGGCTTCGAAATATACGTTGCGTGCGCCTTCGGGCAAAAGCGTGGGCAGAAAGGTGGCGACGGTGGAATAGGCAAATGCCGCAAAGGTGCCAAGGGCCACCAGTGCGTTCATATCCGGGGCCCAACGCAGCAGCGACGGAACACCTTTCGCGTAAAACTGTCGCCCCGGTCCGATCAGCGCCATGCCGATCAGGATGAATTGTAGGACCCGGCTTGTCTGATGGTCGATGGTCTGCCCGATCAGGTCATGCAGGCCGGGGATCAGGTGCCCGCCCATTTCGACAATAAACACCGGAAGGACCAGCAAGGCGGCAATCCATGTGTCACGCGCCAGCTTCCCCGAGGCGTCATCGGCGGGCTGTGTGTCGTCTTCTGCGAGTGTGATCGGATAGCCCGCATCGCGCGCAACGCTTTGCAGCTGGTCCATATCAACGCCCGCCACGGAAAGGGTGGCACTTGCATCGGCAAGGTTGATCCTTGCGTCCGAGACGCCGGGAACATCCTTCAGGGCGGTCTCAAGCCGCCTGACGCAAGATGCGCAGGTCATCCCTTCGACCGCAAAGCGAAGCTGTTCCACGTGGGCCGGATAGCCCGCCGTGGTCAGCGCTTCGGCTATGTTGGCGGGCGAGGCAGGCGCATCATAGCGCACCTCGACCGCATTGGTGGCCAAATTGGCATGGGCTGTTGCAACGCCGGGGATCGCCGAAAGGGCTGTTTCCACCCTTTTGACGCATGAGGCGCAGGACAAACCGTCGATTTCGCTTCTGAAAACTTCTGACATGCACCCTACATAAGGCTTCCAGTCACTGGAAGGTCAAGTGCTTGACTTCTTGCGAACCATTCTCATATAAACATGAGATTGCGAACTATTCGCAATATAGGAGATTCGACCGAAATGACGCTGAACCGACGACATATACTGACAGGACTAGGTGCGGGGCTGGTCACAGCTTCTTTGGCACCGCGTGCTGTTTTTGCGTCCGGTGGAGTTCTGACAATCGTTGCCACCACTGGCATGATCGCCGATACGGCCCGCCGCATCGGCGGTGACCTTGTGTCTGTCCGCGCCTTGATGGGGCCGGGGGTTGATCCGCATGGGTACCGCCAGACGCGCACTGATATTGTTGCAATGGCGAAGGCTGATCTTGTGCTTTGGAACGGTCTATATCTGGAAGCCCAGATGGAAGACGTGCTGGGCGATATCGCTGGCCGCACCCGCGTCGAAGCGGTTGCCGAGGCAATCCCGGAAGACCGGCTGATCTCGCATGACGATTACGCCAATCGCTTTGATCCGCACGTTTGGATGGACCCCGGCCTGTGGCGCGATGTTGCCGCTGCGGTGCGCGATGCGATGATTGCCGCCGCACCGGCGCACGAAGCCCAATTCGTGACTAATGCCGACGCCTTCCTTGCTGAACTGGCCGATCTGGCGATCTATGCCGACACGGTTCTGGAAAGTGTGCCACCCGAGGCCCGCGTTCTGGTCACCGCTCATGACGCCTTTAACTATTTCGGCCGTGCTTACGGGTTCGAAGTTGTCGGCATTCAAGGCATCTCGACCGAAAGCGAAGCAGGCCTGAACCGGGTCACGGGGCTGGTGAATATGCTGGTTGATCGTGGCATCGGGTCGGTCTTCGTTGAAAGCTCAGTTTCGGACCGGTCGGTGCGTGCGCTGATGGAAGGTGCCGCATCGCGGGGCCACACTGTGCGGATTGGCGGCGAGTTGTACTCGGATGCCATGGGCGCGCCCGGCACCTACGAGGGCACCTATATCGGCATGATCGACCACAACGTGACCACCATCGCAGCGGGTCTGGGCGGCGCTGCGCCCGAACAGGGCATGACCGGCCAATTGAAGTTGGGAAGCTGAAATGACTGATGTTCATCTGAAAGATGCAAACGCAGGCCTGGCCGAAGATGCTGCGCGTCAGACCAGCCCGCTTGCTGTTCAGGGGCTGACGGTTTTCTATGATCAGAAGCCTGCGATCTTTTCGGTCGATGCGACGTTTCGCCGGGCCGCTTTGACGGCCATCATCGGGCCAAACGGCGCGGGAAAATCGACGTTGCTGAAAGCTGTGCTGGGTCTGGTGACACCGCTCAGCGGAACCGCGACCGTGTTCGGCGCACCTGTGACCGAGATGCGCCGCCGCGTGGCCTATGTGCCGCAGCGCGCCAGTGTGGACTGGGATTTTCCGGCACGGGTCTCGGACGTTGTCGCAATGGGTCTTTACGCTGATCTTGGCCTTCTGGGCCGGTTCACTGGCGCGCATCGCCGCCGCGTTATGGCCTGTCTGGAACGTGTGGGCATGGAAGACTTCGCGGGTCGTCAGATTGGTCAGCTTTCCGGTGGCCAGCAGCAGCGTGTCTTTCTGGCGCGCGCACTTGCTCAGGACGCCGACCTGTACCTGCTGGACGAACCCTTTGCTGGCGTAGACGCCGCAACCGAACGAGCGATCATCGACGTGCTCAAAGGCCTGCGCGATGAAGGCAAAACGGTTGTTGCCGTGCACCACGATCTGTCGACTGTGGCCGAGTATTTCGATGATGTGCTTATCCTAAACGTCCGCAAGATCAGCGAAGGCCCTGTCGCAGACGCCTTTACCGAGGATGCGCTGGATAAGGCATATGGCGGCCGTCTGGGCAAGACAGTGGGTGCGGCTGCGGTCGCGGTGTAGGCCGCCCGTGTTCTTCGAAGCACTGACCTTTCAGCTTGGGTATAATGCCACATTGGTAACATTGGGCGCGATGCTGTTGGGCATTGCCGCAGGTGTCACGGGCACCTTCCTTTTCCTCAGAAAACGCGCCTTGGTCAGCGACGCCATAGCGCATGCGACCCTGCCGGGCGTCGCGCTGGCCTTTATCATTATGACTTATGCGGGCCTTGATGGGCGCTTTTTGCCGGGACTGTTGCTGGGTTCGGCGATCTCGGCCTTTATTGGGCTGCTGGCCGTTCAATGGCTGGCCTCGGCCACGCGCCTGTCCGAAGACGCCGCCATTGGTGCCGTGCTTTCCAGCTTCTTCGCATTTGGCGTGGTTCTATTGACCGTGATCCAAACCATCCCCTCGGGTGGTCAAGCCGGGCTGGAAAGCTTTCTGCTTGGCTCGACCGCTGGCATGGTCTTCTCGGACGCCGTCCTGATTGCGGGCGGCGGCGTGCTTGTGGTGCTTCTGGTCCTGCTGTTCCGTCGGCCGATGACGCTGGTGTCCTTTGATCCCGAATTTGCAGCCGCTCGCGGCATGAACCTGAACCGGATCGACCTGATCATGATGGGTCTGGTTCTTGGCGTGACGGTGGTTGGCCTCAAAATCGTGGGCCTGATCATGATCGTCGCCCTTCTGATCATCCCGGCAGTCACCGCCCGCTTCTGGTCGGATCGTGCCGACCGCGTGGTCCTCTGCGCTGGCTTGTTCGGAGGCCTTGCCGCATGGTTCGGTGCCGCACTCTCGGCCACAGCGCCCAATCTGCCGACCGGTCCGCTGATCGTGCTGACGGCCTTCGCGATGTTTGCGCTGTCGATGCTGCTGGCACCCTCGCGCGGATTGCTGTCGTCGTACCTCCGCCATCGGCGCTTCCAGCGCGGGGTCCATATTCGTCAGGGATTGCTGGCGCTGGCGCAGGGTTTGCCGATCTATGAACCGCTCACCTTGCGGCTTCTCAAAAGCGAAGGCCTTGCCCGCGCAGATGGTGTGGCCACCGACGACGGCAAAGCCCGTGCGGCCCGCGCGCATTGGGACGAACGGCGCTGGGAAATCGCCCGTTCGACGCCCGAGTTTGAACTGGCCGCCGCCCGCTATGACGGGCTGACGCGGTTGGAAGACGTCCTGACACGGGATCAGATCGACGAGATCGACGCCCGCATCGCCCCACCACAGGGGGTCCCCGCATGAGTGGCGCTGATTTTGTCCCCTTCACGCTGGTCCCTTTGCTGATCGGCTGTCTTGCGGCTGTGGCCTGTGCTTTGCCCGGCAACTTTCTGGTGCTGCGGCGTCAGGCCCTGATCGGTGACGCCATCAGCCATGTGGTTCTGCCGGGCATTGTGGTCGCATTCCTTGTAACCGGAACAATCTCCAGCGGGCCGATGCTGATCGGTGCGGCTGGCGCGGCGATTGCAGCTGTCGGCATGATCGAGTTCATCCGCCGCTTTGGCCGGATCGAACCGGGGGCAGCCATGGGTGTCACTTTTACTGCCATGTTCGCCGCCGGAGTCCTGTTGCTGGAACAATCCGACACCTCGGCTGTTCATCTGGATGTCGAACACGCACTTTACGGCAATCTCGAAAGCCTGATCTGGCTCGATGCCACGGGCTGGTCTTCGCTCGCTCGATCCGGCAGCCCTTGCAGGTCTTCCGCCCGAGCTTCTGCGTATTGCAGCCGTGACCATCGCCATGATGGCGGGACTTTTCCTGTTCTGGCGCCCGCTGGCCATTTCAACCTTCGACGAAGGCTTCGCCGGAACGCTTGGCCTGCCCATCCGTGCCATCGGCCTTGGCCTTGTGATCTCGGCTGCCATTGCAGCGGTGGCCGCTTTCGATGCGGTTGGCTCGATCATCGTAATCGCCATGTTCCTTTGCCCGCCTGCCGCGGCCCGGCTGATGACAAACCGGCTGGGCGCACAGGTCCTGTGGTCGGTGGGTTTTGCGCTGGTCTCGGCGATCCTTGGCTTTTTCCTTGCAGGTTATGGCCCGCTGTGGATCGGTGGGGAAAACGCCGTCAGCGCCGCAGGCATGATCGGCACCGTC
>CAWJDD010000012.1:0-147481 GCA_963841595.1 uncultured Alphaproteobacteria bacterium | reverse complement strand
CTCTCAGGTCGTCCTGGGCAGATTAGACCTGGAGGACAAAGCTTGCCTTCCGAATATGTTCTGCCAGTTCCGGACCAAATCTCAGCCTCTTTCTAAAGGGAACCGAAGGGACGACCGTGCAATGGTCGTCCTTTCCAATCATTCGTTGAAGACAGGTGAAATCCAATTTTTTTGCTAGAATTATTCGAGGTGCCATTCATGAAACGAAGGGTACCCCCGGCCCCCCTGGGTGGGGTAATGCTGTTAGCGCTAAATTTGCCCCCCCCCCACCTTGAACAAGACGGAGACACAGAGTCTCGAGAGAAGAACGCACCAGCAATGATCAACCTAAGTATCTGATAGTATTTATACCCCGGTCACTCTTGTATGTAACAAAGCAAGTAACAACTTCACCTCAACTCACCTTCCTTCTTACCCTACATTCGAAGTGCAGGTTGGGATACAATTCGTCATACATTCTCGTATACCTTGCTCAAACGGCGTCATTCATCCTATTGTCCTGCAAGACGGCAATTGTGTTGGGAGACGTGGTGCATCGATAAATATCAAAGATTTATCGATTTTAGTTGAGGTCGCTGTGGGGTAACACCCGTGGAAGTTCGAGTCTTCTCGACCGCACCAATACTTCATTAAGTTGTTTTATTTTCAAATACTTGATTGATTTTTGAAAGACAAAACCACCCCGTAGTCCATCCTATGACAGCGCCTGAACCTCATGCTTTGCCAAGCGAGGTTTTTTGGCTCATCGTAATCAGGATTTTGTCCGCGCAATGTCTCAGACATCTACTTTTGGACGCTTGGTTCGGCCTGTACATAAGCGTGCAGTCGCACAAATCTGTCTCAAAGGCCCTTATGGGTTACACTGAGAAACGGATGACTTAGTCAGCCAACACCGCTGGCGTGATTGCCTTCCATGCGCCAGCGCGCGACGAATCCATTATTGCTTCCACCAAAGTTTGAATTCTATGGCCTGCCGCAAACCCAAACGGTTCCGTTACGTTCTTTGTAATTGCAGACACAAAGCCAGCAACTTCGATGGCTTTCAAGTCATTGAAGCCAAGCTGGTGACCGGGTGCGACGCAGAACTGGCCATAAGGTGGATGATCGGGACCGGCCAAGATACGCTTGAATCCCGCTCGGTTTGAAGATGTCGTCGCATCAAAGAACTGAAGCTCGTTCATGCATTCCAAATCGCAGGCGATGCCGCCCTTGGTGCCATAAACTTCGAAGGCGTGCTGCATCTTTCGGCCCGATGCGATCCAATTCGCCTCGATCGAACCCGTTGCCCCGGACGCAAACCGCAAAAAGGCGCGGCCAATATCGTCGACTTCCACTGGCTTGGGTCCCGATGGGCTGGGTCGCTCGTCAATAACGGTCACACAGTCGCCTAGGACGTCTGAAATTGGCCCAAGCAAATATTCGGCTGTTGCAAGCGCGTGGCTTCCCAAGATCGGCAAGCGCACCACCGCCTTGGGGGTCGTGGCGAAACGTCCAAGGTGCGTTGGCATCCGCCATGTAATCCTCGGCGTGAATGCCGCGATAGCTGCGGATTTCGCCCAACTCTCCGGCTGCGATCATGTCGCGCGCGAGCGAGATGATCGGATTGCAGATATAGTTGAACCCCACCTGCGTTTTAACCCCGGCGCGGGCAGCGGCCTCGGCCATTTCGCGGGCGTCATCGGCGCGTGGTGCCAGAGGTTTCTCGCAATAGACATGCTTGCCCGCTGCAATCGCCGCCAGAGCCATTTCCTTGTGCAACGCGTTCGGCGCGGTGATGGACACGACATCAATGTCCGGGTCATCGACGATCTTGCGCCAGTCGGTGACCGCGTTTTGAAAGCCGTATTGCTCGGCCGCGCGGGCGGCGGCTTCTTCGGTCACGTCCGCGACGGTGTTCAGATTGAAGCGGACCGGCAGATCGAAGGCTTTTTCAGCGATTGCATAACCGAATGAATGGGTTTGCCCCATAAAGCCGGTGCCGATCAGGCCGATTTCAAGAGTTGGTTTCATGGGCGGTCATATGTGCCTTGTTGACGATCAAGCTGGGGTCGATGCGCCCTGCGAAGAAGTCGATGATGTTCTGGGCCGAACCGATGGCCATTCTTTCGGCTGCACCATCGGTAACGCCCGCGATATGTGGCGACAGGATCAGATTGTCGAATTGCGTAAGCGGATGGCCTGCAGGCAATGGCTCGGTCTCGAAAACATCGAGACCAGCGGCAGCCAGCTTGCCGGATTGCAGCGCTTTGACAAGCGCCTGCTCATCCACGATCCCGCCCCGCGCCGTATTGATCAGGATGGCGCCGTCTTTCATCGCCGCCAGTTCGGTCGCCCCGATCAGCGGCTTGTCCGCCTTGGGCACATTGACCGAGACGATATCCGCCCATTTCAGTCCCGTTGTCAGATCGTCCACCGGTGCCACATCACCGGGCGGCCAGCCCTGAGCGCTCAGGTATGGGTCATATGCGCGGATCGTCAGCCCAAAGCCAGCGGCCATGGCGGCGATTTTCTGTCCGATCCGACCATATCCCAGCAACAGCAGATTGCGCCCGGACAGATCCCGGGCCTCAAGCCGGTTGCGCCATTCCCATGGTCCATGCCGCACAGCGCTGTCGCCGCGCAACACCTGCTTCGAGGCCGCCAGCATGAGCATCATGGCATGTTCGGCAACAGAGCCGGAATTCACATCGCCGCAGACGGCCAGCGCGATCCCGCGTTCGTTGAGTGCCCGACGTCAACAGCGTCATATCCCACACCGTGACGCGACACGATTTTCAGGCGCGGCGCAGTTGCAATGGTTGCCGCGCTCATCGGCTGGGTGCGTATCAGAAGTGCATCTGCATCCGGAATAAAGGGGGCATAGCTTTCCTCGGAAATCTCCTCGATGAACCGGACCGTCAACTCTGGGGCCGAGGTCAGCAACGCCCGGCCCTTGGGGTGCAGTTTTCCGGCGACAAGGACGTGGGGCATCAATAGCCTCCTGTGTCCGGCTGCACGTCCTTTGACGTTCCAACCAAGTTCGCGAAAGGCCTTTACGCTGGCACCGGCGGCGGCCGCCAGCAGACGGCTGTCGCCCGAGACGGTCGTCAGGTTGTATCCCCAACCGATGGCGCGCACCGCATAGTCGGGCGTCCCGCAATGCAGGCAGGCACGAATGCCATTGGCACGGCAGACTTCGGCAATGCGCTTGGATCAAGGCAACCATTTCCGGTTCCTCGCGGTCGAAACCGGGCGCCAACCGGCCTTCCTGTGTCCCAAGGGTCAGGTCAGCGGGCCCGACATAGATACCGTCCAGCCCCGGCGTTGCGGCGATCTCTTCCAGATTGGCAACGCCGTCAGCGGTTTCGATCATGGCCAGCGCCAGCACCTGATCATTGGCCGCTACGCCATAGCCCGGCATGGCAATGCCCACCCGCGTCGGGCCGAAACTGCGCTGACCAAGTGGCGGATACCGCATATAGGACACGAACTCTTCCGCCTCGGCGCGGCTGTTCACCATCGGGCAGATGATCCCCATTGCACCGGCGTCGAGCGCCTTCATGATGTGAGCCGGGTCGCGCCAGGGCACACGTGCGATCAGCGTCACGCCGCTTGCACGCATCGCCTGAAACATCGGCAGGGCCGCAGAATAATCGAGCGCGCCATGTTGCATATCGATGGTGATGGAATTGTATCCTTGCGCCGCCATGATCTCGGCCGAGAACGGATTGCCGATCGAACACCACCCGTTCAGGGTTGCGTGACCTTCGGCCCATAACAGCTTGAGATTATTTCCTTCCATCAGAACACCACCTGCGCCAGTTTGGTATCGAGGTAATCCTCGATGCCCTCGACGCCGCCTTCGCGTCCCAGACCTGAGAAATTGGTGCCTCCGAACGGCGCCTCGGCAGCGGCGAGTGCGAAGCTATTGATCCCGACCATGCTGGATTTCAGCTTGGCCACCGCGCGCCGTGCTCGCGCCGGGCTTTGGGTGAAAGCATAGGCCGAAAGCCCCATGGGCGAGGCATTGGCGCGGGCAAGGGCTTCGTCGTCGTCCTTGAAAGATGTGATCGCGGCGACGGGGCCAAAGTTTTCCTGCGCAAAGACCTCCATGTCGTCGGCGACATTGGTCAACACAGTCGGCTCATAGAAATGGCCTTCGTTGAAGCCGGCTGCGCGATTGCCACCAAGGGCAAGCGTCGCACCTTGTGCAACTGCATCCTGCACCACCCGGTCAATTTCGGTCAGACGCCCGGCGTTGATCAGCGGCCCCATGGCGGTCGCCTCGTCCAATCCGTCGCCAAGCTGGATTTTCGACGCACGCGCGACAAAGCCTTCCACAAAGGCGCCGTGCAGGCTTTCGTGGATAAAGAACCGGTCCGGCGTCACACAAACCTGCCCGCAATTGGCGAACTTGGTCGGTACGGTGACATCGAGTGCTGCCTCCAGATCCGCATCGTCGAACAGGATAAAGGGGGCATTGCCGCCAAGTTCCATCGAGACCTTCTTGACCGTATCGGCAGCGTCGCGAATCATTTGTTGCCCAACCCTCGTCGAGCCCGTTAGCGAGACTTTTCGCACGCGCGCATCTGCCATGATCGGGGCGTAGGTGTCCTGCGTTGACCCGCAGACAAGGTTGACCGTCCCCGGCGGCAGATCGCCCGCGCGCAGGCAGTCGACCAAGACCATCGCCGTGCCCGGGGTCTGTGATGACGGGCGCAGCACAACCGAACACCCAGCGGCAAGCGCGGGTGCGATCTTGCGCGCAGGGAGAGCTGCCGGGAAGTTCCAGGCAGTGAACGCGCCAACAATTCCAATAGGTTCGTGGCTGACGCTAAATTGCCCGCCCGGCACGCGCGTTTCGATCGTGCGGCCATAAATGCGGCGCGCTTCTTCGGCGTACCAACGGAACTGGTCGCAGGCGAGCCCCCATTCCCGGCAGGATTGTACAAGCGGCTTGCCGGTCTCGGTCGAGATCATCCGCGCGGCCTCATCCGTGCGCCTGATCATCTCATCAGCGATCTTGTGCATTGCGTCGGCGCGCGCAAAACCTCCGGTAGAAGACCATGCAGCCAGTCCGCGTGCGGTGGCGTCTAAGGCAGCTTCAGTCTCGGTGACCGTGGCCGCTGGCGCATGGTCCAACACTTTTTCGGTCACCGGGCTGTGCACCGGAACACTGTTCGCAGCGGCTTGCCACGCCCCGTCGATGAATAGTCCAAAGTCCTGATACATCAGCCGACCTCGTCCACGGTGACAAATCGGCCCTCAACAGCGGACTTCATCGCAGCTTCGGCCAGCATGAGTGCACGGCGGCCGTCTTCGAAACTCGCTTGAATTGGTGTGTTGTTTTCGATTGCATCGACAAAGGCATCGATCTCGGCGTCAAAAGCTTCGCGGTAACGCTCGATGAAGAACTCAAGATAGGGCTCACCGCCTTCGACTTGTTTGGCCCCGAACCTGCGAACCTCGTACGGTTTGCGGTTCAGGCTTTGGACCATGCCGGTGGTGCCCAAAAGCTCGACCCGCTGGTCATAACCGAAGGTTGAAGTGCGTGAGGTGTTGATATGGCATTGCTTGCCGCTGGCGGTGCGCATGATGACCATCGTGGTGTCGTAATCGTCTAACTCGTCCATCAGGGCGGGGTCGATAAGACGCCCGCCGATGGCGAACACCTCAACTGGTTCTTCGCCGAGCATGAAGCGGGCAAGGTCGAAGTCATGGATCACCATATCGCGGAACAGGCCACCCGCTTCTTCGTAATAGGACCTGGGCGGCATGCCGGGATCGCGCGACGTGATGATGACTTGATGAAGATCGCCGATTTCGCCCGCGGCCACTGCATCTCGCGCGGCCCGATGCCCCGGATCGAAGCGGCGGTTGAAGCCGATCTGGATCGGCACGCCCTTGTCCGCCACTTTGTCCGCACAGGCATTCACGCGTGCAAGCGACAGATCGATCGGTTTTTCACAAAGCACCGGTTTGCCCGCTGCAACGGCAGCTTCGATGTAATCGGCATGGGTCGGTGTCGCCGTTGCAATCAGAACCGCATCGACGTCGCCGGACGCAAAAATAGCCTCGGGGCTATCTGCCACTGGCACGCCGTGTGCCGCCGCGACCTCGGCCGCTGAAGGGGCATGTATGTCATACACCGTCGCCAGGCTGGCACGCGGATGAGCCGATATATTTGCAGCATGCATGCGCCCGATGCGGCCGCAGCCAAGTACAGCGATTCTAAGCATGACTGACCTCCCAAATGTTTTTTGCAATATTCATTGCAGAACTATTGATTTGTCAATCCACGCTTCGTAAGATTTCCGAAAACAAGAACCAGGGAGGATTCGCCGATGGCCGTTTCAACGGTTCGGCTGACAATGGCGCAAGCCATCGTGCGCTATCTCATCAACCAGCACACGATGATTGACGGGAAAAAAGTGCCTCTTTTTGCGGGCGTCTTCGGTATTTTTGGACACGGCAACGTGACCTGTCTTTCCGAGGCGCTGGAGCAGGTGCAGGATCAGCTTCCCACCTGGCGCGGTCAGAATGAACAGTCCATGGCTTTGGCGGCAATCGGGTATGGCAAGGCCAAGCGGCGGCGCCAGATCATGATCGCGACGACCTCGGTCGGTCCCGGCGCTACGAATATGGTCACAGCCGCAGGGGTGGCCCATGCCAACCGCTTGCCGGTGCTGCTGCTTTGTGGGGACACGTTCACCAACCGCTTGCCGGACCCCGTGTTGCAGCAGGTCGAACATTTTGGCGCGCCATCGACAACTGTGAATGACAGTTTCCGCGCCGTGTCGCGGTTCTGGGATCGCATTACGCACCCTGCGCAGATCCTCTCGAGCCTGCCACAGGCGGTCGCGACGATGCTGGACCCTGCTGATTGCGGCCCGGCCTTTCTGGGCCTGCCGCAGGACATTCAGGAAATCGCCTATGATTACCCTGAAGAGTTCTTTGCCGAGACGCTTTGGACGATACCGCGCCCGCGCCCGTCCAAAGATCAGGTTGCCGCAGCAGCGGAGATGCTGAAATCCGCCAAAAAGCCGCTGATTATTTCGGGTGGCGGCGTTCGGTATTCCGGCGCAGAAAAAGCGCTTGCCAAATTCGCGACCGAGCGCGGCATCCCGATGGCCGAGACCATTGCGGGCAAAGGCGCCGTCGTGCACGACCATCCCGCCTATGTTGGCCCGATGGGGATCGAAGGCACGGATGCCGCAAAGGAACTGGCCGAATCGGCAGATGTGGTCATCGCCATTGGCACACGGATGCAGGATTTCACCACGGGGTCCTGGACGACATTCCCCAAGGATGCCCGGTTCATCAACATCAATGCGGCTCGTTTCGACGCACACAAGCATCGTGCTCAACCCGTTGTGGGCGACGCACTTGAATGTCTGCGCGACTTGGACGCCGCATTGGGCGACTGGCGTTGCGATCCCGCCCGGATGGCAGAGGCGCAAAAGCTTTACGCAAACTGGAACAAGATGCTGGACGAAGGTCAGGCCCCAACCAATGCCGATCTGCCCAGCTATGCTCAGGTCATCGCGGTGGTGAACAAGATGGCCAAGCCCGAGGACACCATGGTCACCGCCGCTGGCGGCCTGCCAGGCGAAACGGTCAAGAACTGGCGCGTGAAAAGCCCTCATACCTTTGATTGTGAATTTGGGTTCTCTTGCATGGGGTACGAGATCGCCGGGGCATGGGGGCATGCGATTGCGAAAGACGGCAATGGCACGCCCATCGTGATGGTGGGTGACGGATCTTATATGATGATGAACTCTGACATCTATTCTTCGGTGCTGTCAGGCCACAAGATGATTGTCGTGGTCTGCGATAATGGTGGGTTTGGCGTCATCAACAGATTGCAAACTGGCATGGGCGTGCCGGGCTTCAACAATTTGCTGAAAGATTCGCGGGTGCTGAACAAAGACGACCCGCTTCATGTCGATTTTGCCAAACACGCAGAAGCCATGGGAGCACTATCGCGTCGCTGCGAAAGTCTGGCGGATCTCGAGGCCGCCATGGAATGGGCACAGGACACAGATCGCACGACGGTTCTGACCATCGCATCAGACGCCTATACATGGACGCCCGGCGGTGCCGACTGGTATGTTGGTGTGCCCGAAATCTCAGAGCGGGAAGCGGTGCGTGACGCCCGCGCGGGGCAAGAAGCGTTCCGCAAAAAACAGCGCCGGGGGGTATAGACAATGCTGACCGCCAAACTTGGGATCGCCCCCATCGCATGGTGGAATGACGACCTTGAGGAACTGTCCGACGATGTAAGCCTTGAGGAATGTCTGCGACAAGCCGCCGAGGCGGGGTTCACCGGCATGGAAACCGGCCGACGCTTTCCGATGAACATGGACGAGCTTGGCCCGATCCTTGAAAAGTTCGGCATTTCTGTCTGTGGCGGCTGGTTCTCGGGCCTGTTGCTTGATGGCGATATAGAGGCCGAGAAGGACCGTATCCGCGCGCAGATGGATTTCTTTATCGCCGCCGGTGCGCCCTGCATCGTCTACGGCGAAACAGCCCGCTCGATCCAGGGAGACCGCAGCAAGCCGCTGGCGACCAAGCCCCGGCTGGACGATGCCGAGATGAAATCCTACGGCGCCCGGATGACCGCCTTTGCCGAATGGTGCGCCGATGAGGGTATGCCGATCGCCTATCACCATCACATGGCCGCCGCGATTGAGACCGAGCCCGAGATCGACGCGTTCATGAAGACGACGGGAGAAGCAGTGAAGCTGCTCTTTGACACGGGACATCTGGCGATGGCAGGCGGCGATGCCATCCGCGTTCTGAACCATTACCATCGTCGCATAAGCCATGTCCACACCAAGGACATCCGCCGGGCCGTGGTCGATGGATTGGACAGATCGCGAGAGAGCTTTCTCGATGCGGTCGTCAAAGGGGCCTTCACGGTCCCCGGCGACGGCGATCTGCCGTTCGGCAAGATCATCCACCGGCTGGCGGATTTCGGATATCAGGGGTGGTTCGTGGTCGAGGCAGAACAGAACCCTGTCGACAATCCGCCGCTTGAAATGGCCAAGACTGGCTTTGCCGAACTGGTGAAGCTTCTGGATGCTGCAGAATACGAGGTCGTTTCATGAACAGGATCGACGGAAAAATTGCCGTAGTCACCGGCGGGACGCAGGGTCTGGGTGCTGCGATCGCGCGCCTTTTTGCCGAAGCAGGTGCTGCGGGCATCGCGATTGTGGGACGCGGCGCTGAAAAGGGCGCCAAAGTTGCGGCGGAAATTACCGAGGCCAGCGGCGTTCCGGTCGAGATGATCACGGCAGATCTGGGCAAGATGGAAGAAGTGCAAGCGATCGTCCCCGCAGTGGATGCACGGTTCGGAAAGGTCGATATTCTTGTGAACGCCGCCGGTCTGACCGACCGGGGCAACCTGCTTAACACCACGCCCGAGTTGTTCGACGCCATGTTTGCGGTGAACACCCGCGCCCCGTTTTTTCTGATGCAAGACGCGGTCAAGCTGATGAACCGGGACAAGATCGAAGGCACCATCGTCAATATCGGCTCGACTTCGGCGCGCGCAGGGCAACCGTTCATTGCGCCCTATTGTGCCTCGAAGGGCGCTCTGGCGACGCTGACCCGAAATTCGGGCTATGCGCTTATGCGCAACCGGATCCGCGTCAACCAGCTGGACATTGGTTGGATGAATTCTGACCATGAACGCAAGCTTCAGGCCGAAGAGTCCGGCGATCCCAATTTCATCGACAGCGTGGCGGCCAAGATGCCTTTCGGTCGATTGCTGGAGCCCGCCGAAGTGGCGCGCGCCGTCCTTTGGATGGCGTCGGATGACAGCGGCATGATGACCGGATCGGTGATCCAGTTCGATCAGTCGGTCTGGGGCGGCTACGATGGGCAAGCCCCGGCACCTGCCGTGCCATTGAGTGAGTAGACGAGAACGAAACAACGAAGCGAAGGGAAACAAAGTGAGCTTGCTGGAACTGAGTGGTGTCACGAAGTCCTTTGGCGCAATACACGCGTTGCAGGGTGTCGATCTGACCCTTGAGGCCGGAGAGGCCGTCGGCTTGATGGGCGACAACGGTGCGGGCAAGTCGACGCTGATGAAAATCATTGCGGGCAACTTCCTTCCGACCGAGGGCAAAATTAGCATCGAGGGTCGCGAGGTCGAATTTCACAAACCCCTAGACGCCCGCGAAGCCGGGATCGAGATCGTTTATCAGGACCTTGCACTTTGCGACAATCTCACCGCGGGCGCCAATGTGTTTCTGGGCCGCGAACTGAAGAAAAAAGTCGGTCCTTTCTCGATGCTTGACTATGCGGCGATGTACGAACGCGCGGCCGAGCTCTTTTCCGAACTGAAGTCCGAAACCCGCCCCCGCGACCTTGTGCGGCAGATGTCAGGCGGTCAAAGGCAGGCGGTTGCGATTGCCCGCACACGTCTGTCTGACCCGAAGCTGGTCTTGATGGACGAGCCCACCGCCGCGATTTCGGTCCGGCAGGTGGCCGAGGTTCTGGCCCTGATCAATCGCCTGAAGGACACCGGACACGCGGTGATCCTTGTCTCGCACCGGATGCCGGACGTGTTTGAGGTTTGCGACCGGGTCGCAGTTTTGCGGCGTGGCGCGAAAGTGGCCGACAAACGTATCATTGATACGACCCCGGAAGAAGTCACCGGGCTTATTATTGGGGCGATAGAAGCAGCATGACCGACGCAACAAACACAACAGAGACCAAGAAACCCGCAAGCGTCGATCATGCCGCGATCGACGATAGCGTGACATCACGTCAGGAAGTCTCTGGTTTTGGAGCGATTCTTCGGACGCAACCTTTCTGGGTCTTTATCGCTATCCTCGCCATCGGGTTGGTGATGAGCTTTGTCTCGGACGCCTTCATGACCGAGCGCAATATGTTCAACATCACGCGGAACATGGCCTTCTTCGGAATAATGGCGCTTGGCATGTCGGCCGTGATTTGTACGGCCGGGATCGACCTTTCTGTGGGCTCTCTCATGGGCCTTTGCGCCATCACTCTGGGGCTTACGATGCAGGCAGGTTACGGAATCGAACTCGGATTCCTCGTCTGTATGCTAACAGCTTCTATCGTTGGGCTGATCAACGGCATACTTATTGCCTATCTGCGAATGGCGCCGTTTGTGGTCACGCTGGGCATGCTGGCGATGGCACGCTCAATCGCCATGGTCCTTTCAGACAACAAAATGATCTACCAATTCGGTCCCGACAGCGAGCTGTTTGAATGGATCGGCGGCGAAAGCGTTCTGGGCGTGCCAAACGTGGTCTGGGTGCTGACCATCCTGACGGCGGTCTTCTGGTGGGTCTGGCGCTTTTCAACTTGGGGTCGCTGGGTCGTGGCGATTGGTGGCAACCCGCATGCCGCGAAGCTGGCCGGTATCCCGGTCGAGCGGATGATCGTGTCGGTCTATGTTGTCTGCTCGCTTTGCACTGGCCTCGCGGCGTTCATGTTCATTGGCTACACCGGCTCGGCCACAAACGGCATGGGTGTGACCTACGAGTTGAACGTCATTGCCGCGACCGTCATCGGGGGCGCGAACCTGATGGGCGGTGTGGCTTACGCCTTTGGTGCGCCGATCGGTGCAGCACTGGTTGAGCTTATCCGAAATTCGCTGCTTCTTGCCGGCATCCCGGCGCTTTGGCAGCAATTCTTTGTTGGTCTGTTCCTTATCCTTGCGGTGCTTCTGGAACAAATCCGCAATCGCGGGGGCAAATAAGCCCCCACCAACTCTTCGAAATCCAAGGGAGGAAAAAATGAAGAGACTTCTCACAGCAACCGCCGTTGTCGGCATACTCGCTCCGTTTGCAGCCATGGCAGAAGGTCACGGAATGACCTTTGCGCTGGTTCCAAAGGCGATGAACAACCCGTTCTTCGATCTTGCGCGTGATGGCTGCTATAAGGCTCAGGAAGAGCTTGCAGACGTAACCTGCGAATACATCGGCCCGGGTGAGCACACCGAACTTGAACAGCTTCAGATCGTTCAGGACCTGATCACCAAGGGTGTTGATGGTATCGCCGTGGCGCCTTCGAACGCGCCTGCCATGGCCAAAGTTCTGAAGGCCGCTGCCGATGCTGGCATCCCCGTGATGACATGGGACTCGGACCTTCTTGAAGAAGACAAGGCTTTGCGCACCACATATGTCGGCACCAACAACTACAACATCGGTGTGCATCTGGCCGAGCTGGTTCAGGCGCGTCATCCTGATGGCGGCACGATCTGCCTTCAGACCGGTGGTGCTGCTGCGGCCAACCACAACGAGCGCCTGAAAGGGGCACGTGACACTCTGGCTGGCGCGGATACGGGCACGCCTCCGGGCTCAGCTTTGGCCGGCGAAGGCGGCTGGACCGAGATTTCGGGTTGCCCGCTGATCACCAACGATGACGGCAACGTCGCCGTGCAGGGCATGACCGACATCCTTGCGGCCAACCCTGATCTGACGGCCTTCCTGTCGACGGGTGCGTTCACCCAATGGTTCGACAACGCCTATCGTAATGCCGCCGAGCCCTACAAAGGCAAGATGGATGCGGGCGAACTGACCATCGTCGTGGCCGACACGCTGCCGATGCAGCTTGAGCAAACCGCAGGACGGTCTGGGCAACGGTCTTGTTGGCCAGCGCCCCTACGAGATGGGCTATAAGGCGATGTACGTCCTGAAGGACATCGTCGAGGGCAAGTCGGTTGATGATCCGATCTACACCGGTCTCGATGTCTGCAATAACGAGAACGTCGCGACCTGCGTCAAGTAAGTAGGCTGTGACATTGGCGGTTCCCGGTTTGCCGGGGACCGTCTCGTTCGCCATCTCGGAAGAGAGCCAAAGAATATTGATGGGAAAGCAAGGCGAAACATTGGACAACGCACCTCCACCTCAGAACTACGAGGCGCTTATCCGCTTGATCCACGATGAATACGACGGAATGAGCAAGTCGTATCAGCGGATCGCCGAATTCCTGACCCAGAACCCCAACGACGTCGCCATCATGCCGGTCAATGCCATTGCCGAGTCCTGTGGCATCCACGCTTCGAGCTTTGTGCGGTTTGCCCAGAAGCTCGGCTATTCCGGCTTCAAGGATTTGCAGGTTCCCTTTCAGCGTCGCCTGTCAACCGCGGCACCGGGGTTTGAAGCGCGGGTCCAAGCATTGGAAACCGATCTGGCAAGATCAGAATTCCGGTGCAAGCCAGTTTCTTCAAGACCTTGTCGTTCGCGATATCGCATCCCTTCAATCACTGATGGAAAACGTCACCAATGAAGACCTAGAGCGGTCAGCAGAAATGCTGGAAGCCGCTGAAACTGTATTTCTGATCGGGCAATTGCGGTCCGCACCCGTCGTCAGTCTGTTGCACTATGTGCTGACCATGCTGGGCAAGCGTACGATCCTGTTGGACGAAAGCGGCGGTCTGGCAACGCATCGCGCCAAGCTGATGACCTCAAACGACCTGCTGTTTTGTGTTGCCTTTCGGTTCTATGCAAATGAAGTCGTTAACATCGCCGAGGATGCCTTTAAGAACGGCGTCCCGGTCATTGCTATTTCAGATACGACGCTCTCGCCCTTGGCTAAGAACGCCAACCTGCTCTTTGCTATACCCGAGCACGAATATACATTCTCACGCTCGCTTGCGGCACCGATGTGCCTTGCCCAAGCGATCGCCATGGCCATGGCATCGCGTGCCCAAAGCAGCAGCAAACCGCGCATTCCGGTTGTTACAGAAAAGTAGACAATCACGAACGAGCCTTGTCAGAGGACGCTGCCTTGAGGCGGGCAGGGCGGTTATTTGGATTCGAGCGACTGACCTGAGACCTAACTCTCCTTCAGCTGACTGGATAATGCGTTGTTGATTTGTGGCCTTACGCGGCCTGCTGTTGCAGCGTCATATCGGCGACAAACTCCTTGGGTGCGTTGTTGCCCAATGATACGTGCGGCCGGTTCTCGGCTTCATGGTCCACGTCCGAAGCCTTCGAAGCGGCTTGAGCATACTGCTTCATCCACTTGAGCAGAGAACAGGTACTGACACCACAACGCCTGGAAGCCTCGCAAACAGGGTACCCTCGTACTTTGATTTGATGCGCAGCATCACGCTTGAAATTGTCGCTTAACTTTGGCTTCACCATAACGACCTCCTTGTATCAAAATCAGGGACGAAGGCGTCTATAAAACTAGGGGCCATTCAGTTGGAACGTCGTGTGTTTGATCAATCTGGCAAGCCGAGGCGTCATGGCTCATCCAGCAGGGATCGGCGTATGTGAAAAGGCATCTCTGAACGCCGCATTGCGACCACCAAAGACTTTGAGCCGTTTCGCCTGATCCTCTAATGCGAGCCTCTCGATCTGTGAAGGTTCGCAGATGACCGCAAGGCGCCGGCGTCCCTCGGCGCGTACGGTGGCATATTGCGGATCGAATGCGAGATCATTCAATTCGCCCGGATCGGTATTCAGGTCAAAGAGTTGCGGGACTTCTGCTGTGTAGTGAATATATTTCTAGTCGTCCCAGCATACCATGATAGGGCCTATGGTGGACCCACCATCGTGGTGCTCGGAAAACGCTGTGCGGCCCGGATCGTCGGGTTGCTGCGCAAGGGTGCTCAGGTCGTCCCCTGGCAAGTCATATCCGCCAAGCCCAACTGTCTTATGGGTGGTCGTCGCAATATCCAAAAGGCTGACCGGTGTGATGCAGCGACTTGCAGGCACACCGGGCCCGGCGACGATCACGGGCACTGCGACGGATGGTTCCAGCATGACGGATTTGCCCCAGAACCCGTGATCACCCAGCATTTCGCCGTGGTCGGAAACATAGACAACAAGCGTGTCATCAGCCTGTCCCGACTGTTCGAGCGCGGTGAGAACCTGCCCCATGCAATCGTCCATGAAAGCGATCAGCCCCAGATAGCTGCACCGTGCCTTGGCAATGCCGGCATCGTCGAAAAAACTGTCGTGATCGCAAAATCTCCTGATGCGCGCCAGTTCGGGGGCCGCGTCGAAGGTCGCGGTTCCGTCCCGGACCAACGCGATTGTCGAGCCGTCGCCAGCGACGTGCATCGGTTCGATCTCCTCGACCGCGCCATGATCACAGCCTGACGTATAGTGCAACTTGCCAATTTTGGTTGTGTGAATGCCGTTGTCCCGCAGATCGTGCATCCAGCCGCGTGGGGTGCCGGTTCAGGGTTTTGCACTGTCTCATTATCCTGTCCGGTGACAGGGCAGGCCCGTGGCAAGGGCGGCACGGGCCGGAACACAGATGGGCGACGGGGTATAGGCGCGCTCGAACACGGTGCCACGCGCTGCAAGCTTGTGCACGTTGGGCGTCAGCCGGGCAGCTGGGTGACCCATGAAGCCTGCTGCATCCCGGCGGTGCTCATCCGACGTCAGGATCAGAAGATTGCGCGGTTTGTCTGTTCATGCCGCATAATCCGTTAGCGTACACGGGGAATGCTGCCGTGGATCGACCAGTGAATTGCCCATGCAGTCGGCTCGATGCCGATCGGCACGTCGCCGTAAACGGCATCGGCTTCAAGCACATGGAAATCCGAGGCGCCAATGTTGGACCAATGAAAACCATGGCGATTCAGCACAAACCGCAAATCATCGCCAAAGTTCAGGTGTTTCGCGATCCCCTCGTTCGTTCCAAGACGATCAAACCAACACAGAACGGGGGCAAGATCACAGCGAACCTGAAGGGCGGGTTCTTCATCGCTTTCTCCTTTGGAAACCATTGCACCCTAACGCGCTCGAGGATGCGACCGGAAGCCGTAAGAAAGGGAGATTGGCCATAATAAGAGGAATAGGCCCACCAATATCGCATGGCTCCGCATTTTCGAGGCGTCGGCATGGCGTGGCAACATCATCCAGACCGCCGGTGAGATCGGCGTGACGCATGAGGCCGCCAGCAAGCAAATCCAATCTCTGGAAGAACGACCTGGCGTACAGCTTTTGGTGCGTAGCGCATGCGGAGTTATGGCCATGACGGCGGGGTTTGAATTACAAACAGCTTGCAGTCATGCGCTTCAGCGCATCGACGCGACGATCAGACGTTTTTCAAGGGACCAGAAGTCCGAGATTCTGATCCTGTGCATCGCCAGCTTTGCCAATCACTGGCTCTTGTCGCGCCTCCCGCAGTTCACCGAGCAGAACCCAGACCTTTGCGTCAAATTTCATTCCGCATTTTACTGTGGCAATGACAATTCAGTTGAACAGGCCGGCCGGTCAACTTCGCAGCAGCACCTCTGACCGAGCCGATGCAAATGTGACAAATGACCGAGATCGCCACGGTTCCTTCGGATCCGCCCAAAACCAACTCTGCGGTTTCGCGCTTGAGCGCATCTCCGAGGCCGTGCGCAAGCTAGGCGATGCCCGGAGACGGCGCGGGGGTTGTGGCAAAAGCTGGGTATCTGAAAAAGCAGTTCATTGAGGAAGTGAGACAGCATGAGACCCCCGGAAACAGGCGTTCCCGGTATCTCGACCGCAGTAAACTCTTCCCAATATCCCGTCGCAGCCACCGGAAGTTTTTTGTGTCTTTGGATTTCTCGAAGCCGGTATTGGGTCAGCGAAGGCCGGGCGCAAAACCAGAGCTATTTGGTTGAACTTTGGCCTGAAGCCGTAAGTTTTTCCATCGTCTGCCAGCCCATTGAGGGTTTGCTTTGCAGGCCGCTGAATTCAAAATAGCACCCGCCGCCGCCCGGATCCTGGTCGAAATTGCGGCTGATGGGGACGCCGCTCAAGTGGCAGAACAAAAGTGTTCCGACGCCGCCGTGGCCGATAAATAGGACGTCACCCTCGGTGTGAACATGGAGACAATCGGTAACTTCAGCGACGATCCGGGCTTGTGCAGCGGTTGCGGTTTCCCAACCACGCACGCTTTCGTCAGGGTTGGCGAAGAACTGATCTGCAACGGCTTCGAACACGTCGGGCGGCAGAAAGCCGGTCGAACTGCGGTCGTTCTCGTGCATGTTCTGGCGGATTTCCAACGTGCAACCAAGGGCCTTGGCCAAGGGGGCCGCTGTTTCAATGGCCTTGGTTTCCGAACTGCTGATGATGACGGTGGTGCCCAGCAACGCGCCGGACCCGGCAAGTGCTGCGACGCGGCTTTGTCCGACCTCATTCAGCGACCACTTTTGGATATCCTTTGACGGATCAATCACCACTTGCGGGTGCGAGAGGTAGCGAATTTTACGTTGCATGTGTCGATCGCTGTTCGAGACGGGGCTGTGTTACCTACACGGGATCTTAGCGGACGATCAACACCGACTGCGTGGCATGCCGTGCCACTCGGGCGGCATGCCGCTGTCGGGGAAGACAGTCACGATGTGCATCCGGGTATCAACTGATGTAGCCAGTCTTTGGGCACCCCCAGATACTTTGGCGGCGTCGCTTCGGTCGTTGATGTCGACTGCTACAAGGATACTCTTGTACATGACGTTCCTTACTAGAATGCTGGCTGGGTTGCGCGGGACCGTTGGATCATCACGATACCTGCCAGAAACAGCAGGGCGGGGATGAAGCATAGCTCTTTCCGTATACGCTCGTTTTCGACCTGAAAATCTAAGACTTCCATCGAAGTGTCGCCGTAATAGTCCTATTCTGTTCCAAGCGTTTCGAAGTCCGTTGTGCTTGGGAACGGTTCTTCCAGAAGCAATTTGTCGCCTTCTTCCACAACCGTCAGCCCTTGTGCCTGAAGGGCGGCCACCGCATCGCCTGCAATGGCTGGTACGATGATGGTTGTCGGGCGTATTTCGCGTTGTCAAAATCGCGTTCAGCAATGGTCAGGCGAATTTCCTGATCATCGGCCGCAGCACCCATAACCGGCGGGGTCAGCTGGCCATTGGTGGAAGACGCGACTTCGACAGCACCTGCCTTTTCAGCCGAAAAACCGATCTGCTTCATCAACGGGATGGTGAATGTACCGGTCTTCACTCTGTTGGCAATGGGCGCACCCGAGATCATGCCCGTCATCATTGACGACAGGGGCTGTGATAGACAGACACAAGCAGCCCGCCCAGTACCGATAACGGACATTGTAATGTCGGTCGTGCTCCACAATCCGGGGGCGGTCGGCAATCTGAAAGCGGAAAACGACAAGATACAGACCGGCCGCCACGCCCAGTATCATCAGCGCCCAGTCATAGGACGGGATGCTGTTGCATGGGCTGGATTTGAACGGTTGGAAGGCCAGCGTGGCTAGCATGAGAGGCCGAGGTTACGAAAGTCGCGCCCACACCAAAGGTCGTGGTGTCGCCATCTGTGCCCGCAGACATGCCACCGGGGATCGTCGCGACGCGGTAGAAGGGGTTGTTGGCAAACTTCGACGTGCCGTTGCATGCGGTACTGCCAGTGGGACTGGGCCACACCGAACTCAACCTCGCTGCCCTTGATGGTGTTGATGTTGCACACCGATCCGCCGGTTTAGTCGACCGCACAGCAGATGCCGTGCTTTATCCGGTTTGTTGTTCACTAGACGGCAGATCGCACCCCAAGTTGGATAGTATTTACCGGACACTCCGCCTGTGCCGATTTCACATGTTTTTCCGCGTCATTGTCACAAAGAACTGCCTCGCGCCGCACTCGGTGATGGGACTTATTTGATTGGCCAGAACGGCAAATCCTATCTTGACGGATCAGGCGGTGCTGCCGTGTCCTGCCTTGGGCACAGCGATGCCCATCATATGACCGCCATTATAAAGGCGCAGATTGATCAGGTTGCCTTCGCTCATACCGGGTTTTTCGCCTCGGACCTGGCCGAAGAACTGGCAGATCGGCTGATCGGACTGGCTCCGGACGGGTTTGATCGGGCTTATTTGGTATCCGGCGGGTCCGAAGCGATGGAAGCCGCTCTAAAGCTGGCGCGGCAGTATTTCATCGAGATCGGCCTGCCCAAGCGTCGCCATGCGATTGCGCGGAAGCAAAGCTATCATGGCAACACCCTTGGTGCCTTGGCCACGGGCGGCAATGCATGGCGGCGCGCGCCGTTCCAGCCGCTTTTGGTGAACGCGCACCATGTCTCGCCTTGCTATGCCTACCGCGATCAGACCGAAAGCGAGACAGACGGGGCGTATGTCGACCGTCTGGTTGCCGAGCTTGAGGCTCAAATTGAGCAACTGGGTCCCGAAACAGTCATGGCCTTTGTGGCCGAATTGGTGATTGGGGCTACCCTTGGTGCTGTTCCCGCAGTTGATGGCTATTGTCGGCGGATGCGCGATCTTTGCGACAGGCACGGCATTCTTTTGATCCTTGATGAAGTCATGTGCGGTTTGTTCATCGGCCTTGAACTGGTCGAGGACGGACAAACCAAGGTGCCTTTTGATCCGGTAAAATCGGTGCATGCCAAAGTCAAAGCGGCGGCTTTCGCGGCCGGGTTGATCTGCTATCCGACGGGCGGATGCATTGACGGCAAGAATGGCGACCATGTTTTGCTGGCGCCGCCCTTTATCTTAAGCGACGATCAGATCGGTGACTTGGTTCAGAGACTTGGCACGGCCATCGAGGCTGTGGTGTAAGGGACGTGCCGAGTTTCCTGAGTATATCGGGAATTAAGGTCAGCAAAAACAGAAGGAATGAATGCATGGGGCAGACTGTAGGTGTCATTGGGCTTGGGAATATGGGGCGAGGCATTGCCAAGAATATTGCGAAGGCGGGTCATACTTTGCTGGTGTGGGACATCGCGGAAGAGGCGCGCGCGCCTTATGGCGAAACAGCGCGGATCGCGACGCCAACCGAGATGGCGGCGGAAGCGGCTGTTGTGATCTTTGTTGTGCCGGGGTCCGCCCAGATCGAGCCAATGCTGGGCGAGATGCTTGCCGCTGCGGGGCCCGGTCTGATCCTCTGGGATTTTACCACCTCTGATCCGGTTCATACCAAGCGCCTTGCAACCCAGGCAGCCGAAGTGGGCGTGCCCTATATGGACGCAGGCATGACCGGTGGCGGGGCCAAAGGCGCCGACGATGGCACCATGACGCTGATGATCGGCGGGGCCGAAGACGTGCTGGAACGGTCGCGCGAGGTGTTGAACGCCTGTGCTGGAGAATTGATCCATCTGGGTCCGTCGGGTGCGGGGCATACCATGAAAGTGGTCCACAACCTGATCACCCACACCAATTTCTTGGCCTGTTCCGAAGCTGGCCGTCTGGCAGAAGCGGCGGGCATCGAGTTGGCCGATATGATCAAGGTCTTCAATGCGGGCAACGCGCGCAGCTTTATCTCGGAGCGCCGGTTTCCTGATCATATCCTGTCCGAGACATGGGATGGCCGATCGCGAATTTTCAACCTCCGCAAAGATGTTGGCATGGCCGTGGCGCTGTCTCAGGAGCTTGGCAGCCCGATGCGGCTTGGTCATCAGACGCTGGCGTGGATACAGGCTGCGGTAGATGCTGGGATGGAAGACGAGGATTTTACCCGGCTTTACCCGGCTTTGGACAAGTTGACAGACGACTAGGGGCGCTGGCGGCGGTTTGAGCCACAACATATAGCTTTTTGCGCGACTATGGTGTCTTGCAGGGGTGTTTATGCGCCTAGGTGGCAAGGAGCGCTTACAAATTTGTCCGCGAAAGGCTATATGTAACGCAGAGGCGCAATACCTTGTGCCAATGAAAGGCGTCATTTGATGACCATGTTCTCTGCGAAACCAAAGTTCAATCTTGCCGAGTTTCTTGCTACTCCGTCCCCGGGCGGCAAAGGGCGTGCGCGCTCTTCGCGCAACTTCAAGGCCAACAACCAGCCTGTGGTGAAGCCAGAAGAAGCAACGAAGCCTGAGGCGAAGAAAAAGGACAAATAGTCCTGCGCTTAAACGCTGAAATTTGGTAAGCGGGTTTGAATGCAGGCCCGCTTTTCTTTTCGTTCAGCTTTCGCGCACCTCGAAGTCTTGAAAAAGAAACATCAGATCGCCGTTCAGGCGTATCTGGCCTATGTGCGTTCGCTGCCGTCTTCAAATCTCGCAAAACGCTGCGTGGGGAAGCGTTCGCTTTGTGCCGAGGCTCTGCAAAGTCTGTCAGACTCTCATAGCGTCCAGAAGAATCCGGACAGATCGCAGGCTGTCTTCAAGAAACCGGTCGAGGGTGGCCCCAACGTCTTTGCTCGCAAGCAGTTGCGAGGCGGTGGCAATCTGACCAACAAAATCGCGATCATGCCAATGCCCCGGTTCGGCTGCAGGCGGAAGCGCGTTTGGGTCAGGGTGCGGCCAGGGGTTCACATAAAAATAGGGTTCGTCATAGTAATCGTCGCCGGGCGAAAGCCCGACACCGACGCCCAAAGCTGTTTCGGGGTCGCCATCGCTTAGCTGAACATAGGACGCAAGATCGAAGTGATGAGGCCAGCAGCGGGAAGTGATGAGGCCAGCAGCGGACCGGGCCGGGGCTTGGATGCTCAAGCGACGAGACAATATCGCCAATGGCATCCCCTGCCAGATCATACCAAGCTTCAAGCGCGTCCAGCCCCGCAACATCGGCAAAGCGTTCAATGGCCGAGATCTCGGCGGGCAGGTCATAAGTGACGTTGCTTTCGCTGGCCTTGGCATAGCAGCGGTTTTGAAGCTGGTCGTCTATCCAGTTAAGCGCATCGCCGTAAGTGACTCCGTTCAAACTCAAAGTCGCAATGCTCCCCAGCCGAAGTGTCAGTGGGTTAAGCGTGATTTCAACCGATGTTCCGTCACGAAACGGATGCGTTCGGAAGGCGCCTTCGGCCCAGCTTAGGCTTGTGTGGCTGTCGTCTGGGACAGGTTCAAGGTTGGCTTTGGCGGCGCGGCACTGAAGTTGGACAGCGGCGTGGGCCATAGCCCGGGCCTGGGAAACATCCGTGTGTAAGGGCCTCACGTGAGACCTCCGTAAGCGATGCCCGACATATCGGCCATGTCGCGTTTCCACGTGGTCAAGTCATCTGCGTTGAAGCCCGAAAGGTGATCGTGGCCACAGGCGCGCGCCATGACTTGCATCAGTTCAGTGCTGGCCTCGAAGAAGTTGGCCAGTTGGCGGGCCGATTTTTCGACCACAAGGCGGCTGACCAGATGGGGTTTCTGCGAAGCAATGCCAACAGGGCAGTTGTTCGTATGGCAAGCGCGCATGGCGATGCACCCAATGGCCTGCATGGCCGAATTCGACAGGGCGATTGCATCAGCACCCATGGCCAGCGCCTTGATGAAGTCCGCTGGTTTCCGAAGCCCGCCGGTGATGACAAGCGTGACATCGGGGGCATTCTTGTCAAGGTGCCGCCGCGCCCGGGCCAGCGCCGGAATCGTCGGGACCGAGATATTGTCGCGGAAGATGATCGGGGCCGCACCGGTACCACCTCCGCGTCCGTCAAGGATGATATAATCGACGCCGACTTCCAACGCCGCATCAATGTCTTTCTCGATATGCTGGGCCGACAGCTTGTAGCCGATGGGAATGCCACCCGTTCTGTCGCGAACTTCGTCGGCGAACTCTTTGATTTGGCTTGGTTCTGTCCATTCCGGAAAGCGCGGCGGTGAAATTGCATCTTGCCCTTCCTCTAACTCGCGGACTTCGGCGATCTTGCCATTCACTTTCTTGCCGGGCAGGTGCCCGCCGGTGCCGGTCTTGGCCCCTTGGCCGCCTTTGAAATGGAACGCCTGCACCTTGTCCAGCTTGTCCCACGAAAAGCCAAAACGCGCGCTGGCCAGTTCATAGAAATAGCGGCTGTTGGCTTCCTGTTCTTCGGGCAGCATCCCGCCTTCACCCGAACAGATGCCTGTGCCTGCCAGTTCGGCACCGCGTGCCAGTGCCACCTTGGCGGGTTCGGACAGCGCCCCGAAGGACATATCGGAAACGAACAGAGGAATTTCGAGCTTCAACGGTTTCTGGGCGTGGGGTCCGATGACAACTTCGGTCCCCACCGGATCGTCGTCCAAAAGCGGGGCTTTATGCAGTTGCGCCGTCAGAAGCTGGATGTCGTCCCAATCGGGCAGTTCGCCGCGTGGCACGCCCATCGAGGCGACCTTGCCGTGGTGGCCGGTCTTTTTCAGCCCGTCCTTGGCGTATTGCTGGATTAACCCGTTATAGGGTTCTTCTTCGGTGCCATGCGAGGTGTCAGCATAAAGCCCAAGATAGGCGTCGCGGTTGTAAGGCTGTGGGTTTTTCAGGGCCCAGTCTGCGATTTCGTCGGCGTCGACCAATACTTCGTCGTCCTCGATCCACGAGGTGAACTTGGGAAGGACTTCTTCGTTGGCGTACTCGGAAACACCACTGTCCAGCCGATAGTCCCAAAAGTGCAGGCCGCACATCAGGTTGTCGCCTTGCACAAAGCCGTCCGACATCAGCGCACCCCGATGAAGGCAGCGGCCATAGAAGACCGAGATGTTGTCGTCAAAGCGAACGACGACCAGGTCGACTTCGCCAACCAAGGCGTATTGCGGTTTTCTGTCGGGAAGATCTGAGAGAGTCGCGACGGCGATTTTATTCATGGATTGCACCCCTGTTTTGGCGACCGTCAACGTTTCGCTTAAAAGGCAGAAAGTCAAATCACGGATGGCTGTTCGCGCCGTCGCGTCGGACGGTTCCAAGCAGCACGGTGCCTAGTCGGCTTTGTCGCGCTGGAAGATCCAGTCGTGGTCAGGGTGGTTCTTGAACCGCCATTTGCGCAGAGGGCCCGCCATGACGTTGAGATAGTAAAGTTCATAGCCATAGGGCGCGCCACAAGGGTGATGGCCGCGTGGCACCAGCACGACGTCATGGTCCGAGACGCTGATGGTTTCGTCCAGCGTGCCGTCTTCGGTCCAGACCCGCTGGTGTGCATAGCCCTGTGACGGGTTCAGCCTGTGGTAATAGGTCTCTTCCAGATAGGTCATTTCCGGATAGTTGTCTTCGTCGTGCCGGTGCGGCGGATAAGACGACCAATGGCCGGGCGGAGTGAAGACCTCGGTGACCAGAAGGCTGTCGGCAACGTCGCGGGTCTCCATCGCGATGTTGTTGATATAGCGAGTATTCGTGCCCTTGCCGCGTTCTTCCAATGCGATGCCTGCGGGGCCAATTTTTTGCGCGGCATGGCCGCCAGCGCCGGGGGCCGAGCAGACGGCGAGGGTGCAAGCGGTGGTGGCTTTGGCTTGCCAATCCGAACTGTTGGGCACGTAAAGGCAATGGGGTGGTGTCTTTTCAAACAGGTCCATCCGGTCGCCCATTTCGCCGAAATCCTTACCACCCGCGGATAGCCTTGCCTTGCCTTCAACCAGCACAAGGATGACTTCGCGTCCGTGGGTTTCAGCCGATACTTTGTCGCCGGGTGACAAACGGTGCGCGGCAAAGCCCACATAGCTCCAACCGGCGTCGTCCGGACCGATGTCGTGGATCATGCCACTGGTGGCGCGGGGTTTGCGAAGGAGGTGGCTCATTCCGGGTCCTTGTCTTTGGCTTCGTAATCGGCGGGGTCGAAATGCACGAAGAACTGGAGAAACAGATAGACGCCGCAGGCGCCGAAGAGGGCTGCCCAGACGGTGGCGCCATGAGAGAGTTCGAATACGGCCCACCCAAGCGTAAAGATCGTGAGGACCGCGCGCCGCCAAAGGGGGCGGAAGAACGGGTGGCGGACGTCGAAGGCGTTTTTCATGAGGCAGGTTTAACGCATGGGGTGCCGCGTGGGTAGGGGGCTGCGCAACGGAAGGGATGCGCGGTTTGAGAGTGGGTGCATGCGTGTTTCTGGCAAAATGAAGCGCAAAGTTTTAGTCAAATTGTCCGGGCTGGCTGACCCTGAGCGGAATGCCCGGGCCAAGGTTCAGATTTCGGACACTTCGATTGCGCGGCTTTCGGCCACAGATCGGTTGGCGGCCTCGGCCAGAATCAGTGCCATCAGACCGTCATGGCCCGTGGTGGGTGGTGGTGTGCCTGCGCCCACCGCTTCGACAAAGGCGGCGATTTCAGCGGCATAGGCCAGGGCATAGCGTTCCATGAAGAAGTTCAGCAAAGGCGGGCGGGTAAAGCCCTGGGCATTGGCGATCTCGATGCGGGCTTCGTGGACGTTTTGTGCGGCGGCCATGCCTTTTGAGCCCAAAACTTCGATCCGTTGGTCATAGCCGTAGGCGGCGCGGCGCGAATTGGTGATCACGCATTGCTTGCCGCTGGCGGTTTTGAGCACGACGTTCACACTGTCGAAATCGCCCGCTTCGCCGATAGCGGGGTCGACCAGAACCGAGGCTTGGGCCAGCACTGTCTCAACTTCTTCGCCTAGCATCCAGCGGGCGATGTCGAAGTCGTGGATTGTCATGTCGCGGAAGATGCCGCCTGACCGGGCGATGTAATCGACCGGGGGCGGGCCGGGGTCGCGGGACGTGATATTGACCATCTCGACGTCGCCGATCTGGCCTGCGTCGACTGCAGTGTGAAGCGCGCGGAAGTCAGCATCGAAACGGCGGTTGAAGCCGATCATCAGGGTGGCACCAGACTGGGACACGACGTCGAGGCAGGATTTGACGCGTTCAACGTCCAGATCGATGGGTTTCTCGCAGAATACAGCTTTACCTGCGCGGGCGAATTGCTCGATCTGGTCGGCGTGCATGTCGGTGGGGGTGCAGATGATCACCGCATCGATGTCAGCGGCTTTCGCGATATCGTCGATGGTACGGATTTCGCAGCCATAGCTCTTTTGAATGGCCTCTGCGGCTGCGGGCATGGCATCGGCGACAGCTACCAGTTCGGCACCTGTGGTAGAGGCGATGGCCCGTGCATGGACCTGGCCGATGCGCCCGGCACCGAGAACTCCGAATCGAACTGACATGGTGGCTTCTCCCGACTAAATCTGACGCTTTCCAATCCTGTCCCGTGCATCACGTCAAGGGGCATGGCTTTCAGAGCCGGGCTGAAGGGGGTAAGGACCGCGCATGGGATTTGAATTGACCAGTTTGGGCGGCTTGCGTGACGCAGGCTTTGACGGGGTGATCGATGTGCGCTCGCCTGCTGAGTTTGCCGAGGATCACGTGCCGGGGGCCATCAATCTGCCGGTTTTGTCGGACGAAGAACGCGCCCGTGTCGGCACCGTTTACGTTCAGGACAGCCCCTTCAAGGCGCGCAAGATGGGGGCGGCTTTGGTGTCGCGCAATGCGGCTTTGCATCTGGAAGGGCCGCTGGCCGAGATGGACGGCGGCTGGCGGCCCTTGATCTATTGCTGGCGGGGCGGGCAACGGTCGGGGTCGTTTGCGATGATACTTTCTCAGATTGGTTGGCGGGCCGAGACATTGGTGGGCGGGTATCAAACCTATCGACGTTTGGTGGTGGACCGTTTGCATGATGCGCCTTTTCCGGCACCTGTCGTTCTGCTTGATGGCAATACCGGGACGGCGAAGACCGACATTCTGGCGCGACTGCCAGCCCTTGGAGTTCAGGTGATTGATCTGGAGGGCTTGGCCAACCACCGCGGATCGGCCTTGGGGGCTTATGGCGATCAGCCTGCGCAAAAAGGGTTCGAGACGCGGCTTGCAGCGGCGGTCGAGGCTTTGGATCCGGCGCGCCCTGTGGTGATCGAGGCCGAAAGCAGCCGGATCGGGCAGTTGAACCTGCCGGCGCGGGTGTTTGAAGCCATGAAGGGGGCAAAGCGGATCGAGGTTTCGGCGCCGCTTGAGGCGCGGGCAGCCTATCTGGTGCGGGCTTACGCAGATTTGGTTGAAGATACAGACCTACTGGTGTCGCGGCTTGAAGCCTTGGTGCGGTTGCAGGGGCATGCGCGGGTTGCAAGCTGGGAGGCTTTGGCGCGCCAGGGCGACTTTGCGGAACTGGCGGCAGAACTGATGCGGTACCATTACGACCCGCGCTATGCCAAGGGGCGGGCCCGGAGCGACGTTGAGACGGTTTTGTTTAAGGCCGATGCTTTGGACGATGCCGGAATTGACCGTTTGGCGGATCAGGTTGCGGGGCTGGTTGCAGCGGAGCCTGTCAGCGCGCGGTAAGCGTGACGTCAGAAGTCGGGCCCATTTCGCCGATGATTTCTGCTTTGTGGCCCATGTTTCGCAGAGCCTCGCGCGCGCCTTGAGCTTTGCTCAATGGCAGTGCTGCCAGCAACCCTCCGGCGGTTTGTGGATCGAACAGCAGAGCGGCGCGGGGCGTCTCTGGTACTTCGGCCGTGACGGCGTCGCGGTTGGCTTGCCAGATCGACGAACGGATGCCTTTCGCGGCCAGTGCCTCTGCGCCTTGAAAGATTGGCAGAGCATCGAGATTGATCGTGGCGCTCAGTCCCGAAGCTTGCGCCATCCGTGCTGCGTGCCCCGCAAGACCAAAGCCCGTCACATCGGTCATTGCATGGGCCAATGGGCCCAGCAGCATGGCGGCGTCGCTTTGCGATTGCCCCATGATGTCGAGGGCGGCGATGACGTCGTCTCCGGCGGCTTTGCCTTCCATTTCAGCGGCCATTATCGTGCCTGACCCAATCGGGCGGGTCAGAAGCAAGGCGTCGCCGTCCTTTCCGCCGTCGATAGTGAGCAGGCGCGTCTGCGCAATTCCGGTGATGCTGAAACCCACCACCAGTTCTGCGCCAAGCGTGCTGTGGCCACCGACGATAGCCGCACCTTCATCGGCGAAGACTTGGGACGCCGCCGCCATGATCTCGCGAAGCCAGTCCTCCTGCATATGCACGGCCATGCGTGGAAGTGTGATATGGGCAAGGACGGCTTGCGGGCTGGCTCCCATCGCCCAGACATCGCCAAGGGCGTGCACTGCCGTGATGCTTCCGAAAAGCCATGGGTCGTTCCAGAATGCGCGCAAGTGATCAGTGGTCAGAACCTGCTGCGTGCCGCCGATGTTCAAAACGGCCGCGTCGTCGCCCGGTCCGGTTAGCACGTCGTCACGGGGCTGGGCCGGGAGAGCGTTCAGGACCCGGTCCAGCACGCCCGCACCCAGCTTGGCACCACAGCCGCCGCAAAGCGGTTTGGGGCCACGTGCTTCGGCAACGCCAGCAGCGCGAGGGCTGGGAAGGGGCGGTTGCTTCATGGCGGGCAGGTGGCTGAGCTTGTCCTTGAAGGCGCGGTCGATGCGATCTTTCCAGCTCCATGCCCATGCTCCGCCGATGCTTTTGCCCCATTTGTCTGCGAGCGCTTCCTTGCCGCCTAGCGAGATGAGTTTGAGGTAATGCGTCTGCGGGTGGAAAGGTCTTAGCGCGGTCTCAGAAGCGGCGGCTTTCAGGTTGTGCGTCAGGATGGGGGCTGCGCGCACCGCGAAGACGCCAGCTTTTGGGCGTGGCATTTGCAGGTGGGCGCAGTCTCCGACAGCGAAAATGTATGGGTCGTTCACGGCGCGCAGCGTATCATCCACCGCGACATAGCCGTTTTCAAGCTGGAGGCCCGTCTTGGTCAGCCATGGAAAGGGGCGGGCCCCTGCGGCGCCGACAGTGAGGGTTGCGTAGATTTCGCGGCCATCGGAGAGGTGTATCGCGCGATCTGTGATCTCGGTGACGGTGGTGTTCTCGATCAGCGTGATGCTTGCGTCGTTTAGCGCGTCGAGCAGGCGTTGCCGGGTTCCAGTCCCGATGCCCTGAAGCGCGAGCTTTGCCTCGACCACGGTGACGGTGCCGCGATTGCCAAGGGCGTGTTGCATGGCGAGGGCGAGCTCTATGCCAGCGACACCGCCGCCGATCACCGCCGCGGGGCCAGCCTCGCCGTCAAGATGCGCCTGCCAGCGGCTGGCGAAGGGGCCAAGAGGTTTGGCGGCAATGCCATGGTCGGAAAAGCCGGGCAGATCCGGCATGTCCGAGGTGATGCCAAAATCGAGCGAGGCGATGTCATAGGCCACAGGTGCGCGGCCCGGGATGGTCAGTTGGCGGGCCTCGCGGTCGATGCCGGTGACTTTGCCGATGATCATCCGTGCGCCGGCGAAACGGGCGAGTTTCACCAGATCAATCTCAAGCGTATCGCGAGAATAGTGGCCTGCGACGAAGCCGGGCAACATGCCGGTATAAGGCGCGGTGGCCGCCGGATTGATCAGCGTCAAACGCGCCCCGGGCAGAGGCTTCATACCCCATTCACGCAGCAACAGCGCATGCGCATGACCGCCACCGATCAGGACGATTTCGCGGGCAAGGGGAAGCGGGTCGTGCATGAGGGATGGGATACCCCGGTCAGGTGGAGGGGGCAATGTGGAGATGGTGTTGCGCCGCCTCACGGCGTCGCGGTAGGGGGCTCTGCCCCCGCGCTACGCGCTCCCCCGGCATATTTTGGGACCGATGAAACCCGGCCCTCAGTACCCGCTCATCTCAAGATACCCGATGCCTCTGTGCGTGCCCGTGATCTGCACGGGGCCTTCCCAATAGGGGACGAGGGTGCCCATCCAGCTGTCGGGGTAGACCGCTTGGGCGGTGATGCTAAGCTGTTTGTCGGGCAGGGTGATGTCCCATGTGGTGGGGATTTTGCGGCCTTCGACGGTGCTTTGCGCGGTGGCCGTCATGGTCAACATGCTAGGCGCCAGCGGCTCGGGCGTGCCATCGGGGGCGATCCAGGTGCCCACCGTGTAGGCCGAGCCATCGGCGTCGCGCAGCCGGTACCCCATCAGTTTCTCACCGCCTTCAAAGTGCAGTGAAACCCAGTCCCATCCCGTTTGCGTGGCCGTCAGCGGTTGCGAGGACCATTCGCGGTCGAGCCAGGCTTTGCCGGTGACTTTGACTGGGCCGTCCGGCAGGGTGAGCGTGCCGGTGACCTCGTAGAAGGGTTGCGAGTAATAGTGGCTGGCTTGGCCTGCTTCGGATTTGACCGAGAAGCCCTGGGTGCCTTGCAGGACGAAGGGGGCGTCGGCTGTCAGGTCAAGATCGTACCGGAAATCAGCGGTTTGCGCGATGATCTGGATGTTGTTCAGGTCAGAACCTGCCATCTGCCATTCGTCGATAAAGGCCTCGAAAGGTTCCGCTGTGACGCCTGCCTGACCGATGCCGCCCCGGGCGAAGCGTTCGCCGTAAAGGTGGCCGTTTGGCGTCGAGACGGCGGCGTGGGCCATCCATGCCTGGTCCTCGGGCGCGCCGCCGGGGCGCAGCGCGTTGCGGAAGAGCGTCCATTGGATGCCGAAGGTTGTGCCGGTTTCGTCGGTCAGGTTGGCGGTGACATACCACCATTCGATGCGGAATTCGGGGTGGGACCCGTGGTCTTGCGGAAAGCTGAAGCGGGTGGATAGGTCGGGCAGGGCGAAGACGTCAGTGCTTTGGCCGAGGCCTGCGAAGCCTTGTGCCAGCGTTTGTGCGGCGGTGCAGATCAGAAGGGCTGCCAGAAGGAGAGGTTTAACGTTCATGGCTGAACACCCGGATCAGATCGGCGGGGGGCCGTTTGGCCAGTTGATAGGCGGGCCAGAGGCTGGCGAGGCCCGCGGCGGCCAGCGACAGAAGCCCCAGCCAAAGCCAGTCGCGCGGGGAAGAGCGACATGGGCAGGCGCCAGCCGAAGGCCTCGACGTTGATCACGGCCAGCAGGACCCATGCGAGGCCAAGGCCGACGGGTAGGGCGAGGACAAAGGTCAGGGCGGCGAGAATGAGGGCGCGGATCAGTTCGATCTGCGCCAGCGTCTTGCGGGTCAAGCCCAAGCGCCCAGACCGGGGCCAGTTGCGGCAGGCGCATTGCGGCGAGCGTCAAAAGCGAGGTCAGGATGGCGATGCCTGCGACCGAGAGGGTCAGGATGTTGAGCGCGCCTGTGACGGCGAAGGTGCGCTCGAAGATTTGCATCGAGAAGGCTTTGAGGGCGGTCTGGTCGACGAGGTTGTCTTCTGGCAGGCCGAAGTCCTCGATCAGCGCTGTGCGCAGGGATTGCGGGTCGCCGGTGAGTATGCCGAAATCGCTGCGGTCGGCTTGAGGATAGCGTTCTGTCAGCGCCGCCAGCGGGATCACGACTTGCCCCAGCGGATTGCCGTAGTCGCCGTAGACACCGACGATTGGGGTCGTCCAGCCGCCGGGCAGGGCAAGCATATCGCCGAGGTGAGAGACCTTCGCGGCGGGCGAGTTGTTCGTTGATCATCGCGCCTTCGCCGGTGGCCAGCGTGTCCCATGCGTCGGGCGAGGCACTTAAGAAGAGGCCAGTTGTCCCGATAAATGGGGTGGTCGACGACGCCGTAGAATCTCGGCTGGCGCGCCCATAACCTCGCCGTCGATGTGCCAGATCGGCAGGACGGCGTCGGCGCGGTGGCGAGGAAGGTTTGCAGGGCGGGCGGCTTCGGCTTCGCCTTCGACGGTGACGTACAGATCGCTCACCAGCCGTTGATCGAGCCAGCCGGTGAACGTAAGCGCGAAAGCTGGAAACCATAGTGCCGACGCCGATATTCGCCGAAAGCGCCAGCATCAGAGCCATCAGGGCCAGCGACAGGCCCGGCAATTGTTGGCGTGTGTCGGCCCAGAACCAGGTGGCGATTGGGCCTTTGGCGAAGCGGGCGGCGGCGGAGAGGCAAAGTGCCAGAACCGAGGGCAGAACCAAGGCCGAGGCCAGAAGGAAACCGCCGAGCAGGATGAAGCCGCCGATCAGGCCGCCACCGATCAAAAGGGCGGCGAGGGCTGCGACAAGGCAGAGGGCGGCAAGGCCCAGCTGCCAGCGCATCGTTGTGTCATTGGCGACGGCCCATGCGCGGGGTTTTGAGGGGGCAAGCGGCGGCATGCGGGCCACGCGGGCCAGACCGCTGGCGGCGGCAAGGGCGGTTCCTGCAATCGCGATGGCGATGCCGCTGGCCCACCACAGGGGTGATAGGGTGAGGGTGCCTTCGACGGAGGCTCCGTAGAGGCCGCGAAGCGTGGCGGCGACGTCGGGCAATAGGGCGGCGGCGATGACATAGCCGATGAGGATGCCGATGGCGCCTGCGATCAGGGCGAAGACCAGCAGTTCCAGTGTCAGCAAAAGGACAAGGCGGTGCGAAGTGGCACCAAGGGCGCGCAGGGTGCGGAAGACGGGGCGGCGTTGCTCAAACGCAAGGCCCACGGCGCCATTGACGATGAAAAGGCCCACGGCGAAGGACAGCAGGCCAAACGCGGTGAGGTTCAGGTGGAAACTATCAGTGAGACGTCCAAGGTCGTCGGCGGTTTCTGGGGCTTCAAGTTTCAGATTGGGGGCGATGTCTTCCAACGGCGTCTGTTGCAGCGGTTGGTCGGGGTGGACGACAAGGCGGGAATAGCCGGTCTGGTCCAGCAAGGCTTGCGCGGCAGAGAGATCGGCCAAAGCAAGGCCGGGGGCGATGGTGTCGTTGATCCGCACGCGGTCGCTGAGCGCGGTCAGTCGTTCGGCGGTGCTTTCGCTGGTCAATATCGCGCCGTCTGGCCCCAACATGCCATCGATGCCGCCCGGTGTGATGGCGTCGCCCATCGTGGTGCCGGGTGGTGCCGTGAAGGGATCAATGCCCAACAGGCGGACACGGCCACGGTCAGCCGCAAGCCAGCCGTCCACCACGGGGCTGACCATCCAGCCTGCGCGGCGAAGCTTGATATAGGTCTCATTGGGGATCGACGTGCGGTCTTCGCTCACCAATTCGGAAAGGCCTCCGCCAGCCAGCAGGTCGGCGGCGTCGCCATAGCTTTTGCGCGCTTCGGCGTTGATCGCCTGCACGCCAGACCAAAGGGCGGTGGCAAGGGCAAGGCCAAGGATCAGGGTGACAAGCTGGAATGGTTTCCGCCGCCAGTGCGACAGAAGGGCTATCAGGATCGCACGGGTCACGCGGCCAGCATCCCGTGGGTCAGGTGCAGCCGCCGGTCAGCACGTGCCGCCAGACGTTGGGAGTGCGTGACCAGCAGCAGACCAGCGCCAGAGGCTCGGCACTGATCCAGCAAAGTATCGAACACAATGTCGGCGGTGTCTTCGTCTAGGTTGCCGGTGGGTTCGTCCGCCAGCACCATTTTGGGGCGGTGCAGAATAGCGCGACCGATGGCGACACGCTGTTGTTGTCCGCCGGAGAGTTCCTCGGGGTATTTCGACATGTGATCGGTTAGACCAAGCGTTTCGGCCAGTTGAGCCGTCTCTTGCGCCGTGGGATTTGTGCCCGCGAGTTGCGCCTGAAACGTGATGTTCTGGGCCACGGTCAGCGAGGGGATCAGGTTGAACTGCTGAAAAACGATGCCGATGCTGTTGCGCCTGAGGGCCGCGCGGCCTGCGTCATCGAGGCCCGACAGGCGCGCGCCGTCGATGGTGACTTCGCCGCTGTCCAAAGGTTCCAACCCCGCCACGATGTGCAAAAGCGTCGATTTTCCGGACCCGCTTTCGCCTGTCAGCGCCACGGCTTCGCCCGCTTCGACATTCAGCGACACACCGTCCAGAACCGGACGGTCGGCACCGGGGAAGCGTTTCACAAGGGCGTCTACTGTCAAAAGCATGGACGTTATCTATCGCATTTCCGGGGCTTGGAAAGCGAATGCACCCGCGACATTTTCAACGTCACGGGCGCATATTCTTTGATGTACGGCAATCCGATTTACGGAATGATTCGCGAGTACTTCGTGCCTTCGATCGATGCGCCAGCCAAAAGCCCGGCTTGTCCAAAAACTACGGCGATGACAGGTGCCAGAACTGTTGTCGTCTCGGCCGACAGGTTGCCGCCGCGATCGCCGCCGACATATTCAACATCCGCGCCCGCTGCCCAGCCGGAAGAGGTGCGGAATTCGGCCAGCGACTCTTCGGTCATGAAGTAAAGGACATGCGCATATTGTTGTGCGCCGATCTGAAATCCGACGCTGGCCTGTGCGGCTGAGTAGTAATCGACGGTAATATCGTTAACGCGCAGCGCACCTTGTCCGTAAGCGCCGCCAAAGCCAAAGCTTGCCTCGGTGATCAGGGGCATGATCAACATGCCAACGGCCTTTTCGCGCAGATCGCGCGTTCCGGGATAGGTGGTATCGAGAAAGTTAAGCGTCGCGTCGACGCGGGCGTCGAGCTTGCTGGGACCTTCGCTGCCGATGCCATTGCCGCAGGCGGCAAGCGCCAGCAGGGAAGCTGCACCTGCAAAGACGGCACGACGGGGAAAACGTTTCATGGGACTGCCCTTTGTTGGAACCTCGAATGACGGCCTTATTCGACCGTTCAATGCTAAGTATAGGGGAGCGCCAGGAGAGAGTCACCCTCTGTTGTGGTTAGGCGCGATCACAAATGCGCGGTCTCTTGCCCTTGTCGGCTATTGGGCGGCACGACCCCATGCAACCAATATGCGACGTTCTTCGGAGGTTATGTAGGTCACATTCGCAGGCGGCATGGCCTGGCTGAGACCCGCCTGAAGAAAGATCGCTTTGGCGTTTCGGGCATCGCTTCGGGGGACGCGTACCTCGGGATGTGACAGACCCGCCACCATGCAGCTGCCATTCCTCGCCATTGGCGGAGCGGAGATGGTGCCGCGGCAAGGCAAGAGGGCTGGGCGATCCGTCGTGTCGCAGGCATAGTGTGGGGCAGGTCACGATGTTTGAAGGGATTTGCGATGAGCGACGAATTGGCGGACATCGCCCGGGGCGGCGTGTTGCGGGCAGCGATCAACACAGGGAACCGGGCGCTGGTGCAGACCGACGGCGACAGGGTCACGGGTGTTAGCCCGGCCTTGGCGCGGCGTTTGGCTGATCGTTTGGGTGTTCAGCTTGAAATCGTTATATATCAAGGGGCTGGCAAGGTTTTTTCTGACGCCGCAGCCAAAATTTGGGATGTCGCGTTTCTGGCGATTGACGCGACCCGCGCCGAAAAGATCAGCTTCACCCGGCCCTATCACACAATCGAGGCGACCTATGCGGTGCGCGCCGGGTCGACCATCAGCGATGTTGCCGATGCGGATCAGGACGGGGTGCATATTCTGACATCGACCGGGTCGGCCTATGACATGCATCTTTCGGCCAACCTGAGATGCGCCAAGCTGGAACATTCAGGCACGCCGCCTGAAAGCTTCGAAGAGTTTCGCAATGGGCGCTGTGATGCGGTGGCGGGCGTGCGGGCGTCACTGGAGCGGTTCTTCGGCGATGACGCAGGCTTCCGCGTTTTGCCGGACGTGTTGACACGTGTCGAACAGGCCTTGGTGCTGCCGCGTCCCGACAACCCTTTAATCGGTGCGCTGGATGCTTTTGTGGCCGAGGCGATCGAAGACGGGTTCGTGGAGAGGGAGCTTTGAGGAGGAGGTAACCGGGGATTGGGCTGTTAAGGCCAAGTTCTAAAGCAATGAAACAGAAAGATGATCCTATCCGCGCCATAGTTTTGCCTATCTGCGCTGGAACACTCTGAAAATTGACTTTTAGGATTTCGGTTATGTCCCACGTTGAAGAAAACGATATTTCACAAGGCTCGCGGTTTGGAGAGCTTTTCATGGCTGCGGTTGGTCTGGTTTTGATACCGCCGCTGCTGGTTTTTGCGCCTCGCGTTGTCATCAGCGGCTATCGTGAAATGTATGCGTTGTCGCTTAATACAGCCGGGAACAAGTCATATTTCAACGAGAATCGCCGGTTTGACAACAGTGATACGCGGCGCATCGAAGACTTGACCGGCAAATTGAAGGCAAGCATGGATGCAGATGACTGGACCACTGTTTCGGCACTGGTCGGTCAGGTGGACAAATCACGTGAGATCCTGTCATCGACCAGTGCACGCCTTGCAGACGTAGTACTTGATTTTATCCGATATGAACTGGCCGAGGCGGTGTTCTCGCCCAACATGTGCAACTTTGACAATTACTACGAGATTCTCGATCCCGCACTTGCCCGCGTCGAAAAGGCGTCGCGCGCTCATCCCGATGACCCAATCCTGACGGCACTGCTTGCTCAGGTGCACATCGACCGTGGATGGTGCGCCCGCGGCGGCGGATGGAGCGGTGAAGTGACCCAAGAGGGTTGGCAGGGTCTTCTGAATAGCTTTCAAACGGCAGAGGCCCTTTTGCAGCGATTTGAACCGCGCGGACTTTCGTCTCCGCTTTTCAGCCGGGTGAAGTTTCAATTGCTCGTCACTGCAGATGCAGAAAACGGGCTTGAGTTGGGCCGCAACGCCTATCAGGACTGGTCGGACATGGACACAGCCAACCCGTTGCCGCATCGCCATTTTGCCTTCTTTTCACTTCCGCGCTGGTTCGGCGACTGGGAATCTTTTGATGAAGAAGCGCGCGACGCAGCCCGCCGCACGCGTAACGCGTCTGGCAAGGCAGCTTACGCGCATTTCTATCTCGAAGCTTTCGAATATGAGGAAGGCGGAGCCTTCAAGTACCTTGATACCGAATTCTTTGCGGAAGCATTGGACGATCTGATCCGTCACGACCCCGAACCTGTGGTGCGCGCCTTACGGGTTGTCGTTGCATTGCGAGATCTTGCGGCGGTCGAGCCGATAACAATCATTGACGAAATAGTCGGCCGTGCGCGCCATTTAAAGCGACAGACGCTTCGCCCGGTTATCCGGCACATTCTGGAAACACATGTCACCCATCTTACAACCAAAGAGGGGTCGAAGTTCGACGAGGAAGTTTTGTCGGTGATTTCAGAGAGCTTTCAGACCGAGCTCAAGGCAGGCATGCGACTGGCGTTTACACCTGAAGGGGTCCGGATGGTTCAGCCTGACGCGTGATTGACCATGGTTTGTGTGTCGCCTCAACTGCCCTAATACGTCGAATACCCGAATGGCGAAATCAGCAGCGGCACGTGGTGGTGCGCCTCTTCTGCCATCCCGAAACGGATCGGCACCTGATCGAGGAACAAGGGTTCGTCGCCCGTGTCTCCGGTCGCCCGCAAGTATTTCCCGGCATAGAAGATCAGCCCACAACTTCCCGGTTGGAACTTTGCTTCCGGCAGGATCGACGTATCTGTCCGCCCGTCCGTATTGGTCACGGGCTTCGGCGATCTTGCGGTGGCTGTTGCCCGACACGCGGTAAAGTCTGATCTTCGCCCCTGCCGCCGGGCATCCCCGTGCTATATCCAGCACATGGGTTGTCAAATACCCTTTCGCCATTGCCAATCCCTCGATGATTTGTTGCAGTTGGCGCGATGCTGACCATGGAAGCCGCAATGTCGCAACAGCCCAGCCGTTATCCCCGAGACCTGACCGGATACGGAGCCAATCCACCGGACCCAAAGTGGCCCGGCGAGGCCCGTATCGCGGTCCAGATCGTGATGAATTACGAAGAGGGCGGCGAGAATAATATCCTCCACGGCGATGCTGCCTCCGAGGCGTTCTTGTCGGAAATCGTGGGCGCTGCGGCATGGCCCGGCCAGCGGCATTGGAACATGGAATCGATCTATGAATACGGCGCGCGGGCCGGGTTCTGGCGCTTGCATCGGATGCTGAAAAATGCGCCTGTCACCGTCTACGGCGTGGCCACGGCTTTGGCGCGGGCTCCGGAACAGGTCGCCGCGATGAAAGACGCAGGTTGGGAAATCGCCAGCCACGGGCTGAAGTGGATCGAATACAAGGATTATTCTCCCAGGGACGAAACTGCGCATATGGACGAAGCGATCCGGTTGCACAGGCAAGTCACCGGCACACGTCCACGCGGCTGGTACACCGGGCGGAGTTCGATCAACTCGGTGGCCTTGGCGGCAGAAGAAGGCGGATTCACATATGTGGCCGACAGCTATGCCGATGACCTGCCCTATTGGCAACGCTTTGGCGCGCGCGACCAGCTGATTGTGCCCTATACGCTGGATGCCAACGACATGCGGTTTGCGACGCCGCAGGGGTTCAATTCGGGTGATCAATTCGAGACTTATCTGAAAGACAGTTTCGACACGCTTTATGCCGAGGGTCGGCGGATGCTCTCGATTGGTCTGCATTGCCGGTTGATCGGGCGCCCGGGCCGGGCGGCGGCGCTGAAGCGGGCATTGGACTATATGGCGGGGCATGACGGGGTCTGGTTCGCCACCCGCCTGCAAATTGCCGAGCATTGGGCCGCGATGCACCCGGCACCTGATTTCGAGCGGCCTTCTGAAATGACGCACGACCGGTTCGTCGAAACCTTCGGCGGTGTCTTCGAGCACTCACCTTGGATCGCCGAGCGGGCTCACGGGCTGGAACTGGGTGCGACGCATGACACGCCAACAGGCGTTCATTCTGCCTTGGCCCGCATCTTTCGAAGCGCAAGCCCCGAGGAACGACTGGGCGTGCTCAAGGCGCACCCTGATCTGGCCGGTAAGCTTGCGGCTGCCAAACGGCTCACCCAAGCCTCGACGTCCGAACAGGCATCTGCGGGACTGGACGAACTTTACGACGACGAACGGGCCGAGTTCGAGGCGCTCAACACAGACTACACCGAAAAATTTCGGATTCCCCTTCATCATCGCCGTGCGCGATCACGACAAGGCGTCGATCCTGCAGGCCTTCCGCACCCGTGTCGGCAACGCCGCGGCGGTGGAATTCGCCGAAGCCTGTGCTCAGGTCGAACGCATCGCCGAGTTGCGCCTGAAAGACCTTATGGCATGAGCCGCACCATTCCCATCCAACCACTGGACCCTCAGACATTTGCGCCCTTCGGCGATGTGCTCGACTGCGCAGGCCCGCCGGACAAACTGATCAACCAAGGGCTTTGCGGACGCTTCCACGACCGCGCAACCCTTGACTTCAGCGATGGCCGTGCCGGGATCAGTCTGTTTCAGGCTCAGCTTCGCGCACTTCCCCTGATCCTCGACATGGTCGAGCGCCACCCCGAGGGCAGCCAAGCCTTCCTGCCGATGAGCATGGACCCGTTTCTGGTGATCGTCGCTTCCGACGAGGGTGGCCAGCCCGGCGCGCCCCTGGCCTTTCGGACCGCACCGGGACAGGGCGTCAACTATGCCAGGGGTACTTGGCACGGGGTGCTGACACCACTGGAAGGGCCCGGGCTTTTCGCTGTGGTCGACCGGATCGGGGCAGGCGACAATCTGGAAGAACACTGGTTCGATGCGCCGTGGCAGGTCACAGCCTGACGCCAAGTCCTTCATTTTGCCAAAAAATACGCTCTTAAAACGCATGCCGCGAATGCTTCAGCGATTGCCACCCCGTGCAAAGCGGCCTGCTTCTTCGGCGGCTTTCTTCAGGGCCTGCGATTTATTCATGGTCTCTTCCCATTCGGCTTCGGGATCGCTGTCCCAGACGACGCCGCCGCCCGCCTGAATGTAAAGTTGCTGGTCCTTCAGCACCGCTGTGCGCAGGGCAATACACATATCCATATCGCCGCCCGCGCTGAAATAGCCGACGCCGCCCCCGTAAACGCCGCGCTTTTCGGGCTCCAATTCGTCGATGATCTCCATGGCGCGCACCTTGGGTGCGCCCGAGACTGTGCCCGCAGGCAATCCCGCCAGCAGTGCTGACAGTGCGTCGTGGTCATCCGACAACTCGCCAACCACGTTCGAGACGATGTGCATAACGTGGCTATAGTGTTCGATCACGAATTCTTCGGTAGGCCTGACGGTGCCAATCTTGGCCACGCGACCCACGTCATTGCGGCCCAGATCCAGCAGCATCAGGTGTTCGGCCAGTTCCTTGGGGTCGCCCAGCAGGTCGGCTTCCAATGCGCGGTCTTCTTCGGGCGTGGCGCCACGTTTGCGGGTGCCTGCGATGGGGCGGATGGTGACTTCGCTGTCAAAGACGCGGACAAGGATCTCGGGGCTTGCGCCGATCACCTGAAAGCCGCCGAAATCGAAATGGAACATGAAGGGCGAAGGATTGGTCCGCCGCAACGCGCGGTAAAGCGCGAAAGGGGGCAGGCGGAATTCCTGCCGCCAGCGTTGCGAGGGGACGACCTGAAAAATGTCTCCGGCGGCGATGTATTCGCGGGCTTTCTCGACGGCGGCTTTGTAGTCTTCCTTGGCGAAGTTCGAGACGGGTTCATCCACATCCATGTCGTCGCCAAAGTCGCGGCCTGCGTCGGGCATGGGGCGTTCAAGATCGCGCACCGCATCCATCACGCGTTCCGCTGCCTGCGCATAGGCCGCACGTGCCGACAGGCCCGAGGCCACCCATGCAGGGGCCACCACGATCACTTCGCCTTTGACGCCGTCCAGCACCGCCACGACAGATGGGCGCAGCAGCACCGCGTCCGGCAGACCCAAGGGATCGGGATTGATGTTGGGCAGCGTTTCCACCAGCCGGATCATGTCATAGCCGAGGTATCCGAACAGCCCGGCAGACGCGGCGGGCAAGCTGTCGGGCAGGTCGATCCGGCTTTCTTCGATCAAGGCGCGAAGTGAGGTCAGCGGATCGGTGGCCTCGTCAGTGAAGGTCTCGCGGTCAAACCGCGCCTGCCGGTTCAGCCGGGCTTGTTGCCCGTGACATTGCCAGATCAGGTCGGGTTTCATCCCGATGATCGAATAGCGCCCGCGCACTTCGCCGCCTGTCACACTTTCCAGCATAAAGGCGTCGGCCTGGGCACTGGTCAGCTTCAGCATCAGAGAGACAGGCGTGTCTAAATCAGCCGCCAGACGGGTATAGACCAGCTGATTCCGGCCAGCGTCGAAGCCTTTGGCAAAGGCGTCATATGCCGGTTCAAGCGCCATCTTACGGCAGTTGCGAGTTAACGGCTGTGACCGCTGCTGAGTTGATATCGACCCCGGCCTGGTCGACCAGCGCCTGCGTGACGGCACCGGTGATCGCGTTGGAGAATTCCTGCTGCGTCTGGGCGGCGAACTCGGTTTTCAGCAAAATGGCTTCCGGCCCGTCGCTATCGGCTTCGTTGATCGCATCAAGACGCACCAGCCATGCGTCACCGTCGGCCGCCAGTACGCTAATGCCGTTGCTCTCAAGTTCGAAGACGTTGCGGGTGAAGTCCGGCGGAGTGCCTTCGACAAAGCCGTCGCGCGTCAGGGTGCGGTTCGTGTTTAGGGCCAGATCAAGTCCCGCCATTTCGCGGCCTTCGCGAAGTTGCGCCGCATAGCTTTCGGCCAAAGCGGTCAGGGCTTCCTGCTCTTTCTCGCGGGTCCAGGCTTCGGCGACTGTGTCGCGCACGTCTTCCAGCGGGCGAAGTGCTGGTTCCTGAACGTCTTCGACCGTCAAAGAAAGAATTCCTCCATCGTCCAGTTCGATGATTTCAGGAAAAGCGCCTTTGGCCGCAGCAGCGGCGGCGCTGCGGAACCCTTCATAGGCAGCGATGCCGTCAAAAACCTCGACGTTCCAGTCGATGGTGCCTTCCTGCATATCTGTCCGTTCGGCCAGAAGGGCCATGTCGGCCCCACCTGCCAGCAGGTCTTCGACTTGCGGGACCAGATCGAGGATGATGCGGCGCGCGCGGTCGGCCGCGGCTTCTTCTTCCAACTCGGGGCGGGCTTCTTCAAAACTGATCTCCTCGGCGGCGAGGATGCCATTCATCCGGAAAAGCGCTGGCCCAAGGTTCGAGGGCAGGGGGCCGATCACGCCGGGTTCTGTCAAAGCAAAGACGTCTGCCGCGGCAGCACCCAGTTCAGATTCTGCCACGTCACCCAGATCGATGTCTGCAAGGGACAACCCGCGTTCGTCGACCAAATCTTCGAATGTGGCCTCGCCTGCATCGAGCCGGTCTTTGGCTGCCTGAGCGGCGGCGTCATCGGCAAAGACCAAACGTTCCACAAGGCGGCGTTCGGGGCTGTTGAACTCTTCTGACCGGACTTCGTAAAGGGCTCGGGCCTGTTCTTCGTCAACTTCGATGTCGGCGGCCAGCATTTCCGGTGTCAGCCACGCATAGCGGATGGTCTTCGTTTCGGGGCGGGTAAAGGCGGCGGGGTTGGCTGCGTGGTATTCTGACAATTCGCCTTCCGTCGCGGCAGCGACAGGTTCGGGCAGATCATCGGCGGTCAGGCGTGCCCATGTGACATCACGGGTTTCGCGGGCGAACATATAAAGCGTGTCGACAAAGACGTCTGGCGTCTCGATCCCGGCACCGATGGCGCGCCGCAACAGGCTTTGTGCCAGATCAGTGCGGATGTTGTTCTCGAATTCGTCGGCGGTCACGCCGTTCTGACGAAGCGCCAGTTCATAGGTCTGCCGGTCAAACTCGCCCGAAACATTATGAAAGCTTGAGACGTTCTGAATTTCTTCGGCCACATTGGCGTCTCCGGCAGAAATGCCAATCCGGGCGGTCTCGTTCTCGATTGCAGCGTCGGTGATCAACTGACCAAGGGCGACCCGGTCGATCCCAAGGGCTTGGGCTTGCTGGAAGTTCATCTGCTGGCCGGTCCGGCGCTGGAAATTGTTCATCTGGGCCTGAACCGCACGCGCATAGTCGTTGGTCGAAACCTCGGTATCGCCGACTGTCACCACCGTCTGGACTGAGCCGCGAAAGTTCGTGACCCCAAAGCCGCCAAGGGCAAGGATCAGAAGAAGCATCAGGAAGTAGGTAACCCAATTACCCTTTTTCGTAGCCATTGCTTAGCGCCTCATTTTCAGGATCGGCTGGTGGTATCGCGGGTTGGAAGACAGGGCAAGACCTTGAAGTATGGGGGCTTGTTCAGTCCGTGCCGCGGTAAGGTTCGACGTACTGTAAAGCCATGTCCCATGGGAAGAAGATCCATGTGTCCTGACTGACGCCGGTAATGAAGGTATCGACCTGTGGTTCACCCTGCGGTTTCGCGTAAACGGTGGCGAAATGCGCGTTGGGGTAGTTTGCGCGGACCAGTTCCAGCGTACGGCCACTGTCGACCAGATCGTCGATCACAAGAATTCCGGTTCCGTCGCCCATCATTTCCGCATCCGGTGCTTTCAGGACCACTGCTTCGGACTGTGCCTGATGATCATAGCTTTTGACGCTTATGGTATCGACGGTTCGCACATCCAGTTCGCGCGCCACGATCATGGCCGGCGCCATGCCGCCACGGGTGATCGCGACAATCGCCTTCCAATGACCGTCCAACGGGCCTTTGCCGTCCAGACGCCAAGCCAGCGCACGCGCATCGCGGTGGATCTGGTCCCAGCTTACGTGAAAGCCCTTTTCGTGCGGCAGACGGTCCGTCATATGCCTATTCCTTCTTGTCGTATGTCATATCTGGCGCATCCAGCGCCTTCATGCCCACGACGTGATAGCCGCTGTCGACGTGGTGCACTTCGCCTGTGACGCCGCGTGACAGATCTGACAGCAGATACATGGCCGCGCCGCCCACGTCTTCGATCGAGACATTGCGGCGCAAGGGTGAGTTGTACTCGTTCCACTTCAGAATATAGCGGAAATCGCCGATGCCGGATGCGGCGAGCGTTTTGATCGTGCCCGCGCTGATCGCGTTGCAGCGAATACCATCGCGGCCCAAATCTTCGGCAATATAGCGCACCGAGGCTTCCAAGGCGGCTTTGCACAGGCCCATGACGTTGTAATGCGGCATGACTTTCTCAGCGCCATAGTAGGTAAGTGTCAGAAGCGAGCCGCCGTCTGGCATGATTTGCGCCGCGCGCTGGCAGATGGCTGTGAAGGAATAGACCGAGATGTCCATAGACATGGCAAAGTTGTCGCGGCTGGTGTCGACATAGCGACCCCGAAGTTCATTCTTGTCTGAGAAACCAATGGCATGCACGACGAAGTCAATCTTTCCCCAACGTTTCTCAATATCTGCGAAAAGCGCATCAAGACTGTCCATGTCGCCCACATCGCAGGGCACGACGAAGTCCGATCCAAGCTGTGCCGCAAGCGGAGTGACCCGTTTCAGCAAAGCCTCACCCTGATATGAAAAGCAAAGCTCGGCGCCCTGTTCTGCGACGGCCTTTGCAATGCCCCATGCGATGGATTTGTCGTTCGCCAACCCCATGATCAGGCCGCGTTTGCCGGCCATTAGCCCTGCGCTCATATGCTTTATCCCTCGACCCGTTTCTTATGTTGTGGTCCTATGCCAAGATAACTCTTCCATCAAGGGCATGCAGCGGCATGCATCACAGGTGAACATTGGTCATGAGTGACAGAGACGGCAAATTTGAAGGTGACGATCCGTTCGAGATCGTGCGGCGCTGGCTGGCCGAGGCCGAAGTAAGCGAGCCGAATGATCCAAATGCGATCGCTTTGTCCACGGTAGATGCAGATGGCATGCCCAATGTGCGCATGGTTCTGCTGAAAGACATCGAAGACGATGCTTTTGTTTTTTATACGAATTATGACAGCAAGAAGGGCGGCGAACTGGCTGTGAACGCAAAGGCGGCCTTCGTGATGCACTGGAAGTCATTGCGCCGTCAGGTGCGGGTCCGGGGCACTGTCACGCGCGAAGATGGCCCGCAGGCGGACGACTATTTCAACAGCCGCAACTTGAAAAGCCGGATCGGCGCCATCGCTTCACGCCAATCGCAACCTTTGGCATCGCGCGGCGTATTGATCGCAGAGGCTGCAAAAGTTGGCGTGAAAGAAGGGTTGTCGCCAAAGCGCCCTGCATTTTGGGGGGGGTATCGGATTGCACCTACGGAAATCGAGTTTTGGGCGGATGGCGACTTTCGCTTGCACGACCGTTTTCGGTGGACCAAGGTGGGACAAGGTGGCCAATGGGACATTGCCAGACTTTATCCGTAATGAAAAACTGCACGAAAAATGATAATAATTACAGGATTTAAAGTTGCTTTCGTCTAACTAGTCCGCTCAAAGTTGAGAAAAATTGGGCAAAAGACCCCGAGGGATGATGCAAGAAATGACCGACGCCGAAAATGACGGGGCGCGCGTCACCGGTACAGTAAAGTGGTTCGATCCGTCGAAAGGCTTCGGCTTCGTGGTTTCGGATCAAGGCGGACCGGATATTCTGCTCCACGCCAATGTTCTTCGGAATTTTGGCCAATCTTCTGTCGCAGATGCGGCTGGGATTATAGTGATTGTGCAGGAGACAGCGCGCGGAATACAAGCTGTCGAGGTTCTACACATAGAGCCTCCGATTTCGTTCGAATCCGATGAAGAGGCCATGATGACGGGCGGCGAGATCGCCGAGCCGGTCGATTATTCATTGCCGCTGGAACCCGCGCGGGTGAAATGGTTCGACAAGGCCAAAGGGTTTGGTTTCGCCAACGTCTTTGCCCGGGACGAAGATGTATTTCTTCATGTCGAGGTGCTACGGCGGTCGGGTCTTGCTGATCTTCAGCCGGGCGAGGCGGTTTCACTTCGCGTCGTTGATGGCAAACGTGGTCGGATGGCAACGCAGGTGGCATCGTGGGAATCGGCTCTCAGAACCGACGACAAAGAAGAGTAATTCCTTCTTTTTTTCTGTTTTTGCTCTCGGCGGGCAGTGCTTTGGCACTTTGCGCCGAGGAACGCGTGGATTTGCGTGGTGACTGGGGTTCTGCCCGGTTCACAGTTGAATTGGCCGATGATGCGCGCGAAAGATCGCTTGGTCTGATGCACCGCGAAACGATGGCCCGAAGTGCTGGCATGCTTTTCGCCTACGACAAGCCGCAGGTCGTCTCGTTCTGGATGCGCAACACGCTGATCCCGCTGGATATGATTTTCATGGATGAAACAGGTCGCGTGACGCGTGTGCATGAAAATGCCATTCCGCTGGACGAAACAGGCATTCCGGGCGGCGACAACGTGCAATTTGTGCTTGAAATCAATGGAGGTCTGGCGCGCCGCTTGGGGATCGAAGAGGGCAGCGAACTGCGTCATCCGGTCATTGGCGAAGCGGCGGCATGGCCCTGCGAGTAAGTTTGTCGCAAACTGATCTTAAGAAAGATGCACGTTTCTCTTTCCGTCGGCGATTGAATTGCTTAAACACCACCCGAGTCGGGGCGTAGCGCAGCCTGGTAGCGCATCTGTTTTGGGAACAGAGGGTCGGGAGTTCGAATCTCTCCGCCCCGACCATTTATCCTTACCTGCGATCTGGCTTGTAATTCATTCAACAAATCGCATATGTTCGGGATGAAACAGGGGAGCCATATCCATGCAACCTGACATCACCGCGTTTTTCGACAAAGCGACCAATACCGTGTCTTATGTGGTGCGCGATCCCGAAGGGACCGCTGCGGCAATCGTCGATAGCGTGCTGGATTTTGACTATGCCTCGGGGCAGACCGATACCACTTCTGCAGATCAGATCATCGATTTCGTGACCAAAGAGGGTTTGCGGATCGAGTGGATTCTCGAAACCCATGTGCATGCTGACCATCTGAGCGCAGCGCCGTACTTGCAGGAAAAGCTGGGCGGCAAAATCGGTATTGGCGACCAGATCACCACCATACAGGAAACCTTCGGCAAGGTTTTCAACGAAGGCACCGAGTTTCAGCGCGATGGCAGCCAGTTTGACGCGCTGTTCCGCCAAGGCGATGCGTTTCAGATCGGCCAGATGCGCGGTGACGTTCTGCACACGCCGGGCCACACGCCAGCCTGTTTGACTTATGTGATCGGCGATGCGGCTTTTGTGGGCGATACGCTGTTTATGCCCGATTTTGGTACGGCGCGTTGTGACTTCCCCGGTGGTTCGGCAGAGACCCTTTACGACAGTGTGCAGAAGATTTTGGCGCTTCCGGATGAAACGCGCATCTTCGTGGGCCACGATTATTGTGCGCCTGGACGCGAGGAATTCGCCTGGGAAACCACCGTGGGTGAACAGAAGGCGCGCAACGTGCATATTGGAAACGATGCCAGCCGCGAGGATTTTGTTCAGATGCGCGACCAACGAGATGCAACGCTGGCCATGCCCAAGCTGATTATCCCGTCACTTCAGGTGAATATGCGGGCGGGAAATATGCCCGAGGCCGATGAAAAGGGCGACGTTTATCTGAAAGTGCCCGTCAACAAATTAGGGAAATAACATGCCACAGGAATGGCTTTACGGATTGCTTGGCGGCGGGCTGATTGGTCTGGCTGCCGCCGCCTATCTGCTTTTGAACGGTCGGATCATGGGCGCCTCGGGCATTGTCGGTGGTCTGATCGACGGATCGGGTCGAGCCTCGGGCGGCGAACGCGCGTCTTTTCTTGCGGGCCTTGTGATTGTGCCCGGTGCGGCGGCTTTGGCCACAGGTGGGTCCGAGACGCATCTGAGCGGCAATCTGGGCATCGTCATTCTGGCGGGGCTTCTGGTTGGCATCGGCACGCGGTTGGCCAATGGCTGCACCTCGGGGCACGGCGTTTGCGGCATCTCGCGGCTGTCGTTGCGCGGGATGGTCGCCACAGTGTTTTATCTGCTCGCGGGTGGCCTGACGGTCGCGCTGGCGCGGCATCTGTTGGGGATCATCTGATGCGGAACCTTTTTGCTTTTGGCGCAGGCGGTGTGTTCGGTTTGGGCCTGTTGATCTCGGGCATGACCGATACCCGCAAAGTGATCGGCTGGCTGGATATATTTGGCGCATGGGACCCGACGCTGGCCTTTGTTCTTGGCGGAGCGGTCGGCGTCATGGCCATCGCATGGGCCTTGGCCGCGCGACGTCCGGCGCCCCTTCTGGGCGGCGAATTTCCGGTACCACCCGAGCCGCGTCTTGGCCGCAATCTGGTGGTCGGCTCGGTCGTCTTCGGCATGGGCTGGGGGCTGGCAGGGCTCTGTCCGGGCCCTGCCATTGCGTCACTGGTCTGGGGCGGCAGCGGCGGGCTCGTGTTCCTTGTGGCGATGCTGGCAGGGATGTTGGCGGCACCACCGATCAAACTTCGGTTGGAACAAGCCGAGGCTTCTTAAGCGCCTCAGGTACCGCAGAATGTCTGCGGCACGATCTCGTCTTCTGTCGGAGCGCGGGCCAGATTGGCATGTTCATCGCGATCGTCGAAAGGCGTGGACAGGGCGACATTCAAACGCTCGAACAGGCTATAGTCGCCCTCAACGCCTGCCTCGATCGCTTCTTCGATGCGATGCGTGCGCGGTATGAGCGCCGGATTGACGGCTTTCAAATCGCTCAGCCGGTCTTTTGGTGTCGTATCCTCGGCCGCCAACCTGTTACGCCAGCGGACTTCCCATGCGTCAAAAGCTTCCGGATCAAGAAACTGATCCCGCGCCTGTTCCGTCCCAAGGGCGCGGAAAGTGTTGGTAAAATCGGCCTGCTGTTCGCCCATTATATTCAAAAGATCATGCGCCAATGCGCCGTCGCCTTCGATCTCGGTCTGCAAGCCCAGCTTGGCGCGGAACACTTGGGACCATTCAGCACGGAAGAGGTCGGGGAACCCGTCCAACACGCCCTGCGCGTCCTCAACAGGGCCGATCAGCGGCAGCAGTGAGGTCGCAAGCTGCGCAAGGTTCCAAAGCGCGATATCCGGCTGGCGCGCATAGGCATAGCGTCCCCCTTGGTCGATCGAGGAAAACACCCGCATCGGATGATAGGTGTCGATGAACGCGCAGGGTCCATAGTCGATGGTTTCGCCCGAGATCGCCATATTATCGGTATTCATCACCCCGTGGACAAAGCCCAGCCCCATCCACTGCGCCATAAGCCGAGCCTGCCGCTGTAGCACGCCTTGCAGCAGCCCCTTGGCATCGCTTGCCTGCGGGTAATGGCGCTCTAGGGCATGGGCCACCAAAGCCTCCAAGGCTTCGGTATCGCGTCGGGCAGCAAAGAACTGAAAAGTGCCCACACGGATATGGCTTGCCGCCACCCGCGTCAGAACAGCGCCGGGCAGGGGGGCTTCGCGCAAAACAGCCTCACCTGTGGTCACAGCGGCCAATGCCCGCGTTGTGGGCACACCAAGGGCGGCCATCGCCTCCGAGACGATATACTCGCGCATAACCGGCCCAAGCCAGGCTCGCCCGTCGCCCATCCGGCTGTAAGGTGTCGGCCCCGAGCCTTTCAGTTGAATGTCAAACCGCGCCCCATCAGGCGCCACCACCTCGCCCAGCAAAACGGCGCGACCATCCCCCAGTTGCGGCACGAAATTTCCGAACTGATGCCCCGCATAGGCCTGCGCCAGCGGATCAGCGCCCTCGGGCACGGCATTGCCCGCAAGGGTTTGCAGACCGTCCTCAGACGCCAGCGCCTCTGCATCAAGACCAAGCCGTGCCGCCAAGCCCCGGTTCACGGCCAGAAGCGCAGGTGCGGCCACCGGTGTCGGCGCTTGCCTCGTAAAGAAACGCGCGGGCAAGCGACCATAGGAATTGTCGAAAGGCAGGTCAAAACTCATGCAAACAACCTAAGCATAGAGGTGTGGAATTGTAATGCGCTTCATTTTGCCAAAAATACGCAAATGCGACACGTGCAATGGTCACCCCGCCTGAACAGGAGCTCGCCAGGTCATCAACTGATGTTCACGCCCCTTGAACCCGGCCCGTCCGTACAGCCGCGCGGCTTTGTCATTGCCGCTCGCCACTTCAAGGCTCAATGCCCGAACACCTGCGGCCTGCAGCGTCTTCTGCAAAGCCACCATCGCTTCGCTGCCCATACCGCGCCCGCGAATTTTCTCACGGATCCAGAACTCGTCGATCATTCCGTCCAGTCCGCCCAGTTCCAGCGACCAGCCGAAGCTGACACAGACATAGCCCACCGGAGCAATCTTAGGCCCGATCAGCCAGATGGCGCCATGTGGCGCGCCCTCCAGCACCGGACGCAACGCAGCCTCGCGGTGTGCGGCATCGCTCTCGATCCCCTCAAAAGCGTGATAGGCAGCAACCATCGGCATCAGCCGTTCTAGGTCGTCCGACGTGGCAAGATGCAAAAGCTGGCTCATGGCAGCCGCGCCAATCGCTCGGTCAAAAGCTCAAAGAGGCCGACATCGTCAACTCCGCCCATGAAGGTGGCATTGGCTGCGCGATCGGTCACACGCCACCAGTCGGCCACCGTCATGCCGCGCGTCAACTCGGACCCGGTCTCGACACAAACATTGACATGCCGCCCCGTAAACAAATCCGGCTCAAGCAGATAGGCGATGGTGCAGGGATCATGCAAAGGTGCGCCCTCTGATCCGTATTTCTCCTTGTCAAACCGCTCAAAAAAGTCAGTCCAGGCCGCCACCATGCGACCGGCTTCATTGCCGAGGGCGGCAAAAGCGTCCACCCGGGTCCGGCTGGTCAACGCCTTGTGCGTCACGTCCAGTGGCATCACCACCAATGGCGCGCCCGAGCGAAACACGATGTCGGCGGCTTCGGGATCGACGAAAATGTTGAACTCGGCTGCCGGGGTGATGTTGCCCACCTCGAAATAGGCACCGCCCATCAGCACAATCTCGGCCACCTTGCCGATAATCTCTGGTGCGCGCTCAAAGGCTATGGCGATATTGGTCAGGGGGCCAATCGGGACCAGCGTGACACTTCCCGAAGGCGCATCTCGCAAGGTATCAATGATGAAGTCGGCCCCATGAACAGGCTGCAACGCCATCGTCGGATCCGCCATGACAGGGCCATCCAGTCCGGTCTTGCCATGCACGTGCTCGGCCGTGACCAGCGATCGGCGAAGTGGGCGGTCCGCGCCAGCAAAGACAGGTATATCTGGACGCCCGGCCAATTCGCAAACAATGCGCGCATTCTTTTCGGTCAGCGCCAATGGCACATTGCCTGCCACCGCTGTGATGCCCAAGACTTCCAATTCGTCGGGCGAGCCCAACGCCAGCAAGATCGCCACAGCGTCGTCCTGTCCGGGATCGGTGTCGATGATGATTTTGCGCGTCATTGTTTACCTGTTTTGCCGCGAACATGGCGCGGCAACACAGGGATAGCAAGCAGGCCAATCGGGCCTTCGCTGGTCGATAAATATGCTCGTGGGAGTGTCTCTCGGGCATTGCTATGCAATGCCCAGCCGACAGGTGATTGCCAGCAATGACCGATAGGGGGCAGAAAGCTTCCTCGCTTTGGGCGACCGGCAATTCCGAGCGCAAAACCTCTGACGCGCTCTAGCCGTCCGAGCCGGGCGCGCCGTCGAAATCCACCCGCTCGGCCAGCCGCAAAGCTTCGGCGCGATTGGCGGCGATGTCAGCAAGGCTTGTGGCGTCGGGCGTGAAGCTGCCCCATGCCGCGACAGCATCGCTGATCATGGCGTCGGCGCGGGCAGGGTACTCAAACACATCAGCCGCATAGATCGTCTGGGCTTCGGGCGAGGCCAGATATTCGATAAACGCCACTGCCGCATCGCGGTTCGGGGCCGAGGCCGTCATGGCCACGCCCGAGACGTTGATATGCGTGCCGGAACCGTCTGCGAAGGTCGGAAATTCGATCCGGACGCTATTGGCCCATTGGGCCTGTTCGGGATCATCTAGCATTGCCCCCATGTAATAAGTGTTGCCCAGCGAGATATCACAGACGCCGGCCCAGATCGCTTTGACCTGCGCGCGGTCATTGCCTTGTGGTGCGCGAGCAAGGTTGTCTTTGACGCCTTTCAGCCAAGTCTCGGTTGCCTCGGTCCCCGAATGCGCCATCATCGCGCCGATCAGGCCCAAGGTGTAAACATGGGTGCCCGAGCGGGTGCAGATGCGGCCCTTCCATTTTGGATCGGCCAGGTCTTCATAGGTCGTCACCTCTCCGGGGGTGACGCGGTCCGACGAGGCATAGATGATACGCGCCCGCGTTGTCATGCCGAACCAGTGGCCATCAGGGTCGCGAAGGTTTTCCGGCAAGGCGGCGGTCAGCGACGGGCTGTCGACCGCTTGGGTGACGCCGGCTTCTTTGGCGGCGGTCAGGCGCGAAATATCTGTCGTAAGGATGATATCTGCCGGAGAGCGCCGGCCTTCGGCCACAAGGCGGTCAACCAGACCTTTGTCGACATAGGCCACGTTGGTTTTGATCCCGGTGGTTTCAGTGAACTTGTCCAGAAGCGGCTGGATCAGCTCGGGCTGGCGGTAGGAGTAGATATTGACCTCTGCCGCAAGTGCCGGAGTGGCGATCAAGGCGGCAAGTGCAATCGGAAGGCAACGGGTCATCGGAGTATCCTGTACGTGAAAACCAATTTCCTGATTTATTCCTGACTATTTTAGTCAGGTCAATACCTGACGGAAGAACTCGGAAAGCACGCAAGGACCCGCAAAGTAGGCGGGTGAGGCTGACTTTCGAATGTAAGCAGAGTTTCAGACGGGGATTGGGGCCGTGTCGTCAAGCCAGGTAACAAAGCGATGCTGCATTGGCGTACCCTGGATGCGGACAGGTATTCTGCGGAACATGCCATGGGGCAAAAGGCGGCCGCGCCAACCGGGCTGGCGATCACGGTGGATGCGTCCGTGCAGCACACGGCTGATCATGGCTCCACCTGCAACGACAAGAAGGGCAGTCAGCATTGGGCTGGCCAAAACCCTGTAGCCGATTTCGGGTGCTGCAAGAACAAAGAAGGACAGCAAAAGCCGGGATACGGCGACAGCTTCGATCATGAACCGCAATGATGGCAGGAAAAGGCAGATCAGCAATGCCGAAATGCCAACAACAAAAGCGTATACCGCGCCAGTGATCAACGCGATGTGCACCCCGTGAATATAGAAGTTGGCGCGCAGGTAGAACAGGAACCCAGCCATAAATGCCATTGCTGCGACAAACACCAAACGGCGTCGCTCGCGATAGATCAAAGGCCACAAGGCTGCTGTCATTTTGGCTCCCGCAACGCACGGTTGGCCCCCACAGACCTCGCTAATTCCGCATTCTGACGAAAATGCGGCACATCTGTTAATTTTTCCTTTACGGAAACGTTCGATACTATACTCATCATTTCGTTCACCAGGCGTGCCCAATCGGGCGCTGTCGGCCAGCTTATTGATTGGGTGCTTGCTCCCAAGCAGCAGCACAGGCAAAGTGAGACTCACGCGAGCAGATGGTTGAAGACGGCGAAGTTGGCACCACATATAGAGCTGAGGAGAGGGCAAAGTCGCCGATATCGGGGCCGGATCCTCTTGCAGCTTCAAGGACGCAAGAATGAACGAAACATTTTCAACATCTTTCCCAGTGCTCCCGTTAAGGGACATTGTGGTCTTTCCGCACATGATCGTGCCGCTCTTTGTAGGGCGCGAAAAATCGGTTCGTGCGTTGGAAGAAGTCATGCAGGACGACAAGCAGATACTGCTGTCGAGCCAGATTGATCCTTCCGTAGATGAACCGGAAGACAGATGGCATTTACACTGTGGGCGTTCTGGCTAACGTCCTGCAATTGCTCAAGTTACCCGATGGAACCGTCAAGGTTCTGGTCGAAGGCCGAAGCCGCGTGAAGATCAACGATTACATCGAAAACGACGATTTCTTTGAAGCCCGCGCCGAACCCTTGGCCGAAGAGCTTGGCGACCCGGCTGCGGTCGAAGCGCTGCTGCGTTCTGTCGCCGAAGAGTTCGAGCGTTACGCCAAAGTGAAGAAAAACGTTCCCGAGGAGGCCTTGGCGCAGGTTGCCGAGACACACGAGGCGACGAAACTGGCCGATCTGGTGGCTGGTCACTTGGGAATCGAGGTCGACCGCAAGCAAAATCTTTTGGAAACACTTCAGGTCGCCGAGCGTCTTGAGGCCGTTTATGGCCTGATGCAGGGCGAAATGTCGGTGCTGCAGGTCGAGAAAAAGATTAAAACGCGCGTAAAATCGCAGATGGAGCGGACACAGCGCGAATATTACCTGAACGAGCAGATGAAGGCCATTCAGAAGGAACTGGGCGACAGCGAAGATGGATCGAACGAGATCGCCGAGCTGGAAGACCGGATTGCCGATACCAAGTTCTCGGCCGAAGCGCGCGAAAAGGCGGAAGGCGAGCTCAAAAAGCTCAAGACTATGTCGCCGATGAGCGCCGAGGCGACTGTGGTGCGCAATTACCTCGACTGGATGCTGTCGATCCCATGGGGCACCAAAAGCCGCGTCAAGAAAGACCTTGGGCGCGCGCAAAAGGTGCTGGATGACGACCACTATGGGCTTGAAAAGGTCAAAGAGCGGATCGTCGAATATCTGGCGGTGCAGCAGCGTTCGAAAAAGCTGAAAGGCCCGATCATGTGCCTTGTCGGCCCTCCGGGTGTTGGCAAGACGTCGCTGGGCAAATCGGTTGCGAAAGCGACTGGGCGCGAGTTTATCCGCATCAGTCTTGGTGGTGTGCGCGACGAAATCTGAAATTCGTGGCCACCGTCGGACCTATATCGGCTCGATGCCTGGCAAGATCATTCAGGCGCTGAAAAAAGCAAAGACGACCAACCCGCTGATCCTTCTCGATGAGATCGACAAGATGGGTCAGGATTTCCGGGGTGACCCGGCGTCGGCGATGCTTGAAGTGTTGGATCCAGAACAGAACTCGACCTTTGTCGATCACTATATGGAGGTCGAATACGACCTTTCGAACGTGATGTTCCTGACCACGGCGAACTCTTACAACATGCCGGGTCCGCTTGTGGACCGGATGGAGATCATTCCGCTGGCGGGTTACACCGAGGACGAAAAGCACGAGATTGCCAAGCAGCACCTGATCGCAAAGCAGATCAAGAACCACGGCCTTCGTGCGAACGAGTTCGAGCTGACAGACGAGGCACTGACCGAGATGGTCCGGACGTACACCCGCGAGGCAGGTGTGCGGAACCTTGAGCGTGAGATTGCCAAATTGGCGCGGAAAGCCGTGACCAAGATTATTAAAAAGGAAGAAACGAAGGTCGTGATCACGCCCGAAAATCTGGAAGAATTCCTTGGTGTTAAGAAATTCCGTTACGGGCTGGCCGAGAAGGAAGACCAGATTGGCGTTGTGACCGGGCTGGCTTGGACAAGCGTTGGTGGTGATCTTTTGCAGATCGAAGCTTTGCGTTTGCCGGGCAAGGGCCGGATGAAGACAACCGGTAAGCTGGGCGATGTGATGAAGGAATCGATCGACGCGGCTGCAAGCTATGTTCGGTCAATTGCGCCGTCTATCGGGGTGAAGCCGCCCAAGTTCGACACGATGGACATTCACGTTCACGTGCCGGAAGGGGCCACGCCCAAAGACGGTCCATCGGCAGGTGTGGGAATGGTGACGTCTATCGTTTCGGTTCTGACGCAGATCCCCGTCCGCAAAGATATCGCCATGACTGGCGAGGTGACACTTCGCGGCAATGTATTGGCGATTGGCGGGCTGAAAGAAAAGCTGCTCGCTGCGCTGCGCGGTGGGATCAAGACTGTCATGATCCCGCAGGAGAACGAGAAAGACCTGACCGAGATACCAGACAATGTGACAAGCGGGCTCAAGATCATCCCCGTAAGCCATGTGTCAGAGGTGTTGGAATTGGCGCTGGTTCGAAAGCCCGAAGCTGTGGAATGGGACGAGGTTGCTGAAGAAGCGGCAGCGGCTCAGCGTCAGTTGCGGCGGGATGAAAGCATGGGCGGCGCGGCCACGCATTAGAACGCCGCACAGGGAATACGATGAAGGCGCGTCAGAAATGGCGCGCCTTTTTCGTTCAGGGTTTGCTGACCTGACCGCCGGATACATTTGCCGCAACCCCCGTCGTACCCGGCGCCGAGGTGGCAAGGCCACGCAATACCCGCACGGCGAGATAGCCAAAGGCTTGAGCCTCCAGCATATCACCGTCCAAGCCTTGTGCCTCGACGGGCTCGACCGGGCAGGGTGCACGGGCGGTCAACATTGCCATCAGGCCCGGGTTCAACCGCCCGCCACCGGTGATCAAAAGACGTTCGGGCGGGCGTGGGCAATGTTCCAGCCCAAGCACGATGGCGGCGGCAGTTCCAGCGGCGAGCGTGGCGATGGCGTCTTCGTCTGGCAAGTCACTCACAGCATCAGACCAACTGGCAAAGTCATTTCTATCCAGTGACTTGGGTGGGATCTTCGCGAAATACCGCGTGCTGTTGATCAAGGTTCTCAGAACATCTTCGTGAACCCTGCCCATCTGGGTGAGTGCACCGTCCAGATCGAACCGCAGGCCTAAGCGCGACTGGCAGAAATCATCGATCAGCGCATTTCCGGGGCCTGTATCAAAAGCTAGGCAGCCCCCCGGTGCCTCGGGAGCCGAGGCTAAGGGATCGACCCATGTAAGGTTCGCCACGCCGCCAATATTCACAAATCCAATCGGATCTTTTGCTCCGATCCGACGGGCCAGTGCCGCGTGATAAAACGGTGCCAATGGCGCTCCTTGTCCGCCCATGGCCACATCGGTCGAGCGGAAATCCCAGACAACTTTCCGATCAAGGGCGCGGGCCAGCACTCCGCCGTCGCCGGCCTGAAGCGTAAAGCGGCGTTCTGGCGCATGGGTCAGGGTCTGACCATGAAAGCCGATCAGCTCGGCTTCGGGGAAGTCTTCCAGCAACTCGATATGCGCGGTTTCAACCACGCGGCGGCCGCGTCGACTTCGTCGCCGTGGGTCTTGCCAAACCCGGCGCGCAGCACCGCGCGTTCTTCATCGGTGTAAGCGCGATAGCCCGAGTTGCCGAATTCCTTCACCGTCACGCCATCGGTCAGGATCATCGCCGCATCGACCCCGTCAAGCGAGGTGCCCGACATGGCGCCCAAGGCCCAGATAAAACGGCTTGTCTGCTCATGCCTTCCCCTTTGTCGCAGGCCCCACTATAGACAACAGGCCCGAGGCCACAGCATTAACGGACGACACATGACCTACCACCCGAAATCCGAGTTCCTCGCCACCATCATCAGCGCGGTTTTATGGCCGACTGCACCGACCTGCAGACGCTGGACGAGCGTTCCACAAGGGCGGCGGTCACCGGCTATATCGGCTTCGACCTGACGGCGACCTCGCCTGCATATCGGCAACCTTGTTCAGATCATGCTGCTGCGCTGGATGCAGAAGACCGGGCACCGCCCGATCACGCTGATGGGCGGCGGCACGACCAAGGTCGGCGATCCGTCGGGCAAGGACGAGATGCGCAAGATCATCTCGGTCGATCAGATCAACGCAGAACGCCGAGGGCATCCGGCAGGTCTTTGCCAAGTACATCTCCTACGGCGACGGCCCGACCGATTCGCCGTTGGTGAACAACGCCGAATGGCTCGACAAGCTGGGTTACATCGATTTCCTGCGCGACATCGGCAAGCATTTCACCATCAACCGGCTGCTGGCGTTCGAAGTCGTGAAGTCCCGGCTCGACCGCGAACAGCCGCTGTCGTTCATCGAATTCAACTACATGCTGCTGCAGGCCTACGATTTCCTGGAGCTGTACCGCCGCTACGGCTGCATTCTTGCAGATGGGCGGCTCGGACCAGTGGGGCAACATCGTCTCGGGCGCTGACCTGATCCGCCGGGTCGAAGCGCGCGGACGCTTTCGGCCTGACCACGCCGCTCGTGACCCGCGCGGACGGCAAGAAGATGGGCAAATCCGCCGACGGGGCGGTCTGGCTGAACGAAGACATGATGTCGGGCTACGAGTTCTGGCAGTGGTGGCGCAACGTGGCCGACGCCGATGTCGGCAAGTTCCTGAAGATGTTCACCGAATTGCCAGTGGACGAATGCGAGCGTCTGGGGCCTTTGGCGGATCCGAGATCAACGAGGCCAAGATCATGCTGGCCAATGAGGTCACGGCGCTCTGCCGCGGCGCGGATGCCGCCGCCGCCGCCGAGGCAACCGCGCGCGAGGTGTTCGAAAAGGGCGGCGTGGGCGATGATCTGCCGACGCTGGAATTACCGCCGCGGACATCGGCGACGGAATTTCGGTGGTGCAGCTGATCGTGCGCTCGGGGCTGGCCGGGTCGGGCAAAGAGGCCAAGCGCTGATCGCCGAAAACGGAGCGAAGATCGATGATCAGCCTTTGACGGATGCAGGCCGGATGTTTCGGGGTCGCTGACTTGGCGTCGCCGCGTGAAATCTGTCGGCCGGCAAAAAACGGCACGCATCTGGTGAAACTCGCGGACTGAGTGACCCTTAGTCTTGCTCTCGCCCGCAAAAACGGGCTCAATTCCGATATGAGCGACACAACCACCGACGAACACGGCCAGATCCGCGACCGGCGGGGCGAATGGCGCCCTGCGAAACTGGCGGGCTTCATGCCGCTGTTCGACTGGCCGCAAAAGCCCAAGGTCGTTGCCAAGTGGTTCTTTGGCGTTCCAGGCTTTTTCTTCCCGTGGTACGCGATCTATCTGGTCATCACCGTCGTCGCTTATGTCTTTTTCACGCCGGAACTGGCGCGGATGGAACGGCTGGAACTTGGCTGGGCGTTCGAGATTTTTGCCCGCAACGTGGTAATCTATCACGCTGTTCACCGGGGGCTTGCACCTTTGGCTTGTACCGCATTCGCGGACAGGGGCGGAAGACCAAGTACAGCGGCAACTGGATGGCCACGAACGACCGGCGCTTTCTGTTCAACGACCAGACCTATGACAATGTGTTCTGGAGCATGGTCGGCACGCTTGTCTGGTCATTGTACGAGATTGGCCTTTGGTGGGGCTATGCCAACGGCGTGCTGCCCTACAGCACCAACCCGGTCTGGTTTGTGCTGTGGATGATCCTGATGCCGTTCTGGCGGAACTTTCATTTCTACTGGATTCACCGACTGATCCACTGGCCACCGCTTTATAGGACGCGTCCATTATCTGCACCACAAGAACGTCAACGTCGGCCCTTGGTCCGGCGTTGCGATGCACCCGGTGGAACATGTGATCTATTTTAGCTGCATGTTGATCCATCTGGTGGTGCCCAGCCATCCGCTGCACATGATGTTCAACGGCATGACCACCGGGATTGGTCCGGGCGTCAGCCATTCAGGCTTTGACGAACTGGTGCTGGGCGACAAGGCGGCGTTGCGGAAAGAGAAGCTGATGCACTATCTGCACCACCGCTATCACACTGTGAACTTTGGCGAATCCGCCGTGCCGCTGGACAAATGGTTCGGCAGTTTTCACGATGGCAGCGTGGCGGCTGATCAACGGTTCCGCGACAAACGGGTTCAGTCCTGAAGCCTTAGAGCAATGACAGGATCAAAGCTGCCGCCAGCACCCACATCAAGGTGCCCACGCCTGCATCCAGAACGCGCCATGCGGACGGGCGTGCGAAAAGCGGGGCCAAAAGGCGTGCGCCATAGCCGAGGGCGAAGAAGAAGACGAAGCTGGCCGTGACGGCGCCGAGCCCGAAGGTCAGGCGGTCTTCGTATCCGGCAGCGACCGAACCCACCAGCACAAGCGTGTCCAGATAGACATGCGGGTTGCCCCAGGTCAGCGCCAGACAGATCAGCAGCGTGGGCCAAAGCGCTGTCGCCTCGGTCGCGGCGGCTTGCAGAGCGCTGGTGCCTTTCAGGGCCGACCGAAACGCCATTGCGCCATAGACGAAGAGAAAGATCGCGCCGCCCCATGTCATGACCGATTTCAGCCATGGCAAGGCCTCGGCCAAAGCACCGAACCCAGCCACGCCAGCCGTGATAAGAATGGCATCCGACAGAGCACAGGTCAGGCAAACCGCAAAGACATGCGAGCGGCGCAAACCTTGGCGTAGCACAAAGGCGTTCTGCGCGCCGATGGCTAGGATCAGGGAAAACCCAAGGGCAAAGCCGGTGGCAAAGGTGCCGGTCACTCGAGCTGTGCCATCACCTCGTCCGAGATATCGAAATTGGCCGTCACACGCTGAACGTCGTCGTCGTCTTCCAGCACCTCGATCAGGCGCATCAGTTTTTCGGCACCTTCCAGATCAAGCTCGGTCGTGGTGGTGGGCCGCCAGATCAACTTGGTCGATTCCGCTTCGCCCAGATCGCTTTCAAGCGCGGTCGAGACATCGTTCAGATCCGTGTCTGCGGTATAGATGATATGGCCATCTTCCGAGCTTTCGACGTCTTCGGCACCAGCCTCGATTGCCGCCATCATGATGGTGTCTTCGTCGCCTGTTTCAGCCGGGTAAAGGATCTCGCCTTTGCGGTCGAACATGAAGCTGACCGACCCGGTTTCGCCCAGATTGCCGCCGTGTTTGCCAAAGGTCGAACGGACCGTGGACGCCGTGCGGTTCAGGTTGTCGGTCATCGCCTCGACGATAACGGCTACGCCGCCGGGGCCGTACCCTTCGTAGCGGATTTCCTTATAGTCATCGCCTTCGCCAGCCATCGACTTGCTGATCGCGCGGTCGATCACGTCCTTTGGCACAGACTGTGATTTAGCTTCCTTAACCGCCAGCCGAAGCCGTGGGTTCTTTTCGGGGTCCGGGTCGCCCATCTTTGCGGCCACGGTGATTTCCTTGGAAAGTTTGGAAAAAAGCTTGGACCGCAGCTTGTCCTGACGACCTTTGCGGTGCTGAATATTCGCCCATTTTGAATGGCCTGCCATGGGGCACGTCCCTGCTGTTGCTGGATCAGCCGACGATATAGGTCAGGACAGGGCAGGGGTGCAAGCCTCTCTGGGTCAAAGCAAGACGCGCGGCTCTGGTATCTCGTATTTGAATGTGCGAGTGAACTGCCAGTTGCTTTGTCGGAAACGGGCATGTCGAAGACACCACTTGGATCTCTGTCGCTTAAGCGCCGTGCGCTGGACCGGATACATTCTGTTCAGCGTGCAATTGGAAGCCTCAAAAAGGGCCCCACAAATGGTATGCGCACCGATGTCAGTGCACATGGCAAGCCAGTTCTTTTCATGCACAATCCGCGCACTGGTGGACGATCGCTTGAGTCCTTTTTCAACGTCCGGCGGTTGTCTCATGCCTACCCAGTCGAGCGGTTGGCTGAAAAGCACTGGCTGGAAAATTTTATCGTCGTGTCAGTGCGCCATCCGTTGGACAGATTTTTTTCTGGCTACTACGGAGCTTGCCGCCAACCAAAAATCAACGCGTTGGTGAAACGCTACGGCTGGGGGTAAAAGATCTGTCGCCTGATGCTTTCCTTGAACTTATCCGCAATCATCCTCGCCAAATCGGAATCCAAACGAACTGGACAGATTTTCCATCTGCGAAAAAGCCGCGCGCTGATCTGATTCTGCGGTTGGAAGAGGTTACGCAATGGGAAGAACAGATGCGTTTGGCGGGGCTAGAGATCGCTGATCGAAAGCTGCCGCATCACGGAAAGTCAGCAAACAAGAAAACGTATGATCTGGATGATTTACGAGTCTCAGCGACCGAATTTCGGAAGCTTTGCAATGACGTCGAGGCGTATTACAGCAGCGACTATGACGCCTTCGGATATCAGCGCGGCGACTATTAGGCCGTTGGGTAAAGCCGGTCGGCAGGATTAAACGCTTGTGGACCCTGCATAGGTCTGGTGCTACAATTTGTAGAATGCATGCACCGAAACCCGAACATACGCGATATATCGCCCAAAATCCGCCGTCTTGATGATGGTGCGATTAACCGTATTGCGGCGGGTGAAGTGGTCGAACGACCCGCGTCTGCCGTCAAGGAACTGATCGAAAACGCTGTCGATGCCGGTGCGCGCCGGGTCGAAGTTGCCGTCGCTCAGGGCGGCAAGCGGTTGATCCGGGTAACGGACGATGGCTGCGGCATTCCGGCGAGGATTTGCCGCTGGCGCTGTCGCGGCATGCCACTTCCAAGATCGACGGGTCGGATTTGTTGAACATCCATACTTTCGGCTTTCGGGGCGAAGCGCTGGCCTCGCTGTCCTCGGTCGCACGGCTGACGTTGACGTCCCGACCTGAAGGTGCAGATGCGGCGCAACTTGATGCTGCAGGCGGTGCGGTTGGGATGGTTCGGCCTGCAGCGGGCAAGCGCGGCACGGTCGTCGAGATACGCGACCTGTTCTACGCCACACCGGCACGGCTGAAGTTTCTGCGCACGGACCGGGCGGAAATGCAGGCGGTGGCAGATGTCGTCAAACGCCTTGCCATGGCCGAACCTTACGTGCGTTTCGATCTGAGCGATGAAACCGACGGCGTGCGAAGCGTCTTTACCGCCCAAGCGGAAACAGGCGATCCCGAACAGGCGCTGGCTGGACGGTTGCGCACCATTCTGGGCGCTGAGTTTATTGAAAACGCCATTGCCATTGATGCCGAGCGCGAGGTGTTTCACCTGACGGGCTATGCGGCTTTGCCCACCTATTCACGCGGCTCGGCGGTGCAGCAGTATTTCTTTGTCAACGGACGACCCGTGCGCGACAAGCAACTGATTGGCGCGCTGCGGGCGGCCTATATGGACGTGCTCAGCCGGGACCGTCACGCCGCTGCCGTGCTGTTCATCGACTGCGACCCGACGCTGGTCGACGTCAACGTGCATCCCGCCAAATCCGAGGTGCGGTTCCGCGAGCCGGGTGTTGCGCGAGGCCTGATCGTCAGCGGTTTGCGCCATGCCTTGGCCGACGCCGGGCACCGGGCGTCAACAACGGTCGCGGGCGAGACTTTGGGCGCGTTTCGGGTGCCCGAGACAGAGCCTCGGGTCTATCAGATGGACCGTCCTTCGCCGCAGGGAAGAATTTTTCCCGAAGGCCGTCCACAGCAGGACACGCAATATTTAGGTGGCTTCGCCGAAACCGCTTCGGCGCGGATCGACGGACCCGAAGACGCATTGCAAGACACCGATCTGCCGCTCGGGGCTGCCCGCGCGCAATTGCACGAGAACTTCATTCTGGCGCAAACGGCCGATGGCATGGTGATCGTTGACGCCCATGCCGCACACGAACGGCTGGTTTACGAGCGGCTGAAAGCTCAGATGGCGGCGAGTGGCGTGGCTGCGCAGGCGCTGTTGGTTCCCGAAATTGTCGAACTGGGCGACGCGGCATCCGTGCTGCTGGACATGGCCGACGATCTGGCGCGCTTGGGCCTTGTGATGGAACCTTTCGGGCCAGGCACGTTGGCTGTGCGCGAAACACCAGCAATGCTGGGGCAAGTGGATGCGGGGGCCTTGCTGCGCGACATTGTGGACGAGGTCACCGACACCGGGCAGGCCACGGCCCTGCAATCGCGGCTGGACGCAATCCTGTCACGGATGGCCTGCCATGGCTCGGTCCGCACGGGCCGCCGGATGCGCGCCGAAGAAATGAATGCGCTTCTGCGCGAAATGGAAGCGACACCCCTGTCGGGGCAGTGCAATCATGGACGGCCCACTTATGTGGAACTGAAAATGGCAGATATCGAAAGGCTGTTTGGGCGACGATGATCCAGATTGGCGAATTTATAATCAACTTCAAAGACCCGTTTCATCAGGCACTGATTGCGGGCGGTGCTTTGGTGCTTTTGGTGCTGATCTTGCTGGTGATGTCTGTCCGCAGGGCAGGGCGTTCAGCCGAGATGATCTTGCCCTTGGCGCAGAACCTGACGATCCTTGGGCAGCGGGTCGAGAACCTGAATGAAGGCCAGCAGCAATTGTCGGGTGGCTTGACGCAGGTCAGCGAAGCCAATGCCTCCAGTCAGGCGAACATGCTGAAACTGATGGAAATGCGGCTGGCCGAAGTGTCAAAGGGCATGACCGACAATCTGTCAAATTCGGCCACCAAGACGGCGCAGTCTTTGGGCGAATTGCAGCAACGCCTGAAAACCATCGACAAAGCGCAGGCCAATATCGAGAAGCTTTCCGGTGATGTTCTGACGTTGCAGGACATCCTGTCAAACAAGCAGACGCGCGGCGCCTTTGGCGAAATTCAGTTGCACGACATTGTGGGCAAGGCGCTGCCGTCGGACAGTTTCACATGGCAGGCGACGCTTTCGAACGGCAAGCGTGCTGATTGCCTGATCCATTTGCCGAACCCTCCGGGGCCGATTGTGATCGATTTCAAGTTTCCGCTGGAAGCTTATGAGGCGCTGCGAAATGCCACGTCGGATTTCGAGGTCAACGAGGCTGCAAAGGCGCTGCGGGTTGCGGTGAAGGCGCATATCAAGGCGATCTCGGAAAAGTACATTCTGGACGGCGAAACGGCGGACGGCGCGCTGATGTTCCTGCCGTCCGAGGCGATCTACGCCGAGTTGCACGGAAACTTTCCCGAACTGGTCCGCGCCGGGTTCGATTCACGGGTCTGGATTGTGTCGCCCACCACCTGCATGGCGACGCTGAACACGATGCGCGCGATACTGAAGGACTTGCGGATGCGCGAACAGGCGGGGGCGATCCGGCGCGAGCTGGGGTTGCTTTACGGCGATATAGATCGGTTGACGCAGCGGGTCAGTAACCTTGACCGGCATTTCGATCAGGCCTCAAAAGATATCGAAGCGATCAAGGTTTCGGCCGACAAAGCAGGCCGGCGGGCTTCGCGGCTGGATAACTTTGACTTCGAGGAACTGGCCAGCGAACCAGTAGCCCCGGCGGTTGTGCATCTGCCGAAGGCGGGACAGAGCTGAGGCGTGGCCTGAGGTAAGAGTGGCAGAATTCACTCTAAGAACGAACACCCACCTTGATCTAAAGTCTATGTTGTCTGCCAGCCAAGGCTGCTAAAGCAATAGTTGGAAATGATAAGCTTAAGCATGTTGAGAAAATTGACCGATACTCTTCACAGAAACGACGAATTAATTGACGCGGTGATAACCTGGGTCGATGGAAATTCGGAAGTGCATCGCCGTACACGTCAGAAGTATATGGCTGAAGCTCGCATTCCGCTTCACGAGAACGCGATCAATCCGCATCGTTGGATTTGTAACGATGAAATCCTGTATTGCCTGCAATCCATTGACAACTACGCGCCTTGGACGCGAACAATATGGGTCGTTGTCGACAGCGAGATCCCAGATTTATCAGGGCTTTCCGATGAATTGCGGGCCAAAGTGAAGTTCGCGTTTCATCGCGACATTTTCGACGGGTTTACCGACGCGCTCCCTACTTTCAACTCTCTGGCAATCGAAAGTATGATTTGGCGAATTGAGGGGCTGAGTGAGCGCTTCATGTATTTCAACGACGATGTATTTCTGACCGCACCGCTGTTTCCTGAGGACGTATTTCGGGGCGACATTCCTGTTCTGCGCGGAAAATGGGTGGACTACAGCAAATTACTGCGCAGTCCGGAAATGCGCAGAGATCCAGCGAAGTTCAACCATTTCATGCAGTTGAATGCTGCGAGCCTTTTGGGGTTTGACGCGACGAGGCTGTTTTCCTCTGCTCATGTTGTTCATCCACTTCGGCGCTCAGTCATGGCGCGGCTTTTCGATCAGAATCGCAAAGTTTTTGTCGACAATATCGGCCACAGATTTCGGGATCTCAGCCAGTTTCTTCCGCAAGGTCTGCATAATCACGCCTGTATAGCAGCCGAGGAAGCAGTCATTCATTCGACCGATGATCATCGTCATATCAAAAGTGGCGAGGGCGTCGGCGGCACTGCGGCCGAAACGCGGTCGCTTTTGCACAATGCGGCCAGTCCTGAAATAAAATTTCTTTGCGTCAATGATTTATCCCAATTGGAAGAGATCATTCCAGACGCGCGTGAATGGCTGGGCCGGGTCATTGGTGGTTTTCCGACACACGCAATTTAGGGCGCACTGCGCCCCTTGCGCCCACCGCGCCGTCCCGGCAGCAAGGACTTTCGGTCAGGCAGCACTTCCATGATCTCGCGGCGTTCATCCCGCGTCATGCGGCCCCAACCGGCAATTTCGTCGCCCGTCCGAAAACAGCCAAGGCAAATCCGAGCCTCTGGGTGCAACACGCAGACCTTCGTGCAGGGGCTTTCGATTTCGTCGCGTTTCCAGACGTCGTCGCTCATGGTGTCTCCATATGCGCCAGCCGGTCCAACGCGCCTTGCAGGATGAAAGACGCGGCCACGTGGTCGATCACTTCCGCCCGGCGACGGCGCGAGGTGTCGGCTTCCAGCAAGGCGCGTTCGGCGGCAACGGTCGACAGGCGTTCGTCCCAATAACCGATGGGCAGATCGGTGAGCTTTTCAAGGTTGCGGGCAAAGGCGCGGGTTGACTGACAGCGCGGACCTTCGGAGCCGTCCATGTTCAGCGGCAGACCAAGGATCAGGCCGACCACATCTCGCGCTTTGCAGATTTCCAGAAGGGCGGCGGCATCCAGCCCGAACTTCTTGCGCCGGATGGTTTCCAAGGGCGACGCGACGCGGCGATAGCTATCGGTGACAGCGACCCCGATTGTATGGGTGCCCAGATCAAGTCCGGCCAAGGGGCCATGGGCGGGCAGGGCGGCCATATAGCTTTCGATATCTTCCGCGATCATTCGCCCAAGCCTGCGCGGGTGGCGGCAGCATTGATCATGGCCAGAGCGTTCTCGTTTTCGCCGAACACGGTCTGCGCTTCGGCAAGGATTGCGCCTGCGCGGTCCGTGTCACCCAGAACGCCAAGAGCGGTGATCAGGCGTGCCCATTCTTCGGGCGGCCCGCCTTCGGTGGCCAGGCGTTCGGCAAGGCCTTCGACCATACCTTCGATCATTGCGCGGCGGTCGTCGTCGGACATCGCATCTGCCGCGGCCATGTCTTCGGCACTGGGGCCGCGCAGTCGGGGTGGGGCGTATTCAACACCGGCGGCCGCCGCGACACCTTCGATTTCCGCAAGGATCACTGGCACCCAAGGCGCTTCCGGCGGGCTTGTTTCCAGCAAGCGCCGCCAGATCGGGAAGGCCTGATCCGGCCTGCCGTTTTGCGCCAGTGTCAGACCAGCATAATACCGGCCTGCGCCGCTGTCCGGTGCCACGTCCAACAGGCGGCGTATCAAAACTTCGGCTTCAGGCGACACATAGCCGCCTGCGCCAAAGACCATGATGTCGATGCCCATCAGCAGGTCAACGTCGCGCACATTGTCGCCTCTCAGTTCCAATACCCGCATCTGCGCCTCGCGGGCGGCGGCAAAATTGCCGATGCGCGCTTCGTTCTCGGCCAGAAGCGACAGGCCCTGCAGGTCCATGGGGCGCTCTTTCACGGTTGCGCGCAATTGCGTCATCAGTTCCTGAAAACGCGCGTCACCTTGGGGCAAGGTGGGCATATTGGGGGCAGATGCAGCTTCGGCTTCGGTCTGGCTGATCCGGTTGGCGGCAGCCGCGTCAAGCTCGGCGATCCGTTCCTTCATTGGCAGATCGGGATAACCGGGCGCGCCGTAAGTTGTGTAAAGCCACGCGCTACCCGCCAGCATTGCGGCCACCAAAGCAACGGCGGGCCAAAGCTGCCCGTTGGTTTCTGATCCTTCTGCGTTGACACGACTGTCGGCATCGAGCAAACGGCGAGAGACCTCGGTGCGCACTGCGTCGGCTTCGGCCTCGGTCAACACGCCGCGGGCCAAATCGCGGTCTACTTCGGTCAGCTGGTCGCGGTAAACGCTGATGTCTGACGCAGCCCCGCTGACGGTACGCCCACGTGCGCCCCGCAAGGCGCTGAGAAGCGGGAAGGCCACGGCGGCGGCGATCAGACAGGCTGTAATCCAAAATACCATAGGCGTTCACTTAATGCGCTGAACCGCCATGGGAAAGAGCGAAGCGGCGGCGTTTGGTCATTCCAAGACGATGTGTCGCGAAACAACGCTGTCCTGCCGCTTGCTGTCTGCCGAAAATTGAGTGAATTCTGGGATCAGTGAAAAGGGGCGCCGCTGCTCCTGAAACCGGGTTGGGACCTATGGGCAGATATTCCGTATTCGCCGTCGCGCGTGAGGCTTTCCGCGAGCATTCCGGCTGGCGCAGGGCGTGGGGCGACCCCGAGCCTAAGGCGCGCTATGATGTGATCATCGTGGGCGCCGGCGGGCACGGTCTGGCGACTGCCTACTACCTTGGTAAAAATTTCGGCATCACCAATGTGGCCGTGCTGGAAAAGGGCTGGCTGGGCGGCGGCAATACCGGGCGGAACACGACGATCATCCGCTCGAATTACCTGCAAGACCCGTCGGCGGCGATCTATGAAAAGGCGCGGTCGCTGTACGAAGACCTTAGCCAGGACCTGAATTACAACGTCATGTTCAGCCCGCGCGGTGTGATGATGCTGGCCCAGACGGAACACGAGGTGCGGGGATACAAGCGGACGGCCTATGCCAATGCCCTGCAGGGTGTCACGACAGAATACATCGGCCCCGACCGTGTAAAAGAGCTTTGTCCAATCATTGAAACCCGAGGCCCGCGCTATCCGGTGCTGGGCGCTTTGTGGCAAGCGCGGGGTGGCACCGCGCGACATGATGCGGTGGCCTGGGGCTATGCGCGCAAATGCTCGGATATGGGCATGGACATCATCCAGCAATGCGAAGTAACCGCCGTGCGCTCCGAAAACGGGCAGGTGACGGGCGTGGTCACCAGCAAGGGCGAAATTGACTGCGGCAAGCTGGGCATCGTCGTGGCCGGTCATTCGGGCCATGTGGCCGAAATGGCGGGCTTTCGTCTGCCGATTGAAAGCGTGGCGTTGCAGGCGCTGGTGTCTGAGCCGATCAAGCCCTGCATGGATGTCGTCGTGATGGCCAATACGGTGCACGGCTATATGAGCCAGTCTGACAAGGGCGAAATGGTGATTGGCGGCGGGGCGGACGGGTTCAACAACTATACGCAGCGGGGATCATTCCACCACATCGAGGAAACCGTGCGCGCGCTGGTGGAAACATTCCCGATGATCTCGCGCCTGAAGATGCTACGCCAATGGGGCGGGATCGTGGATATGACAGGGGATCGCTCGCCCATTCTGTCGAAAACGCCGCTGGACAATTGCTTTATCAACTGCGGCTGGGGCACAGGCGGGTTCAAAGCCATCCCCGGATCAGGCTGGGGCTTTGCCGAACTGATGGCCAAGGGGGCCTCGCCGCTAACAGCCGAGTTCGGGCTGGACCGGTTCCGCGAAGGACGGTTCATTGATGAAAGCGTTGCGGCGGGGGTGGCGCATTGATGGAACAGAAGCGTTTAGCCGCCCGAACCAGGTATGTTCGGCCCACCACCACGCGCCATGTTGTGCGATCCGTCTGGCTTGCGGCGCATGCCGCGCCAAACAATAACAAAGGCAAAGATCAAAAGGGCCAAAAGCGGGCCAAGTCCTGTCAAAAGGTCCATGTTCCCTCCTTGAAGAGCCGGGACGACAAGGATCACCTTGCCGCCCAACCCCTTCACACACTCGTTACCCACGGTTTCCATATAGGCATCAATTCGGCGGGATTAAGCCCAAAAATGGAAACAATCTGTTTTGGTTTTGAAGGGTCCATTTCGGCCATATTTGGCGCATTCAGAAGGGCCAAATCCGCTGGTTTTGGCTCAAATCTGTGGACAGATACAGACGGTGATGCCAGCCCCCGCGCCGCGTGCTTTGGTCTTTCTCATAGAGAGGAGGACTTACTATGGCAGACTATTATTCCCACAAGGACACTCGCCAGAAGGGTGACGGGTACCTTGATTATGAAACCGGCTCGGGCATTGGCTGGATTTGGGCCATTGTCGTGGTTGTGGCCTTTGTGGCCCTTATCGCGCTTGGTTCGTCCGGCGGCGGTGAGGGTACCACGGTTGAGGGTGCAGCAGCCGCTGCAGCCGACGCGACAGCACCAGCAGCGAATACCACCACGATTGACGCGCCTGCGGCGACCACAGCGCCTGTCATCGAATAACTACTTTTTGACCCCTCAAAACTGCGGCGGCGACCTTCGGGTGGCCGCCGTTTGTGTGTCTGGCGTCTTGCGCCCTCAACCGGGGGGGCTTTCATGCTGATCCTCACGTGCCCCTATTGCGGGATTGCCTGTGACGAGACCGAGCTTGCTCCAGGCGGCGAAGCGCATCTGACGCGGCATGGTCCCGGCGCGTCTGATGAGGCGTTTGAGCAGTATCTGTTCCAGCGCGAAAACCCCAAGGGCGTCCACTTTGAACGCTGGCGCCACGCTTACGGCTGCGGCAAGTGGTTCCACGCTGCCCGTCACACCGTGACACTTGAGGTCTTTGGGACTTATCCCGCTCAGGTGACCGAGCCTCCGGCGGACATTCGTGCGGCGATTTCGGCCAAGCACCCGGACTGGCGCTGGAGGGATTTCTCATGAGTTACCGTCTGTCCGAAGGCGGGCGCCTGATCGAGCGTTCGCAGACCATGACGTTTACCTTCAACGGCAAGTCGTTCGAGGGCTTAAAAGGCGATACGCTGGCCTCGGCGCTTTTGGCGGGCGGGCAAACGCTGGTCGGGCGATCCTTCAAGTATCACCGTCCGCGGGGCATCGTGACCTCGGGGCCGGAAGAGCCGAACGCGCTGATGGGTCTGGGAAAAGACGGCACGTTTGAGCCCAACGCGCGGGCCACCACGACCGAATTGTTCGACGGGCTGAAGGCTGAAAGTCAGAACCACTGGCCCAGCCTCGAATTTGATATCGGCGCGATCAATGCTAAGCTGTCACGGTTCTTGCCTGCGGGGTTTTACTACAAGATGTTCCTCTGGCCGCGGGCGTTCTGGAAACACGTCTATGAGCCGATAATCCGCCAGTCCGCCGGGTTGGGAAAGCCGCCGCGCAGGCGTGATGCGGATCATTACGAGTACTTTAATGTCGCTGTGGATGTGCTTGTGATTGGTGGTGGAATTGCAGGCCTGATGGCGGCTGAAGCGGCGGCCGACACCGGCGCCGAGGTTTTGCTGGTCGAGCAATCTGCACATTGGGGCGGACGTGCTGCAGTGGACGCCGACATAATCGACGGGCAACCTGCTGCGGATTGGATCGAGGCCACATTGGCCGATCTGAAGGCTATGCCCAACGTACGGATACGCGCGCGGACCATGGGGGCTGGCGTTTATGACCACGGCTATGTCCTTTTGAATGAACGCCTGACGGATCATGCACCTGACGCATCGCAGCCGCGCCACAGGCTTTGGAAAGTGCGCGCCCGTCAGATCGTCACCGCGACGGGGGCGATAGAGCGTCCGATCAGCTTTGCGGGCAACGATATGCCCGGCGTGATGCTGTCCAGTGCGGTGCGGGACTATGTTGTGAACTATGGTGTAGCCCCCGGCCACAAGATAGTTTTGGTCACGAACAACGATGACGGCTATCGCACCGCTTTGGCGCTGAAACGGGCGGGCCTCAGCGTGCCGGTGATCCTTGATGCCCGCATAACAGTTCGGGGCCCTTTAGCGGATGAGGCCCGTGCGGCGGGCATTCGTGTAACACCAGGTCGGGGCATTGCCGGGGTCGAGGGCAAGAACGGTGTTGAGACCGTGATGATTTGTGAACAGGCGGGCGATGGAACGGTGATCGAAGAGGTTGCCGCCGACTGTGTTGCCATGTCGGGCGGCTGGTCTCCGGTTGTGCATCTGTTCAGTCATGCGGGTGGCAAACTTGTATGGAACGACGACGAAGCACATTTCCGGCCTGATCCTGACAAAGCCCCAAAAGGCGCTGATGGGCAGGTGTTTGTCCGCGCCGCAGGTGCCGCCAACGGGGCTATCACGACCGGCGTGGTTCTGGCGGATGCCCACAGTGTCGGGCAGGCAGCGGCAGAAGTACTTGGGTTCAAGGCCACCGGTCAGCCGCCACATGCCGAGGATGAGGTGCGTCAGCTTCCCGTGCCGGTCTGGAAGATGCCCGAAAATGCGCCGTACAAGTTGCGCGCGAAAGCGTGGCTCGATTTCCAGAACGATGTGAAGGTGACGGATGTCGAACTGGCTGCGCGCGAGGGTTATGAAAGCGTAGAGCATGCCAAGCGCTATACGACTTTGGGGATGGCGACCGATCAGGGGAAGTTAAGCAATATCAACGGCCTTGCGGTGCTTTCTGATGCTTTGGGTGCGCCCATTCCAAGCGTTGGAACCACCACCTTCCGTCCGCCCTTTACGCCGATCACCATGGGTGTGATCGGAGGCGAGGCGCGGGGCGACTTGTTCCAGCCGCTGCGGAAAACTCCGCTGCACGATTGGCACGACGCGAACGGCGCCCACTGGGAGCCTGTCGGCCATTGGCGCCGTCCCTATGCCTTTGTTGAAGGTGACGAGACGGTGGAACAGGCCGTCATTCGCGAAATAACTGCCGTGAGGCAGGCGGTCGGGCTGCTTGATGCCTCGACCCTTGGCAAGCTGATCGTCAAAGGGCCACACGCGGGCCGGTTCCTTGACATGCTTTACACCAACATGATGTCGACGCTGGCCCCCGGCAAATGCCGCTATGGCCTGATGTGCACGGAAAACGGTTTTCTAAGCGATGACGGCGTGGTGGTGCGGCTGGATGACGACACTTGGCTTTGCCACACGACCTCGGGCGGGGCGGATCACATCCATGCGGTGATGGAGGAATGGCTTCAGACGGAATGGTGGGACTGGAAAGTCTATGTCGCCAATGTCACCGAGCAATACGCGCAGATCGGTCTGGCAGGCCCACGGGCGCGGGATGTGCTTGAGGCACTTTCGCCAAGCTTCGACGTCTCGAAAGCGGCCCTTCCGTTCATGACTTACGCCGAGGGAACGCTGGGCGATGTCCCGGTGCGCGTCTTCCGGATCTCGTTCTCGGGCGAGTTGTCCTATGAGATTGCTGTACCTGCCGGACAGGCCCAAACGCTTTGGAACCGCTTGATGGAAGCGGGCGATCCCCACGGCATCACGCCTTACGGCACCGAAGCGCTGCATGTGCTTCGGGCCGAAAAGGGGTTCATCATGATCGGTGACGAAACAGACGGCACCGTGATCCCTCAGGATCTGGGGCTGAATTGGGCGATCTCGAAGAAGAAGGACGACTTCCTTGGCAAGCGAGCGCAAGAGCGTTCGCATATGCAGGACCCCAAACGCTGGAAACTGGTGGGGCTTGAGACGCTGGATGGCTCGGTCTTGCCAGATGGATCTTATGCGGCCCTTGAGGGCAGGAACGCGAATGGCCAGCGGCAGACCGAGGGGCGGGTGACCTCGTCCTATTTCTCGCCCACCCTGGTCCGCGGCATTGCGATGGGGCTGGTTGAACGGGGGCCAGATCGGATGGGCGAAGTGCTGCGCTTTCCGATGATCAAAGGTGAAGCGGTCGAGGCAAAGATCGTCGGCCCGGTGTTCTATGACCCGGACGGGGAGAAGCAGAATGTCTGAGGCTGTCAGTGCTCTGAAGGGGGCCGAATTCTCGGGTCAGGTCAACATCCGCGACAATGGTTTGCGCGGTATGATCACACTGCGGGGCGATCTGGATTTGGTCGATTTGCGCAATGCGGCCAGTGGCGTGACTGGGCTCGATTTTCCGAATGCACGGGGTGCGCGCTGTGTAGGCGAAAACGGGCTGTGCTGGATGTCACCGGACGAACTGCTGATTTTGCTGCCTTACGACAAGGTAGGGTCTGCGGTGTGGACCATTGAGAAAACGCTGGAAAGCAGCCACTTTCTGGCCGTCGATGTCTCGGATGCCCGCGCTTCGATCACGGTCGAAGGCGAGGGGAGCGCGATCCGTGATGTGTTGGCCAAACTGACACCCGCCGATCTGCGCCCTAATGTTTTGCCGGTTGGCGAGATGCGCCGGACACGTCTGGCGCAGGTGCCAGCGGCGATCTGGTTCCATGAAGACGACCGGTTGGAATTGGTCTGTTTCCGCTCGGTCGCAGACTATGTGTTCGCACTGCTAAGCAACGCCGCCGCGCGAGGCAGTGAGGTCGAGCATTTCTGAAAAGCTGGCAATGGTCGCGCTGTAAGGGCAGTGAATCCGTTACGCCGCATTAGGAAGTGTGTTTGTCGAAATCGGCAATTTTCCGCATGTCCGAGACGCCAAAGACGACCCGCAGCCCTTACAGGGGGCAAAGAAATTTCGCGCCCCAGCTTGACCCGGGCGGTGTTGCGCCGCAGTTAAGGCGGGACGCAATTAACTTTAAGGGGCTCCACCCATGGCTTTTGAACTTCCTGATCTTCCATACGCACATGACGCTTTGGCCGCAAAAGGCATGAGCGCCGAGACGCTCGAATTTCACCACGATCTTCACCACAAGGCTTATGTCGACAACGGCAACAAGCTGATTGCTGGCACCGAGTGGGACGGCAAGTCGCTGGAAGAGATCATCACCGGCACTTATGACAGCGGCGCCGTGGCTCAGAACGGTATCTTCAACAACATCAGCCAGCTTTGGAACCACAACCAGTTCTGGGAGATGATGGGTCCGGGCGACTGCGGGCATGCCGGGCGAGTGGAAACCGCGCTGACCGAAAGCTTCGGTTCGGTTGACGAGTTCAAGTCGCAGTTTTCGGCCGCTGGTGCCGGTCAGTTCGGCTCCGGCTGGGCTTGGCTGGTGAAAAACGCCGATGGCTCGCTGGCGGTGACCAAGACGGAAAACGGCGTGAACCCGCTTTGCTTTGGTCAGACAGCGCTTCTGGGCTGCGATGTGTGGGAGCATTCCTATTACATCGACTTCCGCAACAAGCGGCCGGCTTACCTGACGAACTTCCTTGATAATCTGGTGAACTGGGAAAACGTCGCCAGCCGGATGTGATCCGCTGGTGAATTGAGATCAAGGGCGCGTTGCGACTTGCAGCGCGCCTTTTGCTTTTGATGCTCAGAGGTATTTCAAATCTGCTAATCAAAACCGCGAGACGACAGTCAACCCAAGCGACAGGCTGGTGCGGTCATAGATATCAACATCCGAGAAAACGCGCCGCGCGCTAAGCGAAGCTTTGGGCGAAAACCCATAGTATGACGTCCCGGGCCAGACCACGTCAAATCGCAGGGCAAGGCTGTTGTCGCGCCGCCCCCCGGGCGTTGTTAACCATTTGCGATAGTCGCGTGTTTCGGCCTGAACCGAAATGCTCGGGCGGATCGCCCCCCAATCGGGCAGGCTTTGAGCGGCGGACAGGCCAAGTGCCAGATTGTCGACCGTGGCGCTGTCAGACCACGTCGATTTCACCGAAGCACCCAATGACAGAACGCCGCCCGAATTCTGTTTCCTGGACCAACTGGCAGAGAGGCCAAGCGCTTGGGAGGCGTTTATAGGCTCGTTCGTGCGGTCTTCGTCTCGCACCGTGATGCCAAAGCGAAGGGAACTGGTTTGGCTTTGCGAAACAACCTGAAGCGCCTGAAGCTCGCGCCAGGTTGCTTCCTTTGCTCCCCCGCGCCAGCTTTGACCGACAAGTGCTGTCAGATGCGTTGGCCCAAGGTCGGGCCAGATAAGGCGGCTGTGACGAAACCCAAGCACGATCGCTGCATAGTCAAAGTCCGAGCCATCGACGCCGGGGGCGTCTTCTTTGGCCTTGGAATTCAGCCAGACCTTTTTGCCGAAAATATCGGCCAGCGCGAGCGTTTGCTGGGTTTGGCTGGAAGATAGCCGATAGCTGAGCGAAACACCTGCGGTGGCCTCGTACCCGCCAAGCTCTTGGTCGTCATCGGCAAGAGTAAACGGCAATCCGCCGATTTCGATGGTGGTCGTTTCGGCCCCGTTGTTGACATTGCTTGACGGCGTGATGCCGAAACTAAGCCGGACAGCCAGCGGATTTCGGGCCGAGACCTGCCGGAAGGCCTGCGCCACCGTTTCTTTGGCTTGTTCCGGCGCATACTGATCGGCGCGGCGCAGCCAGATCTGGGCGGATGTGAGGCGTTCCTGACGCGCAGCGGCTTCGCCGGCCAGCATGGCGGCGTCAAATCGTTGGCTATCCGTTTCGGCTGCGCGATAGGCAGCAGCGGCCGATGTGGCGACAATATCGGTTTGCCCGGTCGCGCGCGCGACAATGGACCGGATCAGAAGGGCGTCAGCGTCGTCTGGGTTTTGTGACAGAAGGATCGACGATAACGCATCAGCCCTGCGCAGGTCTCCGGATTGAAGAGCCGCACGTGCAGCACTTCGTATATCGCCACGGGGCGTCTCTTGTGTGACTGCTGGCGTTGCCAAGAATGCTGCCAATGCAGCTGCCAAAATCAGTCGTATCATACGCTGGCCGCCTCCTGGCGCCAGTCGTGCCATCAAGCTTCAGAAAGTCAATGGGTCCGTCGGGAATTTGCCGGGCATTTTCCGCCTGTTGGCGCCCGCTAAAGTAGAAGCATCAACATAAACAGCAACCCGATGCTTGCGCCCGACGAGACGGCGTCAGCCACCATCGCAACGTCATCGAAAGCCTCGGCGTCGTCATCCTGTGTGTGGCATCCCTTGGGCGACAGGCAATCGGGAAGGACCGGCGGGATGCCGTCTTCACCAAGAATGGAAAGGTCGGTTGCCTGGCCGTCGGTCCAACCTGCAATTTCGTGCGCTCCGGCGGCGGTTTTGGCGAAAGCCAGCCGGATCACCTCGTGCGGGGTCTCAAGCGAGAAAGTCAGCGCGCCTTGGGATGTATCAGGTGTCACGGCTTCGCGGACGCCGATGGCATAGGTTTCCCCCTCGGGGGTCTCATCAACGCCTGCGTTATCGGGAATGCCAAAGATGCTTTTCCAGTCGCTGGGGACCTCGCCCGTCAGGCGTTCGGCCCAGACTTGGTTGTAAACGTCGCCAAACCCGTCGAGTGTCAGGCAAACCTCGCCCGGTGCCGTTTCACCCGCGGCGATGAACAGGATCAGCTTGTGCTCGTTTTCAAAGCCATAGGTGGTGGCCAGCGCGTTCGTGTCATAGTCGCCGTCGGACGCCAGCACATAGGTGCCGCCCACGCTTTCATAGATCATTTCCAGCATTTCGGCGCCGACGAAGTCGTAGCCCACGCCGTTTTCCTGCCAACTGACCCGGCCCGGATGGATCAAGTCGACCCCGTAAAGCGAGGCCGCATCTGCGCCTGCTTCAGCATAGCTGGCGAAGCTTTCCAGAATATAGGCCGCGTGTTCCTGGCCATAAGCGACCTCGTCCAATTCATCCTGCCAGAAGGTCTCGAACTCGGTCGTCGTGCGTCCGTCCAGATCGACATCCCCGGCATCGACGATGACGCCCTGCGTGGCTTGGTACTCGATATAGTCGTTCAGCACCCCGTTGCGGGTCAGTGTGACCGTGTTCCATGCGGAAACGAACAGGTCCGGATCTTCGTCGGTTTCAGCGCCCCAAGCATCGAGAATGTCGTGCAATTCGGCAATGCGCGGGTCGATCCCCTGCGGCTGATAGGCAAAGCGGTGGTGGATCAGCGTATCGACATTATCGGTCGCAAATTCGGACAGAGCATCGCGAATTTCGACGTCTTCCGCCAGTGTCTTGCCCGCCTGAGCCGCGATCTTGATGTCCGCCCCGATCAGGTTGATGGCTGGATCCAGCAGGGCAGCCGCAATTTCGGTGATCATGACGTCTGCTACCGCGCCGTATTGTGCGGCTTTCGACGCCGCACCGCCAGAGAAGTTGGCGTAGTATTCGCTGCCGACCTCAAAGATCATCTCATCGGGCAGAGGGCCGTAATCGCCCGCCAGAAGCTGGGCTAGGAAGCCTGACAGATCGGCCTGAAGGCTGGCCAGATCGTTGGTATAGCGCGCCGTTGGCAGGATGACGGAAAGGGACGCATCCTTTTCAATCGCGATTTCCATCATCTCATCAAGGGCGGGTTTGTTGTTCGCCGGGTTCTGAAGCCCGTCAAAGTCAAAGCCGTAACGGTCATCGCGATCTTCGGCCAAAGTGCCGCCGGGCCAGACGATCAGCCCGATATTGGCGTCTTCGATCTGGTCCAGAAACCGATCGATGTTGCGATAGCTGAAATAGCGCGCGCCAAACAACTGATCCGACACTGCTTCGGCAGGGTTGGCATAGGCTGACGCGCCTGTGGTGACTGATAAATCTAATGGCATGGCGGGCGCATCAGACCCATGGCGCGTTAATGATTGCCGAAGCGCGTCGCTGATGTGTGGATAAATTGCATTAAATTTAACAAGTTGAGCGTCGATCTGGGCCGCGCCCGGGCGGTATCGCATCCAATGCGACACCGTGAAGCTTCGCCACTTTGGCGACTGCATTTGCAGTGACTGCAATAGCCCGGGATGCTCTGATGCTTCGCTTTCTTGTCGCCTTTCTGGTCGTTCTACCGAGCCTTGCTTTGTCCGAAAAGCGTGTGGCTTTGATCATCGGCAATAACGCCTATGCTGAGGTGGCTCCTTTGCAAAAGGCCGTTGCCGACGCCGAGGCCGTGGCCGCCAAGATGGAGGCTGCGGGCTATCAGACGATCCTCAGTACGAACGTGGATCGGCGCGAGACCAATCTGGCAATTTCGCGGTTTACCGGGGCGTTGGAACCGGGCGACACGGCCTTTGTGTTCTATGCAGGCCACGGCGTTGAAATCGACGGCGAGAATTATCTTTTGCCCACCGACATCGCCGCACCTGACGGGGTGTCCGAAGGGTTTATCCGATCCAAGTCGATCCCGCTTTCAGGGTTGCTTCAGCGGATACGAGGCACGGGTGCGCGCACCACGCTGGCCATCGTCGATGCCTGCCGTGACAACCCGTTCAATGCGAAGAATGGCCGCTCAATCGGTGGCACGCGGGGGCTTGCGCGGATCGCAGCGCCCGAGGGCACCTTTGTGATGTTCTCGGCAGGGGCGGGGCAACAGGCGCTGGACCGGCTGAGCGACAGCGATACGAACCGCAATTCGGTGTTTACCCGCGCCTTGCTGCCCAAGCTTGAACAGGAGGGGCTGGAATTGCGTGATATGATCTTTGATCTGCGCGAAGAGGTCCGCGATCTGGCGAAAAGCCTGAACCACCAACAGTTCCCGGCCTATTACGACGAGCTTTTGGGAGATTTCTATATCAACCCTGCCAGTGTCCGCTCGGCAGAGCCCAAGCCTACGCCCCCTCAACTGGCACCACAGGCCGCGGGCAATATCCGCGCCGATTTCGATCTGGCGCGGGGTCTGGGCAATGAGGCTGCCTTCACCCGGTTCATCGAGACCTACGCCAATCATCCCGACCAATTCGTTGTCTCGGTCGCCCGCGATATGCTGGCCGCTTTGGGGGAACCCGCCGCCGAGCCCGAAGCACCGAAGCCGGACCCGGCACCAGCGCCTTTGGTCAGCGACGCCCGTGCCATAATGCGGGCGACGCAGACCGAATTGAACCGCCTTGGCTGTAATGCAGGCGGGGCCGACGGGGTTGCCGGAAGAAGGACGCGTTCCGCTTTCGCAGCCTTCCTGACAGCCAGCGGGGCGAGGCTGTCTGCCGGTGATCTGGGATCGCAAAAGGCCTTGTCAGCGCTGAAATCCGAAACCAAGCGCTGTCCGACAGTGGTCGCCGCCCCCGCACCGCAAGTGCCGACAGGCGTCTCGCTCGCCGGATCGTGGAGTTTTGTTGCCAAATGCCCGCTGTTCATCACAACGACCGGAACGACATGCTATCGCCAAACCGGCCCCAACAGTTTTTCCGGCACCTGGCAGGATTCTTTAGGCACACGAGGAACATTGAGCACACGAATGACGGGTCGGCAATTCACAACATCGGTGCGCTGGCCGGGTGGGCAGGCCACCGAAACGGGCACCCTGTCACAAAGCGGGCGGCCTTATTCCAGCACCCTATCCACCGGCTGTACCGTTAAAGCGAACCGGGTCAACTGACCGCTTGACGGCCCACCCACGCCGCGTCCATCTGGCGGAATGGAAGAAAGCGAAGCAGCACGGGCCCGAAAGGGTGTCATCGCCATAATAGCGGCCTGCACCATCTGGGGCTTTGCGCCGCTGTTCTATCGCCTTTTGACCCATGTGCCCGCCTTCGACGTGATGATCCACCGGATGCTTTGGTCGCTGGTGTTCTTCTCGCTGATCCTTGCCGCACAAAACCGGTTGGGCGAGGTGCGAGATCTGGTGACAGACCGCAGGCAGATCGGGCGGGTGGTCTTTGCAACCCTGGCAATCTCGGTCAACTGGTTCCTGTTCATCTATGCGATCTTCATCGACAAACTGTCGGAATCGAGCCTTGGCTACTACATCGCGCCACTGATCACCGTGCTGATCGGGCTTGTGGTCTTCCGCGAACATCTTTCGGCGCGCAAATGGGCCGCCATAATGCTTGCGGCACTGGCCGTGCTGATACTGACGTTTGGTTTGGGCACACCCCCCTGGATCAGCCTTGTCTTGGCCGTGACGTTTGCGACATATGGGGCGCTGAAAAAGACCATACATGCGGAAAGCTCGGTTTCGGTGACCACCGAGGTTTTGCTGATGTCGCCGGTTATGCTTGTATGGCTGGTCTTCTTCACAGAAACACCGCTGCATTTCGACGGCACACTGGTGTTGCTGATGTTAAGCGGGCCAATGACCGCCATCCCCATGGTGCTGTTTTCCTATGCCGCGCAACGCGTTCACTTGGCGACATTGGGCGTGCTGAACTATTGGAACCCGACGCTTCAGTTTCTTGTCGCTCTTTTCATCGTGGGCGAACCAATGACGGTTTGGCACGCGATTGCGTTTCCGATGATCTGGGCGGCGCTGGCGCTTTACAGCTGGGCGTCGCTGGCGGCGGTGCGCAAGCCTGTCACCAAAGCTTCGACCGAAGGGGTGACCTGAACCAGCGCCTTGACGCTTGGGTCCGCAAAACCTTGGGCAACAACGTGGTCCAGAAGGGCCACCAGCGGCTGCCAGTAGCCCTGAATGTCGACCAGATAGATCGGCTTGGCATGCAACCCAAGCTGTGCCCATGTCAGAACCTCGAAGAATTCGTCCAGCGATCCCGCACCGCCCGGCAGAACGGCAACGGCATCTGCGTTCATGAACATCACCTTTTTGCGCTCGTGCATCGTTTCGGTGATGACCCTGTCGCCGTCAAACACGCCACGCGGGGCCTCGGCTGCCAAAAGATGCGTGGGGATCACGCCCAATGTCGCGGCACCACCTTCTGCGGCGGCCTTGGCAACCGCGCCCATGATGCCCACATCGCCTGCGCCGTAGACCAGCCGCCAGCCGTTTTCGGCGATGGCTGTACCTAAATCCAGCCCCGCCGCCTTGTATGCCGGATCAGTGCCGGGACGTGCGCCGCAATAAACACAAATGGAAAACTGGGGATTGGACATTGACGCCTCGCTGGAATGGGGTTTTGACCCCTGTTACCGGTGTTGATAATGTCCAGCAAGCGCCTGTGGTCGAACTTCGGTTCTGTTGGGGGTGTAGGATGAGGGACACGTCCTGATTTGGGGGAGTAAACGTACCGTGAAGCCAATGTGGAGAGGTGCCATCGCCGTCGCCATCGCAGCGGCGCCGTTCTTGGCATATTGGGCGTTCTGGAAACCAGCGCCCATGGTGGTCGAACCCGGTGCCGGTGCAGTGCAAACAGCCGTTGTTCCGACCGAGGCGGAAGCTGTTGAGAGCAAGACTGCGCCTGTTGAACAGGCAGTCGCAGAAGAAGTTGTCGCCGAAACACCGACAGAAACGGCAGAAGCCCCCGCTATGGAAGCTGTCGAGGAAGAGGTCGCTGTTGTGGCCCCCGAGACTGTCCCCGCAGCCCCAGCCGAGACATCGCCTGCTGAGGAAGTCACACCCGCTCCGGAAGAAGAACTGATCTCTGAACCAGAAGCCGAAGTGCCAGCCGAGACCGAGACCGTGCAAGCCGAGACGGCAACCACTGAAACAGAAGCTGCGGAAACGGCTGAAACTAAAACGCCAGCCGAAACTGCCGTAGTTGAAGCTCCCGCGCCGACACCCGAAACGGTTGAAGCGGAAACTGCGGAACCCACCACAACGACCCAAGATGAAACCACCGTCACCGAGGACGTCAACGAAGCCCCGCCCACCAGCAAAGCCGAGTTTGATATCGTCCGCGTAGAACCCGGCGGCTCGACCCTGATCGCAGGGCGTGCGGTGCCCGGCGCGGAAATCGAATTGTTCATGAACGGCGATCCGATCACCAAATCGGCTTCCGATCAAAGCGGTGCCTTTGTGATCTTTGCTGAACTGGGCGCGTCGGATTATCCCCGCGTTCTGACCATCACGGAAACATGGGCGGACGGCACGACCGTGGAAGCGCCCGCATCTGTCATTCTGGCTCCAGTTCCGGTCGTGGAAGTGGCCGAAGCGCCAACGGAAGAACCAGAAGTGCTTTCCGAGGCGGAGCCTGCCGAGGAAGTCGCCGCGACCGAAACCCCTGCAGTTGCCGCCGAAGCCCCTCGTCACCGCCACTCGGCCGCCCCAGCCATAAACTCAAGCGTGGTTGACCCCGGCACCGAAACCGCTGCTGTCGAGACACCTCAACTTGCCGCGCCCGTTCAGGATCCCCCTACGCCAGCCGCGCCAACCGTCCTTCTGGCGGATGAAACGGGCATCAAGGTCCTGCAGAACTCGGGCGATCAGCCGGAAGCGATGACCAACGTCTCGATCGACGCGATCACATATGATCCGGCGGGCGAGGTTGCTTTGTCAGGGCGCGCAACGGGTTCCTCAAGCATCCGTGTCTATCTGAACAACGAACAATTGATCGACGCCGAGATTGGCCCCAACGGTCAGTGGCAGGCCGATTTACCTGAAGTCGACACGGGCACATACACGCTCCGCGTTGATGAACTCAGCGCCTCGGGCGAGGTGATCTCGCGGGCCGAAACGCCGTTCCGCCGCGAAGCCGTCGAGGCTATTCAGGCGTTGGATCTGCGCGGCGGCGAGGCTCGGATCGCACCGGTGTCGTTGATCACAGTGCAACCGGGCAACACGCTTTGGGGCATTGCTGACGCGAAATACGGCGAGGGATTTTCCTATGTGCGCGTGTTCGAAGCCAATATCGACCGTATCCGCGACCCTGATCTGATCTATCCGGGCCAGATTTTCACCGTGCCTGACTAGGTTTGCGTGCCTGCGGTGCGACAAAAGGCTTCCAAAACAAGGCGAACCGCGCTATTCCAGCGTTTATGAACCGGAGCATGATCATTATTTGCTGCATTACCCGCTGACATCTGTCGCGCGGGCCGGTCCCTTTCTTTCAACTTATGACCAAGCTAGAACCCGCGCGGGACACGTTCGCCCGAAGGAAGACCTATGACCGATATCCAGCTGTACAACACAGCCACCCGCCGCAAAGAGCTGTTCACGCCCATCGACCCGCAAAACGTGCGGATGTATGTCTGTGGGCCCACGGTTTACGACCGCGCGCATATCGGCAACGCGCGGCCTGTGATTGTGTTCGACACGCTCTATCGGGTCCTCCGGCATGTTTATGGTGCGGATTGCGTGACTTACGTGCGGAACTTCACCGACGTTGACGACAAGATCAACGCGCGGGCGGCGGAGGAAGGGCGTCCGATACGCGAGATCACGGACGAGACGACGGGCTGGTATCTGGAAGACATGGCGGCCATCGGCGCGCTTGAGCCAAATCAGATGCCGCGCGCCACCGACTGGATCGATCAGATGGTCACGATGACCGCAAGGGCTGATTGAAAAGGGCCACGCCTATGAAGCGGAGGGCCATGTGCTGTTCCGCGTGCGGTCTTATGCGGAATACGGCGCGCTTTCGGGCCGGTCTGTTGATGACATGATCGCCGGTGCCCGGGTCGAGGTCGCACCGTATAAAGAAGACCCGATGGATTTCGTGCTGTGGAAGCCTTCGGATGCCGAGACACCCGGTTGGGACAGCCCATGGGGCCGCGGGCGTCCGGGCTGGCATATCGAGTGCTCGGCGATGGCGTTCGAACTGCTGGGCGAGACATTCGACATTCACGGCGGCGGCAATGACCTGACATTCCCGCACCACGAAAACGAGATCGCCCAGTCGAAATGCATGGGCCACGGCTTTGCCAAGGTCTGGATGCACAACGAGATGTTGCAGGTCGAGGGCAAGAAGATGTCCAAGTCCTTGGGCAACTTCTTCACTGTGCGCGATCTGCTGGATCAGGGCGTGCCGGGCGAGGTGATCCGGTTTGTGTTTCTAAGCACGCATTATCGTAAGCCGATGGACTGGACCGCGCGGAAGCGGGACGAAGCGCGCAAGCGGCTTGTGAAATGGTTCAGCAAAACGGACGGCGTCGAGCCTGCGAGCGTTGTTCCGAACCGTGTGGTTACGTCGCTAAGCGATGATCTGAACACGCACTTGGCCTTGACCGAAATGGAGAGCCTAAGCGCGCCTTACTTCAAGGCGGCGATGCTGCTTTTGGGGTTCCCGAAGGCAGAAGATGTCGACTGGTTCCGGGGCGAAGTTGAGACTTTCGTTGGTCTGTCGGGGGCTGATGATCGCAACCCACAAGCTGCGCAATCGCTTCTGAGCGATGTGCTGCGACGCTGGCAGGATCTTCGGGATGACAAAGACTATGCAGCCGCGGATCAGCTTAAAGGCGCATTGGAAGATATGGGCGTGACCGTCCGGGCGACCGCATCGGGACCTCAGGCCGGGCTTGCGCCAGATGCGCAGCTTGATCCAGCCAAGCTGGAGGCCTTGAAATGAAGCACTTCGCCTCCATACCACGCCCGGCGGCAACGCCGGGCAGCGCCCGAACCGCCCCCACGGGGCGGGCGCTTCTCGCCCACCCCTCGGTTCGGGCGATGCCCTCCGTTCGACCCTCGGAGCATGCAACATGACCCGTGAACCTCTCAGCTTGTTCGACACCACGTTGCGCGACGGGCAGCAGACCCAAGGCGTGCAGTTCAACTCGGACGAAAAGACGCAGATCGCCCATGCTCTCGACGCGCTTGGCCTTGACTATATCGAAGGCGGCTGGCCCGGGGCGAACCCGACCGACAGCGCTTTCTTTGAAAGCCGCCCGCAGACCCGCGCCACCTTCACGGCCTTCGGTATGACCAAACGGGCAGGGCGCAGCGCTGACAATGACGAGGTGCTGGCCGCCGTCCTCAACGCCAATACGCCCGCCGTCTGTCTTGTGGGCAAGACGCATGATTTCCACGTTGATACGGCGCTGAACATCTCGCTGGACGAAAACCTGACCAATATTCGCGAAAGCATCGCACATCTGGTCGCCAAAGGCCGCGAGGCGCTGTTCGACGCCGAGCATTTCTTTGACGGCTATAAGTCCAACCCGGATTATGCGCTGGATTGCCTGACGGCTGCCCATGACGCCGGTGCCCGGTGGGTGGTGCTTTGCGACACCAACGGCGGCACGCTGCCGCATGAGATTGGCGAGATCACTGCAGCCGCCATCCAATCCGGCATCCCCGGCACCAGCCTTGGCATTCACACGCACGACGACACCGGCAACGCGGTTGCAGGCTCGCTTGCCGCCGTCGATGCAGGGGCGCGTCAGATACAAGGCACGCTGAACGGTTTGGGCGAGCGCTGCGGCAATGCCAACCTGACGACGCTGATCCCGACGCTGCTGCTGAAAGAGCCCTATGCGAGCCGCTATAGCATCGGCGTCAATGCCGAAGGACTGGCCGATCTGACGCGGACCAGCCGGATGTTGGACGATATTCTGAACCGGGTGCCGCTGCGAAGCGCGCCTTATGTCGGATCCTCGGCCTTTGCCCACAAGGCGGGCCTGCACGCCAGCGCCATCGTCAAAAACCCCACGACCTATGAGCACATTCCGCCCGAAACCGTGGGCAACGTCCGCATCGTGCCGATGTCGAACCAGGCCGGTCAGTCGAACCTGATCGAGCGGTTGTCCGAAATGGGTGTCAGCGTCGAAAAGGGTGACCCGGCCTTGGCGCGTATCCTTGACGAGGTGAAGCGCAAGGAAGACGAAGGTTTCGCCTATGACAGCGCGCAGGCCAGCTTCGAACTGCTGGCGCGGCGCGAGCTGGGCACCGTGTCAGACTTTTTCGAGGTCGAACGCTACCGCGTGATTTCCGAACGCCGTCGCAATGCCAAGGGCGAGATTGTGGTCGAATCCGAAGCCGTGGTGACGTTGTCGACCCGCGATGGCTCGGTCACAAGCTATTTCAAGAACGAACATGCGCAGGACATTCAGGACGACGGCCCGGTCAACGCTTTGTGGCAGGCGCTGAAATCCGATCTGGGGCCGCATCAGGCGCGGATCGAGGACATGCGTCTGACCGACTTCAAGGTGCGCATCACCCAAGGTGGCACCGAGGCTGTCACCCGCGTGATCATCGATTTTGCTGATGACACCGGGCGCGCTTGGGCCACGGTCGGTGTTTCGCCCAATATCGTGGATGCGTCCTTTCAGGCCCTGGTCGATGCGATCAACTGGAAACTTGCCCGCGGGGCAGCCCCGGCACGCGCGGCGGAATGACCCCGCACGAAGCCTTCTTTACGGTCCACCGCGACTTGCCGCGCGAAGGACCGGGATCGCGGGCCGATCTGGACTGGGCGCTGAAGCGGGTGACATTGCCCAGGAACGCCCGGATATTGGACGCTGGCTGCGGGCCCGGGGCTGATATCGAAGGTCTTCTGGCCCATGCGCCGGATGGACATGTGCTGGCCACCGACACTCATGCGCCCTTTGTCGAACGGGTCAAGAACGCTTGGAAAGATGATCCGCGCGTCACAGCTGAAACCGCCGACATGCGCGTAGCAACCAGCCCCTTCGATCTGATCTGGAGCGCAGGTGCTGTCTACTTTCTAGGGCTGGAAGAAGGTCTGCCGCTGCTGGCCGAAAAGCTGGCACCGAGCGGCGCGATCATCTTTTCAGACATGGTATATATATCGACCCGCCGCGATCCGGAAATGCGCGAAGCAGTCGAAGCCGAAGCGCCTTGGATTATGGGACATGTGGAACATCAACAACGGATCGCGTCGTTGGGGTTCAGCATGCACGGTCGCCGTGTTCTGCCGATATCGTCGTGGGAAGCCTATTACACACCCATGGAAGCCCGGCTTGAGGAACTGGCCCCAACCGATGATCCCGAACTTCAAGCCGCCATTGACGAAGCTGCCGCCGAGATTGCGCTTTGGCGGACGTACCACAGGCAATTTGGCTATGTCTTGTCCGTGGTACGCCCGGCATGACCCTGCAAGCCTGCGCCGATATCACCGCCAAGGGTGACCCCGACCGCTTTGCCGCCGCGATGGCTGCACCCGTTGCGGCGCGGCGCGTGCTATTCCCGCTTTATGCCTTCAACGTCGAGGTGGCGCGTGCCCCTTGGGTCACGTCCGAGCCAATGATCGGCGAGATGCGGCTTCAGTGGTGGCGCGATGCGGTAACCGAGATCTCCACTGGTCAAAAGGTTCGAAAACACGAGGTAACAACGCCGCTAAGCGAGGTCTTGGACCAAAGCATTGCCTTCAGGTTGGACACGCTGATCGCGGCGCGGCGTTGGGATCTTTATAAGGATGCGTTCGAGGACGAGGTACACTTTAAGGACTATCTTGCGAGCACCGGGGGGTGGTTGATGTGGGTTGCGGCCCGGTCGCTTGGGGCCCCGGAAAGTGCTCAGTACGTCGTGCGCAAGTTTGGGGCTGCAACGGCGTTGGTGCGTTTTCTGTCAGCCGTGCCGGAACTGGAAGCGCGGGGCAGGGTGCCGCTTGTCGATGGGCGCGCTGCGGCAGTTTCACAAATGGTCGAAACAGCTTTGGAACAATTGCCGACACAAAGCGAGTTGCGCGATGCCGTCCCGCAAAAAGCGCGCGCTGCCTTGTTCGAAGGCTGGCAAACACGGCGTCTTTTGCGGCAGATCGGGCGAGATCCGACGCGCGTTGCTGATGGCAGAGTGGGACAAAGCGATTTTCGCAAGAGGCTGACACTTGCATCGGTTGGGCTGGGTATTCGGCATCCCTAAGATACCGGTCCGCCGCGTGTCCCGTCTTTCGAATTGATCATAACGTTTGGCGGTCAGCGCCGCCTGCGCACCTTGGGCACCGTTGTAGGCACCAACTTATATTTTGCTTCAGGGTGCGGTGGATGCCCTTCGGTGCGGCGCCAAAATGCCGTCCCGCCGCGTTTCTGCCAAAGGGGAAAGGTCATCATCAATCCTGCCGCAAACCCGCCCGCATGGGCCCAATAGGCTACGCCGCCCTGATCGGTGGGTGTCATCGTCCCCTGAAACAGTTGGATCCCAAACCAAGCGCCCAACACGATGTATGCGGGCACCGGGATGATCCGGAAAATGATGATCAGGATAATCAGAATATCGACCCGCGCTTTGGGGAACATCAATAAATATCCGCCCATAACGCCGGCGATAGCACCTGATGCGCCAATCATGGGGATCTGGCTGGAAGGGTCAGCCACAAACTGAGCCGTCGCCGCAGCAAGCCCGCCCATAATATAGAACAGCAGAAAGCCCATGTGCCCCATCTGGTCTTCCATATTGTCGCCAAAGACCCAGAGAAACAGCATATTACCCGCCAGATGCATGATCCCGCCATGCAGAAACATCGACGTCAAAAACGTTGCCGGACTGGCATTTGCCGGAACAAGCCCCCAATCGAGGTAAAAGCGCTGCAACAACCGCTCATCCGGGAACATGATGGTATAAATCGCGAAAATCGAGATATTTAGCGCCAAAATCATCCATGTGACATAGGGCGTACGCTCGGAGGGGTTGTGATCGCGAAACGGAAACATGGATTGCAACGGACCCTTTTCGCTGCGCCGCGTCAAGGCTTCCGATGGGATGACTTGACGGATCGCCGAAAGGCGTCACCATAGGAGGCATGAAAATCGCATTTATTCTGACCTTTGCTGCCAGCATGGCATCCGCCGAATGTCCGCCATCGCCGGACATCGCTCAGGCGCAAAGCGATCTTTTGGCGCAATCGCGCCAGTTGACCAACGAGCGCGACGGCAGAGCAATCTCGGGCAAATTGTGGGCGCTTTGGGCCACAGCGCCGGATGAGCCGTCACAGGCCTTGCTCGACCGGGGCATGCGCGCCCGCGAAAGCTTCAACTTTGTGGACGCTTTCGATGCGTTCAACAAACTGGTCGACTATTGCCCGGACTATGCCGAGGGCTACAACCAACGCGCCTTTGTCAGTTTTCTGCGCGAAGATTATGCGAAGGCCTTGGTCGATCTCGATCTGGCGCTGGAACGCCACCCGGAACACGTTGCCGCCATGTCTGGCAAGGCTTTGACACTGATGGGGCTGGGGCGACAGGAAGAGGCGCAAGTCGTGCTGCGCGAAGCGTTGAAGCTGAACCCTTGGATCCCTGAACGCGGTTTGCTGCAAAAGCCTATCGGCGAGAAACTTTAGTTCTATTTCCGTGCGTTGCGCGCCGTTCTTTGCGCAATTTCAGAGCCGGCGGCAACGGCCGAAGACCACGCCCACTGAAAGTTATATCCGCCAAGCCAGCCGGTGACGTCAACGGCCTCGCCGATTGCAAAGAGGCCCGGCACCGATTTGGCCTCCATGGTCTTTGACGACAAAGCGTCGGTGTCGATGCCACCTGCGGTCACTTCCGCTTTAGCATAACCTTCGGTGCCTGTGGGTTGGAACGTCAGATTTGTCAGGGTGTCGGCGGCTTGATCCAAGACGCTGTCCGGCACGTTGGCCAGTTCTTTCTCGATGCCAAGCCTGTCGTGCAGAACATCGGCCAGCCGTTTCGGCAAATGCTCGGCCAAAGCGGCCTTCATATGCGAGCGGGGCATCTGAGCCTTGGCCTGCTTCAGGGCGGCATGGGCATTGGGCAAAATGTTCAGCGAAATCGGTTGCTCCTCAGACCAATAGGACGAGATCTGTAAAACTGACGGACCAGACAACCCGCGATGGGTGAAAAGGGCGGCTTCCTCGAACGATACATCGCCCACGTGGGCAATGGCGGGTACAGCAACGCCTGAGATATCCTTAAAGACCTGATCCGCATCGCCCAGCGTGAAGGGCACAAGGGCCGGTCTGGGCGTCACCACGTTCAGGCCGAATTGCCGCGCAATGTCATAGGCAATGCCTGTCGCGCCCATTTTCGGGATGGATGGACCGCCCGTGGCAATGACCAGATTAGGGGCCGAGGCTCCTGCCACATGAAAGAGCCCGTCGCGGTGGGCAATTTCGCCAATTTCCGTGGAGAGCCGAACCTCGACCTGTCCCTTGGCGCATTCCTCCAGCAGCATGGCCACGACTTGACGGGCCGAGCCATCGCAGAACAATTGCCCCAGCGTTTTCTCGTGCCATGCAATTCCATAGCTTTCAAGGAGGGCAAGAAAATTCCATTGAGTATAGCGACTTAGCGCGGATTTGGCGAAATGTGGGTTCTCCGACAGGAAACAGCCTGCCTCTATCCCGGTGTTGGTGAAATTGCAGCGACCACCACCAGAAATCAGGATTTTCTTGCCCGCCTTCTGGGCATGATCTAGCAGCAAAACCCGTGCGCCGGCTTGCCCCGCCGTTGCAGCTGCCAGCAAACCAGCCCCGCCAGCCCCCAATATGATCGCATCAAAGGTCACAGGGTCCTTTTCAGGCAGGTTGGTGCGACGTGCAACCACGCTAATCTACGGCAAGTTCCGCGCGCCAACACTTGCCCTTGGCAAAGGGTTTGCCTTATGCAACGGCACATGCGGGCGTGGCGGAATGGTAGACGCATGAGACTTAAAATCTTTGGGGCGAAAGCCCGTGCCGGTTCAAGTCCGGCCGCCCGTACCATCCTTAGAAACGACGATACCGATTGCGCTCGGTCCTAAGGGACAGAAGTTCAAGCCGCAGGAAACTGCGTTCCGAGATCAGGCTGCTGCGTGATGGATCGCCCGGTGGAAGGCGCGCGATTTCGGCGTTCAGCGCCGAGATTTCCCGCTGCAACTCGGATATTTCCTGCTCAATCCGGTTGTATCGGAGCCCTTGAGCGTTCGCACGTTCCAGCCGCGCAAGTCCCTCGGCAGGACAGACCGGTGATAGATGGCTGCCACGAGTGCCGACGCGATAAGCGTTCTCGGGCGTGCAATACTGCTTCAACCCGTCTTCGCGGCCTTTGCGCCATTCCGAGGCGACCGGTTTGATCCCGAAGTCCCGACAGGCTTTGGCGTGTTGCTGGATGAAAGTGATCTTGCGACCATTGGCGCCGTCTTCGCGGCCAATCTGGTACCAGTCGCCAGCGCGACATTCATTTTCGGACAGCGTCGCACAGGCGGCGAGCAGCAAAAGCAGGGCGAGGGCGAGCAAACGTTTCATGGTATCATCATGCACCTGATCGGTTTGTCATACCATATCAGGCGGCTATCCCCGGACCAGATCAACGAATTGGCGGATGTGATCGTCGGGGCAGGACCAGTCTGCAACCAGCCGGGACGGGACCATATCATCGTCTGGGCCATCGAGACTGCCGTTCATGTAATACAACGCCCCGGCGCTTTGCAGCCTGCGGTGCGTGCTGCGCGGAAACTCCGGGAACAACATGTTGGCGTCAGGCTGAAACGGGAAGGACACCTGCGGTATCTCGCGCAAGTCGCTGGCCAATTTCTGCCCGGCGGTATTGGCGGCGCGCGCCATATCAAGCCAGAGGTCATCCGACAGATAGGCTGCCATCTGGGCGGCAAGGAAGCGGTTTTTCGAGAATAAATGCCCGCCGCGTTTGCGCCGAAGCTCGAACTCCCAGGCCTTCGCAGGGTCAAAGATCACCGCCGCCTCGACGCCCATCAATCCGTTCTTGGTGCCGCCAAAGCTGACCGCATCGACGCCTGCCCGCCATGTCATGTCTGCTGGAGATATATCCAACGCAACAAGTGCATTGGCAAAGCGCGCGCCGTCCAAATGAACGCCAAGCCCATGCGCTTTGGCGACCGAAGTCAGCGCCTTGATCTGATCCAGCGTGTAAAGCGTGCCGCGTTCGGTGACTTGTGTGATCGACAGCGTGCCGGGCTGCGGGACGTGCACATTTCCCCCGCCAAGGGCCGCAATCGCCTGTTCCAAGGCGTCCAGCTCCATCCGAGCGTCATGGCTATCGACCAGCGTCAGTTTCGCGCCACCGGTATAGAATTCAGGCGCATTGCATTCGTCTTCGTGGATATGCGCCTCGGCAGTGCAGAACACCGTCTGAAAGGGCTGTGTCATTGTGGCCAGCAAAATGGCATTGGCCGCAGACCCGGTGGCCACGAAATAGACCGCCGCTTCGGGGGCCTCAAAAGCATCGCGCACCGCTTGCACGGCAGCGGCTGTGTGATCGTCATTGCCGTATGGCATGGTCCAGCCTTCGTTGGCCGCAGCAAGCGCTTCCATCACGCGAGGATGGACAGGGCCGGAATTGTCAGAGGCAAATCGCATCGCTTACAGATCCTCGATGATATGGTCTTCCCACTCTTCTTCTGGCACCTCGAATTCGGGCACCGTCCAGCCTTTGACCGACTGGCCAGCTTCATGCACGCTTTCGGCTGTGCCTGAAACCAGCGGGTGCCAGTCATAAAGCGGTTTGCCCTCATACAGAAGCCGGTACGCGCAGGTCTCGGGCATCCAGTAAGCGACTTCGCTGATGTTCGAGGGCTTCAGTACCACGCAATTGGGCACGAATTGCTTGCGGATCTCGTATTGCCCACAACGGCAGGTCTCGCCGTCCAGCAGGCGGCAGGCAACGCGGGTGAAAGCAATTTCCTGTGTGTCCGGGTCTTCCAGCTTGTTCAGGCAGCACTTGCCGCAGCCATCGCAAAGCGCTTCCCATTCTTTGGGAGCGAGTTTTTTCAAAGGCACATGTTCCCAGAAGCGGTGGCGCAGGCCAGTACGGTCGATGGGGTCTGTCATGGAAGAAGGTGTGGCTGAAATGGACAGAAAGGGAAAGACTGCTTCACACTTTGGTACTCATTTTGACTAATAATTTCCATCGTTTGCCGGGTAGATCGCGGGAAAGGAGTCACTATGAGAATTGAATACCTGCCCGTGAGGCCGGGAGTGCCCGAGAGTTACTCTGAACCAGGAGATCATTCGCCCGCCGAAATCCTGGAAGGGGCCAACGGAAGCATCGGCCAGCTTAATTCCTATTTCTTTCGCGACGAAGAATTGCCCGAAACCCTGGTGGAAGCGAATGCTTTTCTGACCGCCTCGTGGTCCATCCGCCAATCGACGACTTGGGGCGGCAATTTCTATAGGCCCCACTATGTGCGGCTGTTTCGCAAGTATTGCGAGCGCAACGGCCTGGATGAGTTCGCCGCCATTGTTACGCAGACCGAAGCGGCCATCGCCACAGTCGATCCATCCCATGTTGCGGCCTTTTTCAATTACGGTCCAGATATCCCAAAGGAGGTTGCGAAGTTCCTTCAGGCCGAGCTTTTTGGGCGCTATGAGCCACTGCCACCACATTTCGACGACGACTTCTGGGATGACGCTTACAGGCGTGGTGTACGTGCCATTGCCGAGGCGGGGCCATTCGAAGTTTTCCCTTCAGCCGAGGCCGCAAAGGCCGCGACGCTGAAACTGATTGATGCCCTGCCAGACTATGCAGGCAGAGCGGCGCAGTTTCCAATCGATCCAATTACCCGGTTGCTTTTCGATTTGTGTGTTCAGGCCAATGAAAGGTTCTATCGAAACGACTGGATAAAGGTGCTTCGAAAAGACGGCACAACGAACATTGTCGACTGGGGCCGCGAATGGTGGGAGCACCCCAAGTTTGATCGTGTCGAAAACGTATGGATTGTTGAGACGACATCTGGCGTTCGGCTCGTCTTCGGTGAAGAAAATACTTTTGTGATGGAAGACCCGATTTCGGGAAAGGACCTCGCGCTCATCGAACGGGAAATCTGATCTCAGATGCCCAGATATCCGCCGCGCTTCGGCACTATCCTTATCCATCTGAGCGATCAACGCCTCAAGGCTGTCGAATTTCTCCTCGGGGCGGAGATAGGACACAAGGGCCACGCTCAACTCGGCCCCATAAAGGTCGCCTGCGAAATCAAACACATACGTCTCGATATTCGGGTGGTTCTCGCCAAACATGGGCCGCACACCAGCCGAAGCCACGCCGTTATAGGACCCTTTGTGCTCGCCCGTCAGCACATCAACCTTCACGGCATAGACGCCAAACTTCGGCGGGTGGCGCCCGTCGATCGACATATTCGCCGTGGGATACCCCAGTTCGCGCCCCCTTTGGTCTCCTCGGATCACAGCACCCTCGATCCTGTGCAGGTGGCCCAGCATGGCGGCAGCATCTTCCGGGCGCCCTTCGGTCAACGCGTCGCGGATACGGGTCGAAGATACTTCCAGCCCATCGGTCGCAACCAGTTCGGCAATGGTGACGCCAAAGCCCATCTGGGCCCCGAACTCGGTCAGCATCGTGGCATTGCCCGCGCGCCCCTGACCAAAGCAGAAGTCCGCACCGACCGTAACGTGCGCCAACCCAAGCTGATCCCGAAGAATTTCGGCACAAAAGGCTTCCGGCGACAGCGCCGCAAGCCGGTCATTGAACCGCAATTCGTACAGACGCTGAACACCAAGGCTTTCCAGCCGATGCGCCCGCGCTTCGGCGTTCATCAGGCGAAAGGCTGGGGATTGCGGCGCAAAATACTCGCGCGGATGCGGCTCGAAAGTCACCACACCCAAGGGCGCGTCGCAAGCTGCTGCGGCAATTTTCAGGATGGCCTGATGGCCTAGATGGACACCGTCGAAGTTGCCGACGGCCGCCGAAGCGCCGCGGTCGGCAGGATCCATGAAACGGGTGTCACGCAGGTATCGCATGGCAAGGGGCCTAGCCCGAGCCGTGGGCGCTCGCAAGTCTGGGTTACTTCTGTGGTGTGTCAGTCGAACTTGGCCGACGGCGCCAGAACGGTTGCTTCGCCCTTTAGCACAGGCTTGTCATCGACCAGACAGCGGGTCGCAAGTTGCACACGGCGTTTGGAGTAATCGATCTCAAGCACCTCAACTTCGGCTGTCACGATATCGCCCGGGCGCACAGGGGCCAAAAACTTAAGCGACTGGCCCAGATAGACCGTGCCGTGGCCCGGAAGTTGCTCGCCAATGACAGCCGAGATCAGGCCGGCGGTCAGCATGCCATGGGCGATGCGGCCTTCAAAGATGGTGTCCAATGCATAGTCGTCGTCCATATGCACCGGATTGCGATCGGTCGAGACCTGCGCGAACAGCTCGATATCCAGATCGGTGATCTGCTTGGTGACCGACCGCATCATGCCGATTTCCAGGTCTTCGATGACAATCGTGCCACGTGGATGATTGTCGAGCATTGCCACGTCTCCGCAATTAATGAACATACAGAACGAATTTCATGCAACTTTATTACCGACCCGAATCGATTTTGCCAAGGCGTTTCCCCACCTGAAGCAACGGATTGTTTTTCAACTGTGCTCTGGCATCCCTGGAAAGATTTACTAAACTGCACCAATCCACTGTTCGGCTGGGGGGCTGATTGTGCCAAAACGACTAAAAGATTTGCTACGCGGCAACGAAGAGGCCGTGCCCGGCGACTATGTCCTTGCCTTGGCGGCAACCATCGGCGTCATGATCGCGGTTCTGGTTGAGATGCTTCTTTAGCCAGAGGTTGATTTCACTGGGCGCAGGTGTCGTTGCTTGCTAGGTTTCTCTAAATTGCTGGGGAAACAACAATGATCTTTGAAAGCCGTTATCCACCGATTGAAATCCGCGACATCACGGTTACCGAGCTTGTGTTCGAAGGTTTGGCGGCGCGGCTTGACCAGCCGGTCATCATTGATGGCCCAACACGCCGGCAAGTGACCGGCGCGGCCTTGATGGACCGGATCAAACGCTTTGCCGGTGGGGTGATGGCGCAGGGTTACAGCGGCGAAACCGTGGCGATCATGGCAACCAACCATCCGGATTATCCGGTTGTCTTCCATGGCACGGCTTGGGCAGGTGGCACCGTTTCGACGGCCAATCCCAGCTATACGGCGTCCGAGCTGAACTTTCAGCTCAAAGACAGCGGGGCCAGCCTTCTGGTCACCAACCCGGGTTTTATCGAGACAGCGCGAGAGGCCGTGAAAGGCACCAGTGTCCGTCAGATCCTGACCTTTGACGAAGCCGTTGAGGGCGCCACATCGATCGACGCGTTTCTGGGCGACCCGCTGGCAGAACAAGTCCCCGTCGGGCCGGATCACGTGGTCGTCCTGCCGTATTCGTCCGGCACAACCGGTTTGCCCAAAGGCGTGATGCTGACCCAGCGAAACCTTGTGGCAAATGTCGAGCAAAGTGTTGCCGCCCTTGATATCCAGCCCGGCGAATGGACCGTGGGCTTTCTGCCGTTCTTCCACATCTATGGTCAGACGGTCCTGATGAATGTCTATCTGGCACGTGGGGCCGGGGTGGTGACGATGCCGCGTTTTGATCTCGAAATGTTTTTGCAACTGGTGCAGGAGTTTGAAACTCCCATCATCTGGGCGGTCCCACCGGTGGCCATCGCCCTGTCGAAACACCCGATGGTCGATAATTATGATCTCTCATCGGTGAAATACTTCTTTTCAGCGGCAGCCCCCGCAGACGAAGCCTTGATGTCCGCGGTCGGCAAACGCATCGGTGTGCAGGGCGTTCAGGCTTACGGGATGACCGAATTGTCGCCCATCGCGCATGTGGCACCTGCGCAGAACGCCAAGCCGGGGGCGGCGGGGGTCGCCGTGCCCAATACGGAATGCCGGATCGTCGACCCTGAAACGATGAAGGACCTCGGACCCAACGAGCAAGGCGAGCTTTGGATACGTGGCCCGCAGGTGATGAAGGGCTATCTCAACCGACCGGAGGCCACAGCCGAAACAATTGTCGAAGACGGCTGGCTGCGCACGGGCGACCTTTGCCTGATCGACGACGACGGCGAGATGCACCTGAAAGACAGGCTGAAAGAACTGATCAAATACAAAGGCTTCCAAGTGGCTCCAGCCGAAGTAGAAGCCGCCCTTCTGACGATTAACGGCGTGGCCGATTGCGCAGTTCTGGGCAAACCCGACGATGAAGCAGGCGAAGTGCCGGTGGCCTTTGTTCAGCGCGTGCCAGGGTCGGAAATCACCGCGGATGAGATTTGCGCAGCACTTGAAAGCTCATTGGTCAAATACAAGATCCCGGCCGAAGTGACCTTTATCGACGCCATCCCGAAAACCGCCAGCGGCAAGATCCTCAGACGCGAACTTCGCGGCAAATAGGGGTGGCAAAAGTCGGTTCTCAAATCCGCCCCCTTTCATTGGCCCAAAAATATGCTGGGGGAGTTTGAGGGGGCAAAGCCCCCTCAATCAAGCGACGCCGTTAGGCGGCGCAAACCCTCAGACCGAATACATCCCGTCGTAAATCGGCTCAAGCGTCTCGTGATCGAACAGGCTCGACACGCTGGTGCCATGCCAGATGTTGAGAAATCGCTTGGGCAAACATTGGTGCTGTTGGCACGATCCGAATATTCTGGCGCCGCCTTGGTGGCCTCGGTCGCTTCAATCGTGTCGGTGACGACAAGGCTTTTCATCGCCGAATTGGTGACCCGTTCGATCGCGGGGCCGGACAGAACACCGTGGCTGATATAGGCGTGCACTTCCTTTGGCACCGGCTTCCATCAAAGTCTCGGCGCCCTTGCAAAGCGTGCCCGCCGTATCAACGATGTCGTCGACGACAATGCAGACCCGGTCTTTGACGTTCCCGATGACCGTCATCTCGGCCACTTCGCCCGGCTTTTCGCGTCGCTTGTCGACGATGGACAAAGGGGCGCCAATCCGTTGCGCCAGCTCGCGTGCCCGCGCCACGCCGCCCACGTCCGGCGAGACCACCGTGACCTGATCAAGGTTGCCGCTTGAAGGAATGTTTGATGTCCAGTGCAAAGATCGGCGAGGCGTAAAGGTTATCGACCGGAATATCGAAGAAGCCCTGTATCTGGGCTGCATGCAGGTCCATTGTCAGAACCCGCTCGATCCCTGCGCTGACCATCATATTGGCCACCAGTTTGGCCGTAATCGGTGTGCGCGCCTTGGTGCGCCGATCCTGTCGGGCATAGCCGAAATAGGGCATAACGGCGGTGATCCGGGCCGCTGACGACCGGCGCAGCGCATCCGACATGATCAGCAGTTCCATCAGATTGTCGTTCGCCGGGTTCGAGGTCGATTGCAGGATAAACATATCCTCGCCGCGCACATTCTCGAAAACCTCGACGAAAATCTCGCCGTCATTGAAGCGCTCGACCCGTGCATCGACCAATGAGACATTCATGCCCCGGTGCATCGACATGCGGCGCGTAACCGCTGACGCCAGCCCCGGATTGGCATTTCCCGAGATAATCTTTGGTTCTTCGATCTGTGGCATAAGCAGCATTGTCCCTTTTTGTCCGCAGCGTAACGGATTCGTAAAGTTGACACCGCTTATCACGCGCATAGGGTCTGGCAAACACGACTTGCTGGGGAGCAGTCTAAAAATGGCACATATCGACTATTATCTCGCGACGTTTTCGCCCAATTGCTATTTTGCCGGCACACGTCCGGGCGAGATTGCCGCAAAACATGGTGCTACGATCAATTATATGCCACTTGATCTGATGGCGTTGTTTTCGCGCACCGGTGGTTTGCCGCCCGGAGCAGCGTCACGTCTCGCGGCAGGAATACCGTATGATGGAACTGGAACGTTCGGCAAAACTGTTGGGTTTACCGATCAACCTCAAACCTGCGCATTTCCCGACCAATCCCGCACCCTCATCTTATGCGGTGATCGCCGCGCAATCGGCGGGCGGCGGCGATGTGGGCGCTTTGGTCAACAGCATCACGCGCGCCTGTTGGGCCGAAGAAAAGGACATTGCCGAAGACGGCGTCATCAAGGCTTGTCTTGAAGCCGCCGGCTTTGATCCATCGCTGGCTGACAGCGGATTGCTTTCGGGTGCGGTGGCCTATGAAAACAACCTGGAAGAGGCGGTTAACGCCGGGGCCTTTGGCGCACCGTTCTTTGTCACCGATGATGGCGGACGTTTTTGGGGCCATGATCGGCTTGATCAGTTGGATATGCATCTTGGCGGGAAGCTCTGAACATGGTGGTCAAGGCTCCTTTGGCATTGATCCACTGCGGATTGGGAAAGGCGTCAAACTGGCGCCCTTTGCTCAATCATATGGACCGGCCTGTGTCGCCACTGCTGATTGAGCTGCCGGGCCACGGGCTGGCCGACGCTTATGACGACACTCGCGATTTCTCGGATCAGGCGATTGAACTGGCACTGGATGAAATGCCGTCCGAGGCTGTGCCTTTGATCGGCCATTCGCTTGGGGCCGCTATTGCGCTGAGGATTGCGATAGAACGCCCGTACCGTGTCTCGTCGCTTGTGCTGATCGAGCCCATCTTTTTTGCCGCCGTCAAAGGACGCTGGGCGCATGAGAAGCTGATGCGGGATCTCTCGCAATTCGACAAGCGGATCAGCGCAGGTGAACATGCAACGGCGGCGAAGGAATTTTATGCGCTTTGGGGCGACGGCAGGCCCTGGAGCGATCTTGAGTCACAAGATCGCACCTATATGGTTGATCGGATTTCATTGGTGCCAAGGGCCAATCCGCTGATTTTTGATGACCGCACAGGTTTGCTGGATCCGGGTCGGCTGGAAGGCTTGGACATGCCCGTCACCTTTATCGATGGCGGCGACACACATCCCATCATCCCCGAGATTATCAGCACGCTTGGTGACCGCATCCCTGATGCCGAATGGGTCAGCATCCCGAACGCGGGCCACATGCTGCCGATGACCCATCCTGAGTTGACCCTGAAAGCCATGGAGGGGCGGCTTTTCGTCGAACCCCGCGGCGACGACCATGACGCTTGAGCTATGGGTCATCCTGCTGGGTTGGCTGCTGGCAGGTGCCAGCCCCGGGCCCGCGACACTGGCGATATCGGGCACAGCCATGTCGGCAGGTCGGGGTGCAGGGCTTGCGATTGCGACCGGGATCATACTGGGTTCGGCCTCGTGGGGGCTCGCGGCGGGGCTTGGCATGTCTGCCGTGATGCTGGCCAACGCTTGGGCGTTCGAGGTCGTGCGCTATGCGGGTGCGGCTTATCTTTTGTGGCTGGCGGTGAAATCCTTTCGCAGGGCTTGGCATGGCGTGCCGCCGGTGATCGCGGCACCGCGCCCCGCGCGGCTGTTCGCCAAAGGCTTCGCGCTGCACCTGACCAATCCGAAAGCCATTCTGGCGTGGGGTGCGATCTATGCGATTGCCTTGCCGCCCGGCGCTGATGGAACCGCCGTCTGGCAGCTATTCACCGCCTTGATCCTGACGTCGATGTGCCTGTTCTGGGGCTATGCGCTGTTGTTTTCGATCCCGTCCATTGCGCGCGCTTATACGCGTGCAGCCCGTTGGTTCGAGGGTGGATTTGCCGTGTTGTTTGGCGCCGCCTCGATCCGCATCCTGACGGCGCGGATCGTGCCGGGCTAGGGACTACAAAGCCGCGACAATCCCGCCGAAGTCTTCGGCCTTCAACGACGCACCACCGACCAATGCGCCATCGACGTTCGACACCGCAAAGATCTCGGCGGCATTGCCTGGCTTTACCGATCCGCCGTAAAGCAGGCGCATGCCAGCAGCGTCGCTGCCAAAACGGTCGGTCAGGCGCGCGCGAATGTCGTCATGTACAGCGGCGATTTCATCCAGCGTCGGAACTTTGCCGGTGCCAATGGCCCAGACCGGTTCATAGGCGATAACCGTATTGGCAGCGGTCGCACCGTCCGGCACGGACCCTTGCAACTGCCCGCCCACAACGGCAATCGTCTGCCCCGCCTCGCGTTCTGCCAAAGTCTCGCCCACACAGATGATCGCAGTCAAACCGGCCCGCCACGCAGCTTGGGCCTTGGCGGATATGTCGCCGTCGCTTTCGCCGTGATCGGCGCGGCGCTCAGAATGGCCGACGATGACAAAAGCCGCCCCTGCATCCGCCAACATCTCGGCCGAGATATCGCCCGTATTGGCCCCGGATGCACCGGCATGGCAATCCTGACCACCAACTTTGATCGCTGACCCAGCGGCACGATGCGCCATCTGCGATACCAGCGTTGCGGGCGGACAGATCAGAATCTCGCCCGCCGGAGAAGGATGTGCTGCAACCAAAGCGTCAATCTCGGCAAGATTTGCACCTAATCCGTTCATTTTCCAGTTTCCAGCGGCCAGTTTCTTCATCTGCAAATCCTCCGTTTGATCAGGGCTTCCGTGATGCAGCCCCAAAGGTCAAGACGTCGCATAGATCGCGCCAGATATTCCCAAGTGTGACCGAAGCGGGTTCGCGGTCAATCCGCAGCAACAGTACCAGCATCAGCGCGATCACGGCGGTGAAAAGTGCGGCAAAAATCACGTCCGACAGGAAATGCCCGCCCATGGCAATGCGCAGGGATGACGCCACAAGGGCCGCCGACCAGACCGGAACCATCAGGCTCCAACGCCCAGAGGCGCGCATTGCGGGGGCGAACAGCAAGCTAAGGACCAGCGCAGTTGCCACAGCGCCTGCGGCTTCGCCTGAGACGAAGCTGCAATTTCGGCTGCACTGATCGGTGATTTCCAAGGCGGGCGTGAATTCCATCGTACCGCCAAATTCGGTCACGGACCGCGGGCGCGCGCGGCCCCAGTTGTCTTTCAGGATGACGTTGGCCATGACGCCCGGTGCCAGGACATAGGTCAGTACAACAAAGCCCCAGACGTGCGATCCGATCCGTTGGTCAGCGGGGCGGCGCAGCGCCGTCAGCCCCCACATGATCGCCGCGAACAGACAGATCAGCAGGGACAGGTTCCATATAATCTCGCGAAACAACTGAAGCGCTGTGTTCTGGTTCGCGGCAAACCCGGTCTGATCTGCAAACTGCCCGCTGACCCAAAGGTCGATCTGCGGGAACAGCGTGAAAAGCAAAGCAGAGGCTACGCCAGCAGCGGCCAGAGTAAGAAGCAGTCGCAAGGCAAGGTCGCGTGCAATCATGATCCGCCCCGCAGACAATTCGCGGGCGTTCGAAAATATCGGAAGGTCTGGCCGCGATAGATGCCGTTTTCGGGGGCGATCACCCCAACTTCAGAGGCTTCGGGGCAGGGGGGCGAACCTCCGGTCACAAACATGACGTTGCCCGTCTGATCATCTGGTAGCGGAAACACCTGCTCATAGTAATTCTTCGGCAAGCCTTTGGGCTGCGGCGCATGGATCACCAGCCCGTCGTTCCGGAGGGTGTGGAAGAGATCAGCCAAAACGCCTCGTCGTTCAGCCACGATGACCGTCAGACCTTCCCGTTGGGCGACCTCGGCAATATCCCGGCTAAGTGCCACCGTCCCGACATAACGCTCGGCCAGCAAGCGCCCGTTTGGCAAGCGGATCTGGTCGGCGAAGACAAAGGCCATCGGAAAGATCAGCGCAAACGCCAAGTGCAAACCCATCGAGGCAAGTAAAACCCTTGGCCATTTGATCAAAACGCTTGCGGCAAGGATCGACCCCGCCACATAAGCCGTCACCGCCCAGTTGGCATTGGCGCCCGCGCGCGCCGCCTGAATGGTTATCAGCAGAACAACTGTCAGCGACAGAACGGTCAAGAACCCGCTGTGAACAGGGGCCCTCCGCCGCAAAAGCAACCAGATCGTGCCCAAAAGCGCTGCGAACAGAACCGGCCCGAACACAGCAAACTGGCTCAGCACAAATTCAGCCGCCCGAGTTGCATCCAACGAGGCTTCGCCAATCTTCGCGTTGTCCTCGGCAATATGGCGCACCGTGGTTCCGCCATTTGCCACGTTCCAGATCAGGTTCGGTGCGGCCACAACCAACGCGCTGATCGCCACAATCCCCGCATCCCGCCACGCCACCCGAGCGTTCGGGATCAGCACCACCGCCACCACAAGCGACAGCGGCAGATAGATCACCGCATACTTCGACAAGAACCCACAGCCGATAGCAAAACCACAGACGATCGCCCAGCGAACCGACGCAGCCTCGCGCATGCGCACCCATGCATAAAGCGCCAGGGCAAAGAACGGCAGCAACACGGTATCGGTCGAGAAAAGCCAGCTTCCCAGCGTCACAAACGGCGCCGTCGCATAGATCATCGCAGCCCAGGCCCCGATCCGCCCATCATAAAGCCGCGCTGCCGTCAGGCCAATCAGGCCTGCGGTTACGCCATGAAGCACCGCTCCGTTGGCCCGTATCCAAAAGGCGCTGTCTGATCCCGCCAGATCCGTCACGGCCCGCACCAAAAACGCAATCATCGGAGGTTTCGAGAAATAGCCCCAGTCAAGGTTCTGGCTCCAAAGCCAGTACTGGGCCTCGTCAACCCAAAGGTCCGTGCGGTCAAATCCCAACGCTGTCAGTCGCCAAAGCGTGACCGCTCCGACAAACGTCAGCGCGGTTTTCCAGTCAGGCCGCAAGGCGACGTTCGGCATAGATCAGCCAAAGGTTCCGCGTATAGACCATGATCCCAAAGGTCTGGCCCAGAATGATGACAGGCTCGCCGCGGTAAAGCCCGTAAGCCAGCAACAAAAGACCGCCAAGGATCGAAAACCACCAGAACGCCACGGGGATCACCGATTTCCGAGCCTTTTCCGAGCTGATCCATTGGATCAGAAACCGCATCGAAAACATCAGCTGCGCCACGATCCCGACCGTCAGCCAGATCAGATCACGCGTCGAGGTGATGTTGAAATACTCAAGAAGGTTGTCGATCATCGGGCCACTTCGTTTCATCTCGGCTTACGCGCTTCGCACGCCGGATCAGCCACATTACCCCGAAAAGATCAATGGCACCGACCAAAGCGCGTTGCAGATTGGTATAGTTTGAACTGCCCGCATGCCGCTCGGCATGAGACACGGGCAAATGCTGAACCCGCAGACCATGGGCGTTGAACAGGGCGGGCAAAAACCGGTGCATATGGTTGAAAAACGGCATGCTCAGGAAAACATCGCGCCGAAACGCCTTCAGCCCACAGCCGGTATCGCGGGTGCCGTCCTTTAAAAGCCAGCCGCGCAACCCATTGGCAAACTTCGACGCGGCGCGCTTGGACCATGTGTCCTTGCGCCCCACGCGTTCGCCCGCCACCAAGCCCGGCGGATCGCCCTCCAACATCGGTGCCACCATCCGTGGAATCTCAGCGGGCGGGTTCTGCCCGTCGCCGTCCATCGTACAGATCACAGCGGCACGCGCGGCCATTACCCCGGAATGCACGGCTGCCGATTGCCCGGCGGAACGGGGATGCTGCACCAGCCGAAGCCAGTCCTTGCCTGCACCCCGAATGACCTCCGCCGTGGCATCGTCGGATCCGTCGTCTACGAACACGGCTTCAAAATCACGTCCCGCACAGGCCGCTTCAATCTCGGAAATAAGATGGCCGACATTCTCGGCTTCGTTCTTCATCGGAACGACAATGGAAAAGTCCGGCCTGCTCTCCGGCATTTTCGCCTCACTTTGACTTTGCGCATATGACTTTGTTGCGTCTTTGAGCAAAGCCTAGCGGAACACCAGAGGAAAGTAACGCCGCAATCGAAATCCGGCAAGAAACCGACAGTTCACTTCAATTTGGTCAATTCAAATTGCCGCTTCCGCCTTCATTGATCCTGAAAATACTCCGGGGGGCAGGCGTTAGCCTGCGGGGGCAGCGCCCCCTCAGCCTTGATCCGAAGCGCGCTCGGCTGAAAGTTCTTCGACGTCCTTGAATTTGATCGATTCCCCGCATCCGCAGGCATCTTCCACATTGGGGTTGCGGAACTTGAAGCCGCTTTCCAGCAAGGACGTCTCGTAATCAATCTCGGTCCCGAAAAGGAACATCTGCGCCATGGGTGCGATCATCACGCGGGCACCGTCCTGTTCGACCACTTCGTCGTTGGGGTCGATCTCATTGGCATAATCCATGGTATATTCCATGCCCGCACAGCCGCCTTTTTTGATGCCGATGCGCAGACCCTGATGGCCGTCTTTTTCCATCAGGCGTGCGATCTGGCCCACCGCAGCAGGTGTGATCGTCACAGGCGATTTTCCGGGAATACCAAACATGAAGTTTCTCCGATCCAACACATCTAAACTAAGGGGTTACGGGCGCAATTCCAAGAGGCGGCAGATAGGATAACCCCGCAACCGTGGCCCAACTGACCGCCATGGCCCAGCCAAAGGAGGCCAATGTGCCAACGATCACGTATTCTCCGGCACTTTGATCCTTTGAAGTGGTCTCGAACCGCAACACCGATTTGGCGGCGATCAGAAAGCCGATGCCCGCAGGCTGTCCTGCGACGATCAACATAAAGATGATCCCACGCTCCAGAATGCCGATCAACCGCCCGCCGTTCGGCAAGCCGGCAGGCAGGGCGTGGCCATCGCTCCACGGGGCCACCAACAAAGCGACCGCAAAGCCGCCCGCAATCGTTGCCGCAATCAATCCGCCCGCCAGTAGCATGATCGCCGGGACCCAAGCAAACCCGGCCCAAAGCCCCCCTGCAAACAGCATTGGCGCGAAAACGGCCACTGCCAGCAGCGTTGCCATATGTGCAGCCTGATCGGCAAGAAAGGACCACAGCCGGTCGGGCAGGGCGTACGCCTTTACCGCGTCAATCCCCACATGCACTGCCGCCAATGCCAGAGGTTCCCATGCATCGATGCGACCCAGCGCGATCTGGGCCGTGACCAGCACAATAGCGCCATGCAGCAATAATACTCCGGGGGTCTTTTTGCGGGCCACCATACCGTCGGTTTGCAGAAGGAAATCGGCAAAAACATGTGCCAGAAATCAGGGCGGTGAAAGTTTCAATCATTGGGTCCGACTTCCCTGATAATCATGGGTTTTGAACGCTTCGAAGGCCTCGTCAAGCGCGGCCACGCCGGAACCGGCTAACCGCAACTGAACGGCTTGCCGCGTGATACCAAGCCTGCCCGCGATGTCTTCCTGCGTCGTCTCATGCAGAACCATTATGGCCGCCGCTTCCGCCTGCGCCGCGGACCAGCCCGATATAAGCTGATCGGCCAGCAGGATAACCGCGTTCTGCCATACGCCGATCCCGGCCCCCGCAAGCACCATGCGCCTTTTTTTCGCGGCTTCCAGGTGGTCTCCGGAAATGAAGAAAGCCTCTCCGGTTGCATCGGAAAGATCGCGGGTCCCGTGGCTTTCGATGGGGCCGATACCGGCCGAGACCCGCGTGTCGAGACCAAGATCGGCGGCAATGAGCCGTGCCCGAAGATAGACCATCGCGCGAAGGACATGTTGTGGCGCGTTCAGAAGCACCTGCCAGCCATCGCCCCGGTCACGGGTAAATCCAAGCCCGAAGTTCAGTGCCTCGCCGAATTCGCGGGAAGCCTGCGCCAATACGTCCATCGCCGCGTCCACTTTGGTCGCCGACGTTTTGCGGGAATCGACAAGATCTCCTGTCAGTACGGCATGCAGAGGTAAGTTCATATGCAAGTCATAATGCTTGCTAAATAATTTTGCAAGTCATTTAACTTGCTAATGCCGTGTGCAAGATCACGCTCCCGATCTTCATCTTGCAAAAGAAAACGCTGAAAAGCCTAAGGCGACCCGCGGAAATAGGGGACCAATTGCCCGGCGTATCCCGCGCGCAGCGGCTTACATGAACCCCAGTTCAAGCCGCGCTTCGTCGGACATCATCTCCATGCCCCAGGGCGGCTCCCACGTCAGTTCGACATCAACATGCTTCACGCCAGGCAAAGGCTCGATCGCTTCGGCGACCCAACCCGGCATTTCGCCCGCCACAGGACAGCCCGGAGCGGTCAGCGTCATGATAACCTTGACCTCGGATTCGTCGTTGATCTCGATGGTATAGATCAAACCAAGATCAAAGATATTCACTGGAATTTCAGGGTCAAAGACCGAACGGCACGCCTCAACGATGGTCTCGTGAAGTGGATTTTCTGTCGAGGACGGCTTGATCAGCGGCGTCCCTTCAAGCTTTTCTGTTGGTTCGGCGGTCATGGCACCCTCGTTTACTTGACCATTTATATAAGGATAACCCGCGCGCCCGTAAAGACAACACGGACCATAAACGCCGAAGGCTTTATTGCGTTATCTTTCCGGTGGGCACGGCAAACCCCGGTACCATGATCATTTCGGGCTCGACCGACCTAAGAAAGCGGCGTTTTGGCGCGGTCTCGATGGAAAACTCCATCTGCGCTTCGGTGTTCGTGCCGGGGGTCGCGATATAAGTCCCTTCGGCCAGACCTTCGACCAGATAGGCCCCATCTTTCCCGGTGAAGACAACGATATTGGCCGCGTCATCCTCGCGCGAGATAATCACCGGATAACCGGGGATCGGCGCGCCGTTCTTGTCGGTCACCGTACCTGCCACCATGGTCGAAAGCTTTTCGTCCAGCGCCAGCGCCTCAGCCGAAGCAAATCCAGTCAGGGCAGTCAAAACAACGCTCCAGACGATCATATGACGGATCATTTCAACTCTCCTTCAAACAGCATTTTGCCTTCTTCAATGATCGGGGGCCCATGGATCGAGGCAAAGCGCACCCCGTCCGAGGTGACCTCGATGGGTTTCAAGGCGACGACGCTATAGGATTTGTTGCTATCGACGACGAACGACAGCGTGCCGGCACCGCTGGCATCAAGGGTCGTCGAGGTGAAATACTCTTGCGGGACAACGCCCACAAAGATCGGCAGATCATTGGTGGCGGCCTGCGCCGAGACAGCCAAGGTCGCCAAAAGCCCCATGGGCGGGCCTTCGTTGCCGACGCGGTCCAAGGTATAAGCAGCCAAAGCCGCGCCGATAAATCCCATGACGACCGAGGGATAGTTGCTTTTGAGCCTGCCGAAGAGCGGTATCTCGATTTCTGAACTTCCGTCTTCGCGGACAATCGTCTTCTGTTTGAACAGAAAGACCATACTGCCCACCAAGGTGATGACGCTGCCAAGCATGGCCGCCATATGAATGTATTGGGTGGCACCCATTGGTTTTCTCCAAAAATTTCGTAATAAAAATGTACGTTCAGCCTAGTAAGTCCGGACCGTCGCGGGCAAGCAGCGCAAAAGGTTTTTCACGATGCAATCGCAGTTTCCAAGGCAAAGGGCATGAGCGAACGGTTCGAATTTCAGCTAGGCGCCACCGACGGCAAGGCCCGCACCGGTGTCATCCACACCCCGCGGGGCGACATCCGCACGCCTGCCTTCATGCCTGTCGGCACGGCGGCGACGGTCAAGGCGATGATGCCCGAAAGCGTGGCGGCGACGGGGGCCGATATCCTGCTGGGCAACACCTATCACCTGATGTTGCGGCCCACGGCCGAGCGGATCGCGGCTTTGGGTGGGCTGCACAAGTTCATGAACTGGTCGAAGCCGATCCTGACCGACTCGGGCGGCTTTCAGGTGATGAGCCTTGCCGGATCTGCGCAAGCTGACCGAAGAAGGCGTGAAGTTTCCGTCCCATATAGACGGCTCCAAGCACATGCTGACGCCCGAACGCTCGATGGAGATCCAGAAGCTGTTGGGCTCGCGACATCGTGATGTGTTTCGACGAATGCCCGGCATTGCCAGCCGATCGATGAGGCGGTTCGGAAAAGTATGGAGCTGTCGATGCGGTGGGCCGCGCGGTCTAAGGACGCTTTCGGCGACCGGCCGGGACATGCGTCTGTTCGGCATCCAGCAAGGGGGTGTAACCGAACATCTGCGGGGCGAAAGTGCCGAGGCTTTGACCGCCATCGGCTTCGATGGCTATGCCGTGGGCGGTCTGGCCGTGGGCGAGGGGCAGGAGGCGATGTTTGGCGTACTGGACTATGCGCCCGATCATGCTGCCCGCCGACAAGCCGCGCTATCTGATGGGTGTGGGCAAACCCGACGACATCGTGGGCGCCGTGAAGCGCGGCATCGACATGATGGACTGCGTGCTGCCGTCGCGGTCAGGCCGGACCGGGCAGGCGTTTACCCGGCACGGGCGTGGTCAACATCAAAAACGCGCGCCACGCCGATGATCCGCGCCCCTTGGACGAAGATTGCGGTTGTCCGGCCTGCCGGAGCTATTCACGCGCCTATCTGCATCACGTGTTCCGTGCTGGCGAGATGATCTCGGGTATGCTTCTGACGTGGCACAATCTCGCGTTATTATCAGGACCTCATGGCCGAGATGCGGGCGGCTATTGCGGTAGGCGAGTTCGCGGCGTTTGAACAGAGGTTCCACGCGCAGAGGGCGGGTGGAGATATTCCGCCGGTTTGAGATGGTTTGGATGGCACGGCTTTGGTAGTTCATCTAGGCGCGCGGCGGCAAATGACGGTTTAGAGCCCGAATTGACCTTTGGTTAGCTCTCGTTTGATGTCAATTTCGTGCCAAGAGCAGACAATAAGATGGACACTTGGTATACTTCACAATGAGTGAATTCACCCAATTATTGCTTGGCGCTGGCTTGACCGCTTCCCTTCTGCCTTTGACAGCGCTTGCTTCGTCCGAGACTGGTGAATTTGCGTCGGCACTATCTGAGCACATGATCGAATGGATTGCCTCAAACACCGAGCTTCTTTCTTACGAGCGTCCCGATATTAGGTTCGCAACAGGCGAATGGATGGCCGCGCGCCTTAACCAGAAAAATATGGTGGCACCCCCTGAGGCGCTCTATGGAATGGGTACGCATACTCTTTATTTGTCAAATCAATGGTCACCCACAGATCTTAGGGATCAGAGCATTCTACTCCACGAGCTGGTCCACCATCTCCAATTGATGAACGAAACCCATGTTGCCTGCCCAGCTCAATACAATGGACTTGCCTATCAAGTCCAAATTGCCTGGCTAAGAGAGGCAGGCGAATCCGCACCGTTTGAATTCTTGGGTATCGGCCCGATTGATATCTTCGTACAGTCGCTCTGCGCCGACCCTTGGGGATCGCTGATAGAATTCCTGGATTGTTTCCTTCTTTTGACTGAGCGGCGATCGCAACCTGCTCATTCGCGGTGTCCCCCAAAAGATCAATTCGCCTTCGACTATGCACCGCATAATCGCAGCCTCGTTCCCCGGAACGACAGCATTGTCCCTGCGGTTTCAATGGGTCGTCGCAACACTTTAGTCTTTTGAAGAAGATGGAGTGTTCAGCATGAAGTATCGTACGCGGACGTTTTATACGGCCAAACAGAAGTCCGAGATGTGGGATCGGTGGCAACGCGGCGAGTTTATGAGTTCGATTGGGCGTCACTTCAATCGTGCGTCGTCTTCAATCTTCCCTCATTTGGCGCAGTTTGGTGGAATTCGGCCACCTGATCGCAGGCGGTCGCGATGTGCCTTGAGCCTGAATGAGAGGGAGGAGATTTCTCGTGGGCTTGTCGCAAAGCAATCGTTTCGTTCAATCGCGCAAAACCTGAAACGGTCGCCTTCGACAATAAGCCGAGAGGTTCGCAGGAACGGCGGACGTCAAGCCTATCGCGCCGCCAGCTCAGACCAGCGTGCCTGGGACTGCGCAACGCGGCCTAAGTTGTGTAAGCTCTCGTACAACGACCCTTTATGCCAATTGATTGCGCGCAAGCTGCGCCGGAAATGGTCACCGCAGCAGATCGCAGGGTGGCTGAAGCGCAAGCATCCGAATGAAGAGCAAAACCGCGTGTCCCATGAGACGATATATCGTAGCCTTTATGTTCAAACCCGAGGGGTTTTGAAGAAGGAATTGCAGGAATGTCTGCGCAGTCCACGTGCGATTAGACGGTCTCGCCATGCCACCCAAAAGGGGCTCAAGCTGCGCAAGATCAAGGATGCCGTCCCCATCAGTAAACGCCCGCCAGAGGTCGAGGATAGGGCCGTACCGGGTCACTGGGAAGGTGATCTTATTGTCGGGTCCAACAACAGTTACATCGCCACTCTGGTCGAGCGCCACTCTCGATTTGTAATGCTGGCGAAGGTGCAGAACAAGGATACCCAAAGCGTCATAACGGCCCTCATCAAACAGGCGCGCAAGCTGCCCAAGGAACTGTATCGCTCGCTCACATGGGACCGCGGGTCCGAAATGACAGACCATGTGAAGTTCACCATGGCGACCAAGATCGACGTCTATTTTTGCGACCCACAATCACCCTGGCAAAGGGGCAGTAACGAAAACACCAACCGTCTTCTACGCCAATACTTCCCGAAAGGCATTGATATATCGGGCTTTAGCCAAGCCAAACTCAGCGCTGTCGCACGCCAGCTCAACGAGCGGCCTAGAAAGACCTTGCAATACCATACACCAGCAGAGAAATTTGAAGCCTGTGTTGCAGCGACCCGTTGAACTCGCACCCGCAGAGCAGACCTTTGTCAAACCCCAGACTTCTCTTCGGCCTTCACTGCATTCCAAAGCGCATCCATCTCTTCCAGCGTTGCCTCGGCGGCACTTGACCCCTCTGCGGCCAGCTTGTCCTCAATCGCTGCGAAGCGACGTTCCACCTTGGCATTGGTGCGCCTGAGCGCTGCCTCCGGGTCGATCCCCCAGTGCCGCGCGAGGTTCACCAGCACGAACAACAGATCGCCAAACTCGTCTTCGGTCGCATCGGCCGAGATTTCGCGTGCCTCGCGTAATTCGGCGATTTCTTCCGTAACCTTGTCAAAGATCGGCTCGGCCTCACCCCAGTCGAATCCAACCCGCGCCAGACGTTTTTGCAGCTTCAACGCGCGCAGCAAGGCGGGCAGTCCCAAGGCTACTCCGTCCAACACGCGCGTTTCTCCCTTTACAGCGCGTTCAGACGCCTTGGCGGCCTCCCAATCGCGGGTCTGTTGTTCGGCGCTTTTCTGATTGCTGTCCGACCCAAAGACGTGCGGATGCCGGTCGATCATTTTGGCCGTCACGTGCCGGGCCACATCTTCGGTGTGAAATGCCCGGCCTCGTCCGCGATTTGGCCGTGATAGATCACCTGCAACAGCAAATCGCCCAATTCGCCTTCCAGCTCGCCCCAGGCTTCGCGCTCAATTGCATCGGCCACCTCATAGGCTTCTTCGATGGTATAGGGCGCGATCGACCCGAAGGTTTGCTCGATATCCCAAGGGCAGCCCGTCACCGGATCGCGCAAACGCCGCATGACTTCGACCAGCCGTGGCCAGCCATCGGGCACTTCGAAGATCGGGTCGGACATGTGCAGCGCTCGCTTGTGTTTCGAAAGCTAAGGTTTCACAAGGATGGGAACGCTTGTCCACCGGGAGAACGGCGATGGCGCTGGAAGATGCAAAGAACGAAGTAGACCGGGCGATTGCCGATGGTGACCCCAAAGGGCTGGCATACGAGAATGTTTTTGCCGGTGTGCCGTCGTTTTTGCGCCGCCGTCTGGTCAAGGACCCAAGCGGGTTTGATCTGGCGGTGACGGGTATTCCGTTCGATCAGGCGGTGACGCATCGGCCCGGTACGCGGTTCGGTCCACGTGCCATCCGCGAGGCATCGACGCTGATGGCAGGCGACGTGCCTTACGGCTGGGGCTATGATCCGCTGGGCCGGTTCGCTGTGGCCGATGCGGGCGATATGGCCTTTGATTATGCCCGGATGAGTGAGGTTCCCGCCCGGATCGAGGCGCATATCGGTGGTCTGCTCGACACCGGTGCGGCTTGCCTGATGCTGGGCGGAGATCACTCGACGACGTTGCCCAGCCTGCGCGCGCATGCAGCACGGCACGGGCCTTTGGGGTTTATCCAGTTCGACGCCCATCCCGACACTTGGGCCGATGATGATGGCGAGCGCGTGGATCACGGCACCTTTGTTTACAAAGCGCTGAAAGAAGGGCTGCTTGACCCTGACCGGATCGTTCAGATCGGCACGCGGGTCGACGTCGAAGACGAAGCGCCCAACAAGATCACCCGGATCGACGCCCGGCGCGTTCATGCAGAAGGCGCTGAGGTGGCAAGTGCCGAGGCACTGAAAGCCTTGGGGCAAGGGCCGGTTTATCTGAGCTTTGATATCGACGTGCTGGACCCCGCCTTTGCACCGGGGACGGGCACACCGGTCTGGGGCGGGCTGACCACGGCGCAGACGGGTATGTTGCTGCGCGGATTGGCGGGGATCAATCTGGTCGGCGCGGATGTAGTGGAGGTTTCGCCGCCCTTTGATCACGCGAACATCACTGCTTTGGCGGGCGCGCATGTGGCCTATGACCTGATCGCACTTTGGGGCTGGAAACGTCGCTGATTTAAGCTATCGTCAAGGCATCGCAATTATGTGATCGAACATGAAGACTTTATTCTACATCCTTGTTTTCGCAGCCGTGGCGATGCTTGCGTTTCGCTTCTATCCCGTGGATTCTGAGGCGTTTCACGAAGACCCGGCGGAACCTGACCCGCAACGGTCCGAAGTGCGCCTGATCGGGCTTGAGGCACCTCGTTATCCTGCGGGTGCCATCGAAGTACTGCGGGTTTTTGCCCAGATCGCAACATCGGATCGTGGCGTTCATATTGTGCAGGGCAGTATCGAAGAAGGTATGATCACCTTCGTTGCGCGCTCTAAGGTGTTCGGATTTCGTGATTTTATCACTGTAAAGGCTGTGGACGAAGCGCAGGAGGCGAAGCTGTCCATTCTCGCGCGGCCCCGGCTCGACGTATACGACTGGGGCGTGAATGCAGCGCGGCTAGACCGTTGGCTTCAGGATATGGAAAATACGTTCCGTCGGTGACATCTCGCGACGCGATGACAGGCAACCCTTCTGCACCTCGCGCCACATTGGCACATTCAGCGACATCTGGCACTGCGCCATGAACATGCGGCCATCCACGAACAGGCAGATTGTCTCGCCCAATTCCACCCGGGCGCCCTGGGTGTCGGTGCAGTAGCAATCAATGGTCTTCCCGCCCGGGCCGATAACGTCGGCGCCAACAGGCGCGGTGGCCGAAAAGAGCATGAAGAAAAGGAACGCTTCGTCGCGAATGATCATGCGGCGAGACTAGCAGCAGGCCGGCTCTTGACCAAAGCCCTGCGATGCACCAAACCGCGCACATGCTTCCCGCAGAACGCCTTGATCAGATCACGCAACGGTTTCAATTCCTTGAAGCCGCGATGACAGACGGATCGGGTGACGTCGTGGCACTCTCCAAGGAGTATTCCGACCTTCGCCCGGTGGTCGAACAGATCACGGCCTACCGGGGCATCCTGGCGGACATCGCGGGCGCGGAGGACCTGCTGAAGGACCCGGACATGAAGGGCCTTGCCGAAGATGAACTGGAGAAGCTTGCGCGCCCGCCTCACCGAAGCCGAGCAATCGCTGCAATTGTCGCTGTTGCCGAGCGATGAGGCCGACAGTCGGCCGGCGATACTGGAAATCCGGCCCGGGACCGGGCGGCGATGAGGCGGCCCTTTTTGCGGGCGATCTGCTGCGCATGTACCAGCGCTACGCCGAAGCCCGTGGCTGGCGCTTCGAAACGGTCGAAGAGCAAACGACCGAACTCGGTGGGATCAAGGAAGTCATCGTTCACATCAAGGGTGAAAACGTCTTTGAGCGGATGAAGTTCGAGGCCGGAGTTCACCGGGTCCAGCGGGTGCCCGCAACCGAAAGCGGTGGTCGCATCCACACCTCGGCCGCGACCGTCGCCGTGTTGCCGGAAGCGGAGGACGTCGACATCCATATCGACCCCGGTGATTCGCGCATCGACACGATGCGGTCCTGCGGGGCAGGTGGTCAGCACGTCAATACCACCGATTCCGCGGTCGGATCACCCATATTCCCACCGGTATTATCGTGATCACCAGTTCGGAAAAATCCCAGCATCGAAACCGGGAGATCGCGATGCAGGTCCTGCGCACGCGGCTCTATGATCTCGAACGTCAGCGTCTGCACGACGAACGAGCGGCCGACCGGACCGCCCAGGTGGGCAGTCGGAGATCGTTCAGAGCGTGTCCGCACCTACAATTTCCCGCAGGGCACGATCACAGATCACCGCATTGACCTGACGCTTTACAAGCTGGACCGAGGTGATGGGCGGCGATCTTGACGAGCTGATCGATGCCCTGACCGCTGCCGATCAGGCCGAAAAGCTGGCAGAGGCGGGGCTTTGACGGTGCGCTGTCGGTGATGCGCAAGGCCATGATCGGCCGCATGACCGAAGCGGGTGTGCCGGACCCCGCAACTGACTATCGCCGTCTTTTTGACTGGGCCTATGATGTTGGAAGCACCTCTCCTCAAACCCGAGATGCTCCGAACGACTTGACGGTGGCAACGCTTGAAGCCGCTGTGGACCAGCGCGCGGCGCGCGTGCCTGTGTCGCATATCATCGGAAAACGCGCGTTCTGGCGCTCGGACTTTCGTGTGACGCCAGATGTTCTTGACCCAAGACCGGAAACCGAAGTGCTGGTCGATCTGGCATTGCGCGAACCTTTCACCCGCGTGCTTGATCTGGGCACCGGGTCGGGCTGTATCCTGATCTCGCTTCTGCTCGATCAACCTGATGCTCGGGGCGTTGGCACCGACATCTCGGAAAAAGCCGTTCTGGTCGCCGGTGATAACGCTGCGGCCCTTGGTGTGGCCGACCGATTGGTGCTGCCTTTGTCGGACTGGTTCGACGATGTGGGCGGCCGGTTTGACCTGATCGTCTCTAATCCGCCCTATATTGCCGCGGTCGAAATGGTGTCGCTTTCGCCGGAAGTGCGCGAATATGAGCCTTCCGGCGCGCTGACCGACGGTAAGGACGGGTTGGCCGCTTACCGCATCATCGCAAACCACGCCCTGAATCATCTGACACCCGGCGGACGGTTACTGGTCGAAATCGGTCCCACACAAGCAGAGGCCGTCAAAAATCTTTTTCGAGACGCAGGGCTTGAAGACATTCGCTGCCATCCCGATCTTGATGGAAGGGACCGGGTTATTGCTGCTAAAGCACCTTATTAGCAATATTGTCGCTAAAACAGCGCGAAACCGCACGTGTAAACCGTTTTCGACGCAAAAATCGCTTGATCGACCCGCGTCGTGCCGGTAAACCCTTTTGTGCGGACGGTGGAGCAGCTGCTTAGCTCGCCGATAACTGCCAACTCCTTGCACGGATGGTCGCCTGAAGTATCGGGCAATTACGGAAACTTCCGCGCAATACCAGACCAAAGGCTGGCCTAGTAAACATGAGATCTTCCAAGTCACGATCGCGGTCGAAGTCGAACCGCAGCAGTAGCAACCGTTCGGTTGGCAACGTCGTCAACCGTGTGTTCGATAGTTCCGGGCCTGAAGGCAAGGTGCGGGGTACGCCTCAGCAGATTATCGAAAAGTACAATCAACTGACGCGCGATGCGCAACTGTCGAATGACAGGGTTGCAGCGGAGAACTTTCAGCAACACGCAGAACATTATCTGCGGATGCTGGCCGAAGCGATGCGCGAACAGCAAGAACGCCAGCAACAGCATCAGGAACGCCAACAGCGAAGCGACCAGCAAGGTGGCGGCCAGCAAGGCGGCGGCCAGCAGGGTCGAAGCGATCAGCAGGGTGGCGGACAGCAGGGCCGAAACGACCCGCAAGGCGGCGGTCAGCAAGTTCGGAGCGACGGGCAGGGCGATACACAACCTCAGCCGCCACAGCAGCCGCAGTCGCAGCCGCAGCCGCAGCCGCAGCCGCAGCCGCAGCCGCAGCAGAAGGACGCTCCTCAGCCTAAGAAGACCGAAGCGCGACAGCCCAAACCGCAACCGAAACCGCAGCCCCAGTCATCCACAGATGTGATTGATACGTCTGACGGCGGAGAAAGCCCGCTGGTTGAGACGCCGGAGAATGCGCCCCGCCCACGTCGCAGCCGTCGGAAACCTGCACCTGCAGCTGAAGCCAAGCCTGACACGGCTGAACAGCCTGCCGTGGCCCCGGACGTCACACCAGACGCTGCCGAGTAATCAGGCCAAAAGCCGCGCCAAGGCGCAGAACCTTTCCAGATCGACGGTCTCGGCCCGATCTGTTGGTTTGATGTCTGCCGCGATCAGCTTGTCTTCGATATCAGCATAGCCCCTCAGGCTGGCCCGCAGCATTTTGCGGCGTTGACCGAAGCCGCGCGCCACCACTTCCTGCAAAACTTTTGCATCTGCCGGGTATCGCGGTTGCGGCAAGGCCGTCAGATTTACCACCGCTGAACGCACCTTGGGTGCGGGGGTAAAGGCCTCGGGCGGCAGGTCCATCACAATCTGAGCGTCGCTGCGCCACTGGCACAGGATGGCAAGCCGCCCATAGGCTTTGCTTCCCGGCGTGGCCACGATCCGTTCGGCCACTTCGCGCTGAAACATCAGCGTGAGGCTTTGCCAGAAGGGCGGCCAGTAATCGGGTGTCAGCCAATGGACCAAAAGCGCTGTGCCCACATTATAGGGAAGGTTGGACACGATCTTGATCGGGGGCGTCAGCAGACCCGGTGCATCGATTTCGAGGGCGTCGCCTTCAATCACTTCAAGCTTACCCGGATAGGCGGCGGCAATCTCGGCCAAAGCGGGCAGGCACCGCGCGTCTTTCTCAATGGCAACAACGCGGCGCGCGCCCTCGGCCAGCAGTCCGCGCGTCAGGCCGCCGGGTCCGGGGCCGACTTCAAGCACATCAAAGCCGGTCAGATCGCCCGCATTGCGCGCAATCTTTGCCGTCAGGTTCAGATCCAGAAGAAAGTTCTGGCCCAGTGATTTGCGGGCACTTAGCCCATGCCGAGAAATCACATCGCGCAGCGGGGGAAGGCTGTCGATCACCCGCTTTGTCCGGCGCGCGCCTGTGCCATGGCCCATGCCATGCGCAGCGCTTCGATCATCGATCGGGGGTTGGCAATGCCCTTTCCCGCGATATCGAAGGCCGTGCCGTGATCGGGCGAGGTCCGCACAAATGGCAGGCCAAGGGTCACGTTCACGCCGCGATCAAAGGCCAGCGTCTTGATCGGCACCAGCGCCTGGTCGTGGTACATTGCAATCGCCACGTCATAGCGGGCGCGCGCTTCGGCGTGAAACATCGTGTCAGCAGGCAAGGGGCCGGTGATATCCATGCCCACCGCCTGCAATCGCTCGCAGACAGGTCGAATGATCGAGATGTCTTCGCCACCCAGCAACCCGCCTTCACCCGCATGGGGGTTCAGCCCGGCGACGGCGATTCGGGGTGCTTTGATGCCGAAATCATTGATCATTGCGGTGTGAACCGTTCGGATTGTGGATTCCAGCTTGGCAACTGTCAAAGCCGCCGGGACATCCGACAAAGGAATGTGGATCGTGACCGGGACGACTTTCAACTCGTCAGAGGCCAGCATCATGACAGGTGCGTCTGCGCCGCTGAGAGATGCCAGAAACTCGGTATGGCCGGGAAAGGCAAAAGCGGCGTGATCGACCAGTTCTTTTTTCGAGATAGGCGCTGTGCAAAGCGCCGAGGCTTCGCCGGACATCACAAGCCTGACGCCATGTTCAATCACTTCGACAACCGCGCGTGCATTGTCGGACTTTGGTTGCCCGGGCACTGCTGGCATCGGGAAGGAATGGATCAAGACCGGCAGTCCTGTCGCGATGGCACCCTGAGCCTTTGATGCGTTTTCGATCAGAACAACAGGTGCGTCCTCGGGGAAATGTCCGGGATCGGCGATGACAAAAAACGGGAACTTATCACCCAGGGTTTTCCAAGCCTCGAGAATGACCTCAAGACCGATGCCGGATGGATCGCCGCAGGTGACAGCAACAGGTGGAAGTTCAACGGTGCTCATGGGATCAGTTTGTCAGATCGATCACTTCTGTCGCGGCCCGAAGCTCGGTCAGGTAATGCTGCGCCGTTGCGCCAAGCCGAGTATTCAGCAAACGGTTTGCCACGATATCGGCGTCGACCGTGCTTTCAAGGCCGGGTTTGCGTTCACAGAGCATCAGAACCGTGGCGTTGCCGGACCGGGTCAAGGCGGTACTGGTTTCGCCTTCGTCAAGGCTGACGACAGCATTTCGCACATCAGCGGGCAGGGCAGAGGCTGGCTGGGTTTCGCGGATCAAGCGATCTTCTGGAAGTCCCTTTGCGACACCGTAAAAATCATCGCAGACATCGACGCGGTTTGCGATTGTATCGGCTTCGGCAGGTCCGCCTGCGACGATGAACAAAGCATAGTCGACGGCAAGGGTTTCGGGCGTTCCAGCGGCAACACGTTCGACATCGCGCATCAGGAAAACGCCGATGGAATTGCCCAGTTCAATGGGACGGCTGACCTGCCCGGGCACAAGGGCAGCGATAATGCCGCGTACCTCTTCGGGCAAAGTCTCAAGGTCGACCCAATTGATTTCACCACCGCGCTGCGCGGAAGCTGCGATCGAAAATTGCCGGGCGGCAGCGGCAAATGCCATCTCATCAGTCAGGCCCGACAATGTCGCTGCCCGTTCGCGCGACGCCCGCGCAGTCTCAGGCGTGGTTGCCGGCAAGAGGATTTCCGAGATCAGAACGCGCAATCCACCTTCAGTGCCGGTTTGGGCAAGGCTGCGGCTGATCTGGATCGGCGTAATGCTGGCGCGCAGTTCCTCGCCAAAACGCGCGCGAATTGTGTCGCGCCACAGCACACCTGCGGTGATGAAATCGCGGAAGGTCGCCGGAGAGACCCCGGCCTGCCCAATGGCCGTCAGAAATTGCTCTGGCGTCAGATTCGCACGGGCTGCAAAGTCTGTGATCCCGGCCTCGATGGTCTCGGGCGTGGCAGTAACGCCCTGTTCGCGCGCGGCCGCCAGTTGGACTGCTTCGTTGATCAACTGTTCTCGCGCAAGGGTCCGGGCATCGCCGGGGGCGCCCAGCAGAGTCAGAAAACGCGTCCGCTGATCAATCTGATAGCCTGTGACCACGCTTGTTCCGACCTGAATCTCGGGCGAATACTGACCTTGTGCGCTCAGCATTGGTGCGGTCAAAAGGCAGGCGGTCAATCCAGTCAGAAAAAGGCTGAAACAACGTCGTAACAAGGGTCTATCCTCTGCATCTGCGCCGCGAAGCGCTGTCGGTCTGGCGCCCGCCCACGCCTGTCAGCGAAACGCGGAATCCGAATTCGGTTGTGGGATCTACAGTAGTCGAGGTCGCATAGCGACGCGAGAGCGAAAGTGACACGTCGATACACTCGGATTGATAGCCCAACCCAAGCCCGGCGCGGGCGGCACGGTCAGCGTTGAAGTCGTAACGCCAGTCAGCCCGCGCGGTCCAGCTGTCATTCAGGTCGTAAGCGCCGTCAAACGACCATTCCGACAGGCGGTCATCGCGTTCTTCCGAAGGTTCGGGTTCGGCATAAAGATAACTTGTTCCAAGGCGGAATTGGTCCGTTTGCCAATCCACCCGGGTCTCGGACAGTGTGAAAGCGATGTCGGTGTCAAAAAGTGATCGCGAAATGATCTGAATATCGTCGCCCATGGACAGACGACCCGACAAAAGCCATTCGGACCGGTCGCCTTCCAGCCCCGAACCTTCGCCGAACCCCAGATCGCCGGTCAGGTTGGCAACACGTCCAAGGACAACGTCGGCGTTCCAGCCTGCAGGATCTTTTCGGTGCCATGCAGCGCCCAGCGCCACGCGAACCCCGTCCTCGACCCCGTCTACGCCGGGATAGCGGGTTGTCGAAAACAGGTTTGCCTCGTCGAATTCGATCACGCGGCTGTCTTCCAAGGGGGCCGGGTCGCCATCGGCGTCCGAGAAATCTATCCGGATGATCGGCTCAAGAACCTCGACGCCGCCGTCTTGTGTCGTGCGCGACAACGGCCAGCGCAATTCGGCAGCGCCGCGCGGGACAGTTCGGGTCAGGCTGGAGGCAAAGTTGCTGTCTTGCGCAATTGAATAGGCGTCAATGCGCAACCCCAGTTCCGCACGTGCGACAAACCCTTGTTCCAGCACCCAGTCATCCTGCCAGTTCAGCGCTGCGGTCAACCGGTTGACGTCGCGACCCAGCACATCTGCGGAAGACGGGCGGTTCAGAAATGCGCTTCCCACTGTCGCAAAGGTGCGACCGCCAAAAGACAGGTCAGGGATCTCGCGGGTATACTTCATCTCGATGAACCGGTCGGGCAGGGTGTCGCGGATCGGGATCTCGGAGTCGCGCAGCGTCCGGTATTCGGAAACCGAGGCGCGAAACAGGTCCTTGTCGCGCACGCGTGTGATCTCGACTTGGTTAGTCAGCCTGTCCTTGTCGCCATAGTCATAGGTAAAGAGATAGCCAGGGTCAGACACGAATTCCAACTGACCGGTCAGCCGATATTCGCGTGGCAACTGGAATTCGGCATTGGCAAAGACGTAACCGCGCGATCCTTCGATATCGTCTTCGGTCAACGCGCCTTCCACCAGAAGCTGGCCATTTCGGAACAACTGGCGATAGCGATACTCAAGCGTTGCAGTGGAACTTGAAAGATAGGGTGTCACGGTCACATCGGAATGATCGCCAAGTGCGATGAAATAGGGCAGTTTCAGCCCGGACCCCAGATCAGAAGACGACTTGAACTGTGGGATCAGAAAGCCGGATGACCGCTCGACAGACGGATCAGGCAGCCTCAGGCGCGGGAAATAGAAAATCGGGACACCCATCAATCGGAACTGTGCGTTCTCGAAGTAAAGCTGGCGTTCCAGATCGTCGTGGATCACACGGCTTGCACGAATTTCCCAAACCGGCGTCTGGTCGGAGGCGCAAACCTCGCAAGACGACGCCACAACACGGTCAAGGCGGGTATAGCGGTCATCGACGCGGGCGATTTCATTCGCTGCGATCTGCAACTGCTGGTCCAGCACCATGCGCGCCGATATCAGAACGCCGTTGCGCAAATCGCGGTCGAGTTCTGCCTGATCGGCCAAAAGGATCGTCCCGTCAGGATCGGTCACGCGAATTGGCCCGGTGATCGTCAGCCGGTCACCACTTCGGTCGTAGGTGACGGACCCCGCGCTCAGGCGGCTGCCCCGATAGAAAACCTCGACGTTTCCGGTGGCCGTCACGCGGCCTGACGGGTCGACACTGATCTGATCGGCAACAAGGGATGCCAGATCCTGCGCCACGCTCTGCCCCGGTGCAACCGAGGCCAGCGTCAGCAGCATAAGAAACAGGAAACTCCGGATCATCCGTCTTCCAAATGTAAAAGTAGTCCAAGCGGCAGCAACAGTGCCGCGACAGGTGGCCCCCAGGCCGCAAGGATGATGGGGATCTGGCCGTTCTCGCCCAGGATCGCTGCGAAGTTTCGAATGAAATACAGGCTGAACCCCAAACCGAGTGCGGCCAGTACCATCACACCCGTCCGGCCAAACCGCGTGTGCCGCATTGTGAACCCAGCGCCCACAAGCACCATTGCGGCCAGAAGGATCGGCAAGGCAAGTTCCATATGAAAGAAGGTCCGATGCACCCGGGCTGAAAAGCCTGCGTCTTCCAGTCGCGCGATAAACTTGGGCAATTCCCAGATCGGAATCGCACTGGGTGTGCCAAAACTGTCGAGGATCTGATCGCGCGTCAGGCTTGAGGCAAGGCTCATCCGCTCGGACTCGAAACTGTCGACCTCGGGGATCAAGGCATCGGTGTCGAACCGCCACTCTTTTGCGTTGTGGATCGTCCATGCTCCGGGGACCAATTCGGCTTGCGCCGCCTCGATCCGGTACGTCGGACGTCCATCCGAGGAATAGCCAAGGAAAGTCACGCCGTACAAAACCGTCCCGTCCAGATTCGAGCGTTCGGCCCGGATCACCGTCTGGCCGTCCTGTGATCCCTGCCGCAGCCAAAGCCCCTCCGAGCTGACCGACAGGGTCGAAGCTTCGCCGGAAAGCCGTCCTGTCAGTTTTTCGTACTGCTTTTGTGTCGCCGCAACGATGGGGTTTCCGGCGGCCACTGCCAGAACGCCGATCAGCACCGACACAATAACCGGTGCCACAAGGCTTTTCAGAGCCGAACGTCCCGACGCGCGCGTCACGACCAGTTCGGAAGATCGTGCAAGGCCAAGGAACAAAGCCAGCGTCGCCAGGATCATGATCAGCGGTAAGATGCGGTACAAGCTGGCCGGAACGCTGAGGGCTGACAGCAAGACCAGCGTGCCGAAGCCGGCTTCCTCGTTACTGCCAAAGCGACGGATCTGTTCGATCAGACCGATCAGCAACAGAATGACGAAGAACACCACAAGCACCGACAGGACACTGCGCAAGAACCGCCGCCCGAAATACCAATGCAGCGTCATGACGGGGCCCGCCTTCGCCTGCGCCGCAACAGGCCGGGGTGTGCCGCCAGTGTCAAAAGCCACATTGCAAGACCAAAGCCAATCAGCGGCCCCACATAGGCCATTGGCCAAACGTCCGCGTCGCGCCGCACCATGCCTTGCCCCATCTGGGTCAGCATCTGCACTATGATCAGGGCGACAATCGCGCCGACGATCTGTCGCCAGATGCCAAACCGCGAGAACCCACCCATCAGAAGCGCGGAAAACGCGATCAGCGGAGCCACAAATCCATTCACGGCGTTCGAGAACCTCTCGTGTGCTTCGCCGATCAGGGCCGAGCGTGTGGACCGCGTGACCTCGACTGTTTGCGGTGTGGCCGCCAGCAGCATGGTGGTTGGCAATTCGTCCGGGCGGCGTCTGTCATTGCTAATACCTGCGACCAAGCCCTCAAGATCAAAAGCGAAATCGTCGAACCTTGTGACCGATAGGCGTCGCCCCGCCACGTCATAGACCTGCGCCATACCATCAATCATCACCAGGCTTGGTGTGGTATCGCCGCGAATTAGCAAGGCCTCGCGGGCTGTATAGGTTACGGGGCGCGAGGGGATGCGCGAGTCTGACAGGAAGATATTTTCCAAAACGCCCAAAGGCGAGATCTCGCGGATATAGAATGTCACCCCGTCCGCCGGGTGCAGAAAACGCCCTTCGGACAAAAGCCGGGCTGTCATATTCTCGGATATCTCGGCGGTTCGGTCTGACAATCGCGCCGAGCTGATCGGCACCAGCACATGCGCCAGAATGGACGACAGGATAAAGATGATGAACCCAAAGACCATGACCGGGCGGATCAACCGCCATGGTGAAAAGCCGGTGGCCTGCACCACAACTAATTCGCTTTCCGTGGTCAGCCGGTTGGTGACGTAAATCGTGCCTGCAAAAGCAGCCGCTGGCAGCACCAGCCGGATCACATTGGGTAAGGTCAGGGCTGTGAATTCCAGAAAGACCGCCGCCGACTGTCCGTTGGCGATCAACTGGTCAAACAGCACAACGGCGCGGTTCACCCAATAGACCAGCACCAACACCAGCGCGAAGAAGCCGAAAAGCATCAGCAACTGGGAAAGGATGTATTTGTCGAATCGTCCGGTCATGCTCGCGCCACTTTGGGTCTTGATGCGACCCTAGTCCAAAGAATGCGAGGGGAAAACCGCCAACGGCGGATCGTCGCCCGCCAAGTTTGCATGGCCTCGCGTGGTGATTCAGCGCTTGCAGGCACGACCGCGCCCTCGAAAAACCAGATGACCCCGGCGTGCAGGCAGATTAGGTAGAACCTTGAACCACCCAAACAAAGGCCCAGCCCTCTCATGTCCAATCTGCCCAGCTTTACCTTCATCGAGCCCGATCTTGACGCAATTTCTCTGGCCGAGGGGTTGATCGCTGTCTTTGTCCCCGAAGAGGGCAAGCTCGACATCATGGCGCGTCGGGTGAACCGCCTGACAAAGGGCGCTTTGGCCCGGTTTGTCGAAAGCGAGGGATTCTCGAAGATGAAGGAGGGCGACACCAAGACGCTTTTCTTCCCGACAGGCGTTGTGGCCGAGGCCGTTCAAATCGTCAGGCTCGACAAGCGGACGCGCGGGAAAACAGCTCGTGAGGCTGGTGCTGCCATCGGGCTGGCGCTTGGCGAAAAAGGGGCCACGATCCTTGCCCCGCAGCTTCGGGGGCTGGACGATATTCTGCTGGGTGTCAGCCTGCGTGCCTATGCGTTTGAGCGCCATAAAACCGGCAAGGACAAAGCCGTCAAAGGCGACGTCACCGTCATGACGCCCGACGATAACGCAGCCGCGCGTTCTGAGACAACGCGCGCTTTGGCATCTGGCGTCTGCTTCACCCGTGATCTGGTGAATGAACCCGCCAATGTGCTGACCACCACCGAATTTGCTGCGCGGCTTGAGGCGCTGACCGCCCATGGCGTGAAAGTCGAGGTTCTGGAAGAAGCCGCCCTTGAAAAGCTTGGCATGCGCACGCTGCTGGCCGTGGGGCAGGGCTCGGTCAGCCCGTCCAAGGTGGTGGTGATGGAATGGAACGGCGGTGGCGACGAGCCGCCCTTTGCCCTGATCGGCAAGGGTGTGGTGTTCGACACCGGTGGCATTTCGATCAAGCCGGCTGCCGGTATGGAAGACATGACCATGGACATGGGGGGTGCAGGCACCGTCGCCGGCGTCATGCAGACCCTTGCGATGCGCAAGGCCGAAGCCAATGTCGTGGCGATTGTGGGTCTGGTCGAAAACATGCCCGACGGCAATGCCACGCGACCCGGCGATGTTGTGGTTTCCATGAAGGGCGACACTGTCGAGGTGATCAACACCGATGCCGAAGGCCGCCTCGTTCTCTGTGATGTCATGTGGTACGCGCAGGAACGCTTTAAACCCAGCGGTATGATCGATCTGGCGACGCTGACCGGGGCTGTCATCATCGCCCTTGGACATGAAAACGCAGGCGTCTTTTCCAATCACGAGGAACTGGCGAAGTTTTTCCTAAAGGCTGCCGAGGCTGAAGGCGAGGGCGCATGGCGGTTGCCCTTGGGGGCGGGGTACGACAAGCAACTCGAAAGCCGTGTCGCTGACATGAAGAATGTGGGAGGACGTCCGGCGGGGTCGGTCACCGCGGCTCAGTTCCTCGCCCGTTTCGTCAAGGAGGAAACACCATGGATCCACCTCGACATCGCCGGCGTGGCCAGTATTGCAAATGGTACCAAACTGTCGCCAAAAGGGGCCACGGGCTGGGGCGTCCTTGCGCTCAATCGTCTTATTGCCGACCGTTATGAGCCGCAGCCAGAACCCAAGCCCGACGCCAAGCCCAAGCCGCAGCCCGAGGCGTAGCACATGGGTGCGGCTTTCTTCTATCACCTGACCGAACGCCCGCTGGAAGCGACCCTGCCGGTTCTGCTTGGTAAGGCGCTGGAAGCAGGCTGGCGGGTCGAAGTCCGAGGCCGCGATCCGGACCTGATCGACCGGCTTGATAAGCAGCTGTGGCTGGGTGACGGCTTTCTGCCCCATGGGATCGCAGGTGGGCCGCACGATCCGCAACAGCCTGTGCTTCTGACAACCACAAAAGGCGGCAATGACGCGACATGCGTGATAAGCGTCGACGGTGCGGATATTGGCGCCGATGAAATCGCCGCCCTCGACCGGGTCTGCATTCTCTTCGATGGCGCCAACGACGGCGCGGTCGAAACCGCTCGCAATCAGTGGCGCAGCCTCACCGACAAGGGCGCCGAGGCGCAATACTGGGCCGAAGAAGAGGGTCGCTGGGTCAAAAAGGCCGAAAGCGGGCAAAAGACCTGACGAAAGGCCCTTCACTGATCTGAAAATACTCCGGGGGAGCGCGCGACAGCACGCGGGGGCAGAGCCCCATCTGCGCGACGGCGAAGCCGGCGCAAACAAAAAGTTAACGCGAATACCTCCAAACCCTGAACATGCGCTGCACGGGATGGTCACACCTGCTCTATACAAATGCCATATACTCAAGTTATACCTCAGGAAATCGGTAGAAAGCCGGGTAGAAAACGAGCGACGGGCAATGGCAGACGATTTCGAACTCGATCTAGATGATCTGGAGCGCCGTATGGACGGTGCAATGACCGCTTTGCGTCAGGAATTTCTTACACTGCGAACCGGCCGCGCGGCCGCCAGCATGCTGGAGCCGGTGATGGTTGACGCATACGGCGCCATGACGCCGGTCAATCAGGTGGGCACCGTGAACGTGCCGGAACCCCGCATGTTGACCGTCAATGTCTGGGATAAGGCATTGGTTGGAAAGGTGGAAAAGGCGATCCGCGAATCTGGGCTGGGCATCAACCCGGTCGTCGACGGCACCATCATCCGCCTGCCAATCCCAGAATTGAACGAAGAACGCCGCCGCGAGCTGACCAAGGTCGCCGGCAGCTATGCCGAAAATGCTCGCGTCGCCATTCGTAACGTCCGCCGCGACGGAATGGATCAGATCAAAAAGGCCAAGGCTGACGGTCATTGGCGAGGATGACCAGAAATTCTGGGAAGCCGCCGTGCAAGAAGCTGACCGACGCTGCGATCGAAAAAATCGACGCAGGCCTGGAAAGTAAGCAAGAAGAAATAATGCAAGTGTAACAGTGCCGGGTGGGGCTACGATCGAGGAGACCTGAATTGGTCAAAGAAAATAAGCGCGCGGCACCAGAGCATGTTGCCATCATCATGGATGGCAATGGTCGTTGGGCACAGGCACGCGGAAAACCCCGCCTTTTCGGGCATCATGCAGGTGCGCGACGGGTGCGAGAAATTCGTGGAAGCCTGTCCTGATCTTGGGGTGAAGTACCTGACGATATTCGCCTTTTCGACGGAAAACTGGAAGCGTACCCAGACCGAAGTGTCTGGTCTGATGAAGCTGTTCAAACGCTATCTGACGAGCGAAACCAAACGTCTGGTGAAGCTCGGGCGTGCGCGTTCGTTTCATTGGCGACCGTATCAAACTGGACGAAACTCTGGTCGCCCTGATGGACGAATTGGAACTTCTGACCTGTCACAACGATAAGGTGCATCTGACGGTTGCTCTGAACTACGGCGGTCGCGACGAGGTGGCGCGTGCCACCAAACGTCTGTGCGCGCGAAGTGGCCGCCGGGCGGATTCGATCCCGGAATCCGTCGATGCGGAAACGCTGGCCGAAATACCTCGATACCTACGTGCTTGCCGGACCCCGATCTGGTGATCCGCACCAGCGGCGAAGCTCGGATTTCCAACTTCCTGCTCTGGCAGTCGGCCTATTCGGAGTATGAATTCATCGACACGCTCTGGCCCGATTTCACGCGCGATATCTTCGCCGACGTTCTGGCCAGTTACGGCAAGCGCGAACGTCGCTTTGGTGCCGTGCCTGGATGACAGCAGACGACCCCCAAGGCCAGACCCGTGCCGATGCGGCCGGTGAGGATACGGGGTCGGATGACCTGAAAGGTGTCGAAAAACCTGGCCCCGGCCGATGGGGCGATCTGGCTCAACGTTTGCTGTCGGGCGGTATTGCTGCGGTTTCCGGGCTTTGGCTGATGTGGATTGGCGGCATTCCGTTCAAATTTCTGATCGCAACCATTGTGGGTCTTATGATCTGGGAAGTGGCGCGGATGATTGGCTGGTGCCCGGCTTGCTCTGCCGCTTGGCGTTCTGTCTGGGTTGGTAATGGTGGCCCTTGCGCTACTTACCCACCGGGCTTTGCTTTGCCGCTCTTGCTTCCTGCCCGCCATCTTGGCGTCGCACTGCTGGACCGCCACAAGGTCAGCTTCACGATCTTTTCTGCTTCGGCCATTCTGATTGCCGGGTTCGGGCTTTTCGCGCTCCGCGATGATTTTGGCTTCCGTCTGGATGGCGTGGCTGGCGCTTGTCGTGATCATCTACGGATATTCTGGGATATTTTGCAGGCCGCTATCATCGGCGGCCCGAAGTTCTGGCCCAAGGTCAGCCCCAAGAAGACATGGTCCGGCACGCTGGCAGGCTGGGTCGGCGCGGCGCTGATCGGTGGCTTGCCGTTTGTCTTGGCGGGGCATGCGAGCGTTGAACTCATTGGCATTTCCATCGCCATTTCCATGGCGTCGCCAAATGGGCGACGTGGCCGAAAGCGCGTTGAAACGACGGATGGGTGTCAAGGACAGTTCGGCGATCTTGCCGGGTCATGGCGGTATGTTCGACCGTTTTGACGGCATGTTGGGCGCGTCGCTGTTCCTTCTGGTCATTGGCCGGATCGTCGACTTTCCACCGGTGCCCGTCCATGTGAAACGACGCGTCTCGATTTTCGGAGCAACCGGTTCTATCGGTGCAACACCATCGATCTGATCGAACGTGCAGCCCGGACACTTATGACGTGGTGGCCCTGACCGGCGGGCGAAACATTGCCAGACTTGCCCGCGATGCCCGTGACTTGGGGCCGACCTGGCTGTTACCGCGTATGACGACTGCTTTGACGGCGCTTGCGCAGCGCTTTGGAGGGCACGGGCATAGAGGTCGCCGCGGGCGAAGCGGCCTTGTCGACGCCGCAACACGCCCGGCAGACTGGATCATGTCGGCCATTGTGGGCGCGGCCGGCTTGCCACCGGGGCTGAAGGCACTGGAACAGGGCACGACGCTGGCGCTGGCCAACAAGGAAAGCCTTGTCACCGCGGGCCCGTTGCTGATGGAGACGGCCCGCCGTCACGGGGCCACCGATCCTGCCAGTTGACAGCGAACATTCTGCGGTTTTCCAGGCGCTTCGTCGGCGAAGACATCGCCAGCGGTCGAGCGTGTGATCATCACGGCCTCGGGCGGGGCTTTTCGTGACTGGCCGCTGGATAAGCTGCGCCATGCGACACTGGCCGAGGCGTCATCGCATCCGAACTGGGACATGGGGCAGCGGATCACGATCGACAGTGCAAGCATGTTCAACAAGGCTCTGGAGCTGATTGAAACAAAAGAGTTCTTCGACGTATCTCCTGACAAGATCGAAGCCGTCATTCATCCCGAAAGCCTGATCCACGCTCTTGTCGGGTTTCATCGATGGTGCGTTGATGGCGCATGTCGGCCCGCCCGATATGCGCCATGCCATCGGCTATGCGCTGCACTATCCCGAAAGCGGCCGAATTGCCGGTCGAACGGCTTGATCTGGCCAAAATCGGACAATTGACCTTCCGCGCGCCCGAGCATGACGCGGTATCCGGCGCTTCAACTGGCTCGGGATGTAATGGAGATCGGCGGCCTGGCGGGGGCCGTCTTCAACGGTGCCAAAGAGGCAGCACTTGATGCTTTCATCGCAGGCCGCCTTGGCTTTATGGACATGGCCGGGGTTGTCAGTGATGTTATCGAAATTATGTCCATAGATAGCCTTGCAAACGCCGCCTTTACCCTTGATTCCGTGCGCGAGGCAGACCAGACCGCGCGTAACAGGGCTGAAGCGTTTATCGAACGCAGACAAGAAGTAAGACTTGGATATTGTAGGACTGATCCCGTCATTCGGTGGATTCATCTGGACGATTGCTGCGTTTATCGTGGCACTTTCCGTCATTATCGCGATCCACGAATACGGCCATTACATCGTTGGCCGATGGTCCGGGCATCAAAGCCGAAGTCTTTTCGATCGGGTTTGGACCTGTTCTGTACAGCCGCATCGACAAACACGGCACAAAATGGCAGATCGCCGCCTTGCCCTTTGGTGGCTTCGTCAAATTTCTTGGCGATGCCGGGGCCGCGTCAGACAAAGACGAAGACGTCATGGACGGGCTTTCCGAAGAAGATCGCCGCGCCTCGATGCATGGCGCGCCACTTTGGGCGCGTGCGGCCACCGTTTTCGCAGGTCCGGCATTCAATTTTGTTCTGTCTTTTCTGATATTTGCCACCTTGATCATGTTTCGCGGCGTGACGGCTGACCCGATCACGGTCGCCGAACTGCGCAGCCTTCCGACGACCCAAAGCGAGACTTTGGAACCCGGTGACGTCATCCTTGCGATTGATGGCACAGAGGTTCCCCACACCGATGAATTCACAGCATTCTCCCGAGAACTGACTGCTGCGCCTTCGCTGACCTATTCAGTTGATCGGGACGGCACCCAGCTTGATGTTGAAGGCCCGTGGCTGTTTCCGACGATTGTGTCGTCGGTCACGCCAGACTGGGCCGCCGATGAAGCTGGTCTTGAGGAAGGCGACGTGATCGTTGCGGTCGATGGCAAGGAGGTCTTCGATTTCGATGAACTGCGCGATTTGGTGGGCAATTCGGAAGGAAACCCGCTGTCGCTTGAAGTTTGGCGGGATGGGGACGTTTCAAACTTTACCCTGACACCGGCACGTCGCGACATTCCGCTGCCCGACGGCGGGTTTGAAACCCGTTGGCTTATTGGTCTGACCGGTGGATTGGCGTTCGAACCTGCAACGACCACGCCGTCGCCGTTCGAGGCGGCCGGTTACGGGGTCGATCAGATCACCTTCATAATCAAGTCGTCGCTTTCGGGCCTTTACCACATCGTTGCGGGCAAGATTTCGACCTGCAACCTTTCAGGCCCTATCGGCATTGCCGAAACCTCGGGGCAGGCGGCAAGCCAGGGCTGGTTCAGCTTCATCTGGTTCATTGCTTTGCTGTCGACGGCGGTGGGTCTGATCAATCTCTTTCCGATTCCCGTTTTGGACGGTGGCCACCTTGTTTTCTATGCGTTCGAGGCAGTCACAGGGCGTCCACCAAGCGACCGGGTGCTGAAATATCTGATGGTTGGTGGTCTGACGGTCATGTTAAGTCTGATGGTTTTCTCTGTCGGCAACGACATCGTTTGTCCCTGAAAACAAAGGGTTTTCAAGGACGGACGTGCAAAGAGTGCAAAACTTCGAAGTTTTCGCCCAGTAAGTGCCCTGCGTCGGTCCAAATGCGGCCACAATTGGTTTTTAGCAATTATCCTACACACTCCTTGTAGGGGACACCAACATGACGACACTTCGCAGAGGATACCGAGGGCTGGGATTACTGGTCGAGCTGAACCTGGATCGGTTCGCTGTTATTCTTGCTTTGGGTGCCGCCTTGTTTCTGGCGGCTTATATCGGCTCGCTTTAGGGCGTCCCCCGCCCTCTAAAAACACACTCGCACACACACACAACCGGTTAGACGCCGCCCCTCGGGGCGGTGTCTTGCTTTTGACACCCCCTCAGAATCCCATTACTCAAATCCCAAGGCATAAATAATGGGGCAGGGCGTAATGAACAGGGCGGTAATTCCTCTAATTCGGGCATGGCTCGCCGTGGCCATCCTGATGGGCGGGGTCGCAGTTGCGACAGCCCAGACACGGGTCAATTCAATTGTGGTAGACGGCAACCAACGGATCCCTGATTCCACTGTAATCAGCCTGACCGAAATTGCCCCCGGCCAAGTCGTCAGCGCGGACGACATAAACGACGCCTTGCAGCGGATTATGGAATCGGGCCTTTTCCAGACCGCCGAGATCAGTCCAACCCGTGGCGGATTGCGGGTCACTGTGGTCGAGCGCCCGACTGTCAACCGCGTCAGTATCGAGGGCAACCGACGCCTGGATGATGATGTGCTTTTGCCGCTGGTCACTTCCAGCCCGCGTCGCGTTTATTCTCCACAACAGGCCGAGAGCGATGCGGCTGCGATTGCTGACGCCTATACGGCCCGAGCCCGCCTTTCGGTCGGTGTCTCTCCGCGTATCATTCGGCGCAGCGACAACCGTGTTGATCTGGTGTTCGAGGTTTCGGAAGGTCGGGTGGTCGAAAACGAGCGTATCAGCTTTGTCGGCAACCGAAGCTTTTCGGACCGCCGCCTGCGCCGGGTGATCGACACCAAACAGGCGGGCTTCCTGCGTCAGTTGATTTCGCGTGATACATTCGTGCCCGAACGCATAGCGTTTGACCGTCAGCTTCTGACTGATTTCTACCGTTCGCGTGGCTATGTCGATTTTCGGGTCCTTGATGTCAGCACGCAGCTTTCCCAAGAACGCAACGCAACCTTCCTGACGTTCAATGTCCGCGAAGGCCAATCCTTCAAGGTGGGGGCGGTGTCCCTCAGCAGCGAATTTCCCGAAATGGAAATTGCAGACTATCAACGCGCACTTCGCATCCGGTCGGGGCAAACATGGTCGCCCACGCTGATTGAAGAACAGATCAACCGGCTGGAACGACTTGCCGTGCGGCAGGGCTTTGATTTTGTCCGTGTCGACCCGCGTGTGACGCGCAATGCGCGCGATCTGACGCTGGACGTAGAATTCGCGCTGGTCCGCGGCCCCCGTGTCTTTATCGAGCGCATTGATATCGAAGGCAACCAGACCACCCTTGACCGCGTGGTGCGCCGCCAATTCGACGCAGTCGAGGGCGACCCGTTCAATCCGCGTGAGATCCGCAATGCCGCCGAACGTATCCGGGCACTTGGGTTTTTCTCAAGCACTGACGTGCAAACACTCGAAGGCTCGGCTTCGGATCAGGTGATTGTCGATGTCAATGTCGAAGAGCAGCCAACCGGCAACCTGTCCTTCGGCGGCAGCTTTAGCAACGACACGGGATTTGCCTTAGCCGTAGGATTTTCGGAACGTAATTTTCTGGGGCGCGGTCAGTCTTTGTCGGTCGATATTCAGACCGGTACACAGGACCGGCGCGGGATACTATCCTTCCGCGAACCGGCCTTTCTGGGACGCAATCTGACCTTTGGCATTGATTTGAATTATGCCACCACCGATTACGATAACGCGACCTATGATACAACCGTCGCCAGCATTCGGCCCAGCCTGTCGTTCCCCGTGGGCGAGAACAGTCGTTTGCAGGTCTTCTATGAGGTGTCGTCGGAAGATATCGTAAACATCTCGGCTGATGCCTCGCCAATCATTCAGAATGAGGCTGGCAAGTTGATCCGAAGTTCGGTGGGCTATGCGTATACGCTTGATCTTCTGCGGGGTGGGTTGAACCCTAACCGAGGCGTACGTCTGACGTTCAACCAGGAATTGGCAGGGCTTGGCGGCGATGTGGAATACATCCGCTCCACTGCGACGGCCTTGGCGCAGCGCGACATCCTGAACGAAGAAGTCACGCTGCGGGGCATCCTCGAAGGCGGTATGATTGCCTCGCTTGGTGGCGGAACAACACGCGTGACGGACCGGTTCTTTCTGTCTTCTCGCCAGCTTCGCGGTTTTGAATCCCGCGGTGTCGGCCCACGCGACACAGGAGCTGCGGAATCGGATGTCCTTGGTGGTAACGCCTATGTCGCCCTTCGTCTGGAAGCAGACTTCCCGGTCGGGCTTCCCGAAGAATATGGCATCTCGGGCGGCGTGTTCTTTGACGCTGGCTCGCTTTGGAGCCTCGACAACACCGCCGGGGTCGTACCGGTGGATGACGGGTTCGAGTTGCGTACGTCCGTTGGTGTTTCGGTCTTCTGGGATACCCCCATTGGCCCGCTGCGCCTGAATTTCTCGAAACCCCTTAAAAAGAACCCGTTGGATGACGAGAATACCTTCGATATCACGATCCAGACGCAGTTTTAGCGTCTGGATCATCGCGCTGTTCTTAAGCGCTTTGGCGGGGCCGTTGGCTGCGCAGGACGAGACTTTGTTTCCGGTTCTGACAATCGATCAGGACCGGCTTTTTTCGGAAACCCGTCTGGGGGCGGAAAAGCTTGCCGAGCTTGAACGCGAAGCGCAGGGGCTTGCCGCCGAGAACAAGAAAATCGAAACCGATCTGATCGAAGAAGAACGTAAGTTGACCGAACAGCGCGCAACGCTTGAGGCCAGCGAATTTCGGGCTTTGGCTGACGCATTCGACACGCGTGTTCAACAGTTCCGGGTTGAGCAGGACGAAAAGGCCCGCCTGCTGAACCGCACCCGCGACGAAGCCCGTGCAGCCTTCTTCAACGAGGTGGCCGTCGTCATTTCCGATATTGTCCGCGAAAAAGGCGCCTTGGTCGTTATCGACCGGCGCGATGTGTTCCTGTCAGCCGACCGCATCGACATCACCGACGAGGCCATCCAACGCGTTAATGAGGCCGAGGGGCGCGCGACGGAGTAGGGGGTGGGGTGGCTTTGCGGGGCGAAGTGGTCCCTTCATACTCAAGATAAAAAGCAAACCTCACGGGTCATTGCGTATCGCCCGGTGGGTTTGGTGTCAGACACGAAGTGCTGTTCGAACAGTCCCTGAGCCACATAGGATATCGGTGACGTGTCGACGCGTCAGATCTGGCGTATATCGAGGAAAGGAAAGCTAATGATCGAAATCGTTCAAATCGTTACCAATATCATCGGCACAATCGCAGTCGTACTGACGGTGGTATATCTTGCCGTCCAAGTTCGAGCCAGTACAAAGGCGACCTATTCACAAACCTATCAGACAGCAGTTGCCGCCTTGGGAGACATGGCCGCGATCGTTGGCGAAAGCAAAGAGAAATCAAGGATGTACGCGGATGGTATGGCAGACCCTGATAAACTGGACGCTGACGAGTATCTTCAGTTTGCTTACCTTGGGATCAGTCTCTTTCGAAAATACGAAAACGCTTACTTTCAGTACAAGTCCGGTATGATCGATGATGAGTTCTGGGATGGCCACCGAGATAATCTTCTATGGTTCTTCCACCGTCCCGGAACTCAACGTTGGTGGAAAGAACGCCGACTTGGTTTCAGCAAATCATTTCGAGAATACCTCGAAAGCACTTCTGAATTGGACATGACCGAGCAGGACGGGCGTTACGTTTAATGTGAAATTTGTTATGCATCGTGTCGGCCGGTCGAGAATGGACACCTTTGCTTCAAACCTGCCTTTGCCTCAAACCTGCCTTTGGCTCAAGCACAGCCTTGCTCAACCCGCACTCCCTTGCTCTACCGCGTCCCGCTTGCTACGCCTTTACTCAAAAGAGGTGAGACATGAACGAGACGCTTAAAAGCGCCGATATCGAGCTGATCCAGCGGATTCTTCCCCATCGCTACCCGTTCCTTCTGGTGGACCGGGTGGTCGAGATTGACGGTGCCAAGTCGGGTGTGGGGATCAAGAACGTCACGATGAACGAACCGCAGTTCACCGGGCACTTCCCCGGCACGCCGGTCTTTCCCGGCGTTCTGATGATCGAAGCCATGGCGCAGACGGCGGCTGTGATCGTGGGCGTTGACCTCGATCTGGCCGATAAGAACCTCAAGGTCTATTTCATGGCTGTCGATGGTGTGAAATTCCGCCGCATGGTCACCCCCGGCGATACGCTGCGCATGAAGGTCGAAGCGCTTCGGGGCGGCGGCAAGGTCTGGAAATTCAGAGGCACCGCCACGGTCGAGGGCGAGCTTGCCTGTGAATGCGAATTCACCGCAATGATGGATTTGCCAAAGTGATCGACGCATCCGCCGTAATCCACGCCTCCGCAGTTGTCGAAGACGGCGCGCAAATCGGGGCCGGTGCCAAAATAGGGCCGTTTTCACTTATCGGACCGAATGTGTCACTGGGTGCCGGGGTCGAGGTGAAATCCCACGCTGTTGTCACGGGTCGGACGGTGATCGGCGAGGAAACCATCATCTTTCCCGGAGCCGTCATCGGCGAGATCCCTCAGGACCTGAAGTTCAAAGGCGAGTCCACGCGCCTTGAGGTCGGCAAGCGCAACCGCATCCGCGAAGGTGTCACGATGAACACCGGCACCGAAGCCGGCGGCGGCGTGACCTCGGTTGGGGACGATTGCCTGTTCATGACGGGCGCGCATGTGGCCCATGACGCCATCGTCGGCAACCGCGTGGTCGTTGCCAATCAGGGTGCTATCGCGGGCCATTGTGTGATCGAGGATGATGTGATCATCGGCGGTCTTTCGGGCATTCACCAATGGGTGCGCGTGGGCCACGGTGCGATCGTCGGCGCTGTCACCATGGTGACCAACGATGTGATCCCTTATGGCCTTGTTCAGGGCCCGCGTGGCCATTTGGATGGCCTGAACCTTGTGGGCCTAAAACGCAAAGGCGTCTCGCGCGAGGATATCACAGCGCTTCGCGCGGCCTTTCAGATGCTGGCACAGGGCGACGGCGCCTTTCAGGACCGCGCCCGGCGATTGGGCGAGGAAAACTCCAGCGCCTATGTAAAGGAAATCGTCGACTTCGTGATTGGTGCCTCGGACCGAAGCTATCTAACACCGGGGCGCTAGACGATGCTGGCGCTGATCGCGGGAACAGGCAAATTGCCCGCCGTGCTTGTCGAAAACCTCAAAGATCTGCCGCATATCGTGGCGTTGCAAGGCTTTGAGCCTGACATTCTGGTTCCAGACCAGCGGTTTCGCATCGAACATCTGGGCACGCTTCTGGAAGATCTTAAAGCGCTTGGTATCGCCGAAGTCTGTTTTGCCGGTGCTATCGGTCGCCCTGAAATCGACCCTGCAAAGATTGACGCCGCCACAGTGCCACTGGTGCCCAGCATGATGGCGGCCCTGCAAAAAGGCGACGACGGTGCACTTCGCGAAGTTCTGTCTATCTTCGAGGATGCAGGCTTCACCATCCGCGCACCGCATGAATTCGCCTCAGCCCTGCTGCCGCTTCAGGCCGTCTTCACCAGCCGCAAACCAGACGATCAAAATAAAGCCGATGGGTCCCGCGCTTCAGAGATCCTCCAAGCCCTCGGCCCCCTGGATATCGGCCAATCCTGCGTCATCCACCGGGGGCAGGTCCTTGCTGTCGAGGGCCGCTTTGGCACCGACTGGATGCTGCAAAGCCTGATAGCGCGGCCCGACGCACGGGGCGGCGTCTTCTACAAAGCGGCGAAACCAACGCAGGATCGCCGCATCGATCTGCCGGTTGTCGGCGTTGACACAGTGGCGGGCGCACGCAAAGCCCGGCTCGACGGGATCATTGTCGAAGAAAACAGCGTCATGGTCCTCGATCTGGCCGCCGTCGAACGCGCCGCCGACGAATGCGGGCTTTTCTTCTGGGTCCGCCGCCCATGAGGCTTCATTTTGCCAGAAATACGCAAATCCCAGGCTCGCCATGAAGCTTTATCTTCTGGCCGGAGAACCCTCGGGCGACAAGCTTGGTGCGGCTCTTATGGCCGGGCTGAAGACGCTTCACCCCGACATTGCTTTCAAAGGCGTCGGCGGCCCGCTGATGCAGGGGCAGGGGATGGACAGCCTCTTTCCGATGGAAGATCTCAGCGTCATGGGGATCGCCGAGGTTTTGCCGAAGTACCCGGAACTCCGCCGCCGCCTTCATCAGACGGCGCAAGACTGCCTCGATTGGCAACCAGACGCGCTTCTGACAATCGACAGCCCTGATTTCTCGCTCCGTCTTGCACGCCTTGTCAAAGAGGCCAGCACCACGCGCACCATCCATTACGTCGCGCCCTCGGTCTGGGCATGGCGACCGGGCCGGGCGCAGAAGATGGCGCGCCACATCGACCATGTGCTGGCGCTTCTGCCGTTCGAGCCGCAGCTTATGGAAGCCGCCGGCATGACCTGCGATTTCGTAGGGCATCCCGTTGTTGCCGATAGGGTTGCCTCTGACGAAGAAGTCTCAGTCCTTCCGCCAAACGCAAGGCTTGGGCGACGGCGCCGCTTGTGCTGGTCCTGCCGGGATCGCGCCGGGGCGAGGTCAGCCGTCTGAACCCGATCTTTGGCGAAGCCCTTCGTCCGGTTCTGGCCAAAACGCCTGACGCGCGGGTTGTGGTGCCTGCCGCAGCGCCTGTGGCCTCGGCTGTCATCGACGCAGTACAAAACTGGCCCGGCACCCCGCTGGTCCTTGATCCCCGCAGTGACCCCAATGCCGAGGCCCGAAAACGTGCTGCGTTTAAGGCCGCCGACATTGCTCTGGCCGCCAGCGGTACGGTCTCGCTTGAACTTGCCGCCAACGCCACGCCCATGGTCATCGCTTATGATATGAGCTGGCTTAGCTGGCAGATCATGAGCCGCATGGCCAAGATTGATACGGTCACACTGGTCAACCTGATCAACGGGCAGAACATCGTGCCCGAATTCTTGGGTCCAGACTGCAAGCCTGACGCCATTGGTGCCGCTTTATCTGATCTTTTGACCAATGAGACCGCCCGCGCGGCTCAGATTGAAGCGATGGAAGCCACAATGACCGAGCTTGGGAAAGGCAGGGAGGCCCCGGGGGTACGGGCCGCGCGATCCGTGCTCGCCGCCATGAACGGAGCTAGCATCGGCTAAAAGCCCCGCCAGATCCATCCGCCACCAAAGATCCGCGTGCCGTCAGGTTGATAGAAAACACAGGCCTGTCCGGGCGAGACACCTTCTTCTGGCACGACCAGTTCCACCTCGGCCTCGGTCGTCGAAATGGGTCGGACGACCGCCTCAACCGGAGGCTTGGTCGAACGGATCCTGACCGACAGGGGCCATTCCTTTTGGCTGTCGAACGGCACATCGCCCAGCCAGTTGATCTCGCGGACTGGTACAGTCCGGGTGGCCAGCAGCTCTTTCGGGCCCACAATGACTTGGCGGGCCTCGACGTCCAGCTTCACCACATAGAGTGGCTCATCCAGGCCGCCGATCCCCAAACCCCGGCGTTGTCCGATCGTGTAATAGATAACGCCGCGATGCTCGCCCAAGACCCGGCCATCGACATGAACGATCTCGCCGGGCTCGGCCGCCCCCGGTCGCAGCTTTTCGATCAGGGCGGCATAGTTTCCGTCGGGCACAAAGCAGATGTCCTGACTGTCGGGCTTATCGGCCACAACCAGACCATGCGCGGCGGCCAATGCCCGCGTTTCCGCCTTGGACGCCAAATGCCCCAATGGAAAGCGCAGAAAGGCCAGTTGTTCGGGCGTGGTCGAGAACAGGAAATAGGACTGATCGCGCGCCGCATCCGCCGCAGAATGAAGTTCCGGCCCTAAGGTCCCAATTTTGCGCTGAATATAGTGCCCTGTTGCCATGCAGTCGGCATCCAAGTCCTTGGCGGTGGCCAAGAGGTCCTTGAACTTGACCCGTTCATTGCAGCGAATACAGGGCACAGGTGTTGCCCCTGACAGATAACTGTCAGCAAATTCGTCGATCACCGCATCGCGGAAGATATTCTCGTAATCCAACACATAGTGGGGAAAGCCCATTTCTTCGGCGACCTTGCGGGCGTCGTGGATATCGATGCCGGCACAGCAGGCGCCTTTTTTAGCCAAGGCCGCACCATGATCGTAAAGCTGCAAGGTGACACCGACAACATCATAGCCTTCGCGGGCAAGTTCCGCGGCCACGACAGAACTGTCGACGCCACCCGACATGGCCACGACAACACGGGTGTCGGACGGTGGTTTCGCAAAGCCGAGTGAGTTCAGTTTGTCGCTGTGATCAAGCGCCATTTGGTTGGTCCTATTGGAAGTCCGAAGGAATATAGGAAAATTGGCGACATGAACAAGCTTTGTCCTTCACCACCGGTTAAGGCTCGTGAGTCATATTCTCAGGGAAATTGACCAGAGCACGCTTGCGACATGTATCTGAAAAAGATCAACGGGCCTCGCGCCGTCACACTGCCAGATGGAACCGTCATGACACGCGCCGATCTGCCGGACGTCAACACACGCCGCTGGGTCGCCAGCCGGAAAGCCGCTGTTGTCCGGGCAATCGCCGCAGGTTTGGTGTCGCGCGAAGATGCCCTGGAAATTTACCGACTTTCTAGCGAAGAACTCGATTCCTGGCACGTTGCGGTTGAGCAACATGGCGAAGCTGCACTGAAAGCCACAACAATTCAACGCTATAGACAACCATAGATTGTATTGTTAATAACTGACGGGCTGGTAACGGGCGATTAACCAATTACGTTCATTAATTTAACACATCATTCGTACTCATTTCGGAGAAGTAATATGCGCGTGCTCTTGGTTGAAGATGATCCCACGACCTCCAGAAGCATCGAGCTGATGCTTACTCATGCGAATCTGAACGTCTATGCGACAGACCTTGGAGAAGAGGGGATCGATCTTGCCAAGCTGTATGATTACGACCTGATTCTGCTCGATCTTGAACTGCCCGATATGGACGGGCACGAAGTGCTTCGCCAGTTGCGACTTGCCCGTGTCGAAACGCCAATTCTTATTCTGACCGGTTCCGACGATACCGAAAGCAAGATCAAGGGCTTTGGCTTTGGCGCCGACGACTACCTGACCAAACCGTTCCACCGCGAAGAACTGGTCGCACGCATCCATGCCATCATTCGCCGCTCCAAGGGCCACGCTCAGTCGGTTATTGCGACGGGAAAAGTGGCGGTGAACCTCGATGCCAAAACTGTCGATGTGGATGGCAAAACTGTCCATCTGACCGGCAAAGAATATCAGATGCTCGAGCTTCTTTCGCTGCGCAAGGGCACCACGCTGACCAAAGAGATGTTCCTGAACCATCTTTACGGCGGCATGGACGAGCCCGAACTCAAGATTATCGACGTCTTTATCTGCAAGCTTCGGAAAAAGCTTTCGATTGCCACAGATGGCGATAACTACATCGAAACGGTCTGGGGCAGGGGCTATGTGCTTCGCGATCCCGAACCGCTTGAAATGACCAATGCTCCGGTGCGCGCCACGGCTTGAATGCCGGACGCGCGTGCCGCTTCGCCCACGCAAAGAATGGTGTGCGCCGAAAGGCGCTCCGTTTAACGGCATCCCATACGTGCTGAGGTCTGGACGAGGCGCGGACAGCCCCCTATCCATTGGACAGAGAATAACCTGATTTCCGGGCGTCCGATGACCGATGATATCCAGTCGCTGACCGAAGCCGAGGCAGCCGTTGAACTTGCGCGTCTGGCAGAATTACTTGCGCGCGCGAATGCCGCCTATTATCGGGATGACGCGCCAGAGATTTCCGATGCGGACTATGACGCGCTGAAACGCCGGAATGCGGCGATCGAGGCGCGGTTTCCAAATCTGAAGCGCGCCAACTCGCCAAGCGAGCAGGTTGGGGCCACGCCCTCCGAGGGTTTTCAGAAAATCACGCATTCGATCCGGATGCTGTCGCTGGGCAACGCTTTCGACGATGAAGACGTCACTGAATTCGACACGTCGATCCGCAAATACCTGGGCCTCGCCGCCGACGCACCACTTGAATATACGGCCGAACCCAAGATCGACGGCCTGTCGCTGGCGCTTCGCTATGAAAAAGGCGTGCTGATCCATGCGGCCACGCGCGGCGATGGTGCCACGGGTGAAAACGTCACCGCCAACGCGCGCACCATCGCGGATATTCCCGAACGCCTCGACGGCGCACCCGACCTGCTTGAGGTCAGGGGCGAGGTCTATATGAGCCACGATGATTTCGCAGCGCTCAATGCCCGTCAGGAAGCCGCCGGTGAAAAAACATTCGCCAATCCACGCAACTCGGCCGCTGGATCTCTTCGCCAACTTGATGCCAGCATCACCGCCAGCCGACCGCTCCGCTATTTTGTCTATGGTTGGGGCAGCCTCAGCGCCCCGCTTGCCGAGACTCAAAAAGGGGCGATCGACCGGCTTGCCTCCCTTGGCTTTCAGACCAACCCGTTGACCGAATTGTGTGACGGCCCCGGCGGCATGATCGAGCATTATCGCCAGATCGAGGCGATGCGCGCGACGCTGGGCTATGACATCGACGGCGTTGTCTACAAGGTGAACGACCTTGCCTTGCAGGCCCGCCTGGGCTTTCGGTCAACCACGCCCCGCTGGGCTATCGCGCATAAATTTCCCGCGGAACTGGCATGGACCCGACTTGAAGGGATCGACATTCAGGTGGGTCGGACCGGTGCTCTCAGCCCTGTCGCGCGACTTCAACCGGTCACGGTGGGCGGCGTCGTTGTGTCCAACGCGACGCTGCACAACGAAGATTACATTGCCGGGCGCGATGCCAACGGCAACCCGATCCGGGGCGGAAAAGACATCCGCGCGGGCGACTGGGTGCAGGTCTACCGCGCGGGCGACGTCATTCCCAAAGTTGCGGATGTGGATCTGTCGAAACGCCCCAGTGACGCGACGCCTTACGTCTTTCCCGAGGTCTGCCCCGAATGTGGATCGCCCGCCATCCGTGAAGAAGGCGATGCGATCCGCCGCTGCACAGGCGGTTTGATATGTCCGGCGCAGGCGGTCGAGAAGTTGAAGCATTTCGTCTCGCGCGCGGCATTTGACATCGAAGGGCTTGGCGCCAAGCAGGTGGAACAGTTCTTTGAAGATGGCTGGATCAAGGAACCCGCTGATATTTTCACGCTTGAAGATGGCTATGGCAGTGGGCTTCAGCAATTGAAGAACCGTGAAGGCTGGGGTGAGAAGTCGGCGCAGAAGTTGTTCGATGCGATTTCGGAAAAACGCCGGATCGAGTTCAACCGACTGCTGTTCGGGCTGGGCATTCGCCATTTGGGCGAAGGAGCTGCGCGCGACCTTGCCCTGCATTTCGCCGACTGGAACGCTTTGGCCGAGGTCGCCGACCGTGCCGCTGATGAACCCGCCGCGACTGACCACCCAAATCGCGAAACCTTGAAAATCAGTCCGGCGTGGGAAGAATTCCTCGCCATCGACGGAGTTGGCCAGACTCTGACACAATCGCTGGTGAGCGCATTGGCGAACGAACAGGAGCGCGCGTCGATCGACCGGCTTGTGGCGTTTCTTGAGATCCTCCCGCTGGAACAGGCAGCCTCGGATTCGACCGTTGCGGGCAAAACGGTGGTCTTCACAGGGTCGCTTGAAAAGATGACACGCGCCGAAGCCAAGGCGCGGGCCGAGGCTTTGGGCGCCAAGGTTTCAGGGTCAGTTTCGGCCAAGACGGATTTGCTGGTCGCCGGGCCGGGCGCGGGGTCCAAGGCCAAAAAGGCGGCTGAGCTGGGCATTGAAACGCTGGACGAGGACGGCTGGCTCGCCCTGATCGGCGACGCATGAGCACCCGTCCCGAGGTTCTGTTTCCTCTGTTCGCGTCGCTTGAGACGTTGCCCGGTGTTGGCGAGAAAACCGCCAAGACGCTGGGCCAGATGCATGTCGAGACGCCGCGCGATTTGCTATTCACCCTTCCTACAAGCGGCATCGACCGCAGCTTTCGCCCGACGATCCAAGGCGTGCCTTTGCCTGCGACGGTGACCACGGAAGTCACGGTCGAACGGCATCATCCTGCGAAAATCAAAGGCCGGCCATATCGTGTCGATGTCTCGGATGCGCAGATGGCCTTTACGCTGGTGTTCTTTCATGCCCGCCAAGACTGGCTGCAAAAGCAACTGCCCGTGGGTGAAAAGCGGATCGTCTCGGGCCGGGCCGAGGTGTTCGACGGCGTGGCGCAGATGGTTCATCCCGATCACATTCTGTTGCCAACCGAAGCGGGCGACTTGCCCAGTTTCGAACCCGTCTATCCGCTGACCCAAGGGGTCACGCAGAAAACGATGGTCAAAGCGGCGGCAGCGGCCGTGATGCGTGCGCCGGATCTGGCGGAATGGGCGGATCCTTTGCTGGTTACCCGCGAAGGCTGGCCCACTTGGAAGGTCGCCCTTGAGACATCGCACGCACCGCAAAGTTCGGCGGATCTGGCGATCAGCTCGCCTGCACGGCAGCGGTTGGCTTATGACGAATTGTTCGCGCATCAGGTGACGTTGTCGCTGGTCCGGGCAAGGCGGCGCAAACGCAAAGGGCGTCCCTCGGTGGCGACGGGCAAGCTGCAGTCAAAGGTTTTGGGCGCGTTGCCCTATCGCCCGACCGGGGCGCAGGAGCGTGCGGTCCGCGAAATCTCGCGGGATCTTGGCGCGCCTGAACGGATGAACCGGTTGTTGCAGGGCGATGTTGGGGCTGGCAAGACGCTGGTCGCCTTGATGGCGCTGTTGGTGGCTGTCGAGGCAGGCGGGCAGGGCGTAATGATGGCCCCCACAGAAATTCTGGCGCGCCAACACCTGGCAGGGCTTAAACCTCTGGCCGAAGCGGCGGGTGTGGTGCTGGAGATCCTGACGGGCCGCGACAAGGGGGCCGAACGGGACGCCAAACTGAAGGCACTCAGGTCGGGTGATATCCAGATCCTCGTGGGCACCCATGCGGTGTTTCAAAAGGACGTGGACTTCAACGACTTGCGCCTTGCGGTGATCGATGAACAACACCGCTTTGGCGTCGCGCAACGGATGGAACTGGGCCAAAAGGGCGCCATGGTCGATGTTCTGGTGATGACAGCGACGCCGATCCCGCGGTCTCTCAGCCTTGCGCAATACGGTGATATGGACGTCTCGATCTTGGACGAAAAGCCGCCCGGACGGACGCCGGTGACGACGGCCTTGGTGTCGGCAGACCGGATGGATCAGGTGGTCGACCGGTTGCGCAAAGCTGTGGCCGAGGGGCGGCAGGCCTATTGGGTTTGCCCATTGGTGGACGAAAGCGAAGTCTTGGAAAAGACCGCCGCCGAGGAACGGTTCAAACGTCTTCGTGCGGCGCTAGGTGAAGGTGTCGTCGGGCTGGTCCATGGTCAAATGCCGCCCCGCGACAAGGATGCCGCCATGGCGCGGTTCGTCAGCGGCGAGACCAAGGTGCTGGTGGCGACAACGGTGATCGAGGTGGGCGTCGACGTGCCCAATGCCTCGATCATGGTGATCGAAGACGCCGAGGGGTTTGGCCTGTCGCAATTGCATCAGCTGCGGGGACGCGTGGGGCGCGGGGCGAAAAGCTCGACCTGTTTGTTGCTGTACCAGTCACCCCTGACCGAAACGGCGCGGCGACGGTTGGAAATTTTGCGCGAAACGGAAGACGGTTTTCGTATTGCCGAAGAAGATTTGGCGATGCGCGGGGCAGGTGACGTGCTTGGAACCGCGCAATCGGGGCTGCCACGGTTCCGCATTGCTGATCTGGAGCGCCAAACCTCGCTTCTGGCGATGGCGAATGACGATGCGCGCGCTCTGATTGAAACCGACCCTGATCTGAGCAAACCGCGCGGACAGGCCGTGCGTGTTCTTCTTTGGCTTATGCAGCAGGACCGCGCGATCCAAATGATTTCAGTGGGTTAGCACATTTCAGCGACTTAAATGTCATTTTGTTCACAAATGTTCTTAAAAAGTTCTTTACACATCGTCTCAAATTTGAGAACAATATAAGAACAACACAGCCCGCCCGCTGTCTGATACCCGCAAGAAGGACCATTGAGATGAACGAGCTTAAAGACACCTTTTCCCGCAACGCCGCCACGCTTCCGCGTGATTTTGCCAGCGTTGCCGCCTTGGTTGTGATCGCTTTTACAGGTCTGTCGCTGCCATCCTTTTTCTGAGATTTCGTCACTGCCTGCGGTCTGGCTGATCGGTTTTGCATCCTGTCCGATGCGCGATCTGTCCCTCGACCAGGTTCTGTCCCGAACCCGTCCGATCTGTTGTCCAGACACGCCACTTCCCGCCGCCATCCCCACGATGCGCGGCGGTTTTTTTTGCTGTAGCGTTTTAAGCAGCTTCGGCTTTTGCTTTGACCATGGCCTCGGCGGTGGCATCCAATGCCAACATGATAGACGCATGGCGGTTGCGAAAATCGCGTGCAGGTTCAAGGGCTGCAAATTCCTGAAAAGGCGGGGAGGGGACAGGACCATCCTCGGTCAGCATGGCCTTTAGCTGGTCACGCGCCGCTATGATCTCGGCCTCGGTGCGCCCGATCACGGCACCACCCAGAACAGAGGCGGCAGCTTGTCCCAACGCGCAGGCTTTGACGTCTTGCCCGAAAGCGCTGATCACGTCGTTTTCCAACGACACATCCACCGTCACGGTCGAACCACACAGCGGCGAACGCTTTTTCACGCTGGCCTGCGGCGCGTCAAGACGTTCCGACAGCGGAATATCCGCTGCCAGTTCCAAAATCCGGCCCGCATAGAGCTTTTTGAGATCGGTCTCGGCCATAGCTTTCCTTCTGCACCGCTCGGCTTTAGATAGGGTCATTGTCAATTTTGGAAAGCATTGGCCTATGAGTTTTGATCCTGCAAGTCTGAAGTATAACGATCAGGGCCTGATCCCGGCCATCGCTCAGGACGAGACGACGGGAATGGTGCTGATGATGGCGTGGATGAACGCGCAATCGGTGACCCGGACGCTGGCGACGAAAAAGGTGACCTATTGGTCGCGCTCGCGTCAGGCGCTTTGGATCAAGGGCGAAACATCGGGTCATACGCAGGCTTTGGTCGATTTCCGTGTGGATTGCGATCGCGACTGTGTGCTTTTGGTGGTTCGGCAAGAAGGTCCGGCCTGCCACACGGACCGAAAGAGCTGTTTTTACACCTCGGTGCGTCAAGGCCAGGAAGTCGAGTTGATGAAACCGGAGTAGGGGGCTCTGCCCCCGCGCTTTGCGCTCCCCCGGCATATTTTCAGGCCAATGAAAGGCGGGCGCTTTTTCTCTTGCGCTGATGGGGTATTTGCCCTATCCGACGCGGACTTCACAGGCAGAGTTTGGGCCGTTTCGGGGGAGAAATCCCTGAACAGTCCGCCGGTTGGGAGAAATCCCTTGATAGCTCTGCCGAGGCGCAAACCGGAAAGGAACTTGGACATGGCGCTCCCTGAATTTTCTATGCGTCAGCTTCTGGAAGCTGGCGTTCACTTTGGTCACCAGACACCAACGATGGAATCCCCGTATGGGCGAGTTCATCTATGGCGACCGCAACGGCATTCACATTCTCGACCTGACACAGACGGTTCCGATGCTGGACGCCGCGCTGAACGTCATCCGCGAGACTGTTGCCAAGAACGGTCGCATCCTGTTTGTCGGCACCAAGCGTCAGGCACAGAAGCCGATCGCCGATGCGGCCGAGCGTTGCGCGCAGTATTACATGAACCACCGTTGGCTTGGCGGCACGCTGACCAACTGGAAAACCGTTTCGCAGTCGATCAAGCGTCTGAAGCAGATCGACGAGCAGATGGCTGAACGGCGCCGAGGGCCTGACCAAGAAAGAGCGTCTTGGGCATGGAGCGCGAGCAGGGCAAACTTGCAGGCCTCGCTTGGTGGTATCCGCGAAATGGGCGGTGTGCCTGATCTGTTGTTCGTCATCGACGTGAACAAAGAAGACCTGGCCATTGCCGAGGCCAGGAAGCTGGGCATTCCGGTTGTGGCGATCGTCGATACGAACTGCTCGCCCGATGGGATCGACTACATCATCCCCGGCAACGACGACGCGGCCCGTGCAATTGCGCTGTATTGCGATCTGGCAAGCCGTGCAGCTTTGGATGGCATGAGCGCACAGCTTGGTGCAGCTGGTGTCGACATCGGTGCGATGGAAGTCGCAGCTGAAGAAGTTGTCGAGCCTGAAGCAGTTGTTGAAGAGGCGCCTGCAGAAGCTGTGGCTGAAGAAGCACCGGCGGCAGAGGCACCTGCTGCTGACGCAGAAGCCGAAAAAACCGAGTAAGCGGAAGCTTTTATCCAACACACTTGAAACCGGACCTTTGGAGACTTAGGTCCGGACCTTCCAAAAATCAGGAGAGCCAAGATATGGCAATCACGGCAGCACTTGTGAAAGAGCTCCGCGACTCGACGGGCGCGGGCATGATGGACGCCAAGAAGGCGCTGACAGAAACCGACGGTGACATGGACGCCGCTGTGGACTGGCTGCGCACCAAAGGTTTGGCAAAAGCCGACAAAAAGGCGGGTCGCACGGCGGCTGAAGGTCTTGTTGTTGTGAACACCGATGGTGGTGTCGGCGTTGCAGTTGAGGTGAACTCTGAGACGGACTTCGTTGGAAAGAATGAAGAATTTCAGACGATGGTCGCCAGTTTTGCTGGTGCCGCCTTGTTGGTCGACGATGTTGAAGCGCTGAAAAGCGCGGACATCGCTGGCAAGCCAGCCTCTGAAGTTCTGACAGATGCCATTGCGAAAATCGGTGAGAACATGACCATCCGCCGGATGGCGAAGATCACCGGCGCGTCCGTTGCCAAGTATGTTCACAACGCGGTTGCGGACGATATGGGCAAGATCGGCGTTCTGGTCGCGCACACAGGCGACAACGATGCATTTGCGCGCCAGGTTGCCATGCACATCGCGGCTGTGAATCCGGCGGCTTTGTCCGAAGCTGACCTGGACGCGGCGGTTGTCGAAAAAGAGAAGTCGATTCAGATGGATATCGCCCGTGAAAGCGGTAAGCCCGAAGAAGTCATCGAGAAAATGATTATCGGACGGATGAAGAAGTTTGTCGCGGAATCGACGCTTCTGAACCAAGCCTTCGTGGTGAACCCTGATCTGACCGTCGGCAAAGCCGCCGAAGACGCTGGTGTCGAGATCACCGGTTTTGTCCGGCTTGAGGTTGGCGAAGGCATCGAGAAGAAGTCGGAAGACTTTGCAGCTGAAGTCGCCAAAGCTGCTCAGGGCTGAATAAAAAGAGGCGGTGCTGCCGGGACGCAGCACCGCCT
>CAWJDD010000011.1:0-116887 GCA_963841595.1 uncultured Alphaproteobacteria bacterium | reverse complement strand
AACCTCGAAGAGGTTCTTCAGCACGAAGGCGTAATGCGCCAATGGTGTCAGCGCGAATGCGACATAACCAACAGCCAGTGCGACCAGGACAATCGCCAACGCCCAAGCCTGCCGCCGCTCGGCCTCAGATCCGGCACTGGCAGGCGGGCGCAGGCATCAGCCTTTCGACAACATAAAGATCGCAATCAGGATCAGTGCCAGGCTTGGAAAGTAGAATTTGGGCAGGGCTTCGGAAAAGATCAAAACTGCCAGAACCGGAACGAATAAGAATGCCATCGCATTGAACATGTAAGCGACGGATAAAGGCGTGGTGCGAAGTGCCATAACCCATGCGGCCGTAGAAAAAAAGATAGAGCAGCATGGCCAAAGCAATGATCGCGAACGGATAGATATTTGCCTGAAAGAACTCGGTCACTGTTTGCCCGTGCGCCAAGGTAATTTTTTGTGCCGCGTATTTCATGGCGATATCGCCAATTGCGATAACACAGACTGAAAAAGTGATCAGTGCGAAATTCAGGCTAGACATATGCGTTCACAGCGAAAATGAGATTTAGATCAGGCATCGGAACACGCAGGGGCCACCAGTATTCCGTCCGTTTCGGCAGGTGATAGCGCAAGATGTATCTTAGATTGAAAATGGCGTTGATGTGCTCGCGCGCCATATAATAATCGTAGGGAATTCCCGCCTGCTCACCTCGTTTTCGCGGCCCAAACCCGCGTCCTATCCGCCAGGCCAGCCCCGGGTCGCAGGGCAGGATGATGGACAGCACGCCACCGGGCTTGAGCACTCGTGTCCATTCGGCAAGAACAAGATGCGGGTTGGGAATGTGTTCAAGCACATGGGTGGCAATCAGGCGATCGAACGTATCATCTTCAAACGGCAGATCCGTCCCGTCAGCACGCATTAATTCCAGACCAGCGGGCAGGTCGTCTTGACTGACCGCATCGAGCACCTTCTGGTCGTACTCGGATGCGATGTAGCGGGTGTAGCTATGACGCACGAAGGGCAAATGGGCGAGTGTTCCGGCACCTATTTCAAGAACCTGATCAAAGTGGTGGCTTTCGTCGAATTCGCGTTCAATCAGGGCATGCGTGCGCCTGATCACATTCGCCGCAAGCCCCCCATCATAGTTGGCGCGATCATAATTTTCCAACCATTGATCGACCATTTCCTTATCGTCAGGAGGCGGGCGAAATGACTTGAGTGACAAATTGAGGGCGGTTTCCCGGGTCGAAGTGCTCACCTGACCTCCTTCTCGTCGGCTGTCCGGATGGTTTGCCGACGGGTCAATGGTTTGTTCAGAACCTTCGTTGTGCCCAACCGAATATGCAGTGCCGTCGAAGGTGTCGCGTTGATGTCGAAATTCACAAAACTCAGAAGCAGCTGAACACCCACAATCACCGGAAGTGCTGCGAGCATCACGGTGCCGGGTGTTGCAGGCACGTCGCCGCTCCAATTCAGCACGCCGAAAATGCCACCGAAACCCAGCAGCACCAGCCCCAGAACCAATTCCAGCGAGGCCAGACTGAACCCGCGAATGAAGTAGTTGTAGAAGATACGTTTCACGGCATTTCGCAGGTGCCCGGCAAAAAACCTTGGGATTTCGCGCACCGGGCTCAGGTTGCTTATCTCGCTGCCATAATATGCGTCCATCGGAACATCGACGACACGGGCACCGATCAGATTTAGGCGGAACAGAAGATCGGATTCGAAGAAATACCTTGGGGCGATTTTCTCGGTTCGAAGCAAGCCCGCGACGCCAGTGTGAATTGCAAAATAACCGTTTGTTGGATCCATCATCGTCCAATAGCCACTTGAAAACTTGGCCATGAAGGAAAGACCCATGTTCCCCAAAATTCGCCCCTTAGGCATCGACGCCATGCTTTCAGGCTCGAAAAAACGATTGCCTTTGGTGTAATCTGCCTCGCCCGCGAGGATCGGAGCACAGAAGAACGGGATATATGCAGGCGCCATCTGCCCGTCGCCATCGATTTTCACCACGATGTCGGCACCGTCCAGCCGTGCCTGCTCGATGCCAACCAAAGTTGCACCGCCAACCCCCCGATTTTCAGCATTGTAGATCACGCGAACGCGCTTATCGGTCGAATGTTCTTCTACAAGTTTTCCGCTGTTTTCGGGACATTTATCGTCGACCACATAAACGGCGTCGACTTCTGGGCCGATCGTCGAGAGGACATCAAGAATGTGCTTGGCGACCCGATAGCATGGGATCACGACAGCGATATTGCTCTCAGATTGTGAAAACGATGCCGACACGCGCTTTTTTGCCCTTTTGGCAATCGATGAATGAAGGAATGATCTATCACAACAAGAGCGGTTCGAAAAATCCATGTTAGTTACACAAAAGCTGCATAGATTAAGGTTCGGGTTTCGGCGAAAGCGGCGCGTTCAACGGGCTTCAGGCTGAGACTTTCAGACCGTAATAACCGAAATCGCTGACCGGCGCAGATGGGCCAGGTAATTCTTCTGGGTCCAGCCACATTCCTTCGTCAACTGCTCCCAATTTCGAACTGAAACCAGCATCCACAACAGATCGACGGCTTCTTTGGTTTTCAGTTCGGGCGAAAGTGCTTTGCTTGCCTTCAAAGACTTTACCGTTAGCTCGCACAGACCTCGGACAGCGGACATGCGGTCATCCCAGGCGGCGCGTGCTTCCTGGTCGGTGTCTTTGATGGCCATCAGAGCCTTTCCCACACCATAGATTTTGGGAATGTAGTTGCCCCAAGCGTCGATGAAACCTTCCAGTCGTGCGATGCCAGTGACGCTCATCACTTTGTCATCCACGATTGCGTTGATGCCGTGGACTTCGTCCAGATAGCGGGTGGTGGCGATCAGCAGTTCCGCCCGATTGGGGAAATGCAGATACAGAGCCTGACGGCTGATCCCGGCGAGTTTTGCGATATCCGACATCCGGACTTCGGCAGCGCCGCGCGTTTCCAGAAGGTTCTGGCAGCTTTTCAGAATGCGGTCGCGGGTGGGAATCTTTTTGCTTGACATGATGTAAAGTAAATCGACCGCCCGGAACTGTCAACGTGTCACCCGGTCAGACCATCGTGCCCAAAGATGCCGCAACGGCGTTGCGCGTGCGCACCAGAACTTCGGTCAGTTTTTCGCGGACGCGGGCGAACCGGCTGCTGGGCACCGGAACCGACACCGCAAAGATCTCGCCGTTGGGGTCGAGGATCGCAAAGCCCATCGCCGAGATGCCGTCGGTGTGCTCATCCTCATCCGTCGCCAGCGCCCCGTTCCGGATGGCTTCGATTTCGCTCAGCACGGTGGCGATCTGGCCCTTGGCCTTGGTTTCCTGCAACTCGGCGATCACGCGTCGCGCAGCCTCGGCTTCATCAAGGCAGGCGAGGGCGGCTTTGCCATTAGCCGTGGTGGTCAGCGGAAAGGTCTCGCCAATGCGGGACACGGTGCGCAGGCGCTGGCTTCCGACGATCTGATCGACGAACAGCATGCGACCGCCGTCCATGATGGCCAGATCGACCGTCTCGCCTGTTTCCGCCGCGATCTTCTGCATCATGGGGCGTAGCTGGTCCTTGCGGTCGGCGACGGTGGCTTGCGCAAGGCTTTGGATTTGCGGCCCAAGCCTGATTCCTCCGCTGCCGTTTTCGGTCGAGATGAAGCCCTCGGAAGACAGCGCGCTGACAATGCGCTGTACCGTAGAGCGGGGCAGTTTCACGCGCGCTGCGATTTGGCCAAGGCTCAGGCCGCCGGTTTCCTCGCCCAAAGTGCGCAGAATGTCCGCCGCCCGGGAAATCACCTGAATGCCCTGATTTTTCGATGTTTTCCGAGTTGGCAACTGGTCTCTCCACTTCCTTGGTATCCCGCCGCTTGCGCTGGAAGGCTAGCCCGCCATGCGATGCAAATCAATCGTTGACCGAATTACGATACAGATGCACCATATTGCGAAACACTTGAGTGTCGACCTTGGGAGAGAAAGATGGCCATTACAGTCCGCGGAATCGAGTTTCAGGCGAACACCGACAACGACATGGGGCTGGAGTTCTACAACCTCAGCCACCGCTTCGGCTTTCAGTGCCCGAACTGGCCCTATTTCCGCGACGTGCAGATCGAGCGGATGCACTACATGGCCAAGTCCGGCGTGCTGAGCCAGACGATCACCACCACGATGCACGTCACCACCCATATCGACGCGCCCGCGCACGTGGTGCAGGGCACGCCGTTCATCGACGAAGTGCCGCTGCCGCATTTCTTCGGCTCCGGCCTGGTGGTGTCGATCCCGAAGAAGAAGTGGGAACAGATCACCGGCGACGATCTGGAAAAGGCCTGCGGCCATGCGATCCGCAAGAACGACGTGCTGATCATCAACACCGGCTGGCACAAGCAGTACGAAGACGGCGACTATTTCGCCCATTGCCCCGGGCTGGTGCCGTCGGCCGCCGAATGGATGGTCGAAAAGGGCATCAAGGTCGTCGGCCACGACACCCAGGCCAACGACCACCCGCTGGCCACCGCCATCGGCCCGCAGCGCAACGGCCCGCTGCAGCCGCATCTGGCCGAGGAATACAAGGAATGGTCCGGCGGTATCCCCTGGGACGAGGCGTTCCCCGAATGGGAGCCGGTGCACAACATCCTGTTCAAGAACGGTATTCTCGGCATCGAAAATGTCGGCGGCGATCTCGACGCCGTCACCGGCAAGCGCTGTCACCTTCGCCTTCTTCCCGTGGAACTGGGATCGCGGCGACGGCTGCATCATCCGTCTCGTGGCGATGATCGACAAGAGCAAGGCTTACCGCATCGAGGACGGCGAGGATTTCTGAACGGTCCGGGGGTGGGGCGAACCCCGCCCGACGTGATGTACGGGAGGACATGCCATGCAGATCAAACGTTTCGAAGACGCGAGCCCTACGAGGCCCCGAACCATTGGGACGTCGTCGGGCTTGCGGCTGCAGGGTTTCGAAGACGGCGGGCCGGACAAACCAGTGGGTCGGGCTTCAGCCAGTTTCTGCCCGGTGGCGGTGCCGGGCCGGACGCGACGCCGTTCGAAAAGGTCTATGTCGTGCTCGACGGCGAAATGACCGTGATCGTCGACGGCAACGAAACGGTGCTGGGCAAGATGGACAGCTGCACCATCCCGCCGGGCGAGGTGCGCAAGATCGAAAACCGATCGAACCACGTCTGCACGATGCTGGTCGTCATTCCCTATCCAGAAGGGGGACGCCCGAAATGAGCCTGTCCAATCCGCTTTCGATGTTCGACGTCACCGGCAAGGTCGCGTTGATCACCGGCGCCTCCGGGGCCTTTGGCATGGTTGCCGCCGAGTGTCTGGCGGGTGCCGGCTGCAAGCTGGTGCTGGTCGCCGGCAATGCCGACGCGCTGGACGAGATCGCCAGGAATGCCGCGGCATGGGCGCCGACGTCATCACGATCAACGCGCGGCCGACCGATGAAGCGGCCTGTGCCGATCTGGTGGCGAAGACGGTCGAAGCCTTTGGGCGGCTCGACATCCTTGTCGTCGCCTCCGGCATGAACAAGGTCGCCCTGATCGACGACATGGAACCCGAAACCTTCACCGACGTGATGGACGCCAACGTCACCCAAAGCTGGCTGATGGCGCGCGCGGCGACCGGCAGATGAAGGCACAGGGACAGCGGCAAGATCGTGCTGGTGTCCTCGGCGCGCGGGCTTCTGGGTCATCCGGCGGGCTACACCGCCTATTGCGCCTCGAAGTCGGCGGTCGACGGGATCACCAAGGCGCTGGGCTGCGAACTTGGGGCCGACCGGGATTACCGTCAACGCGATTGCGCCGACCGTGTTCCGCTCGCCGCTGACCGCGTGGATGTTCGAAGACAGCGACGAGGCCAAAGCGGTGCGCGGCGGGTTTCTGGCCCGCGTGCCCAAGGGCCGCTTGGGCGAGCCGGAAGATCTGGCCGGGCCGCTGCTGTTCCTGGCCTCGAAGGCGTCGGATTTCTACACCGGCCACATCCTTTATGCCGACGGCGGCTACACGGCAGGATGAGCCGAGAATCGCAGTCATCGGGGCGCGGCCTGATGGGCCACGGCATCGCGCTGACGCTCGCGCGGGCCGGGCATGCCGTGACGATCACCGATCCGGATGCCGAGGCGCTGGCCAGCGGTGCCGAGCGGGTTGCGGAAAGCCTGAAGCGCTATGGGCGTCGAGCGAGGCGGAAATCGCCGACGGCGCTGCGCCAGATCGACGCTTGCCGCGACCGTCGGCCGCAGTGTCAAGAACGCCGATTTTGTCTTTGAGGCCGCACCGGAAAAGCTGGCGCTGAAGCAGGCGATCTTTGCCGAGATCGAGGCGCATGCGCCGGCCGACTGCATCCTTGCGTCCAACACCTCGCGTCATCCAGATCACCAAGATCATGGAGGGGCTGAACGGCCGCCACCGCGCGCTGGGCACCCATTGGTGGAACCCGCCGCACATGATCCCGCTGGTCGAAGTCGTCAAGACCGAATGGACCGACCCGGCGTTGGCGCAGTCCATGTTCGATCTGCTGGCCGACGCCGGCAAGACGCCTGTGATGGTCGAAAAGGACGTGCCCGGGTTCATCGGCAACCGGCTGCAGCACGCGCTGTGGCGCGAGGCGATCAGCCTGGTCGAAAACGGGATCTGCGATCGCCGAGGCCGTCGATACCGTGATCAAGGCCAGCTTCGGGCGCCGGCTGGCGGTGCTGGGGCCGCTGGAAAACGCCGATCTCGTCGGCACCGACCTGACGCTGGATATCCACGAACAGGTGCTGTTCGACCTCGAAAGCGCGCCACGGTCCGTCGCCCTATCTGCAAACAACTGGTGGACGAGGGCCGGCTGGGCATGAAAGCCGGGGCAGGGATTTCGCGACTGGACGAACGGAGGAGGCCGATGCCGTGCCGCGCGCGGGTCGCCGACCACCTGAGAAAACTCGAGGCAATCCTTGCCGACTGAACGACTGATGAACTGCCGGCTTAGAAGGCCGGCACAGGGAGGAAGACATGAAACGAATCACAACCAACACGCCGCAGGTTTCTGGCCGGGCTGGCGCCGCCGTGCTGGCCGCCCCGGCGATTCTGCGCGCCACCCGCGCCTATGCGCAGACCCGACGATCAAGGTCGGCTTCATGTCAGCCCGCGACCGGGCCGCTGGCCGGGTTTGCCGAGGCCGACGACTACGTCCTTGAAGGCATGCGCGCAAGCCTTTCGCCGGCGGGCGTGAGAACAACGGCAAGTCCTGGAACATCGAGATCATCTCGAAGGACAGCCAGTCGAACCCGAACCGCGCCGCCGAAGTGGCCGCCGACCTGATCCTTGGCGACGAGGTCGACATCATCGTCGCCGCCTCGACGCCCGACACCACCAACCCGGTGGCCGATCAGGCCGAGATCAACGAGGTGCCCTGCATCACCACCGACTGCCCGTGGCAGCCCTATTTCTTTGGCCGCAACGGCGATCCGGCGGAAGGGTTCCAGTACACCTATCACTTCTTCTGGGGGCTCGAGGACGTGATCGCGCAACTTCCTCGACATGTGGGACGAAGCCGGTGTGGCCAAGACGGTCGGCGGGCTGTTCCCGAACGATGCCGACGGCAATGCCTGGGGCGATGCCGAACTTGGGCCTGCCCAAGCCGCTGGCCGCTGCCGGCTATCGAGCTGACCGATCCGGGCCGCTACCAGCCGCTGACCGACGATTTCTCGAACTACATCGCCGCCTTCAAGGACGCGGGCTGCGAGATCGTCACCGGCAAGATGATCCCGCCGGACTTCGCCACCTTCTGGTGCGCAGGCCGCGCAGCAGGGCTTCAACCCCAAGGTCGTGACCATCGGCAAGGCGCTGCTGTTCCCGTCGGTGATCGAGGCTTTGGGCGACCGGGGCGATGGGCTGACCTCCGAGGTCTGGTGGTCGCCGAATCATCCGTTCAACTCGTCGCTTACCGGCATCTCCGCAGGCGATCTGGCCGACGGCTATTCGGCGGCAACCGGGCGGCCCTGGACCCAGCCGATCGGCTTCAAGCACGCGCTGTTCGAAGTGGTGGCCGACGTGATCGGACGCGCCGAAGATCTGGAAGATGCCGATGCCATCGCAAGCGCGATCGCGGGCACCAACATCGTCACCATCGTCGGGCGGGTGAACTGGTCGAACGGTCCGATCCCAACGTCACGAAGACGCCGCTGGTCTCGGGGCAGTGGCAGAAGGAGGGCGACGGTGTTGACCTGGATCGTCGCCAACAACGCCCATGCGCCGGAGATTCCGTTGGCGGCGAGCTGCAGCTGCTCGGCTGAAGGCACGGTGTCCGCGCTTCTTGTCGGTTTCTCGGGCTGAAACTGAAGTCCTTTGGTGCGGTGGTCGTCGCCGATGCCGACGTCATTTGACGTGCGCGAAGGCGAGGCGCTGGGCATCATCGGGCCGAACGGCGCCGGCAAGACCTCGATGTTCAACCTGATCACCGGCACGCTTGCGCCCGGATGGCGGGCAGATCGGCTTTGACGGCGCGGACATCACACCCATTCAGCGGCGCGCGCGGTGCGGCTGGGCATCGCGCGCAGTTTCAGGTGCCGCAGCCCTTCGGCGGCATGACCGTGTTCGAGAATGCGATGATCGCGGCGACGCAGGGCGCCGGGCTGCGCGGCCACGAGCCGAAGCGCATTGCCTGGACGTGCTGGACCAGACCGAGCTGCTGGACAAGGCCAACACGCGGGCAGGCAGCCTGACGCTTCTGGACCGCAAGCGGCTGGAACTGACCCGCGCGCTGTGCGCGAAACCGAAGCTGCTGCTGCTGGACGAGATCGCCGGCGGTCTGACCGAGGCGGAATGTCAGTCGCTGATCGAGACCATCAAGGACATCCACGCCCGCGGCGTCTACGATCATCTGGATCGAACACGTGGTCCATGCGCTGCTGGCGGTGGTCGACCGGCTGATCGTGATCGATTTCGGCAGGAAGATCGCCGAGGGCGAGCCGAAGGCCATCATGGACAGCCCCGAAGTCCAGGAGATCTATCTGGGGATCGAAGTCGATGCCTGAGCCGTTCCTGACAGCTTTCTGGCCTTGACGCCCACTACGGCGATTTTCAGGCGCTTTACGGTCTCGACATGGAGGTCGCCGCGGGCGAGGTGCTGGCGATCATCGGCGCCGAACGGGGCGGGCAAGACGACGCTGATGCGCTCGATCTCCGGCCTGATGCAGAACGGGGCGGAGGCAGGTCCGCTATCGCGGCCAACCCATCGGCGCGCTGCGGGCCGATCAGGTGGCAGGTCTGGGCATCGCGCTGGTGCCCGAGGGTCGGCAGCTGTTCCCTTCGCTGTCGGTCGAGGAAAACCTGATGATCGGCGGGCCGGTCGGGCGGCCTGGCGCCGTGGTCGCTGGCCAAGGTCTACGAGCTGTTCCCGATCCTCGAAGAACGCCGCCGCCAGCCCTCGACCTCGCTTTCGGGCGGGCAGCAGCAGATGGTGGCCATCGGCCGCGCGCTGATGGCCAACCCCGATCTGATCCTGTTCGACGAGATCAGCCTTGGCCTCGCGCCGGTCATCATCAGCCAGATCTACGAGGCCCTGCCGGGCATCGTCGGCGACGGCATGACCGCGGTGATCGTCGAGCAGGACATCTCCAAGGCGCTGTCGGTCTCGTCCCGCGTCTATTGCCTGCAGGAGGGCCGGGTCTCGCTGGAAGGGGCGATCCGACCAGATCACGCGCGAGGCAGATCACCGCGCCTATTTCGGGATGACGCATGATCGATTGGGTGCAACGCAATTGTTCAGGGCGCTTGCTGGGCGGGCTCTATGCGCTGTTCGCGGCCGGGCTGTCGCTGATCTTCGGCGTGATGCGGCTGGTGAACATCGCGCATGGCGATCTGATCGTGCTGGCCGCCTATCTGGGGCTGACGATGACGGTGGCGCTGGGGCTGCATCCGTTTGCTGGCGCTGGTGATCGTGGTGCCGGTGATGGCGCTGATCGGGCTATGGGCTGCAACGGGGCGTGCTGAACCAGACGCTGGGCGACGATATCCTGCCGCCGTTGCTGGTGACCTTCGGGCTGTCAGTGATCCTGCAGAACGCGCTGCTCGAAATCTATACCGCCGATCCGCAAAAGCTGAACGGTGGCGCGTTGGAAACCGCCAGCGTCGAGGTCGGCGGGCATTGCGCTGGGCGTGCTGCCGCTGCTGACCTTTGCCATCGCGGTGGCGGTGATCGCCGGGCTGCAATGGATCTTCTACCGCACCGCGCTGGGCCGCGGCATTCCGGGCGGTCAGTCGACAATCAGGACATCGCGCAGCTGATGGGGCTGAACAAGGCGCATGTCTTCGGTCTGGCCATGGCGCTGGCACTGGCGGTGACGGCGATTGCGGGGATCCTGCTTGGGCATTCGCACCAGCTTTGACCCGTCGATCGGCGGCGGGCGGCTGATCTTCGGGTTCGAGGCGGTCATCATCGGCGGGCTGGGCAACCTCTGGGGCACGCTGGCGGGCGGCGTCATCCTGGGCGTCGCGCAGACCATGGGGGCCAAGATCGACCCCGGCTGGCAGATTCTGGCCGGCCACATCGCCTTTCTGATCGTGCTGGCCGTGCGCCCCAATGGCCTGTTCCCGAGGATCGAGCATTGAGCGCGCATGTCGTCACCCGGTCAACGCCTGCCTCGCGGGCCGCGATGGTCATCGGGCTGTTCGCGCTGATCGTTCTGGCCGCGGCCCCATGGTGGGCGGGCCGCGCCGACATGCGGCTGATGGGCGAACTGTTATCTCTATCTGGCGCTGGCCTGTCTGTGGAACCTGATGGCGGGCTATGCCGGTCTGGTCTCGGTCGGCCAGCAGGCCTATGTGGGCTTTGGCGGCTACATGCTGTTCGCGCTGACCATGTTCGGCGGTTTGCACCCGATCGTTGCGATTGCGCTGGGCGGCGTCTTGCGGCGGCTGCTCTCGATGCCGGTTGCGGCGCTGATCTTCCGCCTGCGGGGTGCCTATTTCGCCATCGGCACCTGGGTCATCGCCGAGGTGTTCCGGCTGAGTTTCGCGCAGATTCAATCGCTTGGCGGCGGGTCGGGCTCTTCGCTGCCGGTCGCCATCGTCGAAAGACTCGGCGCCAAGAAAGCGGCGCGTGAGGCGATCAGCTACTGGCTGGCGCTTGGCGCTGCGGTGATTGTCATCGTCGCCGTCTATCTGTTCCTGCGCTCGCGGCGGGGTCTGGCGCTGACCGCGATCCGCGACAACGAAATGGCGGCCAGCGGGCTGGGCATCGACATCTGGCGCACCAAGCTTGAGGTCTATGTCGTGACCGGCGCCTTTACCGCAATGATCGGCGCGCTGATCTTTCTGCAGAAGCTGCGGATCTCGCCCGACGCGGCGTTTTCGGTCAACGACTGGACGGCCTTCGTGATCTTCATCGTGGTGATCGGCGGCATCGGCACCATCGAAGGGCCGATCATCGGCACGCTTCTGTTCTTTGCACTGCGCGAAACGCTGGCCGATCTTGGCACGATCTATCTGATGGTGCTGGGGCTTGTGGCGATCATCGTCATGCTGAAGGCGCCGAAAGGGGTCTGGGGCCTGATCCGCGACCGCTTGACCTTCAACTTTTCCCGCTCGGCTACCGCGTGCGCAATAAGGACTGACTGACATGGCTAAGAAGCAAAAAACGATCATCACCTGCGCCATCACCGGTGCGATCCACACGCCGACCATGTCGGACGCGCTGCCCGATCACCTATGACGACATCGCGGCTCAGGCGGTCGAGGCGGCCGAGGCCGGGGCGTCGATCCTGCACCTGCACGCGCGCAATCCGAATGACGGGCGCCCGTCGGTCGAGCCCGAGCATTTTGCGCCGTTCCTGGGCCGCGGTCAAGCAGGCGACCGATGCGGTGGTCAACATCTCGACCGGGGGTTCGCTCACGATGATCGATCACCGAGCGCCTGAAAGCAGCGGTGCAATTCAGCCCCGAGATGTGCTCGCTGAACATGGGATCGATGAACTTTGCCTTTCATCCGCTGGCCGCGCGCTATGACAGTTTAAAGTACGACTGGGAAAAGGCCTATGTCGACGGGTCTGACGGCAACATCTTCCGCAACACCTTCGCCGATATCAAAGAGGCTGCCGAAACGCTGGCCCCGCATGACATCAAGTTCGAGCATGAATGCTATGACGTGGGCCACCTTTACAACCTGAAGTTCTGCATGAGCATCGGGCTGTTCAAAGCGCCGATCTTCATTCAGTTCGTCTTTGGCATCCTTGGCGGTATCGGCGCAGAGGTCGAAAACCTGATCTTCATGAAGCAAACCGCCGACCGGCTGTTCGGCGACGATTATCGCTGGTCGGTTCTGGGGGCAGGGGCGGCGCAAATGCCGCTTGCGACCACGGCCAGCCAGATGGGCGGCAACGTGCGCGTGGGGCTGGAAGACAGCCTTTATATCAGCCGTGGCAAGCTGGCAGAGTCGAACGCCCAGCAGGTCGAGAAGATCCGCCGGATCGTCGAAGATCTGGGCTGTGAAGTGGCCACGCCAGACGAGGCGCGCGAGATCCTCGATCTGAAGGGCGGCGACCGGGTGAATTTCTGATGAACGTCCTGTGGATCATGGCCGATCAGCTGCGCCGGGAATGATCCTGCGCCGGCGCTCTTTGCGTTCTTCGGCGGTCAGACCAAGCCGCACATTATGGAAGGCCGTTTGCTTTAGCCGACTTGCTTGGTGAAGCTGTCGATTGATGCGGCTGTTGGGTGTCGGAATATGACCATTCGACCCGCGACGCGCGCTGCGTCGTAAAGGTCGGTCCATGCGCCACGGGGTTGTTTTTGCGCCTGCCGTGTTGCTGGGTCTTGCCATCATCGCCCTGCACCGTGCAGGCTTTGGCCAAAGGGCCGCAGCCGAGGGGCGCGGCTAGGGAGGAAGACGAATGGCAGAAATCACAACCGATGTGCTGATCATCGGCACCGGACCCGCAGGCTCGGCCACGGCAGCGCTTTTGTCCAGCTACGGCGTCGAGAACGATGGTGGTGAACCACTACCGCTGGCTGGCCAACACACCGCGCGCCCACATCACCAACCAACGCACCATGGAGGTGCTGCGCGATCTGGGCCACGAGGTCGAGGCCGAGGCCTACATGCACGCCACGGAACAAGACCTGATGGGCGAAAACGTCTTTTGCGAAAGCCTTGCGGGCGAAGAAATCGGACGGATGAAAAGCTGGGGCAAGCACCCGCTGTCGCGGGCCGAACATCAGCTGTCCTCGCCGTGTCACATGAACGACCTGCCGCAAACCTTCATGGAGCCGATCCTTGTTCAAGACCGCCTGCAAGCGCGGTACGCAAGGCCGGATGTCGACCGAATACTTGTCGCCATGTGCAGGACGCCGATGGCGTGACCACCACCTTGCTGGACCGTCTGTCGGGCGAAGAGTTCACCATCCGCTCGAAGTATCTGATCGGTGCCGACGGCGGCAATTCACTGGTCGCCGATCACATCGACACTGCCGTATCGAAGGCAAGATGGGTGTGGGTGGCTCGATGAACATCCTGTTCCGCGCGGATCTCTCGCAAATACGTCGCGCACCGTCCCTCGGTTCTTTACTGGGTCATGCAGCCCGGCGCGGATGTGGGCGGCATCGGCATGGGGCTGGTGCGGATGATCCGGCCCTGGAACGAATGGCTGATCGTCTGGGGCTACGACATCAACCAGCCAGCGCCCGAGGTCGACGCCGAAATGGCGACCAATGTGGCGCGCCAGCTGGTCGGCGATCCTGAGCTTGAGATCGAATTGCTGTCGGCCAACACCTGGACGGTCAACGACACGTACGCCACGCATATGCAGAACGGCCGTGTCTTCATCATGGGCGATGCCGCGCACCGGCACCCGCCGTCGAACGGGCTGGGGTCGAACACCTCCATTCAGGATGCCTTCAATCTGGCGTGGAAGCTCGCCGCGGTGCTGAAGGGGCAGGCGGGCGCAGGCGCTGCTCGACAGCTATACAGTGTCGAGCGCGCGCCGGTTGCCAAGCAGATCGTCACCCGCGCCAACCAGTCGATCGCCGAATTCGGCCCGATCTTCGAGGCGCTGGGCATGACCGGCGGCACGGATCTCGAGAAGATCAAGCCAACATGGATGCCCGCTGCGACGCACGCCCGACGGCCGAGGCGCAGCGCGAAGCGTTGCGCGAGGCGATTGCGTTCAAGAAGTACGAATTCGACGCGCACGGCGTCGAGATGAACCAGCGCTACAAGTCGGACGCGGTTGTGACCGACGGGCAGATCGAGCCCGCTTTCGAGCTGGACGCCGAATTGCACTATCAGCCCGACCACATGGCCGGGCGCGCGTATTCCGCATGTCTGGGTGTTCGACGCACGATACCGGCGCTCAGCATCTCGACGCTCGATCTTTGCGGCGGCGGGCAATTCACGCCTGCTGACCGGGATCGGTGGCGAGGCATGGGCCGGCGGCCGCAGAAACGGTGGGCTCAGCGACTTGGCATCGCCGATCCGAGCCCATGTCATCGGCCCTCGTCAGGGCTTTGTCGATCACACCGGCGATTGGGCGCGGGCGCGCGAAATCAGCGATACCGGATGCCTTTTGGTGCGACCTGACCATCATGTCGCGTGGCGCAGGCCCAGACAATGGTGGATGATCCGGCTGCTGCGTTGCAGGCAGCATTTGGCCAAATCCTCGCCCGCACCTGACGTGAATTAACCCTTCGTTAACTCCACCTAACGCAGGGTCGGTACAGCAAGCAACAGTGCCTGCGCTTCGACGATAGTCTGACTACGCTTCGCGAACCAAAGCCCCGTCGTCACTTACAGCCTGGCGGTTGGGGAGAGGTTCACCATTGGCCTGCCTTGTCCCTAAGGCAGGCCTTTGCGTCTTTACCCTTGCACCCAAGCCGCCTCCCCCCTAGAAGGACGGCTGATTTTCCGAACCCCGCAAGGCATTTTGCGCGGGCTTAAGATGAGGATACCCATGCAGGTCACCGAGACCCTGAACGAAGGCCTGAAGCGCGGCTATACACTCGTCGTCACAGCTGCTGAACTGGACGCGAAAGTCGACGAAAAGCTGGCCGAGGCGGCCCCCGGCATCGAGATGAAGGGCTTCCGCAAAGGCAAAGTGCCGATGGCGTTGCTGAAAAAGCAGTATGGCGAACGCCTGTTGGGCGAAGCCATGCAGGAAAGCGTCGATGGCGCGATGTCCAAGCACTTTGAGGACACTGGCGACCGCCCGGCGATGCAGCCCAAGGTCGAAATGGCCAACGAAGACTGGAAGGACGGCGACGACGTCGAGGTCGCCATGTCTTACGAGGCGCTGCCCGACGATTCCCGAGGTCGATCTGTCAACGATCAAGCTGGAAAAGCTGGTCGTCAAGGCCGATGACGCGGCCATCGACGAGGCGCTGCAGCAACCTTGCCGAGAGCGCGCAGAACTTCGAAGACCGCAAGAAGGGCTCCAAAGCCAAAGACGGCGATCAGGTCGTGATCGACTTCCTCGGCAAGGTGGACGGCGAAGCCTTCGAAGGCGGTGCTGCCGAAGATTTTCCGCTGGTGCTGGGGTCGGGCCAGTTCATTCCGGGCTTTGAAGAGCAGCTTGTCGGCGTGAAGGTCGGCGACGAGAAAGCCGTCGAGGTCACCTTCCCCGAGGAATACGGCAACGCCGATCTGGCCGGCAAAGCCGCGGTGTTCGATGTGACCGTCAAGGCGGTCAAGGAACCGAAAGCCGCCGAGATCGACGACGAACTGGCCAAGAAGTTCGGTGCCGACGATCTGGCCGCGCTGAAAACCCAGATCACCGAACGTCTCGAGGCCGAATATGCCGGTGCCGTCGCGCGCGGTCATGAAGCGCGTCGCTTCTGGACGAGCTGGACAAGCTGGTGTCAGTTCGACCTGCCGCCGTCGCTGGTCGAAGCCGAAGCAGGCCAGATCGCGCATCAGCTTTGGCACGACGAAAACCCGGACGTGAGGGCCACGACCACCCCGAGATCGAACCGACCGACGAGCACAACAAGCTGGCCGAGCGCCGCGTGCGGCTTGGGCTGCTGCTGGCCGAGCTGGGTCAGAAAGCCGAAGTCGAAGTGACGGACGCCGAGATGACCCAGGCGGTCATGAACCAGGCGCGTCAGTATCCGGGTCAGGAACGGCAGTTCTTCGAGTTCGTTCAGCAGAACCCGCAGATGCGCCAGCAAATTCAGGCGCCGCTGTTCGAAGACAAGGTCGTGGACCATATCTTCGGTCTGGCGACAGTGAAAGAAAAGAAGGCGTCGAAGGACGATCTTGAGAAGGCGGTCGAGGCGCTGGACGACGAATAAGTCCTCCCGCCAATCCAAAAGACAAAGGGCTGCCTGATCGGGCGGCCCTTTTTCTTCAGGGATTTCATTGGCCCAAAAATATGCTGGGGGTCTGGGGGGCAAAGCCCCCCAGCTTGGCGGCGGGCAAAGCCCGGCGCAAAACATCAACTTCTTGGAAACCAGCTTCGCCATCGAGCGGGTCCGACCGTCAGGCTGCACAATCCGCACGTGTTTGCGTCGCAGTTGACGGGGTTCTAACACACCGACCGAAAGCGCGATGGTCTCGATCTCTTTCGTCAGTTGTTCGCCATAACGGGCGACCTTCTTGTTCTTGTCCCCGGGCACCAGCCCTTTCTGAAAACGGGGATCATGAGTGGTGATGCCGGTGGGGCAGGTGTTCTTGTTGCACTTCAGCGCCTGAATGCAGCCAAGCGAGAACATGAAACCCCGCGCCGAGGTCACGAAATCGGCCCCCGCCGCGAACGCCCATGCCACGTCGCCCGGATTGACCAGCTTTCAGCTGGCGATCAGACGGATACGGTTTTGCAGACTCGCGCGGTGTACCATGTCCGATACCAGCGGCAAAGCCGCGCGGATGGTCATGCCGACCAAGTCCATCAGCGGCATGGGTGCCGCCCCCGTGACACCACCGCCGTTCAGCCAGACGCCCCCGGCTTAGCGGTTCGATAGCCGGGCGTGAAAGAGCGCCGTAGGACATGCCCGAGACGTTGATGATAGACCGCGCCACAAAGGGCTGCGGGCAATCGGGGCTAATGGCCAATGGCGCGGTTTCTGCATACTGCCCGTCAATCGGCGGGAAGGCGGCGTTGGAAAACAAAGCAATGCCCCGCCACGTTGATGGCCCGGGTCGACCCGTAAAGCAACGGTGTTGCTCTGGCCCTTGGACGCGCGCACGATCCACTTGCACTGTGCACGGTTGAAGGGCAATTCCTCGCGGTCCATGGCGAAGAAATCCTGTCGGAAAAACTCGCCCAGTTCGGAAAAGATTTGCCGGAAGCGGTCCAGAACCGGGTAATTGCGCCGGACTGCATCGCTGGTCTGACGGCGGTCGATGATGAAAAGGATAACAACGATCAGCGCGACCAAGCCCAGAATGACGACGAAAATCGCGGTCAATGCTTCCAGCAGGAACCCAGCCCAGCCCATTTAGTCGCTCATCATGCTTCCGGCGCGTTTGACTTTCGCGAAGCTAGGCGAGCGGGCGGTCACACACCAGAGCAGGTCTTTTCATAATTCGGTGTTCAGAGCGTTAGCCATAGGCTTCGATGCGAGCCTTCTTTTCGAAGTCGTGCGCCAAAGGCTTAAGCCGGTGCGGAAGGAACGGATTGGGTGCCCCCGCGGCCCGCCAGTTTCTGTAACGGCAGATCTGAAACGATGTGATCAGATATAGGGCAAACAAAAGGAACGGCGTGGCACGTTCAAATGCCAGGATCACAGACAACATCGACATCGCTACAGGTTCCTCATAACACTACACATCGGACCAACATATCCGATGAAGCATGGATGACATGCAGTTGTGCCCGATTCGTGTTGCGATCCGGGTGATTTCGGGAAAATTCCGAGACTAGGGCCAGATTGTGGCAGATCAGGGCCACAATATGGCAGAGGTGCCGTCACTTTTTCTTGCGTGCGGACAAGTTTCGGCAAAATTCGCGTTTTCATCAAAGATAATGTAACTTCGTCTCATAACGAGTGACCCCCAACACGAGTTACAAAACCATGTTTGATTTAGCTTATGACTTTCCGTTCCAAGCTTCTGATCCCGACTTGATTGATCAGGAAACCTTGGAAGCACGGCTTGGGCGTCTTAGCGACGCCGAACTTTCCGCGCTGGAAGATGATCTCGATTTTTGCAGCTTCACCGGTGTGCCGTCTGCGCGCATCCTTGATGTGCTTGATCTGGTGACGACGCTGGATACCGATTGGCAAAAGCTTCGGGTGAACCGAGTGTCGCCTGCTGTGCCAGCCGCCTTTTGATCAGTCCAGTGGTGCGCCGTCAAAGGCCTTAAGCGCAATACCTGCGTTTTCCAGCCCTGTGCGGACGGCCTTGGCCAATGCCACGGCGGCGGCGTTGTCGCCGTGCACACAGATCGTGTCAATCCGTGTTGGAAGCCGCCCATCATCGGTCAGGATCGCGCCTTCGGTGACCATCTGCACCATGCGTTCTGCGGCCAAGGCTCCGTCGTGGATCATCGCACCCGGAAGACGACGGTCGACCAGCGTGCCATCAAGGTTATAGGCGCGGTCGGCAAAAATCTCGCCAGCCCAGCGACAGCCAAGCGTGCGGGCGACGGTTTCCATTTCAGTTGCGGCCAGCCCCATGATGATAATCTCGGGGTCAACGTCCAGCGCGGCCTCGAAGCAGGCCTTCGCCATCTCGGCGTCTGTGCAGGCCATGTTGGACATGGCACCATGCAGTTTCAGATAGCGAACCTCGGCACCCGCGGCCCGCGCCATCGCTTGCGCCGCACCGACCTGATAGCGGACCATATTGGCCAGCGTGGGCAGCGGCACCTGCATCTGGCGGCGGCCAAAGCCCTGCAGATCGGGAAAGCCGGGATGCGCGCCGATCACCACGCCGTTTTCCCGCGCCAGCGCCATGGTTGCCGCCATCGTATCGGCATCGCCCGCGTGAAAGCCGCAGGCGATATTGGCCGAAGTGACGATCTTCAAAAGCCCCGCGTCATCGCCCATCTGCCAAGGCCCAAAGCCTTCGCCCATATCTGAATTCAAATCGACTGAAAGTCCCATGCGCCTACAGAACCCCGGTTGCGCCGATTTCGCAAGAGCCGCGCGACGGGATGTCACAAATCCCAGTGCATTTGCGGCGATCGGCGCTTTGCGCTTTCAGCTTGGTGGGCCTTGGATTACCAAGTCCTGAGTGGGGTCCGGGACGGCCACATTCGGCAAAGGGTCCGCCGGGCGGGACTTGTGCGCTGTTGTTGCAGTAATGACGTCCGATCAGCCGGTGCTGCATGGATGCGCCTCGTCAGAACAGTTTTCGTGGCCTCATTGCCGGTATCCCGGCTGCGATCCGAAAAGGCTGGGCATTGTTTCGCGAGCGTGGGCCCGGCAGCATCCAGTTCTGGTTCATCGCCCTTGTCATCGGTATTGCCTCGGGTCTGGCCGCTGTGCTGTTCCGATTGGGTGTCAATTACCTGCAGGAGACTTTGTACGGCACCGATAATGTTCGTCTGCTGCATTCCTTTGCCGCAAACGCTGCCGTGGTACCTTATTGTTCTGATCCCGGTATTCGGCGGTGTTGTCGTGGGGGTCATCCTTCACCGATACACCGACGATGGCCGTGCCAAATCGGTGGCCGAAGTGATCGAAGGTGCTGCCCTAAAGGATGGCCGGGTTGAAACGAAAGAGGGCTTCGCCTCGGCGCTGGCGTCCATGATCACACTTGGCACGGGCGGCTCAAGCGGGCGGGAAGGGCCTGTGGTGCACCTTGCCGCTGTCTTGGCTTCGTACGTCTCAAACAAGATGAACGCCACCGGTGTGACGGGCCGCGATCTGCTTGGCTGCGCTGTGGCGGCGGCTGTGTCGGCGTCCTTCAACGCGCCCATCGCCGGGGCTTTGTTCGCGCTTGAGGTGGTGTTGCGGCATTTCGCAGTGCACGCCTTTGCGCCGATCGTTATCGCATCGGTTGCGGGCACGGTGATCAACCGGCTGTTCTTTGGCGATGTGACCGAGTTCATGCTGATGGAAGAGGGCATGCTGGCCTTCTATGTCGAGCTGCCTGCCTTCCTGATCCTTGGTATTCTGTCGGGCCTTGTGTCGGTCGCGCTGATGGGCACGATCTTCCTTGCCGATGATCTGGGCGAGCACCTGAGCCGCCGTTGGGGCATACCCCGTTATGCACGCCCTGCTTTCGCGGGGTTGCTGTTGGGGCTTCTGGCGTTGGCGTTCCCGCATATCATTGGCGTGGGCTACGAGACGACGACTGCGGCGCTGACGGGCCAATTGCTCTGGCACGAAGCCGTGGTGTTCTGTGTCATCAAGATCATTGCGGTTGCGATCACCATGGGTGGTCGCATGGGTGGTGGCGTGTTTTCCCCTTCTCTGATGGTCGGAGCACTTCTGGGACTGTCCTTTGGGCTGGTTGCCACCGCGATATTCCCGAACAACTCAGGCTCGGAAACGCTTTACGCTCTGGCGGGCATGGGGGCCGTGGCGGCAGCCGTTCTGGGCGCGCCGATATCAACCACGCTTATCGTTTTCGAGCTGACAGGCGACTGGCAGACCGGTCTTGCGGTGATGGTAGCAGTATCGCTGTCAACGGCACTGGCGTCGAAACTGATCGACCGTTCGTTCTTCCTGACCCAGTTGGAACGACGCAACATCCACTTGTCAAAGGGGCCGCAGGCCTACCTGCTGGGGCTGTTCCGGGTGGCGAATGTGATGCGCAAGCCTGAAGACGCCAACGCAGCCCCCGAGGATGCGGTATGGGCGGCCATCGACGAAGGTGTCTGGGTCGATCCCAATGCCACGCTGGAAACCGCGTTGCCCTTGTTTGAGAAAACGCCGCGACCGTTTTTGCCCGTTGTGACCATCGGTGCCGAAGGCGAAGCGCCTCAAATTCACGGGGCCTTGTTTCATGTGGATGCGTTGCGCGCCTATAACCGCGCCCTCGCCGCCACGGCGGAAGAAGAGCACGGCTAAACGCGAAGTGCCGGTTACAGCTTTTCGACGGCCACCAGATCGCCGGTATAGAAGGCCAGATGGTCTTTGATCGCGGCCACAGCCTCTTTCGGGGCCTCGTAAGACCAGACGGCGTCTTTCAGAACGGTGCTTTTGGTCACAATCGAAAAATAGGACGCGTCCCCCTTCCAGGGGCAAGTTGTGGATTTGTCGGATGTGTCCAGGAACTCCATCGCGATGTCTTCGCGCGGGAAATAGATTGTCGCTGGATAATCGCCTTCGGTCAGCTCAAGCGCGTTCGAGCTTTCGCCCAGAACGGCCCCGCCAGCACGGATAACCCATTTACCCTCAGCGGGCCTGATTTTGATGTGATCCGCCATCGTACTCTCCTGTTCTTACACGCTTAATATGGGGTCGGGCGCTACATTTTCATGTCACCCCAGCGGACGCGTTGCGGCGTCCAGCCATTCCTTTGCCTCGTCCGAGACGCGACCGGAAAGCTTGTTTCGCACGTCAGCGTGATATTGGTCAACCCAAGCGACTTCCCACCCGGCCATAAGCGAGATGTCGATCAACCGCCGGTCCAGCGGTGCGAAGGTAAGCGTTTCAAAGTCCAGCTGGTCGCGGTTGTCTCCGATTTTTGCGGCCTCGCGCACAACGATCAGGTTCTCGATCCTGATGCCAAAGGCACCTGCACGGTAATATCCGGGTTCGTTCGACAGGATCATGCCGGGTTGCAACTTAACGTCCGACATCCGCGAAATCCGTTGTGGTCCTTCGTGCACCGACAGATAGGCACCAACCCCGTGGCCGGTGCCGTGGTCATAATCCATGCCAGCCCGCCACAGGGCAGCACGGGCCAAAGCGTCGATATCGCGCCCGGCGACGCCACGTGGAAAGCGGGCAGAGGATATGGCGATCATGCCTTGCAGCACGCGGGTATAGCAGTCGCGGTGCTCGTCGGTGGGGTCGCCCACAATGATGGTGCGCGTAATATCGGTGGTGCCGTTCAGATATTGCCCGCCGGAATCGACCAGATAAAGTTCGCCCGGTTTGATGGCGCGGTTGGTGTTTCTGGTCACGCGATAGTGGATGATTGCGCCATTGGGGCCAGCGCCTGAAATCGTGTCAAAGGAAATTTCCTGCAACGCATTCGAGCCGCGCCGGGCGGCTTCAAGCTGCGTCACCGCATCAATTTCGGTCAGGTTGCCTTTGGGGGCTTCGGCATCGAGCCATGCAAGGAATTCGACCATGGCCTCACCGTCGGTCAGGTGAGCCTCGCGGGTGCCTGCGATTTCGGCTTCGTTCTTGCAGGCCTTGGGCAGGATGCAGGGGTCTTCGCCCCAAGCGATTTGAACACCTGCGTCTTCCAGCGTCAGCGACACGGCAAGCGCGGCCGATCCGCGATCTACGCGAACCGGGCCGGTCAGCGTCTTCAGTTCGGCCTCGAAGGCGTCCCACGGATGGATTGTGATGGCGGGGTCGAGGCCAAGGGCTTCGAATTTCGCCGGATCTGAGAAGAGGCTGACAGTGGCGTCGGCGTGCAAGATGGCAAAGGCATGGACCACCGGATTGCGGGGGATGTCGCTGCCGCGAATATTCAGAAGCCAGCAAATGCTGTCGGGCAGGGTGATGATTGCCGCCGCTTGCCCATCCTTTTTAAGGCTTGCCGCCAGCCGGGTGCGTTTGTCGGGCGATCGCTCGCCGGAGAACTCGATGGGATGTGCGCGGGCCGGCGCGTCCGGCGGGGAAGGGCGGTCGGCCCAGATGCGGTCGATCAGGTTTGCGCAAGGCGTCAGGGTCAGGTGGTCTTCCGTGGCTTTCAGGATCGCCTCGATTTCATCCTTGGTATGCAGCCACGGGTCAAAGCCCACACGCGCACCTTCGGCCAGATGCTCTTTCAGCCACGGGCCCAGCTTGACCTCGGGCCAATGGAGCGGTGTGAAAACATCGGCCACCTGATCTTTGACCTGCAACCGGTACCGTCCGTCGATAAAGACGCCTGCGATGTCTTGCGTGACGGCGGCGAACCCTGCAGAGCCGGTAAAGCCCGTCAGCCACGACAAGCGCTCGTCGGCGGCGGCCACGTATTCGCCCTGATGCCGGTCGGCGCGGGGCACAAGGAAGGCATCCAAACCTTCGCGCGTCATCTCGTTGCGCAAAGCGTCCAGCCGGGGCGGGCCTTGATCGGGTGAAGTCGGGGCGTCAAACGTTTGAAACATGGGTGCAAAGGAACATGATGCAGGCGCTCAGTGCAAGCGGGCCTGTGCAAATTGACAAGGCTAAAACGACCTTAGATGCGTTGCTGTTTTCGCGCCATGCGACGACGCGCACGAGGATCGCTTTCGAACAGCGACGCAAGCTGGTCGGTCATGGCACCCGCCAGTTGATCGACGTCGGTGATCGTCAGCGCGCGGTCATAGTACCGCGTCACGTCATGGCCGATGCCGATGGCCAGCAGTTCGACCTGTTTCTTGCGCTCGATCATGGCAATCACGTCGCGCAGGTGTTTTTCAAGGAAGTTCGCTGGGTTCACCGACAGCGTGGAATCATCCACCGGAGCACCATCCGAAATCACCATCAGAATACGCCGAGCCTCGCGCCGCGACGTCATCCGACGGTGCGCCCATTCCAGCGCCTCGCCGTCGATGTTTTCCTTCAGCAGGCCTTCTTTCATCATCAAGCCAAGGTTCTGGCGCGCCCGCCTCCACGGTGCGTCCGCCGCCTTGTAAACGATATGGCGCAAGTCGTTCAGACGACCCGGCATTTGCGGGCGGCCTTCCTGCAGCCATTGCTCGCGGGCCTGCCCGCCTTTCCACGCGCGGGTGGTAAAGCCAAGGATTTCGACCTTGACGTTGCAGCGCTCCAGCGTGCGGGCCAGCACATCGGCACAGATGGCCGCGATCGAAATCGGACGGCCCCGCATCGAACCTGAGTTGTCCAGAAGGAGCGTGACGACGGTGTCGCGAAACTCCATTTCCTTTTCCTGCTTATAGGCCAGCGGCACCGTGGGGTTCGCAACGATCCGTGCCAGACGGCCCGCATCCAGCGTCCCTTCCTCCAGATCGAAGGTCCAAGTGCGGGTCTGCTGCGCTTGCAGGCGGCGTTGCAGTTTGTTGGCCAAGCGGCTGACAGCCCCCTTCAACGGGTCAAGCTGTTGGTCCAGATAGGCGCGAAGGCGCTCCAGCTCTTCCGGTTCGGCCAGATCTTGGGCGGCGATTTCTTCATCGAATTCAGATGTATAGACAGTGTACTTCGGGTCAGCGTCGCTGAAAGGCTGGGGCGGGCCGGGTTCCATCTCGGCGTCGCCCATCGGCATTTCGGTTTCTTCGCCGCCTTCTGCATCGGACATTTCGTCCATCTGCAATTCGGCTTTGCCTTCGTCCTGACTGTCTTCCTGACTGCTGTCGGCAGACATCTCGGAGGCATCCTGCGACTGGCTGCTTTCGTCCTCGCTGTTGGAATCCTGATCTTCGCTGGCGTCTTCAGCGGCCTCGGGGTCTTCTTCAGGGTCCGAGTTGTCGGGGTCGTCGCCAAGTTGATCACCATAGCCAAGATCGGAGATCACCTGTCGGGCAAAGCGGGCAAAGGCGGTCTGATCGTCAAGGTTATCGTCCAGATTTTCCAGCGTATCGCCGGCCTGTTCTTCGATAAAGCCGCGCCACAATTCCATCAGATTATCGGCAGCAGGTGGCAGGGGGCGACCGCTGGCCAGCTTGCGGACCAGATACCCGGCGGCCACCGCCAAAGGCGCTTCAGCGGCCTGAGTGACCTGATCATAGCCTTTGCGCAGCGCGTCGCTTTCGATCAGCGCGTCAATATTTCCGGCAGTTCCGGGCATTGAACGGGCACCCACCGCTTCGCAGCGCGCCCATTCCATCGCCTCGTAAATCTCGCGCGCCAACTGGCCTTCGGGCACATATCGGTTGAACGTCGCCTGATTGTGGTGCTTTCGCCGCATGGCATAGCTGTCGGCGGTGCCGCGGGCCTGCAAGACTTCCTCTTTCGTCATGCGGCGCGTGATTTGCGGCAGGCGCACCCCCTCGGCAGACAATCCCGGGGGGTCGACAGTGAAATTCACCGTCATTTCCTTGTCATCCGCAAGCGTCTTGGTGGTATCAGCCAAGGCCTTCTTGAACGGATCTGCCGGATTATCGCTGGGTTTGCTCATGAGCTTGATAAAGCACCGAACTCCTCAGAAAACAAGGGAGTGCGCTTAGCTAAGAAGCAAAGCGGCGCAGGTGGCGATTTCCGTCTCAGCACGCCGTTGCGCCCAAGCCGCGTCTTCTGCATCGCGGTTGAAATGCGCCCGCGTCAGAAGACGCGATTGGGCGTGCTTGGCGTCTATGCGGTGCGCCAAAATAGACCGCGCGTCTTCTTGCGACATGGTGGCTTCCAGTAAGGCAATCATGACCTTGCGCCGCGCTTCGGTGATGTCGGATGCCGGATCGCTGATCAGCCACTGGTATTCCATCTGGGCTGAAAGCCGGCCTGTGCATCCTGCAAATGTCCAGACAATGCCGTCGCCTGCCCGGATTGGGGTGGCAAAACATGCGGCGAGTATGAGGGCCGCAAACAGTGTTCTCAAACCGCTCATAGTCCCGAATAGATACGGGAAAAGTTACGGAAAGACGAAACAATCAAGGCATGTTTTTGTCGCCGCGCTGCAGAAGGTGGCCAAGCTGTTCGCCCGTTTGAGAATAGCTATCGTGGTGTCAGGCGGTTGCCAGGCTGGCCGCACTTTCCGGCAGTTCCTCGTCAAAACAGCGCTGATAGAACTCGGCCACGGTCTGGCGTTCAAGCTCGTCGCATTTGTTAAGGAATGAAAGGCGGAAGGCGTATCCGACCGAGCGGAAAACCTCGGCATTCTGTGCCCAAGAGATCACGGTCCGCGGGCTCATCACGGTCGACAAATCACCGTTCATAAAGGCTGTGCGCGTCAGATCGGCCACGGTGACCATCTGGCCGATGATCTTGCGGCCGTTTTCCGTGTTGTAATGCGGCGCCTTGGACAGAACGATCGCACTTTCCGCGTCGTGGCTGAGATAATTGAGCGTACAGACCAGCGACCAACGGTCCATCTGGGCTTGGTTGATCTGCTGGGTGCCGTGGTAGAGGCCGGTCGTGTCGCCCAAACCGATCGTGTTGGCTGTGGCAAACAGGCGGAAATAGGGGTGCGGGTCGATCACTTCGTTCTGGTCAAGCAGGGTGAGCTTGCCGTCAACTTCCAGAACCCGCTGGATCACGAACATCACGTCGGCGCGGCCTGCATCGTATTCGTCGAACACGATTGCGGTCGGCGTCTTCAGCGCCCAGGGAAGAATTCCTTCCTGGAATTCAGTGTATTGGATGCCTTTGTCAACCTTGATCTGGTCTTTGCCGATCAGGTCGATCCGGCTGATGTGACTGTCGAGGTTGACGCGCACGCAGGGCCAGTTCAGGCGCGCGGCGACTTGTTCGATATGGGTCGATTTACCCGTGCCGTGATAGCCCTGAACCAGAACGCGGCGGTTGTATTGAAAGCCTGCCAGAATGGCGAGCGTGGTGTCGGGATCGAACCTATAGGTGTGATCCACTTGGGGAACGCGATCATTGGCCTCGGCGAATCCGTTGACCCTCATGTCAACATTGATGCCAAAGGTATCGCGTACGTCCAGCTGTTCGGTCGGCTTTGCGTCCAAGTCCGTCAGTCGATAGTCCATTTTAACCCCTTGCCGCCCAGCAGCCGTAATCACCGAATTCCCACCTCACTTATTCTGCCAGAGGGCACAAGACAAGGCACGCAAGGACATGATTTTCGAGGGAATTGCCTGCTGTTTACCGAATATTCGTGCGAATCTGGCACCAGTCGGACGTCATTTAGCGAAACGTTCGAACGGGTAACGATTTCGCTGTTGGGTGAACCGCCTCGCCCGTGCCCGGGCGGGGCGCTTTCGTTTGGACCATTGAAACATCCACCCTCGGCCTTGTGAGTTCCTTGTGATCGGCAGTGCGGGTAATGTCCGCCACAGTTTGAAGGAGAATTCTATGAACAGACGGTCATTCCTTGGTTCGGCTCTTGCGGGTGCAGCCTTTGTCACGGTGTCCAGTCGGATCGGCTTTGCTGCGGGAAGTTTTGAGGTCATGCATACGGACGCCGAATGGCGCGCGATGCTGTCCAAGGCCGAATATAAGGTCATGCGCAGGGAAGGGACCGAACGTGCGGGGTCCAGTCCTCTGGACAAGAACTATGCCGCGGGCACCTATCACTGTCGCGGGTGCGATTTGCCGATCTATTCGTCCAAAGCGAAGTTTGACAGCGGCACAGGCTGGCCATCCTTCTGGGAATCGTTGCCCAAGGCTGTGGGCACGAAGCCGGATCGTGGTCTTCTGGGCGTGCGCACCGAGGTGCATTGCCGCCGGTGTGGAAGCCATCTGGGCCATATTTTCGACGACGGTCCCAAGCCAACCGGCAGACGTCATTGCCTGAACGGTGTCAGTCTGGTGTTCAAAGCCGCCTGATTAATGTGTTGCGAAGAGACCGGCCCAGATGGGTCGGTTATTCCGCTGCGAAGGCGCGAGCGTCGTCTTGCCCAGCGATTTTGAATTTCTGAACAAGCGAGCGCATGACACCGGTCTGCTCAGACAAACGCGCGCCCGCAGTCCGGCTTTGATCCGCCAGCAAGGCATTCTGCTGAGTGATTGCATCAAGCTCGGTCACCGACTTGTTGACGTCCGTCACGCCCGACGCCTGTTCGCGCGCACTGGCTGACAAATCATTCATTTTGCCGGACATCTCTTCGACACCTGCAACAATGTCATCAAGCGTGTGTCCGGTATCTTCGACAAGGCTGACGCCACGACTGATCTGCTGGGCGTTTTCCTCGATCAGAGTTTTGATGTCTTGCGAGGCCTCGCTTGAGCGTTGTGCCAGCGCGCGCACTTCCGAAGCAACGACCGCAAAGCCTTTCCCAGCCTCGCCCGCGCGTGCAGCCTCGACCGAGGCATTCAGCGCCAAAAGATTGGTCTGATAGGCGATGCCGTCGATGACCGAAACAATGTCGCCGATCTTGTCGGAAGCCGCGCGAATGTCGCCCATGGCAGCGACGGCCGACCCGACCACTGTGCTGGCCGCCGAGACCCGCTGGCTGGCCGTGTCGGCAACTTCCTGTGCGCGACCAGCCGCATCAGCGCTTGATTGGGCAGTTGCCGCCATTTCGTCCATCGTCGCCGAGGTTTCTTCCAATGCAGCAGCCTGCCTTTCGGCCCGTTTCGCCAGTTCAGAAGCCTGTGCGTTCAGGTCCTTTGCACTTTTGCCGACCTCGTCTGATTGATGGCTGATCTCGGTGACAAGTGTCGCCAGGGTTTCGGCGGTCCGGTCAAGATTGTCAGAGAGGTCGCGGAATATTCCGTTGAATTCACCGCTCATTCGGCGCGTCAGGTCGCCATCGGCGATACTTCGGAGCATGCTGGCGCTTTCGGCGATGCTGGCTTCGACGCGGTCCATCATGTTGTTGATCGAACCTGCCATTTCCGACAGAAGCGGATCGTCAAACTGAACGTCGATCCGGTTGGAGAACTGGCCTTCAGCGGCGGCGGCCACAACCATACCGATGGACTCTGTCAGATGTTGGATAACTGCCTGACGTTCGCGGCGTCGCTGCTCGGATTGCGCTTCTTCGGCCAATTGCGCAGCCTTTACGCGTGCTTCTTCGGCCGTGCGCTCGCGGTCTTCCGCTGCCTTTTGTTCCTTTGCAAGGCGTTCTGCATCGACCGCGCTTTCGCGAAATACCAAAAGGGCGCGCGCCATATCACCGACTTCTGTTTCCTTGTCGGTGTTCGTGATTTCGATGTCCAAAGTGCCCTCGGCAAGTGTCTTCATCTCGGACACCGAGGTTTCCAGGGCCGTCTTGATACCATTTATTATTCTGCGCGCGTTGATTGCGAGAAATATCACCGACAGGACCGAAGCGAGGATCAGGCAACCGATCGTCGCCCAGCCGGTTAGCGTTCCTTGAGCCGCAAGCGTTTGTTGTACATCAATAATTTTGGCGGAAAGTTGCTTAATGTCCTGATAAAGTGAGGGCCCTACTTTGTCGAGGTTCGCCTCCATTTCACCTTCGGCATTGATGATTTCGAAAACTTCTTCGCTGCTGTGCCAATAAGCGGTCAGATCCTCGATCACCGAGGCCATCTGTTTCTTCTGCTCTTCATCCGAGAGCAGAAAGGTCAGCCGCGATATGTTGGACTTTGCACTTTCGATATCCTGCTTTGCGGTCTCAAATGCCGCCCCGTCGGCGCCATGCAGATAGCGTTCCATCAACACCTGTGCTTCGAGCAGTTCCATCAACGTCAAACCGGCATAAAACGCTGCGCCAGCAACGCCAGCTTTATTGGATGAATCCATCAGCGCCTGTGCGTTGCTCGCCGCTATTTCGCCCAAGGCTTCCATTCTTGCGACTGTTTTCGATCGCTGCTCCCGCAAAGCTGTAAGTTCGTCAAGCGCAGTGAGATACTCCGCTATTTTCCCTTCGATCGTCACGATTAGACTTTCAACTTCGGGATTTTTCTGCGCGAGGCGCAATTCTTCCTGGCGTTCCCGAGCGCTGTCGAAGGATTTCCTGATCTCAGCCTCGTAAGCGTCGCTTCCATCAATGCGGTACTTCAAGGCTGACACGCGCCCGCCCACCACGTTTTCAAGCGTTTGCTGCACCACAATGGACTGCTGCGCGGATGTGGCGAATGTGCCAAAAACCTGCAGAAGCCAGACAGTGGCGCCAATGCCAACAAGCGCCACAATGACAAGAACTGTCTGCGACACAAAGTTGAGACGCTGAATTTGGCGCGAAATGGGCCAATCGGACATGAGAAGCAACCTTATATGAACGTAAGGCTGCTATAAAATGTCTCGCTTAACCAATACTGAATCGGGCTTGTTCAGGTCTGAAAATTCCGACTTTCCTTGATCTGATCCCACGCCCACACAACCTCGGACAGTTGGTCCTCGTGGCCTCTGTCACCGCCGTTCATGTCGGGGTGCAGCACCTTGATCAAGGCTTTGTAAGACTTGCGGATTTCGGCCTTGGTCCAGTGATCTTTGGATTCGAGGATATCAAGGGCGCGGCGTTCCGTGGGCGGCAGTTTTCGCGTACCGGTGATGGATTTGCCGGGGTTGCGCGTCGCGTTGTCGCCAAGGATCTGGTGCGGATCGTCGACCCCAAGGCGGGACCAGGCGCGTTGCTCTTCGCCCTTTTTGAAGGGTTTGGTCTCCCGCTCCCACACTCGGTCCTTGTCCATCTGGGCGTTCAGTTCTTCTTCTGTCTGGCCCTGGAAAAAGTTCCATTTCAGATTGTATTCGCGCACGTGATCACGGCAGAACCAATAGAAATCATCCAGAATATCCGGGGACTTAGGTGCGCGATATTGCCCGGTTTCCTCGCAGCCCTGATGCTCGCAGGCCCGCGTCGAAGTCTCAAAGGCGCCGGACATGCCACGGCGGGTGCGCGAGCGCTTCTTTTTGTCCTTAGAGACGCTCATATCGAAACCAAACGGGTCGTTTTTCATCTGCTGCCTGCCTTTCCGACTCGGACCAAAGAGTTTACCGTGCTTCGGCTGAGATTGAAGGGGTAATCCGATAAAAATGCGTATCGAAGAAGAAATCCGCCAAAAATTGTCCGATGCATTCGCGCCAAGTCTGCTTGAAGTGGTGGATGAAAGCGAAGATCACCGGGGGCATGCTGGTTTTCGGGAGGGTGGCGAGAGCCATTTTCGGGTGAAGATAACCGCCGCCGCCTTTGGCAAGATGAGCCGGATTGCGCGTCACCGGGCTGTGCATACCGCCTTGGGCAAGCCGCTGATCGGGCGGATTCATGCGCTGGCGCTGGACATCAGCGCCTAAGTTTTTCTGTTTAATCGTCTAGGCTTACACGGACCGTCGGGGCAGAGCTGCCGTCCGGGGGGCGCACGGACATCACCCTAGGTTGAGCGGAGAGAACGGGTGAAGATACCGGTTCAGCGACGGGTTGGATGGGTTGTGAGACGGGGCGCGGGGCGGCTTCGGCAAGTGGCAGGGGGGCGGCTTCGAGGCGGCGGAAGATCAGGATGTTCTGATAGGTCTGCTGGGTTCCGGTGAAGCCTTTGCGCTCGGTCGCGGGCAGGGTTTCGGCCCGGACGTATTCCCAGCCTTCGGTGGCCATGTCATTCAAAGTATTGGAAAAAGACAGCGCAAAGCGATCCTCTGTAGACTTGACGCCCTTGGCCTTGGTGCCCTGCGTTGGGGCGGGAATGGCCTTGTATTCAAACTTGCGCATGTCGCTTCTCCTGTCAGCTTGGCGGCGGGTGTAGCATTTGGCAGCGATGCGGGGAAGGGCGGTCGAACGTACGCGCTGCGTTTCGTTAACCTCCGGCGAACGGTCGCCGATGTGGAGATTTGTACAGCTTTGTGGAAGCGCTTTTTCCGTTTTGTACGCGTTTGGCGCGCGGGCGGAATTAGACTTGAGATAAGGTGTTAAGTTTTTGTTGCAAGTCTTCGCGGAGGCGGGTGGCCTGCTCGAAGCGGTAGCTCATGTGGGTGGGGTCGAAGACGGTGAGGGCCGTTTCGACATGGGCGAGGGCAGCTTCCAGATGTGGGCGTGGATCGGTGGTGGTGTCGTGATCGGCGATAGCTTCCTCGGTGATGGCGAGGTTTTCCTGCGTGACGGCCCAGTGCACGGGAAGGGCGTCTTTGGTGTATATGGTGAGAGCGGCGTTATAGGCGATGACGGCGTCAGCCAGAAGGACGATGCCTGCCGCGCCATCTGTGCGGGTGCCTTGTTGTGAAAGAGCGGTGCCAAGGTTGTTCTGGGTCATGGCCCAGACCACGGGATGGGCGTCTTCGGTGCGGACGGTTAGGGCGGTGTTAAGGGCGGTAACGGCGTCCGCCAGAAGGGCGGTGCCTGCCGCGCCTTCGGTGCGGGTGCCTTGTTCTTGAAGCGCTGCGCCGAGGTTGTTCTGTGTCATGGCCCATTCCACGGGATGGGCGTCTTTGGTGAAGAAAGTAAGGGCGGCGTTATAGGCGATGGCGGCCTCTGCCAGAAGGTTGGTACCTGCCGCGCCTTCGGCGCGAGTGCCTCGGCTTTGAAGGGCAATAGCTAATGCGTTTTGTGCAGTGGCCCAAAGCTTGGACTGTTCTGTCTTATCCAATCTGTCGATTGCGTTTCTAAGCATGGCTTCACTTAGCGCCATGCCTTGTCCACCATAGCGCAAGCCATGCGCATAGAGGCTATCTTCGTACGACACGCGCCGTCGTGCCGGTTCAACTGGATCAACGGCGGCAAAGCTGTCGGCGGCGGCGGAGAGGATTTGGTAGGCTTGTTCGACGCGACCCCGAAGAAGGGCGTTGTTGGCACGGAGTTCTGCGGTTTTGGCGGCTTCTTCCAGTTCTACCTCCTGCACGCGGGATAAAAGCTCTTCCACTTCTTCCAGATCGACGCGTGCGATTGCGCCTTGCGCGGCAGCCTTGAGGTTGGAGAGGCGTTTCAACCCGTCGTCGATGGCGTCGACTTCGGATTTTAGCGCCTCGTACTCCTCAGCTTTAAGGATCAAAAACCTTAAGACGCTTTCTTGGGAGGTCAAACCTTCGCCGCCAAACCTTTCGGCCAACAAATTCAATTCCGGTAGGGTCAGGACTGAATCCGGATCGATGTCGCCGCCTTCTGCGAGCGTTCGAAGGATTCCCATCAACCCCTCATTCTGCGCCAGAAGCCGATCTATTTTGGCTTCCATTTTCTTTTGTTGTTCCGCCAAGTCCCTTTGAGATTTCATCTGTTGGCGGGTTAAGGCAGGGTCGAGTACCTGCTTGAGGCGTGGATCGTTGCAGACCTGGTGAAGGAGCGGGCCGAAGAGCGCCTCGAATGCTTTGATCATTTCTGGGCGTTTATGCTCAATATCGACGTTTGGACCTGCGAAGCGATCTTTCAGCCCAGAAAGAATTTCATCTGAATCAAGCCCTTTGCGCACAAATTCGTCTGACGTTGTAATGCAACGGCCAACATTTGTGGCAAAACTTGGCGTGCGCCTTCCGGTTTATTGTAGGCAGAAGAGTTCAATTGCGAATTGAATTCCGCCTCAATTTCTTTTGAGAGGGCAACCAGTGACGGATGCTGGCTAAAGAATTTGTCGCGGAAATGGAGGACGGCATCGGCCCCAAATCCAGCGGCAGCAATGCCCGTTGGATCGATTGAAACTGCAATTGCCGTGACAATTAGTTTGCCAGTGTCGGCTTTGCCTAAAAGCTTGTCAAACATAAGAAATCATCCACACCTTTGCTGTTAATTTACGCAGAGGTTGTGTGCGGATCAACCTTTAAGCGAATAGGGTCGCGCCTGACCCTGGGTGGGCGCTTAGGGGCGGTTGAGCGTGAGCGGTTAATGGTTGGGTTGACCTTGGACGGTGGTGGTCTTTGCACGGTTGAATGCGCCCTCCCGTGGGGAGGGTCGGGCGCGGCCCGGGGCTAGTCGCCCCGGGCGGGATTGGGTGGATGGGGAGCGCCCTCCCGAGGATCGGGCTCGGCCCTTATGACCAAGGGGTGGCGGGGTGAAACCCCGCCCTACAGGCCGAGTTTGGCGCTTACGATCTGGTTTACGACGGCGGGCGCGGCCTTGCCCCCCGTGGCCTTCATCACCTGACCCACGAACCAGCCTGCAAGCTTTGGGTTGGCCTTGGCCTTTTCGACTTGATCGGGGTTGTCGGCGATGACTTTGTCTACGGCGGCCTCGATGGCGCCGGTGTCGGTGACTTGTTTCATGCCGCGGGATTCGACCAGTTCGGCTGGGTCGCCGCCTTCGGTGTAGACGATCTCGAACAGGTCCTTGGCGATCTTGCCCGAGATATCTCCGCTGGCGATGAGATTCGAGGATGCCGCCCAGTTGCGCCGCCGAGACCGGGCTTTCGGTGATCGTGTGGTCTTCTTTCTTCAGGCGACCGAAGAGCTCGTTGATGACCCAGTTGGCGGCAAGCTTGCCGTCGCGGCCCGTGGCGACTTCTTCGAAGTAGGCGGCGTTTTCGACATCGGCTGTCAGGACGCCCGCGTCGTATTCGGTCATGCCATAGTCGGCCACGAAGCGCAGTTTCTTGGCGTCGGGCAGTTCGGGCAGCGAGGCTTTGATTTCGTCGACCCACGCCTGCTCGATCTCGAGCGGCAGGAGGTCGGGGTCGGGGAAATAGCGGTAGTCGTGCGCTTCTTCCTTGGAGCGCATGGACCGCGTTTCGCCTTTGTCGGGGTCGTAGAGGCGGGTTTCCTGAGTGACTTCGCCGCCGTCTTCCAGAATGGCGATCTGGCGTTTGGCCTCGATGTCGATGGCCTGCTGGATGAAACGCATCGAGTTCATGTTCTTGATTTCGCAGCGGGTGCCGAGGTTGCTGAAATCCTGGGTCGCCTGATAGCGTTCATAGTCGCCGGGGCGGCAGACGCTGACGTTGACGTCGGCGCGCAGGTTGCCGTTTTGCATGTTGCCGTCGCAGGTGCCGAGATAGCGCAGGATTTGACGCAGCTTCACCACGTAAGCCGCGGCTTCTTCGGGGCCGCGGATGTCGGGGCGGCTGACGATCTCCATCAGGGCGACGCCGGTGCGGTTGAGATCGACGAAGGACATATGCGGGTCCATGTCGTGGATCGATTTGCCGGCGTCCTGTTCAAGGTGGATGCGTTCGATGCGCACCAGACGCGCGACACCGGGGCCCATATCGACGAGGATTTCGCCTTCGCCCACGATGGGGTGGTACAGCTGGCTGATCTGATAGCCCTGCGGCAGGTCGGGGTAGAAATAGTTCTTGCGGTCAAAGGCGCTGACAAGGTTGATCCGGGCGTTCAGGCCAAGGCCGGTCTTGACAGCAAGAGCGACGCAGCCTTCGTTGATCACCGGCAGCATGCCGGGCATGCCTGCGTCGACGAAGGAGACGTTCGAGTTGGGCTCGGCACCGAACTCGGTAGAGGCGCCAGAGAAGAGCTTGGCCTTGGAGGCGACCTGAGCGTGGACTTCAAGGCCGATGACCAATTCCCAGTCGCCGGTGGCACCGGCGATGACTTTGGGTTTCGGGGTCTCGTATGTCAGGTCGAGCATGGGGGCCGCTTTCCGTGGTTTGTTACGGATGGGTTCTAGGCAAGGCGGGCTTATGGTTCAAGTGGTGCTGGGTAGTAGCGTTTGACTGCGAGAGATGTGGGGTTCGAGCCCAGAGACGCAACTTTTGGCTTGCAGCGCATGGCCGGTTGTATGTCATGGGGCGGCCGGTTGGCGCGAACTGCGGCAATCAACAAAGTGAAGCTGTGAACCGCAGACTGGAGCGCATTGCGTGGCACGATCTATATTTTCTGGGATCACTAACTATCTAAGACCAGATAACGCCGAGCGCGAAGTGCGTTCTCTTCTTTCTGCCCGGTATCCAGAGGCGGAATTTCGAATTTCCAATCTTCTTAATCCGAACATCAATCGTGAGACCTGGACGTTTCGCTGCAAGAAGAAGGGCGAGAATTTCAGCGTCGTTTGCAAGGTTGGCATAAAGAATATCAAGGGTCGTTCACAACTTCAGTGTGAGTTTGGCTGGCTAAACGAGCTTTGGCCCGAGTTGCGCGACACTCGAAATTCGGTGCCGCAGCCCTTATACTTTTCCGAGTCCAGCTGTGTGTTGATTATGGAGGATGCAAAGGGGAAAAACAGCGAAGGCGCTGATTGCGGAAACCTCCTCAGTTCCCGAGATCGAGACGGTTCTTCTTCGAGCAGGTCAGTGGCTTAATGTTTTCCATTCGCGGAGTGCGATTACCAAAGAATTTGACGTCAAGGCGCATTCGAATTGGCTGAATAAATCCATCAAAGAACATAACGATGGTATCAGGGCCATTTTGGATTTTACCGAATTTTCGCAGTACTTGGATTTGCTAAAGGCCTTTGAGGTCGCGGCGGATATGGTTCCTGCGCGTTACTGTATTACGCATCGTGACTTCAATACGGGTAATTTGATCTTACGTGGGAGCGGGCGGGCTTATGGAATTGATTTTCGAAATAGAAAGGAAGATTTTTGGCTGCGTGATGTATTTTTTTTCTTGAGGATGCATTTGTCCGACTTCCAGATAGAGCGAATGAAAAACAGTTCTTAATCGGAAGCTGGAATAGCATTTTTGACGGATATGGGGGCGCTAAGAAAGACTGCCCGGCTATTCACTATTTCCAGCTCTTTTTTGCCTTAAATAGCTGGGCGAACACGGGACTGCATAGGGTTCCCACAGCTTATGACATTCAGCGTTTGAGGTTTTCTAAGAGGTTGTCTCAGTTCCTTGAAAGTGAGTTAACGACTTAGCGACGACGGACTCTTTTGGGCGGGCCATCGAAAAAGATCGGTGTGTAGGCTGCAACCTAGACCAAGGACCATCAGGAACTTGCCGCCGCCGTCGCCAAGTGGCAATACAAGACAACTAGGACCTGAGTGACCCATGGAACACATAAAATTCTCGGCCAATCTTGGATTTCTTTGGGATGACAGGCCCTTGCCCGACGCCATTCGTGCGGCAAAGGCCGCAGGGTTTGACGCGGTGGAATGTCACTTTCCCTATGACATCTCGCCTGAGGATGTGGTGGCCGCGCTGACGGAAACCGCGTTGCCAATGCTGGGGATCAATACCGTTCGGGGCAAAGCGGGTGACAACGGGTTGGCAGCACTTCCCGACCGTGTGACAGAAGTGCGTGCAGCGATTGATCAGGCGATCGACTATGCCTTGGCCATCGGGGCCCGCAATGTCCACGTAACGGCAGGTTTTGCGGACGGGGCCGAGGCGCATGCGACCTATCTTGCCAACCTGCAATATGCGCGAGACCGTGCGCCGCAAGAGATCACGCTGTTGATCGAGCCGCTCAACCGGCACGACGCGCCGGGCTATTTTCTGAAAACCACCGATCAGGCGCGCGAGATCATCAAGGCGCTGGGCCTGCCGGGTATCAAGCTGATGTTCGACTGCTATCATGTGGGCCGGACCGAGGGCGATCTGACCACGCGGCTGCGGGATTTATTGCCCATCATCGGGCATATCCAGTTTGCCTCTGTCCCTGACCGGGGTGCGCCGGATCATGGCGAGATCGACTATGGCACCATTTTTGATGCCATCGCGGATTTGGGTTGGACTGAACCGCTGGGGGCTGAATACAAAACGGGCGGTGATACGGACGCAACGCTGGACTGGCTGCGGGACGCTCAAAGGCGCTAGAGGCTGGCTGTGATGCCGCCGTCGACGTACAGCGTGTGCCCGTTGACGAAACTTGACGCGGCCGAGCTGAGGAAGATGCAGGCGCCAACCAGCTCTTCGACGTTGCCCCAACGACCGGCGGGCGTGCGTTTTTCCAGCCACGCGCTGAATTCGGGGTCTTTCACCAGCGCTTCGTTCAGCGGTGTGTCGAAGTATCCGGGTGCGATCGCGTTGCATTGCAGCCCGTACTTTGCCCAGTCGGTCGCCATGCCCTTGGTCAGGTTGCCGACCGCACCTTTGGTGGCCGTGTAAGGCGCGATGCCGGGGCGGGCGAGGGCGGTTTGCACGCTTGCGATGTTGATGATCTTGCCCGCACCCCGTCCGATCATATGGCGCGCGCAGGCTTGGCCGACGTTGAAAACGGTCGAGACGTTGGTTTCCAGCAGTTTGGCGAACATCTCGGGCGGGAAATCTTCAAGGGCGGTGCGAAATTGCATGCCCGCGTTGTTGACCAGAATGTCGATGGGGCCGTCGTTTGCTTCGAATCCGTCCACAGCGGACCGGACGGTCGCATGGTCGGTGGCATCGAATGCGAGGGTTTTGACGCTGAAGCCTTCGCCGGCAAGCTGCTCGGCCGCGGCGGACAGTTTGGCCGTATCACGTCCGTTCAGAACAATGGCGGCACCTGCCTCGGCCAACCCACGGGCCAGCGCGAAACCGATCCCCTGAGACGAGCCGGTGATCAATGCGGTTTTCCCGCTTAGGTCAAAGAGTTTCATGCGTTCGGCCCCTTAGATACGACACTGCGATCTATAGAGACGGGAACGCAGCGCTTTGCAATGCTACCGGGGGATTTGCCGGGCGAGGATGGTGGCACTCCGCGCCCGGCAGAGTTCAATCAGGTCACCTTGACCGACATCGACCCCAGACCCTCGGCCTCGATGACCATGACGTCGCCCTTTTCGACGGCAGCAACACCCGACGGTGTGCCCGACATGATGACGTCGCCTGCGGCCAGTTCGAAATAGTCCGAGAGATAGGAAATCATTTCCGGCACTTTCCAGATCATCTGGTTCAGGTCGCCTTCCTGGCGCAGCTCACCGTTGACCTTCAGCTGCAATCCGGCCCTCGATCGGGATGCCCTATCTCGGCGGCACGGTGCAGCGGACCGCACGGGGCCGATCGCTCAAAAGCCTTGCCGATTTCCCAAGGGCGGCCCATCTTCTTCTGCTCGCCCTGAAGATCGCGGCGGGTCATGTCCAGCGACAGGGCATAACCGTAGACATGATCGAGCGCCTGATCGACCGGATATATTCGTGCCGCCCGATTTCAGCACGACCAGCATTTCGACCTCGTGATGCACGTCGGATGAATGGGGCGGATAGGGAAACTCGCCGGAAGGATCGAGGTTGTTCGGGTTTTTCTGAAAGAAGAACGGCGGCTCGCGGTCGGGATCATGCCCCATCTCGATGGCATGGGCCGCATAGTTGCGGCCGATGCAATAGACACGGCGCACCGGGAAAAGCTCATCCGATCCCGCCACGGGAAGTGCGACAACCGGCGGAGTTTCTATTGCATATTTCGACATGTATTTCCCTTTCGTGGCACAACCAATTTGCGACCAATATTCGACCAATTATACCAATCTGGCCCTGATGACTTGATTTATCAGTTGCCTGATCGTGACAATTGAGTCAATATTCGATCGAATGACCAAATTGATCAACCAATTTTCCGCATCCACGACCGGCTCAAAATCCGAAGCCGAACTGGCTATTGCGGCTTTGCGCGATCTTATGAGCGAAGGTAAGTTGCAGCCGGGCGACCGATTGCCGCCTGAACGTGAACTGACCAGCCGTCTGGGCGTGACGCGTACAACCTTACGCAAAGCGTTGGAAGAAATGGAGCGGGCAGGCGAGATCTGGCGGCATGTTGGCAAGGGCACTTTTGTGGCCGCTGGCGTGGCGAGACGCGCGCCTTTGGATTTGGCGCATCTGAGCCAGACAGTCACACCGATGCACATGATGCGCGCACGGCTTTCACTGGAACCGGCGATTGCGCGCGAGGCAGCGATCAATGCATCGGGCGACAAACTGGCTGCGATCCGCGCCGCACACCAGCGTGCCATAGATGCCGAAAGCTGGGATTTGTACGAAGCGGCAGACGACGCCCTGCACCGCGCCATCGCGGATGCAACGTCGAATCAATTGCTGTTGGCACTGTTCGATCAGCTTAATCAGGTGCGACGCGCTGTGGCATGGGACGTGGTTATTCGCAGCTCGGACCGACCACCTGCCACGCACGGAAGCTTTGCCCAGCACGAACGCATTGTGCACGCGATTGAAACGCGCGACGCGGCGGATGCACACGAAGCAATGCGCGTCCATCTTGGAAGCGTATCCGGAAGACTATTTGGGGACGTGTAATTGAAGAACAGACGGGCAGAAGCCCGCACGAGGAAAACCATCAAATCTGGGAGGAAAATGATGATGTTCAAGAAAACTCTTAAAGCAATGGCTTTGCCGCTGGCGCTGGTCGCCAGTCTGGGCACAGCGCAGGCGGAGAAAATCCGCATCGCGCTGGCCGAAACGCCGTCGGATGAACTGGCCGCGTTCTTTGTGGCACTCGATCGGGCCAAGGCCGCCGGTCTTGACTATGAATGGACGGCATTTTCGGACGAAGAACTTGCCATTCAGGCGGTTCTGTCGGGTCAGATGGATATCGGCTTTGGCACACCTTACGCAGCGATGCAGCGCTCAAAAGCGCCAATCCGGATCATCTTCCAGCTGTCGAAGCTGAAGTTCTTCCCGGTCACGACCAAGAAGTACTCGACGCTTGAGGACCTGAACGGTGAGCCGATCCTGTTGCACTCGCGCGGCGGCGGCACCGATTCCATCGCGAACGTTATCGAAGATAAGATGAACATCAAATTTGGCGACCGGTCCTATGTGCCGGGGTCTGCAAACCGCGTTGTTGCTTTGGTCGCAGGGCAGGCGGATGCAACGATCATCGACCTGTCGAACAAGAACAAGATCATCGACCAGCACCCTGACAAGTTCAACGTGCTGCCGATGTTCGAAGTCGATGCCAGCGACGAAGCGCTTTTCGCCAACCTCGACTGGATTAAGGACAATGAGGAAGACGTCCAGATTTTCGTCAACGCGCTGTTGTCGACATGGGCCGATATGAATGCCGATCCGACGATCATTGCCAGAGAAACGGACCCCGATGGACCCATCGGCCAGCTTCCGCCAGAAATCCTTGGCAACCTCGACAAGTTCTATGCTGACGCTGTTGCAGGTGGCCTTTATTCGCCCACCGGTGGCGGCATGGTTGCGGCCAAGGCTGATCTGGAATGGTACACAGGTGCCGGCCAGCTTGAGGGCGATCCTGCCGAGCTTGATATCAACGAGTTCTGGTACATGGCGCCGCTTGAAGCCGCGATGAAGTAACCCTGAACGCGGGCGGCCATCTGTGCCGCCCGCTTTTCTGCACCTAGGGGCACGCCTATGTTGGCTTACCGACCACTTTTGCTGAAGTTTCTATCGGCCTTCATCTTTTTCGGCGCGTGGGAAATCGCAGGCCGCATTCCGGTCAGCTATGCCTTCCCGACGTTCCTTGAATTGATGGCCGCGCTTTGGACCATGGCGATGGATGGCACGCTTTGGGAAGCTTATGCCGAAACGCTGAGACCCTTGGTGATTGGTGTCTCAATCTCGGCTGTTATCGGGATCACGGTGGGCTTGTGGATCGGATTGACCGCATGGTTCGACTGGTTGTTCTCGCCGATCTTCATCGTGATGCAGGCCGCACCATTGGCCGCGTTGATCCCGCTTTTGGTGATGATTTACGGCATTGGTCTGACGTCCAAAATCTTCGTGGTCTGCATCATGGCGATGCCGGTCATCGTGCTGAACACAGCATCGGCAGTGCGCAATACACCTTCCAACCTTGTCGAGATGGGCAATGCGTTCCTTGCTAGCCGCTTGGAGATCGTGCTTAAAATCATCATTCCCGCCGCCTCGCCAGTGATCTTCTCGGGCTTGCGCCTTGGGGTGTCGGCCGGTTTCATCGGCGCGATCCTTGCCGAGTTGAAAATCACACCGACCGGTGTCGGAGACATCATCACATACAGCCGTTCCATTGCCGATTATGCGTCAATGTATGCGGCCATCTTCTCGATCATTCTTCTGGCGGTTCTGTTTCTGAACGTGCTGGAAAAGATCGAGGTCACTCTTTTCGAAGGAACCGCCCGTGGCCATGCCCGCTGAAACCATGTCTGAACCTGCGACGGATATCGCCGTCTCGGTGCGCAATGTCTCGAAGTTCTACGGCGAGACCGAAGCGCTGAGAGACCTATCGCTGGAGTTTCCACGCGGACAATTGACGTCATTGCTGGGCCCATCGGGTTGCGGCAAGACCACGCTTTTGAAGATCATCGCGGGCCTGCTGGACGCAAACTCGGGCGAGATCAAGGTGAACGGCAAGACTGTTACCGGACCGGGGCCTGACCGTGCCTTTGTGTTTCAGGATTTCGCCTTGCTGCCTTGGGCAAGTGTGCTGCGGAACGTGGCCTTCGGGTTGGAGCTGCGGGGCGTTGCGAAATCGGAACGCGAAAGCAAAGCCGAGAAGTACATCAAAGATGTGGGGCTTGCGGGGTTTGAAAACAGCTATCCGCACGAATTGTCAGGCGGCATGCGCCAGCGGGTTGGATTGGCCCGCGCGCTGTCGGTCGATGCCCAAGTGTTGCTGATGGACGAGCCTTTTTCGGCGGTGGACGAACAGACGCGGCGGAAGTTTCAGGAAGACCTGCTGTCGCTGGTGCAGAACGAAAACAAGACGTTCATCTTCGTGACCCACTCGATCGAAGAAGCGGTCTATGTCTCGGACCAGATCGCCATTCTGTTGCCGCGTCCAAGCCGGGTGTCGGATATCATCCGGCCCCGTGAATTGCGGTCGAACTCGATTGGCAATATCAGGCGCGATCCCGAATACCTCGACACAGTCGATCACATCTGGTCGCTGCTGAAAACATACGTGGAGTAGGGGCATGTACGTCTTCGGATACCGCCTTCCGGGCATGTCGTCGTTGATCATCTGGGGCCTTTTGTGGGAACTCTTTGGTCGCTCGGGCATGTCGTTCTTTGTGCCGCCCTTGTCCGAAGTCTTGACGACGCTGTTCGAGATTATCGGCACAGCCGCCTTCCAGAAAGCGCTGTGGGAAACGGCTTATGCCTTTACGGCAGGGGTTTTCTTTGCCGTCGTCATCGGCATTCCGACCGGCATTCTGATGGGCACAACGCGCATACTGGATGAGTTGCTGCTGCCTTGGGTGAACATTTTCCTCAGCGCGCCGCTGACCGCTTTGGTGCCAGTTTTGATGGTGCTTTTCGGCTTCGGGATGAAGGCGATTATCATCACGACGACGCTGTTCGCCATCTGGATCATCATTCTGAACACCCGCGCAGGGGTCATGCAGATCAATCCGTCATTGGTGGAAATGGCGAAATCCTTCGGTGCCACCAGACGGGACGCCTTCTTCAAAATCTACCTTTGGGCGGCTTTGCCTGAAATCGTGGGCGGCGTGCGGATCGGTGTGATACGGGCGGTCAAAGGCGTGATCATAGGGCAGCTTCTGATCTCGATCGTGGGATTTGGCGCCTTGTTCGAGCTTTACGCCGCGAACTTCCTGATGGCGCATTTCTGGGCGGTGCTGATCGTGCTGTTTGCCTTGGCCTTCACCATCTCGGAATTGCTGGCCGCGTTAGAGCGCCGGTTGTCTTACTACGCCGCCAAACGGTAGGGGTCAGACCGAAACGCCTTCCAGAAGCTGTGCTTTCGTCAGCGTCGCCTTGTCGCCTGACAACGTGACCTGACCTTGCCGCATGACCAGAAAACGGTCGGCCAGCCCATAGGCAAACTCGAAATACTGCTCGACCAGCACAATGGCCATGTCGCCTTTGTCGCGCAAAAGGCTTATCACGTCGCCGATTTGCTGGATGATATTGGGCTGGATGCCTTCGGTTGGTTCATCCAGCAGCAAAAGCTTCGGGCGCGTGATCAAGGCGCGGGCAATGGCAAGCTGTTGTTGCTGACCGCCCGACAGGTCGCCGCCCCGGCGGTTTTGCATTTCCAGCAGGACAGGGAACAGCTCAAAGATATGGTCAGGCACCACATGGTCGGCCTTGGGCAAACAGCTAAAACCGGTCTCAAGGTTCTCGCGCACTGTCAGCAGTGGGAAAATCTCGCGCCCCTGCGGAACATAGGCCACGCCCTTCTTCGCCAAAGCGTGGGACGACAGTTTACCCAGTTGTTCGCCGTCAAGCGCCATGGTGCCGCCTGAACGCGGGTGCGTCCCCGATATCGCCTTCATCAGGCTGGTTTTGCCGACGCCATTGGTGCCCATGACGCAGGTGACTTCGCCGGTCCGCGCTTCCATCGTGATGCCGTTCAGGATCTGAGAATGGCCGTAGTGCAGGGTGAGGTCTTTGATATCCAACATTGCTCAGCGCCCCAGATACACGTCGATGACTTTTTGATCCGAGGTCACGTGGTCAATCGACCCCTCGGCCAGAACCGAGCCTTCGTGCAAGACGGTGACACGGCAATTCAGACGACGCACGAATTCCATGTCGTGTTCCACCACAACGACAGCCCGCGTCTTGGCGGCCTCGACCAGCAGGTTGGTGGTGTGTTCGCGTTCTTCGGGCGTCATGCCGGCTGCGGGTTCATCCACCAGCAAAAGGCGCGGTTCCTGCGCCAGCAACATGCCGATTTCCAGCCATTGCTTCTGGCCGTGGCTGAGCTCGCCCGATTTGCGGTGCAGTTCGGACAACAGGCCGATTTCCTTGGCCAGTTGCTCGACCCGGTCGTTGTCGTGGGACGAGGGGCGATAAAACAGCACGGCCAGCGGGCCCCGGTCATTCTTCAGCGCCATCAGCAGGTTGGCATGGACGCTTTGGTCTTCGAACACTGTGGGCTTCTGAAACTTGCGGCCAATGCCTTCGCGCGCAATCTGGGCTTCGGACATTTTCAGCAATGACCGGCTGTTGTCGCCCCAAACGATGCGGCCTTCGTCCGGCTTGGTCTTGCCGGTGACGATATCCATGAAGGTCGTCTTGCCCGCGCCATTGGGGCCGATGATGGCCCGCATTTCGGCACCGCCGATCTGAAACGACAGGTTGTTGATGGCCTTGAATCCGTCGAAAGAGACCGAGACGCCCGAGACTTCCAGAAGCGTGCTCATTCCGTGGCCTCGCGTTCGCGGAGCGACCCTTGGTCGGGGCCAAGGTCAGCGCCGTGCCGGTTGGGCGCGCGACGTTCGGTCCAAAGGTCGATCAACCCACCCACGCCTTTGGGCGCAAAAAGAGTGACCAGAACGAAGCTGAGGCCCAAGACGATCAGCCACCAGTCGACCCATTTGATCGTATAGAACCCAAGGTTGATATCGGGCGCCTGACCGCCGGTGAACCAGCTTGAGACGAGCGATACGAAGGCAGCCCCGATGACGGCTCCGTAAAGGCGGCCACGTCCACCGATGGCGACCCAGACGGCCAGATAGATCGAGGCGATGGGGGCGATTTCCGCCGGGTTGATGATGCCAGCCTGCGGGTAATAGAGCGCGCCCGCGATGCCCGCGATACAGGCGGTGACGGTGAACAGGGCCAGTTTGTAGCTTTCGACCGAATAGCCCAGAAACCTCACGCGGGCCTCGTTGTCGCGAATGCCGCGGATGACCGAGCCGAACTTGCCGCTGACCAGCCATGCCGCCAGAATATAGCCCAGCCCAAGTGCCACAGCCGAGGCCCAGAGGAACCAGACCGAGACGAGAGACTGCGGATATTGCGTCAGGCCGGGGATGTTTTGCAATCCGCTGACAGACCGTTGTTGCCGCGCAATCCGCTGTCATTCTGGAAGAGGTACAGCGCCAGGGCCAGCGTCATGGCTTGGGTCAGAATTGACAGGTACACGCCCGTCACCCGGCTGCGGAAGGCCAGCCAGCCAAACACCAGCGCCAGAAGGCCGGGCACCAGGACGACCAGCAAAAGCTGGATGAACAGGCTGTCGGCAAAGGCCCAGACGGCGGGAAACTCGCTTGACCCCACAACACCGAAAATCTGGTTGCCGATAGCATCGACAATCTCGGCTTCAGTCGGTGGGATGGGCGCTTCGGCCATGGACCGGACCACGATGTCGCGCGTGCGTTCATACATCAGCCACATGCCGATCATGTACCCGCCCAAGCCGAAGAAGGCGAAATGCCCGAGGCTGAGAATGCCGGTATAGCCCCAGATCAGGTCCATCGCGATGGCCACAAGGCAGAGGCACAGCGTCTTGCCGATGGTCTTGACCATCGACGTTGAAATCACGTCGGTTCCGAAAGCTTCGGACAGGACCGTGACCAGAAGCGTGAACAGCGCAAGGCAGGTGATGAAGATCAGAACCGATGGGTTACGGGCGAAGTATGATTTTTCCATGCTACTCAATCCCCTGCCGCCCGGCCTTTAAGGGCGACGATGCCGCGTGGCCGGAACTGGATGAAGAGGATGATCAGGATGATCATATAGGTTTGCGCGGCCAATGTGTTTGACGGCGTGAACCACTCGATGCCCTTCTGCGCAAAGCCGATCATCGTGGCACCCGCCAACGTGCCCCAGATGCTGCCGACGCCGCCCACGACCACGGTCATAAAGCTTTGCACGATATAGTCGTTGCCCAGTTCCGAGGTCACTTTGGCGAACAGGCCAATGGCCACACCCGCAATCCCGGCGATGCCCGAGCCAAGCCCGAAGGTCAGCATATTCACCCGGTCGGGATTGATCCCCATCGAGGCTGCCATTTTGCGGGTTCTGCGTCACGGCGCGGGTCTCCAACCCCAGCCGCGTGCGTTTCATGATGAACAACAAAAGCGCCAGAAAGCCCAAGGCCAGCACGAAAATCGCGATCCGGATGTGGCTGATCGCGACCACATCGTTGATCACCCAAGCGCCGTCCAGCCACTCGGGCGAGGTCAGGGGGCGGGCTTGCGTGCCGAAGATGTTCTTCGCCAGTTGCTGCAACGCAATGGAAATACCGAAGGTCGCCAGCAAGCGTCTCAAGCGGGCGGTTATAGAGCCAGCGGATCACCAACCGCTCCATCAGCACCCCGGCGGCAAAGGTGATGGCGAAGGCCAGCGGGATCGCGATGACGATAGACACGGTGTGGTTCGGGATGAACTGCTGCACCACATAGCCGGTGTAAGCGCCCATCATGATGAACTCGCCATGGGCCATGTTGATGACGCCCATGACGCCAAAGGTGATGGCAAGACCGATGGCGGCAAGGAAATAGATCGACGCCAGCGACAGCGCGTCCAGCGTCAGGTCGATGGTCTGGTTGATGCCGACGCGGGTCTCAATCGAGGCCAGCGTTTTTACGGCGGTATCCGTGACGGTGGCGGAAGGTTCGGTGTAAACGTCAACAAAGCTGTGCTGGGCCAGCAGATCAGCCACTTGCGGGTCCGTCAGGAAAGGCGTGGCTTTGCCTTCGGTCACCAAGGCCTGATAGGCGCGAAGCCGTTCCGCCGGATCGTCCATACCGGCGACGGGGACGCCGCCCACAAGACCACCTTCGATGTTGGCCTCTAACGTGGCTTTCATGTCTTGCGGCGAGATGCGGGCGGGGGCGAGGTCATTGGCAGCCAGAAGCGCATAGGCTTCGGTCGCGGGAATGTCAGTGCCGGGCACCAGCACGCGGGCGATGTTCAAATCATTGGGTGCAGCGCCTTCGAAGACAAGCAGGTTGGTTGTCATCAAAGTGTTCAGCGTGCCGCGCACATCGACGCTTAGGCTGGTCGACATGTCGTCCATGGCGCTGATCCGCTCGACGTCGTTGTCATCGAAGGCGATGGTGAGCAGGCGTTCCTGATGGTGTTTAAGCGCAAGTAATTCGGGGTCTTCTTCGGTTGGGATGGATGCCCGCAGCGGTGCAAGCGCCTCGGCTGTCGGGTTGCGCAGGATCGAGGTCAGCGCTGCGCGACGCTTGCTGACATCCGGATCGGAAAGCTGGAATTGGACCAGAGCGATGGCGATCAGTGCGCGGATGCCCGAGTTTGGTTTGATCTGATCAAGGTCCGACGTGGGAAACGCGCCAAGGCTTTCGCCATTATCAAAGTCGAACAGTTCATACGTCTTGGCGTCGATCTTCTCGCCGCGGAAATAAAGGCCATCCGTTTCGCGCAACCACATGTTTCGCGCCTGCCAGGCCTGAAGCACGTCCTGCACCTGTTCCAGCCCACTGGTCGCCATCGCGTCGATGGCCGGCTGTATGGTTCGGCGTGAACTTTGCTGGATCAGTTCGGATTGCTCTTGAAGGATGTCCTGAACCGGCGTGCTTTGCGCATGCGCCTGAAGCGAAAACCCGAACAAAAGAAGGCCAGCCAGAAGGAACCGTTTCATCGCGTCCATCAATTTCATGCGGGGATGGGTGGAAAGGGAGGGGCTGGGTGCCCCTCCCGTCAGGGGTCAGTAGTTGGATTCAATCTGCACGCAGGTGCTGGTTTCGGTGTTGTACATACCGCAACCCAGATCTTTCCAATCCGATGTCAGAACAGCCGATTCCGGCAGGAAGTCTGTCCATGCGTCGCCCGGCACTTCGCTTGTCTGGCTGATGATGTCGAACTGACCATCGTCCAGAATTTCGCCGATCAGAACCGGCTTGGCGAGGTGATGGTTCGGCAGCATCACGGCGGTACCGCCCGTCAGGTTCGGAAATTCCTGTCCGTACATCGCGGTCCGCACAGCATCGACATCGGTAGTTCCAGCCGCCGTTGCCGCGTTCACCCACATGTTGAAGCCGATATAGTGCGCTTCCATTGGGTCGTTGGTCACACGGTCGTCGCCCATCCGGGCTTTCCACGAAGCGATGAAAGCGTCGTTTGCTTCGCTTTCAGCCGACTGGAAGTAATTCCATGCTGCAAGGTGGCCAACAAGGTTCGAGGTGTCGAGACCAGACAGTTCTTCTTCCCCAACCGAGAAGGCAACAACCGGAATGTCGTCAGCGCTGATGCCAGCAGCGGCGAGTTCTTTGTAAAAGCCAATGTTAGCGTCGCCGTTGATCGTGCTGATAACGCCAACTTTTTTGCCGTCGGCGCCAAGGGCAACCACGTCAGCCACGATCTTTGACCAGTCCGAGTGACCGAAAGGCGTGTAGTTCACGAAGATGTCTTCTTCGGGAATGCCCTTCGACTTCAGATAGCTGTCGAGGATGTTGTTCGTTGTGCGCGGATAGACATAGTCGGTGCCCAGAAGCGCGAACTTTTCGACGCCAAGCTCGTCAAGGAAATAGTCGGTGGCCGGGATCGCCTGCTGGTTGGGTGCCGCACCGGTATAGAACACGTTTTTCGAGCTTTCTTCGCCTTCGTACTGAACAGGATAGAACAGCAGGCCGTTCAGTTCTTCGATGACCGGCAGAACAGATTTACGACTGACCGATGTCCAATTGCCGAAGATCACATCGACATCGTGAACGGTCAGCAATTCGCGGGCCTTTTCAGCGAACAGCGGCCAGTCGGACGCCGGGTCGACAACGACGGCTTCAAGTTCGCATCCCAAAACGCCGCCCTTGGCATTCTGATCGTCGACAAGCATCAACATCGTGTCTTTCAGCGTGGTTTCCGAAATCGCCATCGTGCCGGAAAGCGAATGCAGGACACCCACTTTGATCGGGCAATCCTGCGCATAGGCCGCAGAACTGAGTGCGGCGAAGGCGACAGAGGTTGTAAGAATGGTTTTTAGTTTGGTCATCAAGGCTCTCCCTGGCGGGTCAGTGACAGTGGTTCCTTGCGACTTGGCGCGAGGGGCCCTACCTTTTCCCGGCAGCTATATAAGTTGCATCCGTGTGGCGGCTGGCGTGATTGGATGTTGAGCCGGTCGTCACACACCCGCGCATGTCAGAGCAGGTGCTCGCGCAGATGCTTCTTACATTCGGTATCAAGCTGGGGATGGCAATTTTCCATGCGGCCTTGGCATCACGCTCTGGCTGACAGCCTAAAGTTTTGGCAGTCATCACCGACTTCGCCTAGAAATTGAGCAAAAACTTGTGGCGAATTCGTGATGTTAAGGTTTGCGCTGACTCGGCTTTGTACCTGTGATGAAAGCAAAGGAACAAAACGCCAAGCCCGAGGACGCTGTCATCACTGCCCTTTCGCGCACATTTATTGAAGCAGAACCGGTTTTGCCGCCGCGTGCGCGTGGGGCCGTCTCTGTGTCAGCCAAGCTTCGGGACAAGGGGTCTGTCTTGGGGGCTTTGCGGCAGTCAGGGTCGATGAAGGTTCTCTTTCCGCGTAAATCAGGGGCAGCGCTGGACGGCGTGCTGGTGAATACGGCGGGCGGCGTGACGGGGGGCGATGAATTTTTGGTCACGGCCCGGGCTGAAGCCGGAACTGAATTTACCGTCTCGACCCAAACCGCCGAGCGGGCCTACCGTGCCCAGCCGGGCGAGGTCGGGCGCGTTCGAAATCACCTTGTGGTCGAGGCTGATGCACGTCTGAACTGGCTGCCGCAGGAAACCATTCTGTTCCAAGGTTCGGATCTGGACCGGCGGTTGGATGTCGACTTGCAGGCCTCGGCGCGGTTGTTGCTTTGCGAACCGCTGGTCTTTGGTCGCGCCGCAATGGGCGAGACGCTGACCGCGGCGCGTTTTCAGGACCGGATCAACATCACGCAAGACGGTCAGCCCTTGTTTGTCGATGGTGTTACCTTAGAGGGCGATGTCGCAGCGCATCTGGCGCGGCCGAATATTGCGAAGGGGGCAGGAGCGATGTTCACCGTGATCTATGTCGCCCCGGACGCCGAAGCTCATCTTGAACCGCTTCGCGAGGAATTGGGCGATGGCATGGGTGCCAGCCTGATACGCCCTGACCTTTTGTTTCTGCGCGCCCTTGCACCAGACAGCTTTGTGCTGCGCAAAACCCTGATACCTGTTCTGACCCGCCTGCTGGGCGGGTCCCTGCCAAGACCTTGGATGATCTGACATGAACCTGACACCCCGAGAAAAAGACAAACTGCTGGTCGCAATGGCCGCCGAGGTTGCACGCAAGCGTCTCGCGCGCGGCGTCAAGCTGAACCATCCCGAAGCCATCGCGCTGATCACCGATGCTGTGGTCGAAGGCGCCCGAGACGGGCGATCCGTCGCTGATATGATGGAGGCAGGTGCGCAGATCATCTCCCGCGACCAATGCATGGAAGGCGTGCCCGAGATGATCCACGATGTGCAGGTCGAAGCGACCTTTCCCGATGGCACCAAGCTTGTCACCGTCCACAATCCAATCCGTTAAGGAGCGACCTTTATGAACGACGTTTTTCTTTTCCTTGTTCTGGCAACAGCCGCAGCGGCGCTTTCGATGACAAAGCCGCAACCCCAGAAAGCAAAGGTCCGCAAATGATCCCCGGTGAAGTCTTTCCCGCACCCGGTGATCTGCAGCTGAATCCGGGGCGCGAAGTGATCGTTCTGATGGTCGCCAATACAGGGGATCGCCCGGTGCAGGTCGGCTCGCATTATCACTTTGCCGAGGCGAACACGGCGTTGGACTTTGACCGGGCATCAACTCATGGCCACCGTCTGGACATTGCCGCCGGAACAGCCGTGCGGTTCGAACCCGGTCAGCGCCGCGAAGTGAACCTGATCCCGATGGGTGGCGCGCGCAAGGTCTATGGGTTCAATCAGAAAGTCATGGGATCACTGGACTGAAAGTCGCGAGCATGCCGATCACACTTGAGGGATCCTGCAGATGTGGCGCCGTGTCATTCACGGTGCAAAGTCACACGCCTTATCCTTACATGCGTTGCTATTGCTCGATTTGCCGAAAAATCGCTGGGGGCGGAGGCTATGCGATCAATATCATGGGTTTGAACGGCTCTCTTGATGTCAGAGGCCGCGACGTCTGTGCTGATATCAGCGTTGAAAAGGACGGCGCGGTCAGCCAGATGAGCCGCACGTTTTGCAGCAAGTGCAGCACGGCGCTTTGGGGGTGGCACCCGGCTTATGCTGAATTGGTGCATCCATTTGCATCTGCCATCGACACCCAGCTGCCCGTCCCGCCGACACGCACCCATATGATGATGGAATTCAAAGCACCCTGGGTTCAACCCGATCTTCGCGATGGTGATCGGGTCTTCAACAACTATCCGGATGAGTTCATCGAAGACTGGCACAAGTCCAGAAATCTGTGGATCGAATAGGAGCCAACATATGCCTGCCAGAATAAGCCGCTCGGACTATGCCGCGATGTTCGGCCCCACCGTGGGCGACCGTCTGCGCCTTGCCGACACCGATCTGATCATCGAGGTCGAACGCGACCTGACCGCTGAACTTGTGGGGGTGGCCACCACCGGCGGCTCGGGTCAGAACGCTTTGGTCTATGGCGAAGAGGTCAAGTTCGGCGGCGGCAAGGTCATCCGCGACGGCATGGGTCAAAGCCAGGCCACCCGCGCCGAGGGGGCGGTGGACACTGTCATCACTAATGCGCTGATCGTCGATCATTCGGGCATCTACAAAGCGGACGTCGGTTTGAAAGACGGGCGCATCCACAAGATCGGCAAGGCAGGCAACCCAGACACCCAACCCGGCGTGAATATCATCGTCGGCCCCGGCACCGAGGCGATTGCAGGCGAGGGGCGCATCCTGACCGCAGGTGGGTTCGACAGCCATATCCATTTCATCTGCCCGCAACAGATCGACGACGCGCTTCATTCCGGCCTGACCACCATGCTGGGCGGTGGCACGGGGCCCGCGCATGGCACACTGGCCACGACCTGCACGCCGGGGCCGTGGCATATCGAGCGAATGTTGCAGGCGGCAGACGCCTTCGCGATGAACCTTGCCTTTGCGGGCAAGGGCAACGCCTCGCTTCCCGCCGCTTTGGAAGAACAGGTGAACGCAGGGGCTTGCGCGCTGAAGCTGCACGAAGACTGGGGCACCACGCCGGGTGCCATTGATTGCTGCCTGACGGTGGCCGATGCGATGGATGTGCAGGTGATGATCCACACCGATACGCTCAATGAGTTCGGCTTTGTTGAGAATACCGTGAAGGCGATGAAAGGCCGGACGATCCACGCCTTTCACACCGAAGGTGCCGGCGGCGGGCACGCCCCCGACATCATCAAGATCTGCGGCGAGGAACATGTGCTGCCGTCTTCGACCAACCCGACGCGGCCTTTCACGGTCAACACGCTGGAAGAGCATCTGGACATGCTCATGGTCTGTCACCACCTTGATAAATCCATCCCCGAGGATGTGGCCTTTGCCGAAAGCCGTATCCGGCGCGAAACGATTGCGGCGGAAGACATTCTGCACGACATGGGCGCGTTCTCGATCATTGCGTCTGACAGTCAGGCGATGGGCCGGGTGGGCGAGGTGCTGATCCGCACATGGCAGACCGCCGACAAGATGAAGAAACAGCGCGGGCGTCTGTCGGAAGAAACCGGTGACAATGATAACTTCCGCGTTCGCCGCTATATCGCCAAGTACACGATCAACCCGGCAATAGCACACGGTATCTCGACTGAGATCGGCAGCATCGAAGAAGGCAAACGCGCCGATCTTGTGATGTGGAACCCCGCCTTCTTTGGCGTAAAGCCCGAGATGGTTCTGATGGGTGGCACGATTGTTGTGGCGCAGATGGGCGACCCCAATGCCTCGATCCCGACGCCGCAGCCGGTTTATACGCGGCCTATGTTTGGCTCTTACGGGCGGTCGGTTGAGCGTTCCGCTGTGACCTTTGTGTCTGAGGCTGCGCAAGCCGCTGGTGTCGGCGAAAAGTACTGGGCCTTGCGAAAAGCACCATCGCCGTCAAATCGACCCGCAACATCGGCAAGAAGGACCTGATCCTGAACGACGCCCTGCCGCATGTCGAGGTGAACCCCGAGACCTATGAAGTCCGTGCCGATGGCGAGTTGCTGACCTGCGAGCCTGCGGAAGTGCTGCCAATGGCGCAGCGCTATTTCCTCTACTAAGGACCTGTCTATGGATTTGCCCGTCAGCCAAGCTATCGTCCACGCCCATCACACCGATGACAGCGTGACACTGACCTACGAAGACCGGTTCCTGCGCCGCAAGGTCTTGACGAGCGATGGGGGCGAGCAATTTCTGGTCGATCTGAAAACGACCACATCGCTGAACAACGGCGACGCCTTCGTCATGCCGGATGGCCGCAAGATCAGCGTTTTGCCAGCCTCCGAGGACTTGTTGGAAATCACCGGGCCGGATCTGGTGCGGCTGGCATGGCACATCGGCAATCGCCATATGCCCTGCCAGATCGAAGAGACGCGCCTATTGATCAAGCGTGACCATGTGATCCGCGATATGCTGGGTTTGTTGGGGGCCACCCTTCGGGAAGTGGTCGAACCCTTCACGCCTGAAGGCGGCGCTTATGGCCATGGCCGCACGCACAGCCATGCCCACTGAAGCTGTGCTCACCCTTGCGCAATGGTTTTCGCCCGCCTTCCCGGTGGGGTCGTTCAGCTATTCGCACGGGCTGGAATGGGCGGTGGAAGCAGGCGATGTGCAGGACCGGGGCAGCTTGCAGGGTTGGATCGAAGACGTGTTGCGCTTTGGGGCCGGTCGAAACGACGCGCTGTTCTTGGCGGCAAGCTATGGTGCAGAAAGCCTGGAAGAGATCTCCGAGATCGACGCCACCTGTCGCGCTTTTGCATCCTCCAAAGAACGGCTGCGCGAAACCGAACTGCAGGGTGCCGCCTTCTGCCAGATCACCGCTGACGTGTGGGAACACCAAAGCACTGACCTGACCTATCCCGTGGCTGCAGGACGTGCTACCCGGCTGTGCAACCTGCCGCTGGAGCTCACATCGTCGATGTACCTTCACGCCTTCGCCGCCAACCTTGTGGCAGCAGGTCAGCGCCTTGCGCGCATCGGGCAATCGGAGGCGCAAGCCATCATCAGAGCCTTGGCGCCACTTTGCACGCAGATCGCCGATGATACGCAGTCCGGCGACCTGACCAAGCTTTCGTCCACCACATTTCTGGCGGATATCGCGTCGATGAAACACGAAACCCAATACTCAAGGATGTTCCGCACATGACGCTTAATGGCCCCTTGCGTATCGGAATAGGTGGTCCTGTGGGGGCAGGAAAAACCACCTTAAGTGCGGCGCTCTGCGAGGTATTTCGCGACACGCATTCCATCGGTGTGATCACCAACGACATCTATACGCAGGAAGATGCCGAAGCCCTGATGCGCATGCAGGTTCTGCCGCAAGACCGGATTATTGGCGTGGAAACAGGGGGTTGCCCCCATACAGCGATCCGCGAAGATGCCTCGATCAACCTGAGTGCCGTGGCCGAGATGACAACCCGCCACCCGGAAATCGAAATCGTTCTGATCGAAAGCGGCGGCGACAATCTGTCGGCCACCTTCAGCCCCGAACTGGCCGATCTGACGATCTATGTCATCGATGTCGCCGCGGGCGAGGAAATCCCGCGCAAGGGGGGACCCGCAATCACCCGCTCGGACGTGCTGGTGATCAACAAGACCGATCTTGCCCCACATGTCGGCGCGGACCTTGAAGTGATGCGTCGGGACGCCACCCGCATGCGCGGCGACCGACCGTTTGTCTTCACCAACCTCCGCGCCCGGGAAGGCGTGCAACAAATTCGCGATCTGATCTGCAAGATTGGTGCCGTCGCTTAGGGTTTGGCCTTCCTTTCCGCCTTGGTTTATCATCCCGGAAAGCCAAGGGAGAACACGCCATGTTCGGGATGGTCGAAGGCAGTGGGTTCGAGATCATCGACCCCGCATTCAAAGAATGTCTGATCGGGCATGCCCGGGTCGAGCGGCTTTGGACTGGTGCCCGCTGGTCGGAAGGCCCGGCATGGTTCGCGGCCGGGCGCTATCTGGTCTGGTCCGACATTCCCAACAATCGGATGCTGCGGTTTGATGAGGCCGACGGCAATGTCTCGGTCTTTCGCCAGCCGTCGAACAATTCGAACGGCCATACGGTTGACGGGCAGGGGCGGCTGATCTCCTGCGAGCATCTGGCACGTCGCGTCACCCGCACCGAACACGACGGCAGCATCACGGTGATCGCCGATGCCTATGACGGCAAGCGGTTGAATTCGCCGAACGATGTGGTGGTGAAACGCTCGGACGGCTCGATCTGGTTCACCGATCCAACTTACGGCATCCTGATCGACTATGAAGGCGGGCGGGCGACAAGCGAAATCGGCGGCTGCTATGTCTACCGTGTTGACCCGGAAACCGGCGATATCCGCGTTGTCGCCGACGACTACCTTAAACCCAATGGCCTGGCATTCTCGCCCGACGAAAGCCTGGTGTATATCGCCGACACCGGAAGGTCCCACGACCCCAATGGCCCGGCCCACATTCGCCGCCATTCCGTCAGCGCCAATGGAACGCTTGGCGGGGGCGAGGTTCTGGCCGATTGCACCGAAGGCCTCTTTGACGGTTTCCGTGTTGACGGCGATGGCCGGATCTGGAGCTCGGCAAAGGATGGCGTGCACTGCTTTACCCCCGACGGCACGCTTATCGGCAAGATCCTGATTCCTGAAACCGTGGCGAACGTTTGCTTTGGCGGGCCGAAACTGAACCGCCTGTTCATCTGCGGCACAACATCGCTCTATTCGGCCTATCTTGCGGTCAACGGCATCTCGCCGGTCTGAACAGCAGGGATTTCATTGGCCTGAAAATATGCTGGGGGTCTGGGGGCAAAGCCCCCAGTTCGGCGACGCGCGAAGCGCGGCGCAATCAGATCAATCAGCCGTCCAGCCACCATCGACCAAAAGCGATGTGCCCGTCACCAAGGCCGAAGCATCCGTTGCCAGATAGACCGCCGCCCCCATGATGTCTTCTACCGTGCCCACGCGGCCCAGCTTGATCTTTTCTTCGACCCAGGCGCGCTTGTCTGAATCCGCAAAGACCTTTTCCGTCAAGGCGGTCACAATAAATGTCGGACAGATCGAGTTGATCCGAATGCGGTGCTTCCCCCATTCGATCGCCATCGCCTTGGCCATGCCTTCCAAAGCATGTTTCGAGGCGCAATAGACCGCGCGATCCGGTCCGCCTACATGGGCCATCTGGCTTGAGATGTGGATGATCGAGCCGCCATTGCCAGCGGCGATCATGCCTTTTGCAGCGTGAACCGACAGGAAATAGGCCCCCTTCAGGTTCAAATCCATAACGGCGTCGTAGTCCTCGGGCTTGGTCTCAAGCGCGGGTCCATGCCGCGCCAATCCGGCTGAATTTAGCACCACGTCAAACGGTGCCTGCGCCTGAAACACAGCGTCCATCGCTTGCAAGTCCGATTGATCCAGCGGTACGGCCTCGGCGCTACCGCCGCGGGCTTTGATCTCGGCCACGGTCTCGACCAGTTTGTCGGCGCGGCGGGCCGAACAAACAACATGCGCGCCAGCCTCGCCAAGGGCCAAGGCGCAGCCCTGACCAATTCCGGAAGAAGCGCCGGTGACCAGCGCGCGTTTGCCATCAAGGCGAAAGGAGGGTGTTTTTGGATATGTCATGAATAGGTGCTAGCTCAATTTTCTAGGGGTTGTCGATCAGTCAAGCGTATAGGCGGGCAAGCTGTTGAATGCATCCTTCAGCGCTTGGCCCCAACCCGATGACAGCGCATCGAAGAAAGGATCGCCCAATTCGATGCGGCGCTTTTCTCCGGAGGTGAATGTATCGGCGGTATAAAGATGCAAATCCAACGGCAGGCCCACCGACAGGTTCGCCTTGATTGTCGAATCGAAGCTGACCATCAAAAGCTTCACCGCATCTTCGAAACTCATCGCCGGATCATAGGCGCGCACCAGAATGGGCTTGCCGTATTTCGCCTCGCCGATCTGGAAAAACGGTGTGTCCGCGCTGGCCTCGACAAAGTTGCCTTCCGGATAGATCAGGAAAATCCGAGGCTCGCTGCCGCGCACCTGACCACCCACGATCATATTGGCGGAAAAGGTGCTTTCCGCCTCGGGGCCGTCCTTGCCCGACTGAATGCGGATGACTTCGCGCAGGGTCTCTCCGATCAATTGCGCGATCTGGAACATTGACGGCGCTTCAAGGATCGACGGAGCGCCGCGTTCGGCAGCGGGCAGGGCGCGTTCGTTCAGAAGGCTGACAACCGCCTGCGTGGTGGCCAGATTTCCCGCTGTCATCAAGGTGACAACGCGCTCACCTTCGGTTTCCCAATGGAACATCTTGCGGAAAACGCTGATATTATCGACGCCGGCATTGGTGCGGGTATCCGACATGAACACCAGCCCGCAATCCAGTTTCATTCCTACACAATATGTCATACGCGCCCGTTTCCTGACTGCGAGGTGGCGCTATTGCTGCTGCTGCACCTCGATGTTCACTCGCATCGTCTCGCCGCCAGTGCCGAATGTCAGACCGGAAATAGGGGCCGCTTCGCGGTAATCCAGCCCTGTGGCAACCCGAACATAACGTGCATCCGGAGATATCGCGTTCGAGACATCAAACCCGACCCAACCGATCCCCTCAATATGCGCTTCCGCCCATGCATGCGAGGCTTCCTGCTGTGCCCGGTCGTCCATCATCAAATAGCCCGAGACGTATCGCGCGGGGTAATCCATCGCGCGGGCGGCGGCAATAAATATATGCGCGTGGTCCTGGCAAACGCCCTTGCCGTGCTCGATCGCCGCGTCAGCCGTTGTCTCAGAGTTGGTTTCACCAATTACATAAGAAACATGCTCGATGATCCGTGCCGACAAGGCATGCAGCAATGGCAGGCCCGCTTCATGACTTTCCTTTAACCCTTTTATCAGGGCTCGGACGTTTGGCCCGGCCCGGGTCAGGTCGGTGGAACGCTGGAACAACCAAAGCGGCATAAAGCCTTTCTGAGCGCCCACGATGCCCGACAAATCTTCGGTCTCGATCTCGCCCTCGCAATGGACTGAAATCGCGGTCGCATCCGCATCAAAGGAAATCAGCGAAACCGTATTCGCATGATGATCGGTAAATTCAGCTTCGATCCGCCCGCCGTCCACCTTCATCGACCAGTTCAACACGTCCTGCCCGGGCCTGCTTTTCGGTGTCAGCCGCAGTTGCTGCAAACCGTAATGCACCGGTGTTTCAAAGTGATAAGCCGTGTTGTGAGAAATCCGAAGTCGCATGTCGTTACTCCAGAAATCTGTAATTGGTTTCGATTTCTTGCCCCAGACGCGCGGTGTCTGTTAGAAACTCGGTCAGAAATTCATGCAATCCGTCTTCAAACACCTGTTCGACCGACCCGGCCTTCAGTCGGCGATCCAGCCGTTCGACTGTGTCGTGACAGGTGTGGCGGTCGGCATACTCTGATTCCAACATTGCAAGATTGCTTCTGATTTTCGACACCGAGAACCGCAGGCTGCGCGGCATGCGTGGGTCAAAGATCAGGAAATCGGCAATGCCTATAGGCGTCACCTTGCCCTGATGCAGCCAGCCATAGGCGCGCACGCCCGACACCGACCGCAGAATGGTTTCCCACTGTACATTGTCCAGCGAAGACCCGACCTGCGAAACCGACGGCAATAGCACATAGTACTTCACATCCAGAATGCGCGCGGTGTTGTCGGCGCGTTCCAGAAACGTCCCCAAACGGGCAAAGTCGAAGACATCATTCCGCAACATCGACCCGTGAAGCGCGCCGCCCACAAGGGCCGCTTGTTGGCGGATCATTCCCAGAACTTTTGGCAGATCGCGTGCGGGCACCGGATAGGCGAGCCGTTGCTTGAGGATCATGTAAGTGTCGTTCACGGCTTCCCAGACTTCGCGGGTGATCGCGGTGCGGACAAGCCGTGCGTTCCGTCTGGCCTGCGCGATAGAGTTCATCACGGAAGACGGATTGTTCGGATCGCGCAGCAGAAAATCGATCACCGCAGCCTGTTCGACTGTTTCGTGGGCATCGGCGTAGGCCTGTTCCGCAGCGGCAGTCTTCAGCACGCTGATCCACTCGTCGCCGTCGGGCCGGGTCAGCGCGATGCGAAACCCGGCCTCGATCAGTCGGGCGGTGTTTTCGGCTGCGCTCCAGATAGCGGAACATCCAGAAAAGGCCGCCTGCGGTTTTGCCCAGCATCTCGTCAGTCCTCCAGAACCCAGGTGTCTTTGGTGCCGCCACCCTGGACTGGAGTTGACCACCAGAGACTGCCTTCCTTCAGCGCCACGCGCGTCAGCCCGCCCGGCGTGATCTTGATGCCCGCGGGCGACACAGCACGAAGGGGCGCAGATCGACATGGCGCGGTGCCAGCCCGTCTTTGGTCAAGATCGGCACGGTGGAAAGCGCCAGTGTCGGCTGCGCGATGTAATTGTCAGGCCTGGCATTCAGCTTTGCGCGGAAGGCCGCCAGCTCTTTCTTGGATGCCGCCGGGCCCGACCAGCATGCCGTAGCCGCCCGAGCCGTGCACTTCCTTGACCACCAGTTCGGCCAGATTGTCCAGCACATATGCCAGCGCATCCGGCTTCCGAACAGCGCCAGGTCGGCACGTTCTGCAAGGATCGCCTTCTCGCCGGTATAGAATTCGACGATATCCGGCATGTAGCTATAGATCGCCTTGTCGTCGGCGATGCCGGTGCCCGGCGCATTGGCGATGGTGATGCCGCCGGCGCGGTAGACGTCCATGATGCCCGGCACGCCCAGCATCGCTGTCCGGGTTGAAATTCAGCGGATCGAGATAATCGTCATCGACCCGGCGGTAGAGCACATCAATCGGCGTGTATACCCTTGTGTCGTGCGCATCGCGATGCGGCCGTCGATGACGCGCAGATCGTGCCCTTCGACCAGTTCCACGCCCATCTGGTCGGCCAGAAAGGAGTGCTCGAAATAGGCCGAGTTGTGGATGCCCGGCGTCAGACCGCCAACGGTCGGCTCGCCCGCACTGGCGCGGGCGGCGCGCAGGCGGCCAGCGATCGGCGCAGGTCCATCGGATAATCTGACACCTGCCGCACCTTGATGCTGCGCGAACAACTCGGGGAACATCTGCAGCATCGTCTCGCGGTTTTCCAGCATATAGGACACGCCGGACGGCGTGCGGGCATTGTCTTCCAGCACGAAAAATTCGTCCTCGCCGGTGCGCACCAGATCGATGCCGACGATATGCGTGTAGATCCCGCCCGGCGGTTCGACCCCGATCATCTGCGGCAAGAACGCTTCGTTCCGGGCGATCAGTTCGACGGGTACGCGGCCGGCGCGCAGGATCTCCTGCCGGTGGTAGATGTCGTACAGAAACGCATTGATCGCGCGCACCCGCTGTTCGATGCCGCGGGTCAGCCTGCTGCCATTCCGCGGCCGAGATGATCCGCGGCACGATGTCGAACGGGATCAGCCGTTCGTCCGCCTCAGACTGGCCATAGACGTTGAAGGTGATGCCGGTGCGGCGGAAAAAGGTCTCGGCCTCGCTGGCTTTGCGCTTGAGTTCTCGAAGGTCTTCGCCGCCAAACCATTCAGCATAGGCATCATAGGGCGCGCGCGTTTCGGCACCTTGCCCAGTCATCTCGTCAAAACATCGTCTGCTGTCACTCATGCCAGTCCCTTTCGCATCAGCATAGCGCTCAGGTGGCAGAAGAGAACCTGTCAGGGGTCAGTTCCGACCATATTTAACCCAATTGCTCAAAAAACAGGCAAAATGCGCCAAGATCTTCATTTTGCTAACAATACGCCTGGGATGAATTGGCCGTCAGGCCAAGAAGGGGCAGCGCCCCTTTCTGCAATTTGCCCAGAGATCAGCACCTGTCAGAGAAGGCAAAGCCTCAGGTCTGCGCCCAGCGTGGGGCACGTTTCCCCAGAAAAGCGTCGATCCCTTCGCGCGCATCCTCGGTTTCCCAACTGTCGGCCAGATGCGAAATCGTGGCGTCGATCACCGCGTCGTCGATCCGGGGGCCCAACATGCGCGCTAATGCCTTTGCACGCCCGACAGCGCCCGATGCAACATTCAGATATGGCGCCACTTCGGTTGCCACGGCATCGTCCATTGCATCCGCCGTCACGACCCGCGCCACAATGCCCAGGTTTGCGGCCTCATCAGCGCCGAAAATCCGCGCCGACATGAACACCCGCCGCGCGCGGCCTTCGCCCAGTCGTGCAATGACGTAGGGCCCGATGGTGGCAGGGATCAGCCCCAGACGGGTTTCGGTCAGCCCGAACTTCGTGCCTGTTTCGGCCAGTGCGACGTCACAGATGCACGCCAGCCCCACGCCACCGCCAAAGGCGCCGCCATGGATATGTGCGATCAAGGGCGTCGGCATCTCGTTCAGCGCACGCAGCATCTGGGCCAGCTTGCGCGCCTCGGCCATCCGGCCCGCGCGATCCGCCTTGATCTGGGCATGCATCCACGCCAGATCAGCACCGGCACAAAAGACTTCGCCACGACCGGAAAGTACGACAGCCCGGGTCGCCTTGGCTGCCCCGATCGTGCCTGCGAAATCCGTCAACTCGGCAATCATCTCGGCTGACAAAGCGTTCCGTTTTTCGGGCCGGTTCAGGGCTACATGGGCCACGCCGTCAGCGTCCATATCGACGGCCAAGGTATTGTAACTGCTCATGTCCGCTCCCTTAATCCGCGTGCAAAACCTGCCGCTTCGGCAAGTGCCGCTTGGTCCAGCCCGGTCTTGTACCCCAAATGCTCGACAAGACCCACCACCGCTTCGGTATCAACGTTCCCCTTGGCACCGGGCGCATATGGGCAGCCCCCCAGACCAGCAATTGCGGCGTCAAAGACCCGCAATCCACGCTTAAGACAGGTTTCGATGTTCTCAAGTGCCCGATGTCCGGTGTCATGGAAATGCCCCGCCAGTTTTTCGGGACCGGCCACGGTCAACACGGCGTCAAGCATCGCGCTCACCGTCTCGGGCGTCCCGGCACCGATCGTGTCGCCAAGGCTTACCTCATAGCAGCCCATGACGAACAAGCGCCTCACCACATCCGCCACCGCCGATGGCGCAACAGCGCCGTCATAGGGGCAGTCGGTCACGCAACTGACATAGCCCCGAACCGGCACCCCGGCGTCCCGCGCCGCTGCCATGACGGGTTTGAATCGCTCAAGGCTTTCTGCGATGGAACAGTTGATGTTGGCCTGACTGAACCCTTCCGAGGCCGAAGCAAAGACTGCCACCTCTTCAGCACCCGCTTCAAGTGCTCCTTCGAACCCTCTGAAATTAGGAGTTAAAACGGTGTATCTGACACCCGCCATGCGGGCAATCCCGGCCATCACCTCCGCTGCGTCCGCCATTTGCGGCACCCATTTGGGCGAGACGAAACTGGTCACTTCGATCCGCGCGAAACCGCAAGCACTTAGCTTGTCGACCAGTGCAATCTTGTCTGCCGTGGGCACCATGGCCGCTTCGTTCTGAAGCCCATCGCGCGGACCCATTTCGACGATTGTCACGTGCTCAGTCATCGGCCTTTGCCTCAAGCTGTATCAGCACGGCACCGTCCAGAACCTGATCGCCGGTTGCGGCCAAGACCTCGGCAATAATGCCATCCCGAGGTGAGCGCAATGTGTGTTCCATCTTCATGGCTTCCAGCACCATCAACGCGTCCCCTTCTGTCACGCTTTGGCCCGGAGCAGCAGAGACATGCGTCACAAGCCCCGGCATCGGGGCTGTGACCTGATCGCTGGCCATGGCCGCACCGGCTCCCCGATCCAGCGGGTCCGGAACGTCAAAGATCACAGTCTCGCCAGACTTGAAAACAGTGATCTGACGCGGACTGCAATGAATGCCGAGGCGTTGCTCGACGCCGCGTTTTCGGATCACAAGATCATCACCGCGCCAGTTGGCATCGACGCGAAGCCCGTCAATCTCAAACACGTTTGGCCCCAGAACGCCGACGTCCACATCATGTGCCGTGTTGTCCTGCACGAGTGTCACCTGGTGGCGGGCAACGCCCCATGCGCGCCAGCCAACCAACCCTTGCCACGGTTCTGCTGAAGCGGCTTTGCGCGGTAAATCCAACGCGGCGAGGGCTGCTGCCATCAATGGCTGGTCGCTGATCACCGGGGCCGTCAGCGCGTCAAGATCCCGCGCAATCAGGCCCGTATCAACTTCGCCCGCCGCGAACCCTTGGTGATTTGCCAGCCGCGCCAGAAAGCCCGTGTTGGTTACCACTCCCGCGATCCGGCAGCCTTCCAAAGCCTGTGAAAGTCGCGCCAAAGCCTGAGCCCGGTCGGCTCCATGAACAATCAGCTTGGCAATCATCGGGTCGTAATGCGGCGTGATTTCATCGCCTTCGCGGATGCCAGCATCAATCCGCACCGGTCCACGCTCAAAGGCGGTCCCCGCCGGAAAGCGCAGATGCGCTAACCGCCCCGTCGCGGGCAGAAATCCATTCCGAGCGTCTTCCGCATAGATCCGAGTCTCGAAGGCATGGCCGTCAATCGCCAGGTCATCCTGTCCAAAGGGCAGGGCATCCCCGGCGGCCACCTGCAACTGCAAAGCCACCAGATCGAGCCCGGTAATAGCCTCGGTCACGGGATGTTCGACCTGAAGCCGCGTGTTCATCTCCATGAACCAGAACCCATCCGCCCGAAGCGGGCCCGAACCATCGACAATGAATTCAACCGTGCCCGCGCCGCTGTAGCCAATCGCGCGCGCCGCCTCGACGGCAGCCTTGCCCATGGCCGCGCGCACATCGTCGGTGCATGCCCGGCGCCGGGGCCTCCTCGATCACCTTCTGATGACGGCGCTGCAGCGAGCAATCGCGTTCGAACAGATGGACCACGTTACCATGACTGTCGGCGAAGACCTGAATTTCAATATGGCGCGGCGTGGTGATGTACTTTTCAACCAGCACGCCGGGATCGCCAAAACTGGCCTGACCTTCGCGCTGCGCACCGGCCAAAGCCTCGGCAAAGTCTTCGGCGCGCTCGACCAACCGCATACCCTTACCGCCGCCACCTGCGCGCGCCTTGATCAGCACCGGATAGCCGATCTTTTGCGCCTCGTCCGCCAGTAGGTCCGCTTCTTGCGACGCACCGTGATAGCCCGGTACCACCGGCACCCCCGCGTTTTCCATCAGCGCCTTAGCGGCATCCTTCAACCCCATGGCCCGGATCGCCGGGGCAGGTGGGCCGACAAAGATCAACCCTGCGGCTTCGACGGCTTCCACAAACTCGGGGTTCTCGGACAGAAAGCCATAGCCGGGGTGGATAGCCTCGGCCCCGGTCTGCGCCGCAGCCTCCAGAATCGGCCCCGCCGTTCAGATAGCTTTCGGCCACCGACGCAGGCCCAATCCGCACCGCCTCATCCGCCATTTCGACATGAAGCGCGCCTGCATCCGCATCCGAATAAACCGCCACGGTCGCTATGCCCATGCGTTGGGCCGTTGCGATCACCCGACAGGCGATTTCTCCGCGGTTGGCGATGAGGAGTTTAGCGATCATCCTGCGCCTCCTTCAAAGCCCGGCGCAATACGGTCTCGCTTTCGCCGTCGAAGGCCATGAGAAGTATCCGGCTCGGTGTAGGCCTCGTCCATGACACACAGGCTCGGGTCGCGACTTTCGCGGCGCGCCTTTCAGGAAAGCCAAAAGCGCCGGTTGAAATGGCAGGAAACGCGATGCTTTCGGCTCCGATGTCGAAGGCTGCGTCCAAAGCGTTTTCATAACACTTGCCGAGAAGGGCCACTTCTTGGCGGTCGCCGCCTCGCCAGATCGGCCCCACAGCGTGGATGATTGCCTTGAAAGGCAGGTCATGCGCGCCGGTGACACGCACCTCACCGGTCGGGCATCCGCCAAGCGTTTGGCATTCTTTAAACAACCCGGGGCCCGCCGCATCGTGGATCGCGCCATCGACCCCGCCACCGCCAAGAAGCGTTTCATTGGCCGCGTTCACAATCACGTCCGCGTTGCATTGCACGATATCGCCGAAAACCACTTCGATAAGCATATTCACATCCTGAACACGCCAAAGCGCGTTCCTTCAATGGGCGCATTCAGCGCCGCTGACAGGGACAGCCCCAGAACGTCCCGCGTGTCTTCGGGCCGAATGATCCCATCATCCCAAAGCCGGGCCGAGGCGTACAAAGGATGCGACTGTTCCTCGAACTGCGCAATGGTCGGCGCTTTGAACGCCGCTTCTTCCTCAGCCGTCCACGTCCCACCTTTCCGCTCGATGGAATCCCGACGCACTGTCGCCAAAACGCCCGCCGCCTGTTCGCCGCCCATCACCGATATCCGCGCGTTGGGCCATGCCCAAAGGAACCGCGGGTCATAGGCCCGCCCGCACATACCATAGTTCCCCGCGCCGAACGATCCGCCCACGATCACCGTCACTTTGGGCACCGCAGAGGTCGCCACCGCTGTCACCAGTTTGGCACCATCCTTGGCAATGCCGCCCGCCTCATAGGCCTGACCCACCATGAACCCGGTAATATTTTGCAGAAATACCAAGGGGATCTTGCGCTGAGAACAAAGCTCGACGAAATGCGCGCCCTTCACGGCACTTTCCGAAAAGAGCACGCCGTTGTTGGCGATGATGCCCACAGGCATGCCCCAGATATGGGCGAAGCCTGTCACCAAGGTTGTGCCATAGCGCGCCTTGAACTCATCAAACTTTGAGCCGTCAACGACACGCGCAATCACCTCGCGAATGTCATAGGGCGTGCGCAGATCAGCGGGGACCGCGCCGGGCATCTCGCTTGGGTCAAACAGCGGCGCCTCAACGGGTTGCCGGACAACGCTCTCAGGTTTCCTGCGGTTCAGGTTGCCCACGGCGCGGCGCGCCAAAGCCAAAGCATGGGCGTCATCCTCGGCCAGATAATCCGCGACACCGGACAGCCGCGTATGCACATCGCCGCCGCCCAAATCCTCGGCAGTGACGATCTCGCCCGTTGCGGCTTTCACCAAAGGCGGGCCCGCCAGAAAGATCGTGCCCTGTTCCTTCACGATGATCGTTACATCCGACATCGCGGGCACGTATGCACCTCCCGCCGTGCAGGACCCCATGACGACAGCAATCTGAGCAATGCCCTTGGCGCTCATCTGCGCCTGATTGAAAAAGATGCGCCCGAAGTGATCGCGGTCGGGAAAAACCTCGTCCTGATTGGGCAGGTTGGCACCGCCCGAATCCACCAGATAAATGCAGGGCAGGTGGTTGGCTTCGGCGATCTCTTGCGCGCGAAGGTGCTTTTTAACCGACATCGGGAAATAGGTGCCGCCCTTCACGGTGGCATCGTTGCAGATGACCATGACGTCCTGACCCGTCACCCGGCCAATGCCAGCGATAAGTCCGGCAGAAGGGGCCGCGCCGTCGTACATCCCATGGGCTGCAAACTGGCCGATCTCCAGAAACGGGGCGCCCGGATCAAGCAAAGCCGCCACGCGCTCTCGCGGCGGCAGTTTCCCGCGCGAGATATGGCGCTCTAACGATGCCGCTCCGCCACCCGCCATAGCAATCGCAGAGGCCGCTGACACTTCGGCCATCGCCGCTTCATGCCCGGCACGGTTCGCTTCAAACGCGTCCGAGCGCTTTGATACAGAAGAAGAAAGAACAGACATGGCCTATATTCCCAAGCACTCTGGCCCCCAAACTAGTTTAGTGAACGATCGTTCACAAGACTGCAGTTCCAAAGCCGCAAAAGCATGGCACCACGGCCACGCCATCATTTTGCCAAAAATACGCTATTTTAAACGCCCAGATACCGTGTCCGAGCTCCGGCATCGGCTTTCAACTCGGTCGTATTGCCCGTCCAGACAACCTCGCCGCGTTGAATCATGAAATGCCGATCCGCCAGCCTCATCAGGTCCTGCAGGTTCTTATCGACCACTAGAATGGACAGCCCGGTTTCCCTTATCTGAGCCAGTGCTTCCCAAATTTTGCGCCGCACCAAGGGGGCCAGCCCTTCGGTTGCCTCGTCCAAAATCAACAGCTTGGGGTTGGTCATCAAGGCGCGCCCAACGGCCAGCATCTGCTGCTCGCCGCCCGACAAAAGGTTGCCCATCGACGATGCGCGGTCCGCCAATTCGGGGAACAACGTAAAGATCCGCTCGATGGTCCATGGATCGGCTTGCTCCAAATGGTTGGAGGCCGTGGCCACAAGGTTCTCGCGGGCACTCAGGTTAGGGAAAATCTGCCGTCCTTCAGGCACCAGCCCTAGCCCGAGATTGGCCACGCGGAACGAAGGCTGACCCACCAATTCCGCGCCATCAAACAGCACCGATCCACCCGTGGGCGGCACCATCCCCATGATCGCATGAATGGTCGTGGTCTTGCCCATCCCGTTGCGGCCCAGAAGCGTGGCGACCTCGCCCGCCTGCACCGCCAGATCAACGCCGAACAAAGCCTGACTGGGCCCGTAATGCGCGGTCAGCCCGCTGACCTTCAGCATCAGTCCACCCCGCTTTCTTCGCCAAGATAGGCGGCTTCGACTTCGGCGTTGCCGCGTATCTCGGCGGGGGTGCCAGTGGCGATGATATGGCCATAGACCAGAACGGAAATCCGGTCGGCCAAGGCAAAGACCGCGTCCATGTCATGCTCGATCAGGACAACTGTTTGCTGGCCCTTGATGCCTGACAGAAGGCGCACCATGGCGGCGCTTTCCTCGCCGCCCAATCCGGCCATCGGTTCGTCCAGCAACATGCATTCGGCTTCGGAGGCCAAGGCAATCGCAATCTCGATATGCCGGTGCTCGCCGTGGCTGAGCGCATTGGTCGGCATGTCGGCCTTTTCTGCCAAACCCACCTTTGCCAAAAATTCCATTGCGCGCTCCCGGATCGCGGCTTCTGATGCCACCGCCCGGATGAAGCGAAAGGACGATCCGGCGCGGGCCTGTACGGCCAAGGCCACGTTGTCGATCACGCTCATCTCCATGATCAGCGAAGTGATCTGGAAACTGCGCGTGATTCCAAGCCGCGCGCGGGCATGGGCGGGCAGGCGGGTGATGTCGCGCCCTTTGAAGTGGACCGTACCGCTGTCGGGCCGGGCAGTGCCGATCAACTGAGTGATCAGTGTTGTCTTTCCCGCTCCATTGGGGCCGATGATGGCGTGTATTTCGCCCGGGGTAACGGTAAGGCTCAGGTCATCGGTGGCGCGGATGCCGCCGAAGCTTTTCATCAGGTTCCGGGTTTCCAGAATGGGGGCGCTCATTCTGCGGGCTCCGGTTTCGGCGCGGGCTTAGGTTCTGGTGTGGGCCGATTGCGCGACAACAACCCGGCCAAGCCGCCTTTGCCGAATAACACAACCGCGATCAGCAGCAGACCGAACGGCAGATGCCAATAGATCGTGATCGAGGACAGGATTTCCTCCAGCAGGATGAACGTCGCTGCCCCCAGAACCGGGCCGATGGTCGTCGCTGCTCCGCCGAGGATGACCATGAACATCAACTCGCCCGAGCGGGTCCAGTCCATCATCTCGGGGGTGATGAATGTCGTGAAGTTGCCCAGAAGCGCGCCCGCAAACCCGCAGATCGCGCCCGAAATCACATAGGCCGTCAGTCGATAGAGATAGGTGTTGAAGCCCATGGTCACCATCGCGTTCGTTGTTGCCCTTGGCGCCCTGCAGCACCATGCCGAACCGTGACCGGCGATGATGCATACGAACCAGCAACATGGCCACCAACCAGCGAAACATAGGAAAGGGCGAAAAGCTGCAAGGGATCGTCCAGGTTGACTCACTGGCAAGCTCGGAACGCGTGTCGATCACCAGCCCGTCATCGCCGCCGTATTCCTCGATCGAGACGAAGACGTAGTAAACCATCTGCGCGAAGGCCATGGTGATCATGATGAAATAGACGCCCTTGGTGCGCAGGCAGATCGCGCCGGTGACCAGCGCGAACAGCGCGGTGATGGCGACGGCCAGCGGGAACTGGACAAGGCCGATGTGGTGGCAAGGCCCCAGCTTTCCAGCCCGCCATATAGCCAGTGGTGGGCCGGGATGCCCACCGCATAGGCGCCAAGTCCCGAGATAGGCGGCGTGGCCGAACGAGATCATCCCGCCGTAACCGAGGATCAGGTTCAGGCTGACGGCGGCGATGGCAAGGATGATCAGCCGCGTGGCAAGGTCGAGGTAGAAGGCATTGCCGGTAAAGTAAAAAAGCGGCGGCAGAACGGCCAACAAGACCAGTTGCGATCAAGGTCAAGGCCCGCGCCGCTTTGCCAAGCCCCATCAGCGCACCTTCGGCGGGAACAGGCCCTGCGGTCGCAACGCCAGCACCACCGCCATGATGATGTAGATCAGCATTGCCGACACGGCAGGGGCCGAGGTTTCGGCGGCCTCGGTCGACATCGACCAGTTTGAAGATGTCGTCCAGAAATGACCGTCCCAGCGTGTCGATCAACCCGATCAGCAGCGCCGCGATGAAGGCGCCCTTCATCGAGCCGATGCCGCCCACGATGATCACCACGAAGGCGGTGATGATGATGTTGTTGCCCATGCCGATGGAGGCTTCGGTGATCGGGGCGATCAGCATGCCTGCCAATCCCGCCAGCATCGCGCCCAAGGCAAAGACCAGCGAAAACAGCATTTTAATGTTGATGCCCAAGGCCGAGACCATGCGCCGGTTCGAGGCGCCGGCCCGGATCAGCATGCCGAGGCGGGTGTGGTTCACCAGCCAGAACAGGCCTGCCGCCGCTGACAAGTCCGGCACCAATGATCACCAGCCGATAGGTCGGCAGCACCAGCGTCTCGGTCAGGTCGACCTGACCATCCAGCCAAGGCGGGCAGGGGCACGGCCATGCCTTCCGGACCCCAGATCAGATGTGCACGCGCGTGTCGATCACCAGGATCAGCCCGAAGGTCGCCAGCACCTGGTCGAGATGATCGCGCGGATAGAGCGTGCGCGCCACGAACCGTTCTACCGCCAGCCCGACAGCGCCGGTGATCGGCAGCGCGACCAAGACGGCCAGCAGGAAACTTCCCGAGGCACAAGGTCAGCGACGCGCAGATGAAAGCGCCCAGCATGTAAAGCGAGCCGTGCGCCAGATTGACGAAATCGAGGATGCCGAAGACCAGCGTCAGCCCGGAGGCCACCAGAAACAGCAGCAACCCAAGCTGCAGCCCGTTCAGCGTCTGAATGACCAGAAGTGTGGTGTCCACTCAGACGCCCCTCAGTCCGGTTTCGCCAAAGCGGCGTCGCGCCGCTTCAGGCTGTCTTCGCGCCACGTCGTGCTGCGACGGTAGAATTCGGGGAAGGCCGGCACGTTGTCGGGAAGCGCGACCCACGGCTGTTTGGTCGAGGTGAAAATATGCACCGCGGGCGGAAACTGCGCGGGGTCGTCCAGCGTGCCAAGCCGCACGAAACGGAATTTGGGTCCAGCACCGTATTGGCTCCAAAGCGCTACTTTGCAGGATGGGCAGCGCGAGACGATCTGACCGCGCCCGCTTTCGCTGGGTAGTATGGTGTCTTCGGGTGATCCGGTAGTGATCTCGATGCGGTCCCATTCGATCCAGCCGTTCACCGCAAAGGCCGATCCGGTTTCGCGCTGGCAGTATGTGCAATGGCAGCAATGCACGATCAGCGGCGCGTCGGTCAGCGCGTACTGAACCTCGCCACAACTACAGCGGCCTTTGGCGGTATGAGTCATGTCGGTCCCCTCGACCGGGCGGGCCGCTTGAGCCCACCCGTAGGGTGCGTTTTCAACGCACCTTAATTCAAGCTGCACTCGGCGGCATAGCTGTCCTGATGGTTCTCGAACACAGTGGCTATGACCTCGGTTGTCCAGCTGCCATCGGCGTCAGCCACCACTTCGCGCAGATAGAAGTTCTGCACCGGCATGTTGTTGTTGCCGTAGGAATAGCTGCCTCGGACGCTGTCGTAATCGGCCGCTTTCAGGGCAGCGCGGAGCGCGTCCTTGTCGTCTGTATTGCCAACCTTTGCGACGGCGCTCGCGATCAGGTTGATCGCGTCATAGCTTTGCGCTGCATAAAACGACGGGTAGGTGCCATACTTGGCCTTGAAGTCGGTGACGAACTTCTTGTTGGCCGGGTTGTCCAGCGATGGGTCCCAGGCTTGGTGTCACGCGGCTTCCCAGAACGGCATCGAAACCAGCGGCCTGCATTTTGGGCAGGGCCAGCGCGTCGACGGTGAAGACCGAGTAAAGCGGCATCGTATCTTTCAGGCCAGCTTGCTGGTACTGTTTGACGAAAGCGCCCGACGGCAGCACCGGGATAGAAGACAAAGATGCCTTCCGCGCCGCTCGCCTTGGCTTTGGCCAGTTCAGCCGAGAAATCAAGCTGAGCATCCGCGCCCCATTTGGTCAGGTCCTTGCCCAGCACTTCGCCTTTGAAGGTGCGTTCGACGCCTGCGACCATGTCCTTACCCGCGGCATAGTTGGGGGCCATGATATAGACCGACTTGACACCTTGCTGGTTCAGAACCTCGCCCATTGCCATCGGCGTCTGGTCGTTCTGCCATGAGGTCGAAAAGAAGTTCTCATCGCAAAGCTTGCCTGCCATCTGGCTGGGGCCTGCATTGGCCGAGATCAGGAACTTGCCCGCATCCAGCGCGGATTTGCGGCTGGCCAGAAGAACGTGGCTCCAGATGTAACCCGCGACGAAATCAACGTCGTCCTGCTTGACCAGCTTGTCGGTGGCCTGTTTGCCGGTGTCCGGCGCAAAGCCGTCGTCGCCAAAGATCACTTCCAGATCCAGATCGCCCGCCTTGCCGCCCAGATGTTCGACGGCCAGGTTCACGGCGTTTTCCATATCTTTGCCGATTACGGCGGCAGGTGTCGTCAAAGTCGTGACGAAACCGATCTTTACGCTTTCCGCACTTGCCGTTCCGGCAAGCAGGCATGCGGCCAAAGCCGCAGTCATTTTCTGTTTCATGTCTTCTCCCTGGCTTTCCCTTGTCCGGGTTGGCCCGGATCGGTTGTGGGGTCATGATGCCTTGGAGCTATGGCTTTTGAAACCGCTTTTTTTGTTCGGGTTACCTTGGAAAACAGGTAATTTTTTGCGACTGAACTGGACTTAGACGCTTGTCGGTTCTGGCAATAAGCCTGAGGGCGTGGTTCATTAGAGTTGACGCGCACGTGGAAACGCATTCTTTTCTTCATTGAACGGAGGCATTCTTCGTGAACGAATAACTGTCAGGCGCGCGCAAAAGGTTGGCCGGGAACCAGCGCTGCAAGATTACATAAAAAATCCGGTACAATAGGAGGTTATCCATGATCAAGAGAACACTCACGGCGGCTGCTGCCGGTGCCATGCTCTCGGTTTCGGCCATTCCGGCCAATGCAGAGGGCCACGGCATCACTGTCGCATACTTCCTGGAATGGCCAATGCCGTTCCAGTACGCAAAAGTTGAAGGCATGTACGAAGAAGCACTTGGCGCGCCGATCAACTGGGTCAGCTTCGACACCGGCACCGCAATGAGCGCGGCAATGGCTTCGGGCGACGTCCAGATTTCGGTCAGCCAAGGTGTTCCACCTTTCGTGGTGGCAACATCGGCAGGTCAGGACCTTCAGGTCCTCGACGTGGCGGTGTCGTATTCCGAGAATGACAACTGTGTCGTGGCATCGGGACTTGAAATAGACAAAACGTCAGCAGGCGAATTGGCTGGCAAGAAGGTCGCCGTTCCACTTGGAACCGCCGCGCATTATGGCTTCTTGAAGCAGATGGACCATTTTGGTGTGGACGTCGCTGGCATGGAAGTCGTCGATATGGCCCCTGCGGAAGGTGCTGCGGCCCTTGCTCAGGGTTCGCTTGATATGGCGTGTGGCTGGGGCGGCGCGCTGCGTCGCATGAAGGAACACGGCAACGTGCTTCTGACCGGTGCCGAGAAAGAAGAGCTGGGCATTCTGGTTTTTGACGTGACATCGGCACCTGCTGCCTATGCCGCTGAAGAAGGCGAAATGGTTGCCAAGTTCCTGGCCGTGACAGCAGCAGCCAACGCCATGTGGGCTGACGAAGCCAATCAGGCGAAAATGCTGCCAGTCATCGCCAAGGACGCTGGTATGACCGAGGAAGACACCAAGTCGACCCTCGACAGCTTTATCTTCCCGGGTGTGGACGAGCAGCTGAACGCCAAATGGCTGGGCGGCGGCGCGCAGGAATTCATGCAGGGCGTCGCTGGCGTCTTTGTGGAAGCCGGTTCGATCCCATCGGCTTTGGACAGCTATGCGGCTGCGGTCAACACTGGCCCGCTTGAAGCTGCCAAAGGCATGTAATCGCTAAAAGCCTGCGCGGGCATTCGTTCGCGCAGGCACCTTAGGGCCGCCCGCGCCCTTATGCGGCACCACCCAACGATGCCAAAGGGGAGCATGATGTCGGGTCTTAAAATCCAGAATATCTCGATGCGCTTCGATCTTCCGAACGGAACCCATGTGCAGGCGCTGCAAGACGTCTCGCTTGACCTGAACCAAGGCGAGTTGCTGAGCGTTCTGGGCCCATCGGGCTGCGGCAAGACCACGCTTTTGAATATCGTCGCGGGCTTTCTGGCACCGACCGATGGCAAGATCATCCTCAATGGGCACGAAGTCCGCGGACCAGATGCCGAACGCGGCATGGTCTTTCAGGCGGGCGCCTTGTTCGAATGGATGAGCGTGCGCGAGAACGTCAGTTTCGGCCCCCGCATGGCCGGTCAGCGCATGTCCGCATGGGCCGAGAATGTCGATCACCTTCTGGATGTCGTTGGGCTTCAGGATTTCAAGGAAAAGATGGTCTATGAACTTTCGGGCGGCATGCAGCAACGTGTGGCCTTGGCCCGTTGTCTGGCCAATGACCCCGACGTGATTTTGATGGACGAACCACTGGGTGCCTTGGACGCGCTGACCCGCGAGAAGATGCAGGGCCTTGTGCTGAAGCTGTGGAAAGAGACCGGCAAAACGATCATCCTGATCACCCACTCGGTCGAAGAGGCGTTGTTGCTGGGGGAACGACTTTTGGTCATGGCCCCGCGTCCGGGGCGCATCCACAAGGAATATCATCTTCCTTTCGCCGATATGGGTGTCAATCAGGACCTGCGCGAAGTGAAGAAACATCCCGAATTCGGTGAACGCCGCGAAGAAATCCTCAGCATGATCTGGGACATGGAAGAAGAAATCATGGGCCGCACCGAGGAGACAGCATAATGGGACAGATTTTGTCTGACCTTGGCGGCGAATTGGGCACGCTTTTCCTGTCGATCCTGCGCATGCTTCCGGCATTGATCGGCTATATTGCGTTGATCCTGCTGTTTATGGTCGTCTGGGGCCTTATCAAAAAGCGCCTGACGCCGACACATGACTATACCTCGCTTAAGACAGTGACCTTCGGCGATGAAAGCGCTGTGGTATCCGACAAAGCGGCCTCGATCATTTCGATTGTCCTGATCTTTGTGATTTGGGGGGCCTTCACCGGCACAAGCTGGTTGCCGGGCTTTTTGCACGCTCCGGGCCCGTTCATTGGGCAGGACAGCTTCACCTATACGGTTGAAGCCGAAGACGGCACGCAAGACGATGGCACTGTGACTGTCGTCGTGCATGAGGCAGGAGCGGTGGCCGCTGCCCCCGAAATCACACCCGGTGACGGCATAGCCAAGGATGATGTACTGGTTGTGCAGGCCTATCGTTCGAAGCTGTTGACCTGGGACGCCAATGACGAACTGACGCGCAGCGATGGTGCTAAAATCGTGGCCATTGATGGCCGCGCTTTGACCCGCGATACGGACGTTGAAACTGGCTTTGGCCGGGTATCGCTGACAGACAAGGGCACGCTAAACTTTACGCCGGGCAAAGGCTGGCAGATGGAAAGCATCTGGCTTCCGGCCCCCGACAGCGTCTGGAGCCGTCTTTTGTCGGTCAGCCGCGACGGCTATCAGAACGTAACGTTGGCCGAGCATCTCAGCTATTCACTGTTTCGCGTGATCGTCGGCTTTGTATTGGGCGCTTTGGTTGGCATTCCCTTGGGCTATGCGATGGGCTTGTCGAACTGGTTTCGCGGATGGTTTGATCCGATCGTCGAATTCATGCGCCCCGTGCCGCCGCTGGCCCTGATCCCGCTGGTGATCATCTGGGCGGGCATCGGCGAGCAGGGTAAGATCATCCTTCTGTTCCTTGCAGCGCTTTGGATCATGGCAATTGCATCGCGTTCAGGCGTGTCCGGTGTGGCGATATCAAAAGTGCATGCAGCCTATTCGCTGGGTGCCTCGAAAAGCCAGATCATGCGGCATGTCATTGTGCCCAACAGCCTGCCCGAGATCTTCACCGGCGCGCGCGTCGCCATGGGCGTTTGCTGGGGCACTGTAGTTGCCGCCGAACTGGTAGCCGCCGAAAAAGGCGTCGGAAAGATGATCGTTGCGGCGTCGAAATTTCAGGACACCGACATCGTGCTGATGGGGATCATCCTGATCGGCGTCATCGGCTTCGGCATTGATGTGTTGATGCGCTGGGGCGAAAGGGTTCTGGTGCCATGGAAAGGTCGTGTGTGATCATAGGATTTGCCGTGCCAGGTAAAGAGTCGGACAAGAAGGCGTTTACCTGGATCTGGAACTGATGCGAAGAATAGGCGTTTTCACTGGCAGTCGGGCTGAATACGGCCTGCTTGTCCCTGTTCTTCGCGCAATCGACGCAGACCCCGCGCTTGAGCTTCTTTTGGTGGCGGGCGGCGCGCATCAAATCGAAGACGCCGAATTTACGGTGGCCGCATATGTGCCGATCACCCGCGCGGATGAGACGCCCGGTTCAACCCCGCGAGCCATCGGAAACGGTGTTCTCGGCATGGTCGATGCACTGGAAGCGCTGCAACCAGACGCCTTCATCGTTTACGGTGACCGGTTCGAGGCGTTTGCGGCGATGATTGCCGCAACCCAGATGAGCATACTAACAGCACATATCGAAGGCGGAGATCTGACCCAGGGTGGGACGCTGGATGACGTGGTGCGGCACGCAATGTCAAAACTGGCGCATCTTCATTTCACAACCAATTGGGCTGCCGCTGACAGGTTGCGCGCCATGGGCGAAGAAGACTGGCGCATTCACAACGTCGGGTTCCCACCCATTGATCTGATCCGGGCCGGGGACTTTACCCCGGCCAGTGAGGTTGCCGCGACGCTTGGCCTTGATTTGGCCCGTCCGATCATCCTCTTCACCCAACATCCGATCAGCACGTCACCCAAGGCCGCGGCCGAAGAGATTGCCGCCTGTTTAGGCGCACTTGAGCAAGCGCAAACTGATTTGGGCGCACAGATCGTTCTGACGTATCCCAACGGCGACATCGGCTCTGAAGCCATTATCGCAGCGTTGAAGGCCTTTGCGGCAGGGCGGGATGATGTCGTTTTGCGCCAAAGTCTTGGCCGGCGACTTTACCATGGATTGCTGAGCGTTTGCGGCTTGAACCATGGCGTTTGCGTCGGGAATTCATCCAGCGGATTGAAAGAGACCCCGGCGTTTCACTGCCCCGCCGTCGACATTGGCACGCGCCAGAATGGTCGCTTGCGCGGGGCCAATGTGTTGCAAGTGCCTTGCGAACAGGACGCAATCTTTGAGGCCATCCAAAAGAGCCTTGAAGATCAGGTGTACCGGGCATCGGTAAAAGCGGCAGAAAACCCATACGGTCAGGGAAACGCAGGTCCGATGATCGCAAGGGTTCTGCGAGATCTTGATCTTACAAACACAGCGCTTTTGCCAAAACTTACCACCCTTTGAAGCGTGGACTTTGCGTATTTCTGGCAAAATGAAGCGCGAATTTAATTCAAATTGTCCTTCGCTGATCTTCAAATACTCCGGGGGAAGCGAGCGTCAGCGAGATGGGGGCAGCGCCCCCTAATCCAGCCCATTGGTTTTAGCGATAAAATCCGCCAGCATCGGCACGTAGCTTTCGCCTTCGCCCGCAGCCTCCATCGCGGCGTAGGCGTTCTTCACGACCGACTGCATCGGGTTCACAGCACCGACGGATAATGCCAGATTGGCCAGATAGCGCATGTCCTTGTGGGCATTTGAAATGGCGAATTTATGGGCGTTTTCATCATGTTCCAGCGTCCACTTCATGAAGGTCTCGTAGAAGCCGTTCGACAGACGTCCCGGTCGGATCACGCTGTCGAACTGCTCGGCCGTCAGGCCGGATTTGCGTGCGAGCGCCAGCGCCTCGGCATAAAGCGCGCCGTAGCCCATGCCGATGAAGTTGTTGATCAGCTTCATCTTGTGGCCAAGTCCGACCTCGCCCAAGATGCACGATGACGCCGGCCCAGTCTCGATCACCGGTTTGATGCGGGTGAAGACTTCCGGGATCGGCGCCGACCATGGCGTCGAGCGTGCCTTCCCAGGCCTCTTTCGGTGTGCGCGACAAGGGCGCGTCGGCGATGTGCCCACCTGCGGCTTTGATCTCGGCGGCGAGGGTCAGGGTTGAAACCGGGTCGGAGGTGGAACAGTCAACGACGATGCGTCTTTCTGCAACCCGGCCAGAATGCCGTTTGGTCCGCGGACAGTGGCCTCGACCTGCGGTGAGCCGGTGACGCAGAGGTGGATGATGTCGGCTTGTTCGGCCATGGCCTTCGGGCTGTCGACTTCGGTCGCCCCGCGCCCGATCAGGTCGTCGATGGCGTCGCGTTTGCGGTGCGCCATGACGACGAGAGGATAGCCCGTCCTCGACGATGTTCTTGGCCATGCCGTGGCCCATAAGGCCGACGCCGATGAAGCCGATGGTGGGTTTCGTCATGTGGAACTCTCTCAGAAAATTCGTTCACGCGAAACGGCGGTCGCGGATGTTGTCCTGGCTGTTGGCGTAACTCAGCCGGATGTAGCCTTCGCCCAAGATGCCGAAATCCGGGCCGCCGATGGTGGCGACGCCGGGGCCTTCCAGCAGGTCGGAGGCCAGTTGCTTGGCCTTTCGGCCCGTTGCCGGTGATGTTGGGGAAGGCATAGAAGGCACCTTTGGGCGTGATGCAGGACACGCCGGCGAGGTCGTTCAGAAGATCGACCACCAGTTTGCGGCGCGCGTCGAACTGCGGCCATCATGTCGCCACCGCGTCCTGCGGGCCGGTCAGGGCCTCGAGGGCGGCATATTGCGACGGGGGCGTTGACGCAGGACCAGGCGTTGACGGCGAGTTTGCGCGCCTTGTCGTAGAGCTCGTCGGGCCAGATCGAATAGCCCAGCCGCCAGCCGGTCATCGCATAGGTCTTGGACCAGCCGTTGAGCAGGATCAGACGGTCGCGGATTTCGGGATAGGTCAGAAGCGTGACGTGTTCCTCGCCGTCATAGAGCATCTGGTCGTAGATCTCGTCGGACATGATGGCGATGTCGGGGCAGTTCGGCCAGACCCGCGACAAGGTTGTCGACTTCCGCCTTTGGGGTGACGCCGCCGCAGGGGTTGGCGGGTGAATTCAGGATCATCAGGCGGGTTTTCGGCGTGAGAAGCGACAGCGTTTCCTCGGCCGGAAAAGGCGAAGCCGTTTTCTTCGCGGATCGGGATGGGGATCGGGCGTGGCGCCGGTGAACTCGATCATCGAGCGGTAGATCGGGAAGCCGGGATCGGGATAGAGGATTTCGGCGCCCGGTTCGCCGAACATCAGGATCGCGGCGAACATCGTGACCTTGCCGCCGGGCACGATCAGAACGTTGTCCGGGTTGACTTCGACGCCCGTAGCGGCGGTGCAGGTCGGCGGCGACGGCCTCGCGCAGCGGCAGGATGCCGGTGGCGGGCGTATAGCCGTGGTGGCCGTCGCGCAGCGCCTTGATCGCGGCCTCGACGATGTTCGTCGGGCGTCGGGAAATCGGGCTGGCCGATGCCGAGGTTGATGATGTCCTTGCCCTGGGCGGCCAGCGCACCTGCGCGGGCCAGAACGGCGAAGGCGTTTTCTTCGCCGATACGGTCGAAACCGGGGATGGTGTGGAGCATTTGGGCCTCGTCGTGTGGTCAGGATCGGTGTGCCGTCGGGCGGTCGGTGGGCTTCCCCGCGTCCCGCCGCCCGAGATGTCGAAAACAGACCCGGTGGTGAACGAGCATTCCGCGGAGGCGATCCAGACGACCAGGTTGGCGATTTCCTCGACCTCGACGAAGCGGCCGCGGGGAATCTTCGACAGCATGAATTCGATGAACTCCTCGGTCATCTGTTCAAGGATCGGCGTGTTGGCGGCGGCGGGCGTGACGCAGTTCACGGCGATGTCCTTGTCGGCCACTTCCTTGCCGAGCGCCTTGGTAAAACCGATCACGCCCGCCTTGGAGGCGGCATAGTCGGCGGCCTTCGGGTTGCCTTCCTTGCCGGCGACCGAAGCGATGTTGACGATCCGGCCATAGCTTTGGGCGGTCATCGCCGGGGATCACGGCCTTGTTGGTGTGATAGGTGCCGGTCAGGTTGATCGCGACAATAGAATTCCAGGCGTCGTTGTCATACTCGGCGACCGTGGCCAACGCGGCCCGGCAATGCCGGCCGAATTCACCAGCATGTCGATGCGGGTTTTGGCGGCCAGTGTCTCGTCGCGCGCACGCGTCACAGCGTTCCAATCGCTGACGTCGCAGGCAATGGCCATCGCGTCACCGCCCAGAGTGGTCGGCGAAATCAGCGGCCTTTTCGCCGTTCATATCCCAGATCACGACGGTTGCCCCGGCGCCTGCCAAACGTGTCGCTACAGCGGCACCGATGCCCTGTGCGCCGCCTGTCACGACCGCGACCTGGCCTTTGAAGTCGTAAGTATTCATGTTGGTCCCCCTCCGCGATATTTGTGCCGTCATTCGGTGTGTAACGACAAGCGTTATTCTAAGTTCTTCAGGTGGTTTTGCTATTCTCGCGCCACCAGATCACCATACCCGAGCCTACAATGATGGTCGGTCCCGATCAACGTCGCATTGTCAGGCACGGTGCCAAACAACAGCAATCCCGCGACCGTAAGGTACAGGATGAAGGCATAGGAAAACGGCATCAGCACACTTGCCTCGGCAAAGGCATGCGCGCGCGCGAACATTTCGTGCCCGATCCAGGCCCAAAGCCCGACCGAGCATAAAAGTGCCCAATCCAAGGGCGTTGAGGGCGTTTGCCACGTCAGGATCGCGCCCGGAAGCAAGACTGCCGTCCCGAGGGCGCCCATATAGACTTGCATGGTCTGGGTCGAAATTCTGCCCGACAGCTTACGGGTCAGGATCGCGAACAGCGCTAAGGCGCAGGCATTGAACAGCATAAGAAGGGTCGCCCAGTGGAAATCGGCTCCAAAAGGGCGGATTACGATCAGCACGCCCAGAAATCCGACAATCACCGCAGCCCAGCGAAACTTGCCTACCCGTTCGCCAAGTAAAGGGACAGCCAATGCGGTCAGAATGATCGGTGATGAATTCAGGATCGCCGAGGTCACGCTAAGCGGCAGGTATTTCAGCGCGATGAAATTGAACAGCGTGGCGCTTATCAGAAACGCGCCGCGCAACAGGACAAGCCCCATTTCGCGGCCCGTTGACCATTCGAACAAAACGCCGCGTTTCACCCCGACAACAAGCGACAGAATGAAAGACACGAAATAGCGCATGAACGCCAATTGCAAAGCAGGCAGCCCGGCCACCACCAGCCATTTGACCGAGGTATCCGTCATGGCAAAAGAACGCCCATGCCGTCAGGACCATTGCGATCCCAAGCCCCGCTCGGTCAGCGCGGGTTTCGGCGGCAAGCGACTTCAATCGGCGAACCAGCGGCTGAAGCTGTCGACCATCTGGCTAACCATTTCATCGCCGTGTCCTTCCGAAACCGCACGCGCAAGGGCTTCCTTCGGTGCCTTGCCCATGATCGATGTTTTGCCCAGCCCTTCGACCATCTCGCGAATAGTACCGCAGGTCCTTGCCCGCATTCCGGACCGAGAACGCCAGTTGATTGGGGTCGCCGTCGATCGCATAGGCCTTGACGAAATCCATCATTCCCGAACGCAACGGCCCGGCGGCCACAACGTCAAACAGCGTCTGGCGTGGGATGCCGGCCAGGTCGGCCATGGCGAAGGCTTCGCACATGGCGTGGGCCTGCGTCATGCCGAAGAAGTTGTTGATCAGCTTGACCGTGTGGCCCGACCCGAAGCTTGCCAAGGTGAAAGACGTTCTCGCCCAGATCTTTCAGCACCGGCAGCACTTGGTCATAGGTGGCCTTGTCGCCAGCGGCCATGATGTTCAGAAGCCCGTCCACCGCATGGGCGGGTGTGCGTCCCAAGGGGGCGTCCAGCATAGTTGCACCGCTAGCAGCTTCGACTTCCGCACCAAGCGCCACGGTCGAGCCGGGCAGCGAGGTGCCGAAGTCGATGACCACTTTGCCAGCACCAAGCCCTGCGATCACGCCGTCGGCCCCGCGCATCCGGCTTTCCACATGATCTGACGTGCCCATGCAAAGCATGACGATGTCGCTTGCCTCGGCCAATTCGCGGGCAGAAGCGGCCTCAATAGCACCGTGTGCCAATGCGGCTTCAATCCCGGTGCGGTTGGTGTTGCCAAGCACGGTCAGCGCAGTATCCCTGATCCTGCAACCGGCCGACCATGGCCGATCCCATAAGACCAAGGCCGATGAATCCGATTTTGGGTTTGGTCATGCTGCCGTCTCCTTTTCGGTCATTGCAATGGCGGCGGCCATCCGGCCCAGTTCGTCACTGCATTTTGCACCTGCGCCGTTTCCCGCAGCGGCAACAATCAGGCGCGGCGCAAGACGGCGTATCTCGGGGATACCATCGTGGCTCCATGTGGTTACACAAGCGCGATGATGTCGCGATTGAAAGGCAAGGCCGGGAATGATTTCGCAAATGCGCTCGGTCAGATAATGGCCGATTTCGCTGCTGCCGCCAGCCCGAAACCAGTCGTTGATCGCTGATTTCCCCGGCAGTTTGACGTCTTCCGGGTCGCCGCCCAGCTTTCAGCCACAACTTGCCGTCGGGATAGAGAACCGGCGGCAGGATATAGACGTCATCGGGGCTTTCCATCACAAGGGCGGGCATAGTTGCCAGCCGCTTGGCTTCATCCGGGCCGATTTCGTGCAAGGCGACGGTGCGGGCATAGACGTCAAGTTCGGCCCGGCCCAGAAGTGCGTCCGTCCAGCCGCCAGCAGCGACGATCACCTCGTCGGCCTCGACTGTTGTTGTGGCCGTGATGACGCGGCCTTCTTCGACGCTGGTAGCCTCTTCGGGAACGATCTTTGCGCCATAGCGAAGGGCCGCTTTGGTTTGTGCAGCCACAAGACGGCGGGCGCTGATGTGGCCTGCCTCTGTTGCTTCGAAGTCGCCTGAGAATCCGTCTGGAACAGCGAAGAAAGGAAAGCGGTCGGCCAGCATTTCAGCGTCCAAGGCTTCAAAGCTGACATCGACGTCTTGGCGCGCTTCGGCCACTCGCGCCATGAAAGCCGGGCTTCCGGCCAAAAGGGCACCTGTCTCGGTAAAGAAGTCGATGCCCGAGTCCGCCGCGATTTCAGCATACCGCGCGATGGCTGCCGCCGAGGCGCGTGCAAAGAAGGCCCGCCGGTCGTTCTTCCGGGTGATTCGACCTTCGTCATAGTGGCTGGCAAAGCTGTTCCCATGCGCGGACCAGTCGCCGGTCACTTCGTCGGGGCCGATAAGCACAACCTGTTGGCCAGCCTTGGCCAGATGGCGCGCCGCCGCGCTGCCGATCAAACCTCGTCCAACGACGGCAACTTTCACTTCACGGTCCCAAAGGCGCGGGCTTTCAGACCCTTCTGGATTTCATAGATCGAAATCGGCACGTCCGGCTGCGGTTGCGGGATGCGGATCGGAATGTCCTTCAGGCGCGGCGTGAGTGTCGGGGTGCCAGCACAGCATCCGCGTGTTGTAATCTTCGATCCCGTCCCATTTCGTCATCGACCCCATGATCGGGAAAGCATCCGCCGCCATCATCTCGAAGAACAAAATGCGCCGTGAGCGGTCCGAGGTGTTCAAGGCCGAGCCATGCACCATCCGCCCGTGATGGATCGAGATCGACCCCGCTGGCCCTTTGAGTTCAACTGCATCCGCCGGGTTCAGACCGTACGTCTTCCGGAATGAAGGCACCCGCAAAAACGCCGTCAACGTGATGGTCATAGACCGGGCCACGGTGGCTGCCGGGATAGACCATCAGCGGGCCGTTCTCGCTTGCCATATCGTCGATGATCACGCCAATCGCCAGAATGTCGTCGTTGGTATGGGGGTAAAACGCATAGTCCTGATGCCACTCGACCGCAGCCCCGTAACCGGCGGATTTCATGTTCAGCTTGGTGGTATGCAACCGCAGGTCCGGCCCGATCAGATCACGGGCGGGCCCAAGGATATGATCGGAATACATCAGTTCGCGCACCGGATCGCTGATCCTATGCGGCAGTTTGATCCGGCGCAAACGCGGATTATCGGGCGTATGGCTGTCTTCCAGATCAAGACGGTCGTTCGAGGCTGTCATGCCGCGCGCTTCGTCCTCGAACCGGGCAATTTCGGCGCGGAGGCCTTTGATAATGCTGTCGGGTAAGTGACGTTCCAGCACCAGATGCCCGGTCTCGTTATATGCGGCGATTTGTTCTGTGGTCAGGATTTCTGGCATGCTAGGTCCTCCGCTTCTCATTTTGAAGCGATTGAGGGGGGAGGTGCCAGCAAAATCTTTCACCATGGCTGAAGCATCGCAGACAGATGCGCCTTGAAGGTGGGGTGTCCGGTTTGAGCCCAAATTAACTAATGCTGCATGTGGCATGAGTGTCTTCTATCACGAGCAGAGCCAAAACCTTCGACAACTGCTTAGGTTTTGAACGGGGTTTTTGGTAGCGTAAAATGACGCGGTTTACCTAAGTTCCAAAAAGGAGGGTTTTGGAACGCTATGGCATGGCCGCTGTGCGAATGGAGCTAACATAAAATTTTGTGCATACGCAGCTTAAGAAAGATAGCGTAAACTGAACTTTAGAAAGATTGAGCGTGGAATCAATTTCGTGGCAGAAGATACTTCCTATACTTATGATATTATGGGGGACGTCCATGCAGGCTGAGACCGACGGAGCGCCCGCAGAAGTCACACGACTTTCAAATGCCGTAGAAGCAGTGCCTGGAATATCTGAAGCCAGTGTGGGTAAAACCTATCTGCCCGATATTGCCTTATCGGATCTATCGTTGAGCGGATTTTATGCTGATCTACCTATCGCCGCGATACGGCGTTCGGACGGCGCTTTAACGAATGAATTACTCTTATCAATTAATTTTTCAATCACGAAAGATACTGAAGGGCTTAAGGCTTTAGAGTTTTTGGCTTGGTGGGTAAGAGATCGATCTCGGGGCGGTGAAAATATGCAGTTGCGAGCAATTGCCCTTCCTCCGATAGCTGGAGAAACGGTGCAGTTAGGTGAAACGCTGCGGTTCACAATCGACTGGTTTTACACGAACCCATCTGAGAACAATACTGAAGTGCTAGAAGCAATCGACAAAACCGGACATGATTTGGAAGAAGTGATCGGGTTTTACCAAGAAGCGTTTCAGTGAATTGTAACAGCGGTCAGTTTTAAAGGATATGGTGCATAGATTTTCTGCAATATTTGGAAGGGCTCCAACCGGACTTTTATCTTACCCGCACACCTCCCAATAACCACCGTTTGTTGAACGGTTCGCTAAACCGGACATTGATGCCCTTGCAGCGAACGGCGGCCCCGTCCGCAAAGCGGCCCTTCACCACTCAAGCTACATCACCGCGCCAATCTGCCATGGCACAAATTCATAATCGCCCAACCCCTGAGCTTCGGACTTCGACGCCTCGCCACTGGCGACCCTTAGGAACAGCTCGTAAATTTCGCGACCCTTGGCTTCGACGCTAACGCCGCCGCTTAAAATGTCGCCGGTGTTGACGTCCATATCGTCGGTCATCCGGCCATACATCTCCGAATTGGTCGCCAGCTTGATCGTGGGCGCAGGCTTTGATCCAAAGGCCGAGCCGCGCCCCGTCGTAAAGCACACCAGATTGCAGCCGCCCGCGATTTGGCCGGTCACACTGGCCGGGTCATAGCCGGGGCTGTCCATGAAGGTGAACCCCTTGGCGCGGACCTCTTCGGCATATTTGTAGACGCCGGTCAAAGGGCTGGTTCCGCCCTTGGCTGCGGCCCCCAGAGATTTCTCAAGGATGGTTGTCAGGCCGCCCTTCTTGTTTCCGGGCGAGGGGTTGTTGTCCATGCTGCCATTGTTGCGCGCGGTGTAGTCTTCCCACCAGCGGATCAAGCCGACCAAACGCTCGCCAACTTCCGCCGAGGCCGCACGGCGGGTCAGCAGATGTTCGGCACCGTAAATCTCGGGCGTTTCTGCCAAAACGCCTGTGCCGCCCTGAGCCACCAGCAGATCGCAGGCATGGCCCAAAGCCGGGTTTGCCGTGATCCCCGACCACGCGTCCGAGCCGCCACATTGAAGCGCCACCGTCAGTTCCGACACAGGGCAGGGCGTGCGCACCGCCTCATTCGCTATGGGCAGCATGGCGCGGACCTTTGCAATCCCCGCTTCAATCGTGCGTTGCAAACCGGCGACGTTCTGAATGTTCATCGTCTGGAACGTCGGGCTTTGCTTCAGCCCATAAGCCTCAAGCAACCAGTCGATCTGGTTCATCTCGCAGCCCAGACCCACCATCAGTACGCCCGCATGGTTGGGGTGTTTGGCATAACCCCACATCACACGCTGCAAGGCCTCGAACCCGTCGCCGTCGCCCGCCATTCCGCAGCCTGTGCCATGCACAAAGGCCACCACACCGTCCACATTGGGATAGGAGGCCAGTTCTTCAGGACCAAAGGCATCGGCAATCCGCCGCGCCGCCGTGGCCGAGCAATTCACGCTTGTCACGACAGCAATATAGTTCCGCGTGCCCACGCGCCCGCTTTCCCGCTGATACCCCATAAAGGTGTCGCGATCTGCTTCGGGTACCTTCTTCACAGGCCTCAGATCAGTGCCGTATTCGTAGTCCTGATCAATATTCCGAAATGCAACGTTCTGCGTGTGCACATGGTCGCCCGGCGCGATGTCCGCGGAGGCATAACCGATCAGCTGCGCATACTTCCGAACCGCATCCCCTTTGGCGATGGCACCCGTTGCGATTTTATGGCCAGACGGGATCAACCCCGTGGTCTGCACGTTTTCAACAGCAGTTCCGGCCTGCAAAGACCGGACAGCAGTCACGACGTTATCAGAAGGATCAAGGCGGACAGTCAGTTGTTCAGTCATGGCGACACTCATTATTCGGGCGTTGTTCAGGCCTCAAGGCCGGAGCGAAAGCCTCTGACGGACAAGGCGAAGTGTCAACTGATCTCAGGCACAGACAGGTGCGTCGGAACGCCAGCGGTGAATGTCGACATGCGCCTCGACTGCCAAACGCGCGCGCGCGGCTTCCCACATGGCGCGCCATTCCCGCCAGTCGCGCAACGCTGTCTCAGGGTTGATCCGCGACCGCGCCACAAACTCGGGAAAATGTGCGCGCCCCGTGGGTTGGCCGGTCTTGTTGAAGCGCAGATCAAACGACCAGCGGATCCCGTCCGAGACATTGGGCAGCGAGGCATGCGGCGTCATCGGATGAAAAATCACCGCGCCGCCTGCCTTTACGGGCAAGGGACGCGCCTTCGTCTTGTCAATGAATCCATTAGCGATCGAGGTCTGGCGCTGTGGGCAATGCGGCAAAAGCTGCGTCTCATGGGGGACAACCTGCAAACACCCGTTCTCGACCGTCGCATCAGTGACAGCCAGCCAAACGGTGACCATATCGGTCTGATCGGCTTCTTCCAAAGCCACCGCCCGGTCCTGATGCCAGTCTGTGCCTCCGACATGGGCGCGAATTTCATCCGCGTCCAAAACACGCTCGGGCGGTTTGATCCGAACATGCTGAATGGGGTTCGACGTGATCTCGCCCCCGATCAGATCCTCGACCATGTCCAACAGCCGGGGTGCGGTTACCATGCCGAAAACCGCAGGACCAAAGTGCATCGGCGTATCGGTCGCAATGCGGTCGCCGGGCAGCGAGATATCCATCGGCTGAAACCAGTCATGGCCCGCACGATAGGCCGCCAAAAGCTGATCTTCGAAAGAAGCTTCGGCCAGATCGGCCATACCCCAGCCCGCGATCAGACCGCTAAGCAATTCGGCGTATTCAGTTCGCACAGCGTCCAGAACCGAAGTGTCCAGAACATCCTCGACAACCAGATAGCCATCGGTCCGAAATTGCCTAATCTGATCCGCAGTCAACATGGGCCCAAAGCTAGCAATTCGCCAAACAACTGCAAACAAATTCGCATTTCATCGGTCCAGAAATATGCTGGGGAGTGTGAGGGGGCAAAGCCCCCTCGCTTACCGCGACGACGAAGTCGGCGCAAAACCTCAGCGTTGCAGATCCTCGTCGATATAAACACGGATGATCTCGTGAAAGTCGCTCTCAGCTTTAAAGCCTAAGGCAATCGCGCGTTCTGGCGCAAAATCACGGGGCCAGTTCTTCACAATGGCAATGATGGCCTCGTCGGGTTCCTTCCGGATCAGACCCACTACGTCATTCCCGGCAATGTCGCGCAAGGCTTCGATCTGCTCGGCAACCGTGCAGGACACGCCGGGCATGTTCAGCGCGGGGCGGTTCTCATAACACCGCCTGATCCAGCGTTGCCGCGTGGCGCAGGAACCCGGCCGCCGAGCGCGGCGAGGCATGCCAATGACGTACGCTGTCAGCAACAGGCAAGATCGCTTCCATGCCATTCAAAGGCTCTCGGATGATGCCTGAGAAAAACGACGACGCCGCTTTGTTGGCTTTGCCCGGACGCACACACACCGTGGGCAGGCGGATCGACAGCCCGTCAAAGAACCCTTTGCGGATGAAATCGGACAGCATCAGTTCCGACATGGCTTTCTGAGCACCATAAGACGTCTGCGGCGCGTGAAAGAACGTGTCACCGATTTTGTCGGGGAAGGGGGCTCCGAACACCGCAATGGACGAGGTGAAGACGATCTTCGGTTTATAGCTGCCCCCCGAGGCTTCGACCTCGGCGCGAAAGAATTGCAAAGCCTGCTGGAAAGCCGCCATGTTCACGGTCCAGCCCAGATCAAAGTTGGTCTCGGCCTCGCCGCTGACAATCGCGACCAGATAATAGACCAAGTCGGGGCGCGCGGCGGCAAGCTTTTGCATCGCCTCGCATCCGTCACATTGCCGGTGATCCGTTCTGGCCGCAGGTGCGCCGTTCTCGGGAAACGCCATGTCGAACAGCGTGACGCTGATCACCTGCATGCAGCGGATTGTCGGCCAGCGCATGCGCCAGCTTCTGGCCCACCATGCCGCCACCACCAATAATCAGAATCTCGCCCATCGTCTTCTCCTTCGCAATTGCCGGAACACTAGGCAAAGGTGTCGAGCGGAGCCAGCCTTTCTTACCAACTTCAATGGCACTGGGATCTGGTACAGCACGCATTGACGCGTTAGGGAAAGCCAAGCCGGAAATTACCGGGTGACGAGAGCAAGGGAGAGACAACGCATGAAACTTTTACGATATGGCGAAGCCGGAGCCGAAAAGCCGGGCCTTATGGACAATGACGGGACCCTCCGTGACCTTTCGGGCCATATTGGCGATGTCTCAGGTGCCACCCTGGATGACGCCACACTTGACCGTCTTCGGGCGATTGATCCCGCGACTTTGCCTGCTGTGACCGGCGAGCCTCGGCTTGGGGCTTGTGTCGGTGATATTGGCAAATACCTTTGCATTGGTCTGAACTATGTCGACCATGCCGAAGAAGCCGGTATGCCGATCCCCGAGCATCCGATCCTGTTCATCAAAGCCAATTCGGCAATTTGCGGCCCCAACGATGATATTATTAAACCGCGCGGCTCAAAGGCTATGGACTGGGAAGTCGAGCTGGGCATCGTGATCGGCAAAGCGGCGAAATACGTCAGCGAAGAAGATGCGCTGGATTATGTCGCGGGCTATTGCGTCTGCAACGATGTCTCCGAGCGTGATTTTCAGCTTCACCTGACGGGCCAGTGGACCAAGGGCAAATCCTGCGACACATTCGGTCCAATCGGCCCATGGATGGTCACCAAAGACGAAGTGGGCAACGTGCAATCCCTTGATATGTGGTGCGACGTCAACGGCAAGCGTATGCAGTCTGGCAACACAAGCACCATGATCTTCAATTGCGCGCAGATCATATCGCACCTGTCGCAACTGATGACACTGCATCCGGGGGATGTGATTTGCACCGGAACGCCTCCGGGTGTTGGCATGGGGATGAAGCCGCCCACCTATCTGAAAGAAGGTGACGTGGTTGAATTGTGGATCGAAGGGCTGGGCACTCAGCGCCAGACGGTGCGTGCCGATGTCTGATAAGCCCCGTCTTTTGCAGCTTGGCTCTGCAACGGATCGTATCGCCAAACAGCTTGCGGCCGGTTTCGACGTGGAAGCGACCACGGACGAAAATGCGCTTGAGACCTTGGCCAATGGCGCAGGCATTCAAGCGGTCGCATTGCTTGCGCCCAAGTGGCGCTTGGACGAGGCTGTGTTCGAGCGCATGCCGGACCTCAAGGTCATTTCCAACTTTGGCGTGGGCTATGACACTATCGACGCCGCCGCCGCCGCCGAACGCGGCATTCTGGTGTCGCATACGCCTGACGTTCTGAATGACGAGGTCGCCGACACCACGCTGATGCTCTGGATGGCGGTTTCGCGTCAGTTGGTGCCGTCCGAGCGCTGGGCGCGGTCCGGAGACTGGGAACGCAACGGTCCCTTCCCGCTGACCCGCTCGATCCGCAACCGTAAGGTGGGGATCGTCGGTTTGGGGCGCATTGGTCTGGCGATTGCCGAACATGCCAAGGTTTTCGGGGCCGAGATCATGTATCACACCCGGTCGGAAAAGCCGGTGGATTATGCATTCTACCCCGATCTGGTCGAACTGGCGCGCGCGTCGGATGTGTTGATCGTCATCACGCCGGGTGGGCCTGAAACCCGCCATCTGATCAACGCCGACGTGATGAACGCGCTTGGCCCTGACGGCATTCTGATCAACGTTGCCCGTGGCTCGGTTGTCGACGAAGACGCCCTTGTTGCGGCCTTGGCGGAAGGGCGATTGGGCGCAGCAGGGTTGGACGTGTTCGAGCAGGAACCCAAAGTGCACGATGGGCTCAAGTCGATGGATAACGTCGTTTTGGTGCCGCACGTTGGCAGCGCCACGGTGGAAACGCGGCAAGCGATGGGCGATCTGGTTTGCGAAAACCTCGATCAGTGGCGAAAGACGGGCAAGGTCGTGAAACCTGTCCCTGAAAGCTATGCGCTGAACGGATAAGCCCGATGCCCGAGTTTGGAACAAGTGGCCTGCGTGGTCTTGCAACTGATCTGACGGATGAACTCTGCGCGACTTACGGCGCGGCGTTCGTCTCGTTGCATGCGCATAACGGGCGGCTGTTCATCGGGCAGGACAAGCGCGACAGCAGCCCCCGGATTGCGGCTGCCGTGGCACGGGGTGCGGCCAGTCAGGGTGTCGAGGTCGTTGATTGCGGCGTCTTGCCGACACCGGCTTTGGCCGGGGCCGCTTTGGCCGAGGGCACATTGTCGATCATGGTCACAGGAAGCCACATCCCGGCGGACCGGAACGGGCTGAAGTTCTATACCTCGGGCGGCGAGTTCACCAAGGCTGACGAGGCTCCCTTGGCCGAGGCCGTGGCAGGGTGGACGCTTGCCGAGGCATCGCCGACGTTCGCCCATATGGACGCAAGTTCGGCCTATGTCGCGCGCTTCGTTGAGGGTTTGCCCAAGGGCGCACTTGCGGGCCAGAAGGTGGGCGTTTGGTTGCACTCATCGGCAGCAGGGCAGGTGCTTCCGGCGATTCTTGAAGGGCTTGGGGCCGAGGTCTTGTCGCTTGGGGCCACCGACAGTTTCGTGCCAGTTGATACCGAAGCGGTCGACGAAGACACCCGCGCCATGCTTACAGGTTGGGTTGCGGAACATCAGCTTGACGCCCTTGTCTCGACCGATGGCGATGCCGACCGACCTTTGATGATTGACGACAAAGGCCGTGTTCTGCCTGGCGACATTCTTGGGCCGATCACTGCGAAGTGGTGTGGGGCGGAAGAAGTTGTAACGACGGTGTCCGCCAATACTCTGGTCGACCTGATGGGGGCTTTCGGCGTCTCGCGCACCAAAATCGGCTCGCCCTATGTGATCGCCGAAATGGAAGCGCGTGCCAAAGTCGGGATCACCAAGGTCGCAGGATATGAGCCAAACGGCGGGTTCCTCTTGGGCTGGGACATTGACGGGGCGATGACGTTGCCACGCCTGATGACACGCGATTCCGCACTGCCGCTGGTCGCCACTTTGGCGGCGGCGGCAGAGCAAGGGGTGTCGCTGTCCGACATGTTGGCCGGGCTGCCTCAGCGGCGCACCGCGACAGATCGGTTGCAGGATATCCCGCGTGAAAGTTCGTTAGCACTTGTCAAAGCGATCCTCGGCGGCGACCTGTCGATGATGCCCGATGGCCTTGGCGAATTGACGGCAACCGACACGACCGACGGCGTGCGTCTGACCTTTGCCAGTGACCGGGTGGTCCATATCCGCCCCTCGGGCAACGCGCCCGAACTGCGCTGCTATGTCGAGGCAGAAAGCGACCAAGCCGCTGCTGACGTGATGCAGGCCGTGTTTTCCAAGCTGAAAGACGCTGTGACGTAGCGTTATTTGAACGGTGTTCAAATAATTCTTGAACAGCATTCACAAACGGTCTATAAAGTTTTTGAACGATGTTCATAAATTGGGATAGTGCCATGCAACAGATTCTTGATATCGAAAAAGTGCTGTGGGCAGGGTGGTTCACGCCCGCTCAGATGACAGAGTTTTCACCAAGGCACGGTAAAGTCCTTGCACGCTCAGGCCGGCTTGTTCGAGGCGCTTGGCAGCCCACCATTGGTCACGGGCGTAGCCGTTCTATTGTCCGTTCCGTTGATCTGGGCAATAGCCCGTTTGAACAGGGGCTGAGCCGATGCAGCATGTCGTGGATATCAATCGCCTTGTCGCTGAAGATTGGCTGACACCTTTTCAAGCCACGGAAATCGCTCGCCGCTCGCGGGAAACCATGATGGCGCTGGCAATCAACACGGTCCTTTGCGCAGGGATCATCGCGGCCACCTTTGGCCTGATCTTCTGGCTGGCAGACGCTATGGCTGTTGCGGTGGCGGGCATTATCTTTCTGATGCTGGGCGCGCTTGTTCTGCTGAAAGGGTCCGAGCTTTACCGCATGCTGGGCAACGCTTCGGCGATCATCGGTGCAGGCATGTTGATCGGCGGGGCTGGGATCGAACTGGTCGACAAATACCGCGAGATCGCCGAGCCGCTGTTGATATTGGGCGGCGCTTTGGTGGCGGCACTGGCGCTCTTTGCCCGTACCAAAGGCCCAACAATGGTCAGTTTCGCAGCGGGATCGGTCATGCTGATGGGCGCGGCGCTGCATTTGGTCGGATTCGCGCTGATCTTCGAGGATATCAGCGGCTGGGCGCCTGTCTTGGTCAACGGCTATGCGGCAGTTTTGCTCGCCATCTCCGGCACATTGGTAAACGTGCGCCTTGTGACGGCGCTGGCCATCGTACCCTTCGCGCAGATGCTGAACACCAGCACCGACTATTTCCATGCCGCTTACGTGTTCTATTCGCCAGAATCGACGCTGACGATCCTGCAGATGGCGGTGCTGATCGGCCTCTGCGTCTGGATCGCGACCCGCGTTTCAGACCGTTGCGGCCGTCACGCCGGTATCCTTGCGATAATGGCGGCGGTGGTGGCGAACCTTGCATTCCTAGTGGGCTCGCTTTGGGGTGATCACGTTGGGCTTTCGTTCTATGACATGCCCGACTGGAACAACGACCTGACGTGGCAAGAGAACGGAGCCATCCGCGACGCTTTCCGCGCCCAGTTCTTCACGATTTCCGAGCATGTCTATTCGATCGTCTGGGCAGTGCTTCTGGCCGGCGCAGCTATCTGGGCGGCGCACGCCAACCGCGCGCGGTCTGTTCAACGCCGCGATGACCTTCGGCGGCATCCACGCCTATACGCAGGTGTTCGAGACGATGGGCGACGAGCCATTGGCCTATGCCCTTGGCGGTCTGGCGGCGATTCCGCTGGCCTGGGGTATGTGGCGGCTGAACCAGTATCTGGCGACACGCGACGCAGTTGTTCAGTAAGCGGTGACCGGAGTGGGTAACGGTAAATGGTAACGGGGGAGGCGTTGGTGGCGTCTCCCCCATTTCTTTCGACTGGCAAGACAGCAAAGCCTCACCATCCGACATTCTGTGTGCACTGGTCCTGGTCGCTTACTGGCCCATGCGGGTGCGCCACCATGCAAGGTTGCCAAGCGGCTTGGGCGCGACTTTGCGCAGGTAGTCCAGCGAGGCGGGCGTGTTGGTGTTGGGATAATTGTGGTCCATTTTCAGTCTCCGGGTTTTCAAATTGTGGTCGGTTTGTGCGTTTGAATTTCAAGTCTTCCCCGAGGGCGAAGGCCGCCGGTTCGGGGAAGACTGGAGGTTTGCTTAGGCAGCGCTCTGTTGCATCGCTTTGACGTCCGAGGCGCCAAGCGCCTGACCACCAATTCCCCACTGACCGCCGGGGACGTCGATGACGCGCACCCAAGTGACGCTGCGCAGGGCTTCGCCTTCGATCCCGACCATCGTGTCGGTCACCTGACGGATCATTTCTTTCTTTTCGTCGTCGCTGAAGACACCGTCGATCACTTGAATATCTACCAATGGCATATCTGTTTTCCTTCTCATTCTGTTTTGACTGAAACACCGCGTCTCAGCCGATGAACAAAGGAATAGATTGCAAAACCGCGCCCAGATACTTCGCGAACTGAAGCAACCCACTACAGATTTCGAAGAAACCCACTACAAATTCTGAAGTTAGCTTGGTATAGTTGCGATCGCATAAGGAGGGGCCGATATGCGCTACAATCAATTTTGCCCGATCGCGAAAGCCACTGAAATTATCGGCGAGAGATGGACGATCCTTATTGTCCGTGAATTGGTGTTGGGCGGGACGCGGTTTAACGAGCTGCAGCGCGGCTTGGGGGATATCTCGCCCGCGCTTTTGACCAGCCGTCTGAAATTCCTTGAAGCGCAAGGCATGGTCGTTCGACGCAAGATAACGGGCCAGAAGGGCTATGAGTATTTTCCGACCGAGGCCTGCCAGGAAATCTTGCCGGTCATCAAATCGCTGGGCGACTGGGGGATGCTTTGGGCGCGCCACACTATTCTTGATGCCGACTTCGATGCTGAATTCCTGATGTTCTATCTTGAGCGCAGCATTGATCCCACGAAACTTATCGGCAACGAAACCGTCATCAAGTTTCGGTTTTCTGATCTGACCGAACAGCAGAACTGGTGGCTTTTGGTCGAAAACGAAAAGGCGCAGGTTTGCCTCAAAGACCCGGGCAAAGACGTCAATGTGTTCTTCAATTGCTCGGTGCGAACGATGCATGACGTTTGGATGGGCGATCGCACCTATCGTGATGCGCTGAAATCAGGCGATCTGCGCGTGGAGGGTGATCTGGCGCTGACCCGCAATATTCAGGCGTGGCTGAAGCCAAGTGTTTTTGCCGACTCTGCGCGTGCGCCGCTTCCGGCCTGACAACGTCGCCGCATTCGATCTGCCAGTGCGCCGCGAATTTCGCCTTGGTTGCCGGGTTTGAACCAACCGTATTGGTGTGGCTGGATCGAGCAGATCACTGCAACCTAAATGATTTCGTCTTCGTCAAACAGCGCGGCTTCTTCAAGCTGCGTGGCAAGATCATCGACAGCGGCTTCGGCGACATCCGTTGATTTCACAGCGGCGATGTGGAACAGGGCATCGCCTTCGTGCACAATGGGCATGACGGCGCGTCCCACGATAATTCCGCCGAACTTCGTTGCGACCTCGATTTCGCCTTCACCGAAGGGATCGGAAATCGCCGCAACGATGTCGCCTTCTTCGACAACGTCACCTTCGCGCTTGAATATCCGCAGCAATCCTCCGGCGGGCGCGCGCAGCCAATTGCTGTTGGTACACAAAAGAGACCTCGCCTTGGGCTTGGCGATGCCCGCAGATGACAACATGCCGATTTCATTCAACACCCGCAGAATACCAGCCAATCCGGCCCGCACAGACATCTCGTCGAACCGCATCCCTTCGCCCGCTTCGTACAGCAGCACATCGACTCCGATTTTCTTGGCCTCTTGACGCAAACTGCCGTCGCGCAGCGCACTTGTTAAGATGACCGGTGCGCCGAAAACTCGTGCCAGCTTCAAAGTCTCGGGATTATTGGCAGACACGCGCACCTGCGGCAAATTCGTGCGGTGGATAGCTGCAGAATGCAGATCAATGCCCAGAGAACATCGAGCGACGATCTCATTCAGAAAGATATGTGCAAGCCGCGACGCCAACGACCCATTGGGCGAGCCGGGAAAACAGCGGTTCAGGTCGCGCCGGTCGGGCAAATAGCGCGAGTGGTTCAGAAACCCGAAGGTGTTCACAATTGGCACGACAATCAAAGTCCCGCGCAAAGACTTAAGGTTCTTTGCTCGCAGAAGACGCCGCACGATTTCGACGCCAATGACTTCATCCCCATGAATGCCGGCGCTGACGAACATGGTTGGGCCGTCAACGCGCCCATGAATGATATGCGCGGACAACGTCACCGGCGTGTGGTCTGACAGAGTACTGACGGGCAGATTGACCGTCTTGCGCGTTCCTGCTTCGATACTGTGGCCCGCGATCTCAAAACTTGGTCGTTTGGTCATCCCTTGCCTTTGGTCTTGGTCCTGTTCGGTTTGGCATTTTTCTCGATGTATTCAATGATCTTGCCAGCAATATCGAGACCGGTTGCCTTTTCGACCCCTTCCAGTCCAGGTGATGAATTGACTTCCATCACCACGGGGCCATGATTTGCCCGCAACATATCGACGCCGCAAACGTTCAGGCCCATGGCCTTGGCCGATCTGATCGCTGTTGATCGTTCCTCGGGTGACAGCTTGATCAACTCGGCCGAGCCGCCACGGTGCAAGTTTGAACGAAAATCACCCTCGGCTCCGGTCCGTTTCATCGACGCAACCACTTTGCCGCCAATAACGATGGCCCGGATGTCGGTGCCGCCTGCCTCTTTGATGAACTCTTGTAAAAGGATGTTTACGCCTGCACCACGGAACGCTTCGACCACCGATTTGGCGGACCGATTGGTGTCTGCCAGAACGACACCGATCCCCTGTGTGCCTTCCAACAGCTTGATCACCACCGGCGCGCCGCCTGCAAGTTCAAGCACTTCTTCGGTTTGTTTGGGGTCATGGGCAAACGTGGTTACCGGTAAGCCGATGCCGTCGCGGGCCAGCAATTGCATCGACCGCAGTTTGTCCCGTGATCGACCAATGCCCACACTTTCATTCAGCGGATAAACACCTTGCATCTCGAACTGACGCAGAACGGCCATGCCGTAGAAAGTGATAGACGCCCCGATGCGCGGAATAACAGCGTCATAACCAACCAGTTTCTCACCGTTGTAATACACCTCGGGTCTGCGCGACGCGATGTTCATATAGCAACGCAAAGTATCGATGATATCCAGTTCGTGTCCGCGATCCTCTGCCGCCGCTTTCAGGCGTTTGTGCGTATAAAGTCCGGCGTTTCGCGCAAGCATGGCAATCTTCATGTGTTTTTTCCCTCAGTTTGGGGTTTGTTGCTGACGAGGTATGACTTGCCGGGATGGACAGCAATATTCCTTCCACGAAGCGCGCGACGACCCAGTATAAGCGGAAACCGCATCGAGCCGCGATCGGTCAGCGAAATGTCAATTTTCCACTTTCTGCCAGCCAAGATCATCGGTGTCCGAATAACGATGCGTCTTTCTGGCTTGCCGCTGGTATTGGTGATGTCGCGTTTGGTGAAAACCGGAAATTCGCAAAGGGCGGGGGGCGTTTCCGAGATATCAGGGCTTTGAAAACGCACCCATTTCTTGCCGTCTTTGAAGAAGGTTTCGATATTATCCGCGTGCAACGCCGTTGTCTTTGCCCCGGTGTCGACCTTCACGGCAAAATTCGTCAGGCCCAGCTCTGGCAAGCTGATGCACTCATGCCAGCCGATCACCGTAAGGGGGCGTGGCGGATCACTTGGGTCGTGTTTCATGATTGCAGGTTCCGTGGCGAAGCATTGATTGCACACATTGCGACATCCACTCGGAAGTTACCAGTAACACGACGCATTTGCCCCCAGCATCCTCGACTTCTGGGCTGGCCAAGGCCTGCCGCGAACACGACTGCGAAAACCAAGTTGCCATTGACTGCAACTTGGGAAAACTTTGCTTCGAGCCCAAAAGATGCGATTGGGGGCAGGGCGTCGCACAAAAGAGGCGTATCTACGAAAGCTATCAAATGTCTGACAAAAACCCATCTCCGATCTGCGCCTTTTCGGTTTCGCACGATGGCGTTTCCCAATCGATTTCGTTGCCATCTGATCTGCAAGCCCCTGCAAAAACGGACGGCTACATCTGGCTGCATTTCGACGTGGGCGATCCCGCTTTCGAGCCTTGGCTCGTTCGAAATTTGCCGATCACCGTTGCCAAGGCGCTGGTCCAGTCAGAGACCCGCCCGAGATGCGACCGTATGGAGAATGGGCTGTTGCTTAACCTACGGGGTGTCAACATGAACCCGGGCGCGAATGCTGACGATATGGTGTCGGTAAGGCTGTGGATCACGGAAGGTTTGATCATCAGCGCGCGCGTTCGCAAGGTCTGGGCCGTTGATGCGATCCGACAGGAAATGGAGGCTGGAACCGCGCCCACCACCGTAACAGCCTTCTTGGCAGAACTTGCCTATGGGCTGACAAAGCGGATCGAGAAAGTGTCCGTCGCCTTGTTCGAGGAAACTGACACGCTGGAAGAGCACACACTTTCCCCCTCAAACGATTTGGCTACAGACCTTGCGGCGCTTCGTCAGAGCATCATCAAAATGCGGCGTTTCGTCAGGCCGCAAAGCGAAGCCCTTGCTGAACTGGCGGGCGGGCAGGTTTGGCCAATTGACCCCGACTGCGCCGGTCTTTTGCGCGAAACTGCCAACCGGACTGTCCGAACCATGGAAGAGCTTGACGCAACATCCGACCGTTTGCTGGCAATACAGGACCACCTTGATGTGCTGCACACGTCAGCCTTGGGCCGGAACAGTTATGTGCTGTCAATTGTCGCGGCGATCTTCTTGCCGCTTGGATTTCTTACGGGCCTGTTCGGGATCAACGTTGGGGGCATGCCGGGTGTCGACTCTGCCTTTGGATTTTGGGCAGTATCCATTGGCTCGATACTCATTGGGTTCGTGTTGTTTTTCGTCTTCAGATATCTGAAGTGGCTCTAGGTACTTTTTTGCCGCAGCCACCCGCTTTTCTGGACTAATGGTTTCCAGTCACAGGGGCCAAACGATCAGGATCATTGGCAAAGCAACGATGACAACCAGCACCTCGAGCAACAGCCCCATGCGCCAGTAGTCCCCGAAACGATAGCCGCCGGGACCAAGGATGATCGTGTTGTTCTTGTGCCCGATCGGAGTGAGAAAAGCGCAAGACGCCGCAACGGCGACCGCCATCAGCCAGGCATCTGGATTGGTGCTGGTCGCCGCCGCCATGCCAACGGCTATCGGTGCCGCGATCAGTGTTGTTGCGACGTTATTCAGGAAGTCCGATAGGGTCATGGTGACAATCAAAAGCGCAAGCAGCGAAACCCATGCGGGAAACCCGTCTGTGACCGAGAGAATTTGAGAAGCAATAAGTTCAGCGCCGCCAGAATTCTCGAAGGCCTCTGCAAGCGGGATCAGGCTTGCAAGAAGAACGATCACCTTCCATTCGATTGATTCGTACACCTCGTTGCCTGTCACAAGACCGACTGCAATCAAGGCGATGACGGCGGCGGCAAGGGCGACCGGCAAGGAGATCCAGCCAAGAACAGCCGCACCAATCGCCCCCAGAAAAATCGCTATGGAAAGCCCGGCTTTCGAGCGTTGCACAACCTGAGTCTCGCGTCCCTCAAGCGGAAGAACACCCAAATAGGAAGCTGCCGCCGCGTTTCGCTCAGCGTCGCCCAACAACAGCAGAACGTCACCGGGTTTGATGGTCAGAAGGCGCACCCGATCAGTAAACCGCCGCCCGTTTCGCGAGACCCCCAAAAGGGTGACCGAATGCAGATACAGAAGCTTCAGCCCCCGCGCCGTGCGCCCGGCAATCCGTGCGCTCTCGGGGACAATCGCTTCGGTCAGGGTCAATCCGCCCGAAGTCACGCGACCTGGATGTTTCTCAGACCCCGAAAACTCCAGCGCGGCTTGCCCCATAAAGGCTTCAATCGCTTTTGGTTCACCTTCGACGACGAAAAAATCGCCAGCCCGAATTTCCTGCTTTGCGGCGAAACCGGGCAGACGCTTGCCGTGCCGGACAAGCCCCAAAATATGAATATCGTGATCATCCGCGAGAGGATAGAGATCGGAGATAGTCGACGTTTCCTCAATCGACTTTTCGCTCACGCGCAGTTCAGCGATATAGCGGCCATCGGCAAATGCGGTTTCCTGCTCGAATGCGCCCTCGCGTTTTGGCAGAAAACGCCAACCAACCAATGAGACAAATGCAATGCCGACAAGGGCCACTGCCAGGCCAACGGGTGCGAAATCGAACATCCCAAACGGCTCGCCAAGAACGTCCTGCCGATAGGCGGCAATGACGATGTTGGGCGGCGTGCCGATCAAAGTGATCATTCCGCCAAGAATGGTCGCAAATGACAGCGGCATAAGCGACAGACTTACCGCGCGCTTCGCCTTCGTGGCGGTGTCGATGTCTAGCGGCATCAAAAGGGCAAGTGCTGCGACGTTGTTGATCACCGCCGACAAGCCCGCGCCGACAATAGCCATCACGGCAATATGCAAGGGCAGGGGTCTTTCAGAATCCAACAGCCGCGCCGCAAGTTTTTCGATGGCACCCGAGCCGACAAGGCCGCGCGATACGATAAGCACCAAGGCGATAATAGCGACAGCCGAATGCCCGAACCCCGAAAAGACGTCTTTTGCCGGAACCAGTCCCAAAACAGCTGCCAGTACCAGCGCTCCGAAGGCAACCAGATCATAGCGGATGCGGCCCCAGACAAGTAACACGAAGAGGACGACAAAAATTCCGATGATCATGGTCTGGTCAGATGGCATTGGGCGGTGCTTCTTTTTGGCAGGACAAGGGGTCGTTATAACACCGGAATTCCGGAAGTGTGTGTCTTGTGATCGCCGTCAGGCAAGTTCGAGCAGTGTTCATCATGCTAAGTGGCGACAGAAGTCGCTTCAAAGCCCTTGTTAGCTCCGGTGCCAAGTCAGAAATTGCGCCCAGCTTTCAGGATCAAGAACACCTTCATCAGTTAACCCTGCTTCATCAGCGAGTTCCTGAGCATGTTCAAAATTTAGAGCAACATCGTCGCGGTCGAGTTTTGTCAAAGCAATTAAGATTGCTTCAAAGGGCAACTCCCATTGACCAAACTCTACTTCCTGAACCTGCTTTAGAAGGTCATCATCCAAGTGTGCGGAAATACTATCCACAAATCCAAATAGCTTTCCACGCCAAAATACACTTGCCTAAAGAGTAACTCTTTGTGTTCAGGACAGTCGCCGAAACTTTGATTGCCGCTGGTGGCTTAGCGGCCTTTCGAAGCCTTAACCCGCCACCATCAACCCCTCGGCCTGCAACTTGGCATGGGTCTGGTCCAGCGTCTTCACAGCGCGTTCGATCAGCGTGTCGATCTCGCCCTCCGAAATGATCAAAGGTGGCGCGATGATCATCCGGTCACCGACGTGGCGCATGATCAGACCGTTGGCGAAACTGAGCTCGCGGCAGATGAAGCCCGCCGTTCCGGTGTCGGCCGCAAAGCGTGCGCGCGCGGCTTTGTCCGGGGTCAAAGCAATGGATGCCATCATGCCGAGGATCTTCGCTTCTCCGACCAGCGGATGATCTTCCAGCGCCTGCCATTTCGCGGCCAGATAGGGTGCGGTTTCGGTGCGGACCTTTTCGATGATCTGCTCTTCTTCCAGAATGCGCAGGTTTTCCAAAGCCACGGCAGCGGCCACTGGATGGCCTGAATAAGTATAGCCGTGGTTGAATTCGTCCGAGCCGATGACATCGGCCACTTCGTCGGAAATGATCGAGCCGCCAATCGGCTGGTACCCCGATGACAACCCCTTGGCGATGGTCATGATGTCCGGCCGCCAGCCCACGGTTTGCGACCCGAACCAATTGCCGGTCCGCCCAAAGCCACAGATCACTTCGTCGGCGATGAACAGAATGTCATGCGCGTCGCAAATCCGCTGGATCTCGGGCCAATAGGTCTCGGGGGGTACGATTACGCCACCTGCACCCTGAACCGGCTCGGCGATGAATGCGGCGACCTTGTCTTCGCCCAATTCGGCAATTGCGGTTTCCAACTCGCGGGCGCGCTGCAAGGCCGAACTCCGCAGGGTCAGTCTCGCCACCCTCAAGGTACCAGTCGGGCTGGTTGATATGGTGAATGCCGGGGATCGGCAGGCTGCCTTGCTGGTGCATCGGGATCATACCGCCCAGCGAAGCACCGCCCAGCGTTGAACCGTGATACGCGTTCTTACGGCTGATGATGACGGTCTTGTCAGGCTTGCCCTTCAGCGACCAGTAATGCCGGACCAGCCGGATATTGGTGTCGTTTGCTTCGGACCCGGAACTGGCGAAGAACACCTGGTTCAGAGTTCCGGGCGCCAGCTCGGCCAGTTTCGCAGCCAGTTCGATCGCGGGTACATGGCTGGTCTGGAAGAAGGTGTTATAGAACGGCAGTTCGCGCATCTGACGTTCGGCCACTTCGGCCAGCTCGCCCCGGCCATAGCCGATGTTCACGCACCAAAGCCCGGACATGCCGTCAAGAATGCGCTCGCCCTCGCTGTCGGTCAGCCAGACACCATCGCCACCAGTGATGATACGCGCGCCTTTGCCTGCAAAACCGGATTGCTGGCTGAAAGGGTGCATGTGGTGGCGATGATCCAGCGCCTGCAATTCGGCAGTGGGACGACGGTTGGTGATCGGCATGGGCGGGCTCCCGTGTTTCCGGCATCTACGAAGAATTAGGCCGCGGGGTCAATGAACCTGATCCATATGACCGCCAGATATTACGCCTGACCTAACGTCGAACAGACCGCACGTTGCGCGCGCCGATCACTTGGATCACCCGCGTGTCGGCCAACTCGATGGTCGAGACTGACACGGCGACGCTTAACTCGCGCGACTGGCGGGTCGACACCCGTGTCGCCGTGAGCGGCGGGAAGGCACGGAACCGATAAGCCAATACACCATTCACTGGCCCATCACTTTCGGGGACCAGCGCGCCCGAATACCAACCTTGTTGTGGCGGCAAGCCAGTGGCCCGGATGATCGCGCCGCTCGGTGTGCGTTCAACCACTAAAGTCGTCACCTCGGCCACCAGTGGGCGTGGGTCTGAAACTTCTTCGACGGTGACGACGCGTTCTTCTTCACTGCCGCCGCCAAACCAGTTGAACGGATTAAGACGGCTTTCACCCACCCGGGCACAGCCCGACAGCGCCAATGCGCCTGCAACAACAATGACAAGTGCCCGCGAATTCATGTGCCGTCCCTCATTCGTCCTGCCTTTTGCTAGCGGAAAGACAGCTCTAAGGAAAGCGCGACTGGACGTTTTGGGTCGGGCGGCCTAACTGACACGTTATGGCCAGAGACGCATTTGAAGAAATCGCCGAAACCTTCGAGTTTCTTGATGATTGGGAAGACCGCTATCGCCATGTGATCGACATGGGCAAGGCGATGGACCCTTTGGAGGAAGCCTTGCGCGTGCCTGCGACCAAGGTTGATGGCTGTGCCAGTCAGGTCTGGCTGGTGCCAAGCGTCGAAGGCGAAGGCCCGCAGGCCAGGGTTCATTTTCGGGGCGAAAGCGACGCGATGATCGTGCGCGGGCTGATTGCTATACTGATTGCACTATATGACGATCTGACCCCGGACGAAGTGCTGGCCGTCGACGCGCCCGCCGAACTGGCCCGTCTTGGCCTGAACGACCATCTGTCGGCGCAGCGTTCCAACGGCGTGCGCGCCATGGTCCAGCGTATTCGCGATATCGCCGCGGCGGCACGGGGCGCGTAAAGCCGACTTCGACGGCCCGCAAGCGCGCTGACAATCGCAAAGGTATATACCAAAAGCCCGAAAAGATGTGCCAGCAACAGCGGCAGGCTAACTTCTTTCGGGCCGGGAATGTCGTTGAAGCTTTCCAGTTGAGCGGTCAGAACGTCCTGAAAGGGATGAATTGCCGAGGTCATCGGCACGGGCAAGTTGACCGGAGGCCAAGGCCCAATCGTAGAGGCCGAGACGGGCAGGGCTGAAAGAAATACCAAGAGAACGGGCCAATATCGCAAGGGGACAACTCACCAACGGAAACGTCCCGTCAATTCGCATGATCATGGTTGAGATAAGGTTAAGTCCGTCAGGCTTTGCGCAATTCCGAGACGGTACTTTCCAAGTCGCCATAGCCGGTGAACCGCCGCTCGAACGCCAATCCCAACCGCTTGGCACAATCTTCCGCTTTGGCGTCAAGCAAGGGGTCATCGGTTTGCGCCTGATAGACCAGCTTTTCGTAATTGCCAAAATAGCTGTCCCGCAATTCAGGATGCCGATCAAGGCCCAGCGGCTCCCACACGAAAGCATCGAACTGCCGGACGAGAAAATCCGTTAGATAGAAAGCGGTAAACTCATCCTCGGCGCGCTTCACGAACCCTTCCGTGCCTTCGAAGAACGCATAGCAATGCGGCCCGGGCATCATTTCCACCCCTAGCTCATCAGCCGCCTTCGCAAGCAACCCTCCGGTGCCGCAATCGGCATAAGCCAGAAAAATCCGGTCATAATGTGTTGCTGCCTTGGCAACAGCCTCGCGGACGGCGGGTACGATCCGTTCAGGGTGATTGTGCAGGATTGCGGGCAGACACTGCAGATCAATGTGATCGAACCCTTGGGTCAGCGCCAGAATTTCCCGCGCCAAGGCGCCACAGCCAAGGATCAGAATCCGACCCGTCCCCTCAGGGGCCAGTCCCTTTTCTGTCAGCGTCACATCATCCATCAAAAGCACTCCCTCAGCGCTTCTTCTGTCTATAACACGTTGGAGACGCGCAAGGCGCGCAAGGCAAAGCCCAATGAAACAAAACTGCGCGCCGCAAGGCGTTCCTTCAGATCACGGTCAGCCCGCAGCCATCTGGTTGTGCTTGCGCGCCATGAACTCTTTCGCCGTCTCGACCGCCACTGCCGCATCCCGGCAATAGGCGTCGGCGCCAATGGCTTTGCCAAACTCTTCGTTCAACGGCGCACCACCGACCAGAATGATATAATCGTCGCGCATGCCGTTTTCGATCATCGCGTCGATAACCACCTTCATATAGGGCATCGTCGTCGTCAAAAGCGCTGACATTCCAAGAATATCCGCGTCGAATTCCTTCACAGCGTCAACGTAAGCATCGACCGCGTTGTTGATCCCGATGTTCATCACCTCGAAGCCGGCACCTTCCATCATCATGGTCACAAGGTTCTGGCCAATGTCGTGGATGTCGCCTTTGACGGTGCCAATCACCATCTTGCCGATGGTTGGGGCACCGGTTTCGGCCAGCAAAGGTTTCAGGATCGCCATGCCGCCTTTCATGGCATTCGCCGCCAGAAGCACCTCGGGCACGAACAGGATACCATCGCGGAAATCTTCGCCCACGATCTTCATGCCGCCGACCAGCGCTTCGGTCAGAACTTTGTAGGGCGCCCAGCCGCGACCAAGGAGGATGTTCGTCGCTTCCTCGATCTCTTCTCTCAGGCCGTCATAAAGATCATCGAACATTTGCTGCACAAGCTCGACGTCATCAAGCTCGCTCAGGACGATATCTTCTTCTTCAGACATTAGGTGCGCTCCGCCAAAGGCCGTTGCAGGGATTTACGTACAAATCCCTGCAATTTAAACGCCAATTTGCGACCTAATCGTTTACGCGCGCGACTTGTGACGTCGAGACGTCAGTCCAAGCAGGGTAAACGCCGACAGGATCAGCGGAATTCCCGCTGGAAGCGGAACCACGGCGGTCACATCTTCGAACGCGGCCGCGACAACGGAATGAACACCATCGGTCGGGTGAATGTCGTCGCAAAAGAAAAACTGGCCGGGGTTGGCAGCACATTCCGCAGCATTGGCAATGCAGGCTTCGGTCAGGTTGGTAAAGCCAAGGCCCGCCGCGTCGGCGAATGCCGCATCTGTGATCCCGACAATGTCGAGAAAGTCGATGTTCAGCCCTGTCGCTCCTGCAAGGCTGCCGAGCGATGACTGAAGTGCTGCGTTATAGCCATCAACCGCTTCGCGGACAGTTCCGGCGATGGGTTCGTTCACAACTGCGGGGATGCGTGACAGATCGGGCATGCCGAACACGACATAGTCCGTCAGACCCTTGGACGACAATTCGCCGATCCCGGTCACGATCTCGCCGATAATCGTGGCCGAAGCCGCAGCAACGCCAGCAGGTGTCGGAACACCTGCGGACAGCAGGTCGCGGAAATCGTTGCCGCCGAACCAGATTGCCACCTGCGAAACTGTTGAAGCATCAAGGCCCGATCCGAAGAAGCTTTCACGCTGTGCTGCGAAATCGGGTGACGCATCACCGTTTTCTACTGCGCGTGCACCGCCGAAAGCAAAATTATAGCCCGATGCGAAAGTGGAGCCGATTTTGGTGGCCCAGGTATCACCGTCGGTGAATTGGCCGTTTGGATAAACCTCACTTGGCCATGTTCCACCCGCTCCGAGAGTTGCGGCTTGCGCGGCTCCTCCATCGGAAAGACTGTCGCCAAACACCAGTGTTTCGGTGGATGCAGGCGCCATTGTTGCTGATACAAGCAACAATATACCGGCGGTCGCCGTCATTGTTTTCATTTTTTAACTTCCCCCTACCATTCCCTGCGTCGAATACTTGGAACGATTTCCGTTAAGGGAATCAGGGGGAAAAATGCCATTTATTTTGTTCGCTCTTTGTTCTATTTTGAAGAAATGCGACATTCACCACCCACACCCGGCCGCGCGGCATCAAGCAATCGCACAGGGCGTTTCGAGGCCTATGACCGTGAGACAGTCGATGACGGCTGGGACATCGACGAAGGCTTGCCGCCGCTGCGGACCGAGGTCACGATTGAGCGTCCGCGCAAGGTCATCACCCGCAACAATTCGCCCGATCTGTCATTTGATCGCTCGATCAATCCCTATCGTGGCTGCGAACACGGCTGCATCTATTGCTTTGCCCGCCCAAGCCACGCTTATCTGGGTATGTCACCGGGGCTGGACTTTGAAACCCGGCTGATTGCCCGCCCCGATGCGCCCGACCTGCTGGATCAGGAATTGCGCGCCAAATCCTATCGCCCGGCGGTGATTGCGATTGGCACGAATACCGATCCCTATCAGCCTATCGAAAAGAAACACCGCATCATGCGCCGCGTTCTTGAGGTGCTTTACGCGCACCGCCATCCCGTTGCGGTGGTGACCAAGGGAACGTTGATCGAGCGCGACGCAGACATTTTGGGCGAGATGGGGCAAATGGGGCTGGCGCGAGTGGGTATCAGCGTCACGACGCTGGATCGCGATCTGTCCCGCGCCATGGAACCCCGTGTGCCCGCACCCGAGCGCCGGTTGCAAACCATCCGCCGCCTGACCGACGCAGGTTGCCCGGTGCGCGTGATGATCTCGCCGGTCGTGCCGGCCCTGACAGATCACGAGTTGGAAGCCATCCTTGCCCGCGCTGCCGAGATGGGGGCGGTCGCGGCAAGCTGGATCATGTTGCGATTGCCGTTGGAAGTGGCCCCTTTGTTTCGGGAATGGCTGGAAGAGCGGTTTCCTGACCGCGCCGCCCGCGTGATGGGACGCGTACGCGAATTGCACGGCGGGCGGGATTATGACCCCGAGTTCGGCAAGCGCATGACCGGTGAGGGGGCTTTTGCCGAGCTGATGGCCCACCGCTTTGCCATTGCCGTAAAGCGCCTTGGGTTGGAGAAAAAGCTTCCACCGCTTCGGACGGACCTGTTTTGCCCTCCTGCAAGATCTGGCGATCAACTCTCGCTTTTCTGAAGAAAAGCGGCCAAAAATCGCGTTTTCCACAGCAAAGCATCTGTAAGGACGGTCAAACTCCTGCCGAAATTGGCCGATAGGTCGTAGAGTAAGGAGACGACCTATGAGCTTTTCACTGATATCCGGCTGTGTCTGGGTGCTTTTGGCGACTTTCGTTGCTTTCCTTCCGATGCGCCGTCAGTACCCACCCGGAATCGCGCTGCTGATTGCCGCTCCGGTTTTGCTTGGCTGGATCGCAATGGAGCACCGCTGGTGGATTTTTGCTGCCGGGTCTTTTGCCTTCTTTTCGATGTTCCGCAATCCGTTGATCTATTTCCTGCGCCGCGTCCGTGGCGAGCAGCCAGAGATCCCCACATGACCCTTTCTTTGATCCTGGCCTTCGGCTGGCTGGTGCTGGCCAATGTAATCGGGATGTTCCCGTCAAAACACAAACACTGGCCTGCGGCCTATGTGTTGATCGCGATCGGCCTGCCACTTCTGGGGGCGGTCTTCTGGCAGAATGGTCCGTGGATCGGTCTTCTTGTTCTGGGCGCCGCCTGTTCGATCCTGCGCTGGCCGTTACGTTTTCTGATGCGCTGGCTTGGCAACGCCCTTGGGCAGAAGGAACCCGGCTAGATGGAACCCTCAATTGAAATGAACATTGTCTATGTCATCCTTGCAGGCTGGGCACTGATGCTTTTCTTGCCGTCTCTCTTTCTGGCCGTCGTCATGTCGCTGGGTTTTGGCGTATCGGTCGCCTATCTCGCTTATCTTGGGAAGGGCGGCGAGGGCGATCTGGCGTCTCAAGTGATGGCAAGCGCACCGGTGGCCGCCGTGGCGGTCTTTGTGGCTTGGCCCGTGGGCGCGCTGTTCCGCTGGGTTCTGCGCAAGCGGTCGAACAGGTAAAGGGGGCGCTGCCCCCTCGGCCAATGGCCTCACCCCCGGGATATTTCTGAACAGACGAAGGACAATTTGAATCGAATTGTCTTGGACCGTTTCGGGTGCTAGCCCGATTTCATGGGCAATGTTTCTGACATCGACGTTCGTGGGCGGTTGGTTTCCGGGTTTGATCTTTCCGGTGTCACATGGCTTCGGGTGGGCGGTCCGGCGGATTGGCTGTTTCTGCCGAAGGACGTCGATGACCTGTCGGATTTTTTGCGGGCTTTGCCCGCCGATGTAGCCGGTCTTTCCGATGGGGGTCGGGTCGAACCTGATCGTGCGCGACGGTGGTTTGCGTGCGGTCGTGATCCGTTTGGGGCGCGCCTTTGCCGATATCAGCATTGACGGTGATCTGGTGACCGCAGGGGCAGCGGCTTTGGATGCGCAGGTTGCAAGAGCTGCCGCCGAGGCGGGCCGGGATCTGACTTTTCTAAGGACCATTCCCGGCGCCATCGGGGGCGCTGTGCGGATGAACGCCGGTTGCTATGGGTCTTATATCTCGGATCATTTTGTCAGCGCCGATGTTGTGTTGCGGGATGGCAGTCGTGCGACGCTGGGGCCGGATGATCTGAACCATCGGTATCGTCAGAAGCGATTTGCCGGAGGGCGCGGTGATTGTCTCGGCGGTGTTCCGCGCATCCGCCGGTGATCCCGCAGAAGCTGGCTGCCCATATGCAGCTTCAGCTTGAAAAGCGCGATGCGACGCAGCCGACCAAGGCGCTGACGGCAGGCTCGACGTTCCGAAATCCGGCTGGTTTCAGTTCAACCGGCAAGGCAGGATGACAGTCACGAGCTGAAAGCCTGGAAGGTGATTGATGACGCTGGCATGCGCGGCGCCACGCCTTGGCGGGGCACAAATGTCGCCGATGCATCCCAATTTTCTGGAAAATACCGGCACTGCAACAGCTGCCGATCTGGAAGGTCTGGGCGAAGAGGTGCGCGAAAGGGTGTTACAGCGCTTGGGAATCAGATTAGAGTGGGAAATCATGAGGGTCGGCGAACCGGCCCCAGAGGCAGAAAACGAAAAACGCGAACCGTAAAGGCTCGCAGATTGACAGGTAGAAGGCGGGTATGTCGAGCAGGGCAACCCCCACAGTGGCGGTCCTTTTAGGTGGGCCATCGGCCGAGCGCGAGGTGTCGCTCTCATCCGGGCGTGAATGCGCGATCGCACTGCGGGAGGCACATTACAACGTGGTCGAACTCGACGCGGGCGAGGATATCGCCGCGCGTTTGATGGCGCTTGCCCCCGACGTCGTGTTCAACGCCTTGCATGGCCGCTGGGGCGAGGATGGCTGCGTTCAGGGCATCCTTGAGTGGCTGCGGATTCCTTATACGCATTCCGGTGTGCTGGCTTCGGCACTGGCGATGGACAAGACGCGGACCAAGGCGGTTTTCGCCGAAGCGGGCATTCCGGTGGTCGACAGTGGCCTCTTTTCCAAGGCGGCGGTCGAGGCGGGTCACGTCATGAAACCACCCTATGTTGTGAAGCCAAACAACGAGGGATCTTCGGTCGGTATATATATCGTGTCGGATGCCGCGAACCGACCGCCCGAACTTGGCCGCCGAGATGCCCGATCAGGTGATGGTCGAAGCTTATGTTCCGGGCCGCGAACTGACCACGACTGTCATGGGCGACCGTGCGCTTTGCGTGACCGAGATCGTGACCGACGGGCTGGTACGACTATCACGCCAAATATGCCGAGGGTGGATCAAGCCATGTTTTGCCCGCAGATATTCCGTCCGAGATCACAGAGGCCTGCATGGCGCATTCCCTGAAGGCGCATCAGGTGCTTGGGTGCCGCGGTGTGTCGCGGACCGACTTTCGCTGGGATGACAGCCGGGGTCTGGCCGGGTTGATCGCACTTGAGACCAATACGCAGCCGGGCATGACGCCGACGTCACTGGTGCCTGAACAGGCGCGCACATGTTGGCATCAGCTTTCCCGAGCTTTGCGACTGGATCGTAAAGGACGCCTCATGCGACCGATAAAGGATCCTGCCCCCTCGCGCTTTGCCTACAAGCTGAACCGGCTGCTGATGCGGCGCGGTGTGCGGCTGTTCCTGCGCTATGGGCTGCCGGTGTTGATCCTTGCATCATTGGGCGTGTTCTGGGCTTCGGATGAAGCCCGCGTTCAGGATGCCCATGACAGGGTGTCCGAACTTCGTCGCCAGTTCGAAGAGCGGCCCGAGTTCATGGTGCGCATGATGGCGGTCGAAAATGCCTCGCCCCGTGTCGCCGCCGATATCCGCGAGATACTGTCGCTCGATTTCCCGCTTTCGTCTTTTGATCTGGACCTGAACGATCTGCGCGGCACCGTCGAGGAGTTGAACGCCGTGGCAAATGCCGCCGTGCGCATCCGCACCGGCGGCGTGCTTGAGATCGCGGTTATTGAACGCATGCCTGTTGCCGTCTGGCGCGCGGAGGATGGGCTGCATCTGGTCGATATCGAGGGGCATCTTGTGACCGCGATCGATGGTCGGGCCGAGCGGCCCGAATTGCCACTGGTCGCAGGGCAGGGCGCGGATGCCGGGATTGCCGAGGCTTTGGCGCTCTTCCAAGTGGGATCACCAATTCAGGACCGGTTGCGCGGTTTTCTGAGGGTTGGCGAGCGGCGCTGGGACGTTGTGCTGGACCGCGACGTGGTCATCATGCTGCCCGAGGAGAACGCCGTGCAGGCCTTGGAGAAGGTCATCGCCCTTGACCGGGCGCAAGACCTTCTGGCCCGCGATATTGCCGCCGTCGATTTTCGTAATCCGCATCGCCCTGTGCTGAGGCTTGGGGCCATGGCGACCGAGAACCTTTTTGAGACTGATTTTGATCCAGAGGAATTGCAGGAATGACAGACCTCTATCACTCGCAGCGCGCCATGCGCGCCATGCGGCGCGCAGCCATCCAACGCGGTGTTGTTGCCATTCTGGATGTGGGCACATCGAAGATCGCCTGTCTGATCCTGCGCTTTGATGCGCGCGAAAGGGTTCCCGAAGGCGAAGGCATCGGTGCGATGGCGGGGCAAACCAGTTTCGCGTTATCGGTGCTGCCACGACACGTTCGCGCGGTGTCGAGCTGGGCGAGACCTGCTCGGTGCAGGAAACCGAGCGGGCCATCCGTACCGCCGTCCAAGCGGCGCAGAAAATGGCCAACGTGCGGGTCGATCACGTGATCGCCTGTCTGTCGGGCGGGCAGCCCCGGTCTTATGGTCTGGCAGGGCATCGTAGCCGTGGACAGCGATGTGGTCAGCGAAGCCGATGTCGCCCGCGTGTTGGCGGCGTGTGAGATGCCGGATTACGGGACGGACCGCGAGATCCTTCATGCGCAGCCGGTCAACTTTGCGCTGGACCACCGCTCGGGCCTGATTGATCCGCGCGACCAGATCGGCCAGCGCTTGGCTTGTGACATGCATATGCTGACGGTCGATACCAGCGTCATCCAGAACCTGATCTATTGCCTGAAGCGCTGTGATCTTGAACTGGCGGGGCTTGCGTCGTCGGCTTACGCGTCGGGCATTTCGGCCTTGGTCGAAGACGAACAGGAACTGGGGGCTGCCTGCATTGATATGGGCGGCGGCACAACCGGCATTTCGATCTTCATGAAGAAGCACATGATCTTTGCCGATACGGTGCGTCTTGGCGGCGAGCATGTGACGCAGGATATCTCGAAGGGTCTGAAGATCGGTCTGGCGGTGGCCGAGCGGATCAAGACTTTCCACGGCGGTGTCGTCGCCACCGGCATGGACGACCGCGAGATGATCGAGATCGGCGGCGAAACCGGCGATTGGGAACACGACCGGCGCACTGTCAGCCGGTCGGAACTGATCGGCATCATCCGCCCCCGGATCGAGGAAATTCTGGAACAGGTGCGCGAGCGGCTGGATGCGGCTGGGTTTGAACATCTGCCGTCGCAACAGATCGTTCTGACAGGGGGCGGCAAGCCAGATCCCGGGTCTGGATACATTGGCGCCGAAGATACTTGGCCAGCAGGTCCGCGTTGGGCGACCCTTGCGTGTGCACGGTCTTCCGCAGGCCGCCACCGGATCGGCCTTTGCCAGCGCTGTTGGGCTGAGCCTCTTTGCCGCCCACCCGCAGGACGAATGGTGGGACTTTGAGATGCCTTCGGAACTGGGCGCGCCGCGGTCGCTGAAGCGGGCGGTAAAATGGTTCAAGGACAATTGGTGATGCATGGCTTGTGCGCATTAACGACGGGCGGAGCGTTTACCGACCGGCTACCCGAGCGAACGCTCGGACGTACAAAACGGTATTTGCGGGATCCGAAAGACGTACAAAAGTGCACGGCTCGGCGGAATGGCGAGCGTACGCGGTACTCAGCGTTAACAAGTGTTGGCGAATCTGTTAAGTTATCCACAAGGTTCGGAAAGAACCGCGAAGGGGCAGAGCAGGCCCCTCTGATTGTGACGTACAACCCATAGGTGTGCACTATGCACGGCTGTGACGCTGTGTTTTGTGAAGATACGGTTGTAACCCCGTGTCAAACCACAGGATATTGCGGTTGGTACGACATGATGGGGCTGGTAGACAAAATCTTGCCATATTTCGTGGTTTGGGCGCCGAATTCGGGGTGACCTTGGCTTTGCCGTTGGGTAAAGTCACCTCACCCGACTACGGCCCCTAAGGGCCGGTCAACGGAGGCGCTTCTGCCCGGTGGCGCGCTAAACAAAAAAAATACAGGCGGACGAACCAATGACGTTGAATTTGATGATACCCACCCATGACGAGCTGAAGCCACGGATTACGGTTTTCGGGGTTGGGGGCGCTGGCGGTAATGCCGTCAACAACATGATTGAAAAGAAGCTGGAAGGCGTCGAATTCGTTGTTGCGAATACGGACGCGCAGGCTTTGCAGCAGTCGAATGCATCGACGAAAATCCAGATGGGCGTGAAGGTCACCGAGGGCCTCGGCGCAGGCGCACGGCCTTCCGTTGGCGCTGCGGCGGCCGAGGAGACGATCGAAGAGATCGTCGATCATCTGGCTGGCGCACACATGTGTTTCATCACAGCCGGTATGGGCGGCGGCACCGGGACAGGGGCAGCACCGATTATCGCTCAGGCTGCGCGGGAACTTGGCGTTCTGACCGTTGGGGTGGTCACCAAGCCGTTCCAGTTCGAAGGCGCCAAACGTATGAAGCAGGCCGAGGACGGCGTTGATGCGCTTCAGAAGATGGTCGATACGCTGATCATTATTCCGAACCAGAACCTGTTCCGGCTGGCGAATGAGAAAACCACTTTCACCGAAGCCTTCAGCATGGCGGATGACGTTTTGCACCAAGGTGTGAAGGGTGTCACGGACCTGATGGTTCGTCCTGGACTGATCAACCTCGACTTTGCCGATGTGCGCGCTGTGATGGACGAGATGGGCAAAGCGATGATGGGCACTGGCGAGGTCGGATGGCGAGGATCGCGCCGTTCAGGCCGCCGAGAAGGCGATTGCCAACCCACTGTTGGACGAGATCAGCCTCAAGGGCGCCAAAGGTGTGCTGATAAACATCACCGGTGGCGACGACCTGACATTGTTCGAACTCGACGAAGCGGCAAACCGCATCCGCGAGGAAGTGGATGCCGATGCGAACATCATTGTCGGTTCGACCATGGACCCGGGTATGTCTGGCAGAATGCGTGTCAGCGTCGTGGCAACCGGCATCGATGCCGCCGTAGGTGTCGAGCGCACACACGAGCGTCGCTCGATGGCCGAACCGCTTGCTCAGCCCGTGCATATGCCGGCGGAAGAAATAGCCCCGGCGGCTCCCGCTGCTCCGGCCTATGAAGAACCCAGCCTGTTCGAGGCACCACAACCAGCGCCTGTTGCAAGCGATGGTCTGCCGCCGCCTGCCTATCAGCCGGAACCGCAGCCGCAGCAGGGTGCAGCTGTCGCGACATCACGACCAGCGGGAACGCCTTCGCCAGAAGCCTTGGCACGGCTTGAACGTGCAACGGGCCGTGCGCCCGGGTCGATGGCGCAGCATACGCCTGGCGAAGCGGCGTATAGCAGGTCGCGCCCAGCATTGCCCGAAGTCGAGCAAGAGCGGCCGCGTTTCGGGATTAACACGCTGATCAACCGGATGTCCGGTGCAGCCCCGGGCGCACAAGAAACAGGACGCCAGCAACCACCGGTCAGCCGGGCAGCCGAGCCATATTCCGAGATGTCGGAAGATCAGGAACGCATCGAAATCCCTGCGTTTCTGAGGCGTCAGGCGAACTGAACTCGAAAAATCGAGTCACTCCTGTGGGGTCGGCATCTGCCGGCCCTTTTTTTTGTAACCTAGGCGGGTTGCGTTCAATTGGTTTCATATCCTGCAGCCTTGAAGAAATTATAGCATTCCTCGTCGGTGAAGAGGTCGCAGACATGGCCAACAGCCTTCCACAGTTCATCGTAGGTGCGAGCAGCAGCTCGGCGGATCAGGGCCTTCAGCTTTGCAAACGCCATCTCGATAGGGTTCAAGTCTGGGCTGTAGGGCGGAAGGAACAGAAACCATGCGCCGACAGCGTTCATGGCTGCGGCTGCAATTAGGCTTTTGTGCGATGACAGGTTATCCAGGATGATCACGTCGCCGCTCTGCAAGGTCGGCGCCAACTGGGTCTCGATGTAGAGATCGAACAGCTCGCCGTTCATCGCACCATCGATGACCCAAGGGGCATCCAGCCGGTCATGGCGCAGGGCGGCGATGAATGTCTGGGTTTTCCAGTGGCCAAAAGGCGCATGGTCGGTCAGGCGTGCGCCTTTGGGAGACCACCCGGTGGTTTTGGCCATATTCGTCTTTAGCGAGGTCTCGTCGATGAAACCTATGCGCGGCAACAGGTTGCGCATGAAAGGCTGACGCCGTGTGATCCAGGTAAGGCGCGCCTGCCGGACCTCAGGCCGCTTCTGTTCGGCGGCTTGGAGGTCTTTTTTTGTGTGTCAGGCCGAGGCTACGCAGGGCACGCCAGACCGAAACGCGATGGACTGTGACACCATGACCATCCGCCACCTCCAACACCAGATCATCCAGGGTCAGATCCGGTTTTGCCAACATCCGCGCTTCGATCCAACCCCGAAGACTGGCCAGCTTGCCATGGCCGCCGCCGTTGCCCTGCGCGCGCGGCTCCAGACTACCTGTTTCACGCTTCAGGATCACCATGTCGTTGACGAACTTCACAGAAACCCGAAACCGCGCCGCCGCCGCACGGTGGGAATACCCTTCCTCCACAAAAGCGACAACGCGCTCTCGAAGAGCCATAGGATGTGGTCTGCCCATTTCATACCCCCATATCTGCTATGCAAACAGGAAATCACAGATCAAGTCCCGTCGGGAAATCCTGAATCGGAAAGGCCGCAACACGCTCTAGGCGGAAACAGTGCGTTTTTGTTTTTGAAAGTATTCGAAAAAAGCAGGGTAAATCCCAAAAAAGCAGGGTAAATCCCGTCACCATCTCACAAAACGTCCCCTTTCGCCCTGATGCTGCCATTTTACTTAACGAGTATATAGCAATCGATTTTGACAGAGTTTTGTTTGCGAGGGAAAAGTTATGGTTACGGGCGGTCCAGTGGCGACAACACGTAAGAATATCCGGCGTTTTGGAAGGGACGAAGATGGTTCTTTGATCATTTTCTCGCTTTTCATATTCATCTGTATGCTCATGTTCGGCGGCATTGCCGTAGACTTGATGCTGTACGAGAATAAGCGAACCCACATTCAGAACTCGACTGACCGCGCTGTGCTTGCGGCTGCGAACCTGAACCAGACAGTCGATCCGAAGACTGTTGTACAAGACTATCTTGCCAAGGTCGGTATCATCGTCAGCCTCGATGACGTGACAGTGGTCGAAATTGGAACGGCGCCGGTCATCACCGGTCGTCAGGTCGCGGTCAACGTGAGTGCCTCCTTCGATACGCTGCTGATGAACCTGGTTGGTGTTAACTCCCTTCCATACAGTGCTGCATCGGAGAAAGCGGAAGAAGCCGTGAACGATATCGAAGTTTCCCTTATTCTTGACGTGTCCGGCTCGATGGGATCAGGCAGCAAGCTTGCAAACATGCAGACAGCGGCGAAGGACTTCGTCGATGGGATTTTGCAGGGTAGACGATGACCGCGTATCAGTGTCTTTGGTGCCTTACTCGACGCAGGTATCTGCCGGTCCCGAGCTTTTGGGCACGCTAGTCACCGAGCACAATCACAACTCTTCACACTGCGTTAATTTTGAAGCCGCCGACTATGATACAACTGCGATTCAGCGGACCCAAGTGCGGGTCGACGCGAATAACAATGCCGTCATGAACGCTGAAGGTGTGCCGTTCATTGACCCTATCCCATTGTCGCAAACTGCCCATTTCGACCCATGGCGCAGCTATAACAGCAGCCGTTCGCTGTACTATCCGGTATGCCGCAATGCCAGCTATGTAGACATCCTACCTTGGTCCAACAATGCGACGGCGCTGAAAGTCTGCAGATTGATGATCTGACCGCGAATGGCAATACGTCGATTGACGTGGCCATGAAGTGGGGCGCTGCGTTGCTCGACCCCTCGATGAACGCCTCACTGAATGCAATGATCGCTGATGCTAACGTCGAAGTCGACGCGGCCTTTGCACCGCGCCCGCATGCTTACAACAACGCTGCAACTCGCTGAAATTTGTTGTGGTGATGACCGATGGTATCAACACGACCCAGTACCGTCTGAAGGACGCATACAAAGAAGGCATGAGCGATGTCTACTTGGAGCAACAATGACCACTGGCTTTGGGTTGAAGACAATGATAACGAATTCTGGAACATGGATGACCGTTGCTGGGACAGCCAGTCTGGCTGTGGCCCGACGCCCCAAGCAGGAGATCGCTTAAGCAAAGCTTGATGTGGTCACAGATGTCGATGAAATGGCGCGCTTATAACGGCTTCTATCGCAGAACCTGGATTTCCTCGGACTATTACGACGAGCTTTACGATCCGCGGACCTCTTATAACGCCT
>CAWJDD010000010.1:0-116538 GCA_963841595.1 uncultured Alphaproteobacteria bacterium | reverse complement strand
TACTGTTGAAAAAGTCAGTTGATTGGTTGCCGCTGTCCTGATTCACTCGTTTGAGAGTGGAGGGCATTGCGATGATGGGACCGAGGCAAGTGGCGCAAGGCGCGCTGTTTTATGAGTTCTCAATTGAAGAGTTTGTGCCGCAGGATCATCCGATGCGCGGGATTGATCGCTTCCTTGACCTGACCGAAGTGCGACCGTTGCTTGCGCCGTTTTACAGTTCACATGGCCGTCCTTCGATTGATCCTGAACTGATGATCCGGATGCTTTTGCTTGGCTATTGCCAGGGCATCCGGTCCGAGCGGCGGCTTTGCGAAGAGGTGCATGTCAATCTGGCGTATCGGTGGTTTTGCAGGCTCGATCTGGCTGATCCGGTGCCGGACCATTCGACCTTTTCCAAGAACCGCCACGGTCGTTTCCGCGAAAGCGGCCTGTTCCGGCACCTGTTCGAGACGGTCTTGCAGCGTTGCATGGATGAGGGGCTGGTCGGTGGTCACAGCTTTGGCGTTGATGCCAGCCTGATCCCGGCGAATGCCAATCAGACGCGTGGCGTTGATAGCAAGGAAGGTCTGCCGCCGGACCTGACGTCCCGCGCCGTGGATGAGTATCTTGAGACACTCGACGATGCGGCCTTCGGCGCATCAACTGAGGCCATTCCCAAATATATCTCACCTGTCGACCCGCCGCGCGCTGGACTGGGGCTGACGGCGGTGCCGCCTACTTTGCCTATTCCACCAACTATCTGGTGGATTTGGATAATGCCGTCATTGTGGATGTTGAACCGACGGCTCCGATCAGGCCCGCCGAGGCGCGTGCAGCAAGGGACATGATTGACCGGGTGCATGAGCGCTTCGGGATCAAACCCGACAAGCTTGTCGGCGACACAGGCTACGGATCGGCCGAGATGCTGGGTTGGCTGGTCGAGGACCGCAAGATCGCGCCACACATCCCGGTCTGGGACAAATCCAAACGCACCGACGGCACATTCTCGCGGGAGGACTTTGCCTACGATCCCGCCGCCGACAGCTACACTTGCCCCGACGGAAACACGCTGCAGACGTATCGCCGCAAGTTCTCAAAGCCGCGGTCAACGAATGTCAGCAAAGATGGGTTGATCAGGTATCGCGCGTGCAAACAGGATTGCGATGCATGTCCGTTGAAGCCGCAATGCTGCCCAACCCAACCTGCGCAGAAAAGTGCTGCGGTCCGTGCACGAAGCCGCACGAGACGTCGCCCGCGACATCCGCAAAACCGACGCCTACATGACCTCGTTCATCCAGCGACGAAAGGTCGAGATGCTGTTTGCCCACCTCAAACGATACATCGGCCTGCGAATGATGCGGCTCCGAGGACCCAAAGGCGCAACCGAACAGTTCCAACTCGCTGCAACCGCTCAAAACCTCCGCAAACTGGCCAAGTTGGTGCCAGCACCAGCGCCGGCGTGAGGAAGGCTGGCGCTCGGCTCGATTCTGACAACCCGTCAAAGCCGCAACAAACACCGACTTCTTCAACAGTATCCGGACAAAGCATGGGTAATCGGGCTGACCAGTTGATGGGTCAGGTTCTTGATAGAGTTGCAGTGTATTTCTGCAATTTGAGGAGAACGAGATGGATTACTATGTTGGATTGGATGTGTCGCTGCGGTCGGTTGCTGTTTGCGTGATTGATGCAGATGGCAGAGCGGTTCTTGAGCGCTCGGTTGCTTGCGAGATTGAGGACATCGTGCGGTGTCTGGCAGGTTTTACTGCCTCCGATCTGCGCGATTGGCTTTGAAGCCGGCGCGATGAGCCAGCATCTGTTCTTTGGGCTGCAGGCCGCTGGCTTTGACGTCGTCTGCATGGAAGCGCGGCAAGTGAATGCGGCACTGTCGGCGATGCGCAACAAGACCGACAAGACAGATGCGCGCGGGATCGCGCAGGTGCTGCGATCTGGCTGGTTCAATCCCGTTCATATGAAGAGCCGGGAAGCCCATGCGCGTTCGGGCGCTGCTCAGCAGCCGCAAAGCGGTCCAGAGGAAGTGCATTGATCTGGCAAACGAGATTCGTGGGCTGTTCCGGATCTTTGGTTTGCGCTTGCCATCTCGTGTGGATCAGGGATCCTTTGATGAGCGCGTGCGCGCCATTGATCGAAGCAGACCCTGACCTGTCACATGCCTTGCTGCCGCTGCTGGATGCGCGGGCGGTGCTCTACCAGACCTACCGGGAGCTGGACCGACGCGTGAAGCAGGCCGCCAGTCATGATGACACCTGCCTGCGCTTCATGGCGATCCCTGGCGTGGGGCCGATCGCAGCGCTGACCTTCAAAGCCGCAGTGGATGACCCCAAACGCTTCACCAGCTCGCGCACTGTTGCTGCGCATTTTGGGCTGACACCGCGACGATACCAGTCTGGTGAGATGGACAACCCGGGCCGCATCTCGAAGGCGGGTGATCCGGATGTTCGATCCGCGCTCTACGCCGCAGCCAACGCGATGATGATGCGATCCGTCGCCAGCTCAGAGATCAAAAGCTGGGGCCTGCGACTGATGCGTCGAAAAGGTCGCCGCCGTGCCGTCGTCGCCGTCGCCAGAAAGCTTGCCGTCGTCATGCATCGCATGTGGGCCGACAACACCGAGTTCCGTCAAAGACCGTTGGAGGGCGCCGCATGAACTGAACCTTCAAAGATCAATGATGGGATCGTCCCTCACCGGACGAGGTCTGTGGATGACGCCGAAAATGGCTGCTGCGCAACTTGAAGCGCGAGACTAAGCTGGGCGCTCCACGACCAATCCGACACATGCATGCAGCGGTCCAACCGAACCGGACCAACAATGACTGCGAAGAGAAGCTTGACCCGGATGAGAGACAACGATCCCAAAAAGACGGAAACGAAACGATGAAATGAACTTGACCAAAACGCCCGATTAGAGAAGCTGCCGTTCGTACCGAAGTTCCGAACTGAAAATCTTTCGGTCATTCGGCCAAGACGTCGGCAGCTTTGGGGGTGCTTAATGTGGGTGGATGTGAGTGCTCTGCCAGAGCCAATCCTTGTCGAAGATTACGCCTGTTTTGTCGAATCCGACTTTTGCGTGTAAACTGGTGTCTGACAATGCCGCATGGGACTCAGGAAGACTCACATGGCCTATATGCCTATCAGATTCCGGGTTACAGATTTTCGCTCGGCAACTTTGCGTGTTTTTTGTGCGCTGATACTGCTCGTGGCCGCTTCGTTGTCGGCGATGGCAAAATTGGTTCCAGAAAATGCGATTACAACCAAAGACGATCCTGAAGGTGTTCGGATACATTTGGCACCCCCAAAGCTGGGTTGGCGCTGGGCGGATGACGCCACGACTATCGTCTTTCGCCATGAAGCCGGTTCACTTACATTCCTCCAACCCAAAGACTTTCCGGTATTTCTAAAGAAGGGGCAATATTCGATTGCGGCGGAGGGCCGTACACTTTTGGATAAGGCCTTCGACGCCGATACTGAACTTTCGTTGCCGCCGATCGGTGTCCCGTTTCTGGCCTATTTGGACGAGGACCGGATGCCGGTCCGGGGTGCCTCGTTGCGGCTCAGAAGCGTCGAAGAGTTAAATGCCTTGATCGAGGGTCAAAGACCTTTGGTACCGCGTGAGTTTTATGGCCGAACCTTAATTCCCATTGCCCGAGAGGCAGCGGATCAGGCGCAGGTGGACAGGGGTTTGGAATTGGCCCGACAATCCCTGAGTGGCCTCATGGACATTTACATCAGTGCTAAAACCGAAGGCCGCAAATCCGATCAACTATCTGCCCGGCGCAAGGTGCACCTATTGGCGGATATCCTGTCTGAATTTGGCGACGCAAGTGATGTCAGCGCGATCCTGGCGATGCTTGAGCCCGGAAGTGAATATGCCTTTCTTGTCGAAACTGCCGTGAGGATCGAACAGCGCCTCGGCCTGTTGAAAGACAGTCAAATCAGAAAGGCCGCGACCGCTGCACTTGAAACGGATCTGTCGTCAGCATCTACGCGCCGGTTGATCACATACCTTGCGCGAACCGGAGATCCGGATGCGATGGAACTCTTGCATGAATATCGACAGCGCTTACTGGAAGATGCCAAGAATTCGGCCAGAGCGACTGGATTGGCGACGTTGCTCCATTTGGGGGCCGGACGCGTTACCGATGATTATCGCGAACACCTCTCGATGCTATCCGATGAAGTTGAAAAGTCGCTTATGAATGGCGAGCCGTTGTCACGGTATGCCTATAGCCGTTCGGCTTGGCGCAGTGCTGGGGTTGGGTTGTCTCTTCTTTCTAACAGCAGTGAACCGGACGATCTGGCGTTGATGGATTTGCCGGTGCCTACCCATGCGCAGTTCAACAGCATAATTCCATTTGTCGAAGATCCGGTTCCGGTGCTTTTGGCATATTATGGCAACGACCCGGCAGGAGATCGTCGGCGCCTTGGGCACTGGTCACGCGATATCGGAGCGGATGTTTGCTATAACTTAGAACTTCGTTCCCAGGATAAGCTTGAAAACATCATTCACAAAGTTCAGAAGCGAATGCCCGACATAGTCAAACTGAGTACAACGTTTGACTATGATACCGCAGAAGAAGACCGCAAGAAGGGGTTCGCTGCCGGATTGGCTCTTGTTCTGGATCTGGCGACATCGCATTGCCGCCAGTCAGATTTTGTTAGTCAGCACGCGGCAAGGGAGACCGCCGCGGACGAAGAAGCGCGGCGTTTCACGAAATTGGACTATGATCCAAAGTGGTGGGTGCGCCCGCATCGGGCGGCCACTGAGTTAAAAGAAATTGACGACCCGTCAGAATTCAACGAGGCGGGGTTCAGTGCATACAGCGAAGAATGGATTAGAGCTGAATTGCCGTCAGACGACATTCCCGATCAAAACTACCGTGAGATTTTCTTCCTTCATCACGCGCTTCTGACGAATTCATTTCAAAGCACAAATTGGTACTACGGCTTTGACGCGGAACGGAGAATTTTTAGATTTCGAAGTGGCGGCGGCGACGGTGATATCACGTTTTTGGGGACTGTTGATATTGTCCCGGTGATACAGCACGACCAGCTTTTGATTGCAGTGCAAAGCAATATCAATTGGTTCGAAAGGACGGGCACATTCTTTTCGGCAATGCATGACAAAACTCGAGATCAATACCGCGACAACTATCGCCTGAGCATGTTTGACCGTGTGTCAATTGAAAAAGACGGAGTTGTATCGGAGGCCACATATGAAAGGACGCTGCCCGACGGCGTACATCTTTTCTCGGTGCCGTATTCTGGAGACCTTTCAAATACCTACCTTCGGATCGGAATGGAATTTCATATCGCGATGTGGGAGGAAACGTTACAATGGTCGCTAGACTACGCTCTTCATTCTTCGCGGGTTGCGTTCAATGAGCGCCTTTCAGGACGTTGAGCATGGGGGCACGTCGCATGTCAAAGATCTCGATTAAATTAGCGTTTCTTCTCACCTTTATTTTCGCGTCTACGTTGGCCGAGGCGCAATCGCTGTCCGATATATGCGATCGACGCGGCAACGAGTTTCTGGGCCGCCCGTTTGTTGTCCGTTATGTCATTCCTCTTGAATCCGAGGACGACCAGCTAACCGGGCTGTTCAAAAACAGCCGTATCTCTGCACCGAGCAAGGCAATCGAATGCAAAAGCGACAGCATTGTCGGTGCAATCGACTGTGTTGGAGAAGATATCGAGAATGCAAAACTTGGTGCGACCCAACGCGGAAATGGCCCGTTGCGAGACGCGAACGGCGACGCAGATACGCCTTCGGATGCCAAGCGCGAGGCGACGATGCTTCTGACCGTTCGACCGGTTTTCGTGCCGGGTGAGCCCATTACGGTTCGAATGGAACCTGTCCCCGAAGGGCAAGCGGTTCTGGAATTTCCTGAGGACATGACCCCGTCCGAGCAAGGAAAAGTCGAAGTATTGTTCGGACAACAGATCCGCCTGTTGAAAAAGCCACAAGCCGTCGGAAGACGCGAGATGAATGCCGTATTGGATGGCCGCAATCCTCCGATCAGGGTGCCACTGGCAGGGAGTGGCATCCAGATGTCGCGACCTGCGCCCAAGTTATTTCTGGCAAGTTGTTGCGGGTCTCTTTTTGATTTGTTGAGCGGGCGGGCGCAGAAAAACTTGCAGCTTGCAGTAGTCGAAAAGACAATTGCGTCAACAAAGGCATACATCAAGCGTCGCAAAGCTGAAGATAACGCATGGATCGATGACGCGCCGGATATTGACGATGCCGAAGCCACCTTGGTCGCTCTGGAGGCCGAAAAGAACAGAATAGAGGCTTTGATTGATGAAGACGCTGAACGCATCAAACAGCGCGAGGGCAACCTGGCGCAGGAGAACCGCGAGTCAGAACTCCATGCAATCAAGTCGAACCTAACAAGATTGGCGGCAGAGGAAGACGCGCGCCGAAATGAATTAATTGCGGCACGACGTGAGCGGACGGCGTATCGGTTTCGGCTTTTGGCGGGCGAACGTGCTTATGCTCAAGAACTTGCGGCCCTTGATGCGATGGCTTTGACCGCCGATCGGCAAGGAAGATCAGACTTTGCCGACGTGGTCCGCGAAAATCGGGGCCGATTGGCCGAAGCGCGCGATGATTGGTCTAGGAATGTCCAGGGAACGATGCAGGTGCATGAAGCCGTAGAGGCACGTCTCATGGCGCGAAACAAACGCGATGGGATCGGACCAACCACTGACATTCAACAGCTTATCGAAGCTGAAGGCAAAGATGCGGGGGCAATCTTTCACTATGACCAGGCAATGAAGTCCGGTGCCGAGTTTGGACGTCGTCAGGCTTTGCGTGATGCGCTTACGCTTGGCGGGTCGTCGACGACAGGTGGTCCCAGCGCCAAACAATTTGCGATGGATGTCGGTGAGACGATGATGGACGAAATCCGTGATCCGACGTTGCGGGCCAAACGGATGGCGGCCTATGCAGAGGGTCTGTTGGAAGGCGGCGCCAATGTCGGCAGCGAAGCGATTGATGCTGCGACCGAGGCTTTCCTGTTCACTGGTGAGATATTGGAGTCCGCGCAAGAATCCCTCACCAATCGTGAGCTGGATGTCTTCGGTGACGAAAGGCTTCGCGCAGCGGCTGAAGCTTATGAATCCATGTCGCGTATGTCTCCGGGCGAATTGCATGGTGTCATGTCTGATGCGGCTTACAAGGCGCTTCGCAATAAGATTGCCGACACCGACAAGGCATTCTCCCGCTACGCCGGAATGGGCGAGGATGGAATTCGAGAGGGCATCAAGGCTGTCGGCGTTACAACCGCTGAGGTATTTGCGGCTGAAGAACTTGCTGTCCGTTCCGCAGTCAAGGCATTGGAAACTGCAGCAGATGTTGCCCGTCTTGCGCCAAAAACTGCAGAAGCTGTAAAGAAATCCTTAGGCAAGTCCGACTTAGGTGGAACAGCCCCCGAGCCTGCGTCCCGGGCGGATGTACAGTCTCAGGTATGCGAGTCACGCAGCGGTCACAACATCCGTACCAACGACGAAACGCTTCGTTACGATGATGTGGACTTCGGCGATGCAACTCAGTCCGTGGCCCGGTCGCGCAGGCCGTCCGATCTTGACAGTCTGACCGGACCAGCCGCGAAACAGCTGGATTCCATTCCAAGAGTGGACGGTGAAGTCACAGATTCACTTTTGATAATTGGTGACGACGAAATTGTGTTCCTCAGCAAGGACAAGAAATTGGGCGAGGGGGGGTCTTCCCGAGTGTATCGACACAGCGACGGCCCACCACCCACCGTGATCAAGATCGCGGAACTCGAAGATGGCCCGATTGACGCTTTGGAAGATGTTGTGGGGCATAGTCTGGCCACTGATGTCGCCAAAGATGCTGAATTTTTCGATGTGACCGGCATCGAGTCGCGCCAGATCATCGAGACGTCCGACGGGAGACAGTACCTCGTTACCGTTGCGGAATCTGCCGACCCGACCAATCGCTACAGCAGCTTCAAGGATCGGATGGCTAAACAGGGCCGTAGCGAAATCACTGAAGCAGAAGCGCTGACCCTGTCCGCTGCTGTTCGGGAGATGAATGCCCGCGGGTATGTCTACACAGACCTAAAGGCAGGAAACTTCGATATCGTGGCAGATTCGACCACACGCACCGGACACAGAGTCGTGTTTCTCGACAAAGGCGGCTTTAGAAAAGTACAGGACGTCCAGGGCTGGGCAGATGCATCGCAAGCAGCACGAACGCTCCAGAACCGGTTTGCGGCCACAAGGCCGGACCTCACCAGAAACGAAAAAGAAATGATCTACCACATCCTTAGGGATGCAACGGAAAAAGTCGCTGATGACACCGCTTTTGGCGGTCAGATCCCAGCATTTCTTACCTCTCCCGGAGGGCCTCGAAAACTGGGCAGCAACTATTCTGACCTAACGAGCTTGGACGACGGCGCGTTTTCCGCTGAAGCTACCAGGGTTCTGCAGGGCACAGGTCGCCTGCGGCCGGGCGAAAAATTTTGATTTTCATGCAGGCAACTGAGAAGAGTTGGATATAGGGTGGGCTCCGATGGTGCCAAGTGCAATTGGTGCAGTCGACGCACCAGTTCGGATCGCATCCAAATGAGACTTCGTGCAAAACTTACGAGACACTAATATTATGGCGATTTGCAGGACGTGCGGGGCGAATTGGGCGGAAGGCGGACATTCTGCAAAATGTGCGGAATGTGGTGGAGGTGCGATGGTCCGGGATTGCCCGATGTGCAACGGTGTCTGCGGCGCAGTCTGGGCCCGAGCCGTCCTTGATTCACAAGACAGTGGCATCGCGCATTGGATAGGTGGATGCGCCAACGGCGACTTGCCGTCGCCAGTTAGCAACCAAAACGAGGGATAGCGGGCGATAGACGCGTCTCGACCTGCCGGCTGTTGCCGAGGACGCGCGCGAGATTGATTCCAGGGTATCAAAAAAAACTGTGGGCTGAAGCGAAGGGCTTGCGTAAACAGATGCCAAAATGTGCTCATTGAATTAGATATACCGTCATGCACTTTGGGCTCCAAGCGGACATCCGACGCTTTCGCTCAGGTTCTGAAGGGGCAAAAGTGCCTTCAAGGACTGCTTCGCGGGACATAACCGACATTAGATCTTCGACCTTTGCTGATGCAGCATAATCGATGCTGGACGAAAGACTTGCCAAGCGTGCACCACAGGTGTTTTGTGATGCGGGATCCTGCATTTGCGAGGCACAAACATATGAGCGACCGCCGTAAGATGCAGATTGGTGACTGGCTAATTTGGTTTGCATTAATGATAGTGGGAGCGTTGCTTGGGCTGGCTGTTGTTGCGTGGGTGGGCTTCGAAGAGCCTGCGTTTTTGCAGACGGTTATCTTTTACTTTATCCCGATTGGGTTCGTGCATGTTTTCACGTTCTTTTTGTTTGAGGTCACGAGTTCTGGCATGCTAGATGAGATGAAATCCGCATCCTCAAAAGAAACAAAAAAATCCAAACCGCTCTTTCTGCTCGTTAGTCTGCCGGCAGGCTTCATTATCGGGGTGAACGAGGCGACGTTCGGTTTGAGTGGCACATTTCTCTAAGACGGCAGATCGTCTGCTAACATCCAGATACTTTGATATTGACCTCGCGGAGATAGAGAGATGCGAAAACAGGGTCATTTCGTTGCTTGCAAGCTCAGTTGCCGTCTGCCGCAAGTTCACGTCTGATTGTCCGGTTTCTGATCCGTAGTGCCTCAGTTGGACAAACGCAGTGACAACTCTGCTGTTGCGGCTTGCATATGAAGCACTAGAAATGAATGACCATTATGGGCTCGATGCAGTCATCTGAGTAAATCACTCAGATGACCGCTTCATCACCTTAAGCAGTCATTGTGAGGTGTCGTTCGGAAAATTCACGCTTGAACGGCTGCTTCTATCGGTACGGGACATTCGCTGAAATTGGGTGAATGACTGAGTCGCGGACGGAACGGACAATGACCTTTAACTCTCAAAGGTCTGCTGTTGATTCACATACTCGATCACGCTAGCCGTTTCCGAAGGGGATTTTCCTTCCACAAACCTTCAGCGTTCTTGAAACGGCCTATTATTTCCTATGAGCATTTCAGACCCAAAATCCGTAGATATCATTCAGGTCGATCATCCCAGCCTCTGAAAAAGCTGCTGCAACCAAGTCGCAAGCACTCGCTGCGTCTCCACTCGGCGAGGCATTGCGGGTCAGGGTGAGGGTTGAGTTGTCCGCGACCCACCTGCAAAGGCCGCACTGCAAAATGCGCAAGTAAGTCTGTGCCCCTTTGGGCCTTCCCTTTCGCTTAGGTCGTTTGATTTTACCGCAAAGAACTCCTGCGGAAAATGCCCGGATGGAACTCGCTGCACGCACTACCGTTCCCCGTAAGACCCCAGTGTGATCCGCCTATGTAACAGGCTAAATCGAAAGCGTCCGTGTTCCTTTCTGCCAATTTCACAAGCCCTTCAGCTTGCTCTTCTTCAATCATATGAACGCGCACTTTCTCACGGCCAAGTGCATCAGGTTGCTTGAGATGAGCCCATTCGAAACCGACATCAAAGACCCCAATCAGGTATCCGCCTGGCATTTCCTCAGATGGGTCCGGTATTGAGATTTTATCGACTAGCTCTTTTAAAATGCTCTCTATAAATTCGTTTGTTATGGGGCTGCCTTCATTCGGATCAGGCTGTTTCACTGCTGCCTCCTAAGCGGGACCACACGGGATGCCTCGCGACAGGTCACATATGCGGCCCACTGGTCAAGCAGCGCACGGCGCTGGTCGAGTAGGTTTGAGCGGGCATAACTGCGTTCGATCACAGACCCAACCTTGTGGGCCAAAGCCGTTTCCTTGGCCTCATAGCTGGCCCGTGTTTCTTCGTCCGCCCACGTCCTGAAACTAGCACGGAATCCATGCGGCCTTTCGTCCAGACAATCCCGGCGCATCTTGGCGCTCATACTCATATCCGAAATTACCTTGCCGCGCGGACCTGTGAACAACTGGCCATCAACCGCCAGCACCTTTGCAGCCTCGACCACGGCCACAGCTTCAGGCGACAGGGGTACGTCAAAGTCGTTTTCATCGTTCTGCGCCTGTTGCGCGCTTCCCTTCATCAGATGGGCCGGGATGGTCCATAGGTCACCGTCGAACTGTTCAACATGCGCAAAACGGGCTGGCCGGGACCTAACCCCCGTCAGGATCAAGAGACGCAGGCAGAGGTCAACAGAACCTCTGCCAAGGGTGGCATAGAAGTCTGGCACTTGTTTCCAATTCATTGCGGGAATGTTCTTAGATGTGCGCAGTTGTCTGCCCAGAATGTCGCGGGCGTCTGCGGTGATGTCCCGCCTCACGTCAAGGCCCTCAGCCCGCGCATAGGCCAGCGCCTTGCCAAGCCGCTGCATGGCCTTACGGGCAACGTCTGCCTTGTGATGCCATATCGGACGCAAGGTGTCGGCCACATCCTGCGGGGTAATGGCCTCAACATCCCGTCTGCCCAGCTTGGGAATAACGTGAGTGTCCAGAGGCGACAGCCAGCGTCCAGCCTTGCCGCCATCCTTTAGAGATTTTTTCTGCGCCTCAAAGGTCCGGTCAATCACATTGGACAGTCTACGGCGCCCCTGCGCATCTGGCGCGTTGCGGTCTATGGTTGTCTTGAGGGCCCGTTTTTGTGCGTTAAGTTCGGCCTTTGGGTCGCCGCCACGCTCAAGGATCGCGCGTATCCCTGCTGCCTGTTCACGCGCACCGGCCAGCGACACTGCATCGAAGGAGCCAAGGCCCAACTCGTGCCGCTTGCCGCCAAGGGTGTAACGCATGATCCACGAGCGGCCCGCCTTTGTGTGGTAGAGGTACAGCCCGCCCCCATCAGCGTGTTTTCCCAATCCCAGCGCCTTTGCAGCGTTTGGGTTTTTGATCCTGTTAAGCCCGGTCGCCATTTTCCCCTGACCTTTCCCCTGTTTCTTCTGCAATACTCAGAGACACTATGGGACGCTGCGGGGCAAAAGTGAAGTGTTGAGCTATGATTTCAATGGATTATCAGAACAACATGGGAAGATGAGATACGCTCTTGGACGTTTGTTATATGCCGTGTGGGGGCACCATATCCTTAGCTTTCATAACTTTCAAAGAAGCCGGTCGATCAGGCGCAGCAGGTCGCTGTGCCTCAGATTGTAATCCTGCTGGTGTGCGACTGGGGTAAACGCCTGTGCCGTATATGGGTTTTCCATGCCAAACCGTCCGAAAATGCTGGTGTTGTCGTCTTCAAAAGCTTGAATGATGCGTGTTCGGTCATGGTCGGAAAAATAGAACGGCGCGCCTTCAGCAAAAACCTCGGACGCCAGTTTCAACAAGCGACGTTGGCGATCGACCGGCATACCGATGGCCTTGGCATAGCGCATTGCCTCGACAACCGCGCCGGGCACGCTTTGGTTCACCGTCGGATCGTTTGACAGCAGACCCGGCGGTAGTCCCAGATGTTTCAGCGTTGCGGCCAAAGGGGGGCCGGCCTCATAGGTTTTTAAGGCAAGCCGATCGTCGCCGAAGACATCTGCCCATGCGCCGATGCACGCGCGATAGTCGATCTCGGGCGCGATTTGCCTCGGAGCCTTTACGAAACGCTGTATCGGTGCGGCAAAGCCGTTTCCGGGCTGGCGCATTTTCTGATTGTAACACGACACAAGGAAGGTATCGGTACGTCGCAGGAACGTGATGATATCGACCTGAACAGCGCCCAATTGCGCTTTCAGCCATGCGATGGCCTCGGGCGGGCAGGAAAAAAGCTCCTCGCTGGATAAAAAGACCCGGCCCACTTTTGCGCGTCGGATGGCAGCCAGAAGGTCTGCGACCTCGACATTCGCATCGGGTGTATCTTGGGTCCCCGGGATGCGCTGCGCCTTCAAAGCAAAGGCCAAGCGGTGTTGCGCGGGAAAAAACCAGTTGGACCGCGGATACAAAACGCCAGCTTTGCGCAGGCTGCGTTTACCCTTGGCAAAAGCCGTTTGCAGCGCCGTGGTGCCGGTTTTATGCGGACCGATGTGGATCGTCAGGTGCAAGTGGTCTACATCCGCATTCAGAAGATGGAGCCATTTGGCAGGGACATGGTTAATAAACAGGAAATCGACGCGCTTGAGACGCGTTCAGGTCTGCCCGAGCCGTTACGTGTCTTGTTAGAGACCTATCCGCGCGAGGCCTGGGAGGCCGATCCGGCCTTTAGCGGTCTGATCCGATTTTGGCTGGATCGCCATTTGATGTTCCGTCGCCTTTTGGAGGTCATGCAGACAGAAGCAGAAGCCGCTTTGGACAAGAACATGGACGCCCAAACCTATGGAATGCACTTGTCGCGCTATGGATCGATGTTTGTGGGCGAACTGCACGGGCATCATTCCATCGAAGATCAGCACTATTTCCCTCAGATCAAAGGGCTCGAAAAACGTGTCGAACGTGGCTTCGATATCCTTGATGCGGATCACCACGCGCTTGATGGTCATATAAACGGCTTTGCTGCATCGGCGAATGCTGTGCTTGCGGCAGTGCAAAGTGGCACTGTCCTGATCGACCCCGTAGGTCAGATGCACGACGGTTTGGCCGAGATGACGCGTTTCCTCGACCGGCATCTGACGGATGAAGAAGAACTGGTTGTCCCGATCCTTCTGAAACACGGGTCTGCCGGATGGAGCTAACCGGTCAGGACACAATCCTGGGCGAAAAGAACATTGCCTGACTGACGGCAGAACGAACTTGTTCGACAGAATAAGGTTTGGTGATCAGAAATGCTGGTTCCTGTGCGATCCCAGTCAGCAGTTTCTCGGGGAATCCAGTGATGTAAACCACTGGCTTTTTGGGATAATCCCTCAAGATTTCGGTGACAGCATCAACGCCAGACGTCTTGTCAGCCAATTGAATGTCGCTAAGAATAAGGTCCGGCTCATCTTGGCTGGCAATCCGGATGGCATCTTTTTTTGTCGGCGCGCTTCCAATGAGCGAATGGCCCATGGATGTCACGATGGTTTCAATCTCGGCTGCGATGGCGGCCTCGTCTTCGATTATTAGCACGCGGCCCACAATGGATTTCGCAATGTCGAGCCGGGCAACTCGAAGTAGTTCCGAGACCTCTTCAAGTGGGGTCCGCATGATGGTGGAAATTTCGGTATCCGAGAACTGCTCAAACGCTTGCAGCAAAAGCGCGTCGCGGCTGCCCGGCGCAAGTTTTGCCAGATGCATTTGTGCGCGGGCTTCAAGATCACTTAGGTCATCGATGAAGGTGGCATGGTTTTGACCCCACAAGTCCTGAAGCAGACGAAAAATTGCGATTTTGGGATCAAGCTTGATGTCCAAGTTACCGTCGTTTGTCAAAACCGACATCAGGACGGCCTCGGCCAATTGATCGCCGCGCATACGACTTCCGGTCTTTGCGCGGGCGTATCTCCGAAGATAGGGAAGTTGAGCTTCCAGTTCGTTAGAAAAGTTTGTCATTGTGGAACCAAATAAGTGTCGCAAAGGTAGGCAATACAACCTATACTTGTTAAAAGGGTCGCTTGCCAATAGGTGCTGCTATGTCGCGCGAGGTAAATTCGCCAGATGTCTTCCACGAGATCGACGAAAATCTGCGAAGAGCGTATCAAGAAATGCTTAACGAGGATTTACCTGAGAGATTTATACTGTTAATTCCGCGCCTTAGGGGACGATCTCCCGAGTTCGAGGCTTCTGCTATCGATGGGGATTGCTGATGAAGAAGCTCGATCCGCGCGAGGAAATCCTGTTACATCTTCCTGCCATGAGGGCGTTTGCACTATCTCTCACGCGCAACCAGGCGTTGTCAGACGACATTGTGCAGGACGCGGTCATCAAGGCTTGGACAAATTTTGACAAGTTCAAACCGGGCACGAATTTACGCGCGTGGCTTTTCACTATTCTTCGCAACGATTTCTATTCCTTCCGCAGAAAACACAAACACAAACACGAAATCGAAGATATCGACGGCGTTTTCGCAGGGTCTTTGGTGACCAAGCCCGAGCACGATGGCCGGTTGCAGTTCCGAGAGCTTCTGGACGCGTTTCGGGAGTTAACTTTTGAGCAACGCGAGGCCCTTATCCTGATCGGTGCTTCAGGGTTTTCCTACGAGGAAGCCGCCGAGATGTGCGGAGTGCCTGTTGGCACGATCAAAAGTCGCGCCAATAGGGGCCGAAGCCGTTTGGTCGAGGTTCTTGGGCTTCTCGAGGGCGAAACGGTGGATATGACCGATGCACCGACGACTGCGGTCTTGTCACGGATGGGCATGCGGGCGATCTGACGCGTTTAGCCGTCAAAACTCACTATTTTCCCTGGGTTCATTATGTTCTTGGGATCTATGGCTTTTTTCAAGGCGCGCATGACACCAATAGAACCTGCGGCTTCTTTGGCCAAAGATTTCATTTTGCCTTGCCCAACCCCATGCTCGCCACTAATCGTGCCATCCATTTCGATGGCCAGATTACTGAGCCAGTCCAAAAAGGCGTCGGCGCGCGATAGTTCGTCGGCGTCGTTATTGTTGACCAGTATTGTGCAGTGAAAATTACCATCTCCGACATGGCCAAGGATCGGAGAAATCAGGTCCAGTTCCTTCGCCTTTTCCTGTGATCTCACGACGGCCTCGGCAAGACGTGAGATCGGCACGCAAACATCCGACGCGATTGCATCGCAACCTGGTCGAAGTGCGCGCAGTGCCCAATATGCGTCATGACGGGCTTGCCACAGGCGCGTGCGTTCTTCGGCCTTGGTCGTCCACTCGAAACCGGTGCCGCCTGACTCTTCAGCGATGTCGCCAAATGTTGCGGCCTGTTCGGCAACCGCGCTCTCTGATCCATGAAATTCGAGCAAAAGCAGCGGGCTGACTGGCAGATCGAGACTTGAATAGGCGTTAATTGCACTCACACAATCAGCGTCCAAAAGTTCAATCCGAGCAACCGGTACGCCCATCTGGATTGTCCCAATCACAGCGTTGCAGGCTGCTTCGACTGTGGGAAAAGAACATCTCGCCGAGGACATGGCCTCGGGGATACCATATAGTTTCAGGGTAAGTTCCGTAATGATGCCAAGTGTGCCTTCCGATCCGATCAAAAGCCGTGTCAGGTCGTATCCGGCCGACGATTTTTTAGCTCGGCGCCCGGTTCGTATGATCTCTCCTGACGGTAAGACAGCTTCAAGACTAAGGACATTGTCCTTCATGGTGCCATAGAGAACCGCGTTGGTTCCAGAGGCGCCGGTTGCCGTCATCCCGCCCAGCGATGCATCGGCGCCGGGGTCAATCGGAAAGAATAACCCTGTATCGCGCAGATGCTCGTTCAGGGCTTTGCGAGTTAAACCCGGTTGGATAACAACATCAAGATCTGCGGTGTGAACTTCAACGATTGCATTCATTTGACTGACGTCGACCGAAATGCCGCCAAGCGGTGCATTCACGTGACCCTCAAGCGATGTGCCAGTCCCGAATGGAATGACGGGCACATCATGCTCCGAAGCGACGCGCACAATCTCGGAAACGTCCTGTGTGGACCGCGCAAATATCACGGCGTCAGGTGGCTGATTTTCAAGCCAAGTTGTTGTGTGGCCATGCTGTTCGCGGATCGCCGCGCTGGTTTGACAACGTTCGCCAAAGCGCTGTTTCAAAATGTCGATCGCGGTTCGTATGCCGATATCATTTCGGGGGAGTGTGCTTGTCTCTTTCATGAACGCCAAACTGGCGCGTCCTTGTTTCAGTTGCAAGGTTTAGCGTCGCATTACAATCGTCTCTGGGCTGCTGAATGATCCATTTCGGCCAAGCACTCAGAATTCCGTCCAATCCTCATCAGCCTCTTCTGAGATAGCGACCGCTAGGTTTCCACTGACATGCGAGGTTGCCTTTTGAGCGGAATCCTGCGGTTCTTCGGCGGCCTGCTGGCTCACAGGTGTGGATGATGTTTCCTTGGTCAATTCCGTGCCAGTTGCATGTGCAGTGTTACTGCAATCAAAGCGCCGAGTAACGGTCACCAGTCCATTGGCTTCGGCGGTAAGGCTCTGCGTCGCCGCCATCGTTTCTTCGAACATGGCCACGTTTTTCTGAGTGACCTGGTCCAACTGGTTCATTGCTGTGTTGATTTCATCGACGCCCGTCGCTTGTTCGCGAGCGGATGCGGCGATTTCCGAGACATGATCCGCAACATCGCCAATCGTCTCAGCAATCCCAGTTAAGGCCTCTCCCGCCTTGTCTACGAGCGAAACACCCCTTTTGACATGCTCGCCCGAGGTAGAGATCAACTGGGATATTTCCTGCGCTGCATCCGATGACCGCTGAGCCAAAGCGCGCACTTCGGACGCCACAACAGCAAATCCCCGTCCAGCGTCTCCGGCTCTTGCAGCTTCAACGCCGGCATTCAAAGCGAGCAGGTTGGTTTGAAAGGCAATTTCATCGATGACACCGATAATGCGCGAGATCTTCTGAGCCGAGCTCTCGATTGCCCCCATAGCGTCCACGGTTTCTTGGACGATGGTTCCCGACGAATCGGCGTCTTCGCGTGCCTTGGTAACGATGTCATTTGCTTGCTTTGCACCCTGGGCAGCCGAGGCCACTGAGGCGGTCAGCTGCGAGATCGCAGCAGCAGTCTCTTCAAGGGTTGCGGCTTGCTGTTCAGTACGCCGCGAAAACGCATCGGCCGCCCCAGAAACGCTGGAGGCTTCATTGCGAATGGTATCAGCGCTCATCAGGATTTCGTGAATGGCCGTATCAAGATTACCTACGGCCGAGTTGAAATCTATCCTCAACATATCATAATCACCATCGAAGGGCGTTTCGATGCGGACCTTCAGGTCGCCTTTCGAAAGCGACTTCATCGCATTTCGAAGTTCGCCGACGACAACGTTCTGAGCGTCGCTCATCTTTTGGTTAGCGATCCTCGCTTCTTCAAGGCGCGCCTCTGCCTCTGTAACGTCCGTGCCCATCAAGACATAGCCAGAAGCTTGACCAAGGTGGTTTTTGACCGGGCTAATATTTCCGTCGACAAGAACAGATTTGTTCTCAACCTCCACCCTTAACCGCCCAAAGTACGCAGACCCTTTGCCAAGGCGAGACCAAACCGTGCGCCCGTCCTCATCAAGGATTGCACTTTTCAGATCCAGACCGGAGTTCTTTTCCTGTTGAACAGTTTTCAAGAAATGCTGGTTCGAAGAGACCAGTTGCCCATTTCTGTCGAACTCGGCTTTCAACGAACCCTCGTCCAAGGCTTCCAGAATAGCAGAGTTTTTCCGCAGCTCGGTTACATCCTTCCATTCAAGGACGTATCCTTGCCGAACACCAGTTTGATCAATGATGGGACCAATCGTGAGGTTCAACGTAATCGGTCCGCACTCGATATCTGTCGTATGGGGAAACGTCGCATTTTCAAGCGATTCCCTGTTGTTGATCGGCTTATCGTGGAAGATGTCTGCATTCTGACCCAAGATATTATCTGGATCGAAATGTGGAGCGCGAGAACGAATATGTTCTGCGTGGGTTTGCACCAAGTTACTGAAGGCCTCGTTGGTGATGCTAATTTTCATATCAAGATCGCACATCAGCATAGCGGCCGAAGATGCCCCAAACCCTGCGGATTGAAACATTGCGACCTTACGTTCTTGCTCGGCGTTGCTAAGGTTCTCTCGCAGTTGCTCGATCGAACGCGCAAGACCTCCCAATTTCGCCTTTATTGCTAGTATCAGGTGTCAGGCTCGCCAGATCCCCTTCGGCCATGCCGAAAGCACGGGAACTTATCCTATCAATTGGTTGAGAAATCATGGATCGAACCAGGAAGGTTGAAAGTACAGTCAAAAGAACCAGTGCAATTCCGGCCCCGATGAGTTGCTTTCGTTGGTACCGCGAGATGGTCGCAAGAAAGGGGGCGGTCGTCCAAATTGTGGCCACTGCTCCAACTGGTTCACCCCCTTTTTCGCGCTGAATTGGATACGAAAGGATTAATCCCCCAGCCTGAACTTGCGGAGCATTGCTTGCTATCGCTTCGTTCGCCATATTGGTAATCAGAGCCAGTTCGGAAGATCCCAGATCCGCTCCGGCGCTCGACACAACCTCTCCGGCAAGATTGATGACAACCAGTGTCGTAACAAGATTGCTGGTATTGACAGCTTCTTCAAGGATCACCCCAAGGTCATCGACCTTTTTAAAGCGAACAGGACCGTAAAGCTGGTTTCCCAAGCTTGTTGTTTGGTTCGCTGCCATTGCCACCACGCCACTGACAGCAATCTCCTTTCCGGCTCGCTCGCCCAAGTAGCTGACAATAGCAGTCAGAAGACCACAGGATACTACAAGAATGGCAATGCACTTAAGGAAGATTGAGTGAACGTTTGGAAGCATTGTGCGGTCCTATATATATGGCCGAAGTTACATTAGGGCTTCTGGATCTATGCCAATCGTCATCGCACCAATTGGCTGATTGGTTGTCGGGTCCATAATTGTAAGTGAAATCTGCGCTTGATAGCGCTGCGTGGATTCGTCGAACTCCACTTCGCTGAAATGAACTGAACCGGAACCCCGACCATAGGTCTCTGTAAACTTTTCTTCATCACCTTGCCAAAAGTCGGATGTTACATCGCTTGCCGCCACGTTCAATCCATGAGCGTCCATAATAAAGATTTCCGTAATGCGTCCTTCGGATATTTCGACTTGTTGGCGAAGAAACTTTGCCGTCTAGCTGGAAATCACAGGTGTGATCGTCGGAGTGTCTTGCGCCCCGACTTCCGCACGCCACGCGCTATCGACTTGATCGATCATCGATTGGTTGTATGCACGAGTTTCCGTATTTTGCTGGTTGATTGCTTCAACGATAGTGGGTGAAAGCGACCAGCTTGAAACCTCGTCGTCAAGATAGGCGCGCATCGCCGGCTCGAACTCACTCGCATGTAAGGCCGATGTAAGAGACAGTGATGACAATATAAATGCTACTCTAATGTTCATTGAAATTCTCCAGTTTAAACATTGTGCTCTTTTGTAGAAGACGAGGTCTGCCAAATATTTAATCTATAATGTCATCCGAAAAACTTTTTAATAGCATCGGGCAAAAGCATATTAATTTCAGTGCATAATTAACGGATCAATTTGGCCATGCCAATTTCATTACTTTGTCAAAACAGCGAAAGCTCTCCGGGTTCAAAGTCGCCGGTCTGTGTTTCTGATCCAGAGAACAAAGTATCTCGTAAGCTCCAGAGCGACAGTTTTCTTTGTAATGCATTCTTGTCTACATTCTCGCCCCTGAGTGCCACAGCAAGGGTTGGAAGAAAGTTGGCAAGATCACCATGAGTTTGAGTAAGCAAATCAACGTGCTGAAGGTCGTTCATCTCTGGTGAGGATCGTACATGGGTCGCTAGAGAGGAAAGTGCATTTTGCAAGGCCAGATCGTTTGCTTGCAGATTTGCCATTAGATCGGCCATTGCAGTTAGAACGTCTGCCACGTCGTCGACACTTACGTGATTGCTACTGATTTCAAACTCGTCCAACTTACAGGCGCCCCACTATGGCTTCGATTGCAGACTTCAGGTCAGCTGCTTGAAACGGCTTGGCCAGAAAGTTGTTCATTCCAAGTTGCTTGCCCTTGTTTATCACGGCTGGATCAGCCCGACCGGTAATCAGAAGAAAGCCAGTTTTCTGTGTCTGTGGAGAATTGCGGAGATAGTGAAGGAGATGCAGGCCGTCCATTTCCGGCATATTGTAGTCGGAAATGACCAGGTGGACCGGCGACTTCGCAAGTGCTGCTAGCGCTGTCTTGCCATCGGCAGCTGTCGCAACGTTCCGAATTCCAATGGCGTCCAGCGCTTGTGTGATCAGACCACGGCTTGTGGACATATCGTCGACAACTATCACTCTCAATTGTTCTCTTAATGACATTCTTTTCCCTGCCTTATTGACGGAGTTTTCGATAGGTTGTGACACCGGCACTCTCAAAACCACTGCCTTCTAGCGGATGAATTCGCTCGGAGTGGCCTAACAGGAGTAGTCCGTCGCTCTTTAAGTGGTTGCCGAATCGAGGCCAAAGCTCACTTTGGGTCTGGTCGCTAAAATAAATCACGACGTTTCGACAAAAAATGGCATCAAATGAACCTTGGATTGGCCACGGACCATTCAAGTTCAATTGGCGAAAGCGCACAAGTCTTGAAATCTCAGGTGTAACGCAAAAGGAGCCATCGTTTAGACAGTCGAACAGTTTTGATCGATCAGCGGATGGGACGCCGTCGATTTCCGACTCTGTGTAAATTCCAGATCTAGCCTTGCGCAAAACTTGGGGGTCGATATCTGTAGCCAATACTAGAATATCTTTACTCGCCGCATCTGGTATATGCTTTAAGATTTCAAAGGCGAGTGTATATGGTTCCTGGCCATTCGAACATCCGGCTGACCAAAACCGAAGCGACGAGTTTCCAGCCTTCTTAAGTATTTTTTCTGCTACACTTTCGAAATGGTGCTGTTCGCGATAGAAATGTGAAACGTTGGTGGTAAGCACACAGATGAGTTCTTGTCGCTCGGCACCATCGTGATCAAGAAGTGCAAGATAGGCATCACAGTCGTTTACGCCAATCTTGCGCATGCGACGCGTGACCCTGGATTGAACCAGCGATTTCTTTGAAACTGGAATGGCAAGCCCGGCATCTGTCGCAGCTATACTGACGATACCTTGAAAATGCACATCGCTGAGCGTTGTGGAACCGACCATTGGTGTCATGCGGCAATCTCTTCTCCGGTAGGCAGTACGGCTTCTAGATCCAGCAAGCGAACCATGCGATCGTCAAGAATCGTCAGAGCTTTGACGAAGGGTGTATTGCTGTTTGTGGCGACGTCGGGTGGCGGCTGAAGCTGATCGGGTCTGAACGAAAGGATGTCGGATACGGCGTCAACACGCAGCCCCATTACTCGAGAGCCAACGTCGACCACGATAATCACATTGCGCTCTTCGGGGTCGCTCTCTTCGAGGCCAAGACGCATCGCCAGATCGACAACAGGAAGAACGGTGCCGCGCAGATTGATCACGCCACGCACAAATCGTGGTGCATGGGGAAGTGATGTGGTCCGGGTCCAACCTCGTATCTCGCGAACAGACATAATATCGATCGAATATTCGTGATCGCCTATTCCAAAGGACAAGTATTCTGTTTGCGAAGACGTGGTTTGCATCGGGTGCAATTGCTTCGCGCTCCGTGGGGGATGTCATTTTAAGACGCCTCCATTTGTTTGATTTCCAGCCCTACACCCGATGCGTTCTGGACCAGGTCGTTGGTGTCCAGAATGAGTGCTATCTTACCGTTTCCAAGGATTGTCGCGGCAGCAACTCCGTGGACACGTCCATAACTTTGTTGCAGCCCCTTGATGACAACCTGACGCTGATCTTCGATGGTATCGACCAGCATGGCGACGAGGACGCCTTCCTCAGGCGAGATCAAAAGTGCAATTGTCCCAGCATCCACGGCGGGGTTGTTGCGATAGCCCAGCTCTTTCCCGAGGTCTAGCACGGGCACAAATTTGTCGCGCACACAAAGAACCATTTGTCCGGGCGAAACCGGGCTTAGATCGCTCGCCGAGAGCGACAGGGTTTCGACAATTGCATTAAGAGGGATGACCAAGGTTTCGTCGGCCACTGTTACGACCATTCCATCGAGAACCGCGAGGGTAAGGGGGAGTGAAATGCTGAACTTGGTGCCTTGGCCTGGCGTTGATTTAATGGAGACGCGTCCGCCAAGCGAAGTAATTTGTGTCTTGACGACGTCCATGCCCACACCGCGCCCGGACAGGGCCGAGACTTCGTCCGCAGTAGAGAAACCCGGCAGGAACAGCAGCTGGTCGATTTCGCCGTCGGTCAAGTTTGCGTCGTCTGGGATAAGACCTTTTGATACCGCGATTGAGCGGACTTTCTCTCGATTGATGCCTCCACCATCATCGGACACGTCAATGACAACCCGACCAGATTTATGTGCCGCGGCCAATCGTATCTCGCCTTGCCGCGATTTGCCGTTGGCCAATCGGGTTTCTGTTTTCTCAGTCCGTGATCGACGGCATTGCGGATCATGTGGGTCAGCGGATCTGCCAGACATTCGATCGCGGTCTTGTCGATTTCGGTGGACTCGCCGTCGGTGACAAACTTGCACCGATTTGTCGACGGCCGCCGACGCTTCCCTGACGATGCGGGACATGCGTTGGAATAGCGATTTGACCGGTTGAGCGCGGATCATCATGACGCTTTCCTGGATGTTTCGCGTCAATTGCATGAATTCGTCCAGACCGGCGGAAACTGGTGAATTTGGTGGGATATTTTCTTCGGCGATGGATTGCGAAAGCATAGCTTGGTTAATCACCAACTCGCCCACGAGGTTTACCAGGCGTTCAATCCGTTCCAGGTCGACGCGCACCGTTGGGGATGCTTTGGCGGGAGGTGCTTTGGTAACCTTGTCATTTACTGCGGGAGCCGGTGCGGGTTCGCTGGGAGGCGGCATTGGCGCCTCGGATTCCGCTGGCGCCAAGGCAACGTCAGTCGGCGGCGATGGGGCCAAGTCTATTATATCGTCTGCGGCGGTGGCCAAAACCGCTTCAGTTGGTTCCGACACTTCACTTGGCGTGACACCTTTGTTTTTCTCGATGACCTCTAGGTGACACAAGCCCGTCGCGAATTCGAAAATCTCGTGTACGGCACTTGCTGGTGCATCGGTTTCGACCTTTATGTGCCAGCTTAGTCGCCCGCCAAGACGGTCCAGATCTGCTACGGTTTCCGGCGGTTCAAAGTCAAGCGCAACCTCGCAGTCGCCAAGGTCAGCCAGTGTCCTGACCAAGAAGAGAGTTTCATTGCCGCTGATGTATAGTTCGGGGTCAGGCTTGAAAGTGATCTGCAGATGAGGTGTTCCATCCCCGCCGTCATCGTCTTCGGGCGGCGGTGCAAGATCGAGGTCTGCGAAATCCGGCAAGTCACCCAGGTCCGGCAATGCCAGGCCTTCCATTCCATCACCGTCCAACGACAAATCAAGTGTCATCGGCTGAAATTCGATTTCCTCTTCGGGCTCTTCTTCGGCACTGACCCAGGATGCCAACTCGGTGATCAGGGCGCTGGATGTGCCCGCATCCGGTGTTTCACCGTCACGAGAGCAACGGATAAGGTCGGAAAGGAAATCTCCGCAACGCAAGAACAGGTTGACCAGTGGGTCGACGATTTCCTGATCGCCTGCGCGGCAGGCATCCATCACAGTTTCGAACTGGTGTGCGAAGCTGACAAGGTCTTCCAGGCCGAACGCGCCGGTGCCGCCTTTGATCGAATGCACCGCACGAAATGCGACGTTGATGGTCTCGGCATCATGCGCACCGTCAGCCATCGCCTGAAGCGCGTCTATCAGTGCCTCGTGTAGTTCTTCGCACTCGACGAAGAACGACGCCATGATTTCCTGCATCGGGTCGGACACGTTTTCGTTCTCCTACCCAGTGACCATGCGAAGCGCGCGCACCAGTTTGTCCTGTGCGAACGGCTTCACAATCCAGCCCGTCGCCCCGGCATCGCGGGCACGCGCCTTGAGGTCGGCCGAGCTTTCGGTGGTCAGAACCAGGATCGGGGTGGTTTTGGTGCTTTCCCGGTCACGCACAGCATCGATAAAGCCGAAACCATCCAGTCGGGGCATATTGATGTCTGTTATGATGACGTCGGGCTCCATTTCGTCCAGAACCTCAAGTCCGTGCTCGCCGTCTTCGGCCAGTTGTACGTCGAAGCCTTCCGAAGAAAGGGCCAACGTTATCATGTCGCGCATTGTTCGGCTGTCGTCGACAGCCAGGACGGAAATACTCATGCCGCGCTCTCCAGTAGGGTATCGGGGGTCAGGCCAAATCGTTTGAGGTCATCGACCATCTGCATCGACGGATTTTCGAGAGAAACAGAGTGTCCGGCTTTCGGCCAAAGGGTGCCTGCGGACATGAGAAGTTCAAGGCACAATCCGCCAACCTGCTCAACGACGGTACCGTCAAAAACAAGATCTTCGTCCACAGCTGCAAGAATTTCATCGCGCAGCGCCACCGAAGCCGCAGTATCCAACTTTGGAACTAGGGTCACCATTTTCGCCATACCGGCACCTCGACACTAGGAATGTCACTGTCCAAATTCTGCTTCGGACAAGGGCTGAGTATCGCTTAGGCTGTTAAAATGGCGTTACTCCGAGGGCAGCAATTACGCCTCGGCTGCAATTAAACTCTGAAGATGCGACGCAAGTCCTTCAAGTGCTGCAAAATCATCAACAACAACATCAACTTGGAAGTTGTTCATGAAGCCCGCGAAACGACCTTTGTCGCGAAACGCGGCGGCGAAACCGAACTCTTCGAAGTAGGGAATCATCGCGCGCGACACGCCGCCAATCAGATAGACACCGCCAAAGGGCAGGTGGATCAGCGACAAATTGCCCGCCACAGTTCCAAGAATCCGCACAAACCAACGCACAGCTTCCCGCGCTGTGGAATCGCTTTCGGATGCAGCCATGATCTCGGCGGCACGCAACTGTGAATGCCCGCCAGCCTCGGTCTGAAGCCAGGCATAGATGTGCTCAAGCCCACGGCCTGAAAGCACATCCTCGATCGACGGGAACCCGTGCGAGGTCTCGACAAACTTGCAGAGCCGTAATTCTTCTTCGGTCCGAAGCGGCATATTGGCGTGACCTGCCTCGGAAGGGGGCACGATCCGGCCAAGCGGCGTGTCATATACGACGGCGGCGTTGAAACCCGTCCCAACACCGATCACCAGCCGCGTTGCTCCGTCTTTTGCCACAGGCCCCGGAACAACGTTGTGCAGGTTCTCGGGCGATATTTTGCCCATCGCGTGTCCCTGTGCCTGCAAGTCGTTCAGCACAGCGACCGTTTCGGCCTGCGTGACATGCGCCAGCATCTCGCTGTCGACGGACCAGTCCAGATTGGTCAGCGTTCCGCGCCCGTCACGCACCGGTCCTGCGATGGCAACGGCGGCCCCTTTGCAGTCAACCTGTTCTTCCTCGACATAGGCCCCCAGAACAGCGCCAAGCCCGGCAAAATCTTTGTTCGCGAACTTCCGAACCGTCTCTTTCAAAAGCTGTGTGCCCCGGGCCAAGGCAACGCGCGTGTTCGTGCCGCCCACATCGGCAACAAGAGAAAGCGTATCCGGGGTGTGTTGTGACATCAAAAACCCTCAGCGAGACAAAGCAGCGGCAAGAGCGTGATAGGATGCTTTCGGCGTGCGCTTCAAGGTTGCGAAATCAACGTGCACCAAGCCAAAGCGTTTTTCATAGCCCAGAGCCCATTCATAATTGTCCATCAGTGACCAGCAGAAATAGCCTTTTACCGGGACGCCCTCATTGATTGCGCGTTGCACGGCTGACAGATGCGCGTCGAGGTAGTCCGTCCGATGCGGGTCCGGCACCGTCCCGTCCGCCCCAATCACATCGCTGGCCGACATGCCGTTTTCGGTGACATAGATAGGCAAATCCTTGGTGTATTCATCGTGCGCACGGGTAAGGAAGTTATACAAGCCGTCGGGATAAATCTCCCACCCCATCGTGGTTTGCGGCAAGTCTCCGACACCTTCGGCGTAATGCGGCCAAGGATCATCTGGCGCGTCCGAAATCAGCTTGCGCGTATAATAGTTCAACCCACACCAATCGACCGGCTCGGTGATCACACCAAAGTCGTCCTGCCAGCCTTTCGGCAAATGAGGCTCTAATCCTTCAAGCGCCAGTTCGGGATAGGCGCCTTGGAAAATCCCGCCTAGGAAAAAGCGATTGTAAATCGCGTCATAGCGCGCAGCAGCTTTTATCGAAGCCTCGCTGTCTTCCGCGAGTGTCACCCATTCTTGGTTACAGACAGCACCAAGGTTCTGCATGCCCAAACCGCGCATCACCTGAATTGAACGCCCATGGGCCAGCACGACATGATGCATTGCACGGGCAGTCGCTCGGATGTCGCGCAACCCCGGAGCATGCAAACCCATGAAATGGCTCAGCCAACCCACGCACCACGGCTCGTTGATGGGAGCCGCCGACCAGACCCGGTCGCCAATCCGCCCCATGATCACTTCGGTGAAATCCGCAAACCATTCCGCAATATCTCGGTTCCGCCATCCGCCCAGATCCGCCAAAGGTGAAGGCAGCTCCCAGTGATAAAGCGTCGCTGCCGGCTTGATACCACGCTCTAGAAGCCCGTCCACCAGACGGTCATAAAAATCGAGCCCTTCTTCATTGGGCGCACCGCGGCCCTCCGGCAAAACACGTGCCCAACTGGTGGAAAAGCGATAAACGTCGACACCCAACGCGGCGATTAGATCAAGGTCTTCCTCCAGCCGGTTGTAATGATCGCAGGCCCGCGCGCCGTTCTCGGCCCGAACCACATTGCCGGGCGTGGCCGCAAAGTCATCCCAATGGGTTTGTCCCGCACCACCCTGAGCGTGACCTTCGATCTGATAAGCCGATGTTGCTGCCCCAAAAAGGAAACCTTCAGGGAAATCGGAGCGGGACATCTTCATGCCGTTTATCCTTGTTCAAGTATTTTTCGAACCGCCGGGGCAGGGCCCGTGGATTGGCCAACCGTCAGTTCGGCTTCCAACAATAGATGACGCGGCGGATTGTCGGGGGCGTGGATCGTATCAATCAGCATATCGGCCGTCTGCCATCCGGCCTCGCGCACAGACGACCGGGTGCCGGTATAGGTCGGTACGTCACCTTCATTGCGGAAATACGACAGGTCATCGTCATGAACAACAACCGAGACGTCCTTGCCCATCTGCAACCCAAAATCGCTGATCGCGCGGCGCGCGCCTATGGCGGGAATGATCGACGAGACAAGCAGTGCCGTTGGCGGAACCGCACGTTCAAGAAGCAGCCGTGTGGTTGCATAGCCATAAGTCTCGGTCATCTCGCCATGCCAGACAAGCGCGTCGTCCACGTCAATGCCGCGTTCGGCCAGTGCTTCGCTGTATCCCCTCAAACGGCGCGACGCGAAATCCATCGTCTCCAGACCGTTGATCAGCGCAATCGACCTGTGCCCCAGATCCAAAAGAAACGACGTGGCGCGCGAAAACGCCCGCAGGTTGTTCACGTCGACCCAACTGTATTCCTCGGAAACATCGCTTGAACGCCCGTGTACCACAAAGGGCAGGCCCAGCTTGCGCAGCATGGTGATGCGGGGATCATTCACTTTGGGTCCATGCACAACCACACCGTCAACAGCGCCCCGCGTCGCCAGATCGCGGTAGGCTTCGGTTTCATCTTCGTCGCGGACAACGGACAGCAAAAGGTCATAACCCGACTCGGCATATCGCTTGCTGGCCCCTGCAATGAAATCGGCGAAGATCGGGTTCACCACTTCATGTTCTTTCGACATCGGCACAAGGTGACCAATCGCCAGCGCGCGCCCCGTCGCCAGCCGCTTGGCCCGCGCATTTGGTGAATACCCATGCTCTTCTGCCGCTTCGTGAACGCGTTGCCGCGTGCTTTCGTTTACTTCAGGATAACCGTTCAAAGCGCGGCTGACTGTCGTAGGCGAAAGACCCAGTTTCTGCGAGAATTCTTTTAGATTCATTTTACCAAAGCGCTTTGAAGTTTCGAGGCACCATACGAGATGAGGCTGGCTTGTCAAAGACAGAAGTCTCTGCGCTGCGGCAAAGAAAACATGAAGAATTCATTGACAACGCCGCCCGATTCGAGCGAGACAAAGGATATCCAAAGCGCTTTGAGAAATGTCCATGGCGCGTCGGGAACTTAATTTTGCGGGCAATAAAAACCCGTTTCGGGAGGACTTCATGAAAACTACGCTTTACGCAGGCGCGGCCGCTATTGCGCTGATTGCTGGCCCGGCATCCGCCGAGCAGATCACGGTCTTTGGCCCATGGCTTGGCCCGGACCAGGAAAACGTCGAGGCCGTGCTGGCCGATTTCGCCGCAAAATCCGGCCATGACGTGCGCTATGTCGGTTCGGACAGCTTCGAGCAGCAGATCATGGTCGACGCCGAAGCGGGCTCGGCCCCCAACGTCGCCGTGTTCCCGCAGCCGGGTCTGGCCGCAGACATGGCCAAGCGTGGCTTCCTGACGCCGCTTAAGGACAGGCACAGGCGACTGGGTCGTTGACAACTATGCAGCCGGTCAGTCTTGGGTCGATCTTGGCACCTATGCTGACGAAAACGGCGCTGATCAGCTTTTCGGCTTCTTCTACAAGGTCGATGTGAAATCGCTGGTCTGGTACTAGCCCGAGAACTTCGAAGACGCCGGCTATGAAGTGCCGACCACGATGGAAGAGCTGAAGGCATTGACCGATCAGATCGTCGCAGACGGCGGCACGCCTTGGTGCATCGGTCTGGGTTCCGGCGGAGCAACCGGATGGCCAGCAACCGACTGGGTCGAAGACATCATGCTGCGCACGCAGCCGACCAGACGTCTATGACGGCTGGGTTACCAACGAGATTCCGTTCACCGACGAACGCGTCATAGGCTGCGATCGAAGAGTTCGGCTATTTCGCCCGTAACGACGACTATGTTGCCGGTGGCGCCGGTGCCGTTGCATCGACCGACTTCCGCGACAGCCCAAAGGGTCTCTTCTGACAGCCCGCCACAGTGCTACATGCACCGTCAGGCGTCGTTCATCCCGGCCTTCTTCCCGGAAGGCACCGTGGTTGGCGAAGATGCCGACTTCTTCTACTTCCCGGCCTACGCTGGCAAAGATCTTGGTGCCCCGGTTCTGGGCGCTGGCACGCTCTGGGCCATCACCAACGAAAACGAGGCTGCGCATGACCTGATCGCTTACCTGCAGGATCCGGTAGCGCATGAAATCTGGATGGCCCGCAAAGGCTTCCTGACACCGCACAAGGGTGTGAACCCAAATGCATTCGGCGATCCGACCCTGCGGAAGATGAACGACATCCTGCTTGGGCGCCACGACCTTCCGCTTCGACGCATCCGACCTGATGCCGGGCGCAGTGGGCCAGGGCAGCTTCTGGACTGGTATGGTTGACTATGCAGGCGGCAAAGACGCCAGTGCAGTTGCCAAGGATATCCAAGACAGCTGGGACGCCGCTAAGTAAGCGCAAACCCTCAGCCGGGATCCGCGTTTGACGGGTCCCGGCGCACTAGATACCGTAAAGTTCTATTCAACCGAGGGAGGGCGGCCCATGCATCCCGCATTGCTTGGCCTTGTGACGATTATCGTCGGTGTTGGTGGTTGCGTTGGCTACTTTTACTTCTCGAATGTTTTTCTCGACAAAGTGCTCTATCCCCCTTCCGGCCCAAACGCCGGGCGGAACATCAACCGCGCCAACCTGATACGCCCGTGGCTGTTTCTGTCACCCGCAATCCTCGCCTTAGGCCTGTACCTTGGCTATCCGGTGATCGAGACGCTGCGTCTGTCGCTGACCGACCGTGATCAGGGCGGCGCCTTTGTGGGGCTGGCGAACTATCAGCAGATGATCGAGCGAACCCAAGTTCTGGGAAGCCATGCGCAACAACATGCTTTGGCTGATCGTTGTGCCCGCTGCCTCGACCGCCTTTGGCCTGCTGGCCGCACAGCTGACCGACCGGATTTCATGGGGCAGCCTTGCCAAATCGCTGATCTTCATGCCGATGGCGATTTCCTTTGTCGGCGCGTCAGCGTGATCTTCAAGCTGATCTACGACACGCGCCCCGAAGGGCAGGACGCAGATCGGTGTGATGAACGCGGTCTGGCTGCAATTCGAAGGCGGGGCAGGGTCCTTCCTGTTCCTCAAAATTCTTCCCGTCATCATGGTCATCTCCTTCGGCGCGATCGTGGCCTATGTCGGCTATCTGCTGATCACGCCCGTTGATCGGACAGGAAAGACGCTCGGGCGGAGCATTCCTGTCTGTCGCGCGCATCCTCGGTGCTCTTGCCGCTGCGTGGTTCGTATTCCTATCGCTGCGGTCTGTTGTGGGCATCTTCACCACTGATTTGCCATATGGCGAGCCGCAGACATGGCTGACACTGCCGTTTTACAACAACTTCTTCCTGATGGTCGTCCTGATCTGGATCCAGACCGGCTTTGCCATGGTGATCCTCTCGGCAGCCCTGCGGGGCATCCCCGAAGAAACCGTGGAAGCAGCCATCGTCGATGGCGCAAACTCGCTGCAGATCTTCTTCAAGATCAAAGTGCCACAGATCATGCCGACAATCGTCGTCGTCTGGACCACGATCACGCTGACCGTGCTGAAAGTCTTCGACATCGTCTTCGCCATGACCAACGGCCAATGGCAGACGCAGGTTCTGGCGAATTATATGTTCGACAAACTGTTCCGCGCCAACGACTGGGGCGTGGGGTCAGCCAGCGCCATCGTCATCATGTTGCTCGTCTCACCGATCCTTGTCTGGAACGTGTGGAACGCGCGCAAAGAAATGCGCTGAGGGGAGAACGGAACCATGGATAATATCGCAGGAAGCAAATCCAGCCTGACATGGGCAGTTCACCTCTCGGTGGTGCTTTTGGTCGCCCTCTGGCTTTTCCCAACGGTGGGTCTTCTGGTGTCTTCGTTCCGAACGGCAGACCAGATATCCGGCTCGGGCTGGTGGGCGTCGCTCTTCCCCGCCGAACAGAACGAGGTTGCTCAGAACCGCCGACCCCGATGACGAACGCACAGCCGATGGCGCGATGTTCGTCGTCTCGGGCAAGTTGTTCGAAGCGACAGACAAGTCGCTCAGCGTATGGGGCACCTCATCGCGCGAGATCGACATTTATACCGCTGGCGACACCGCCGATCTGGGGGATGGCGAAACGATCACTGTTCAAGCCGACGGCAGCTATGAATGGCGGGGCAACGCCGAGCAACTGACGGGCAGGGGCAGCGTGTCTTTGCAACTGTGACGGCTCCACCGGAATTCACACTGGCGAACTATGACAAGATGCTGCTGGACGAGACCAATTCAGAAGGCATGGCAGGCGCGTTCTTCAACACGCTGACCGTGACGATCCCGGCGACCATCATTCCCATCGTGATCGCGGCCTTCGCGGCCTACGCGCTGGCGTGGATGGATTTCCCGGGCCGCGCACTTTTGATCGCCTTCGTTGTGGGCCTCTTGGTGGTCCCCCTACAACTTGCACTGATCCCACTGTTGAAGCTCCACCTCGGGATCGGCATCGGCAAAGGTTATCTGGGCACATGGCTGGCGCACACCGGCTTTGGGTTGCCGCTCGCGATATATCTCTTGCGAAATTATATGGTTGGCCTGCCGCGCGACATTATCGAAAACGCGCGTGTCGATGGCGCGACCGAATTCCAGATCTTCAACAAGATCATCCTGCCGCTGTCGTTCCCGGCGCTGGCCAGCTTTGCGATCTTCCAGTTCCTCTGGACATGGAACGATCTTCTGGTGGCTAAGGTCTTCCTGATCGACGCTACCGGCGAGACGACCGTGATGACCAACAAGATCGTCGAGCTTTTGGGCACACGCGGCGGCAACTGGGAAATCCTTGCCACGGCCGCTTTCGTGTCAATCGCCGTCCCGCTGATCGTCTTCTTCGCAATGCAACGTTACCTCGTGCGCGGCCTGCTGGCCGGCTCTGTAAAATAGGACACTTTATATGAGCTTTGTTGAAACCCGCCCAACCGAACACCCGGTTCTAGCCTCTGATCCCGATTGGTGGCGCGGCGCGGTGATCTATCAGATTTATCCGCGGTCTTTTCAGGACACGAACGGCGATGGCATCGGCGATCTGCAAGGCATCGTCACGCGCCTGCCGTATATTGCGTCGCTGGGCGTGGACGCGATCTGGATCTCGCCGTTCTTTACATCGCCGATGCTGGATTATGGCTATGACGTCTCGGATTACCGCAACGTCGATCCGATGTTCGGAAGCCTCGCCGACTTCGACCGGATGATCGAGCGCGCCCATTCGCTGGGCATCCGCGTGATGATCGACCTGGTCCTCAGCCATACATCCGACCAACACCCATGGTTTGCGGAAAGCCGCGTCAGCCACGATAACGCCAAGGCCGACTGGTATGTCTGGGGCGATGCCAAGCCCGACGGCACGCCGCCCAATAACTGGCTGTCGATCTTTGGCGGCTCGGCCTGGGAATGGGACACGCAACGCCTGCAATACTACCTGCACAACTTTCTGCGCGAACAGCCCGACCTGAACTTCCACAACATGGACGTGCAGGACGCTCTGCTGGAAGTGGCCCGGTTCTGGCTGGAACGCGGCGTTGACGGGTTCCGTCTCGATACCGTCAACTTCTATGTCCACGACAAGGAACTGCGCGACAACCCCGCCGTTGATCGCAGTACGCTGAACAGTGCCATAGCGCCGTCGGTGAACCCCTATACCTGGCAGGAGCACATCTATTCGAAGTCCCGGCCTGAAAATATCGCCTTCCTCGAAAAACTGCGTGCTGTGATGGATGAATTCCAGGACATCACCGCCGTGGGCGAGGTTGGCGACGACCAACGCGGGCTGGAAATTCAAGCCGAATACACCCAAGGCACCGACCGTTTGCACATGTGCTATGGTTTCGACTTCCTGTCAGCACCGTTCCCAACGGGTACACGCATCGCCAAGATCCTTAGCAACTTTGCCGAAAAGGCCGCCGACAGTTGGGCCTGCTGGGCCTATTCAAACCATGATGTCGAACGCCACACTTCGCGCTGGAACCTCAGCGAAGACGCGCAGAAAACCTATCTGGCGGTCCTTCTGTCGATGCGGGGGTCTGTTTGCCTGTATCAAGGGGAAGAACTGGCCTTGGGCGAAGCGGACATCGCTTTTGAAGACCTGCAAGACCCATACGGCATCAAGTTCTGGCCCAAGTTCAAAGGCCGCGACGGCTGTCGGACCCCCATGGCGTGGAGCTCGAACGCCCGCAACGGTGGCTTTACCGAGGGAAAGCCATGGCTTCCGGTCGCAACAGAACACGCAGCCCATGCCGCAGACGCGCAGGAAGCCGACCCGGCGTCCATGCTGAAATTCTATCGCCGGATGATTGCCTACCGCAAAACCCGGCCCGAGCTGATCAAAGGCGCGGCTGATCTGGTAGATGCGGAAGACACCTATCTGTCGATGATCCGCAGCCATGACGGCAAGCGTCTGTTCTGCGCGTTCAACCTGTCGAACGATCCGCGCAAGGTCAGCCTTCCGGAAGGCGCTTGGGCCGTCGATACCGCCGCACCATTTGATGTGACCGCCAACGGGGCCGAGGCAACCATGCCCGGCTGGACCGCACTATACGCATTTGAAGACTGATCTGAAGAATTGAGGGAGGGCAGACATGGCTAATCTTGTACTGACGGATGTCGCGAAATCTTACGGAAACGTCGAAGTACTGAAGAACATCAACCTCGACATTGAAACCGGCGAGCTCGATTGTTTTCGTCGGCCCCTCGGGTTGCGGCAAGTCGACCCTTCTTCGGATGATCGCCGGGCTTGAAAAGATCACCGGCGGCACGCTCGAAATCGACGGTATGGTCGTCAACGATGTGCCTCCCTCCCAGCGGGGCATTGCCATGGTGTTCCAGTCCTATGCGCTTTACCCGCATATGACGGTGCGCGAGAACATGCAGTTCGCCCTGAAGATCGCCAAGAAAAGCCCTGCCGAAATCGAAGAACGCGTTGAAAAGGCCGCCAAGACCCTGCAGTTGCACAACCTTCTCGACCGTCTGCCAAAAGAGCTTTCAGGCGGCCAGCGTCAGCGCGTGGCCATCGGGCGGTCCATCGTGCGCGACCCCAAGGTCTACCTCTTTGACGAGCCGCTTTCGAACCTCGACGCCGCCCTTCGCGTCGCCACCCGGATCGAAATTGCCCAACTGAAAGAGGCGATGCCGGAATCGACCATGGTCTATGTCACCCACGATCAGGTCGAAGCCATGACGCTGGCCACCCGCATCGTTGTGCTGGCCGGTGGCGGTATCGCTCAGGTCGGCTCACCGCTCGACTTGTACGAACGCCCCGAGAACGAATTTGTCGCGCAATTCATCGGCTCGCCAGCCATGAACCTTTTGCCCGGCAAGATCACGGCGACGGGCGCGCAAACCACGGTCGAGCTGGCCGATGGTGGCGTTGCCGTCTCGAACGTGCCGACCGAAGCCGATGACATGGGCAAAGAGGTCAACATCGGCGTGCGCCCCGAAGATTTGGTGGCCGCAACTGACAGTCACATCTTCCGCGGCAAAGTGAATATTGTCGAAGCTTTGGGCGAAGTGACCTTGCTTTATTTCGAGCCTGTGGGCGAAAGCGACCCAGTGATCGGCAAACTTGCCGGCATTCACAACGAACTCCGCGGTCAAACCGTGGCGCTGACGGCGGATCCGGCGAAGGTGCAGATCTTCTATCAAACCCAATCGCTGCTTTACCGGGATCGTGCAATCAAGCATATCGCGACAAAGGCGCACTAATCCCAGAGCGCCCAACGACTGGGCAGGCCCAATGCCGCATTTTCCACCGCCGCCGGAACTACCGCCGAAAACCGGGCTTTTTCAGCGCGTCCCACCTGCGATCTTCCCACCTGTTCTGGGCCTTTTAGGTTTGGTCTCGTCGTGGACCTATGCCACGCGGGTCTTTGGGCTGCCTGTGGCCTGGGTCCAGCTTGCCTCGGGAGCCATAACGTGCCTTTTCATTTTTTGCACAGTGGCTTACGTCGCAAAGATAATTCAAAACCCACGCGTCGTGCCGCAAGATCTGAACACTCTTCCGGGCCGAACCGGTCTTGCCGCATGGTGTGTCGCCATGATCGTTCTGGCGTCGCATTTGTCAGGGATCAGCGTCGCCGTTGCCGAGACTGTGCTGGCGGTCGGCGCCGCCTGTCTTTTGGCCATTGCAGCCTATGTTTTGCCGTTCCGCTTGCGGGGCACCGACCCGGCCGGACCAATGACACCCGCGATGCATCTTGTCTTTGTGGGCTTCATCCTGATCCCCGGTGCCGCCATGCCGATGCAGATGGGCACCGAAGCCATGCCATGGCTGATCTGGTACTGTGTGGCGGCGGGCGCTTTGATCACCGCCAAAACGATCCGCCCGTTGATCTTCGCCGAAGGCGCGCCACCCCTCAGACCACTGCAGGCGATCCAGCTTGCGCCCGTCTCCTTCATCGCTTCAGGAGCTTTACTGACAGGCCAACTGACACTTGCGGCCGCTGCTCTGATTTGGATGGCAATCTTGCTGGCCATACTGCTCTGGCGGCTGAAATGGCTGACCGAAAGTCCGTTCAGCGGATTTTACAGTGCCTTTACCTTCCCTGTGACCGCTGCGATCAGCGCATTTGTGCTGGGATTTGAAGCATTTGACTTGAGCTTCTTAAAGTACTTGGGCGGCGCGATCCTGATCGCCGCCACGCTCTTTATCCCGGTGATCGCCGTCAAAATCCTGAAGCTTTGGGCAAGCGGCACACTTGCGGTGAAAACCAATGCGGCCATCGCCTAACCGGTGCTTTTAGCGTCAAAGATGAACCCCAAGAAATTCAGCGTGATCTGAGCCGCCAAAATCGCCGTCGATCCCGTGGGATCATAGTCGGGCGCCACCTCGACCAGATCAAAGCCCACGACTTCGTGGTTCCGCGCCACCTGCTGCAAAAGCTCCAGCACCTCGTAATACAGAAAACCACCGTGGCTGGGTGTACCGGTGCCGGGTGCAATCGACGGGCAGAAGGCATCAATATCCAGCGTCACGTAAATTCGTGCGCCCTTCGGCAACCGTTCAGCCACGCCCAAAGGCCCCAACGCCCGCGCTTGCCTCACAGAAAGGATGTCTGACCCCATCTTTCGCGCATCTTCATAGCCCTCACGGGCCGTCGATGACACATTGCGAATACCGACCTGCGTCAGACCCGTTACATAATCCTGCTCGGCTGCACGGCGCATCGGGTTGCCGTGCCCGTGGCGCACGCCGTGGCGCTCGTCAACGAAATCAAGATGCGCGTCTATCTGTAAGATATGAAACGGTTCTTGCTGATCGAAGGCTCGGATGCAGGGGATATTGATCGAGTGATCTCCGCCGATCACCACCGGCAAAGCCCCAGCTGCAAGCATCGCTCTGACACCGGTCTCGATATTGGAGTGGCTGGCTTCTGTTTTGGTGTGCACGATGTCGGCGTCCCCGATATCAACGATCCGCACATCGCCGCCCAGATACACGCGATCATCCTCGTGATCATAGGCGCCCGCATGGCCGAACGAGAACAACGTCGAAGCCTCGCGCACCCCACGCGGCCCAAAGCGCGCGCCAGACCGCCACTGCGTGCCCGCATCAAACGGCGCGCACCCATAAAGGCGACATCCGCCTCAATCGCGCTCCAATCCGTGACCAAAGGGCGCTTGCCAAAGGTGGCGACGCCCACGAAGGGCAGATCGAGCCGCCCGCTTTCATATCCATGTGTACTCATGGGGGCAGGAGGCCAGATCAGACGGCAAGGTGCAAGGCGCCGAGGCGAAGTCGCGTTGTTTTGGACTTTTCAGGTCAAGAGAGGCGGTGGGCAGTTTTGCCAACATTGCAGCCGTTCACCGGCAAAGTTCTGATGACCGCTGTCAGGGGAGCGGCCAAAAACGGTCGTTTCTCAGCAACCAACGCAGGCATGTGACCGTGCCATCTCGCCGAAGAAAATTTTGGCCGTTCCCTATATTTTGCTGAGGAAACCTCGGGTCCACACAACAAACATTATCGAAATGACTAAAATCAAGGCGTTCACTCGATTTGGTGCCTACTCTGAAAAACTTGTGCGTCTTTAACTGAAAGGGAGTGTGATCATGCAAGTGGCGAATTTTTTGGCGTTCTTGATGGCGAGTGTTGTGGTTTCAGGAAACGCAGCGCAAGCACAAGATATGACGCTTGGCGAATTCGAGTATCAGAATAGCTGTGTCGCATGCCACGGTGTCTCAGGCAAAGGCGATGGTCCGGTAACCGATTTCCTATCGGGCGCGGTCGTGCCCGACCTGACAGTGTCTGCAAAGCAACAACGGCGGGGTGTTTCCGGTAACGGCGGTGTATGAAACGATCGATGGTAGTGATGTCGCAAGCGCGCATGGTACCCGTGACATGCCAATCTGGGGGAACCGGTTCCGCCAGAGGGCATCCGATGCAAGCGATCCGCACTTTTTCGGCGGGTGGGTCCGAAGGTTATGTAAACACCCGCATCCTTGCGCTGGTCGAGTACCTGGCGACGCATCCAGGTCCAGTAACGATCAGACCGGCAGGCGCGCAGTGACCGCGCCTGTCGGCAGCCATCGGGACATGGACTCGGATTTCATTGTTGCGTCGAAAATCTACCTTCTGCTCCAGAAGACTGCGGATGAATTCGCAGCCATTGCCTTCGGTTCGGAAGTGCGTCCACGCTTTGACTGCAAAGACCTCGGGCGAAAACGCGAGGATGATGTCGTTCAGACCCATCAGTGAGACCGGTTGCGTCACCGGATGAGTCGCCACCAATTTGTTGCGCACCGCTGCCGGCAGCGCCTCCAGCTGCATTGCGTATGCGACATACTCGACCTCTGCTGTCGTCCGAGGCGGTGCGAGGCTGGACTGATACGCGAGGACATGGCTAATTTCATGGACCAGCAGGCTGTCAAACAAAACATCGATCGGCAAGTTCGTGAAGTGCCCGCTCCGTCGAATCGCACCGAAAGAAAGAGCCTCGGGTCAAGCACCTGCACCAGTTGTCAGCGCAATGATAAGACTCCAAAACACTCATCGAACTCAGGCGGCACGACGACCGCTGACCTTTATCGAATAAGGGCTCTGTTTGCTGAAGATGGCAGGATGTCAGCAGGTCCCGAGATCTCGCTGCAACCGAACAGACCTTGCTGGCCAGAATCTATCCGGCGCGGTTACAGTGATTTCCTGCCCAGGGCAGGAAAGGGTCACAGCCAGGCCATGCCTGGCTTGAGGGCCATGGTGATTAACGCCAACGCGACCATGACGCGCCGATTCATGCGCCGGACAAAACGATAGCCGTGTCTTGTCATTGCATTCGATCCTTCGGTTGCCACCAACCAAACTATGGCTCGTTGCGTCGAAAGTGTTAGCCGACATCCACCAAGCAGCAGAGTATCGGCAATTTGGATTCAAAGCCGACCTACGTGGCATTCAAAACTAACGGCGTGTGGGGCTGACATCAGCCTTCGTTGTATGTACCACTCAGGCCATTCACCCTTTTGAACACTCCCCAAATCAGACGTTTTTTGCCGCACCCCGCCGATATGGCACATATAGGGGTTTCCCAACCGCCAAACACATGAAATAGGGAGCCGTCAAACGAACCCTTCCAAGGAGGCCACCCATGGAGATTCGTGAGGCGCTCACGTTTGATGATGTTTTGCTGGTGCCCGGGGCATCGAGTGTACTGCCGTCCGAGGCAGATACCCGCACCCGCGTGACCCGCAGCATTGCGATGAACATCCCGCTGCTCAGCTCGGCCATGGACACCGTGACCGAAGCCCGCATGGCGATCACCATGGCGCAGGCTGGCGGAATTGGGGTGATCCACCGAAATCTGGATATTGAAGAACAGGCGCGGCAAGTCCGGCAGGTCAAACGATTCATCAGCGGGATAGTCTATAATCCCATTACCCTGACGCCCGATCAGACTCTTGCCGATGCACAGGTTCTGCAAGAGCGTTACAATGTCACCGGTTTCCCAGTCGTGGACAATCAGGGCCGAGTCCTGGGTATTGTCACAAATCGTGATATGCGTTTTGCCGAAGACGCCCGGACGCCCGTCAAGGCGATGATGACGTCAAATGACCTCGCCATTTTGCGCGAACCAGCAGACTTGGACGAGGCGCGCAGCCTGATGAAAGCCCGCCGGATCGAGAAGCTTTTGGTGACAGACGGGCAGGGGATGCTGACCGGTTTGCTCACGCTGAAAGACAGCGAACAGGCCGTTCTGAACCCGCAGGCCTGCAAGGATCATCTGGGCCGTTTGCGCGTGGCAGCGGCCACAACGGTGGGCGATGCCGGGTTTGAAGACATCCGAAGCGCTGGTCGATGCAGGTGTCGACATTGTGGTGATTGACACCGCTCATGGCCATTCCGAAGGTGTGGCCCGCGCCGTGGAACGCGCCAAGAAACTGTCCAACGAAGTGCAGATTATTGCGGGCAATGTGGCAACCGGCGAGGCCACCAAAGCCTTGATTCATTCGGGTGCGGACGCAATCAAGGTGGGGATCGGCCCGGGCTCGATCTGTACGACGCGCATGGTGGCAGGCGTGGGTGTGCCACAGCTAACGGCTATTCTGGACTGCGCCAAGGCCGCAGGTGACGTGCCGGTCATTGCGGACGGCGGCATCAAGTATTCGGGCGACTTTGCCAAGGCCATTGCGGCAGGTGCGTCTTGCGCGATGGTGGGGTCAATGATTGCCGGCACCGATGAAAGTCCGGGCGAGGTGATCCTGTATCAGGGCCGCAGCTTCAAGGCATATCGCGGCATGGGGTCCCTGGGGGCCATGGCGCGCGGGTCAGCGGACCGGTACTTCCAGAAAGATGCCGCCAGCGACAAGCTGGTTCCCGAAGGCATCGAAGGACAGGTTCCCTATCTGGGGTCTGCCGGTGCCGTAATACACCAGTTGATCGGCGGATTGCGGGCCGCGATGGGCTACACAGGTTGCGAAACGGTCGAAAAAATGCGACAAAACTGTCAGTTCGTAAGGATCACGGGTGCCGGGCTGAAGGAAAGCCATGTGCATGACGTTCAGATCACACGAGAAAGCCCCAACTATAGATTGGGGGGATGAGGCTCTGGGTTAGTAAGTGCCGCCTTTCTGGGTGGTAAGGTGTAAAGCGATGGTGCTTGGAGGGGGCCTGAGCTTATCGCGCTGTAAATGATGGTGAGAGCAACGTGTCGCGCGAAGTCTTTCAACTTGATAATGATGAACGCTGGCAAGCCCGGCTTGACGAGGCGCGTGCGCGTCGCGAAATCGCCTTGGCCGAAAAAGCTGCCGGCAAACCCTCCAAAAAGCGCCTGAAGCCATGGGAAATTGACGGCTCGGCCGGTACAAAGCCGATCGAACCGATCATTCAGGAAAAAGAAGATGACAAGGTCGATTTTGCCGACCGCGTAGACACGATCCGTGCGGTTGCGAAAAACTCTTCAGACCAGGACTCTGCCAAATTCCCCCGCACGCACAACAGCGCGGTCAAGGCGGCTCCGCCCGCAATTGTGAATGTGCCCGTTGCAGATCCGACGCCGGAAGAACCGCAGCATACGCCGCTGGAAACAGATCCGGCAGCTTACAAACCACCTGCGCATGATGACTTTGACCAGATTCTGACCACTCTTCCGCTTCCCAAAGCCGTCGAGCGGGATGTGAGCCTGGTGCTTCCCGGCGCACCGGACGTCAAAGAACTCGCCGCGCGCTATGCGGCAACGCTCGAACCCGAGATGGAACCCGTCCTGCCGGCAGAACAGGCCATCGAGCCCGAGGTCGCACCAGTCGCCGAGGCAGAAACACGCCGCCGCCGGCCTGTGCTTTTGTTTGCTGCCGTTTCGTTTCTCGCCCTTTTGCCGCTGGCCACATTCGCTCCGCCGCTTTCCACCGGCCCTTCCATGCCGCAGATTTCCGGCTTTACCTTCCAGCCTGCGCTTGGAGTGACATGGTCGATGCAAGAGCTTCCTGTTGCGACACGTTCAGGCGAGTGGGTCCCGCGTCTTGGCTTTGCCCCCACAGGCCCGATCCTTCCGGTTGACGGGCAGCCAGCCGACTATGCGATGGCTGTTGCACCATTAAGCACGCCTCTGGCCGAAGAAGCTGACGGTACGGTCGTCTGGGCGCCGATCCCGCCAGTTGTTCTGGGACAGAGCACCAAACTGTACGAGCCGTCGCTGACACGCAGCATCAACCTGAGCTTCACGAACGAACCAAGCGAACAGGTGCTGTTGCCCACGGAAACAGTTCAGCAGAAACTACCGGAATTCGGAAATTCACCGGCCAAGCCGCGCCCGCCCAAGATAGAAGCAGTTTTGCCCGACACGGTGCCCGACGAAGCAAGCGTGACGGCACCGCCAGAGCCGGCACCGCTGTCGCCGCTTAAGATCACGATCTTGTCGCCTTCGGAGTCAGACCAGAAAGTCGCTTCGGAAATCGCGCAGGACCTTCCGCGTCGCGGGCACGAAGTGGTGCGCGTGCAAGAGGTTGGCTATAGCATCACGGCGCGCAATCTGCGGTTTTTCCATGAAGAAGACCGGCAAGAAGCTGCGCGGATAGCAAAAGCCTATGATGCCGAATTGCGGGACTTTACCTGGTACCGTCCAAAGCCGACCGAAGGAACGACCGAGCTTTGGCTGACGGGGCGCGGCGTTAGCCCCAACCCGGTTCGCCAGGCGCGCCCGGCACGGCAAACCTCGTCAGCGCTTGAACCGCCAGCACCTCAACGCGTGTTGCCATTGCCGACAATCGCTCCAATCGAACAGAAACGCTCGCTGCTTGGTCGCCTCTTCCTTGGCCACAAGCCGCAAGGCGGTCGGGTGAATACATCTGAAGGCGGTGGATCTACCAGAACCGCTCGCACCGGAAACAACACAGGCACCGGCGACACTGGAACTGGTGGGGTCGATACGGGTATTAACGACGCAGGTGGCACCGACGACACAGGCGGAACTGACACCGGTGGCACGGATACGGGTGGCACCGATACAGGTGGAACGGATACCGGCGGCACCGATACAGGTGCCACGGCTTCTGGCGGAACTGACACCGGTGGCACGGATACTGGTGGTACCGATACAGGTGGGACCGACACAAGTGGCAGCAGCTCGACGGGGTCAAGCGGCTCCGGTTCTTCGGGTGGTAGCTCCTCTAGCTCAGGTTCCAGCTCGGACGGTTCAAGCTCCGATGGGTCGGATACGGACGGTACGTGACACCCGAGGCCCGCGTGGCTGCCGCAATCGGCATTCTCGACACAATTCTGGACGGCGCGTCGGCCGAACGCACGCTCACCCATTGGGCGCGGCAAAACCGATATGCCGGGTCGGGTGATCGTGCTGCCTTGCGCGACATCGTCTTCGACGCTTTGCGGCACCGAAGGTCTTATGCTTGGGGCCGAGGGGGCGAGACCGGACGCGGCTTGATGCTTGGGCGTTTGCACAACCTTGGCCTTGACCCAAATGCAACGTTTACAGGCTTGGGCTATGCGCCCCCGGTTCTGTCCGACGGCGAAGGCGAATACCACCCGTTGGACGATGCCCCCGATCCAGTGAGATTCGACTGTCCTGACTGGCTCTGGCCGATGCTAGAGGCAAGTCTGGGCGCCGACACGGCCCCTGTTCTGCAACTGCTTCAAACCCGCGCACCAGTTTTTCTGCGCGCCAACACCCGCCGCACAAATCGCACCGACGCCATCGCAAGCCTTGCAAGCGAAGGCATCGAGGCTCGCGCCCATGATCTTAGTCCAACCGCCATCGAGGTTCTTACGAACCCGCGTAAAGTGCAGGCATCGGCCGCCTTCCGAGACGGCGAGGTCGAACTTCAGGACGCCGCATCGCAGGCCGTGACAGACGTTCTGATAAAGGAATTGGATGGCGGAACTGTGCTGGATTTCTGCGCTGGTGGCGGCGGCAAGGCACTTGCCCTGGCAGCCGGTGGCGCAAGCTCTGTCACGGCGCATGATATTGACCCCGGACGAATGAAAGACCTGCCGCATCGGGCAGAACGCGCCGGTGCGAACATTACCATTGTCGAGACGCCGAAAGGCCAGTTCGATGCCGTTCTTTGCGACGCGCCCTGTTCCGGAAGTGGGGCCTGGCGACGCCAGCCAGAAGCGAAATGGACCCTTACACCCGAGGCGCTTGAGGGGCTGACCAAAACCCAGGTCGCCATCCTTGATCAGGCCATGTCACACGTGGCCCCGGGTGGCTGCCTTGCCTATGCCACGTGTTCGCTTCTGCACTGTGAAAACGGCGCGCGCGCTGACGCGTTTCTTGCGCGCCATGCCGGTTGGAAGGAAACGACGCGCATGGCGCTGACCCCGCTGGATGGCGGCGACGGCTTTTTTATCGCGCTATTCCGCCAATCTTAATCCCACGACCGCGAGGATTCAGCTTTTGTTAACCTTTCTGAACGACGGATAAGACAGGTAATTCTTGCTGGAGGGGGCATGGCGTACCGCCGATTGCACCTAACCGACCTGACGACGGAGCTTTCCGGCGAACGGCTTTTGCTGTTTCTCGGCCTGTCAGGCATCGCATTTCTTGCCGTCTTCTTCCTTCCGCTGGGCGTCTTCAAACCGATCTTCACAGGCGCCGCTGTTGGTCTTTTGTGGATTGTCGCCCTGATCTTCGGACAAGGTCTGATCGAGCGGATGCGGGGGCGCTATATCTCGTCCGACATGGTCAACCGACTGGCGGCCGAACCTTCACCGGCCATCCTGACAGACGCTTCGGGGGTCTGCCTTGCCGGCAATCCTCAGGCCAGTTGTTTTCACGGCTGGTCAGTCGGGGCAACCTTGGCCAATGGCTTTGGCAGCCTTGTGGCCGAACCCAAGGCGATAGTCGGACAGCTTGCACGGGTCGCCATCAATCGCGGCAGTGCCATTCAGACGATCGGCAAGGGGGATCACGGCAAACAAATCCACGTGCAACGACTTGGAAGCAATCGACTTCTTTGGTCCTTGCGCGAAACGATCATCGACGCAAATCTTGCAGTCCTGTCCTGCGGACCTGATGGCCTTTTGATGAACCCGGCAGCCGAGCGGCTTTTCGGGCCAGCGCCACAATCGCTTGAAGATATTATCAAAGACTTGCCGATCCGGTCGCTGGGATCGCACCGGATCGCCACCGTAGACGGCGAGGTCAATGCCCGACTGGTCGAACTGCCGACGTCACCCTTTGGCGTTGAAATTGCCGTGATCCCCCTTGTCGAAAGTCGCGAAGACAATGCGGCTCCCAAACCCGTCGTTTTTCAGACCGACCTTTTGTCTGCGATGCCCGTGCCGATGCTGAAAATCGCCGAAGACGGATCTTTGCTGCAAATCAACGACGAAGCGCGCTCGATCCTGACACTCGAAGCCCACGCGCCCCTGCCGCCTCTCTTTGAGCTGGTCGAAGGCATGGGACGGCCCATTGCCGATTGGCTGGCAGATGCCTGCAAAGGGCGTGGCCTGCTTCGGCCCGAAATCGTGCGCGCCGTGGTTCCGGGTCAGGAACTGTTCCTTCAGATCACGCTGGGCCGCACAATAGAAAACGGACGCATTGTCCTTGTGGGAATCCTGAACGACGCAACCGAGCTGAAAACACTGGAAGCCCAATTTGTCCAAAGCCAGGAAATGCAGGCCATCGGTCAATTGGCGGGTGGTGTCGCGCATGATTTCAACAACCTGCTGACCGCGATCAGTGGGCACTGTGACCTTTTACTTCTGCGCCACGATCCCAGTGACCCCGAATATGCAGACCTGATCCAGATTTCGCAAAACTCGAACCGCGCGGCCAGTCTTGTGGGCCAGCTATTGGCGTTCTCACGCAAACAGAACCTCAAACCGCAGTCACTGGACCTGCGCGATACGATGCTTGATCTGGCGCATCTTCTGAACCGGCTGATCGGCGAGCGTATCCAGCTTGACGTGACCCACGCGCCGGGGCCGCAAAAGATCCGCGCCGACAGCCGGCAACTGGAGCAAGTGATCGTCAATCTTGTCGTCAACGCTCGCGATGCCATGCCCGACGGCGGTAGAATTCTGGTGCAAACCCGTACCGAGTTTCTGGCCGAAGAGGTTTTGCGCGACCGCGCCCGCCTGACCCCGGGCGAATACGTCGTGATCGAGGTGCAGGATTGCGGCATCGGCATTCCGGCCGAGGCGCTGACCAAGATATTTGAACCGTTCTATTCCACCAAGAAATCCAACGAAGGCACCGGTCTGGGCCTGTCGACCGCCTACGGTATCGTCAAGCAAACCGGCGGCTTTATCTTCGTGGAAAGCACGCTGGGCAAAGGCACCCTGTTCAGCCTGTACTTCCCGGCCTGCAACGACCCTATCCCCGAGCCTGAACCAGATGAACCGGTGATGACGGCCAGCACCCAAGCGCGTGGCGACGGTGTTATCCTGCTGGTCGAGGACGAAGCGCCCGTGCGCGCATTCGCGTCGCGGGCCTTGCGCTTGCGCGGCTATACGGTGGTCGAAGCAGAAGACGGAGAATCCGCGCTCGCCATTCTGGAAGACAAGGCGCTTTGCATTGATGTCTTTGTGACCGACGTCGTCATGCCCGGCATGGACGGCCCAACCTGGGTGCGTCAGGCACTGGAAGACCGCCCCGACACAAGGGTCGTCTTTATGTCAGGCTATGCCGAGGAGAGCAGTTCCGAAAAGCAGGCGCGAATCCCCAATTCTGTTTTCCTGCCAAAGCCCTTCTCGTTGCAGCAATTGACCGTACTGGTTCAGGAACAACTGCAATAAGGGCTCTATTCCCCGCCGCATTGCGGCTCCCATTAAGTGTTCCGAACAGAAGAGGCCGATTTTCCTGCGCGAACCCATGTTCCGGTAACTGTCCGTTAAGGATGACCTTTCATAAAATTCGATACAAAGGCGTTGCAATGTTCTTCTTTTGGTCCCATACAGGGCGCCAAGAACAAGAGACGAACACGAGCAGTCGTTGCCGCCGTCCCGCGGCTATGAAATAAGGAACAGGATCAATGGGTGCAGCAGAACTTCTGGACATGACATCAAAAGCTGGCAGTGAAAAACAAAAGGCGCTTGATTCGGCGCTGGCGCAGATCGAGCGTCAGTTCGGCAAGGGCTCAATCATGAAATTGGGCGGCGAATACGAGATGCCCGAGATTGAGGCGACGTCCACCGGTTCGCTGGGTCTGGATATCGCTCTTGGAATTGGTGGCCTGCCGAAAGGCCGGGTCATCGAGATTTATGGTCCCGAAAGCTCGGGCAAGACGACGCTGACGCTGCACTCTGTGGCCGAAGAACAGAAAAAGGGTGGCGTTTGCGCATTTGTCGACGCCGAGCATGCCCTTGATCCTCAGTATGCCAAAAAGCTTGGCGTCAATCTGGACGAGCTTCTGATTTCACAGCCCGACACGGGCGAACAGGCGCTTGAGATCGTTGATACGCTGGTTCGCTCGGGCGCGGTAAGCCTTGTCGTGGTCGACTCTGTCGCCGCGCTGACCCCGAAGTCCGAGCTTGAGGGCGATATGGGCGACCATTCGGTCGGCGTACACGCCCGTTTGATGAGCCAGGCCATGCGCAAACTGACCAGCTCGATTTCGCGGTCGAAATGCATGGTGATCTTCATCAACCAGATCCGGATGAAGATCGGCGTGATGTTCGGCTCGCCCGAAACAACAACGGGCGGCAACGCACTGAAGTTCTATTCTTCGGTGCGGCTCGACATCCGCCGGATCGGCGCGATCAAGGACAAGGACGAAGTTGTCGGCAACGCCACCCGCGTCAAAGTCGTCAAGAACAAGGTGGCGCCGCCTTTCAAGCAGGTCGAATTCGACATCATGTATGGCGAAGGCATCTCGAAAATGGGCGAGTTGATCGATCTGGGCGTCAAAGCGGGCGTGGTCGAAAAGTCCGGCGCATGGTTCAGCTATGGTGACGAACGGATCGGGCAGGGACGCGAGAACTCGAAAACCTTCCTGCGCGAGAACCCGGACATCGCTTGGGCCATCGAAGATAAAATTCGCGGCGCACATGGCCTTGATTTCGATGTTCCGCAAGTGGCGAAGGCGGCCGCGAAAGTGGATGATGCCGATGAAGATGACGGCGTTCTTGAAGGCTGATCTTCGGGCGCTGTCCCGCGACTTTTGAAATTTGAAAGGCCGCCCTCAGGGGTGGCCTTTTTCATGTGGTCCTTGCCGCTTGGCCCCGCCGGATTCGCTTCGCCCTGCAGTCCGCTTGAAATAAGTTGTTCATGGGCTGGGAACGAGGTATTTCATCGCCCTCACGTTCGCCCACGCAGATTGACGCCCATGACAAGCCTGAATGACATCCGCTCGACCTTTCTGAGCTACTTTGAAAGCAACGACCACCAGGTGGTGGACAGCTCGCCCCTGGTGCCGCGCAATGACCCGACGTTGATGTTCACCAACTCAGGGATGGTACAGTTCAAGAACCTGTTCACGGGACTGGAAAAGCGCGACTATGTGCGCGCCACATCAAGCCAGAAATGCGTGCGGGCCGGCGGCAAACACAATGACCTCGACAATGTAGGATACACCGCGCGCCACCACACGTTTTTCGAAATGTTGGGCAACTTCTCCTTCGGCGACTACTTCAAAACCGAGGCCATTCCTTTTGCATGGAACCTGCTGACGCAGGATTTCGCGATCGACAAAAGCCGCCTGATTGCAACGGTTTACCACACTGATGACGAAGCTTTCGAGCTTTGGAAGAAGATCGGTTTGCCCGAAGACCGGATCATCCGGATCGCGACTGACGACAACTTTTGGGCCATGGGGCCGACCGGGCCTTGCGGGCCAAGCACCGAGATTTTCTATGACCACGGCGACCATATCTGGGGCGGGCCTCCGGGCAGCCCGGAAGAAGACGGCGACCGGTTCATCGAGATCTGGAACCTTGTCTTCATGCAGAACGAGCGGTTCGAAGACGGATCGATGATTGACCTGGAAATGCAGTCGATCGACACCGGCATGGGGCTGGAACGGATCGGCGCCTTGTTGCAAGGCCACCACGACAACTATGACACTGATACCATGCGCGCCCTTCTCGAGGCGTCGGCCCATGCCACCGGCGTCGATCCCGACGGCGACGGCAATGTGCACCACCGGGTGATCGCCGACCATTTGCGCTCGACGTCCTTCCTGATTGCCGAAGGTGTGCTGCCATCGAACGAAGGGCGCGGATATGTCCTCCGCCGGATCATGCGCCGCGCGATGCGCCATGCGCATCTTCTGGGGGCAAAAGACCCGGTGATGCACCGCTTGGTGCCAGCACTGGTCGCCGAAATGGGTGCTGCTTACCCCGAACTTGGTCGTGGCCGTGCGTTGATCGAAGAAACGCTTCTGGCCGAAGAAACCCGCTTTAAGACCACGCTGGACCGTGGCCTGTCCCTGTTGGACGAAGAGGTCGCCGGACTGACGGAGGGCGGCGAGCTGCCGGGCGAGACAGCGTTCAAACTGTACGACACCTATGGCTTCCCGCTGGACCTGACACAGGACGCCTTGCGCGAGCGCGGGCTGACGGTTGATCAACCGGGCTTTGACGCAGCGATGGACGAGCAGAAAGCCAAGGCGCGCGCGGCCTGGTCCGGCTCGGGCGAAGCGGCAGATGCGCAGGCTTGGTTCGAGATTGCCGAGGCGCATGGTGCGACCGAGTTTCTGGGCTACGAGACCGAGGTCGCCGAGGGACAGGTGCTGGCCATCGTTTCGGAAGCCGGTTCTCAAGTTGATGCCGTGGCAAGAGGTGACACGGCTTGGGTGGTCACAAACCAGACGCCGTTCTATGGCGAAAGCGGCGGTCAGGTTGGCGACAGCGGATATCTCCGGGCAATTGAGGATCACAATGTCCACGGGGTCATTGCGGACTCGCGACGGTTTGCTGGCGGGCGCGTTTTTGCCCATCTTTTCAAATCTGAATCCGGTGATCTGAAAGTGGGCGCACCGGTTCGGCTTGAGGTCGACCATTCGCGCCGCACCGCCATCCGGGCCAACCATTCGGCAACACACCTGCTGCACGAGGCACTTCGCCAGGCGCTTGGCGATCACGTGGCGCAGCGCGGGTCGTTGAACGCGCCCGACCGGCTGCGGTTCGATTTCAGTCATCAGAAAGCGTTGAGCTTTGACGAGTTGAAGCGGGTGGAAGAAGAGGTCAACACCTTCATCCGCCAGAACACGCCGGTTGAGACACGCATCATGACCCCAGACGATGCCCGTGCCATCGGCGCGCAGGCTCTGTTTGGCGAAAAATACGGCGACGAGGTGCGCGTGGTGTCCATGGGCCGCGCTGACACCGGCAAAGGGTCTGAAGGCAACACCTATTCGCTGGAACTTTGCGGTGGCACCCATGTGACGCGGACCGGTGATATCGGCGTGTTTGTTACCTTGGGCGACAGCGCGTCTTCGGCAGGTGTGCGCCGGATCGAGGCTTTGACCGGCGACGCGGCCTTCCGGCATCTGTCCGAACAGGATCACCGCTTGGGCGAAGTGGCACAGGCATTGAAGGCTCAGCCGGGCGAGGTGGCAGATCGTGTGAAGGCCCTGCAATCCGAGCGTAAGGAGCTGGCCGCCGAAGTGGCTGATCTCCGCCGTCAACTGGCCATGTCGGGTGGTGGTGGCGCTGCCCCCGCAGAGGCCGAAGCCGTAAACGGCGTCCCCTTCTTTGCGCAGGTTCTGACCGGCGTATCGGGCAAGGACCTGCCGCCGCTGATTGACGACCATAAAGCGCGTCTTGGGTCGGCCGTGGTGCTTTTGATTGCCGATACAGGCGGCAAGGCGGCCGTTGCGGCGGGCGTGACGGAGGATTTGACTGCTTCGGTGTCAGCCGTCGATCTTGTTCGCGCGGCAGTGGCCGAGCTTGGTGGCAAGGGCGGCGGAGGTCGTTCGGATATGGCGCAGGGTGGCGGTGCTGACGCGTCGAATGCAGAAGCCGCGATTGCAGCGGCAAAACAACTTTTGGGAGGCTGATCAGATGGGTGCACTTTGGATTGCGCATGTCGATGTGACGGATGAAGAAAAATATGGCGCTTACATCAAGGTGGCGTCGGTGGTGATCCCCGAGCATGGCGGCGAATTTATTGCGCGCGGCGGCAAGTTCGTTCAGTTCGAAGGCAAGGCGCGGGCGCGTAATGTTGTGGCGCGTTTCCCGTCTGTTGAAGCAGCCGAGGCGGCTTACAACGATCCGCGCTATCAGGAGGCTGTGGTTTTTGCCAAAGCGGGGTCTGACCGCGACGTGATGGTGGTTGAGACCACCGATTGAGCCCCCGCGATTGAGTAATTTTCGCGTGTCGAGGGGGCGCTGCCCCCGCCGAACGATGTTCGGCCCCCCCGGGATACTTCAAAACAGACGAAGGACAATTTGAATTGAATTGTCAGGATTTCCCGTGACGTCTTCGCTGGCCGAGATGATGGCGCGGCATTCTGTGCGGGGTCGGGTCGAGGCGATATTTCTGCGCCCTCTGCGGCGCGAGGCTGTGCATTCGGTTGAGGCTGCTGAGCTGGGTTTGGACGGATTGGCGGGCGATCATGCCCCTGAGGGCAGGCGGGCATTGACGCTGATACAGGCCGAGCACTTGCCGGTTATTGCCGCGTTGGCCGGGCTTGAGGCAGTGGATGGGGGTTTGTTGCGACGCAATATCCTTGTGTCGGGGCTGAATTTGTTGGGGTTCCGGAAGGCACAGTTGCAGATTGGCGGGGCTGTGATTGAGGTGACTGGTCCTTGCCCGCCCTGTTCGCGGATGGAAGAGGTTCTGGGACACGGCGGGTACACCGCAATGCGGGGGCACGGCGGTGTCTATGCCAGTGTTGTCACGCCGGGGGCGATCAGATTGGGCGACGCTGTCGAGCCTGTCTGAGGCTTCGGCTTCTGCCAATGTCGCTCCCGGCTCGCACTGGGGGCATTGGGACGCGTGCAGAGAGGCAACAGCGGCCGGTTTGGCCGTCCCGTTGCGTCCGCTCAAATACGCCTGTCATGGGCCTACTTTCCTTTTCAAGGCGTTACCTGTTTGCCGAGCCTCATGAGGACAAGGAAAAGCGTAGCTGCGCGGCGAGGACGTGATGACCACAGCAGCCCAAATTCCTGCCACTGGGTTCGCCTATCCACTGGACGCATTGCCCATTGCGATGTATCGCTGGCGGCGAATAATGTTAGCGGTATCACCGCGATGGAAGTGGAGGGTCTTATGGTCTCGCGCGTCATTCCGGTAGAGGATTTCGATCTCGTCATTTTTGGCGGCACTGGTGATCTGGCACGGCGGAAAATTCTGCCGGGTCTGTTTCGGAGGTTCAGGTCCGGGCAGATGCCCGAGGGCAGCCGCATCATTGGCGCGGCGCGTGCCAACCTGAACCGTGCGGGTTATCAGAAAGACGTCAAAGCTGCGCTGGAGGAATTCGTGCCCGCCAAAGCGCGATCCACGAAGGCCATCGACGGCTTTCTGGAGCAGATCGACTATGTGACCATTGATGCGATGGGCGACGGTGGCTGGGAGCCTTTGGCAAAACTGCTGCGCAAAGATGTGATCCACGCGTTCTATTTCTCGGTCGCGCCTTCGCTGTTCGGCGCCTTGGCCGAACGCTTGCACGAGCACGGATGTGCGGGCCCGGATTGTCGCATTGTGGTGGAAAAGCCGTTTGGGCGTGATCTGAAAAGCGCGCAGGACCTGAACAAGACGCTGCGTGATCACTTTGACGAAAGCCAGATTTACCGGATTGATCACTATCTGGGCAAAGAAACGGTGCAAAACCTGATGGCTGTACGGTTCAGCAATGTGCTGTTCGAACCCCTGTGGAACGCGCAATACGTCGACCATGTGCAGATCACCGTGGCTGAAAGCGTGGGCGTCGATGGGCGCGGGGCCTACTACGACAAATCGGGTGCCATGCGCGATATGGTTCAGAACCACCTGATGCAACTCTTGTGTCTGACGGCGATGGAGCCGCCTTCGCGGTTTGATCCGGACGCAGTTCGTGATGAGAAGCTGAAGGTCATCCGCGCGCTTGAACCTGTAGAAACCCAAGACATCGTGCGCGGTCAATATGTGTCCCCTAAACAGGGCGATAGCTATTTGGAACAGGTCGAAGACCCCGCCAGCCGGACCGAAAGCTTCATCGCTATGAAGCTGGATATATCCAACTGGCGATGGGCGGGTGTGCCGTTCTATTTGCGCACGGGCAAGCGGCTGAAAGCGCGGTATTCCGAGATTGCGGTGGTGTTCAAAGACGCGCCGCATTCGATCTTTGGGCAGGAAATGGGCGTGCATCGCAACGTGCTGACCATCCGGTTGCAGCCGAACGAAGGCATGGACCTGTTCGTCACGATCAAAGAACCGGGGCCAGGGGGCATGCGTCTGGTCGATGTGCCTCTGGATATGACCTTTGCCGATGCTTTGGGGCCAGAGTCGGAAGATGTGCCAGACGCTTACGAGCGGCTGATCATGGACGTGATCCGCGGCGACCAGACCTTGTTCATGCGCGGCGACGAGGTAGAAGCGGCCTGGGCATGGACCGATCCGATCATTCAGGGCTGGGCCGACCGGGGCGATAAGCCCGTTTCCTACGATGCAGGCTCGACTGGACCTGAAGAAGCCGCCATGCTTCTGCATCGCGAAGGGCGCCGCTGGCGAGAGATCCGACCATGAATTTACAAGAATATCCTGACACCGACATGATGTTCATTGATCTTGCCAGCAAACTGGCGGGCGAGATCGAGAATGCGCTGATTCACGAGGACACCGTCAGTTTGGCGGTTCCGGGCGGCACCACCCCTGGTCCCATCTTTGACGAGCTTTGCGCCGCTGATCTGGAGTGGTCGCGGGTGCGCATCCTTCTGACGGATGAACGGCGCGTGCCTGCGGACCATGATCGTTCGAACGAACGGTTGGTGCGCGAACGCCTGTTGGTCAGCCGGGCCGCCGAGGCTCAGTTCATGCGATTGGTGCCCGAGGGCGATGATATGAGCGGGGTCGTAGCTGATCTGACACCACTTTTGCCGCTGAATGTCCTCGTTCTGGGGATGGGCGCAGATATGCACACCGCATCGCTTTTCCCCGGCTCGCCACAACTGGCCGCAGCGCTTGATCGCAACGCACCGCCCTGCATGCTGGTCGACGCCCCGGAAGGCCTGGAACCCCGCATCACTTTGACGGGACCCGTTCTTTCCAGCGCCATTTCGACCCATGTCGTGATTATTGGTGACGAAAAACGCGCAGCCCTTGAAAAGGCGCGACACCTGAAGCCTATGGACGCCCCGATTGCCACGGTGCTAAGCCAAGCTGAAATCCACTGGGCGCCCTAGATGGCAGTGACCTTCGAGACAGACCTGCGAGACGCTTTGCAAGGCGTGGGCGCTGACTTGCCGGATGCGCTTTGGACATACATCCGTTGGTTGGAAGCCGAAGGGCAGGTTTATACCTATCGCGCCACCAATCAACGCTTTCTGGCCACCATGCCGGTTGCTGGGATAGATGCTCTGTTCTCTCATCTCGCCTTCGAATTGCCACCCGATCTGGTGAGATACTGGTTGGGCAAAGAGGGCTTTGAGCGTCAGATTATTCCACTGGCGAAATGCGGCGGCGATGGCAGCTATATAGCACTTTGGAAGCACGACGATCAGCCGGATCAGTTTGTTTTTCTTGGGTCCGAGGGCGAAAGCTTTGTCATAACGGAAAACCCGGTTGATCTAATCGCAATCCTGACGATGGGATATTCCAGCATTGAAGGGCGCGACGTGCTGGCGGCCACGCCTGCCGAGGCTTGGGCCGAAACTGACGAGGAGCCTTGGCTGGAACCAGTAACCGCCAAAGACTGGGCGACACAGACTTTTGGGAACATCTATATGTCCACGGGTGCCGAGTACTTGCCTCATGCCACTGTTGCCGATCCCTTCGATCAGTTTATCAAGCAAATTCAGCGCTAAGATGCAGAGCAAAGAGGACTGACCATGGACTGGACCCGCCTGAAGACCGCCGCAAGGGACGCTGCCGAAACGCCGATACTGCAGCGCTTTGATGATGCCTCGCGGGCCGGTGATTTTTCGGTCGAAGCGGGCGGTCTGCTGTTCGACTATTCCAAAATGGCGATGGACGCCGCTGACCGCGACTTGCTGGTAGCAATGTTCCACGACGCAGGCGTCCCGGCCAAGCGCGATGCCATGTTCCGGGGCGACAAGATCAACGACACCGAAGGTCGCGCTGTTTTGCATACCGCCTTGCGCAACCTGACGGGCGGCCCGGTCATGGTCGACGGACAAGACGTCATGCCCGGCGTGCTGGATACACTGGCCCGTATGGAGGCCTTCGCCGAAGATGTCCGCACCGGAGTATACCGCCTTGCTGGTGGCCAGATCACGGATGTGGTCAATATCGGCATTGGTGGATCAGATCTGGGGCCCGCAATGGCCACGATCGCCATGGCACCCTATCACGACGGGCCGCGCTGTCATTTCGTGTCAAACGTAGACGGCGCTCAGATCAATGACGTGCTTCTGAGGCTTAACCCGAGGACCACATTGGTGATCCTAGCGTCCAAGACCTTCACCACCATCGAGACGATGACCAACGCCGACACAGCCCGGCGCTGGATGCTGGAAGCGATGGACCAGATCGAGGCCGGGCGGCACTTTGTGGCCTTGTCTTCGGCTTTGGACAAAACCACCGAATTCAAGATCGATCCCGACCGAGTTTTCGGCTTCGAGGACTGGGTCGGCGGACGCTATTCGGTCTGGGGGCCGATTGGGCTTTCGCTGATGCTGGCGATTGGGGCTGACGCTTTCCGCGCGTTCCTGTCGGGGGCCGAAGCGATGGACCGGCATTTTCAGGCAGCAGAACCGCTTGAAAATATCCCCGTCCTGCTGGCCCTGACCGGCATCTGGCACCATCAGGGGATGGGCTATGACACCCGTGCCGTTTTGCCTTACGAGCAACGGTTGGCGCGATTACCCGCCTATCTTCAACAGCTTGAGATGGAATCAAACGGTAAAAGCGTCCAGCTAAGCGGTGAAGACGCGGCCACCGTTACCGGCCCTATTGTCTGGGGCGAACCCGGAACCAATGGCCAGCACGCGTTCTATCAGTTGATCCACCAAGGAACCGCTGTCGTTCCGTGTGAATTCATGATCGGCGCTGAAGGCCATGAAGACGCCTTGGCCCACCAGCACAGCCTGCTGATCGCCAATTGTCTGGCGCAGGCCGAAGCGCTGATGTGCGGCAGATCACTCGACGAAGCCCGTGCGCTGATGGCGGGCAAATTCGAAGGTGACGAGCTGGAACGCCAGGCCCGCCACCGCGTATTCCCCGGAAGCCGCCCATCGACGATGCTGGTCTATCCAAAACTCACCCCGCATGTGCTGGGACAGATCGTGGCCATGTACGAACACCGGGTGTTCGTCGAAGGCGCCATGTTGGGGATCAATTCCTATGACCAATGGGGGGTCGAGCTGGGCAAGGAACTGGCCGTGAAACTGGAACCCATCGTTGCGGGCCAGCAAAGCGCCGATGACCAAGACGGCTCGACGGTCGCCTTAATAGGTTTCATTCAGCGTCACCGCAGCTGACGTGCCTTGCAAGGCGGACATAGCGGCTATCACTGGATTTCTTAACGGAAAAACTCTATCTCTGGGCTGAACTTAGCCAATCACGGCGGAGGCTTCCTTGCGTGACCTGAAAATCCCTGAACAGCGCCATCCTGAAAAGGCGCATCGGCCCGACAATGCTCAGCCGAAGAAACCCGACTGGATCCGTGTCAAGGCGCCGGGCGGCAAGGCCTATGCGGACACGCGCCGAGATCATGCGTGACAACAAGCTTGTGACCGGTCTGCGAAGAAGCGGGTTGCCCCAATGTCGGCGAATGCTGGGCTCAGGGTCACGCCACCATGATGATCATGGGCGAGATCTGCACCCGCGGCTGCACCTTCTGCAACATCGCCACCGGCACCGCCCGAGGCGCTGGATGTGTTCGAGCCCGGGCGCGTCGCCGACGCCGTCGCAGAAACTGGGTCTGAACCATGTGGTGATCACTTCGGTCGACCGCGACGATCTGGAGGACGGCGGGGCCGAGCATTTCGCCCAGACGATCCGTGCAGTGCGCCATCGCAAGCCCCGGAAACGACGATCGAGATCCTGACGCCCGATTTCCTGAAATGTGCGCCCTCTGCGCTGGAAATCGGTGGTCGAGGCGCGTCCCGACGTCTTCAACCACAATCTGGAGACCGTGCCCGGGCTTTATCCCGAAGTGCGCCCCGGCGCGCGCTATTTCCATTCGCTGCGACTGCTGCAACGGGTGAAAGAGCTGGATCCCGCGATGTTCACCAAATCGGGCATCATGGTGGGCCTTGGCGAGGACGGGCAGGCGGTGCGCCAGGTGATGGATGACATGCGCGCGGCGGATGTCGATTTCCTGACCATCGGGCAATACCTGCAACCGACGCCGAAACATCATGCCGTCGACCGCTTTGTCACGCCGGATGAATTCAAGGCCTATGAGAAGGCCGCATATGGCAAAGGCTTCCTGATGGTTTCGGCGACGCCTCTGACGCGCTCCAGCTACCATGCCGGCGACGACTTTGCCCGGCTAAGGGCGGCTCGGGTTAAAAAGCTGAATGTATGAAGGCGCCGGCGCTTTCACTGGCGCTGCTTTCGACGGCGGCTTTTGCGCAAAGCGATGATTGGCGCGCTCAGGTCGAAAGGACTGCTGCCGAGTTTCGCGACGCGGTCGCGCGTGAAGAGCTCATTCCTTTTGTGCTGCCACATGAACATCCCGACGTGACGCGCGCAAATGCCGCCTACCTTGGGATGTCTGCCGCAAATTACCGAGATCGCGTGATGGCCGGGTATCAGTATTCTCGCGAGCAAAGCGACATCAGGGACCATCAGGTCTTCCTCGGGAATGCCAGCTTCGGGAGGGTGGACGGCATCGACTGGGCTCTTGTGCCGTATCGGCTCGACATTGAGCTTCACGGCAAGCCCGACCCCGCTCCGCAATGCAATCGCCTGCTGATCTTTCGGATGGATGGCCAACTGTATCTTTCGCCGCTGGTCTCGGCGTTAAACCAGCAACTCGTCGCAAAAGCTCTACCGCAGCTTGGTAATACGCTTGAAAGCAATCCCGCCGACTGCCCTGTTGACTGACTGTCAAGTCATTCGGGGGCTGGTAGCGCCTTCACGTAAGCTGCAATCGCCGCGCGGTCTCCGGGCGTCAGTCTAGAGGTGTTCGAAATCACGTCGACCATCTCGCCCCCGGCGGAATCGAAGTCGGGCGTGAAACCCGATTCCAGATAATACGCGATGTCCTCGGCCGACCAGTCCAGTTGAGCGGGTGTCACGCCGGGTATCTTGCCTTCGCCAGACGGGTTCGGCGCACCAGTCATCCAGGCCGCCAAATCCGGCCCGCCAAGGGCATTGCGCGGCGTATGACATTCAGCACAATGTCCAAGCGCTTCGACCAGATAACGCCCACGCTCCAGTTCAGGCGTTGCGGCTTCGGCCACCCAATCCGTCTTTAGAAACAAAAACTTCCACCCGCCAAGGCTGGCGCGGATATTGAATGGAAAGCCCAGATCATGCGGCTCGTTCGGCGTTGCGTCAGCAGGGATAGTTTGCAGGAATGCCCACAGATCGGCCACGTCCTGATCCGTCATCTTGGCATAGGTCGTGTAAGGGAAGGCGGGGTAATAATGCTGTCCGTCAGGCGATGTGCCTTTCAGCACGGCGGATGCGAAATCGGTAACGTCCCAACTGCCAATCCCGTGCGTCGGATCGCTGGAAATGTTGGGGGCAACAAAGGTGCCAAACGGTGTCTTGAATTGCTGACCGCCGGGCAGAGTGGTTGCGTCTTCGCTGCCTTTCGCCTTGTGACAGGACGCGCATCCCGCAGCCCAGAAAACTTCGGCCCCATGCTCGGCGTCGCCGGTAAGTGCGGCAAACCGTTCAGGTTCGACCATTCGTGGCCGCGTAATCCACAGTCCCGCCAAAGCGACGACAATGCCGACTAAAAAAAGATAAGTGAGAAATCGCTTCATAAAACGCCCCAACCCCGGGGCGACGGTGCGCCCCGGGACTTCCAGTCGACTGACCTAAAGATCAGTTGTTCGGTTGACGGTAACCCTTGTGGCAATCGCCGCATGCCTTGCCGACAGCACCCATCGCTGCGGACATGGCGTCTTTGCCATCACCGGCGACTGCGGCGAGGGCTACGGTGGCTTCGGCCAGTTGACCGCCGATTTCACCTGCCTTTGAGCCAGCTTCCCAGATCGCAGGAAGTGCACGGGTTTCTTCGCCAAGATCGGCGTTCGACGTGCCGGGCGCCCAATAGCGGCTTTGGTTCAGTGCCGCGACGGCGGCCAGGTTATCTGCGGCACCTTTGGCGGCAGCAGCGTCATACTCGATTTCGCCTTTGGCCATGCCGCCCAGCAGACCAAGGTTGAACCCATAAAGCTGCATATGCGCCTTGCGTGCTTTCACGGCAGGATTGCCGCCATGGCTGTCTGCAACAGCGGCACCGGCGACGGCGATTATGGTTGCGGATGCGAGAATAAGTGGAAGTCGGATCATGAGGATCCTCCCTGAAATGTTATGACTTGTCAGACGATGGTAATTCGGGGTACCTAAAAGGAAACCCTGCAATATTGCGGATGTCATGCACAAAAACGCACAAGTCAGTTGGGATGATATGATCTATGTACTGGCTGTCGCCGAGCACGGATCGGTCTCGGCTGCCGCACGGGCACTTTCAGTCAACCATGCAACGGTTCTGCGCCGGATTGCGGCCTTTGAAACCCGGCAGGGCTTTCGCATTTTCGACAAAACGCCACGGGGTTACCAGGTTTCGGCGGATCGTCGCGCACTTATCGAAGCGATGCAAACCGCGGGCGAGGCGCTGGCCGATGTTGACCGCATGATCGACACCGAACGTCCCCGGCTTAGCGGCGGTTTGCGGATCACCTCGACCGACACGCTGGTTCAATTTGTTTTGCCGCCGGTGATCGCCGGGCTGTCCGACGAAATGGGCTCGCACATCGAGATGCGTGCGGCAAATAACTATCTCGATTTCAGCCGCATGGAGGCACATATCACGGTGCGCCCGACAGTGCAGTTGCCCGAAGATATGGCGGGCGAAAAGGCAGGTTTGCTTCGGTTTGGGGTATTCGCCGCCAACAAGAAGACAACCGGCTGGCTTGGTCTTTCGGGACCGTTGACCCGGTCATCTGCAGGGGCGTGGGTGGTTCGCCAAACAAACGAGCCCCGGCTGATCGCCGACAGTTTTCTGACATTGGCGGCTTTCGCCGCAGACGGGCAGGGTAAAGCTGTGCTGCCGCTTTATGTGGGCGACAATTGGCGCGGACTGGTGCGACTGGATGTGCCCGACGACCTTGAGCCGGTGCCAATCTGGGTTGCCAGTCATGTTGATTTTGCCAAGTCCGGACGGTTGCTGCGTGCCAGACGGTATATCCTCAAGGCCCTGGCCGAAGCCCCTGCTTTGTCAGAAACGTAGCCCGATCGACATCCCGATCACGGGGTCATATTCGGAAGCATCCGCCACACCACCCTGAAGAAATGCCCCACCTTCGGTCGCGTATTCGGCGCTGAGACCAAGCTGTGGGACCGTTTCATTGGGTTCGATTTGCGCGTTCAGAATGCCGGAAAGTCCAACGCTAAACCTTTCAGTCACGGAATAACCAAGGAAGACTTCCGAGCGTGACACTTCTTCTTCTTTTTCAAGATAGGTGACACTAAAGCCAGCCCGCGCCGCACCCGAACTGAGAAATGTCCCCATCTCGACAGCATCACGTCCGCTATCAAGACCTTCGCCCAGAAAAAGCGTGGCCGGGCCAAGTGACGTTTCGCGTTGCGACTGGATATTGGATTGCGGAAGGGTCAATGCGGGTCGGGGGGCAACTTCCTGTGTAATGACATCGGGAACCAATGCCAAACGCATCGTCGCACCACCCAGTTGAAATTCCGAGGTGTCTTCCACGGCCCGCAAACCAGAAGCCGTCAGATCGGCCATTTGCGCGGCGACAGGCCACGGCAAAAGGAACAACACAATTACAACGATCGGGCGCACAGGCAGCTTAACCTTTTCAACGCCCCGCACCCGAGGGCGACGTTAGGGCTAAGAAAAGGTTCATGCACGGTGTTGGGTAATATTTGATGAAAGAGACGGGCTCTTGTGGCGCAAGTGCCTCAGTCGTTTTTGGGGTCTGTTTCAAGGAAACGCACGCAGCCGATATAAGGCAAGTTGCGGTTGCGCTGCGCAAAATCGATCCCGTAACCCACTACAAACTCGTCTGGAATCTCAAATCCGGTCCATGTTGCACGCACATCGGTTTCGCGCCGCGAGGGCTTATCCAGAAGCGCAATCGTCTCAAGTCGGCGCGGATTTCGCGTTAACAAAAGTTTGGTGACGTGTTCAAGCGTGAACCCTGTATCGACGATATCCTCCACCACAAGCACGTCGCGTCCCGATATTTCACCGCGCAGATCCTTAAGGATTCGGACCTCGCGCGACGATTTGGTGTTATCGCCATAAGATGAAGCTTCAAGGAAATCGACTTCGACATTCATATCCAGTTCGCGCACCAGATCGGCGATAAACACGAAGGACCCGCGCAACAAACCGACGACAATCAGCTTGTCGGTTCCATCAAAGGCGGTGCGAATTTCGCGCGCCAAAATCTCGATCCGTGCGGCGATCGATTTCGCCGAGATCATCTGATCAATCTCGTAAGGCTGCGTCACGTTTCCGCTCCCCCTTGACCCTTGCGGCTTGTCTCTACACGTAAGGAGCACCCATGGACCAGAGCTGAAGACGAAGATGCCGACGCATTCCGAGACCCGACACCTGCCTTACAGCGCGCAGCAGATGTACGATCTGGTGGCGGACGTGCAGCAATACCCCGAGTTTCTGCCATGGACGTCTGCGGCCCGGATCCGCAGCACCGATGATCGGGGCGATCATATCGTGATGCTGGCCGATCTGGTGATATCCTTCAAAGTCTTCCGTGAAAAGTTTGGCAGCCGCGTCACTCTCTGGCCCGATGCTCGACGGATCGACACGGAATACCTGGATGGACCGTTTTCCAAGATGGTTTCGAACTGGTCCTTCGCCGAGGCGACAGACGGCGGCTGTGACGTCAGCTTTCATGTCGACTTCGAGTTTCGCAATAAGCTGCTGCAAACGACGGCGACGTTTTTCTTCAACGACGCCATGCAGCGGGTTGTTCGGGCGTTCGAGCGGCGGGCGGCTGATCTTTATCGGCCGATGGGTTGAATTGCGGCTGAATATGGCGAGGCAAGCGTTGCCGGCACCCGAACCGAAGGCAGTTCTTCAACCACCAAGTTGAGTGCGCATAGCCTGATAAACAACCGCAGTGGCCACGTTTGCCAGGTTAAGTGATCTCACAAGCGGATTGCGCATCGGCAAATTAAACACTCGATCGCCCATGCCATCTAGTATCGAAATCGGCAGACCTTTGGATTCACATCCAAAAACCAAATACGCATCGTGTTGATAGTCGGGAGTGAATACGCTTTGCGCACCGTGTTCTTCGAAGAAATACAGGCTTTCGCGGGGTGGTCTTCGGTCAGCCACAAAGCTTTTCCAACTGTCGTATTCGCTGAGATGCACATGTTTCCAGTAATCCATTCCGGCCCGCCGCACTGCCTTCTCCTCGAGGGAAAACCCGTAAGGTTTGATCAGGATCAGTTCCAGATTTAGTGCCAAACAGGTCCGCCCGATAGCACCGGTATTGTATGGAATTTCAGGTGTCACCAATACCAGTTTCATGCATGGATCAGACATAGGATGTGCGGGCCTTCTAAGTCAGGGGCGCAGCGTCGGCGCCTCGTGCGTGCTGTTAACCCATCTAAGGTCGCCTTAACAGCGCCAGCCTTGCCGTCCCAAAGGCCATTGGCGGCTATTCGCGGCATTGCGCAAACGCGTCATTCTGACCTTATAGCCCCTCGAAAAATATGGACCGGCACATTTGCATGCACCGGCCCAGGATTGCGAAAAATCTTTACGTGATGAAACTCGGAAACTTCACAAATTCCTAAGACACCTCGCGGCGTGGTTGCCGTCCCGTTTGCGACCCCACCATGCGACCGGCGCCCGCCTTTTCGGGGCAGGTGTCTCCCGGCCAGTTCTGTGTGCCTTCGTCGTGACCTGCGTGATCCGCGAACCATTGTTCACTTCCCGGCACCTCGCCTTTGCGACCGCCATCCATCCAGCCAAGCATTGCCTGACTGACCGCACGGGTGGCCAAAGCGGTGGAAAAGCTGGTGCCTGCCATCAACGCGGCACTGCCGCTGCGGGATCCGGCGGCCATCAGTCCGAAATGAGCCGTGCCTTCTTCGCCCGGCAACAGGCAGGTGGGCGTTTTGCGACCGCCGCCGACGAAATCCAAAGCGCCCGCACTGGAGAAGATCGACGGTCTGCCATCCGAGACGCGATAGCTTCCGATCACCGGCGCTTCGGTCAGCGTGGCGATTGCGTTCAGCGTGCCCTTCCGGCGCAAAGGCGGCGTGTCGTCGGCAGGCTCGCTTGGGTCAAACGGGCAGGCATCAATGGCGCGGCCCGTGTCCAGATCATAGGTGTGAAAGTCCGGATGCTCGAAATTTGAGACAAGCCCGGTGTTGCTGCCAAAGGTCAGGCTTTGATCCGACTGCACATAGCCGAACCCGGCTGCGTCGGATGCAGCCGAAACGGTCCAGGTCCAGGCACCCGAAGGTGCCCCCGACATTCGGTCTTCGTTCTGTGTGGGTGCAGTGCAGACGTAATAGCCCACCCGTTGCCATCCAGCGCCACCTTCATGTTTGCGGCAATAGATGCGAGCCACCGGTTTGCCGTCCAACTTCAGCGTATTGCATTGACCGGCCTTGCCCGGAGCGGGATCGCTGGCAGGGCCCGAGGGCGGTGCAACTGAAAGCCCCAAGGGATGCTTTCGGGGCGGCCCGCCATCGCCGTCCAGCAGGTCTGACCAAAGTTCTGCATAGTTGGGCGTCTGGTCTTCGGGCTGGATGCGCCAGTCAATCTGCTGGGACGCATTGGCCGTTAATTCGAACTTGGCTGCACCTTCGGACAAAAGATCATTGCCCGCAGGCAGGATCACCCGGATCGGCCGTCCTGTTTTGTCGGCCTCTTTGTTGATGGCGCGGATCACCTGTTCGATAAGCATATGCCCGTCCTTGGGGCCGGCTTGCAGCCCGTAAGACAGGTTGATGATGATCGGAAACGCTCCACCTTCGGGCAGATCGCAGGCGCGCCAGATCCGGTCAGCGCGGTCGATGATGTACTCGATTGCATGAAGCGCAAAGAATTCAAGGAAATTGCCCGACGATCCCATCGAGGTATTGGGCGGAAGACCAACAGCAATCATTGGCAAGCGGCGCCGGAACTCGTCGTCCTGTGACAGGCGCAGGTCATACCCGGCGGCCAGATCTGCCACGAAGGTGCCGTGGGTTGCGTTACTCTCAAGTCTTCGGTCACCACGCGCTGCACCAAACTGGGATGATCCCGAAGCCCGGTCAAATTCGCCCTCGTCAAGTGTGCCTGCGGCCATCGCGCGAAACATCAACTGATCAATCTCGGTCCGGAACAGCTCGCGCCCGAACGGCACTGCCGCCTCATCGCGCCAGTCACCACCCTGAAGCCAGGCCGACAGGAACCGTGTTCCACCATCCAGCCGCCGGAACCGTGCATGCGACAAGGCAATGCCGCTGTCGATAACGCCAACAATGGCGCAATCCTGATCCGGCATCCACGTCAGGCGGACCAAAGGATCAGGCGAGATTGTGTCTTCCGGGCCAGGCCGCGCAAAATCGGGCAGGGGGGCGGGACTGGTCGTCTTGTCGAGGATCTTTGCCGCCATTTCCGAAAGCGGCAAAGGCGTCAGAGACAAACCGTCTTTCTCGTCGTTTCCCTCGAAACAGACTTCTTTCAGCCAATCGACATAAGGCGAGACATCGGTCGCGGGATCGTCCTCCCACCCGGTCCATTCGAAGGTCATAAAGCAACCTCTGCCCATTCGGCCGCTGCTTCTTTCCAAAGCTTGCCAAAGATGGTGGCCTCATCGCCCTCAGCTCCGGCGGCGGCATCTGCGGGGATTTGATCTTTCAACCAGCGAAGCGACAGATCAAATGGCGGTTCGTTCTCCGGCACCACGTTGAACGCGACTTCCGTCAGCTCCGGCCGAGCTTCGATACCCGTTGCGATCCGATACATGGCTTCGCCCAGACCACAGCCCAGAATGGCGCCCGCGGCCGAATCTACCGGGAAATGCACACCCGCGACCGACCGATTGGTGGCAATCCGTTGCGCCAGCCGGAACGCCATGCCAGCCATCCGCCCTTTGTTGTCGTCAGGCGGGGCGGACAAAGCCGCCACCGGCCCCAAACCGGTCATCAGGCGTGCCAGCACGGTCGAGGCTGCAAAGACCTCGATTGCATGGCCCGACGGAAAGCTTGAATGGTCCGGTGTCTGGATTATCGGTTGGATATGCGTTGCGTAATCCATCGGGCGGGGTGCGCGGCAGAAATGCTTTACCGGCATCTCGACATGCACGGCTGTCCGAAGCGTCAGGTAAAGCACTGCCATCGTCTTGCTGTGACGGCTGGCGCTCAGATATCCAAGGGCACCGTAGAAGGACAAAAGATCATCTGTTTGCTCAAGAATTTCATCGATCCGGTCTTCGCGAAGGTCCGAATAGGCGCGCACCATCTTCAGTTGCTGCCGGAAAACGGCCCGGTCAGGGCGGTTCAGCTTGACCAGATCATGGCCCTGTACCTGCATGGTGGCATGGCCATCGGCGCCGTGAACGCGAAACTCGGGAAATACCATTGAATCCAACAGGTTCGAACGCACTTCGACCGATAGATACTTCATATCCGTATCCGACTTGCCCAAGGGCGGCGGGTTGCGCAAAGGCGCGCCGTCCCAATAGCCGACAATCCCGTCATGGGTCGTGATCAGTGCCGAACTCAGGCTGCCCGACGCGTCGCCACCGGCGTGGTCGGTGCCCTGACCTTTGCCTTGGCCCTTGCCCTGACCTTTACCCTGGCCCTTGCCTTGCCCCTTACCCTGACCTTTGCCCTGACCTTTACCTTGTCCTTTGCCAAGTGCTGGCATGTCGCTCACTCCCCTGTACGTCTGTTGGGTCAATCAGAAAGCAGCGCGGGGTTTGTCGCAAGCAGCAGTTGCAGCATTCACGATTCATTCACGGTTTCGGTTTTTTGGTCCTTTTCTTGAAAAATGCGCCAATAAATGCTGATATTCCTTAAATGCGCACCAGAGGGGTCAGCAAGGTGGAGCAGAAATCGAGACTGAAACTCTATCTCTTCGGAAGATTTCGCTTCGAGACAGCGGAGGGCACCGATGTCGCACCGAAAAGCGCCAAGTCACAGACGTTGATCGCTTTGCTCGCCACCAGCGAAACCGGCGGGCGCGGTCGGCTTTGGCTTCAAAAGCGGCTTTGGCCCAGCAAAACGCCGGACAAAGCGTCGACCAGTCTGCGGCAGGCACTCAGCGAAATCCGGCGTTGTCTGGGCGACCAGCGCGACACGTTGCAGGCGGATCGCCGCAGTGTCACGCTCGATGCCGATCTGGTCGAGACCATGCCCGCACAGGCGGGCGACGAGTTTCTGGAAGGCATCCAACTGATCGACGGCGATCACGGCGTGGCCGATTGGCTGGCCCATCATCGCGCGCTGGTTCAGGAACAAGCCCCGCAAAGCGTGCTGACGGAAAGCTATGTCTACAGGCCGATCCCAAACCGCCCCGTCGTGGTATTTCTGACGCAAAGCGAGGGCAGCTCGGATCTTAGTCTGATCGAGGATATATTCGTCGATTGCGTGGCACGTTCCATGCGCGAAACCCTGTCCGCCGAAGTCCGTATCGGCGGTGGCAGCACTTCGCCCGAAGCCTTCCGCGTCGAAGTTCAGGCCTTTCGCGGTGAAGGGGCAACGGTCGGCATCCGGGCCCGCGTGCGCCATGGACAGCCTGAAATGCTGGTCTGGTCCGGCATGACCTCGACCCAGCTTCACGGCGCGCCGCCCGTCGAAGACCTTCAGATTGTGTCTTTGGGCAATCAGTTGATCGACGCGCTGGCCGAAGCCATGACCGGCCATATCACCGAATCCCGCGATATCCGCGATGCCAACCTGCTGACACGCCTCGCGATCCGCCGTATTTTCAGCCTCCGCCCCGAAACCCTGCGCGAAGCCGACGAAATGCTGGCCCGCGCCGAAGAACTGGGGGCAGGCGCCCTGTCTTCGGCATGGCGCGCGCAATTGCGGGTGATCCAGCATGTCGAACGCCACGAAGGTGTCTCCGAAGACCTGCCCGAGGAAGCGCGCAAACTTTGCCTAGACGCAATGGAGCGCGAGCCGATGAATTCGATGGTGGTCGCCGCCGTCGCCAATACGCGGCTGGTTCTCGACAATGACGTCAGCGTTTGTCTGGAACTGGCGCGTCGCAGTGTCTCGCTGAACCCTGCCAATCCACTGGCATGGGACAGTCTGGCCACGGCAAAACTCTATTCGGGTGAAATCGGCGAAGCCCACGCGCTGGCCGTGCGGGCTCAGAAGATGAGCTCGGGTTCGCCCTTTGGCCATTGGTGGGATTTCGGCCGCTGCCTGACGGCGGCCCTTACAGGGCGCAAAGACGAAGCGCTGCGTCTGGCCGAAGCGGCCCACGCAATGTCGCCCGAATTCCGCCCGCCGCTTCGGTATCTGACGGCGCTCTACGCAGCGGACGAACGTTTCGACGATGCAGTCCGGGTCGGCCAGCGCCTGAAGAAACTTGAACCCGACTTCACGTTTGAACGGATGGCCTTGGACGATACCTATCCCATCTCACCACTTCGCTGGGGCGGGCTTCTGGACAGCGGCAAGGTCATCGCGCTGAACGGCTAAGCCGCTTCGGAATTCCTAAAGTAAGGATCATATGAAAGATTTCAGTATCGAATGGCCCACGGATCATGCTGACTACATGACAGACAAGGGGTATATCCTAGATGTGAAAGTATGGGTTGCAGACAAATCAATCACGCTGACAATTTATGATCCGGTGCGGCTGGAGCAGGATTTAGAATCCGTGAAAAAGTACGGCCCTGAATTTTTCTCGAACTTGCTGGTCGTAGAAGAAGTCACTGTTAAAGCCGTCGAGGCGGCAGTTGCGAAGCTTTTGGACAGGGATGAACTGGAATTTTCGTCAGACCAATAGCTAGGTATCCGGACTAGTCTCGGCTGCATCGTCTTCGTCCAGATCCCAGATCATACGGGCATCAAAGCTCAGCGCCGACAGCATCGTGCAGATCACCGAAACGGCAAAGGCCAGTGCTGCCGGGCCGGGCTTGACGGTGGCAATCAGCGAAAACTGAACGAGCGAAGACAGGATCGCCACGACAAAGACGTCGATCATCGACCAGCGCCCGATGAATTCCACCACCTCATAGATCCGGTGCCGCCATTTGGGTGAAGACCGTTCACGCTGGCGCATCGACAGCGCCAGATAGGCAATCGCTGCAAACTTGGCGAGTGGGATCACGACCGAGGCGAGAAGGATCACCAAAGCCACCACAAAGGATCCATGCTGCATCAGTTTGATCGCGCCCGCAATAATCGTGTCGTCGCTGGTCGTGAACAATATGCGCGTCTCAAGCATCGGCCAGACATTCGCGGGCACATAGGCTGCCACGCCCAGAAGCCACCAGAACCAGACAAGCGACAAGCTGTGCCGCGCGCGGCTTTGAAGTTTCGCCCCGCAACGCGCGCACTGCGTCGTCTCAATCGGCCAGACACGTGCACAGCGCTGACATCCGACAAGGTTTCGCTCTTTTGCGGTTGCGGCGTCCGTCATCGGTCCAATGCGCTCCAGACGCTGAAGCGGCAGACCAATGTGTCCTGAACCCAAAGCAGAATCACAAGGACTGCAAACATCCAGAAGGCCGGCCCAATCGTCACCTCTGCCAGATCGACGATCTTGACCAAGGCAACCCCGCAGCCCAGGACAAAGATCTCGGCCATCGACCAGGGGCGCAAAGTCTCGGACCACCCGAAAGCCCGTTTTGCGCCGGGCAGGGAAGCCGCGCCCAAGACAACCGGTCCAAGAACATAGAGCGTCAGCAAAAGCCGCAGCACCGGCAGAACAAGCACAAGGGCGACAACGGTCAGTGACAAGATCAGCAGCGGCCCCTCAAACGCCAGTGCGGCTTCCAGCAACGTGGCATCGCGCGTCATCCAGGACCGCTCGATTGTCAGAAAGGGCTGCGTGACAGCGCCGACCACAAGTCCGACAGCAATCAGCGATAAAAGCAGCACCTTGATCCCGGCACGTCTGCTGGGTGCCACGAGGACCGTGTGACAGCGATGACAGACAAGCCGCGTGTCACCATCGGCGGTGTAAACGGCGTCACATTGTGGACAGGCGATCAGGTCGTCGTATGTTTCGGAAGATGTCATGACTTGGATTTAGGCATTGTTTTCAGCAATTTCAGACCCAAAGCGTAGGTTCGTTTCAGGAAACAGTTTGTTGAACGATCCGCCAAAGACCAGCGTTCCAAGCCAATTGGGTCACATGCGTGCCTAATTCGTTACACAGATTGTCACCCCGGCTGAAACAGACACCCTAGTTTACCTCAGGAAACCCACGTTTAAGTCCGGTCCCGGACCGGTTTTGTTTCCGAAACCGGAACACGTTAACCCTTCTTTTGGATATCTCACCGCCACGAATATCGCAAAGCAGCCTTTTTTGCTAAATTTAACGCCAAATTCTCGCCTACCCGGTGTGCGACAACTGTTCCTGTAGCGATCAGGTGAATGTCACTTCTCTTTCCTGGTTGTGTGTGAGTTCCTCCGGTGCTGTGCCGGTTTTGTGTTTCGGGGCGTGTCGAACAAGTGGCTAACGACACGCCCCATTTTATCAAGTTCTCTGCCGGTGTTTGGCAGAGCCTGTGTGAGGTGTGTAATGAGTTTTGGGATTAAGTCCTCTGACGACGATCAGGGCCACGGATTGGTTCGGGCGCTCAGCAGAATTTCTGGGGTAGGCTCCAGAAATCCGGCGGCTTCCCGAGATCCAATGGTCGAACAGGCGCGTGCGGCGGAAAGAGCGGCGCAAAACAGGCCTCTGGACGACGAGAATACAAATGCGCGTCTGAACGTCACCCGCACTGCCGTCCGGCAGACGGACCTCGAGATGTGGCCGCTGCCCGGGCTTGCGCCGATGACCCGCGTGCGAACATCTTTTGGTGACGTTCACGCCGCCGCATTGCGCAAGGGCGACGAGCTTTTGACCCGCACCGGTGCATTCCTTCCCATTGTCTGGTTGAACCGCATCAGTCTTGACGAGCATGTCCTGAACCTCAAGCCTGACAGCAACCCGATCGTTCTGGCCGCTGGCGCTTTGGGGCCCGGTGCCCCGGCGACCGAGATCATGGTTTCGCCACGCCAGATCATCTGTGCCGACGACGTCTCGGGGCTTAGCCGCCCGCGTGAAGCCTCGATGCTGATCTCGCGCCACGGTGTGCGGCGACTTCGGGAAACCAGCCTGTCCTATACAATGCTGCACGTCGGCGAGCCGGCTGAAATCTATTGCGAAGGCCTGTATCTGAGCTTCCCGCTCGAGGCCTGAGAATTCGAACCGCTGCGAAGACAGGGTCGCCGGACGTTCTGGCGGCCCTGTTCTTTTTGATATCAACCCAATTTTAAGAGCGACGTGGCACTTCGCTTACGAGGTTTTGCAAGTAACAGGTCGTCTATGCCCAAGGATTCACAGGGTGCCGAGCGCCCGGTCAGAGTGGTCATCGTCGACGACACGCGATCAATCCGGGCAGTGCTCCGGGCCCTTCTGTCGGAATCGCCCCAGATAGAAGTCGTCGGTGAAGCCGCCGACCCCTATGAAGCGCGCGAACTGATCCGCGAACTTCAACCCGACGTCATCACCCTTGACGTCGAAATGCCGCGGATGAGCGGTTTGTCCTTCCTTGAGCGGATCATGCGGCTGCGACCGATGCCTGTCGTCATGGTGTCGGCACGCACCACCGAAAACAGCCGCGAGGCGATCAAGGCACTGGCCTTAGGGGCGGTCGATTGCATCGACCGGGCGATGCTCCTGGCAAAAGACGACCCTGTGGATCTGGTCGAAACGATCCTGATGGCGGCCGAAAGCAATGTGGGCGGTTTCGCCAATGCGACCCGTTCCAGACAATCCGTCGTCGAACCGGAAGCCCCCTTCACCTGGAACGAACGCATTGTTGTGATGGGCAGTTCAACCGGCGGTGTTGACGCCTTGCTGACGGTTCTCAGCAATTTTCCAAGGGCCTGCGCGCCGACTGTCATTGCGCAGCACATGCCGGCTGATTTTCTGGAAAGCTTCACCAAGCGGCTGAACAAAAGTTCGGCGCCAAAAGTGGAACTTGCCCGGGACGGCATCGTTATGGAACCGGGCCATGTCTATGTGGCACCCGGTGGGAACGCCCATGTTGCTTTGGCTTCGAACAATCCACTGCGTTTGCAGCTTGTCCCGCATGATGGCACCGAAACGTTTGTCCCCTCGGTGAATGTGTTGTTTTCGTCGGCTGTGGCACATGGCGACCGCATCGTCGGCGTTATGCTGACAGGCATGGGGCACGATGGTGCAGATGCAATGCTGGCCATGCGCGAGGCCGGGGCACATACAATCGTTCAGGACGCTGCATCTTCGGTCGTCGACGGGATGCCGAAATCAGCGCGTGAAATAGGTGCTGCCATCGAAGTGGCCCCCCTCAGCGATATTGGCAGGCGAATATATGCAAGTGTTTCGCGGGATACTAAAGGAGGGAAAGCATGACACCTGTCTATATCGCTCAAGGTGAACATGCCGTCGGCAAAGACCCTGACATGGTTATCTCGACCATTCTCGGATCGTGCATATCCTTCTGTCTTTGGGATCCGGTTGCGGGTGTGGGAGGGATGAACCATCTTCTGTTGCCTGCCCTGAAAAGCGACGGATCCGTGCTGTCCGCCGGGGCGGTCGATCTGGATTTGCTGATAAACAAGATGATGCCTTACGGCGCTGAACGCCCGCGCCTGCGCGCCAAACTGTTCGGCGGCAGTTCGATGTTGAAGGGGCGGACCGATATCGGTGCAAGGAACGCAGAATTTGGCCGCGACTACCTAGCCAACGAAGGCATCTTCTGCGACGCCGAAAACGTCGGTGGGACGAAAGCAAGGCGTATTCGTTTCTGGCCCGCAACGGGCAAGGTTCAGATGAAACTGGTCGAAGAAGCCCCCGAGTTGGAACCTATTCGGACGCAGCCAAAAAACGACGTCGAACTTTTCTAGGTTTTGGGGCGCGCGGCTTTTTCCGTCAGCCCCGAGACACCTTCGCGGCGTTCAAGCTCGGTCAGGACATCTTCCAGCGACACATCGCGCGACGCCAGCATGACCAGCAAATGATACATCACATCTGCGGCTTCGGCTTTCAGCCGCTCGCGGTCGCCTTTGACGGCTTCTATCACGGCCTCAACCGCTTCTTCGCCAAACTTTTCCGCCGCCTTTTCAGGACCCTCCGCCAGAAGCCGGGCAGTCCACGAGGTTTCGGGATCAGCGCCTTTGCGGGCCTCAATCGTTGCAGCCAGACGGGTCAATGCAGTACTCATGACAACCTCACGGGGATACCGGCGGCGGCCATATGCGCTTTGGCCTCGCCAATGGTGAATTCGCCGAAGTGAAAGATGGATGCGGCCAGAACAGCACTTGCATGGCCTTCTGTCACGCCTTCGACCAGATGATCCAAAGTGCCGACACCGCCCGAGGCGATGACGGGTATCTTTACCGCATCTGAAATCGCACGCGTCAACGGCAGGTTAAACCCGGCGCGCGTGCCGTCGCGGTCCATCGAGGTCAAAAGGATCTCGCCCGCACCCTTTTCTTCGACCAGACGGGCGAATTCAACAGCATCAATCCCGGTTTCGCGCCGCCCGCCATGGGTGAAAATCTCCCACTTGCCGGGGCTGACTGTCTTGGCATCAATCGCCACGACAATGCACTGCGAGCCGAATTTGTCAGCCGCGCGCGACACCACATCCGGGTCGGCCACGGCGGCTGAATTGAAGCTGACCTTGTCGGCCCCCGCCAAAAGCAGGGCGCGGACATCCTCGGTCGTCCTGACCCCACCTCCAACGGTTAGCGGCATAAAGCAATGTTCGGCCGTGCGCCGCGCCAGATCATACATCGTGCCGCGATTTTCATGCGTGGCCTTGATGTCGAGAAAACAAAGCTCGTCTGCACCAGCCGCGTCATAGGCAATCGCCGCTTCCACAGGGTCACCCGCGTCGACCAGATCGACGAAGTTGACGCCTTTCACAACACGGCCATCGGCCACGTCAAGGCAGGGAATGATGCGGGTCTTCAGCATAGAGCGCTGTGTAACGGGCCATCAAAGCCTTGAGAAGTGGTAAGTGCTTATTTGCCGATAGGTTTCGCCGGGGGCCAGCAGGATCGACGGGAAGGCGTCGTGGTGCGGCGCGTCCGGATAGTCTTGCGGTTCGATTGCGATGCCATTGGGTTTACCGGTGAAAACCTGACATCCCGGCGCGTCGGTCCACATCTCCATCCGCAGGCGCTTTCCGGTCAGCGTGACAGCGGCGTCGTCGCCGCCGGTCAGACAAAAGTTGTGATCAATTTCGGTCGAGGGCACCTGAAGGTCTGTTAGATCGAAGATCGTGCCTGCAACATCGGCAATCTTCCCGGTCGGGATTTTCTTTGCGTCCACAGGTGTATAGCGGTCGGCATTGACACTAATCTGCAAGCCCTCTCGCCCGCCCGCGTCCAGCGTCCAGTAAGGATGCAGCGCCATGTTCATCACTGTTGGCATAGTGCTGGTTGCTTCAAATGTCACCTCGACACTATGGCCACCAACGTCATAGCTTGCCCGAACGACGCGTTGTCCGGGCAAGCCGCCAAAGCCGTCGGACAGGGCCAGTGCAAAGGTCACAGATGTTGCATCCTGGTCGGCAATGTTCCAATCCAGCGCATGCACGCCTTGGGGGCCACTGTGAAGCGTGGTTTCATTGTTTTCGTTGCGCGGCAGGACATAGGACTTGCCCGCAATGCTGACGCTGCCCCCAGCCAGACGGTTCGCCACAGGGCCGACGACAGCACCATTGTACCGTTTCGGCCCAAGCGCTTCTTCGCGTGTCTCGGCAGCATCAACGCAAGGGGTCCCGTCATAGAGCACGCGGTTGAGCCGCGCCCCAAGCGGCCAGACTTCGATCTGCAACGGGCCGGTGCCAAGGGTGAGGGCGTTTGTCATGCATGCTCCGGAAATAATTGGGCCAGCTCATCAGGTTTCGCGATCCCGCGTTCGGTGATCAGGCCGGTGACAAGACGGGCTGGTGTGACGTCGAAGGCCGGATTGGCGGCAGTGGTGGATTCGGGCGTGACGCGGACGGTTTCGATGCCAGTCGCGGCGGTTCCCAAGATGTGGGTCACTTCCGAAGCTGGGCGGTCCTCGATGGGAATCTCGGTCAGCCCATCCCGCACCGTCCAGTCGATGGTGGGCGAGGGCAGGGCCACATAGAACGGCACGCCATTGTCATGCGCCGCCAGCGCTTTCAGGTAAGTGCCGATCTTGTTGCAAACATCGCCCAAAGCGGTCGTCCGGTCCGTGCCGACGATGACCATATCGACCTGACCGCGCTGCATCAGATGCCCGCCTGCGTTGTCGGTGATATAGTCGTGGGCAATCCCGTGACTGCCAAGCTCCCATGACGTCAGCGCACCCTGATTGCGGGGCCGGGTTTCATCGACCCAGATGTGGATCGGGATGCCTGCGTCGGCCGCCTGATACATCGGCGATGTTGCGGTGCCCCAGTCGACGGTGGCGATCCAACCGGAGTTGCAATGCGTCAGGATGCGGACAGGTTCACCTGGAGGTTTGGTCTTGGTGACGTCGCGGATCAGAGCCAAGCCGTTCTCGCCGATCTGCCGATTGATTTCGACGTCTTCGTCAGCAATCGCTTTTGCCAAGGTCAAAGCGGCCTCTGCCCGATCAATTGGGGCCAAAGGTGTAAGAACCGCCCGCATCCGATCCAGCGCCCAGCGCAGATTGATGGCCGTTGGGCGCGTCGCATTGAGCGCGCCGTAAGCGGCATCCATCGCACTGTCCGACGGATCGCGGGCCATCTCAACGGCCATGCCGTAAGCCGCCGTTGCCCCGATCAAGGGCGCGCCACGTACCCACATGTCACGGATGGCAGTCTCGAACTCGGCACGCGTTTTCAACACCACGATCCGGAAATCATGCGGCAGCCAGCGTTGGTCGATGATACGGACTTCGTGCGTCTTGTCATCGAACCAGATCGAGCGATAGTGTGTGTTTCCAACCTTCATAAAACCCTCGCGCCTGAGTTTCGCATGCGAAAACAGGTACTTATGTTCTGGAGTGTTAGGATAATCTTAACTCAGCGCCCGCGCCACATCGACGGCGAAGTAGGTCAGAATACTGTCGCAGCCTGCGCGTTTAAAGCCCATCAGGCTTTCCATCATCGCGCGGTCGCCGTCGATCCAGCCGCGCTCAGCGGCCCCTTTGATCATCGCGTATTCGCCTGACACCTGATAGGCGACGACGGGGGCGTTGAAACGCTCGGACACCCGGCGGCAGATATCCAGATACGGCATGCCCGGCTTGACCATAACCATATCGGCGCCTTCCATCAGGTCGCGTTCGACCAGCCGAAGCGCTTCATCCGAATTGCCCGGATCCATCTGATAGGTCTTCTTGTCGCCCGTCAGCAGGCCCGACGCGCCGACCGCATCGCGGAACGGGCCATAGAACGCACTGGCATATTTGGCGGCATAGGACAGAATGCAGACGTCCTGATGGCCCGCAGCCTCCAAAGCTGTGCGCATCGCACCAATCCGGCCATCCATCATGTCGGAAGGGCCGATAATGTCAGCACCGGCATCCGCCTGCGCGAGTGTCATTTTCACCAAAGCCTCGACGCTTTCGTCGTTCACGATCACGCCGTCGCGCACGATCCCGTCGTGGCCGTTGATGTTATATGGGTCCAAGGCGACGTCTGTCATGATCGCAATTTCGGGCACGGCGTCCTTGATCGCGCGGGTCGCACGGTTCGACAGGTTGTCCGGGTTCCAGGCCTCTTCGCAAAGCTGGGTCTTCAGCGACGTGTCGATATAGGGAAAGAGGCAGATCGCCGGGATGCCCAGATCGGCGGCTTCGCGTGCCGCTTTGACCACACGGTCGATGGTCAGACGCGAGACACCGGGCATAGACGGTACGGGCGTCGCATCATCGGTTCCTTCTTGCAGAAACACCGGCCAGATCAGGTCATCGACCGTCAAAGAATGCTCGCGCACCATGCGGCGCAAAGCATCTGTGCGCTTGGTTCGGCGCATGCGTGTTGCTGGAAAAGAACCGATCGTCATGATTTGCAGCCTTTGTGCGTTCTTGGAACAAAAATGCGGTAGCCTGTGCGACGTAGGGTGGTCAAGTCCGGCTGCATTTTCTAGTGTCCGCCAAACCGAACACTGGGGCCGCGATTTGGACTGGTATGATTCCGTCTTTGAAGTGATCGACATGCGATCCTTCTCGAACCTTTGGTACTGGATCGCCCTTGCTGTGCTGTGGTCCTCTGTCAGCCATTGGATTCTTGGCGTGCCACATGACGCTATTCTGCGTGCCAGGCGCGGCACGCCCGAAACGGCCATGGCCGATCTGCATGATCTGACGCGGGTCAATGTAAACCGGATCCTCTTTATCGCCGAAGTGTCAGGTACGTGGCTGGCGCTTTTCGGATCAGCGGCTGTCACGATGCTGGGTCTCAGCGCATTCGCCTACAATGTCGAGATTTCGCAGGCTGTGTTTTTGATGGTCGCTCCGATGATCATATTGGCTGGGTTAACCGTTCGAACAGCGCGAAAGATACGCGTGCGCGAGCTTCAGGGCGATGATTTGATCAAACAACTTCTGCGGCACAGATTTGCGACCCAACTGGTCGGTGTCATCTCAATTTTCATCACAGCGATGTATGGCATGTACCGAAACCTTTATACCGGCCCTTTCGGCGGTTTCTAAGCGCTCGCGGTTGACACCCCGCCACCAGCAGTTACGTCCGCAATAATGTCCAGCGATCCATCCCACATCACGGTCAGCGGTGCACCCGAAGGGTTTGACGCAGCACTTTTGCTTGACGAGCTGAAACGCTCGGACGGGGCGGTGGTGCATGTGGCGCGCGACGACAAGCGCATGAGTGGCGATGCAGGACGCTTTGCGTTTCTTTGCGCCGCATGTGCCGGTGGTGACCTTTCCGGGCTGGGATTGTCTGCCCTATGACCGCGTGTCGCCCAATGCCGATATCTCGGCCGCGCGGATGGCGACTTTGGCGGCGCTGGTTCACGGGATGCCGTCCAGCTTTATCCTGCTGACCACCCTGAACGCCGCCACGCAGTATGTGCCTGCGCGCGAGATATCTGCGCGAAGCGGCCTTCACCGCACGCGTCGGCGACCGGATCGACGACAAGGGCCTCTGCGCAACTTTCTGGTGCGCATGGGCTTTGTGCAAGCGCCGACCGTGACCGAACCCGGCGACTATGCGATCCGGGGCGGCATCATCGACATCTATCCGCCGGGCGAGGGCGGTCCGGTGCGGCTCGATTTCTTCGGCGATGTGCTGGACGGCGCGCGCCGATTTGATCCGGCAACGCAACGCACGACCGAAAAGCTGGAGCTGGTTGAACTGGCCCCGGTCAGCGAAGTCATTCTGGACGAGGCCGCGATCACGCGGTTCCGGCAGAACTATCGGCTGGAATTTGGCGCGGCGGGCACCGACGATCCGCTTTACGAAGCGGTCAGTGCCGGGCGCAAGCACGCGGGCGTCGAGCATTGGTTGCCGTTCTTTCACGAAAAGCTGGAAACCCTGTTCGATTATCTGCCCGACGCCACGTTCGCGTTGGACGATCAGATCGACTGCCGATGCGTTTGGCGCGCTGGGACGCCATCGCCGATCAGTACGACGCGCGCCGAGAAGCGATGACGGCCAAGGGCCGCGATCGACAGCGTCTATAAGCCTGCGCCGCCCGGAACGCTTTATCTCGACGACGACGGCCTGGGACAAGGCCGTCGCCGGATCATCGCGTCTTGCAATTCACGTGCCTTTGCCGCAACCGCCGGGTCCGGGCGTCATCGACGCTGGCGGGCGGGTCGGGCGCGATTTTGCGCCCGAGCGGCAGCAGGAATCCGATCAGCCTTTTCGGTGCCTTGGCCAGCCCATGTTCAGGCAACGCGCCAAGACGGGCGCGGTGATCATCGCGTCCTATTCCGAAGGCGCGCGCGAACGACTTCAGGGGTTGATGGAAGACAGAGAGGTCATCGGCGCGACGCTGATCAACGATTTTCGCGATGTGCCGGAGGGCAAGGGCGGGGTCTTTCTGGCCGTCTGGGCGCTGGAACACGGGTTCGAAGGCAAGGACGGGCTGACGGTCATCTCCGAACAAGACGTTCTGGGCGACCGCCTGATCCGCCAGCCGAAGAAAAGACGCCGCGCCGAGAATTTCCTGACCGAACACCAAACCCTCAGCCCCGGCGATCTGATCGTCCACGTCGATCACGGCGTTGGCCGCTATATGGGGCTGGAAGTGGTCGAGGCGGTTGGCGCGCCGCACGAATGCATCCATCTGGAATATGCCGAAGACGACCGGCTGTTCCTGCCGGTCGAAAACATCGAACTTGCTCAGCCGCTATGGCCACGACGAAGGACTGCTGGACAAGCTGGGCGGCGGTGCATGGCAGGCCAAGAAGGCCAAGCTGAAAGAACGTATCCGCGAGGTTGCCGACAAGCTGATCCGCATCGCCGCCGAACGGTCGCTTGCGCAAGGCCCCGATCCTGAGCCGCCTGATGGGATGTGGGACGCATTTTCGGCGCGCTTTCCCTATCAGGAAACCGACGATCAGTTGAGGGCGATCAACGACACGCTGGACGATCTGGCCTCGGGCGCGCCGATGGACAGGCTGATCTGCGGCGATGTGGGTTTCGGCAAGACCGAAGTTGCGATGCGTGCGGCATTCGTGGCCGCCATGTCGGGCGTTCAGGTGGCGGTCATTGCGCCGACCACGCTTGCTGGCCCGCCAACACGCACAAGGGTTCAACGAACGGTTCCGGGGCTTCCCGATCGAGGTGCGCCAATTGTCGCGCTTCGTTTCTGCCAAGGACGCCGAAGCACGCGCGACGGTTTGGCGCGCGGCACCGTCGATATCGTGATCGGCACCCATGCGGTGCTGGCCAAAGTCGGTGCGCTTCAAGAACCTCGGCCTGCTGGTCATCGACGAAGAACAGCACTTCGGTGTGACCCACAAGGAACGGCTGAAACAGATGCGCTCGGACATCCACGTGCTGACGCTGACCGCCACACCGATCCCGCGCACGCTGCAACTTATCCTGACCGGGGTGCGGGACTTGTCGATCATCGGCACGCCGCCGGTCGACCGGCTGGCGATCCGCACCTATGTCAGCGAATTCGACACGATCACCCTGCGCGAGGCGCTTGCTGCGCGAACATTACCGCGGCGGGCAGTCGTTCTTCGTCGTGCCCCGCATCAGCGATCTGCCCGAGATGGAGGACTGGCTGAAAACTCAGGTGCCCGAAGTGACCTACGTCGTCGCCCACGGCCAGATGGCGGCGGGCGAGCTGGACGACCGGATGAACGCCTTCTATGACGGCAAATTCGACGTGCTGCTGGCGACGACCATCGTGGAATCCGGGCTGGATATCCCGACCGCCAACACGATGATCATCCATCGCGCCGATATGTTCGGGCTGGCGCAGCTTTACCAGATCCGGGGCCGCGTCGGCCGGTCGAAAACGCGCGCCTATGCCTATCTCACGACCAAACCCCGCCAGAAACTGACCCTGCAGGCCGAGAAACGGCTGCGTGTGCTGGGGTCGCTTGATCAGTCTGGGTGCCGGTTTCACGCTGGCCAGCCAGGATCTGGACATTCGCGGCGCGGGCAACCTGCTTGGGCGAAGAACAATCGGGCCATATCCGCGAGGTGGGCTACGAGCTTGTACCAAGCCGATGCTGGAAGAGGCGATTGCCAAGATCAAAGCGGGCGAAATGGAAGGCCTGTAGCGAGGCCGACGATCAATGGGCGCCGCAGATCAATCTTGGGCGTGCCGGTCCTGATCCCCGAAGACTATGTGCCCGATCTGGATGTGCGGCTTGGGCTTTACCGCGCGTTTGTCAGGTCTTGCGTCCAAGGTCGAGCTGGAAGGCTTTGCCGCCGAATTGATCGACCGCTTTGGCAAACTGCCGAGCGAGGTGAACACGCTTGCTGCTGGTCGTTCGCATCAAGGGCGAGTGCAAGAAGGCGGGCATTGCGCGGCTGGATACCGGGCCCAAAGGGGCGACGATCCAGTTTCACAACGACAAATTCGCCAACCCCGCGCGGGCTGGTGGACTTTCATCGAAGATCAACGCGGACTGGCCAAGGTCAAGGACAACAAGATCGTCGTGCGCCGCGATTGGTCCCGCACGAAGGATCGTGTTCAGGGGGCTTTTGCGGTTGCGCGCGATCTGGCGGCGCACGCACGGGGCTGAGGTATTGCGCCGCCTGACGGCGTCGCCGTAAGCGAGGGGTTTCACCCCTCACACTCCGCAGCGTGTTTTCCGCAAAATGAAGTATCTATCGGCTAGACAGGGCAGGGCAGATTACCTATTCAGGCCGCGGTGCGCCCGAGTGGCGGAATGGTAGACGCAGGGGATTTAAAATCCCCCGATGGCAACATCGTGGGGGTTCGATTCCCCCCTCGGGCACCACTTCATTTCGAATTGAATATGTGTGGACGGTTTTTGCCTTGTTCTGTGGTTTCAGATGGTAATCCGGCCGTGTCAGGTCTTGCAAAACCGGCGCGGACATGGCCTGAAAGGCGCATGATACGCTGGATTACTTGTTTCATTGCCGCGCTTTGGAGCGTTTCTGCCTGGGCTGGAGAAGTCACGGTGGCAGTTGCTTCGAACTTTCTCACCACGGCCGAGGAAATCGCCAGAGTTTTTGAGGCCGATACCGGTCACTCCATGGTTGTCAGTCATGGCTCGACCGGGCTTCTTTATGCGCAAATCAGCGCAGGGGCGCCGTTCGATGTGCTGTTGGCGGCCGATGCCGAACGCCCGGCGCGTCTTATGGAAGACGGCAAGGCGCTGAAGGTCGGGACTTATGCGCTTGGACGGCTGGTCCTGATCGGGCGCGAGGCTTTTGAGCGCGACACCATTCAGCAGAATTTTGACGGGCGCACCGTGGCCTTGGCAGACCCCACGGTGGCGCCTTACGGCAGGGCGGCGACATTTGCGATGGAACGGCTTGGGCTGGACACCGCGACCTTTCGGCCGGTTCTGGTGTCGAACGTCGGGCAGGTGGCTTCGATCTTTGCCACCGGGAACGCCGATTTCGCTTTTGTGGCGGCTGCGCAATTGCCGCTTCTGAACCCGGCGCATGTGATGGCGCTTGAGGGGATTGCCCCCACCATTCAACAAGACGCAGCGCTGTTGCGTGACGATAACCCGGCGGCGGATGCATTTTGGAATTGGCTCTTTTCTGACAAAGGGCACGCCCTGATCGAAGGGGCGGGGTACGACGCGCCGTGAGCGTCTGGCCGGCGATATGGCTGACCTTGCAGCTTGCCACTGTTACGACAACGATATTGATGATCATTGCCCTGCCGTTGGGCTGGTGGCTGGCCACCACCAAGGCCAAGATCCGCCCGCTGTTCGAGGCGATCACGGCGTTGCCGCTGGTTTTGCCGCCGACCGTGCTGGGATTTTATCTGTTAATCCTGATGCGCCCCGACGCGCCCCTTGGCGGGCTGTGGGTTCGGGTGACAGGCGAAACACTGGCCTTCAGTTTCACCGGTTTGGTGATTGCCTCGGTCGTCTATTCACTGCCCTTCGCGGTGCAGCCGATGCAGACCGCCTTTACCGCCGTTCCCCGCGAAACGCTGGAAGCGGCCCGGACCTTGGGAGCGACCGCCGCGACGCATTTCTGACCATCGCCCTTCCGCTGGCGCGGCGTGGCTTCATCACCGGGGCGGTTCTGAGTTTTGCCCATACGGTTGGCGAGTTTGGGGTCGTGCTGATGGTCGGCGGCAATATTCCGGGCAAGACGCGGGTGATTTCGATCGAGATTTTCAGCGCTGTCGAGACGCTGGATTACAAGACCGCGCATAAGCTGTCGGCGTGGTTGCTGGTGCTGTCGCTGATCGTGCTGACACTGGTCTATGTGTTCAACCGCAGGGGTGGCGCGCGTGTTGCCTGAGACGCTGGATTTCCGGATCAAAGTGTCGCCGGGCCCCGCTTTCACGCTGGACGTCGAGGACAGCCTTCCACTGCAGGGGATCACCGCGATTGTCGGCCCGTCGGGCGGCGGCAAAACGACGTTGCTGCGTGCTTTGGCCGGATTGGAACCGTTGAAGGACGCCGAGGTACAGTTTCGCGGCGCGTCGTGGGACGGCCGGGACGGCCATGTGCCGACGCAGGAACGACGGATTGGGTTCGTCTTTCAGGACCCCGCTTTGTTTCCGCATCTGTCGGTGGAAAGAAATCTGGCGTATGGCGCCAAGCGTCGCGAGGTGCACAACTATGATGCCATCGTCGAAGCGCTTGATCTGGGCGCGCTGATGCAACGTTCTATCGAACGGCTATCAGGCGGCGAAGCGCGCCGCGTTGCTTTGGGCCGCGCCCTTGCGGCAGACCCCGCCATCCTGTTTCTGGACGAACCGCTGACCGGCCTTGACCGGGACCGCAAGTCCGAGCTTTTGCCCTATATCGGTCGCGCGGTGGCCGAGGCACGCGTGCCGGCGCTGTATGTCACCCATTCCGTGGACGAAATCACGGCCCTGGCCGACCGGGTTCTGGGTGTCGAAGGTGGTCGTTTGACCGGATGGAAGCCTGCGCCAATCCGATTGACGGCGACCGTGGTTGCCACTAGCTCGGAAAACCTGACAGCCCGCATTGACGGTGCCCCGGCGGGTGCAGGTGCCGAGGTGAGCTTGCCCCTGATCGCGGGACAAGGCGAAAAGATCGGTCTGGGCATCGAGACTGGCAATCTGATGCTTTCGGCTTCCCACCCGGGGCGCTCAGACGCGTTATTGCAGTTGCCAGCGTCAGTCATTGAAGGCGACGAAGGTCTGGCACTGGACGTCTTTGGCCAGTCGATAGATTTTCCGCGCGGTGGCTTGCATGCAGTGGGCGCCAAGCTATGGGTTTCGGTGCTTCGCGTTGCGGCGCGACCCGAGCCTTCCGAATTCGGCAATAAACCGCCGATGACGTCGCCAATCGGGGCTTCTAAGCGGGATTGGACTGCGAGAGTGGACGAATACTTCAAGATCACGAATGCCGTAATCTCGCCTCAATGCTATCGCCCTCAAGTTGAGACTGGTTACAGTATGGAAACAGTAAGCATAGCCAGATTTTGTCGCGTGAGATTTGGTTCGTGATGCAACGTCCTGCTCTTAATCTGATATATCAATTACACGGTCGCGATACATCGTTTCCAAACCACGTCTAATCTTTGCAACCTCCCCCGTAACGTTTGACACAATCGTCTTTTGCACGCGGCACAGTCCAAAGAAATTGCCACCTTTCTGCCCTTTTTTCTTGGGCCATGCTTAGTCAAAGGTTAACTTGCCGATACCTCGCTGGGGGGTATGTGTTGCGGCAATTGGGGGGCCGCACACGCTTTGCAGAGCTTCTGTGAAGGTGGGTATCGAGTACTGTCGTTTGGCGGCGGGGATCGGTGCGCCCCGTGTGGCAAATCTCTGGGTGGAGAGAGCCATGCTAACGCACCGGTTCCCGTCGTTATTACTCGACCTGCATCCATGACTCCCCTGGGGGCCTTTGTGTTTGCCGGTCATATCACCATGCTTCACGCCTGGAACGCTGATCGCAACGGATCGCGGCCTTTGTGCTGTCGAAACGCTTAAACAAGGCGACAAAGTCGTCACTCGGGACAATGGCCTGCGCCGTATCAACTGGGTGGGACGCCGGAATTTCACGCATGATGAGATAGGGCAAGAAGACGCGCTTCAACCTGTGCTGGTCCGCAAGGATGCTTTCGGCCCCGGCAATCCGGAACGCAGCATGATTGTCAGTCCCAATCACCGGTTCCTTGTGCGCATCCATATCTCGCCGCTGACGGCCGGTGAAGACGAAGCCCTTGTTGCTGTGACACATCTGATCGACGGGCACCGCATCAAACGCGCGCCGATGCTGGGGGTCAGCTATATTCATCTTCTCTGCCACGCGCATGAAGTCATTCTGGCAAACGGCAGCTGGACCGAAAGTTTCCATCCCGACGATCAGATCATGGGCGCGTTGGCCGATACGCAGCGGCGCGAGATCCTTGGGATGTTTCCCGAGATTGCGACGATGGGTGCCGCGCGGCGCTTTCCGGCCGCGCGCCCGATCCAGAAGTCGCGATTTGAGACCTAAAGGCCGACCATCCGCCGAATATCAGCGGGCGTCGCGCCGTCATCCCTGAATTTGCGGATCGCTTTGGCGTCGTCGCGTTTCGCCAGACGTTTGCCCGTCTCGTCGCGGATCAGGCGGTGGTGGTGATAGATGGGCGTTGGCAGGCCCAGAAGCCGTTGAAGCAACACATGTATCTTTGTGGCTTCGAACAGATCTTCGCCGCGGACGACATGGGTGATGCCTTGGTAAGCATCGTCCAGCACGACTGACAGATGATAGCTGGTGCCCATGTCGCGGCGGGCAAGAACGATGTCACCGACCTCGGTTTCCATTTCGCTTGCGGTGAACTCGATCAGGCCGGTTTCGCCGTTTGGTCCCGCTCCGGTTTCTGTGAACGAGGCAAAGCGCTGCCAGCCTCCGTCGGGACTGTCGATACGGTGGTTAAAAACACGCCTGACGGCCAACGACATGTCCAGCCGAAAGGCGGCATCATCAGGCATCGGCCAGTCGCCCCAACCGGTTTTGTTTTCCGGCAAGTTACAGGTGCCCGGATACACGACCCCGTCCGGACCAAAGACAGGTGCGCCGTCCTGCGGCGCTGATGCCGCTTCAAGAACGTCGCGACGGTTGCAGGTGCAGGCAAAGATTGCGTGATCGTCCCAAAGGCTTTCCAGAGTGTCGCGATAGGCACCCAGCCGTTCGGACTGCCGCAACACCGGTTGTTCCCAACTGAGCCCCAGCCAACGCAGATCATCGTAAATCTGCTCTTCCCATTCAGGCCGTGACCGCGACTGGTCGATGTCCTCGATCCGCAAAAGAAAATCCCCGCCTTCTGCCATCGCCATGTCATGCGCCAGAAGTGCTGAATAAGCGTGGCCCAGATGCAGCGGCCCCGTGGGCGAGGGGGCCAAACGGGTCCGAAAGCTCACGTGCGGCGCAGGACATAGACGGTCGAGGTCATATCCTTGGCAGGCAGATGCGGGCCGTCTTCCTCGAAGACCAGCTCGATATCCGGGGCCAGCGTGATGACGTCCAGTTTGTCGGTATAGCTTCGGTCGCCCATCGTCACTTCGTTGAACGAAAACGCAAGCAAGCCACCCGGAGCCATCGCCGACACAAGCAAGTCCAGCGTTTCGGGCGGAGCAGCACCAAGGCTGATGACACCACAAGCGGCAATGATCGGATAGTCGCCGGCGTGGATATGGCCCAAGGATCCGGGCTCGCCCTTCCAGACCTGACGATAGGCGCCCCGCGCTTCGGCCTTTTCCAGCATCTCAGCTGATATATCAGTGCCATCAACCACATCGAAGCCAACAGCCTTCAGGGCCATGCCGCACAAGCCGGTGCCACAGCCGTAATCGAGCACTGCCTTATCGACATTCGCATCCGCCCGGCGCAGCGCCATCGCAATCCGACCCGGCGTGGCATAGGCCCAGTCGACCATATCGCTGTCGTAACCGTCCGCCCAGTCGGCGTAGATCTTTTGGGTTTCATCAACCGTGCGGGGCGTCCAAAGCTTGGATCTGGGATCGTCGTCATTCATGCGGGAAACCTAGTGGGGAAGAGGCGCAGAATCCATCCTCATCCTGTCCTATTCGGCAGCTTCGGCGATGTTAGAGGACAACCAGCCAGTCCAGTCGGCTTTTGCGCGGTCGGTATAGGCTTTGTAGCGGTCACGTCGCCCACGTCGTCCGCCCTTGGCATCGACGGGAGGGAAAAGGCCGAAATTGACGTTCATCGGCTGGAACGTCTTGGCATCAGCGCCGCCCGTAATGTGGGTCACAAGGGCGCCAATGGCTGTCGTATCGGGGACCGGAGGCAGGGAGCTGCCTGAGATTTCGGCCGCCGCCATACGCCCTGCGAGCAATCCCATCGCTGCACTTTCGACATAGCCTTCAACGCCGGTGATCTGTCCCGCAAAGCGGATATGTGGGCGCGACCGAAGCCGCATCTGGTCGTCCAGCAAAGTGGGGCTGTTCAGGAAGGTGTTGCGATGAATACCGCCAAGTCGCGCAAAGCGAGCATCATGCAGGCCGGGAATCGTTCTGAATACATCAGCTTGCGCGCCGTGTTTCATCTTGGTCTGAAAGCCCACAATGTTGTGCAGGGTGCCAAGCTTGTTGTCACGGCGAAGCTGAACGACCGCATAGGCTTTCTGGTCCGGAGCATGCGGATTTGTCAGGCCAACCGGCTTCATGGGACCAAATCGCAGCGTTTCGCGGCCCCGTTCGGCCATCACTTCGATTGGCAGGCAACCGTCGAAGTACCCGGCTGTTTCGCCTTCGTGGAACTCGGTCTTATCGGCCGCCAGAAGCGCGTCGATGAAAGCCTCGTATTCGTCCTTGGTCATCGGGCAATTCAGATAGGCGGTCTGTTCTTCTTCCGTGTCACCCTTGTCGTAACGCGACTGCGCCCATGCCACCGACATGTCGATGCTGTCGGTGTAAACGATGGGGGCGATGGCGTCGAAGAAGGCCAGACTGTCTTCGCCCGTCTCGGCCCGGATGGCATTCGCCAGATTGCCCGAGGTCAGGGGGCCGGTCGCGATGATCCAGTGACCATCATCGGGCAGGGCGGTGACTTCGCCGGGTTCAAACGAGATATTCGGGTGCGCCATCAGCCGTTCTGTCACGGCATCCGCAAAAGCGTCGCGGTCGACGGCCAGGGCACCACCTGCCGGAAGGCGGTGCAGGTCGGCCATTTCCATGATCAATCCACCGGCTGCCCGCATTTCCCAATGCAGCAGTCCCACGGCATTTTGTTCGCTATCATCCGAGCGGAACGAGTTGGAACAGACCATTTCGGCAAACTGCCCGCTTTTATGCGCAAAGGTCCCCGTTTCGGGGCGCATTTCTTGCAAAACAACGGGAATACCTAAATTGGCGGCTTGCCAAGCTGCTTCCGAGCCTGCAAGGCCACCGCCGATGATATGAAGAGGCGCGCTCATACGCGCCCATGTAGCCCCGGCGGGACTGTTTGAAAAGGCTCAGTTGGCGCGGACGATGTCGAAGTCTTCGCGGAACTGGCCGTCGCCGCCGTCGAGGACGTTATTTCGCACAACCTTGCCGAGGGCATCTTCAACTTCGACAACTGTTTCCTCGTCCCAGTCTTCGTTCTTGGCACGGTCGACATAGGCAGCAATATTTGCAGCCAAAAGCAGCGCACCGATCAGCGCCAGATCGCGCCAGAAGGCCCCAAGATCGCCGCCTGAATAAAGGGTGATATAGCTTGTCCAGAAGACCACCAGCGCCAGAACAAGGGCTGCCGCGCGTCGCCAGACGCCGAAAAGCACCATGCCGCACAGGGTCAGGACGAAAGTGCGCATCGTATAGTGAGCATAAAGTTCAGGCATAAAGGGATCGGCCAATCGTGCGACTTCGACGCCGGGAATGATGTTCAGCGCGACAGCCACAAAGTAGGATACGATAATCAGGCGTGTCACAAACTGCGCGGTAAAGAAGTCGTTCGAGCTATTCATTTGTCCCAGTGTCCCCTGGATCAATTCACCGAAGACGGATCTTAAATTTCATTATCCGTCAAACTCTGAACAAAAGGGTTAATGCGGGCGTTATTCAGGCGGAAACAGTTTATCTTTCATACACCTTTTGGGCAAAAACAAGGCGGCGCCCGCATTCTACGGACGCCGCCTTACACTCGAAAGTTTTGCTTTTGTTACCAAAGGCCCCGCCGCACAAGGGGGGCAACGGGGTCTGGTGTGCGGAAGGGACGCGTATGCGGATCGATCCCTCCCGCAGTGCCGAGTGTAAGGGTCAGCCCAAGGCCAAGACGCGTCTCGCCCGAAGCGCTGTCGTCACCCGTCAGGCCAGAGTAATTGACGCTGGCATAAGCGCCCCAAGGCGACCCCACGGGGCTGTAGCGTGCCGTCAGGCCAGCGTCATAGGACGTGGCGCTGAAACCTGCCTCGTCGAAGTCGGCAACATCCATGGAGACTTCTAGCTCGACCGCCGGGGACAGGCTTTGCGCAACAGAAAGCCCGCCAAAGATATAGTCCAGCCCGTCCACGTCTGCCCATCCAAGGCCGCCACGCGCTTCGACAGAGGTCCTTTCGCCCAAGGACAACATGCCTTCGGCTCCGAAAGAGCCATAGAGCATCGAGCGTCCGTCCACGTCGCTGAGGGCGGCAAAAAGACCGTATTTCTGGCCCTCTTGCGGCGTCATATAGAGGTGCGCAGCGATCGTGCCGATTGTGCCAGACACCGTTTCAGAAAACTGAAGATCGCCCTGAAATCCGTGATAGTCCGTGATCGCCACACTTACGCTTCCCGAAGCATCGCCACGCTTTTCGCCGCCCTCATCTTCGACCATGCCCATCGAAAACGCAGCCCCTGTGATCCCCAGCGAGCTTTGCGCATAGGCCGGAAAAGAAAAACTCGTTAAAAGTACTAAAAGCAGCGTCCGCATACCACTCACTCCACCTTGTCTTGCCCCCACCGGCCATTCAAAGGTGTCGAAAAATGGACATTAAAGAAAGGTTAATATTATTAATTGGTTAACGTTCGATGTTAACGTTTTCGAAGGTTAACGCCGATTTTAATTAGATGTTATGGGGTTACGCATCCGGATCGCGAAGCACAGGCTTTGGCGTTAACCAGTCGGGCAAAGTTGGGGCGATGGGAATGCCTTTTTGCCGCAATCAGATCAGGGCAATACGCTCGCGTTGAGTCGGATCCGGATAGGGACGATACAAGCCGATCTGCGCAGTTCTGATCATTTCATGCATCATTTCATAAGTGCGCTGCGCATCGTCATCTTCGGTCTGCATCAGGGACTGAAACGCCGCATCAAGATGCGTCAGGCTTTCCACTTCGATCTGAAGAATGAAATCGGCATGCATGTCCGAGCCAAGGCCTAGTTTGCGGCGAAACAAGCGCCACTCACCGATCAACGCGCGGGCCTGAAGGCTGCCCAGCCAGTTTTCAACGGCGCTGGCAAAAGCCAGGGCGCGGGCGTCATTTTTAATCTCGATCATGCAGTGATACAGAACCATGGGTCGGTTCTAACGGGCATGTCTTAGTCTTGGGTTAAGCGTCGCCGCCGTCGTCAGTGTCAGGGCCTGTATCGTTGTCGGTGTCAGTTTCAGGCGCATTCTCGATTCCAGCCTCGGCACTACCTTCAGCACCTTCCTCGATGTCTTCTTCATCCTGTTCGGCAATCCACGCAACCGAGACGACTTCTTCGCCTTTCGACGTGTTGAACACTTTGACGCCACCGGCTGACCGCGAGCGGAAGGAAATACCATCCACCGGAACGCGGATCGATTGACCCGTCGATGTTGCCAGCATGATCTGATCGCCCATGTCCACAGGGAAGGACGCCACAAGGGGACCGCCCCGCATGGCTTTGTCCATGGCCATCACGCCTTGGCCGCCGCGACCGCGCACGGGATAATCAAGGCTGGAAGACAGTTTTCCAGACCCGCCGGAACTGATCGTCAGGATCAGGTTTTCCGACGCCGACATTTCTGCATAACGCTCGGGCGAAAGCTGGCCTTCGGCGACGGCTTCTTCATCCTCGTCGGGTTCGACCTCTTCCTCGGGCGCGCCAGCCATCAGGCGGCGTTGTTTGAGGTAGGCGGCACGTTCGGACGGATCGGCCTCGAAGTGACGGATCACGGCCATCGAGACGACCTTGTCGCCTGTCGCCAGCCGGATACCCCGGACACCGGTGGAATCGCGGCCCTTAAAGACACGCACAGCCGTCGTCGGGAAGCGGATCGCCCGGCCAAGCGCCGTGACCAGCATGATGTCGTCGTCTTCGTTACAAATCCGCGCGGTCACCATTTCCACGCCTTCGGGCAGTTTCATCGCGATCTTGCCGTTGGATTTGACGTTGGTGAAATCGGACAGTGCGTTGCGACGCACATCGCCCACAGTTGTGGCAAAGAAGATCTGAAGCTGATCCCATTCGTCTTCGTCTCGATCGACCGGCATGATTGCCGCGACTGAGACCCCGGTGGGGATAGGCAGAATGTTCACAATCGCCTTGCCGCGTGATGTGCGCCCACCCAGCGGCAAACGCCAGGTCTTCAGCTTGTATACCATGCCTTCAGTGGTGAAGAACAAAAGCTGGGTATGCGTGTTGGCCACGAACAAAGTGGTGACAACGTCGTCTTCTTTCAGGGCTGCACCTGACAGCCCTTTGCCGCCGCGCTTTTGCGCCCGGAAATCGGCCAGCGCCGTGCGCTTGATGTAACCACTTTCGGTAACGGTCACGACCATATCTTCGCGTTCGATCAGGTCTTCGTCTTCCATGTCGCCCGACCAGTCGACGATTTCAGTGCGACGGGGGACGGCGAAAGCTTCACGAACTTCGCGCAACTCGTCAGAGATGATCGACTTGATCCGCTCGCGGGATGCCAGGATCGCAAGGTAATCTTTGATCTTGGCGGCCAGTTCTTCCAGCTCGTCTGTGATGGTTTTCACACCAAGCTGGGTCAGCCGCTGAAGCTGTAGGTCAAGAATGGCACGCGCCTGCCGTTCAGACATATGATAGGTGCCATCGTCGTTGACGGTATGGGACGGATCATCAATCAGTTTGATGTAGTCGATAATGTCATGGGCGGGCCACGCACGGGTCATCAGCTTTTCGCGGGCCTCTGCCGGGGTGGCCGAGGCGCGGATGGTCGCGACCACCTCGTCCACATTCGAAACAGCAACCGCCAGACCGCATAGAACGTGGCTGCGGTCGCGGGCTTTGCGAAGCTCGAATGCTGTCCGGCGGGCAACAACTTCTTCCCTGAATTCAAGGAAGTAGGTCAGGAAATCGCGCAAAGTTAGCTGTTCGGGCCGACCACCGTTCAGGGCCAGCATGTTGCAACCGAAAGAGGTCTGCATCGGCGTATAGCGGAACAACTGGTTCAAAACGACTTCGGGCGTCGCATCGCGTTTCAGCTCGATGACAACGCGCACGCCAACTCGGTCGGATTCGTCCTGAACGGCGGAAATACCTTCCAGTTTCTTTTCGCGCACCAGATCGGCGATCTTTTCGATCATCGAAGCCTTGTTCACCTGATAGGGAATCTCATCAAGGATGATGGCATAGCGATCCTTGCGGATTTCCTCGAAGCGGGTCTTGGCGCGGATAATGACGCTGCCACGGCCCTCAAGATAGGCTTTGCGCGCACCGCCCCGGCCCAGAATGATGCCGCCGGTCGGAAAATCGGGGGCCGGGGATAAACTGCATCAACTGCTCGCTGGAAAGATCGGGATCTTCGATCAGCGCCAGCGTGGCGTCGATCACTTCGCCCAGATTGTGGGGCGGAATATTGGTGGCCATGCCGACAGCGATACCGCCCGCGCCATTGACCAGCATGTTCGGGAAACGGGCCGGCAGAACCGTGGGTTCCTGATCCTTGCCGTCGTAATTGTCTTGAAAATCAACGGTGTCTTTTTCGATATCCGCCAGAAGCGAGGCGGCGGGCTTGTCCATCCGCACTTCGGTATAGCGCATGGCAGCCGCATTATCGCCGTCCATCGAGCCGAAGTTGCCCTGACCGTCAAGCAAGGGCAGGGACATCGAAAAGGGCTGCGCCATCCGCACCAAAGCGTCATAGATCGCGCTATCGCCGTGGGGGTGGTACTTACCCATCGTATCGCCGACCGGTCGGGCCGATTTGCGGTAGGATTTGTCGTGCGTGTTGCCGGTCTCGAACATCGCATAAAGGATGCGGCGGTGCACTGGCTTCAAACCATCGCGCAAATCAGGAATTGCCCGCGAAACGATCACCGACATGGCATAGTCGAGGTAAGAGGTTTTCATTTCCTCTTCGATCGACACGCTTGGCCCGTCGTAAGGTGGGCGGATCGGCGGCGTTTCTTCTTCGTTTTCAGGTGGTTCTGGTGTGTCGTTCAAAGTCTGCTCGCTTTTTCAGCGTTATCTAGATGTCGTTGTCCGTATACTATCAGACCGCAAGGATTAGGTGCAATCCCTGTCTCTCAAATGCTTTGGCAGCCAAGCAATGAGAGTGCCAATATATTGTTTTTATTGAAAAGTAATCTTGTTCGTGTCTCAATTCTTCTGTGGGGCAAGAAATGAGGTTATCATGAGTGTCTCGGAAACAGAGCTTATGCTGAAAGGATACGGGCTGACGACGGCGGAATTCTTCTATCGGATGCCCGATTTTCAGAACGTGCTGAACAGCTATATCTGGCAGGATTACGACATCGCGCCGGACCACCCGAAGTTGTTCAAATTCATCGAATTCTGGCAGGAAGAACTGGAAGGGCCGCTGCATTCGGTCCGCTTTGTGCATCGCAAAGAACTGGCACCCGGCGAATGGCGGAATGTGACGGGGGAGTTTACGCTGCATTAGAGGCGGGGGCGGAAATGTGCGATCGCGAATGTCTGCTTAGCGGACGAAGTGAGCTTTCGCTGCGGCTGCGCCAATGCCTGAATTATGAAAGCTGACTTTCTGTTTAAATTTGAAATATCCAGCAAACAGCGCTCCACAGCGCCTATCGCACAGAACCCGCGCGCCATAGGTTTTCCACGAACTTCGCTCGTTCGACTTCGCAGCGTTTTTTGTTCTTTTCGTTTTTCCCGCTACCGGTCAAAACCCCATATTCTGCGATTACAAATACTGTTCGATCTGGCAGAACAAGCTGTGCTGACCAATGGCTGTCACCGTCGAAATCTATGCGTTCTACTATCGTCGGTTGTGCAAGCGTGGACGAATGAAAAACCTTGTGCTCGCTATGTGTTAAATAACGCTGAGTAAATGTCACTTCACCGTCCGAGCCAATCGATGCAGACGTCGACGGTGTGCTAACTAAAGTGTGCACTACAGCTAATGAAACCAAGCCTAAAATTAGGAAACCCAGCACAACTAAACCTGACGACGAGGCGAGATGTCTAAATTGCCAAAATACAAAGCCGCATAACAACAAGATGACAAAAGCAGCCAACCAAAATAACACAGGTATCGTGGATTTTGATATATACTTATCCAACTGATCTCTTTTTCTAAACCGGTATCACGGTTTTGACATGCGTCCACATCACTGTTGCTCTGTCTCCTGAATAGGATCCAATTAAGCAATACCAGACATTAGAACGACACACAGTAACGGTCAATCTGGGCTCCAAGCAGACCTTGCCTCGCCCGCCAAGCCGTACAACATAAGCCGTGACAGCGGCTGCCCGTGGGGTGTCGCAGCAGCGATTGAGCGTAAGCGCTTTATGGTGAAGTCCACATTGCTTCTCTGAGGTCATCGCAACACTTCAGAGCGCCAGCCCGCCGGACGGGCAGGCGCTGGCACGGCGGCTTCGCCTTGATTCCGTGCTAATCTTGGCGGATCGCCCGCACCCAAATCACCGCCAGCACCAGCGAGAAGACCGCGTTCCATGACGCCATCGAGATGCCTGCAAAGGCCCAGGCGACTTCGTCGCACATGACGATGTCGTTGACGGTCTCGGTTGACAGAAGATCACTACCGGATAGGCCTCCAAGGCTGTTGCCGTCACCGGTGCAGGACGTCGGGCCTTCCCAGAAGCCGCGCTCGACCCCGGCGTGATAGATGCCGATGCCTGCGGTGGTCAGGGCCGCCAGCGCTCCTGCGACGGCCAGAAGCACCATTGGGCCCAGAAGCACCACCAGACCACCCACGGCGACGGCCGCAGCGTGTGGCCAGCGCTGCCAGAGGCACAGCTTGCAGGGGGCATAACCAAGATATTGAAAGACAAACGCCCCCACCAGCAAAGCAAGCGATCCACCCGCAGCCAAAAGCATGAGATTTTTGCGGGTCAAATGTACCTCAACAAGTAAAAGCCTCCGATCAGAAGCACCACGAAGGCTGTGAACAAAAGCCCTAGGTACTTCTCAACAAATACGCGGATCGGTGCGCCGAACTTCCAAAGAAGTGCTGCCACGATAAAGAACCGCAATCCGCGCGCGATGATGGATGAGACGATGAAGACCGGCAAGGAAAGTCCGCTCCAGCCTGACATGATCGTGATGACTTTGTACGGAAACGGCGTGACACCGGCGATCAGAACAGCCCATGCGCCATAGTCGTTGAAACGCTGGTTGAAGCTTTCGACCGCATCCCCCTTGCCATAGAAATCGAAGATTGCCTGTCCGATTGTGTCGAACAGGACAGCCCCGATGAAATAGCCGAAAAGCCCGCCCAGAACCGAGAATACCATGGCCACCAGCGCGATTAGCCAAGCGCGTTTAGGGGCTGCAAGGATCATAGGGATCATGATGATATCGGGGGGAATAGGGAAGAACGAGCTTTCCACAAAGGACACGACCGCCAACGCCCAAAGGGCACGGGGGTGTCTCGAAAGCGAAAGTGTCCAATCGTATAAGCGTCTGATCATGAGCGCTTCTAAGGCCATTCAGGGCATTGCCGTCAAGTCTTGTCCGGTGCAATCTGGCGCAAAGCCGGAATTGGAGGGTGATATGAGGTGGCAGGGCCGCAGAGGAAGCCGGAATATCGAGGATCGGCGTCGCTCGCCCATGCGCAGTGGCGGCAGTATTGGGATTGTCGGTATCTTGTTGATCCTTGGGTTGGGGTACTTTTTCGGGATTGATGTCTCGCCTTTTTTGCAGGGGCAGCAAGGCGGGGCTCCGGCTCAGGTCGAAAGTGCCGAGCTGACCGAAGCCGATCAGCGGGTCGGCCAGTTTGTGTCTGTGACTTTGGCGGATACCGAAGAGATCTGGGCGGATATTTTCCGCGATCAGGTAAACCAGCCGTATAATCCGACGACTTTGGTGTTGTTCAAAGGTGTCACGCCGTCACCTTGCGGAAACGCATCGGGCGCTTCGGGGCCGTTTTACTGTCCGGGCGACAATAAAGTGTATCTCGATACCAATTTTTTTACCACGCTGGAGCGGCAGATGGGGGCGGGCGGTGATTTCGCGGCCGCCTATGTCGTGGCCCATGAGGTGGCGCACCATGTGCAGAATGAACTGGGCATTCTGGGCAAGGCCAATCAGGTGCGGGCTCAGTCGAGCACCGGAGAATCCAATGCCATTTCGGTGCGGATCGAGTTGCAGGCCGATTGTTATTCCGGGGTTTGGGCGCGGCAGGCTCAGGAGCGGTTCGGATCATTGGAGCGCGGCGATGTAGCCGAAGCGATGAATGCCGCGAAAAAGATCGGCGACGACGCTTTGCAGCGCAGTGCCGGGCGGGCGCCGCAGCCGCATACTTTTACGCACGGGACGTCCGAGCAGCGGCAGCGTTGGTTTGCGACAGGGTATGAAACAGGTGATGTGCGCCAGTGCGATACGTTCAGCGCGCGGAATTTGTGATTGATTGCGCCGCCTGACGGCGTCGCGGTGAGCGAGGGGGCTTTGCCCCCTCGCGCTCCCCCAGCATATTTTTGGGCCAATGAACGTTATAGGTTCGGTCAGGCGGTTGCCGCGTTTTGCCTTGGGCCACCGATGCGGGCGAGGATTGTCAGGACGATGCCGACGTTGAGCACGTTCCAGGCGATACCATTCCAGATCGCGGCGCCATAGCTGCCGGTCAGGTCGTAAAGCCAACCCGACATCCAGCCGCCCAGCGCCATGCCGATGATGGTTGATCCGATGACGATACCGACGCGGCGGCCAGCCTCGACGGGTGGCATGTATTCGCGGACGATGATGGCATAACTGGGGACGATGCCGCCCTGAGACAGGCCGAAGATCAGCGAGATCAGGTAAAGCGACGTCATATCGCCCTGGATCAGGAACAGACACAGCGCCAGCATTTGCAACGTCCCGCTGATGAACAGGACCATAAGTCCGCCGATGCGGTCCGAGAGCGCTCCGAAGAAAAGACGCGAGGCGACGCCGCCCATGAGCATGAGGCTGAGCATTTGCGCGCCTGCCTGTGCGCCAAAGCCACGGTCGATGCAAAGCGCCACGATGTGAACCTGCGGCATCGACATGGCGACGCAGCAGCCGATGCCGGCAATGGCGAGCAGGATTTGTAGGGCGCGGGGCGAAAGCCCAACAGTTTGCGCCTTGGCCGCCGCGTCCGAGGTGGCGCGCGCCGTCGAGACGGCGTCGATCCGGCGGCGCAGCAGTTGCGCACCGGGCAGGACGACCGCAATGGACAGGACAGCCAGCGCAAGATAGGCGCCGCGCCAGCCGTAATCCACCATGATCCAGGCGATGATGGGCGGCCAGACGGCCCCTGCGAGGTAGTTGCCGCTGGCCGCAATGGCGACCGCAATGCCACGGCGGCGCAGGAACCATTGCGAAACATCGGCGATCAATGGCGCAAAGCTGGCGGCAGCACCTAAGCCCAGCAGGAAATGGGCCGCCGTGATGATGCCGACCGAGGGGGCGATGGAAGAAAGGCCGAAACCGACCGAAAGTGCGACGGAAGAGACCGACAGAACCGGGGTAATGCCCCAGCGGTCGACGGCACGGCCTAGCAAAAGGTTGCCCGCGCCAAAGCCCGCCATGGTGACGGTATAGGGCAGGGTGGCAGCACCCCGTGTGGTTTCAAAGTCCACCTGCATGGCGGGCAGCACCACGATGGCGGCCCACATGCCAATGGAGCCCACGACCGAGATCGCCAGACTGATCGCCAGCCGGACCCATGAATAGCGGCTGTCGTGTTGGGACGTTTCCATGAGGTGACGCTAGGGGGACTATGGAAGAGAATCCATCACCAAGTTCACGCCATCCTTTGCCGGTCACGGGTGTTCATGACAGTTTGGTGACATGACCCCGGTCAGGCATGCCTCAGATGATCCGGCACTTGATCAGATCCTCGATCTGATCCGGAGGAGTTTTGCCTATATGGAGGGGCAAATTGATCCGCCGTCTTCTATGTATCGCCTGAATTTGGAGCGTTTATCGGCCCATTGCCACCACGGTGAGGTCTGGTCGATGGGCCTGCCTCCGGTGGCCTGCATGGTTCTGAGCGAAAGAGCCGATGCGCTCTGTCTAGGAAAGCTGGCGGTTGCGGCAGACATGCGGGGAAGGGGGCTGGCGCGCAAACTTGTGGAATTGGCGTTGGAGCGCGCCCGCGCCTTGGGCAAGACCCATGTGGAGTTGAAGGTGCGGATCGAACTGATCGAAAATCACCGTGCGTTTGAGGCCATGGGGTTCTCGCGGGTGCGCGATGAGGTTCATGCGGGGTTTGAACGGCCGACGTCGATTGTGATGCAGCGTTTGGTTTGAGATGCGGAGGTTAGGCCTTGGATTTAGGAACTATGAATGTTTGAAGGAGATTTGGGAATGGTTTTGAGCGCGACACTGCCAGACCTATGGGCATTCTGTCGGGAGATATCGATTTAGTTTAGCGTCGGAGACTCGAAATCTCATTCTTTTCTTTGACCAGTTGTAGAGCTCTGTTCGTCCGTTGGAGGGTGCGACAAGGATAGCATGGTAATCCAGAATTACCGTGCCCGTCGGGCCCGTCCTGCTCGTCGCGACTTCGGGAAGGCGCATTTCCCAGACAGAGCTGAGTTCGGTTTCGTACCGATAGGGTTTGGGCACAAGAATACAAGCAACGGAGGTGCCATCAGCCGCTCCGCGGTGAAAGTACATAGCCAAGGCTGAAGCCCAAGACCAAGTGGCCAGAAGACAAAAAATCACAACTCCTGTTCCAAGGAACTCTCTCGAGGTTTGTCTGGGCGCGAAAATAGAACTGATCATTAGAAAATACCCGACAAATCCCAGCACAAAGAACAGTACGATAACCCCATCCACTGGCGTTCCAACGGCCGACGCAGCAAATGCAAGGAATGCCCCGCCAAGAAAAAGTAGAGTTGCCAGCACCGGCAACGCCTCAGCGGGCCATCTGTGATCCTTAAGCGGCTTTCGTTCAAGTAGAGCTGCAAGCAGTCCAAGGATGCAGACAACAGCGGTTATAATGGCCCATGTATCTGCTGACGTGGGAAACCAACTGCTGATCCAGAATGCGAGCACAAGTAACGACGATAGGGCTTTCAAATACCTTTACTCCCGATCCTAACTTGCCTTCGAAACCGTCTAAACACTCGATGTTAATACCAAAAAATGACCGATCGCATAGGCCGCTATGCCTGCGCAGGCGATCGTAACTGTCAGCCGAACTGCGTGTTGCAAAAGCTGGACGTTTTCAGTGGGGATGAAGAAGCCAAACGCTGCCCCAACCATGCTACAGATGATTGCAATAAAATAAGGAACACAGGAACAAAAAACATATCCGCCGAGCGCCGCGCGATTGTTGCCTGAAACTCGCCAAGAAGGGAATTTGGCCCTAGCACATCGAATAATATCAAGCCCGCGCATAGGACGACGAAAGCCAGCGCTACATTGAACAGAAAGGAAAATTGCCTACGCAGGTGTATTCCCCAACCTCAAATCGTCAACCGGGCCGCCTGTGCGCCGCGTTCGCGGTAGGGGGTGGTGTTGTATTGCGCGCGGTAGCATTTGGAGAAATGCGAGGGTGAGGCGAAACCGCAGGCAAGCGCCACGTTGATCACGCTCATATCGGTTTGCATCAGCAGGTTCCGCGCCTTTTGCAGGCGGAGTTCCATGTAATACCGCTTGGGGCTTCGGTTCAGATAACGCCGGAACAGGCGTTCAAGCTGCCGCGTCGACATGCCGACCTCTTTGGCGAGGATCGAGGGGCTTTTGGGTTCTTCGATATGGTTTTCCATCATCTGGATGACGTTGGAAAGCTTGGGGTGACGCACGCCGATGCGCGTGGGCACGGACAGGCGCTGTGTGTCCTGATCGGTGCGGATGGTGGTATAGATCAACTGGTCGGCAACGGCACTCGCCAGTTCCTCGCCATGATCGTCGGCGATGAATTTCAACATCAGGTCGATGGACGCCGTGCCACCCGCCGTGGTGAAGGTTTTGCCGTCGGTGACGAAGACCGATTTGGTCAGGGTTACATCCTCGAATTCCTCGATAAAGCTGTCCTGATTTTCCCAGTGGATGGTGGCCTTCTTGCCGTCGAGCAGACCGGCTTTGGCCAAAGAATACCCGGCGGTGCAAAGCCCGCCGATGGACACGCCGCGCCGGGCCTCTTTGCGCATCCAGTTGAGCAGCGGTTTCGTGGTGGCCGAGGCCACATCAATGCCGCCGCAGATCACGACCACGTCGTCGCGGCCAACTTCGCCAAAGCCTCCATCAAGCTTGAAGATCGTGCCTGCCGAGCACGTCGCCGTCTCGCCACCCTCGCCAATGGCCTGCCATTCATAAAGCGTCTGACCTGCCATACGGTTGGCGATGCGCAGACTTTCAACGGCGCAGGCATAACAAAGCAGCGTGAACTGGTCCAAAAGCACGAACACGAAGCGGCGTGGTTTGTCTGGGGCGTCGAGTTCGACTGTCTGGACCGGGGTATCGGCCATGAGTTTGTCCTTGGTACGCGTGTCACCAGCGACCGAACACGAAAACGCCCGGTGGGGCAAGGTTTGCCCGGCTTATGGTCAGGAAACGACAGAACTGTCGAGAGGCAGGTTTGGGGCCGTTTCCAGCTTGGGGATCACGGTTCGCAAGTGGCCTAATTGTGCTTTGGTTAGAGAACCACCGCTGTCGCGACGATCTCGACCAGATCGTCTCCGGCCAGATCAGCGCCGACACAGGCGCGCTGCGGCCAGTTTTCTGCGGGGCCAACCCAGTCGCACCAGACGGCGTCCATTTCGGCCTTGCCGGCCATGTCGCGCAAGTAGACCGTCACCTGAAGCAACCCCGCTTTGCCGCTCCCTGCGTCGATCAGGTGCTGTTCCAACGCCTCAAGCGTTCGCTGGGTTTGCTCTGCCAAAGTCGCCGAATTCGAAAGATCGGTGGCCACGGCATAGACCAGCCCATTATGCGACACCGCCGGGCTGCGTCCGCGCGCGTAACCGCTTATTCTTTTGATCGTCATTGCTGTGCCTCCAATTTGCTGGCCGAGTTTAGCGCAGGAAGGTGGAACAGCAAATCTTTTGCCAGATGTGGGGGCTTTGTGGTTTCGGCTGCGGGGGAGGGGGGCGCAGAATTTAGGATTGATCGCAGGTATGGGATGTTTGGTCTAAGCCCAAACACGACGTTGATATATGTCATTTGACCGCTGCCATACACAGAATAATCTGTCACGAGCGATATAGCTCTAGGCTCTGACCATGACGGACCAATTCAGTAGAACGTCGCGAAAGCTTGGCCTCTATTCCGCGACAGCGACCTTCTTGCTGATGACCTTCTATGTAATTGTTCTGGCGCTTGGACTGATTTCGCTCGCATCACCCGAAGAACCTATCGGGGAGCCCTATTTCACGTTAATGGAATTGCTTATAGTCGTCATGGTAGCGCCAATGGTTATGATGATGGTTGCATTATCTGCGTCGGCACCGGAAAATCAAAAACCACTTGCCGCAGTCTCGGTTGTGTTCATGGCGATGGTGGCAAGCACAACGAGTATGGTTCATTTTACTATTCTCATTTTGTCGAGGCATGCCTCATTTCCCGACATGCCGCTATTTCTGGAGTTCAGATGGCCGTCGGTCGTATATGTTCTCGATGTCCTTGCATGGGACATATTCTTTTCCATCTCAGTGTTTTTTGCGTCTGCCCTATTTCGAGGAAATGATATCGCGCGTTGGATTCGTTACCTTCTGATACTGAGCGGTGTGCTGGCATTTAGCGGGCTCGGCGGCGTCGTGACTGGCGATATGCAAATCAGGAACATCGGTATCGTCGGCTATGCCGTGGTGTTTCCGATTGCCGCGTTGCTGATTGCGCTCTTTTTCTACCGAATGCCCGGCGATCAAACGGGATAGCTTTTGTCAGACGGAGTAGCTCAACGGCAGGTTAGCCCGGCGGATTTAACGGATCGTCTCAACACACCGCGAACCCACCAAATCAAAGCGGTTTTCAACCCTGTCGGACTGGCGTATAAACGCCTCTTGCAACTGATGATCTAAGGATAAGACGATGAGCGATTGGCAGAAATCCGGGTGGAGAAACAAGCCACGGGTCCAAATGCCGGACTATCTGGATGCAGACCGGCTGGGCGCAGTGGAAAGCCAGCTTGGAAAGTATCCGCCGCTTGTCTTTGCGGGCGAGACACGCACACTCAAGCGCCAGTTGGGCAAAGCCAGCCGGGGCGAGGCGTTTTTGTTGCAGGGCGGCGATTGCGCCGAGAGTTTCCAGGAATTTTCCGCCGACAACATCCGCGACACCTTCCGTGTGATGCTTCAGATGGCGATGGTGCTGACCTATGGGGCCAAGGTGCCTGTGGTCAAAGTCGGTCGGATGGCAGGGCAGTTTGCCAAGCCGCGGTCTGCGCCCACCGAGACTATTGATGGTGTGGAACTGCCAAGCTACCGCGGTGACATTATCAACGACCTGGATTTCACGTCCGAAGCGCGCATTCCCGCGCCCGAGAAGATGTTGCAGGCCTATACACAGGCGGCCGCCACGCTGAACCTGCTGCGCGCCTTCTCGAAAGGTGGATACGCTGATGTGCACCAAGTGCACGCGTGGACGCTGGGCTTTACCGAAAGCGACGAAGCCGAACGCTATCGCGATATCGCCAACCGCATTCAGGACACTCTGGATTTCATGGCGGCCGCGGGCATGACGGCGGCGACCAACCACGAATTGGGCACGGTCGATTTCTATACCAGCCACGAGGCCTTGTTGCTTGAATACGAGGAGGCTTTGACGCGGATCGATTCAACGTCCGGCAATTGGGTTGCAGGTTCCGGTCATATGATCTGGATTGGGGATCGCACGCGCCAGCCTGACGGCGCGCATGTGGAATTTTGCCGTGGCGTTCAGAACCCGATCGGGTTGAAGTGCGGGCCGACCACAACGGCCGATGACCTGAAGGTGCTGATGGCCAAGCTGAACCCCGAAAACGAAGCAGGGCGTCTGACGCTTATTGCGCGCTTCGGGGCAGGGTCGGTGGGCGAACATCTGCCAAGGCTGGTCAAAGCTGTTCGGGAAGAAGGTGCAAATGTTGTCTGGTCCTGTGATCCGATGCACGGCAACACGATCAAATCAACCACGGGCTACAAAACACGACCCTTTGAAGTCGGTGTTGCGCGAAGTCCGCGAGTTCTTCCAGATCCACGGAGCCGAGGGCACGATCCCAGGCGGCGTGCATTTCGAGATGACCGGCAAGGACGTGACAGAATGCACCGGTGGTGTGCGGGCTGTGACGGACGAGGATCTCTCGGACCGGTATCACACCGCCTGCGATCCACGCCTGAATGCAAGCCAATCGCTTGAACTGGCGTTTCTGGTGGCCGAAGAGCTGTCCGCACGACGAAACACTTCGGTGACCGCCGCCGTTGGGGCATAAAACAGCCCTGAAAGCGGCAGGCATTTGTCAGTAAGGGATAAATTCAGGCGGCGCGCTCGGTTATCGAGCGCGCCTTTTTGATGTGAATGGTCGGCTTTAGCATAGCAGCGGGGATAAACTCTTGTACCATATTCCATTTGGCAATCTAGAAATTACCGCTTCGAAGCCAATGTCACCTTGGTTGCGCTGCGAAGACGTTGACCAGATCCGCCGACATCGGCCATTGAACTTGAGCTATGACCTGTGCTGAGGGTGTTGAGCGGGCGCTGCTGGCGACCTTTGTCTTGAGGCGGAGATGCCTTTCCGAGATCAAGCAATCCTAGCCAATCCCCGCCGTCGAAATGGAGGGAACGGCGACGAAGGGCATCCCGAAGCGGTCCCCCATGGTTTGTTTCAGAGCCTCTACGGATTTCTGCAACATCATTTCTCACCGGCCTTCAGCATGAAGCGCCTCTAGATAAAATTCAGATCCTCGTTAGCACCATATTTCGCGCATGGAATTCTTCGCATGGGTTCGAGAATGCGTGGAAATCGAGCATGGGTCGTATGCAACGCTGAAAAATTGAGTTGACGACATTCTGCGTGCCCGCTTTGTCTGCAAATCGTTTTGAAACGTCCCAAGTTGTGAAACCGTAATCCATTGCTGTTTGCGAGGGGACGATGAATCTCCAAAGATCTATCTTTGCAGGGCTAAGCGCCGTTTTCATAACGGCAGTCGCAGTGACTGCGACGGCTCATGAAACGGACGTGGCGTTCGAGGCGCGTGTTCGCGCATTCCTAATGGAAAACCCCGAGGTTATTCTGGACGATATGACCGCAATGGCGGAACGCGAAGGGCGCGCGGTGCAGGAGCGGGCGATTGCGAATTTTCCCGATCTCTTCACCGAACCTGCGACGCTTGGCATGGGCGACGCCGCAGCGCCGGTGCGCGTGATAGAATTCTTCGATTACAAATGCGCGCCCTGCAAAGCGATGCATCCGGCGCTTGAAAAACTGGTCAGTGACACCCCCGGTCTGCGTATCGAAATGCGACAACTGCCGATCTTGTCACCCGCTTCAGAACGCGGCGCGCGTTTTGCCTTGGCGGTCAAAGAGGTAGCCGGGGCCGAGGTTTACGCCCGCGTGCACGACCGGCTTTGGCACCTTCGCGGTCCGCTCAATCAGGGCACCTTTGGCCAGATCGCCGAGGAAGAAGGGTTGGACTGGGCTTCGGTCGAGGCCGCGATGGACAGCGAGGCGGTGACGGCGCGGATTGACCGGAACCGTGATATCGCGATTGCGCTTGAAATTCTTGGAACGCCAGCCTTTGTCACGCCCCATTCGGTCAGCTTCGGCCAAGGCGACATCGCCGCATTGGCCGAAGGTTGGCTTAGTCGATAAAGGCTTTTTCGACCACGAAATGCTTAGGCTCGGAATTGGCGCCTTCTTCCAGCCCATGATCTTCGCACAGCCCCATGATGTCTTTGTTCAACGCAAGGTTGCCGCAGATCATCACCCGGTCGGTTTCGGAACTCCATTCTGGCAGGCCAAGTGCCTCGAACACCCGTCCGTCGCGGATATGGTCGCTGATGCGGCCTTCGATGTTTGATGGCTCTCGGGTTGTGGTGGGATAATACTTCAGCTTGTCGCTTACCAGTTCGCCAATGAGCGGATCATTTGGCAGGGCGGTGACGATTTCGGCTCCGTAAGCAAGCTCACCTTTGGTGCGGCAGGTATGCGCAAGGATAACCTGATCATAGCTTTCCCATGTTTCGGGATCGCGCAGAAGCGAGGCGAAGGGGGCGACGCCTGTGCCGGTGCAGATCATCCAAAGGCGTTTGGCTGGCAACAGCGCGTCCAGCACAAGGGTGCCGACCGGTTTGGGCCGCAGGATGATGTCGTCACCCGGTTGGATATTCTGAAGCCGCGAGGTTATCTGACGGCCCAGCATGCCGGGTATCTTGAAAAGCAGATGAAAGACTTTGCCACTGGCGCGCGGTCCGGCAGCGACATCACAGCCGTCCACCGCGATCTACTCAGCCCGCTAACGGCGGATCTTGCCGCCATCGCCACTTATCTCTCATCCATGGAGCGCGAACCTTGAAAGACATGGCCGACCCAATCGACGACGCACCGCGGGCAATTTTCCTGTCCGAGTACATCCTTGATATGAACAGTGGTGCCGGATTTCTGGCGTCACTTACCACCGAGGATCAAAAGACGGTTCGCAAGCTGGGAACGCGATGCCTGTTCAAGAAAGGGCAGGGCGTCTTCTTCCAAGGCGACCCGCACACCGGCGTGTGGGTGATCGAATCGGGGCGGGTGCGGACCTTTTATGCAGGGCCATCGGGGCGTGAAATCACGCTTGCCTATTGGAGCACCGGCCATTTCGTAGGTGGCCCCGAAGTCTTCGGCACCGGTCGTCACGTCTGGTCAGCCGATGCGCTTGAAGTCTGCGAAATGCTGTTTCTGTCCGGCATGAGTTTGCAAAGGCTTGTCAGAGAAATACCCGACGTTGCCGTGGCCGTTATTGAGGGGTTGGTGAACAAGGGCAAATGCTATTCCGCGCTGATCCAGATGCTGGGCACGCGGTCGGTGTCCGAGCGCTTGCGCCAACTTCTGGTCATCCTTGCCGACACTTACGGGCGGCACGAAAACGGTAAGATCATCATCGACCGGTCGATCACTTACGAGCAGGTCGCCTCGATTGTGGGTGCGACGCGGCAATGGATCACCCAGTCCTTCGAGCGTATGCAATCCGAAGGCATACTGAATGTCTCTCGCAAGGAGATTACGATCCACGATCTTAAACGGCTAGAGGAATAGATCGTGAGCCTCGCCACCTTTGCGGAAGAAAGTCCTTTGAACAACGGTTTGGATCTTTTATGGCTTGTTGTCGCCCGCGAGATTCAACGTAAACTATTGTACCTAAACTATAAAAATAGCGCAGGAGAGTACTCGCACCTCCGCATCCTTGCGGGTACCAGCACCTGAAGCTCGTGCGTTTACCTTTCCGCCACCTGGGCAGGTGTCGTAAAGCTGCGGATTAAACGGTCACGCTGATTTTTCATAGGCCCGCAGGGCGGCTTTGAAAACATTCCCTAACACGAAGCAAGTCGCGTCGCTCGCTGCCAGTTTGACTTGGTACTTCCTCGGCCCGAGCAGGGCCGAAAGGGTGGCTTTGAGTTCAAACGTTGGACACGACCAGCTTCAGGTGCCCGCGTTTTACGACAGATGCCGCACCGGCTGCCTCCGGAGTTCGGGTTGTGCGCTTGGCGATCGGCTTCGCAATCTGGGACGACGAAACGTCGTCGGCGACCATGTTTCGAGGTCCCGCATAGCCCACCAGCGACTGGCGCGACTGCGCGCAAATATCGATCCGGCGCGGTGTGCGTCCGATTTTGCCGTCAAAGACCATCCCGCCCAGAATGCGGTCGATATCTCCCAGATCGCTGCGCAGCGGCAGCAGGATCATCTCGCCATCCAGCCTTTCGCGGCCGAACCCGGCAGGCGACGTGATGTTCATCCGGACAATCGCTGGATCCTCAAAAGCGGAAACCATCGAATCAGCCAGAATCTCGCGCGAACCGGGCAGAAATAGCGCCGAAATCGGCATCTGACGAAGTTCCAGACCCGTCAGGTCGTTAAGATGAGACCCGGCGATCCGGAAACGCGCCAGACCGCCGGTGATGCGTTCCAGAATGAACGCATTGCTCAAGACGCCTTCCAGCCCGCGTGGGTCGATCTCGCAGCGCGAGGGGACCAAACGGTTGCCGCGCACTTGGTTCCAGTATCGTTCGATACGGTTGATCTGCTGTGTCCGTCTGGAGTTTAAGTCCAGAGACAAAATATTGGTTTCACGCGGTTGATCGTTACCAGAAGACATCTTTCCCTCCACAACACGGCTCTGTCGAACCGCCTCTCTTTCACCACCGCCTGAATTCTGCCACAAACTAGTCGCAATTGCTGGCAAAATCTGAATTGAAGGTTAACGCATGAAGGAAGGCTCTGAAATTAAAGGCCTTATGTCGATGACAGGCTTTGGATCGACCCAAGGTTCAGTCGCAGGATGGAGCTGGAGCGGAGATATTCGGGCTGTAAACGGGCGGTCTTTGGACCTGCGATTACGTCTACCGGATGTGGACGGGCTGGAAGCGGAGGTCCGAAAAAGCCTTCAGGCGCGGTTGGCGCGCGGCAACGTCACGGTGAACCTGCGGCTTCAGCGCGAAGAGGGGGCTCAGACAGCTTCGGTCAATGCCGCAGGATTGTCTCAGGCTTTGGGAATTATTTCTGAAATCGAGGCCGCAGCACAGGCGGCAGGCGTCACAACGGTGTCGGTGAAACCTACCGATGTCGCCACAATGCGCGGCGTGGTCGAGCTGGGCGATCCGGCCAGCGCAGATGATAGCAAAGAACTGAAAGCAGCCCTGCTGAACGGGCTGGGCGAGGCGTTAGAAACGTTTGTGGCCGACAGGGCGCGCGAAGGGGCCGCCTTGGGCGCTGTCCTAAGCGAACAGATCACACGGGTCGAAAACTTGACACAGGCCGCAGCCAACGCAGTGGGCGACCGTGACTTGGCCGCCCGCGCTGCGATGGATCGCAATCTGGCACGACTTCTGGATGCAACCGAAGTGCCCGACGAGGCCCGGTTGTTACAGGAATTGGCGTTGGTTGCTGTCAAAACGGACGTGACTGAAGAACTTGACCGTCTGGCCGCCCACGTCGAAGCCGCCCGTGGGCTTTTGGAAGAAAAGGGGCCAGTGGGCCGCAAACTGGATTTTCTGATGCAAGAATTTAACCGCGAGGCCAATACTTTGTGTTCCAAAGCTCAATCTACCGCTTTGACGGCGATCGGTCTTGACCTAAAAGCCGTCATCGATCAGATGCGTGAACAAGTGCAGAATACCGAATGAAACGCCGCGGATTACTTATCATATTGTCGTCACCCTCGGGTGCTGGAAAATCGACGCTGGCGCGTCGGTTGCGCGATTGGGATGCGGATATTCGGTTTTCGGTCTCGGCCACAACGCGCGGTGCGCGTCCAGGCGAAGTGGACGGTCAGGACTATCACTTCCTTGAGGAACGCGCCTTCAAGCACATGGTTAATGATGCGGGCATGCTTGAGCATGCGCATGTATTCGGCAACTTCTATGGCTCGCCGCGGGCACCTGTGGAAGAGGCCATCAATGCCGGGGCAGATGTCCTGTTTGACATCGATTGGCAGGGCGCGCAGCAAATCGCCAATTCGCCTTTGGCGCAGCATGTCTTGTCGATTTTTCTATTGCCACCTTCAATCGACGAGCTGCGCCGCCGACTGGAAAGCCGGGGCCAGGACAGTGACGAGGTGATTGCAAAGAGGATGACGCGAAGCTGGGATGAAATCAGTCACTGGGACAGTTACAACTATGTGCTTGTAAACGACGATCTTGACGCGACGGAAGAAAAACTGAAGACGATTGTCACCGCCGAGCGGTTGCGACGGACCCAGCATCCGGGGCTTGTCGATCATGTGCGCAAGCTTCAGGTCGAATTTGGTGAAGCCGAATGACGGTTTACGCGTTTGGAAGTCTGGCGCCCGAATTGCCCGAAGATGGCGATTTCTGGATTGCGCCCGATGCCAATGTGATTGGCAATGTGCGCCTTGGCTCGGGGTGTTCGGTCTGGTTCGGCTGCACGCTGCGCGGTGATAACGAATTGATCGACATAGGCGTGGGTACGAACCTTCAGGAAAACACGGTCGTTCATACGGATCCCGGTTTTCCGTGTCGTATCGGTCAGAACTGCACGATCGGACACAAGGCGATGCTGCACGGGTGCCAAATTGGCGATGGCACGCTGATCGGCATGGGGGCCACGGTTTTAAACGGTGCGCGCATTGGCAAAGGATGCCTGATCGGGGCAGGGGCGCTTGTCGTCGAAGGCAAAGAAATACCCGACGGCAGTCTTGTGATGGGCATGCCCGGAAAAGTGGTGCGGCTGCTGGATGACGCGGGCCGCGCTGAGAATTTGCGAGCAGCCGCTAAATATCAGGCGCGCATGCGGGATTACAAAGAACGCTTAAGCGAAGTAGACCTGTAATCAATTGGCATTAATGATGCTGAAAGACAGCCGTGGGCACATCTGAGAGACTTCCCGCGCGATAAGTTCAGGTTTCGGCAGGTTGTTCACCATCGCACGATACTCGCCGGAAAAACCCAAATTATGCAGCAACAGTGCCAATTCGATGCAATCGAAATTTGATGCCAGCACAGGCGAGACGACAACAGGCGGAGAGTAATGGGCCAATACCTCTTCAGTGACGTCCTCGAAAGCGATGAAAACCATACCACCGCTTTGAAGCGGCTTTCCTGACTGCTTCCACTCTTTCGGGTCACCGACCGCAAGCACCGAAATCGGCGCGCTTTGTGCGTCACCGAGGCTTTCAGTCTCGCGGTTCATCACGGATACTGACTTGGGCCGCATTCGTTTCTCCGTTGCATGTAAGGGTTGTGCTAATCCCGTACTTTCAACCTATAATAAATTTTGAGATTTTGGCAATGGCAGTATTTGACACATGCCAAATACCTTTGGTTGTGTCTTCTTATTGATAAATTCTTCGGTTACTGGGGGAAGTTACGAGGTTTTGGCCAAATATTCATGGACACAAAATGACACAGGAAGTCGTTGAAGCAATACACTTGCCTGCGTTGCTGGTCGCCACGGATGGACGAATCGATTCAAGCAACAAAACCGCGCGCCACCTGTTTGGAAATGCCATCCAAGGCCGGCACTATATTACGGTGCTGCGGCAACCCGCTTTACTAGATGCAGTAGAAATGGCTTTGACAAAGGCGCAGCAGTCCAAGGCATCGTATCTGACAACCGAGGCGCGCAACGATGTGACACTGGAGGCAACTTGTACGCCGTTGCCATCGGGGTTTGTCTTGATTGTGCTGGAAGACAGAACTGCCACCGAACACGCTGGGCAGATGCGACGGGATTTTGTCGCCAACGTCAGTCATGAACTCCGTACACCATTGACTGCCCTATCGGGTTTCATTGAAACTTTACGCGGTGCGGCAAAAGATGATCCTGACGCTCGTGAAAGATTTCTTTCGATCATGGAGCGTGAAGCCGGGCGGATGAACCGGCTTGTGGCCGATCTGTTGTCGCTGAGCCGGGTTGAAGTCGATGAGCGCGTGCGCCCGACAACAGAGGTAGACTTGTCGGCAATCGTACGCGCTGTACTCGGCAGCTTGGCAACGCTTGTCGAGAAGAACAATTCGACGATCGTCACCGACGGGCTTGAGCACCCCGCGAACCTGCCCGGCGCTGCTGATCAGCTGAGCCAGGTAGTGACCAATCTGGTCGAGAACGCGATCAAATATTCCGGCGAAGGCTGTACGGTGACGATCAAATTGCACCACGAGCCGAACAACCCGATGATCCGAGGCGACGCCTGGGTGCTAGAGGTAAGCGATACGGGGCAGGGGATCGACCCGCTGCATATTCCGCGTCTGACCGAGCGGTTTTACCGAATCGACTCGCATCGTTCGCGCGAAATGGGTGGCACCGGGCTGGGACTGGCCATCGTTAAACACATTATCAACCGACATCGCGGGCGCTTGCGGATTGAAAGCTCCTTGGGAAAAGGCAGCCGCTTTCTGGTTATTCTTCCCGCATCCTCCGAACAGCATAACGCCGCCCCCGCCTGACCCCGCGTCGCTGTCATAAAACTGTTACGCAACTGTCACAAAAACATAGTGCCGGGCCGATAGAACGCCCTCAAGGACCACGAGGGATGGTTCGCGAGTTTTAGAATTCAGGAGATGTGATCTCATGTTGAACGCAAAGCTGACCGCTTCGACTCTGGCGATCATTGCCGTATCTGCAACGGCGGCTTCCGCCCGTGATCAGGTTCAGGTTGCCGGGTCTTCCACCGTGCTGCCTTACGCATCCATCGTAGCCGAGGCCTTTGGCGAGAACTTCGACTTTCCAACACCGGTCGTTGAATCGGGTGGCTCGTCTGCGGGCCTTAAGCGGTTCTGCGAAGGCGTTGGCGAAAACACCATCGATATCGCCAATGCATCGCGCAAAATCCGCGAAAACGAGATCGCAGTCTGTGCAGCAGCCGATGTGACCGACATCATCGAAGTGCGCATCGGCTATGACGGCATCGTCTTTGCCAGCCAGATCGACGGCCCGGCCTTTGATGCCTTCAGCACGATCAATGGTACATGGCCATGGCCGAGCAGGTCGTGGTGGACGGCGCATTGGTCGACAATCCGTATACCAACTGGTCCGAGATCGACGCCAAGCTTGCCGAACGTCGATATTCAGGCGTTCATTCCCGGCACCAAGCACGGCACCCGCGAAGTCTTCGAGGAAAAAGTCCTGCTGGTAGGCTGCGAGCATTCCGGCGCCATGGAAGCCATGATCGGCTTGGGCAAAGACGAAGATGCCGCCGAAGATGCCTGCATGAGCGTGCGCACCGATGGTCGGTCGGTCGATATCGACGGTGACTATACCGAGACACTTGGCGCGGATTGACGCGAACCCGAATGGTGTGGGCGTCTTTGGTTTGGCGTTTTATGAGAACAACACGACAAGCTGAAAGTCGCCACGATGGGTGACGTTGTCCCTTCGACCGAAACGATTTCCACCGGTGAATATCCTGTCTCGCGTCCGCTCTATTTCTACATCAAGGGCGCACATATCGGCGTGATCCCCGGCCTTAAGGAATTCGCCTCGTTCTTTGTCATGGACGAAATCGCAGGCCCTGATGGTCCGCTGGCCGAATACGGTCTGGTCAGCGACCCGGAACTGGTCGACACCCAGATGGCCATTGAAGAAGAACAGACCATCGGTTCGGGCTCTTGAACTAAACCATCAGAGAGGGGCGGCGACGCCCCTTACTCAACAACGACGAAGACTTTAGGGAACAACGCTGATGCCGCTTTACTGGCTTACCCTGATCGTTTTGGCGCTGGCGACCCTTGGATATGTCATGGGCCGCAATCGGGCTTTGACGTCGGTCGGTGGCAACCAGCGCCTGCTTCATTCGCTTCCTTCATACTACGGCTGGAATGTCTTTCTGACCGTGATGACGCCTGCACTTGGGTTGATGGTGCTCTGGCTTTTGCTGCAACCCTATTACGTCGAAAATCGTGTCAGTGATCTGATCCCGACAAACGCGTATTCGGAAAGCGGAGGTCTGAACCTTATCATGAGCGATGTGCGCCGCGTGTCCGACGGTTTGAACATCCTTGTTGAAACGGGGCGTGTCAGCGAAGATGAAGCGCAGACGATGCTGTCCGAAGGCACCGAAATCCGTGACCAACTGGCCGAAGTGGGCGTGGCCTTGGGGTCTAACGTCGAACCTGCCGTTCTGAAAGCAGCACAGGCGTACCGCGCGCTTTCGAACATGGGCAACTGGCTGATGTGGGGCGCTGTCCTTCTGGTCGGCTTGGGCGGATTTGCCGTTGCCTATATGATGACCCAACAAGGATTTTCGCGCTCGGAACACCGTTGAAAACGGCATTCTTATGATCCTGATCGGGGCGGCCAGTCCATCGCGATTCTGACAACGCTGGGCATCGTGTTGTCGATGCTGTTCGAGACGCGCAACTTCTTTGAAGCCTATTCGTGGCGCGACTTTCTTCTTCGGCACGAAGCTGGGCGCCCGATTTCCGGGGCAACTCTGACCTGGCGATCCTGCCGCTTGTTATGGGGCACGCTTTATATCTCGCTTGATCGCGCTGCTGGTGGCGGTGCCCATCGGGCTGTTTGCGGCGATCTATCTGTCGGAATACGCGTCCAGCCGCGTGCGGTCGGTCGCCAAACCGCTGATCGAGATCCTCGCCGGTATTCCGACAATCGTTTACGGCCTGTTCGCCCTGATCACCATCGGCCCGATGCTGCGCGACTATTTTGCGCAGCCCTTGGGGCTTGGGCAAAGCGCGTCATCGGTGATGACGGCGGGCTTGGTGATGGGCGATCATGCTGATCCCGTTTGTCTCGTCGCTGTCTGACGACATCATCAACGCGGTGCCGCAGGCGATGCGCGATGGCTCCTTCGGCCTGGGCGCCACGCAGTCCGAGACGATCCGCCAAGTCGTTATGCCCGCCGCCTTGCCCGGCATCGTCGGTGCGATCCTGCTGGCCGCGTCCCGCGCCATTGGCGAGACGATGATCGTGGTTCTTGGGGCAGGGGCCGCAGCCGCGCAGTTCAATCGTGGGCTTGGCGAACTGGTGAACCCGTTCGAGGCGATGACCACGGTCACCGTCAAGATCGTCAGCCAGCTGACCGGCGACACCGATTTTGCCTCGCCCGAAACACTTGTGGCCTTTGCCTTGGGCCTGACGCTGTTCGTCATCACGCTGGGGCTGAACGTCTTCGCGCTTTGGATCGTGCGCCGCTACCGGGAGCAGTACGAATGACCGATATGACCACGAATGCGCCCGCCGCCAAACCCAAAGCGTCGCTCCTGCAGCTGGACGCGCGCACCAAAAGCGCAACGCCGCCGAGAAGCGCGTTTCAATGCCTACGGCGTGATCGCGATTGGTCTGTGCGATGTTGGCGCTGCTGGTTCTGCTGACCTCGATTGTGCGACAATGGCACAGGCGCGTTTCAGCAGACCTTCATCACGCTGGAAGTGGCCTTGCCTGCCGACAAGCTGGACAAAAGCGGCAATCGCGATCCTGCCGAGATGGCCAAGGTGTCGACCTTTGGCTATGCGCCGCTTGATCAAGCATGCCGTGGCGGACGTCGATCGCGGCGAATGGGATCGAATATCGACGGTCTGAAAAAGCCCGAGACTCTGATCTCCAAAGAAGCCGCCGCGCAGATGCGGTACCGCGTGTTGGCGAACCCCGATTTGATCGGACACACCGCAGACCTTCGATTTCTGGCCTGCGGGCCGGATCGATGGGTATTACAAAGGCCGCGTGACGATGGAAACTGCGCCGGCGCGACAAGAATATCTCGCCCGAGCAACTGCAGCTGGCCGACGCATTGAAAGATGCGGGCGTGCTCGAGACCCGGTTCAACTGGAACTTCATCACCGCGCCTGATGCCTCCGAAAACCGCCCCGAAGCCGCAGGGCTTGGCGTGGCGATCCTTGGGTCGCTTTATATGATGATCGTGGTGCTGGTTCTGGCGCTGCCGATCGGCGTGGCCGCGTCGATCTATCTGGAAGAATTTGCGCCGAAGAACCGGTTCACCGACCTGATCGAGGTGAATATCTCGAACCTTGCCGCTGTGCCGTCGATTGTCTTCGGTATCCTTGGTCTTGCGATCTTCATCAACTTTGCGGGCTTGCCGCAATCGGCGCCGATTGTCGGTGGTCTGGTGCTGACACTGATGACGCTGCCGACGATCATCATTGCGACGCGCGCCGCGCTTAAATGCCGTGCCGCCGTCGATCCGCGAAGCGGCATTGGGGGTAGGGGCCTCGAAAATGCAAACGGTCTTCCACCATGTGTTGCCTCTGGCCGCCCCGGGTATTCTGACAGGCACGATCATCGGGCTTGGCGCAGGCCTTGGGCGAAACCGCGCCGCTTGCTGCTGATCGGCATGGTGGCCTTTGTGCGCGAATATCCCGGCGCGCCACCCGAACGGGCTGTTCGACCCGGCCTCAGCGCTTGCCGGTGCAGATCTACAACTGGACCCAACGCGCTGACCCGGCCTTTGTCGAACGGGCATCGGGTGCGATCATCGTGCTGCTGGTGTTCCTGCTTGATTATGAACTCAGTGGCGATCTATCTTGCGTCGCCGGTTTGAACGGCGCTGGTAAGGGAGAAGGACAAATGAAAGATATGACACTAAACGGACCGCGACAATGGACAGCACGACATCAAGATCTCGGCCAAGGGCGTGGACGTCTATTATGGCGACAACCACGCGATCAAAGACGTGTCGGTCGAGATCGACGACAAGACCGTCACGGCCTTCATCGGCCCGTCGGGCTGTGGCAAATCGACGTTCCTGCGCTGCCTGAACCGGATGAACGACACGATTGATATCTGCCGTGTCACCGGCGACATCCGCTGGATGGCGAAGACATCTATGACCGCCGCGTCGATCCGGTGCAGCTGCGCGCCAAGGTCGGCATGGTGTTTCAAAAGCCGAACCCGTTCCCGAAGTCGATCTATGACAACGTGGCTTACGGTCCGCGCATTCACGGTCTGGCCCGCAACAAGGCCGAACTGGACGAGATCGTTGAAAAATCCCTGCGCCGCGCCGCGCTTTGGGAAGAAGCCAAGGACCGTCTGGCCGCACCCGGCACCGGGCTTTCGGGTGGCCAGCAGCAGCGTCTGTGCATCGCGCGCGCCATTGCGACCGCGCCCGAAGTTTTGCTGATGGACGAGCCATGTTCGGCGCTTGACCCGATTGCAACCGCACAGGTCGAGGAACTGATCGACGAGCTGCGCCAAAGCTATTCGGTCGTGATCGTCACGCACTCGATGCAGCAGGCGGCCCGCGTCAGCCAGAAGACCGCGTTTTTCCACCTGGGCGACCTGGTGGAGTACGGCGACACCGACCATATTTTCACCAACCCCGAAGACAGCCGCACGGAAAGCTATATTTCCGGACGGATCGGGTAAGGAGCCAAGTCATGAACAACCAACATATTGCCTCAGCCTTTGATCGCGATCTTGAAGCCATTCAGGCCTTACTCATGAAGATGGGCGGCTTGGTGGAAGCCGCGATTCTTGAAGGCTGCCAAATCGCTTGAAACCCGCGACCTGGAACTGGCCGAAAAGGTCCGCGCAGGCGACAAAGCCATCGACGCGCTTGGAAGAACAGATGAACGATGAAGCCGCACGCATCGATTGCCCTGCGCGCGCCCGACTGCAAGGACCTGCGCACGGTTCTGACGGTCTTCAAGATCAGCGCCAACCTGGAACGGTGCGGCGATTATGCCAAGAACATCGCCAAGCGCACGACTGTTCTGGCCGAAATACGAACCTGTCGGACAGCTGCAGTGTTGTCGATCCGGAAATGGCGCGCGAAGTGCAGATGATGCTGAAGGATGCGCTGGATGCCTATATTCAGCGCGACGCGGAACTGGCCGAGCAGGTGCATCCAGCGCGACGAGGAAGTGGACCAGACTGTACAACGCGCTGTTCCGCGAATTCCTGACCCACATGATGGAAGATCCACGCAACATCACCGCTTGTATGCACCTGCATTTCATCGCCAAGAACATCGAACGCATGGGCGATCATGTGACCAATATCGCCGAACAGGTGATCTATCTGGTGACCGGTCACATGCCGGACGATGCGCGGCCCAAGCAAGATACAACGTCCTATATGTCTGAGGAAAGCTGAGCCCAATGACCGCAGATCAACCCAAGTGTCCTGGTTGTTGAAGACGAACCCGCGCAGCGTGAAGTTCTGACCTATAACCTGGAAGCTGAAGGTTTTGCGTGTCGCCAGCGCCGAAAATGGCGACGATGCGCTGCTCATGGTCGACGAAGACGCGCCCCGATGTCATCATCCTTGATTGGATGATGCCGGGTGTTTCGGGGATCGAGATGTGCCGGCGGTCTGAAAACGAACACCGACACGCGGACATTCCCGTCATTATGTTAACCGCGCGATGCCGAAGAAGTGGACCGGGTGCGGGGGCTTGAAACCGGTGCCGACGATTATGTGGTCAAGCCGTATTCGGTGATCGAGCTGATGGCGCGCGTGCGCACTCAATTGCGACGCGTGCGTCCGGCGACCGTGGGCGAGCGTGCTGGAGTTCGATGACATCGTGCTGGATGCCGAAACCCACCGCGTGACGCGCGACCGAACGACGCTCAAACTTGGGCCGACCGAGTTTCGGCTGCTGTCGACATTCATGGAAAAGCCGGGGCGCGTTTGGTCACGCGAACAGCTGCTGGATCGGGTGTGGGGCCGCGATATCTATGTCGATACGCGCACTGTCGATGTGCATATCGGTCGTTTGCGCAAGGCGCTTGCCAGACACGGTGGCGATGATCCTGTGCGCACGGTGCGCGGTGCAGGGTACGCTTTGGGTTAAAGTGCAACCGTACACATGCAATGCGTATAATCTGTATTATGTAACATACGAAATGCTGGTTTCAAACATTTTTGAAACTCAGGCTTCCCTTAGGGAAACTTATCAGACATATTCGTCCTGTTCCATGAGTGGTGTTTTACCTAAGGAACATGGTCTCTTGTGTCGCTTCGGCGGCAGTTTCTGAAAGAGACCTGGGAAGCAGTTGGTGAAGACGCGTATTTTCGCAAGACGCACCGGCATGCCAGAGAGCGAGTACGAAGCGCGGGCCAGTTCCTCATCCCCATTGGCCGTGCGTGGGATGGGTAAGGTTTTGATT
>CAWJDD010000009.1:0-90537 GCA_963841595.1 uncultured Alphaproteobacteria bacterium | reverse complement strand
AGCGGCCATTGGCTTCGCGAGAACCGAGGTCCAATTTGTCCCGCGATGTGTGAGTTCGCCGGATTGGTCTTGCCGCGTATTACATGAATGGCCGGTTTTCCCGCCGCGTGGCAGCGCAGACGATTTAGCACTTGCGGCATTTTCTGTGCGGCGCGCGCGCGCAGCGAGAAAATCGAATTCACAGAATGGGCTCCAAGCCGACCTCGGATGCAGCGCAGCATCAGCCAGATTTGCAACAAATTGTCCGACACGAACGGCCCCTTGCAGTCATTCAACGCAACATCGATATGCTATCGTGCAGCCCGTCATTGCGGTCATTCGTGCTTCGTGCAGCATTTTGCCAACTCAATCGTCGGGCAGCCAACAGCTACAGCATTCATAGATGCGGTAGTTGCGTGGCTGGATAGTCCAATGGCTTCGGAGTGCGTGGATAGGGTTAATGGCTCGTTGGGCGGACGGATTTGAGCTTCTTCGCGATCGGGCCTCAGGCGGCTTGGGCGGGATCACGTCCGATCGAGCGCAATAGCACCGCAGCAACCAGATCACCTGTGACGTTGACCGCCGTCCGGCACATGTCGAGCAGTCGGTCAACGCCGAGAATGATCACCATGCCCTCGACGGGAATTCCCATGTTCGTGGCTACACTGACAAGAATAGCAATGCTGACCCCCGGCGTGCCTGGCGCGCCAATGCTGGAGGCGACAAGCGTCCCGACGACCACAGCAATCTGAACTAAAGTCAGGTCCACACCAGCAAGCTGCGCGAGAAACAGAATGGCCACCGCCTGATACAGGGCGGTTCCGGCCATGTTCATCGTCGCCCCCAATGGAACGACCAGATTGGCTATGTTCTCGGGCACGCCAAGCTCTCGCGCCGATTGTATCGTCACCGGCATCACCGCCGACGAGCTTGATGTCGAAAAGGCCAGCAGCAGGTTGCTGCCCGCCGCTTGCATGAAGCGCAGTGGCGTGATCCGTGCAAAGACGAGCGCGATCACAAGGTAGAGGCACAGCAGCACCGAAAGTCCAAGCAGCACTGTTCCGACATAACCCGAAATGCCAATCATGGTTTCAAAACCCATACGCATCACAAGTTGCGCCATCAGACCAAAAACCGCGAACGGCGCCAGAAACATTGCCCATTTCACGATGTTCATTGAGATCGACAGCAACGCGTCCATCAAGGCCAGAAAGGGCTGCGCGCGACCGGGCTGAACCTGCGTTACCGAGACGCCAACCAGCAGGGCTAGGACAACAACGGCCAGCATGTCTCCTTGTACGATCGAGGCTGTTGGGTTCGTCGGAAGAACATCGACAATCATGTCCGGCACGGATACCTGGGAGGCGGGGTCCGGCAAATCGAGCATGTCACCGATTTGGGACGGCAAGCCTGGCGCGGAAGTCTCCTGCGAAAACCCAGCGAGTCCAACGCCGGGCCGCAGCCACTGGGCAAGCACCACACCGATCGTTGCGGCCACTGTCGTGGTCGCAAGGATAAAAGCGGCAAGCCGCAGACCAACCGAACGCAATTCGTCTCCGGACCCGGCTCCGGTAAGCCCTCCAACAATCGAAGAAAAGATCAGCGGCACCAGCACCATCGCGATCAAGGCCAAGAATATGCGCCCCGGCAGTGCCAACCAATGCCCGACAACCTCGGCTGTCGCGGGGTGGATAAATCCAACGGACTCGCTCAGCAGCAAGCCAAGGCCGAATCCAAGTACCATTCCAAGCATGACCTGTGCCCAGAGCCGTGCTGTAATCCAGACCCGTAGTTTGAAACGCTGTTCTGAGATCCGCATCGTGGTGTCTTGTGTATCGGCTGACATGGCTAAGCCTTCTCATTATTGAGTGTGGGCCGAGGCCTACATCTAATGCTGTGAGCATTTACCGGCACAAGTTGCGCTACGCTTCGCACGCCTGTCATCTTTCAGATCACTGATGTGCCATTCATTTACGTCCTTGTGGTATATGGCTGGCAATCAAGAAGCTCCAGTAGGGTCTCGCTCGGACAGCAGAGGTAGATACACTTGAAGTTGGTGGTAATTCATCTTTGAGGCCTAACCGTAAGCAATCCTACAGGAGGAATATTGGTCGAGGTCGGCCCAGACCGGACCTTCACCACTGGCCTAACATGCTGCGGTGCGGCTCGTGGAAGGAGACATTCGCTGCGCTAGCTAAGCCAGATGATCAGCGAATTCACACTGTGCGGGGACATAGCGGCCGTCGACATTGAGCAAACTAATGGCCACTATGCGTACAATTGGTAGTCGGGGTTACTACAACTTGGGATTTGACGCCCGTAATCAGCGAACTTCGAATAACGTCTCTAGGATGGTGAAGTCGGGGACGGCGCGCAGGCCAGAGGAATTTAAGGCCGATGTTGCAGTGACCCGATGAAATCGCAATTGCAACATCTCATTTGCCGAAGTCAGATCTAGCGAATAGATCTATACTGGCAAAACAGACTTACCCATCAAAGCCTTGTCCACGGCGTGTGCACATTGGCGGCCTTCGCGGATCGCCCAGACGACAAGCGACTGGCCACGCCGCATGTCACCAGCGGTCCAGACCTTGTCATGGCTGGTTTTGTAGGCGGTCGTGTCGGCAAGAACATTCTGGCGGGCGATCGAGTTCGACACCAAGATCCGCAATCATGCCTTCGGTGATTGGAGAGACGAAACCCATTGCCAACAGTGCAAGATCGGCGCGCAAAACGAATTCGCTGCCTGCGACGGGTTGGAACTTTTCGTCGACCCGAATGCAATGCAGCGCCTTGACCTGACCGTCTATGCCGTCGAAACGTTGGGTCATGACCGAGAACTCGCGGTCTGCGCCTTCTTCCTGACTGGAAGATGTCCGCATTTTTAAAGGCCAGTTGGGCCAGGTCAGCAGTTTGTCTTCGCTATCGGGCGGCGTCGGCATGATCTCAAGCTGAGTGACGGAAAGCGCACCTTGGCGGATTGACGTCCCGATGCAGTCTGATCCGGTATCGCCGCCACCGATGACGACCACATGCTTGCCGCCGGCCAGAATTGGCTCGGCATCTTGCGGTTCCTGCAGACACACGACGGTTTTGCTGTGGCAGGAACTCCATCGCAAAATGCACGCCCTCAAGATCGCGACCCTCGATTGGCAGATCACGGGGTTTCTCGGCACCGCCGGACAGGATGACTGCATCATGTTGGTCGACCAATGCGTCGATGGCGACGTCCTTGCCCACATGAACGCCCAGATGAAATGTGACACCCTCTGCCGCCATCTGAACGGCGCGGCGGTCAATATGGGTTTTTTCCATCTTGAAATCAGGGATGCCATAGCGCATCAGTCCGCCGATTTTCTGTGCTCTTCTCATATAGGTGCACGTCATGACCCGCACGGGCAAGCTGCTGGGCCGCGGCCATGCCGGCCGGCCCCGAGCCAACGACCGCGACCTTCTTGCCGGTCTTGCGGGACGGGACTTGCGGCTCGATCCATCCGTTCTCCCATGCCTTGTCGACAATGGCGCATTCGATGGACTTGATCGTCACCGGGCTGTCGATCAGGTTCAGGGTGCAGGAGGCTTCGCAAGGAGCAGGGCAAATTCGCCCGGTGAACTCGGGAAAGTTGTTGGTCGAATGCAGGTTGTCCGAGGCCGCACGCCAATCGCCATCATAGACCAGATTGTTCCAGTCCGGGATCTGGTTGTTCACCGGGCAGCCCTTGAGGCCTTTCAGATCGTGACAAAACGGAATGCCGCAATCCATGCATCGGCTGGCCTGATCGCGCAGTGTCTGTTCTGGCAGCGGAATCATGAATTCGTTGTAGTTGCGCGTCCGGTCAGAGGCCGGGCGGTACTTTCGGTCCTGCCGGTCGACCTCGAGAAAGCCTGTCACTTTACCCATATGTTCTTACTCCGCTTCGGACGCCACAGCGTGCCTTGAGTTATTGTTTCACGCTGCCGGGTTGCGGCCATCTGCGCTGTTTCGATTTCTGCAAGGGCCCGGCGGTATTCCGTGGGCATGACTTTCACGAATTTCGGACGAAACTCTTCCCAGTGTTCCAGGATATGTGCAGCCTGAGGTGAGCCGGTGTAGTGCCGGTGGTTTTCAATCAACTGGCGCAGGCGCTCGTCATCATGGCGGGTCATGTCACTGGACACGTCGACCCGGCCATGGTGTTCGATATTGCCGCCGATATGGTGCTCGGATTCCATCAGATCGTCTTCTTCGGGCACCGGTTCCAGCTCGACCATGGCCAGATTGCACCGGCTGGCGAATGTGCCATCCTCATCCAGGACATAGGCGATGCCGCCGGACATGCCCGCAGCGAAGTTGCGCCCGGTGTAGCCCAGAACCGCGACGACGCCGCCAGTCATGTATTCGCAGCCATGATCGCCAACACCTTCGACCACCGCAGTGGCGCCAGAGTTGCGCACCGCAAACCGCTCGCCGGCCACGCCGCGCAGATAGCATTCACCCTCGATGGCGCCGTAAAGCACGGTGTTGCCAGCGATAATCGACTCGCCCGGGTCGATCTGAACGGCACTCTTTGGTGGGTAAATGATCAGCCTTGCCGCCAGACAGTCCCTTGCCGATATAGTCATTGCCTTCGCCCTCAACCTCCAACGTGACACCACGCGCAGACCCAGGCACCGAATGCCTGTCCGGTCGTGCCGGTCAGTTTGATGTGAATGGTGTCATCCGGCAGCCCGGCATGGCCATAGCGCTTGGCAATTTCACCAGACAGCATCGCCCCGGCAGAACGGTTCCGGTTTGCAATCTTCATGTCCAGCTTGACCGGTTCGCGGTTCTCCAACGCGGGCTGGGCGAGGCGGATGAATTCGCGGTCCAGAATATCGTCGATGTGATGGACCTGGGATTCGCAATGATAGACCGGCACGTCGTCGCCCATTTGCGGATCGAAGAACAGCTTGCTGAAATCCAACCCGCGCGCCTTCCAGTGATCGATCGCCCGATCGCGATCCAGCACGTCAAGCTGGCCGATCATTTCGTCCATGGTGGCGAAACCAAGTTCGGCCATGAGTTCGCGCACTTCTTCGGCAACGAAGAAGAAGAAGTTGATGACATGCTCCGGCTGGCCGGTAAAGCGTTTGCGCAGCACCGGGTCCTGCGTTGCAACGCCCACCGGGCAGGTGTTCAGGTGACACTTGCGCATCATGATGCAGCCCGATGCGACCAGCGGTGCGGTCGCAAAGCCAAACTCATCAGCACCCAACAATGCGCCCACGACGACATCGCGTCCGGTACGCAACCCGCCATCCACCTGCACGGCAATACGCGAACGCAGTTTGTTACGCAGCAGGGTCTGGTGCGTTTCGGCAAGCCCGATCTCCCAAGGTGAACCGGCATGTTTGATCGATGTCAGCGGACTTGCACCGGTCCCACCCTCCATTCCGGAGATTGTCACGTGATCTGCCCGGGCCTTGGCGACACCGGCAGCAACCGTACCAACACCGACTTCCGAGACCAGTTTCACCGAGATATCTGCAGCCGGATTGACGTTCTTCAGGTCATAGATCAGCTGCGCCAAATCCTCGATCGAATAGATATCGTGATGCGGCGGCGGTGAAATAAGCCCGACGCCAATTGTCGAGTGGCGCACCTTCGCGATCACGGCATCGACTTTATGGCCCGGCAACTGACCGCCTTCGCCGGGCTTGGCTCCCTGCGCCATCTTGATCTGGATCATGTCGGCATTGGCAAGATATTCAGTCGTCACGCCGAAGCGACCAGATGCCACCTGTTTGATCGCCGAGCGTTTGCTGTCGCCGTTCGCCATCGGCGTAAATCGCTCGACCTCTTCGCCACCTTCGCCGGTGTTGGATTTGCCGCCGATCCGGTTCATCGCAATCGCAAGGTTTTCGTGTGCTTCGGCCGAAATCGAGCCATAAGACATCGCCCCGGTCGCAAATCGTTTCACGATATCCACCGCGGGCTCAACGTCCGAAATGTCCAGCGGCTTGCGCCCGGTTTCTTCGGCAGGGCGCAGGCGGAACATGCCGCGGATCGTCAAAAGTCGTTGCTGCTGCTCGTTGATCGATTTCGCGTAGGCACGGTAAGTGTCCTGGCTGTTGCCGCGCACCGCGTGCTGAAGGTTGCTTACCTCGTCTGGATGTCCAGGCGTGGGCCTCGCCGCGTTGACGCAGGGCATAGTCGCCGCCGACATCCAGAGAATGGCGAAGCACCGGCACATCGCCGTAAGCTTCCTGATGGCGACGAACGGTCTCGACCGCAAATTCATCCAGCCCGATGCCTTCAATCTGGCTGGCTGTGCCAGTGAAATACTGAGCGACGAAATCCGAAGAAAGGCCGATGGCGTCGAAAATCTGTGCCCCGCAATAGGACTGATAGGTCGAGATACCCATTTTCGACATGACCTTTAGCAGACCTTTGTCGATGGATTTGATATAACGCTGGATGACTTCATGTTCGTCGACTTCTGGCGGAAAGGCGTTTCTGGCGTGCATATCGGCCAGCGTCTCGAATGCCAGATAGGGGTTGATCGCTTCGGCGCCGTATCCGGCCAGAACCGCAAAATGATGGACCTCACGCGGTTCCGCAGATTCGACCACCAGCCCGACCGAAGTGCGCAGGCCCTTCTTGATCAGGTGATGATGCACCGCCGCCGTTGCCAGCAACGCCGGGACAGCAACACGCTGTTGGCTGAACTGGCGGTCCGACAGGATGATGATGTTGTCACCGCTTTGCACTGACTTCTCGGCAGCATCGCACAGCCGATGAAGACAGATGCTGCATGCCTTCTGAGCCACGCTCGACGCCGAAGGTAGTATCCAGCACACGCGACACGAACTGGTTGTCGCCGATGTCGCTGATATCACGGATCTTCTGCAAATCGGAATTGCGCAGGATCGGCTGGCGTACTTCCAACCGCTTGTGCTTGGACAGATGTTCGCGGTCCAGAAGGTTGGCGCGCGGACCAATGAAGGACACTAGGCTCATCACAGATTCTTCGCGGATCGGGTCGATCGGTGGATTGGTGACCTGCGCGAAGTTCTGTTTGAAATACGTGTAAAGCAGTTTGGCCTTGTCCGACATCGCTGAAATCGGCGTGTCGGTACCCATCGACCCAAGCGCTTCTTGCCCGGTCGTCGCCATCGGCGTCATCAGCATTTTGACGTCTTCCTGGGTGTATCCAAAGGCCTGCTGCGCATCGAGCAGATCCTGACCCTGATACTTACGTGGCGAGGATTTCAGGCCATGAAGATCTTCCAGAACGATCTGCGTGTCCTTGAGCCACTGATCATATGGATTGGCGCTGCAAAGCTGTTCTTTTATTTCTTCATCCGAAACGATGACGCCCTTTTCAAGATCGATCAAAAGCATTTTGCCGGGCTGTAGCCGCCACTTCGTCACGACCTTACCTTCATCAAACGGCAAAGTACCTGCTTCAGAAGCAAGAACGACAGTATCGTCATCCGACACGAAATAGCGGGCCGGGCGTAACCCGTTGCGATCTAGCGTGGCACCAATCTGGCGCCCATCGGTAAAGGCAATCGCGGCCGGGCCATCCCAGGGTTCCATCATCGCGGCATGGTATTCGTAGAACGCGCGTCGCCGCTCATCCATCAACGGATTGCCGGCCCAGGCTTCGGGTATCAGCATCATCATCGCGTGCGGCAGCGAGTAGCCGCCCTGGAAAAGCAGCTCCAGTGCATTGTCGAAACAGGCGGTGTCGGACTGGCCTTCATAGGATACCGGCCAGATCTTTTCGATTTCGTCGCCAAACAGCGGCGATGAAAGCGTCGACTGGCGCGCCGCCATCCAGTTCACATTGCCGCGCAGCGTGTTGATCTCGCCGTTATGGGCGACCATCCGGTAGGGATGCGCCAGTTTCCACGACGGAAACGTGTTGGTCGAAAACCGCTGATGCACCATGGCAAGCGCCGAAACAAAACGCTCGTCGCGCAGATCCGCGAAATAGGGATACAGTTGATCGGCCAGGAACATGCCTTTGTAGACGACCGTGCGTGACGACATCGAGACAGGATAGACATCCTCACGGCTACCAAGTGCTTCGATGACCGCGTTCGAGATTTCGCGGCGCAGGATATAGACACGCCGCTCGAAATCGTCGTCGCTTAATCCCGCGGGCCTTGCGAAGAATCCCTGCCAATGTGCCGGCTCGGCAGCCATGATTTCGGGGTCCTGCGACAGACTGGCATTGTCAGTTGGAACCGACCGCCATCCGATCACGTCTTGACCGGCGCCTTTTGCGATGTCTTCGACAATGACCTTTATCTGATCCTGCAGATCAAAAATCCTGGGGCATGAAGAAGTACCCAAGGCTATAGTCGCCAACCGTGGGCAGTTCGAAGCCGATTGCGCTGCACTCGGCTGCCAGCAAATCATGCGGGATCTGAACCAGAATGCCCGCACCATCGCCCATAAGCGGATCGGCACCAGTGGCGCCTCGATGTTCAAGATTCTCCAGAATCCGAATGCCGTCTTCGATGATTTTATGGGATTTGACACCCTTGATGTTCGCGATGAAGCCAAGGCCGCAAGCATCATGCTCGTTGCGCGGGTCGTAAAGTCCACCGGGTGAGTTGCGTTTCGTGCCGTATCCATTGCCCATTAAATGTCTCTTGTCTGGCAGGGTGACGTCGATTGGTTTCTCGTTCTGTCTCGCGCGTGAACAGACCCACTCAACCGACCGAAAGCATAGGCTACCGCATGATTTTCCGTGGGTCCATCGGAACATGAAAAAAGGTGGCTTGGCGTAAGTGCACGGAGTCTTAGATGATCATTTTCTCGATAAGAGGCGAGTAGACGATGCGGGCCGCTTCAATTTACGGGCAATGGATCGCAAAGACTGAGAGGCAATAAGACCGCGTGATATCTCTTCTTGATCCGCATTGTATCATCATCGTGCAGCTAGCTCGGCTTGCAAGCAAATACGGCTGGGCGAGACGCCCCTCGGTTTGCGAACGTCCGTTATAGCGCGACAGGACTGCTTCACTGCGGCCGCAGCGAAGGTCTGCATTCCGCCCATTCCGTTGAAAAACAACGTGTTGCGAGCGCAGAAAACGGCGGCCTGATCAGTGTGGGAACGCCTTTCTTGTCAGGTACAGTCGCGGCCGCGTCTGAATGGGACGCTCCGATGGAGATCAAGACCATACGTTCCCCGCGCCTCGACAGCTACGAAGCAATCTGCCAAGCTGTTGATTTTGAGCGCTTTCTGTGAGATTTCAAAAAAGACTAGACGGCTGACTTCCGGCGTCTTTTGGCCCAGCCCAGACTGGAACGCTACATCGGCGTGATCTATCGGCCCGAGACCGAAAGAGCGAGCCATTACAGCTACGCCACCTTGCCCGATCAATATGACGCGTTCGCCTGGTTCGACAAGACAAATGCGGTGACACCGCTCGCCACACTGACGAACACCTCAGAGGACGAAACCTATCCGTTTGGCCTGTGATGCGGGCCATTGAAACTGCAGCAAGCGCAGGTACGAGCCAGCAAAGTAATGCTGCGGCATCGCCCGCAAGGAGGATCAAATGAGGATTGCCCGTTTGTCAGACACCAAGATTTTTGGTGCGGGACCTGAAGCGATGGGCCCGTTTTCAACTGACCGGTATTGCGAGGCTTGGAACGTTTGTGGGGCTTGTGATCAAATATCTGCTCGATACGCTTGGTTTTTTCTGGGTTTCGACACTAGCCCCACGGCAGATGGTCCCAGGCCAGCGCTGTACACCACGACCGGCATCGTCGCGACCGCACTTTTCTGGGGATCAGAAACTTTCTTCTGGCTGTTTTGGGGTACAGACGCGATGCGGGAACTTGGGGCCGTGCTGGGTCTAACCATTGGTTATCTCGCCAAATACCGGCTTGACCGGCTTTTCGTTTTCGCGGGTTGACGCCCGACGGGCGGAGTTCCGCCAGCTTTGAGTCGCAGTGCTACCGATTTTGGTCCGTTCAGGCTATCCCACACCTGAGGACATTGAGGTAACCCATGAAAAAGACGGTTCTGGCCGCGCTAGTCGCGGTTGCATTTGGCACGATTTACGGGACTTCCGCTTTGGCTACAGGAGCGCTACGAAACTCAACAGTATGCGCGCTGCATCTGCTCGGACCATTTCCGGCGCGCGCCTCGACGGCACGGTCGGGAAGTGGCTTCGTCAAGGACATCTTTCGCCTTAGCGGTTCGGACCGCGACGCCCGGATCACGGAACAGGTGCTGGCGGGAAATGTCCCGGAATTCCTGCGACATCTGATCCCGGTGACCCTGAGCTGGTCTCCAAAAAACGGCGAGAAGATCGACGTGACGATCTGCGTGACCCCGGATTACATGGCCGTCGGTGGCGATCGTGATTTCGTCAGGGTGCCGATGGGGCTACCTGCTGCTGCGCGACATCGCAGCGAAACTTGGCTTTCTGTTGCCGACCACCAAGATGGTCGATGCGATCTATGCGCAGGCGCAGGTGCATCTGGCGCCAGCACCGATGACAGCCAGGCGCGCAGATGGAATCCACCGACTATTTCTCGCGACATAACCTGACCGTCAACCAGCAACGCGGCGATACCGGCTACCGCGCTATCGGCGCTGACCGCAGGGCAAAAGAAGGACCTTGTCCTGTCGAACCGGCTGCGGTCAAAGCCGGGGCGCGTGGCGATCTATGGCTGGCACCGTCCGAACGGCAAGCCGATCCAGCCGCTGAGCACCGTGCATGGCGAAGGCTATGCCGACTACAGCCACGGCGTGCGGCTGGTCAGCATGACGGCCTTCGTTAACGGAGAGCCGCGGCGCGCTGGCGGAAATCCTGCAAGATCCGCGACTTGCCCCGATCGTCAGCAGCGAAGGCCCGATCGCGCAGTCCGACCGGTTGCTGGCGTCGCTGCGGTAAAACGCTTACTCAAGCGTTTTGCAGCAGCGAAACCCAAGGTGATAGTTGGAGTGGCTATCCGGGCTCAGAACCCGGCTGCCATGCCAGAACGGCGCGCGCCAGCGGCACCAGTCCTCGTGCGCGCGGTAGCGGTCGAAAATGAACCAACTGCCCTTCATCTCTGTCACGCCCAGCGTCGTGCTGCCCCGGCTTGCCATCTGATCGGGGCTTAGCGGCAGGTTCATGTGTTCGGCGGCATTGCCGTTCAGGTCGTAGACACCCAGCGTGCTGCGGCACTCGGGAAACGCGCCGGTCGGATAGGTGTTCGAGCCGCACTGGTTCCATCCGCCGCCGTTGCAGCCGGGGCTTTTCTGGCTGTTCGCCGCGCAGATGCCCTTTTGATAGGCGGGGCCGTAGCTCCAGCTTTTGGTCGCCGCGTTCTGGCTGTTGAACGCCTTTGCGACGCTTGACACCGATCCTGCGCTGATCCCGAAGCGGTAATTCGGCGGCTCCAGCGCCCCGGCGCAGGCACCTTCCCATTCATGGGCGTCACAAATCCGCTTGCCCATCGCCGAACAGATCTCGGCCGCCTCTTTGGCCTTCACCCAGACCACCGGGTAGGTGCAGGGGATGTCGGGGAATTCGAACTGGTCGATGCAGGCTTTGGCGTCCTGCGCCGTTTCGGTGCGCGGATCGATAGAGCGGCGCCATGTTCTTCGCGCCGCAAATTCGCTCGAACTTGGCGGTTCGCATAGCCAGCACCGCCGCGAGGCGCGCGCGCCCGGCATTCCTCGACGGTCATCGCGTGACGCGCCACCGCCGGATTGCCCTGCCCGACAAAGCCGGAGCGGGCAAAGATCGCCTTGATCCTTTCCATCTGCGCGGGCGTCAGACCATGTTCCTGCTGAAGTCTGCTGGAACAACAGCGCATTCTGCTGCTCGAACGCTGACTGGGCAAATCCCGGCGCCGCCAGGTGGCATCAGGACCAGAAGGATCACACCGACGCGTCTCATTTCGGGCTCTCCTTGCTGTAGATGAAGAACAGATCGCGACTGTCCGCGAACCCCAGGAAACGCGGAATGACGTTGCCGTCCGCTGCCTTCTTGTCGAACTGCGACATGGCCGTAGTCATATGTTCGACATGCACTTTGCCATCCTGGCGCGGGTAAAGGGCGAGGTAGGTCAGTTCGGGTGCGTTCATGTCCAGAAGCATGGCGTAGCTGCACCCATAAGCCTGAAACGTCCGCGCCATGGCAGAGGGCGTGGCGGTCGAGAAATAGCCATAGATCAGATAGCGGCGGCCTTCGGTTTCCTGCATGCAGGCCCCGGCGCGCAAGGTGCGCAGTTCCGCTTTGGCCGACCCCGACCAGTTGCCCGCGCCCCATTGCGTGACCCTGTCGCCCGGCATGCCGACACCGGTCTCGGGATCGGTCTCGATCAGCGGTACACCGTTCTGGCGGGCGAACATGATCCGGGCCAGCAGCGCATCGTCCTTCGCCCTTCCAGGTCTTCATGCCGGTCGTGCCGTCGTCGAGCACATAAAGCGTCGACAACTCGGTCTTCAGCTTGCTATAGATCACGCCCTTTTCGATGAACCCATAGTGCTTGCCGGTGTCGATCAGCGCGTAGTCGCCGAATTTGAATGCGCCGTGCTGACGTTTGAACCCGCCGGCAAAGGTCGCGATTGTCCGACCAACATAGTCCGGGCTGACCATGCCGCTGCGCACCAGCGGGCTCGCGTCACCGATGCCGTCGGGACCGGGAAGACCGCGAATACGGGCTGCCGCGCTCGGACGCGGCGACCAGTCAACCCGAGGATGGTCGGTTCCCAGGGCAAACCCGATGCCGTAGCGGGCCATGTCGAAGGCCACCAAATACTCCACTGCCTTGCCCTCGACGCTGTCCAGACGGTTTGCTGATCCCGGGCCATTGAGGATGTCTGCGCTGATCGTCTGAGGCTGGATAGCGCTAGCGTACACGCCTTCCATCGCTGCGGCGGAATACCAGACACCGGGGATCATCTGCTTCTGGTCCGGGTCGGCCAGCGCAATGCCAAAACCGATCGGTGCGATCGCCTGATCGGCATATTTCGGCTCGATCAATGCGGGTTCCGGTCCCGTCGGCGCTGCATTCTGGGCGGTGGCAGCGACAAGGTCCGTGGTTTCAGAGAACTGGTCCCTGTAGAAAGATTCTTTCACCAGTTGAACGATCTGTTCGCCCTGCCAGACATGGTCGCGCAGAAAGTCGGTTACATGTTCCAGACTACTGCGAGATCCTGGAATGGCATTGCGCAGGTATAACTTGGCGTCACACAGCGGCGCAAATGGCAAGCCGCTGTCGCGAGCGGTCCGAAATTCGCTCGGCGCACCGGTCCACAGATTGCAGCGCATCGTGGTCTCAGGGCCGACGATAACAACAGCAGCGATCGGATTCGCCGCGAGCGTAATCTGCTGGCCGACCGGATCGGGATTTTCAATGTGAAACGCTTCTGCCCCAAGCATCAATAAGAAAGTGGCATTTAGGTTGGGGTTCAGCGAGATCAGCGTGACCTCTGTGCCCGAGGGCAGCACCGACGTCTGTTGCCGACGGAAGGGTTGCAGCTCGATGATGGTCTTGTGAACCGAAGCGTCGTATTGCGCCATTTGCTCGGGCGGTGCCGGGAATTCCTGCGCTCTCGCATCCAAGGTGGACAGCATTAGTCCTGCGACGAGTGCGCTGAATACGTTGGACGGAAGGCGGTTCATAACTCTTATTTTCATGAATTCTCCATTGCTCAAAAAAAACCGCTGGCCAATTGCAGCGCGCCTCGCTTCCAGGGCGCGCGATGCGTGACGCCGGGCGCAGAATTCAACCTGTCGCGGTTAGCAACGTACCAGTCATAGTTGCGGGCCAAAGCCTCTTGGTTTGAAAAGCGCGGCGTAAAGCCAAGTCGGTCCCGGATTTTGTCGATGCTAACATAGCTGTCGCGTGCGGCAGTATCGTATATCCACTGATAGACTGGCGATAACCGCATCGCTTCAAGCAGCCGAAGTGCCCAAATCGCGGGCGTCTCGGGCAGGCTGACGATGTGCTTTCCATAACCGGCGCGGTCCAGAACCGACTGGAAATCCTCTCGCATGGTGGTGAATTCAGCCGCTCCGACGTTGAAGACGTCGTTGACACGCTCGCGCTCTAGCGCGGTGCATTGATAGATCGCCTGACACAGATCCTCGACGTCCAGCAGCTGATAACGGTTCAATCCCGATCCGATCACCGGAAAGTTCCGACCCTGACGTGCGAAATCATAGAGCAGCTCGAAGATACCCAGCCGTTCCGGTCCGACGAAGGATTTCGGCCGTAGAACTGGCACGCACATGCCCCGATCGCGGAATTTGGCACAGACGTTTTCGGCCTCGATCTTGGCTTTGCCGTAGGGGCCAACGCCAGAGAGTGGATCGCTTTCAAAAAGCGGGTGGTGGTCGGGCACGCCATAGACCGCCGTCGAGGAAACATGCACAAACCGTTCGATCCCGGCGGCGCGCGAGGCCTCCAGCATCACTCGCGTCCCGGCGACATCTGTCGACCAGATCTCGTCGGGCGAATACAACGGCAGCGCCGCGGCGCAATGGATCACTGCCTCCATGCCTTGCACCGCCATCCGGGCCACGCCAGGATCGCGGATATCGCCGGTCACCAGATCGACCCCTGCGGCCTCGGGGTAGTCGAACAGGGCGATGTCCAGACTGCGCACGCTATGCCCACGCTCCAGAAGAAATCGCACCATATTGATGCCAAGAAACCCAGCCCCACCAGTGACTAGATAACGCATTGTCGATACCTCTTCCTGACAGGCTGACAGGTCAATTTGCTCCGCCTCTTTCTGAGTGGGTTGCGCCACAACATCGTCCGACAAACAAATGTCAGCGTATCGCTCAGGTGCTTTTGCTTTATCTGTGAAGCGGTTCCCAGATCTGCGGGATCTGAACCTCAATGGTACATTGATATCTGGTAACAGCCCGGTAAAGGCGTCACCTTGATTTGCATCAATTACCGCAACGTGCGTTTGAGTTGGGCCTAAATAGGACAAGAGATTACACGAGGCGGCGCTGGTGTCATAGCAGTGCTAATTAGGAGATTCTGTCGACCGAAGTGCTTCACGCACTAGAAGCGCCGCGCCTTTGGAATTCCAAGGGCCTGTACTCTGCATGGCTGATGTGCCGTTTTACCAGGCGAGGCAGCACTGGTTTGATTGAAGTCAATGCCGCCGACTTTGGACAGCGTATTTTCACACAGAGAGTTTAGCTGGGCCTTGCATCAGACAGGCCTGCCGTGCGCTTGCGATACATTTGAAAAGGAAATCTCTGAGATGGCACACGTGATGGTCCTTGGGGCCGGTCTGGGCGGCATCATCATGGCCTATGAATTTCGCGATGAACCGGCGAAGCAGCATAGAGTCTCGGTCGTATCGCAAGGCAGCAAATTCCACTTTGTGCCGTCCAACCCTTGGTTGGGCGTGGGATGGCGCGACAAGAGAGCGGTAGAGGTTGATCTGGACCCAGTCCTCAAGTCACGCGGCATCTGCTTTCATCCACAGGGTGCCAAGCGTCTGAATCCGGCAAAAAAGGGGCTCGAGTTGGTTGAAGACACTTCGCTGAGCCACGAGAATAGCACTTTCGGACAGGGCGCCATAAGAAGCTTCTTGTAACTTTAGATACGTATTCATAAATATGAATGTAAATTCTGATTTGGAGAAAACAAATGACACTAGATCGAAGTGTAATGGCCTTTGCAGGCGTGATGGTTCTGATTTCCGTAGCTCTCACGGTGTGGGTATCGCCGCTGTTCGTCTGGTTCACCGTGTTCATCGGGCTGAACCAGCTACAGTCGGCTTTCACAGGCTTCTGCCCGGCGGCGGCACTGTTTCGCAGGTTTGGGATCAAACCCGGTACCGCATTCTGAAAGGCCGCGCCATGTCCCCCCGTTTCCTGACTCTCGGCCTTCTGGCAATTATCCTGACTGCCGGATCTGGCATGGCAGAGACAATCACAGTCGTCCCGGAACGCGTGACCGAATGGAAGGCCGTCTATGGTCGCATCGAGGCCAGGGAAACGGTCCCGGCGCGCGCGCGGCTAGGTGGACTGGTGGTGGAACTGACGGTCAGCGAGGGCGATCTGGTGACGGCTGGCCAGCGGCTTGCGATGATACGCGACGACAAGATCGAATTTCAGATCGCCGCCCTTGACGCCCAGATTGAGGCGCTGAGATCGCAACTTGTCAATGCCGAGAGCGAACTGGAGCGGGGCGTTGCACTGCTGGAACGGGGCGTCTTCACCGCACAGCGGCTGGACCAGTTACGCACGTCGGCCGACGTGTTCCGTGGGCAGATCTCATCGGTTGAGGCACAGCGTGACGTCATTGTACAGCAGGCGGCGGAGGGTGAGGTTCTGGCGCCCGGCGCAGGTCGGGTTCTGACCGTTCCGGTCAGCCCGGGCGCGGTGGTGCTTGCCGGGGAAGCCGTGGCGACGATCGGCGGGGGCGGGTTCTTTCTGCGGCTCGCGATTCCCGAACGCCACGCCAGCGCGATGCGCGAAGGCACCGCGATCCGCATCACCGCAGAAGGCAGCGACTCCGAAGGCCGGATCGCCAAGGTCTATCCGCAGATCGAAAACGGCCGCGTAATCGCGGATGTCGAGGTGCCGGGCATCGACACGGCGTTTGTGAACGCCCGCGTTCTGGTCGAACTGCCCGTCGGCGACCGAAGCGCTATCCTTGTTCCCGAGGCGGCGGTTCGCACGCGGTCTGGAATCGACTTCATCGCTGTGCGGGACGGCGACCACACCGCAGAGCGCGCCGTCATGCTGGGCAAGACGGTTGCGCGTGGCGAGACACCTTTTGTCGAGGTTCTGACCGGACTTTCGGCCGGCGACGAGGTGGTTGTCCCGTGACAAGCCTGCCACACCACTTGGCATTGCCGGGGCGCTGACACGCGCCTTCATCGCCTCGCCGCTGACGCCGCTGTTCCTGCTGGCCGCTATCGTTTTCGGTACTGTCGCCCTGTGTCGCTGCCGCGCGAGGAAGAGCCGCAGATCTCGGTGCCGATGGTCGATATCCATGTCCGCGCCGACGGGCTGCAGGCCGAGGATGCCGTCAAGCTGATCACCGAGCCGCTGGAGACCATCGTCAAGGGCATCGACGAGGTCGAGCATGTCTATTCCCAGACCAGCGACGACCGGGTCATGGTGACGGCGCGGTTCATCGTCGGGACGTCCTCGGATACCGCGATCCTGCGCGTGCACGACAAGATGCGCGCCAATCTCGACCGTATCCCGGTGGGCGTCCCCGAACCGCTGATCGTGGGGCGCGGCATCGACGATGTGGCCATCGTGTCGCTGACGCTGTCGCCGTGGCCGAGGCGGCGGACCGGATCACCGCCAACGACCTGACGCGGATCGCCCGCGAGCTGCGGTCGAGCTGGCCAAGATCACGATGTCGGCCTGACCTATCTGGTCGGCGAAACCGGCGAGGCGCTGCGCATCGCGCCCGACCCGGAACGGCTGGCGCTGTATGGCGTCACGCTGCAGCAGCTGGCCGGCAAGGTGCGGGCGCCAACACGCGCCTTTCCGGCTGGCAGGATCCGCGATGCGCGGCGAGCAGATCGAACTGGTCGCCGGCGAAACGCTGCGACGCCCGAAGAGATCGGCAACCTGGCTCTGACCACCCGCGACGGCCGCCCGGTCTATGTCCGCGACGTGGCCGATGTGGCGTTCGTGTCGGATGGCACTGACACTGCTCGTCTCCACCGTCACGCGAACGACGGCGACGATCTTGCAACGGCGTGCCGCCGTGACGCTGGCGGTGGCCAAGCGCGCCGGGCTCGAATGCGGTCGAGGTGGCCGAAGCAATCCTGCACCGGGTCGAGGCGCTGGAGGGCATGCTGATCCCCGAGGACATGGCAGATCGAGGTCACCCGCGACTACGGCGAAACCGCCAACGAGAAGGCCAACGAGCTGCTGTTCCACCTGGCCTGGCGACCGTGTCGATCATCGCGCTGGTCTGGCTTGCCATCGGCTGGCGCGAGGCGATGGTGGTGGCCATCGTCATTCCGGTCACGATCCTGCTGACGCTCTTTGCGTCTGAATCATGGGCTACACGCTGAACCGCGTCTCGCTGTTCGCGCTGATCTTCTCGATCGGCATCCTGGTCGACGACGCCATCGTGGTGATCGAGAACATCGCCCGCCACTGGGCGCATGGGCGATGGCGCGCGACCGGCGCGCAGGCCGCGATCGACGCGGTGGCCGAGGTCGGCAATCCGACCATCGTCGCCACGCTGACCGTGGTCGCCGCGCTGCTGCCGATGCTGTTCGTGTCGGGCCTGATGGGCCCCTACATGAGCCCGATCCCGGCCAATGCCTCGGCGGCGATGATCTTTTCGTTCTTCGTCGCGGTGATGGTCACGCCCTGGCTGATGCTGAAGCATTGCGGGACGCGCACCCGCCGCGCACCATGACGGATGCGCGGCCATGGCGGGGCGCTTGGGGCGCGCCTACGCGCGGTGGCGCGCCCGATCCTTGCGACCAAGACCGCGCAGTTGGGCTGCTTCTGATCGGTGGTTCTGATCCTGACGGTGGCGTCGCTGACGCCTGTTCTACACCCAGCACGTCACGGTCAAGCTGCTGCCCTTCGACAACAAGTCCGAACTGTCGGTCGTGATCGACCTGCCCGAGGGCGCGTCGGTCGAGGCCACCGACGCGGTCGCGCAGGCCGTGGCGCGCGATGGCGCTGGAGCTGCCCGGAGGTCCGCTCGGTCCAGACCCATGCCGGCACGGCCGCGCCGTTCAACTTCAACGGGCTGGTGCGGCATTACTATCTGCGGGCGATGCCCGAACAGGGCGACGTGCAGCTGAACCTGACGCCGAAGAGCGACCGCGACCGGTCCAGCCACGAGATCGCGCTGGATCTGCGCGAGCGGCTTGCAGCGCTTGATCTGCCCGCAGGCACGAGCCTGAAGGTCGTCGAGCCGCCGCCCGGCCCGCCGGTGATGGCGACGCTTCTGGCCGAGATCTACGGCCCCGACGCCGAAGACCCGCCGGCAGGTGGCGGCCAGGGTGCGAGAGGCTTTCCGGGCCGTGCCCTTCGTCGTCGATATCGACAATTCCTACGGCATCCCGGCGCGCAAGCTGCGCGTCACGGTCTCGACCGATGACGCCGAGTTCTTCCGGGTGCAGGAAGGCGACGTGTTCGACACGATCGCCATCCTGAACGGCGGCACGACCATCGGGCTATTCGCATCGGGGCGAAGGGCGCCAGCCCGATCCCGATCCGCAGTCGAGCGTCCCAAGGGCGAACGGACGGTGGACGAACGCGTTCCTCGACCACCCCGATTCCAGCCAACGTCCTGCCCGGCGAGCGCGGCGTTGTCGAACTTGGGCGATGTGGTGCGCGTGACCGAGGAACGGGCCTCGTTCCCGGTCTTCCGCCACAACGGACGCGCAGCCGAGATGGTCACCGCCGAACTGGCCGGCACCTTCGAGGCGCCGCTCTACGGCATGCTGGCCGTGCAGAGGCGCATCGACGCGCAGGACTGGACGGGCCTGCCCAAGCCGAACTATCGCCTTGAACGGCCAGCCCGAGGACGAAAGCCGGCCGACCCTGCTCTGGGACGGCGAATGGGAGGTGACCTGGGTCACGTTCCGCGACATGGGCGCGGCCTTCGGCGTGGCGCTGCTGGGCATCTACATCCTGGTCGTGGCGCAGTTCGGATCGTTCAAGCTGCCGCTGGTGATCCTGACGCCGATCCCGCTGACCTTCATCGGCATCATGGGCGGCCACTGGCTGTTCGGCGCGCCGTTCTCGGCGACCTCGATGATCGGCTTCATCGCGCTGGCGGGCATCATCGTGCGCAACTCGATCCTGCTGGTCGACTTCATCCGCCATGCCGACGCCCCCGACCGGCCGCTGACCGAGGTCCTGATCGAGGCCGGCGCGATCCGCTTCAAGCCGATCCTGCTGACCGCGATTGCCGCGATGATCGGTGCGGCCGTGATCCTGACCGACCCGATCTTCCAGGGTCTGGCGATCTCGCTGCTGTTCGGCCTAGCGTCGTCGACCCTGCTGACCGTGCTGGTGATCCCGGCCGTTTACCGGGTGCTTCGCACTTAATCCGCGGTCGGGGCGATCTCGAAACCCCTAGGCGCCCTTGAGAAGCGCCTTAGTTTCCGAGACGCTCAGCACACGTCCGGATGCAACGACGCTTTTATCTTCAGATGAATAGATGGGTTGTGGCGTTAAAAATATAGCCGATCAGTATGATCCCGACTGTGACGATGCCGATGAAAACCATCAGCAAAGGAAGCTTCACGACCCGCTTGAGCATGATCATCGACGGCAAAGACAACGCCGTAACTGCCATCATGAAGGTCAAAGCCGTCCCCAGCCCGACGCCCTTTTGGACCAGGGCTTCCGCGATAGGCAGCGTGCCGAAAATGTCGGCATACATGGGTACGCCCGCAATTGTTGCAACCAGTACCGACCACCACTTGTCCTGGCCCAAAAGGGCAGAAATGAAGGTTTCCGGAATCCAGTTATGGATGGCCGCGCCAATGCCGACACCGATCAAAACATAAAGCCAGACACGGTGCACAATTTCGATGACTTGATCGAAAGCATAGCGCAGCCGTTCGCGACGGCTGATGGCGCCGTCATTGCCATGATCGCTGACCGGGCTTTGATAAACGAAGGCCTCAACCTGATGTTCCAGCTTCAGGCGTCCGATCAGCGTGCCACCCAATACGGCCAGCACCAACCCGATTGCCACATAGGCCAAGGCAATGCTCCAGTTGAAAATGCTGGCCAGCAATATGACCGAGGCCAGATCGACCAACGGGGAAGAGATCAGAAATGAAAAAGTTACGGCCAATGGCAATCCCGCGCTGGTAAAGCCGATGAAAAGCGGGATGGAGGAACATGAACAAAACGGTGTGATTGTCCCAAGCAGCGCCGCGAGGATATTGGCCCCCAAACCTTTGCGCTGCCCAAGAATGCGGCGGGTGCGTTCCGGTGGAAAATAGCTTTGCACATACGAAATGCCAAAGATCAGGACCGAAAGCAGAATGAATATCTTGATGACATCATAGATAAAGAAGTGAACGCTTCCGCCAATCTGGCTTGCCGGATCCAGACCAAATCCGCCCCGCACCAACAGCGTGACCAAGTCTGACAGCCACTCCATCCGCAGCAGCTGATCGTTCAGCCAGACAAAGGCATCGCCCATATGATGAGCTCCACTTTGGGACACGCGCAAGGCCGCATCCTCTTCAAGCAGACCTACTGAACCCAAAACGACATGGATTGATTTCGCTCAACGCTATTCAGGCTGTGATAGCGGCATGGCGGTTTTCTTGGGGGATCTGTGTCCGCATGGGCATGGCACTCCAATTCAAGGATAAAATCATCCTTTGCCTTGGCGCTCGTTCATGAGACTTGTAGCGGCGCTGACCAAGAGACCGCCCCCAACCGCAGCGAGCCAGTCAATTGGGTCAAGCTGGCTAAGGTGCAACAGTTCCGCCACTGGGGCGTATTCGATGGCCAAAATTGCAGAGGCCATGGTTGAAATCACTGCAATCCAAGCGTTGCGTGACCTGAGGCCGCTGAGAACGGCAGTAATGGCTGCACTTGCAGCAATCAGCGCAGCCATGGCCATCGCACGTGCATGTTCCACGTCGAGGTCTTCTCCCAAATTGAAGTCGTAGCCCACAACAATGACCGCTGTGACGACCACGCTTACGAGACCGATTGAGGCCCAAGAGCGCCGCGAAAAGAATCGCCGTTGCCGTTCATGCGTGACGGGGGCAAGCCCGTCAGACGATGGCAGGTTCTGGAACACCAGCAGCGCCGTGGGATGAATGATCAGCTCGAGCCAGACAACGTGGATGGGCAGATAAAGCAGAGGGTATCCAAGCAGCGGGATAAGTGCCGCGGTTGCAACCAAAGGCACATGAACCATTAAAAGATACGCAAAGCTTTGCCTCAGGTTCTGAAACAGCTGCCGACCCTCGCCAATGGCGCGGATGATCGTCGCAAAATTGTCGTCCAGCAGAACGATCGATGCAACCTCGCGGGCTGCCTGTGTGCCGCGTTGACCCATGGCAATCCCGACATCTGCACCGCGCAAAGCCGGGGCGTCGTTCACGCCGTCGCCTGTCACCGCGACCAACTCGCCTTCGCGGCGCAGCGCCTGGACCAAGGCCAGTTTCTGTGCAGGCGCGCAGCGGGCGACCACATCCAGATCCGAGGCTGCGGCCTTGCTGGCCAGCTGGGCGCTCAGGTCAGCGCCGTCAACAACACGAGGGGTTGGTCCACCGATGCCGATCTCTCGCGCAATTGCCTCGGCGGTGCGCGCGTGATCGCCGGTCACCATGATCACCCGGATATTCGCCGCCCGTGCCGCGCCGACGGCCTCAATGACTCCCGGGCGAACCGGGTCGGCAAAGCCAAGGAGCCCTGCAAATTCATAGCCTTTGGTTGGCTCGTCATCCATCGCCGTCACTAGCGGAAGTGAGGCGATTGCAATCACCTTATGACCCAAGGCTCCATAGGCGCGGGTCTTTTCAAGCCAAGCCTCGCGCGCCTCATTGGCGAAGGTTGACATGCCCAAGACTGTTTCCGGCGCCCCCTTTACAATCGCCTGAAGACTGCCTTCCGGGCTCTCGATGACGACGACTTCACGTCTTCGGTCTTCAGTAAACGGAAAGACACTGCTTATTTTTCCCTCTAAAGGCCTTGCCGCATCAAGAAGAAGTAAATCCAGCGGATCGCCGGTTTCCTCTCGGGACGCGGTCGCGGCCAGCGAAAGGAGCATAGTCTGATCCACCCCTTCGGCCGGGAACGTGTCGACCAATGTCAGCTCTCCTTCGGTCAAAGTACCAGTCTTGTCGGTGCAAATGCAGGTGACCCTCCCGATGCTCTCGACGACCACGGCCCGCCGAACCAGGGCTTGATGGTGCGCGAGCCGATAAACACCGACACCCAAAAAGAAGCTGAACACGACGGGAAACTCTTCGGGAATGGCGGCTATAGCAAGAGTCAGGGCGCTCAGAATGGCATCGATAAGGCCGTATCCTTGCATATAGCGGACACCTGCCAGAAACAGGCACAGCGCCAATGCTGCAATTAAGAGGACCCTCACAAGACGCGCGATCTCTTGTTGCAGCGGTGTCTTTTCGGAAAGTGATAACTGCGAGAGGCGGGCAATTTCGCCGTAGAGTGTATCTGCACCCGTGAAAACGATCCGCAACTGTGCTTCGCCGTTCAGCAGGCGGGTTCCGGCCATGCCCCAGTGAAGGCCGTCAACGGTCGCTTTTTCGGTTCCTGTCGGGAAATGTGCCAGTGGCTCTTTTCTGATGGGAAGTGCTTCGCCCGTTAGAGTGAATTCATCAGCTTGAAGCGCCTCACCCGATAGAATGATGCCGTCAGCCGGAAAGTAGGACCCGGCTGTAACGATTACCAGATCACCCGGCACCAACTCTTCGGCGGGCAATTCAACGGCCATGTCATCGCGAAACACCTGTGCTACCGCCGCCAAACGGCTGCTCAAACCTTCAGTGGAGACTTGTGTACGACGATGCAGGTAAGCGTCCATGCCTGCAATAGGGAGGAGTGCGGCCAAAAGAATGGCTGTTTCACCGTAGTCCCCCAGCCAAGCAAACAGGCATGAAGTTCCCGCCAAAAACCAGATCATCGGGTCGGCGGCCGTGCTACGCAAAACATCCAGCCAACTCCACCCGGTGCCCGATACGATCGCATTCGGTCCGTAGGTGTCGCGCCGTTCCTCAACCTGGAGGGCCGAAAGCCCCTGGTCGGGGATATCAATATCGTGAAGTCGGTCGGCAGGGATGTCTCGACGCACCGGGTCGCTCCTTATTTAGTCTGGTAACGTCAATTAGCGCCCAGCCTGCTTAGCTAATGCTTTCGCGATTTTCAGAATACTCTACACTTTTATCGCCTTCGTCTGCGAGCTTGGATCTCGCCACGTCGATCAAATCCCCGGCTCAGCTGCGCCATCAACCGCAAGTGCCTTCGAGACAAAGCGACCAGATTTTTCCCACAGTCGAGCTGAATAGCCCCTAGATTTATAGACGCTTTCTTCCCCAATTTTGAGGCGAGGAGGCCGTTATGAGGAAGCCAAATTTCAGTGAAGATTTCAAGCGTGATGCGGTGCATCAGATCACGGTGCGGGGGCATCCTGTTCGAGAGGTTTCGGAGCGCTTAGGCGTCAGTACCCATTCTTTGTACAAGTGGATGAAGCAGTATGCTCAAGCCGCTTCGAAAGCGTCAGACGTAAATCATGAAGCTGAGAACCGGCGGCTCAAACGTGGACTGGCCTGGATGACCGAGGAGCGCGATATCCTAAAAAAGCGGCCGCGTACTTCGCCAAGGATGCAAGATGAAGTACGCGTTCGTGGCTGAGCATCGCCCCCAATTTTTGGTACACCAGATGTGTCGTTGCCTCAGTACTCACCCCAGTGGGTTCTATGCGTGGGTTAAAAATCCGTTAAGCCGTCGTGCGCAGGAGGACGCCCGTCAAACCAAACTGCTCAAAGAAGCTTGGAAGGAAAGTGGCAAAGTCTACGGATACCGCAAGCTGCATGATGATCTGATTGAACAGGGCGAGACCAGTTGTCCGAACAGAGTTGCCAGGTTGACCAGTATGGCAGGCATGTCGGCACAGCCAACTTTCTTGAAGGCGTTGTGCGCCGCGCGCGGAAATATACCGGATCGCTCATCACCGGCACACAGTCGCTCATGGATTACTACAACAATCCCGCCGCACTTGTGTGTCTGGAGAACAGCGACTGGACCGTTTTCTGGCTCAGAAGCCGGAAGTGATTGATCAGCTGGTCGCGGATGGCCGGCTGTCCGCGCCCGAGGGCATCGCGCACAACTTGAAGACACTGATATCGGCGCGAGGCCAGTTCTCGGAGCTCGGCATTCGCGGCCCCGACGGATGGGTCTTTGGCCGGCTGATCCTCGATCCTTATTCTCTGGCGATCTTCTCCATCACCGGCGAAACCGTTCAGCGCCTGCGCGAGTTACGCGAATTCAGGGGTCTCGATATGGGCGAGGCGCTTGAGATCATGGTGGAAAGCGGAGGTGCGCTCTGATGATAGCCATGTCAATCAAGCTCGTATTTTCGCCTCAACTCGTTCTTGTGCATGCGAATAGCGCCCGCACTTCGCAATCCGCGCTGGTCATGGATATCGATCACGAAGATCGTATCGTCTCGAAAAGTGTAGAGAATGTAGAAGGCCGAGCGCAGTATTTTTTTTTCTCGTACACGCTGGTGTGCTCAAGGTACTTCTGGCCACTGAACGGCTGTGCTTTCAGAGTTTCGAACGCTTTATCGAATGCGGTCCATGCGGCATTCGCATCAAGTTCTGGCCCGTTCTGATAGTATACCCGAAACCACGACAGGCCCTGTCGGGAGCCTTCAAGAAAAATGACCTGCAAGGGCTAACGCTCGATTGGCTTCGGGAAGGGTGTGCCTTCGGGTGCGCGCAACCAAGCCGATACATCTTCTTCGGTGTAGGCCTCCATGATGTCGATCAGCTCGAGACTTGTTTCCACAAGTTCGCGCGTCGCCTCGCGCTCTTCAACCAGCATTTTGATGGCCTGGTTGGCCATGTAGGACGCGGTGCGATCCTCGTTCTTGGCGATCTGTTCTAGGCGCGCCTTGAGGTCAGCGTCGATGCGCGTCGTGAAGGTGGTCGTGGGCATGGGATCTCCGTCGATAAGCTGTTGTATGACACTGCAACACACATTTCCGGTTCGCTCAATCCACTCCTGTTTAAGGGGGCGGCAGCATATGAAAATTAACATAATCTCCATTATGCGATGCGTAAGGTGTAGCCGCAAAGCGATAATGTCACCCCTGTGCAATTCAGGAATGTCACTCTCTTGTTTAAATGAGCAGCAGGAGTTTGGGCATGGGATGGGTGATGATGAGCGAGCGCGAGCTAAATCGCATAGAGGTGTTGGCGCAGGTCGATGACGGACGGCTGAGCGTTCAGAACGGCGCGAACATGTTGGACATCACCAAGCGGCAGATGTTTCGGTTGTTGAGGCGATATCGAACCGAAGGCGCTGCTGCGATCCGCCATAAGGCGCGCGGCAAGACCCCAAACAACAAGATCCACAAAGCGAAGCGCGACTATGCTGTAGCCTTGGTCAAAGAGAATTACGAAGATTTTGGGCCGACCCTGGCGGCTGAGATGCTAGCCGAACACCACGGGTTCAAGATTTCCCGCGAGACGCTGCGCAAATGGATGGTCGATGCTGGCATCTGGTTGTCGCGCAAACACCGGCGCGCAATTCATCAACCGAGATCGCGCCGGGAGTGCTTTGGTGAGTTGATCCAAATCGATGGCTCGGATCACCGCTGGTTCGAGGATCGCGCAGGTCCTTGCACCCTTCTCGTCTTCATTGATGACGCCACAAGCATGTTGATGGAACTGCGTTTTGTACCATCAGAGAGCACCTTCAGCTACTTCGATGCGCTGGAGAGCTACCTACTTAAACACGGTCGCCCTGTTGCCTTTTACAGTGATAAGCACACGGTGTTCCGCGTTCCAAAACCCAATAAGCACATGACCGGCATGACGCAATTTGGTCGAGCGCTGGCCCAGTTAAACATCGAGATTCTCTGTGCAAACAGCTCCCAAGCCAAGGGACGCGTCGAACGTGCCAATCGCACATTGCAAGATCGGCTCGTCAAAGAACTGCGCCTTGCAGGCGTGTCGTCGATGGAAGATGGCAACGCATTCCTTGAGGGGTTTGTCGATCGCCATAATGCCAGGTTTGCAAAGGCCCCCAGCAAACCAAACAATCTGCATCGTGCCCTGAACATCGAACCTGATCGCCTCAGTGAGGTCTTCTGTCTTCGAGACCAGCGGCACGTCACCAAAGATCTGATGCTGAAGTACGACCGCCAGCGCATCAAGCTGGAGATCAACGACCTCACACGTGGCCTCGTTGGCAAATATATTGATGTCTACGAGTACGGCTGTGGGCGTATTCAGGTTCGTGCCAACGGCATTGTCCTGCCCCATTCAATTCTCAACCCCGAACGCCGGATCACACACGCAGCGATCACCGAGAACAAACGCCTAAGCGCAGTTCTGGAGCACATCAAAGCCGAACAGGACACGGCACCGCCAAAGGTGAAGGTTAAACCAGTCAGTGCAAAAAACGGTTACAAAAAGAAGGGCCAGGATCGCACTGGCCGGTCTTCGAAGATGGAGCCCTATTACGCCCGAAAACGCGCAGAACGAGAAGCCCGTGCAGCCAGCTAGGGCTCCGATAACTGAGGTCTACACCCTGTCAGGCTGCACTCCCGTCAACGCCACTGGTGACATTTCTGGTTTGCGCAGCCGGTGACATTTCTGAATGGCGTTTACATAAGGCCGCTTAATCGGCGCAATCTACGCTGACCGACCTTGTGCGTTTCGAGGCTGCCGCGAAAGCGGATCAGCGGTTTGTCGACGTCCGCGAAGTGTCTGACTAAGTAGATGCGATGATGCATGGTCTGGGGCAGCCTGGGCATGCCGCCATCTTATGCCGAGTTGCGTTGAGCGAAATCAATCCATGTCGTTTTGGGTTCAGTAGGTCTGCTTGAAGAGGATGCGGCCTTGCGCGTGTCCCAAAGTGGAGCTCATCATATGGGCGATGCCTTTGTCTGGCTGAACGATCAGCTGCTGCGGATGGAGTGGCTGTCAGACTTGGTCACGCTGTTGGTGCGGGGCGGATTTGGTCTGGATCCGGCAAGCCAGATTGGCGGAAGCGTTCACTTCTTTATCTATGATGTCATCAAGATATTCATTCTGCTTTCGGTCCTGATCTTTGGCATTTCGTATGTGCAAAGCTATTTTCCACCGGAACGCACCCGCCGCATTCTTGGGCAGCGCAAAGGTTTGGGGGCCAATATCCTCGCGGCGCTGCTTGGGACAATCACACCGTTTTGTTCATGTTCCTCCATCCCGCTTTTCATCGGCTTTACCAGCGCGGGATTGCCATTGGCCGTAACTTTTTCATTTCTGATCTCTTCCCCGTTGGTCGATCTGGCCTCGGTCATATTGCTGGCCAGCATTTTCAACTGGAGCATTGCCTTGGCCTATGTGGCAATCGGGTTGGTGCTGGCCGTATTGGGTGGCACGCTGATCGGACGCCTGAAGCTGGAACATCAGGTTGAGGCCTTCGTTTATCAAAGCCCGGTCAGCGATCATGGCAATGACGGCGCCATCAGCCGTCGCGAACGGCTGCGCTATGCTTTCGATCAAGTCATCGAAATTGTGCACCGTGTCTGGCTTTATGTTTTGATCGGTGTCGGCATTGGCGCGGCCATCCATAACTGGATTCCGGAAACCTTCATTTCTGCCCTTTTGGGCCAGGACAAGTGGTGGTCGGTACTGGTTGCAACAATTGCGGGCGTACCCATGTATGCCGACATCTTCGGCACGCTGCCCATCGCGGAAGCCCTGGTCCAAAAGGGCGTCGGGCTGGGGACGGCTTTGACCTTCATGATGGCAGTTACGGCGTTGTCTTTGCCGTCGATGATCATGCTCAAGCGGGTCGTGAAGCTTCCTTTGCTGATGGTTTTCATCGGCATCGTCACAGTCGGGATCATACTGATCGGCTATATTTTTAACGCCACAACCCATCTATTCATCTGAACAGGAGTTATGGAATGATCATCAAGATACTAGGGTCCGGCTGCAAGAAGTGCTTGGCTTTGGCCGAGAACGCCAAGACAGCTGCACAAGCCGCATCTATCGATGCCGAGATTCAGAAAGTCACGGATGTTGTCGCTATCGCCAGCTATGGGATCATGTCCACGCCCGGTCTGGTGATAGATGAAACCGTCGTTGCATCCGGACGTGTGCTGAGCGCTACGGAAATTGGGGCGCTTCTCAAAGAACTTTGAGCGCCGGCAGGTTCGGCTTCCGCAAATAGTTTCAGGAACAGGCGGTTGCGGTATTTGGGCGAAATACTCCCCCGTACAGACGTCTTTTGCAACGCAGATTCCTGGAAGCCCGCAAATCTGATGCACTCATGAGCCGGAAAGAGACCTTTCACAACTTGACATAGATCACTTTGGGTACCGGCGGTTTGACCCACTATGGAACTCGCAAATCAAATAGTGGGAGGCCCCAATGGGCATTGTTTCTGGCAAGGTCGCGATGGTCACTGGCTCGGGCGCGGGGATCGGGCGCGCAACGGCGCTGAAATTCGCAGAAGAGGGAGCGAAAGTTGTTGTATCGGACGTAAACCAGTCAGGTGGCGAAGAGACCGTCTCGTTGATCACCGATGCTGGCGGAGAGGCCGTTTTCGTGAAGTGTGATGTTTCGAATCCTGAAGCTGTCAATGCTTTGGTCGCTGAAACGGTTAGCACTTTCGGCCGGCTCGATTGCGCCTGCAACAACGCCGGCATCGAAGGCAAGATCGCCCCCCTAACCGATCAGACGATCAAGGACTTCGATGCCGTCTTGTCGGTTAATTTGCGCGGCGTGTTTTTGTGTCTTCAGGCCGAGATCCGCCAGATGATGAACAACCGCGGCGGTGCCATCGTCAATTTGGCCTCAGTGGCCGGTCTTATCGGATTTCCGGGTCTGTCGCCTTATGTCGCCACAAAACATGCCGTGAATGGGCTGACCAAGAACGCGGCTCTCGAGTATGGCAAGGACGGAATTCGAGTGAATTCAGTCTGCCCAGGTGGGATCGATACGAGAATGCTCGAACTCGCTGGCCGATCAGGCGACAGCCGGGGCGCAATCATCGCGGGAAATGATGGATCCGTTACATCCTATCGGCCGGATCGGAACGCCCGAGGAAGTTGCAGAATTGATCGTCTGGCTTTGTTCGCCGCGTGCGAGTTTCGTGACCGGTGCCAATGTGCCGGTTGACGGTGGCTTCGTCGCGCAGTAGCTGCCGGGCCGGGCCTGAGCGGACAATTTTGGCCTGAATTCAAAGGTCGCATAAGAAAGCCATTTGTGGCGTAAATTGCTCTAAGTTGCGTGTGTATTGGGACGGGACATTGGGCCCAGTACCCGCTAGGGAAACTGCGTGGAAAATCTTTCGCCAATAGCCCTCGGGTTCCTCGGAAGCCTTATCGCCGGTCTTATGACGGCCCTAGGTGCCGTGCCCGCACTCTTTGGAAAAACACCGAGCCGGGGTGTCCGGGATATGTCGCTGGGGTTTGCGGCCGGCGTTATGCTGTCTGCGTCGTTCTTTTCTCTGATTATCCCGGCGTTGGAGGCAGCGGACGCAAGGTATGGCGACGGTATGATCCCGGCTTTGATTGCCGTTATCGGAATCCTTGCGGGGATGGCTCTGGTCGCTTTGCTGAACGAAGCACTGCCCCACGAGCATTTCAGCACCGGACGCGAAGGACCGCAGGGAGCGGCGCTTCGCAAAATCTGGCTTTTTATCATTGCCATCACCATCCACAACTTTCCCGAGGGTTTGGCCGTGGGAGTGGGATTTGGTGCTCATGGGCTATCGGGCGGCATGCCGCTTGCGATTGGTATCGGGTTACAGAATCTCCCCGAAGGCCTTGCAGTAGCTGTCGCACTGATTGGTGAAGGCTACGGGCGGGTGCGCGCTTGGAGTATCGCGGCGCTTACCGGATTGGTCGAACCCATAGGTGGTGCGATTGGTGCAGCACTGATCGCGTTCTCAGAGCCGTTCCTGCCGTGGGGCCTGGCGTTCGCGGCGGGGGCAATGCTTTATGTGATTAGTCACGAAATCATTCCAGAAACACATCGCAGTGGACACCAGAACAAAGCGACACTCGGGCTTGCGATAGGACTTGTTCTTATGCTCTTTCTCGATGTTTGGCTGGGCTAGAGCTTAGGCTAGCGGCCTGAATAATGATCGACGCTGTCAGATGTCGCCTTTGCGCCCAAGTTGGGCAATCGAGCAAGTTCTTTTGCGCGCGCCTTAGAAGGTTAAGATCGAGCTTGCGATCTTATAATTTTGCTACGTTGGCAACTGGCTGACTTCGCTGCTTGTCAGACGTCACTCTCTTCCGTGCGGTTTTCTCGATGCCCGAACTATCAATATGCCCAGAGATACCATAACCGTAGCCGAAGTGATCAATCCTGCCCACTCCCCTACAAGATCGGATAGCTCTGGAAGGCGCTCGGCAAACACGAAACCAAGAGAAACGTAGAGCGTCACCCAAATAGCCTCTCCGGCGGCATCCCAGGCGGTGAAGCGCGCCCAGGAAAGTCGCACCGCGCCAGCGACCAAGTTAACCCACGGACCCAGAGGCGCAAAAAGCCACGTAGAAAAGAATACGCCAATTCCACCCCATGACCGGATGGTTTCCTGAGCGCGCTCGATGAGGCGTGCTCGTGTGCTGTTGCGTTCCAGCGTGGCGATTATGGACGGGCCACCCCAACGTCCAATCTGGAACCCGGTCTGGTCACCCAGAACAGCGGCGACATATGCGGTGGCGATGACCTGCCAAAGAACCAGGTCCCCGGTTGCCGCAAAGGCGCCGCCTGCGAGCATGACCGCGAATGTCGGGATCGGGACCGCAAGGCAGGACAGGTAAGCCGCAACAGCAACAACGGGAAGGCCATAGGTCGAAACGAACCCAAAGAGAACTTCATTCATCGCGGTTTTTCCGAAACGCCCTTATCGCAGTTTCCAACTCAATGACGAGGGCATCAAAGTCGCAATTCTGCATATCAGCGATCTGGTCCAGCGTTGTTCTGCCTGCGCCTCCGTTTCTCTCCAGTTCTAGTATGCCCGCGACGATATCAGGCGGCACGCTCCAGGATCTGGAAACGTAGCGGGGCGTCATCCAACCGGCCAAGGGCTGATCCACACGTTGTGGATCAGACCAATACACCGCTGATGCGGTCAGCCTGAACAGAAATACCAGCGTAAGGATGAATGCCACCGAAAAGGCGAGGCTCAGGGCTTTGTGTCGCCTGACGAATTGAAACACTAGGATGGCTCCTTGGCTATCAGTAGTTCAGGTGCCGCGGCACCCGAGCGTCGCGACGGTGGATTGCACGTAGCAGTGTTAATCACACGAACACTCAACCACCATAGTGCTGCAGCGAAACCGCCCGGTGAGGCGCAAATTGTCATAGCCGCCACGAACGTACACTCAACTACATATATGAATTGTGGATTTGAAGGAAATGTCCATGAATGACCGCGAAGCATCAGGTTTTGTGAAAAGTTTCCGGCCTTTCTGTCCCAGGTAGTTGCAATGGAGCGGACCGATGTACATGTAGAGTGGGTAAAGCATCTTTTACGACCTTCTGTTTCCTAGCGGCCTCAGTTGATCTTTCGAAGACACTGAGCCGAGCCATTGCATTATGTGGATGGCAATAAAAATAGGAGACATCACGATGGCCAATGGCACCGTGAAATGGTTTAACAATCAAAAGGGTTTTGGCTTTATCGCCCCTGAGCATGGAACGAAGGACATTTTCGTTCATATCTCAGCCCTTGAGCGCGCAGGGCTTCAACAACTTGACGACGGACAAACTGTGACTTTTGACGTCGAAAGTGGCCGTGATGGCCGCGAAGTCCGCGACCAACCTAGTTCTTGCATAAGACAGTTTCGAACTAAGAAAAGAGGCGGGATGGGCTTTGGTCTACTCCCGCCTTTTTTAATGAATTGGCCCTCTGCTCTTCAGAGGTTGCCATCCCGATATTGAATGGAAAAAGAGCTTGATAGAAATTAACTGGGGGAAACCCATAACCTTTGTGGTATCACCAAAAGGCGATACCAAAAAATTCACAACGATTGAACAGGCTCACTACTGGCTCCGCGAGAAGTGGCCTGTTGCTGATGACGACCGAGATTTAGCCCTCGACCAGATTGATGCCGCAATGCATTGTCTGGCAACAGTTGGTTCGGCGCGCGAAGCTTTCACCTTAGCTGCGAAGGCAGCAGGATTCAAACCGGACCATAGCGGCGGCAGAACGGCTGCTGGTAATTGATCCCGTGGACTACAAAGGCTTTGTTGCACGCCATTCGATGCATGTAACCCGGCCACCGTATCAGCCTGCCCATCCGAGACTTGTATGTCGGTTGCGCAGCGCCACGGACACGTAAGTCAAGGAAACTGAATATGACCAAATTAACAAAGACAAACTTGTTCAAATCCACCAAACCAAGAAACGAAACGCCGATGGAAAAGACCACGCGTCTGGTAAGGGGAATCCGCGACGGGGAAACAGAACAACGTCAAGCCAAGACAACGCGCCTTCGAAAGGCCCGTCTTGAGAGGGAAGCCAGCGTGCCTGTCGAAGCGATCAAGACAACGCCCAAAGGAACGCGGAAGAAGCCCTGAGCACCAGCCGTCAGCTAACGTGAATTAGTCTCGATGTGATCTGACACCGCCCCCTTCCCAGCAAGCTGGAATGGGGACGGTACATCTCTTGAATGAGATGATGGTTGTCCGTTTTGATGGTGGTGCAAACCGAACCATCAAAGGAAACCACAATGTTGAATACTTCTGAAAAAATCATCAAGCACAAGACTGGGCTGCTGAACCTGGCCGAGGAACTGGGCAACGTGTCGAAAGCTTGCCAAGTGATGGGCATGTCGCGTGACACGTTCTATCGCTACAAATCAGCCGTTGAGGATGGCGGCGTCGAAGCTCTGTTCGAGCGCACCCGGCGCAAACCCAATCTGGCGAACCGGGTGGATCAGGCAACCGAGGAGGCGGTGATCCAATCCGCCACAGACTTTCCGGCCTATGGCCAGGCGCGCACGTCCAACGAGCTGCGCAAGCTGGGCGTCTTTGTCTCGCCTTCAGGCGTGCGGTCGATCTGGCTGCGGCATGATCTGGCAAACTTCAAAGTCCGCTTGAAAGCCTTGGAAGCCCGCGTCGCCGCCGATGGCGGTATTTTGACCGAAGCCCAAGTCCAGGCGCTTGAAAAGAAGAAACACGATGATGAGGCCTGCGGCGAGATCGAGACGGCACATCCAGGCTATCTGGGTTCGCAGGACACCTTCTACGTCGGCACTTTGAAGGGCGTTGGGCGCGTCTATCAGCAGACCTATGTGGATACCTATTCCAAGGTGGCCCATGCCAAACTCTACACCACCAAGACACCGATCACTGCCGCTGATCTACTGAACGACCGGGTGCTACCCTTCCATGAGGAAAACGACCTGCCGGTGCTGCGGATCATGACCGACAGGGGCACAGAATATTGCGGACGTGTCGACAAACACGACTTCCAGCTCTTCCTTGCCATCAACGATATTGATCACACCAAAACCAAGGTGAAGTCACCGCAAACGAACGGCATCTGCGAGCGGTTCCACAAGACGATTTTGCAGGAGTTCTACCAGATCACCTTCCGCAAAAAGCTCTACGAAAGCATCGATGCGTTGCAGGCCGATCTGGATGGATGGCTGCATCACTACAACTACGAGCGCACGCATCAGGGCAAAATGTGTTGCGGCAGAACGCCCATCGAAACTATGATCGAGGGGAAAGAAATCTGGCGGGAAAAGTTCGTGAACTGAACTTCGCCTGACAGACGCCGCCAGAAAAACGGCCAACTGTCAGATCACATCTGAACCACTACAGCTAACGCAGACACGTGGTATATGCTGAAGACCGCCGGTGCCTGATAAACCAAGGACCCCACGATCACTCCATAGCAAAGAGTCGCGACTGCACGCTTCTGAATCGACGCGGGTCCTTGCCAAACATCGCGAACCGACCCTCTCTCGCAGCATCTTCGAATTGACCGTGACGCTTAGGAGACAGGAGTTTGCTGGTGCGCTATCCGCAGCCATTTTTCGTCATCCTTTAGGTAGCACGAGGTGCATAGGGCTTCGTAGAGCGGTATGTCGCTTCGTTCGGCCGAGACGTGATAGGCCAGAACCGCGATGTCCTTTTCTTGCTTGAAATAGCGTTCTGTCATCACAACAGACCGCCATCGCTGCGCAACAACGCTCTCCCGCCAAAGATCATCCCCCTGAAGAATTCCCGGTGGATACGGGAAGATAAAGACAGCATCTTTTGCCGTCATGTGCCGCGCACTTTCAGCGCCTTCCATCCAAAACCTCTCTTCAAGGGCCCAAAGGTCGTCTTCGTTGGCCATGATCCGTGTCCTTTCACGCTGTGTTATCTGATGTCTTCATCGATTTAGACATTTTCGGATCGCGTCAGCGTCCAAAGTCTCTTCCTTTTCAAGTTTGGCGGCAAGGGCTAGTACGCGTTCCTTTTCGGTGGTCAGTATCTTGGTCGCCTTTGCTTCGGATTCTTTCAGCAGTGCCTGCACCGCTGCATCGACGCGTCCCGCCGTGGCGTCAGAAAAGTTTCGCGGCTTCGCGATTGTCTGGCCCAGAAACGGATGATCGTCACTTTCGCGCAGATCGATCGGCCCAAGATCATCGTCCATCCCCCAACGGGCCACCATCGAGCGGGCAAGCGCAGTCGCGCGTCGGATGTCGTCATCCGCGCCCGAGCTGACCGACCCTAGCAACACCTGTTCGGCTGCACGTCCGGCCAACAGCGTTGTCAGTTGCGCCCTGAGATAGGGCTCGGGCAAGGTGTGACGCTCGTTTTCGGGTAGCATATGTGTGCCGCCAAGCGCCTGTCCGCGCGGAATGATCGTCACCTTGTAGATCGGATCGGCCTCGGGCAGGAAATGCGCCACTGCGGTGTGCCCCGCTTCGTGAACCGCAAGGCGGTGTTTCTCGTCCGGCTGGATCGCCAGCGTCCGCACGGTGCCCATCATCACCTTGTCGCGCGCCTCGTCGATATCGGCGGTCGTGATCGTGGTCGCCGATGTCCGCGCGGCGGTAATCGCCGCCTCGTTCAGCAGGTTTTTGAGGTCAGCGCCGGAAAACCCGGGCGTCCCTGCGGCGACGGTGTCGAGGTTGACGTCAGGTGCAAGCGGCAGGTCTTTGGCGTGGATGTCGAGGATCGCGCGCCGAGCCGACTTGTCAGGCAGGTTCAGCGTGACATGCCGGTCAAAGCGTCCCGGGCGCAAAAGGGCTGGGTCCAGCACGTCAGGCCGGTTGGTCGCGGCCAGAACGACGATAGCCTCCTTGCCCGAAAACCCGTCGAGTTCGGCAAGAATCTGATTGAGTGTCTGCTCGCGCTCGTCATGGCCGCCGCCCAGCCCGGTGCCGCGTGTGCGCCCGATGCTGTCCAGCTCGTCGATGAAGATGATCGCGGGCGCGGCCTTTCGGGCCGCCTCGAACATTTTTCGCACACGCCCGGCACCCACGCCGACGAACACCTCGATGAACTCGGACCCGGATGTCGAGAAGAACGGCACATCGGCTTCGCCGGCAAGTGCGCGGGCCAGAAGAGTCTTGCCGGTTCCCGGCGGACCCATCAGCAGAACGCCGTGCGGCACCTCGGCACCCACACGCGCGAACCTCTCGGGATCGCGCAGGAACTCGACCAGTTCGGACACTTCGCGTTTCGCATTGTCCTGCCCGGCGACGTCATCGAAGGTGACCTTCCGGGTCTGACTGGCCGGTTTCAGAAAACGTCCCGACATCAAGTCGCCCATGCCACCCGGCAGGCCGGTCATGCCAGATCGCATGCGCCGGGACAGCCAGACATAAAAGCCAAGAAGGATCACCCAGGGCAACAGCAGCGAAAGAAACGATCCTCCACCGGAATTGACCGCCGTGACCGTGACATCCTTTGCTTCAAGGAGCGGCAGCAAGTCGGGATCGTTTTGCACCGGCAATACTGCGCGAAGCTGCGATATGTCGCCGTCTGCCGTTCTGAGCACACCGACAATCGTCGTCTCGTTCAACGTCGCTTCCAGGAACGCGCCCGCCTCGATGCGGGACTTGAAGGCGCTGTAGGGCACCGTTTCTGTTGCTGATTCACCCTGAAGCAGCGGCAAGACCAAAAAGCCCAGCACCACTGTGAGCAATGCGATGGCGACAAGGCTTGCATTCGGCTGTTTCTCTGGATCAGATCCGTTTTTCATCCCAGTGCCCTGTCAGCCAACTCACCGCCAGTTTCCCGCAAGTACCCGCGGACGGTTTGAGCAAGATCAACTGACGCGACACAGTATTTCCAATGTCGGAACACGAACCATGCAGACGTCACCGCAATGCCGCCGAAATCATTTAAATTGATCATGGCAACGACTATGGTGCCGCTGTTTTAACTGCCCATCCCGGCCACACAAAAGAGTTGTTGTTTTAAGGCTCATCGCGATCAAGGAAGAAAGTTCCGCCTGTAATCTTGCCGATATAGGCGCAAGAATCGTCGCGCTGCGAAAGATGAGTCCATACTTTTCTTTTGAATAGGTCCGGGGCCATATAAAGCATCATCGCATTTAATTCATCTTCCAGAAATTTGTCGGGTTAATCCTGCGGTCGTTTCAAATTCCATACGATCGTCCAACTCAAGAGACATAACTTGCATCGCATATGCGACGTATTCACTTGTAGCGACGCATGTCTGGTACGGGCACGGCACAATTTGGTACGCGGCATGCGCCAACTCATGAACGACAATGCTTTGGTAATACGCATCAATCGGCAGAAATCCAAATGCACCTTCAGAGTCTCTTCGTTCATCCATAATAAGCGGTGCTAGAATTTCGATCCAGTTGTCGTTGCAATGAAACTGAGCAACACAGTTGGGCTCAACCTCTTCTACTATGCTGATCCGTACCGGTTTCTGGAATGGTGGAACATTGCATCGTTGAAACAGTGCCTCGGCGTGTTTGACGGCCTCGCATGTACGTTGAATAAGTTCCGGAGTTCCACCAGTCACGCTGATCAGCGGGTTTTCGCAGGATACATCTTCTGCACGAGCTAGAAGACCAAGTGAACTAAACACCAGAACAAAAATGATACGGCTTCGCATTGTGCTATCCCAGTAGATTCATCAATTGGCCCGGCCAATTAAGCAAAGCCAGCCCACCACCATCGCGCCATGATAGTTTAAGTCAGCAAATGGAGTTAACATGGTCACCCCGCATCTTTCAGTGACCAATAATCTGTCCTTTAGGCAAAGACAGGCGGGCTTCCCGGAAGACGAAATCGCCCAACGCATCGACGACATTTTCAAGACGCTATCGCTGGAAGAATTCGGTGACGGGAAGTGCCGCCTTGGTGTTTAAATGCAGGCCACGACCGCATATTCAGGCGATATGCTCGTCCTCTGATTTGGTGTCTGAAGGCGTCTCGTCCTCATCGACTTCGCGCTCGACGACAATACGCACCTTTGTCGCCAACCCGGCGATAGCGCCCAGAATGGCCAACCAAGGGGCGGCAAGTACGACGACGCCTCCGACGACCAATCCAATGTTCAAGGGTGTTTCAAGAAATACGTCACCGTCGTCGGCAATGATCTTCAATTGGCGAACGCTGGCCTCCTTGGACAATTCCTTCACTCGGCCAACCAACTTGTCGCCCGCAACTTCAATTTCTTCGACAAAGGTCTTTTTCTTTTTGCTCTCATCTTCCATTTTTCCAGATCCCTGATTGATTGAATGATTGAACTCGTGAAGCCTACCTCAGCCAGGGCTCTCCCTTCTTGACATGAATCAACGAGCAGCCGTTGCTTGCCTGTCGACATCAGCGGCAAGAGGCCCAATACGCTCTCTAAGCCCAGTGGTCCTGCAATGCGCGCAACACATCCGCGCGGCTGATCTGACCCACAAGCTTGCCGTTCTCCGTCACCGGAAACCGGCGATACCGGCTTGTGACGAACGCACTTGCCGCTGTCAGAATATCCAGGCCGGCATCAAGTATCTCGACGTCTGGCGACATATGCGCGGCAACCGTCGCGCCCCAGTCGCGGTAGTAGCTGGCTTCAATGGCCGCCTTCAGACAGTCCTTCTTAGACAGCACACCAACCAATACACCGTTGGCATCCAGAACCGGCGCACCGGAAATATGGTGGTCAAGCAGCAGCTTCATTGCATGATTGATCTCGGTATCAGGCGACAGTGTGATCAGATCGCGCGTCATATAGTCGGAAACGGAAGCGAAAGACTTCATTGGGGTCCCTCCGGCTGTCTGGCCTTGCAGACACCGCAACTGATCTTCTTGTGGCAGGCCAGCCCGCCGCAGCTTCCCTTGATCGGGGTGCGCCCCATGATCACGCCGATTGAAAGGCCGACGATTGCCAGAAGCGAGATGATGAAAGTCAGGATAATCGTTTCCATTAAGTGACCTCAGACCAGAATATGATTTGCGAAACGCCCGGTCGTGACTTCGGATGGCTTCCGAGTACCTTCCATCACGAACAGGGCCGCAACCTTCAGGCGTCGCGCAAGGGCAACCCCCGCTTCAGGGCCAGCCGCGCAAAACGCAGTCGCAAGCGCATCGGCCTGTATCGCCGTTGCCGCAAGAACTGACACAGACAACAGCACAGTCGAGGCAGGCTTGCCGTGATGTGGATCAATTATGTGACTGGTGCCAAGGGGGCCGCGAAGGCCATTGGCCGCATGCCCGGACGTGGCCAAGGCGAACTGGCCCGGATCAATGATCCTTTGGGTCCGAAATCCCGCTGCGGTCGGATCGGCAATGGCGACATTCCAAGGTCGCCCGCTTGGGTGACGGCCCAAGGCTTTGACTTCGCCCCCAATCTCGACAAGCGCGTTGACCACGCCCGCACGCGACAGCGCACCCGCGATCCTGTCCAGCGCATAGCCCTTTGCGATGCCACACAGGTCTAGCGTCAGATGCGGCGCTGTCTTGCGCAAGGCCGTCGCGGTTGCTGCAATCCCGGAAAAATGCCCCAAACCGCCCTTGATGGGTCCAAACCCGTACCGCGACACGGTCGGACCAACGGTCGGGTCGAATGCCCCGTCTGTCAGTTTGGCAATGCGCAGGGCTTGGGCTGCGACGTGGCAAAGTGCTGGCGGCATCGGGTGCCAGACCTGCGCGCCGGCCGCGTTGAACACCGAAAGGTCCGACGCCTTACGATACGGCGACATCTGGCTGTCGACCTCGGCAATGATGGCTTCCACCGTCGGCCTGATCCGCGCAAGATCCGTGCTGTCGTCCGTGGTGATCCGCCAGCTTGATCCAAAGGCAAAACCGCCGTCAATCTGTACACCCGATGCCGACGCAGAGGCGGAACCAAGGCTTGAACCCAGCAAGCCAAGGATCATCGTGCGTCGTGTCATGGGCATGGCTCAAACTCCAAAATCGTCGTTGAAGATGCTGTCACTGTCGACGCCAAGATCATCCAGCATGGCCAGAACGGCGTGGATCATCAGCGGTGGGCCGCACAGATAATATTCGCAGTTCTCAGGTGCCGGATGGTCACGCAAGTACTGTTGAAAGGCGACCATGTGCACAAATCCCACAGCACCGGTCCACCCATCGTCCGGCTGTGGATCTGACATCGCAACCGTCCACTGGAAATTTGAATGGCGTGCGGCCAGCCCATCGAACTCTTCTGTATAAAACAGGTCTGATCTGCTGCGCGCGCCGTACCAGAAACTCATCGTCCGCAGGGTTTCAACCTGTTCAAGTTGCTCGAAAATCATCGCCCGCAAGGGGGCCATGCCGACACCGCCGCCGATAAACACCATCTCGCGGTTGGTGTCCTGAGCGCGAAACGAGCCAAACGGCCCCGAGCCCTGAACACTGTCGCCCTCGCGAAGCGAAAACAGCCAGGACGACACGATGCCCGGGGGCACATCGCGCGCCGAAGGCGGCGGCAGCGCCAAGCGGATGTTCAGTACAAGGCGGCCCGCGGCCGTGTCGTCGGGCCGGTTCGAGACTGAATAGGCGCGGGTCACCTCCGTGTCGCTTTTCAAGGTGAGGGCACGCAGCGACTGCCACTGATCCTCGAATGCGTCGGGGACGTTGATATCGGTAAAGTTCAGCGAAAACGGCGGCGCGGTGATCTGCAGAAACGAGCCTGCGTGAATTTCCGGCCGCACATCGTCGGGCATCTGCAGTACGATCTCGCGGATCAATGGGGTAAGTTGGCGCGAAGACGCGACCGTCAGAACAAAGCTTTCGGCGGTCAGCAGATCATCGTCTACCTCAAGCGCCATGTCCCCGCGCAACACAACCTGACAGGCCAGATGCAGACCGTCGCGCAACTCGGCCCGGGTGAAACGCGCGGCCTCGATGGGCAGGCTTTCCGGGCCACCTTGCGGTATCCTGACCCGGCACAACCCACACGTCCCGGCACCTGCGCATGCGGACGGGACCAGAACGCCATTGTCATTCAACGCCGAAAGCAGCTTTCGACCGGTTCGGGTTTCAATCGTCGTCTGGCCATTGACCGTCAGTCTGACCGCGTGGTCCGGCATCAGCAAAGACCGCGCGGCCACGACCAAAGCGGTCAGAACCAGCACCAGAACGATCAGGAGAAGGCTGCCAAACACAATCTCGATCATAGACCGACCCTCGCGAAGGCCGAGAACCCCAGAGACATCAGGCCGGTCACCAGAAAGGCAATGCCCAGTCCCTGAAGCCCCTGCGGTATGTCGCTGTATTTCAGCCGCTCGCGAATAGCGGCGAACGTGACGATGGCAAGCGCCCACCCTGCCCCGCCGCCAAATCCGAAGACGACGGATTCGGCAAAACTGTACTGGCGTTCAACCATGAAAAGGCTTCCTCCCAGAACAGCGCAATTGACGGTGATCAGCGGCAGGAAAATCCCCAGTGCGCGGTAAAGAAACGGCACGTAACGGTCGAGAAACATCTCGAGTATCTGCACGGTGGCGGCAATGGTGCCGATGAATGCCAGCAGCTTGAGAAAGCTCAGATCGACATCCGGCAAACCCAGCCAACTCCACGCTCCGTCCAGCAGAAAGCCATTATAGATCAGCTGGTTGATCGGAACCGTGACCGTTTGCACAACGGTGATCGCCAGCCCAAGACCAAGGGCCGTATCAAATCGCTCGGACACCGCCAGAAAGGTGCAGATGCCCAGAAAGGACGTCAGCGCCAGGTTTTGCTGAAAGAGCGCCGAGATCAGAAGTTCGCTCATTGCGCCACCCGCTTGGTCTTCAGCGTCAGTTCCGGTGCGTCGACCTGTTCGGCCCGAATGGAACGAATGGCCCAGATCAGCAGGCCAATGACGAAAAACCCACTGGGCGCCAGTTGCATCAGGCCAAGCGGCTCGAACCAGCCGCCCTCGGCCTTGGGCGTCAGAACGCCATATCCAAGCAAAGACCCCCGTCCCAAAAGCTCGCGGATAGCACCCACGATGATCAGGATAAGGCTATAGCCCAATCCGTTGCCCAGCCCATCAAGCACCGAAGGCCACACCGGATTGCGCATCGCGAACGCTTCGGCGCGGCCAAGTACAAGGCAATTCGTCACAATCAGCCGACGAAAATCGAAAGCTGACGGCTGACCTCAAACGCATAGGCCTGAAGCAGTTCGTCGATAACCACCACCAGCGAGGCAATGACGATGATCTGCACAATCAGCCGGATAACCGTGGGAATGTGATTGCGGATCAGGCTGATGGTCGCCGACGACAGAACCAGAACCACGGTCAGGGCCACCGACATGACCAAGGCCGTCGACAGCGAGGTGGTCACCGCAAGCGCCGAGCAAATACCAAGGATTTGCAGCGTCACCGGATTGTTGGCGATCAAGGGGGTCGTAAGGTGGCTTAGGTTCGATGACATGTCACATCCCCTCGGTCCGCAGCCGGTCAAGAAACGGGCCAAAGCCATAGTCCCCCAACCAGAAGCGCAGCATGTTTGCGACACCGTTGCTGGTGATTGTCGCGCCGCTGATCCCATCGACCTCATAGGGTCCGGCGGCTTGTCCACGCACCACGGTGATCACGATCTGACCGGTCTCGTCGGCCACTTGCTTGCCGGCCCACAAAGCCTGCCAGTCCGGGTCTTCGACCCGCGCGCCTATGCCCGGTGTTTCGCCCTGTTCGGTGATCGTCAAAGCGGCGATGGTCGTCAGATCGGCGTCAAGCGCCAGCGTGGCGCGCAACGTGGACTGGTATCCCTTGCCGCTGACCGGCAGCACGATCAGCAACAACGCGCCGTCGCGTTCCAGCAGATACACAGGGGCCAGTTTCGCCCGCCTGCCCAACCGGGCGACATCGGCGTCAGGCGGTATGGCAATGCTTTGTTCCGGGTCCGCTTCGGCGGCGATAAGATCATAACTGTCAGGGTCCGCGCCTTCGGAAAATGCACCGCTTTCCAGATCGACTAGCCGCGTTTCCAGAGCATCAACACCCAATTCAGCCATGATGTCGCGCATCCCCGGCAGGGTATCCAGCATGGCCGCCATACGGGCTGCGCGTTCCGCCTCAAGATGCGCTTCCTGCAAGGGTTTCAGCATGACAGACGCGACCGACACAAAAACCGCGCTGATCAGGGCGACAAAGAATGCGATGCCAAAGACCTTGACGCGGTCATCATTGGATCGCGCCAGAAAGTGGCGCCAGGCGGCAACCGGACTACGCATATTGTCGTACCCGCCTAAGCCGGGAATGGGTCAGGACCACCAGATGGTCGATCAGCGGTGCAAAGACGCTGGCCATAAGCGCGGCGAAGACCACGGCTTCCGACGTCAGCGCGGCGTCTGGTGAAAAGAGCACGACAAGCCCACCCGCCAACGCACCATAGATCCATCGCCCGGCGTTGGTTGCAGCGGCAGACGTAGGGTCGCAGATCAGAAAGATCAGGCCGAACGCAAGAGCGGTCGCGATGGCTTCCGGATCGACACCATGGCCGCGTATCGCAAGCAGCGCGGCGGCGGCAAACGTCGCGGCAAGGATCGTGCGCCACGAGATCAGACCAAGCGTCAGCAAGACCACTGCACCCGGAAGCGTGGCCAGCGCAAGGTCTTGCGTTGGCGCGGGCAACTGGACCTGCGGGAAGGAAATCAACAACAAGGACAGGGCAACAGTCGCGGGGTTCAAAAAGCCGAACCCGCGCCCGCCAAACACCAATTCGCCCAGGATAACGCCAAGTGACACCGCCACGATCAACTGCCAGACGGCAAGGTCAGTAGGGATCAGAACCGTCACAATAAGGGCTGTCGTCAGCCCGTGCAGACTGGGTCCGCGCCGTCGCAAAACGGCAAAAAGACCTTCCCACACCAACGCGGCGATCAGGGCCGCGACCAGAAGGGTGGCGTATGTTCCGGGGGCAGTCCGCGCGACGAAAACGACCGGAAGAACCAGCGCGACGGTCTGCGTCAGCGTGACACCACCGACACATTGCGGTCTGAACGAACCCATCCACATCATGTGGCGTCCGCCATCAGATCATCCAGCACTTCACGCAGAAGCACACCATAGTCCGCGCCGCTGGTGCAATGGCGTGACAGGGCGGCAACGTCTTCCTCGATCAGGGCCAAACACCCAAGGCGTTCCGCGGCTTCGGTGTCACCGACGCTTAACGCCCGCAGCAGCGGCACCGGCAGGATGTCCACCGCCAGCGCGCGCTCAAGCGCCTGCGTCGGGATCAATGCCCGCTGCACAGGGAAGCGGCGGGACAGCCAAGTGGCCTTCGGTGCCGGGGCGCTTTTGGGGACAAGGGTGATCTGATCGTGAAAACGCCCCAGAAACATGGCGTCCCGACCCGAATAGGGATCGCCGGACAGGGCACTGGCCGTCTCGGCCCCGCAGATGTCGGCGATACCGGCACCAAGGCAGGTCTTCACCAGTCTGGGCCGGTCAGCCGCAGGCCCTCCGATCGACACCACCCGTTCGGCCATGTACCGGCCTGTCTGGAACAGATGCCCGATGGCGGCCACGTCCTGATAGCCGATGGTCCAAACGGGTCTGTCCGGACTGGCGGGATACAAACAGTCAACATGCGTGCCAGCCAACCCTGCCGCAACGGTTCCGCTGAAACTGACGAATGTCACACGATCCTGCCTTGGGCCAAGGGCATCGCCGCGCGGTTGGCAAATGAAGACATCGCCCTCGGTCAGCTGCGTCAAAATCGAAGTGCCAAGCCGGAATGCGTCAATCTGATCCTCTAGAACCACGTATGGATTGGGACCCTCTGGCGTCGAGCACACGGCGTTGACAAAGATCGCATCCGGGACGGCCTTGGGCGCGGGCGTGCGCCCGAAAGGACGAGTACGAAAGGCGGGCCACATGCCACGCTCCAGCAGCGTTTTGCGCGGCGACATAACGTCCAGAGGAGTAGGGTCCCGAGGTGCAGGTTCGCTGCCATCAGCCTCGATAACACATGCCGACAACGTCCGGCGCGGGCCATACTCCAAGCTTGAAACTATTCCCGACACCGGGGAAACATAGGCAATCTCGGGGTGCTTTCTGTCCCTGAACACGACCTGCCCACGCGCGACGCGCGCGCCTTCCTCAACCTCGAAGCGCGGGCGCAGTCCGGGCATGTCAGCACCCAGAAAGGCTACAGAGTTCGACCGTCTCGGTTCCGGCGATTGTCTGCAAAGACGCGCCCTCGGCGGATGGCCACTCGCCCTTTCTGATCTTAAAATGTCTCAACGTCTCATGACCTTAGGGACCGCACATCCTTGCAAACGACAGGCGCAGTTTGTGCTATTTATGAAAGTTTTACGAGCCGCAGCTTCGGCTGCATTGATCTCGGTCAAGGCCAGCTTTTATCCTGTCCGTAACAATGACTTTGAACCAGTTTCGGAAAGGACACCGCGATGATGCATTCACTGAGGCGGCCGCTGGCAATTGCGGTTGGAATATGTGTCGCGCTGGCTGGCACCACAGCATCGGCACAAGACAGCCGTCCTTCGCTTGCCGATATCACCGAAGCCTGGCTGAATTCGCCACACGGCGATCGCACGTCCGAAGCGTTCGTCCACTGGAACGAAGACGGAGAAGTTCCGGGAACCTGCGCCGTCTGCCATTCCAGCACCGGGGCCATCAGTTACGTGCAAGGTCCGATGTCGACCCCTGGTCTTATCGACCATCCGGTTGCTTTGGGCACCACGGTCGATTGTGCCGTTTGTCACAATGCTGCCGCGACCGAACTGGTATCGGTGCCATTTCCCTCCGGCGTCACGATAGACACGTTCGGCTCATCGGCGATTTGCGCGGTCTGCCATCAGGGCCGCGCCTCGACCGAGACCGTTGTAAACGCAACCGCCGGTCTGGACGATGACGTCGTGGCAGGCGATCTTACGTTCATCAATGTGCATTACGCACCCTCGGCTTCAACTTTGATGGGGGGCATTGCCAAAGGCGGCTTTGAATATCCAGGCAAGGTCTATAAGGGTCAGTTTTTACATGTGCCGAACCTGAACACCTGCACCAGTTGCCACAGTCCGCACGCGCTGGACGTCAGTCTGGAAACCTGCGTCACCTGCCATAAAGGTGCCGAGACGTTCGCCGAAATCAGAACATCGCCTGCCGACTTTGACGGCGATGGAGACACTGCCGAGGGTATTTCCGACCCGGTCAATACCCTGCATGCACGTCTTGGCGAAGCGATCCAGCTTTATGCCGCCGAGACTACACAGGTGCCAGTTGTCTATGCCGTTGAATCATATCCATATTTCTTCATCGACGGAGACGGAGACGGCGTTGCATCCGAGGCCGAGGCCGCTTTTCCAAACCGGTATCAAAGCTGGACGCCGCGTCTGCTGAAAGCGGCCTACAACTATCAACTGGTGGCCAAGGAAACCGCGATCTACACGCACAACCCGCACTATGCGCTTCAGCTTCTTTACGACAGCCTTGAAAGCCTTGCCGAGCGCGTCGAGGTCGACATGTCCGGTTTGACCCGACCCTGATCGGCCATATCCGCCAAGGCCATTGCAGCGTCACAAGGGACAACCCCCCGTGCAAACCGAAGTCATCACCTTTCTGACCTCGCCTGACGGTCATCCCGGGGGCGGGCCGGTCGAGGTTGTCGAAACGCATGGTGCGCTGGTCTTTCTGGCCGGGGATGTCGCGCTGAAAATGAAACGCGCCGTCCGCTATGACTATATGGACCTGTCCACGCTGGATTTGCGTGAAGCCATGCTGCGCCGCGAGCTTGAGCTGAACAAACCCGTGGCACCCAGGATCTATCAGAAGGTTGTTGCCGTCACGCGCGCACCCGATGGCAGTCTTGCGCTGGATGGCCCGGGCGAACCGGTTGAATGGGTGTTGCGCATGTGGCGCTTTCCGGCCGAGGCCGAACTGGCAGTCATTGCCGAGAGGGAGGGCATCAACGACACGCTGGCCCACGACCTTGGTGTGGCTATTTTCGATTTCCACGAACAAAGCCCAAAGCGTAACGCGGATGGCGCAGAACTGATCCGCGATATTCTCGACGAACTGGACCGCGTTTTCGCCGACATGACAGACGCGCTTGGGGCACCGCTGATCGAGACCTTCCACACACAAAGCCGACGCACGTTGACGCAGACTGTCGCCTGGTTGCAGCACCGCGCCAAAGCCGGTCACGTGCGCCGGTGTCACGGCGATCTGCACCTGCGAAACCTGGTGCTTCTGGACGGCAAGCCCGTGCCCTTCGACGCGCTTGAATTCGACGAAGTGCTGGGCACTTGCGATGTGCTCTATGATCTTGCCTACCTGATCATGGACCTGCGGCACCGGGGCCTTGGACGCGCCGCCAACATGGCCCTCAACGCCTATTTGCTGGCAGCGTCCGGGCGCCAGGATGAGGGCCTCGTGGTCCTGCCCCTGTTTCTTAGCGTGCGCGCAGCGATCCGCGCGATGGTTCTGGTGCAGACGGCAAATGTCACCGGTGCCGACCAAGTCACCGAACCTGTGCGCATCCTCAACGAGGCCGTCGCATTTCTGTCACCGCCGCCTGCGTCGCTTACCCTTGTCGGTGGCTTGTCGGGGTCCGGGAAATCCACCCTCTCCCACGCTCTGGCACCGTTGATCGGCACGGCACCGGGCGCTGTTCACGTGCGCAGCGATCTGGAACGCAAAGTCATGCGCGGTGTGTCTGATAAAACGCCGCTTGCCGCTGCCAACTATGAACCCGCCGCCCGCGCCGCCGTTTACGACCGGTTGTTTGCGCGCGCTGGCGCAATCCTTGGCGCGGGTCATTCAGTGCTTCTGGACGCAACATTTCTGAACCCCGAAGACCGCCGCAAGGCAATCGACCTGGGGCGCAAGGCCAAGGCAAAGCTGCAAACGCTGTGGCTTGATGCCCCCCTGCCCGTCCTGATTGACCGTGTTCGGTCGCGCGCGGACGATGCCTCGGACGCCGACGAAACCGTGGTACGTCGCCAAAGCGCGGCTGACACCGCGCCGGACGATTGGCAGCGAATTTCAGCAGCGGGAAGCCTGAAGGAAACGATCGCGCTCGCCAAAGCCGCGCTTCACCTGAACCCTGAAACGTAACGAACCGTTACAGATGTTGCTTCACAAAGTCCACGATTTCGGCGGCCGGGCGCGCACCGGGCAGACGCGCAACCTCGCGCCCCTTGGCGTACAGGATTAACAAGGGGATACCTCTGATCCCAAGGCGCTGTGAAACTTCGGCAAATTGCTCGGTGTCGATTTTGGCGAAGCGTGCCTTGAACCGAAGCGCCGTCGCCGCACGGGCAAATTCCGGTGCCATCGTCTTGCAGGGCCCGCACCACGGCGCCCAATAATCCACAATCAATGGCAGATCGTCGGCCTTCGTGGCTTTGTCATGAACCGGCATATCGATTTCTGCAACGTCCCCGCCGACCATCGGCGTCCCGCATTTTGCACATTTGGGCCCCGCATCAAGCCTGGCTGTGGGCACACGGTTCACCTGCCCGCAGGACAGACACGTCAGTTTGGCAGTGTCTTGCATCGCTTCCTCCTTCACGACATTGTCTGGCCCAAAGTGCCCTACTTTAATTGATTTGCGTCATTTTGACTGCGCGACGATCAATTAGCGTCAATGTCGACGAAAAGCCGCTCGATTTGGAGACCATCATGAAATCCGTTAAGAAAGACCGAAACGCAGAGGCCAAGGTGCAGGAAGACGATCCCAAGCCCGTTCACCCCGAAATACCGCCAGAACCCGAGCCGCCACAGGCTCCGGACAGACCGGAAGTACCGGCAGAACCTGTCCCAACCCCAGAAACCGAGCCGCCGCTCGATCCGTCACCGCCACCCGAAATCGAGCCGCCTCTGGGGTGACAGCGCAAGTTATGAGGCCATCTGAGGTTCGCGTCCACGCACCACGCGCTGCCCGGCGAAGGGGCCACGCGTTTCGGTTACCACTGTGGATTGCCCCTCGGGCGCGCCGTCCTTTTCAAAGAAGACAACAACCCAATCATGGGTCCGTTTGCGCCTGTGCGCATTCGGTGTGTTCGAATAAAGCGCAGTGAACCGCCAAGGTCCGCGCTGCGTGTGCAGGATTGGCAACCAGGCCGCGCCAGACGGGTTGAAACGGCGTGGCGCGATCTTCGGCAAGGTATCTTCGGCGGCCTGCCGGCGATATTCTGCGTCAACATCGAGAATCTGATCGACCGGTGGCGCCGGCACCTCGGCCCGGTCCGAACGCGGCCGCCGCCGGGCAAGAATCTCGGCCAGCGAATGCTGAATGCTGCGCAGGCGGCGCGCACCGATCCCCGGCAATGCCGCAAGCCGCCCGTCATATGCAGCGGTTTCCAGTTCCTCAAGCGAGCCGAGGCCAAGCGTGTCGTGGATCGTCTCGGCCAGCTTCGGTCCGATCATCGGCACCGTTGTAAAGACCTGTTCCGGGTCCAGATCACCGCGCAGCCGGTCGATCAGGCCAAGCGCTCCGGTATCCAGCAATTCAATGATCGCTGCGGCGATGCTTTCACCGATGGTCGGAAGATCCACAAGTCCTCCCCTGCCCTTCTTCGCATGGACGTCGCGCAACGCACCGCGATACCGCGCGACATAGTCGGCAGCATCCCGGTATGCGCGCACGCGGAAAGGCCCCGCATTCTGCGCAGACAGAAGATCGGCGACTTCTTCCAGCTTCTCAGAAATAAAGCGGTTCTCCGCCTCATTAGAAGTCTGTTTTGTGCTTGGGGACGGTGACACGGGTGACGTCCTTGTCTGGTTTATCTACAGCAATGTTAGCGACGTGGAAAAGCAACCAGTTGATCTTGCTCAAGCCATGCGGGGGCCGCCGCGATCAGAAATCAAGCCGGGTCAGGGCGATATCCATCAACCGTTCCGCCCGATCCTGCGCAGCGGCCATTGCCATCAGGGTCAACTTCGTCTCGGCCACGCCCTGCGGCGGTGCAACGATGACGATGCCCTCGGTGGTGTCATCAGGACGGAATAGAAGCGGATCCAAACAAGCCAACAGATCTGCCATCGACAACCCGCGGGCGCCGACGCTGGATTGCAGGATCACAAGACCCTCTGGCGGCATTCCACCGGCCAGCGAGGCGGCGGCCGTCATCGGGATCGAGACCCCGCCCCAGCGTCCGTTGCATTCGATCCAGTGCGGCCGAACACCACCGCTGCCATCCTGCACAAGAACCGCATCGAACGAGCAGCGCCCATAAAATCCGACACGCTGAAGCACCGCGGCGACGCGCTGCGCTTCATGTGCAAGCTGCGTCTGGACGCTTTCCGGCAGGGTTGAACGTGCCCCGCCAATGAAGGCCGCGCTGATCCCGCGCACGCGCTGCTCAAAAACGCCATCCACGCGCGGAGGTCCGGCTTTGATATGGGGCAGCCACATCTGAACCGAGGGGCTGCACGTCACGTTCCTGTCCCAGACACCTATCAAAAGAGGATAGCGCCCGCGCCATCCGATGACGCTCAACTGCCGCCGCAGAAACCTGCTCAGCACTGCAAGCGACACGTCGGCCAGTTCATCGCTTTTCAGAAGGATGTTGCCAGCCGATCCGGCACTGTCCGGCACCTTGACGATCACCTGTTCGCTTTGACGGGCCAGACGCCTGACCAACCCGGCGGCGGCGGCAGGTCCAAAAGCGCGCATCGTCGGTGGCAAGGCATCTCTGCCCAGTACCCGGCGCGCAAGATCGGCAAACCAAAGCTTGTCGTTGGCCCGCCGGGCAATGCGTGGTCCGGGACCGGCAACATGCACGCGCTGCCCGGTGGCCTCTCCCAGCGACTGCGCCAACCGCCAAGTGTTCCCCGTGGTCATATAGGACTGCAACGTGGCACCGCCCTTGCGCGTCACCAGCGCCTCCAGCGGCGTGCGCAACGCAGGCGTGCTGCGACACTGGCGGACCACCGGTTCCCTCGTATCAAGGCCCGCACCAAGGCTGGTTACACCCGGCCGATGCAGCACAGTGCCGATATAGTCGAAGAATTCCGGATCTGGCGTGCGCAGGATCACCACGTCACCGTCGCGTGCCAAAAGCGCGATCCGATGGTCCAGCACCTGCGGCATCGGCGTGGCCAAAAGCGGGATCTCGGACTGATCCCCAATCAGGATCCTTGGACCCGGCCCCTCGCCTTGCACCACGTAAGGCCCGAAATCCAGCGCGCCTGTCAAAGCCGGCTCATCCTGCACAAGAACTCGCGGCAAGCCGATCCGCCTCGCGGTTTTCCTGCAGCGAAAGCTGGATGTTAAAGGGCATGGTCACATCGTTCGCCATTGTCAGTTGTCGGTTCAGGGCAGCTTAAACGCACAGATTTCGCCTCGGATTGACAAATGTCGTGGTGCGACCGCCGCAGTGCGCTTGACTGCGTGCAACACGCACCAAAGGAGTCTCCGTCGATGTGTCGTCTCTATGCAATGCGCGCTAACGAACCGACGCGCGTGGAATGTGGTCTGGTAAGATCACAAAACGCGCTGATGGCGCAGAGTAAAAGCGACAGCAAAGGCTACATGCATGGTCACGGCTGGGGGGTGGCCGACTATCCCGACGGCGTGCCCAAGATCGAAAAACAGACCTGGGCGGCGTTTCATGGCGAGCATTTCAGCCGCAAGGCCGCGAAGGTCTATGCGCGCACAGTGGTGGCGCACGTACGGCGCGCCACAGTGGGGTCCGTTAGTATCGAAAACACCCACCCTTTCCACCACGGCCGCTGGATTTTCGCCCACAACGGTACGGTGCCCCATTTTGACGAGGTTCGAATGTCGATGTTGAACGCGATGGACCCGATCCATCGCAATGACATCACTGGCGAAACCGACAGCGAACACGTCTTTCGTTATCTCATGAGCCTCTTTCTGCAACATCCGGAAATCGGGCTTCTGGATACGGTACGTCAAGGACTGGCCCAGATCGTGCATTGGGTTCACCAGATCGACCCGGCGGCGCGCCCCGGTCTGAACATTGTACTGACCGACGGCGAGCACATGATCGGGTCACGCCTCAACCGAACCCTCGTGCACCTTTACCGCGATCACGTCTTCGACTGCCCGATCTGCCAGCGACCGCATGTTCACCACGAGACCACCCAAAAATACCGCGCCGTTGAAATTGCGTCAGAACCAGTGACGCAGGCTGATCATTGGGACGAGATCCCGAACGGCAAAGTCTTTCGGGTGAACGAAGACTATGGGCTCGATATGCGCGATATCGTCTAAAGCGGTCAGAGCAGCGTCAGCGGTCCGGCCCGAACGCAGTCCAGCCAAAACGGACAAAGGGCGCCAGAAGCGCGGCCGGGATCAAGGACAGATCCAATGCGACCTGTCCGGTAAAAACGGTCTGGTCGAACACTGGTTCGACTTTGACACGCACCTTCGGCATGGCCGACGTGCCATAAATCAATGGTGTCATCAGACCAAACGCCTGACCGGTTTCCCCTGGATCACCAAAACCGAACCGCATATCAAGCACCGCTGCATCGACGTGCACCCGCCCAAGAATTTCCGTCACCAATCGTATCGCTGCGCGCACAATCCGCTGCGGCTTTCGCCGCCAGACACGGCCCTTGGCCCGCTTTTTGGAGGCGGCCTTGGGCGCCGCTTCCCTCTTCTTACGACCGGACAACGCAATTCGAGGACCAAAGCGGCCAAAGGGACGCAGCGCCACCGAACCGTACACCGCGTCCTCTCTGGTCAACATAAGCTCGATCCGAAGCGGTGTGACCATCGCCACGACAAATAGACCAAGACCCGCTGCCAGCAGCCAGATCAGAATTGTCACCACCAGGGTCATCGCCCCGCCTCAGCTTTGCGCACTTTTCGATTGCGCGCCGTTGGCTGCCTTTTTCATGGCCTTTCGAGCAGTCTTGCCCAGCACTTCGGCAAAGCTGGACAGTGCCCCCTGAACCGATTCCACACGTGCGCCCTTATCGTCGATGATAATCGCGCCAACGGGCTTTATCCCGCCACCGGCACCGGTGCCCGCACCGTCCCCCATCTTTGAGTTGCCGCCGCCTCCGGCACCGAACCCAAATCCATAGCTGACAATAGGAATAACGGTCGAGGACCCCTTTTCGATCGGATCGCCGAGGACGTTCTTGGCGTTCAATAAGCGGTCCAGTTCTTCGACCGTCCCCTTTAGCAGGCTTTCAACGTTTTCCATGGTCTGTCCTTTCAATTGCGTCATCAGTCTGGTGCAGGATCTTACAGGTCCGGGCCTAATCCGGTTGATATCGCTCAATGCGGCAGGATTTCCGCCGACCCATGCACCGGCTGATTTGTATCAATCCGTTCCTTCCATGACGCGCCATGCTGGCACCGGATCGATCTCGTCCAGGGAAGGGAAAGAGCATGGCTCAAACTACGCAACACGTCCTCGACTTCACCAAGGTTAAGCGCGGCGATGTCGGCCTGGTCGGCGGCAAGAACGCTTCGCTGGGCGAAATGATCAGCGCACTTGAACCCAAAGGCATTCTTGTGCCGCCCGGCTTTGCCACCACAGCCGACGCCTTTCGCGCCTATCTTGACAGCAACAACCTGAACGCCGCGATAGCGGGCGAACTCGAAGCGCTGGCTGATAAAAAGATCGACCTTCCGACGGCAGGCAAACGCGTGCGCACGCTTATTCTGGGTGGCGACTGGCCCGAAGATACGGCCGAGGCTATCCTGACCCACTACCGTGCTCTGTGCAGCACGGCAAACGAGACCGACGTGCCAGTCGCCGTTCGCTCCAGCGCCACAGCAGAAGACCTGCCCGACGCCAGTTTTGCCGGTCAGCAAGAGACATTCCTGAACGTCATCGGCGAACCGGCGCTATTGGATGCCTGCAAACGGTGCTATGCGTCGCTATATACCGACAGGGCCATTTCCTATCGCCAAATCCAAGGCTTCGCCCATGATCAGGTGGCACTTTCGGTCGGCGTTCAACTGATGGTGCGCGCAGATACTGGCGGGTCGGGCGTGATGTTTTCGATTGATACCGAATCAGGATTTCCCGATGCAGTACTGATCAACGCGGCCTGGGGTCTGGGCGAAAACGTCGTGCAGGGCGCGGTGGACCCCGATGAATATCAGGTCTTCAAACCGTTTCTCGACAACCCTGATCTGATCCCGATCCTTGAAAAACGGCTGGGTGCCAAGTCGATCAAGATGATCCACGACCGCGACGGCACCCCTCGCAATGTTCCCACGTCAAAGTCCGAACGGCAGAGCTTTGTGCTGAGCGATGCCGAGATCCTCACCCTCGCACGACAGGCCAAGATCATCGAAGATCACTATGGACTGCCGATGGACATGGAATGGGCGCGTGACGGCGTGACCGGCACGCTCTACATCGTGCAGGCCCGGCCCGAGACGGTGCAATCGCGCGCTGGATATGGGGACATTGAAAAGCTACGACAGTCAAAGACCCCGGGCCGGTGATCCTCACCGGGCTTAGCGTCGGAAGTGCGGCTGTCGCAGGGCGCGTTTCGATCATCGAAAGCGCAGACGACATCGACCGCTTTGTCGATGGATCGGTTCTGGTGACCAGCACGACCGACCCCGACTGGGTGCCGATCATGAAGCGCGCCGCCGCCATCGTCACCGACCACGGTGGGCGCACCTCGCACGCCGCCATCGTCAGCCGCGAACTGGGTCTGCCCGCCATTGTCGGATGCGGAGACGCCACGCATATCCTGCACGACGAACAGGACGTCACCGTCTCGTGCGCGGGCGGCGAAGAAGGCGTGGTGACCGCAGGTCTATCCGAGATCATCGTCACCGAAGAGACGCTGGACGACCTGCCAAAGACAAACACCAAGATCATGATGAACCTCGCCAACCCAAGTGCAGCGCTTCGCTGGTGGCGACTGCCGGTCGAAGGCGTCGGGCTTGCGCGGATGGAATTCGTCGTCAACAGCGCGGTGCGCGTGCACCCCATGGCGCTGGCTCACATCGACCGCGTCAGCGACCCCGACGCGCGGGCCGAGATCGAAAAGCTGACCGCCGGCTACGACAGCAAGCCCGACTATTTCGTCGACCAACTGGCGCGCGGTCTGTCGCGGATCGCGGCGTTCTGCTACCCCAAACCCGTCATCGTGCGGATGAGCGATTTCAAGACGAACGAATACGCCGATCTGCTGGGCGGGCGCGATTTCGAGCCGCATGAAGAGAACCCGATGCTCGGTTTCCGCGGCGCATCGCGGTATTATTCCGACAATTACCGCGACGGATTTGCGCTGGAATGTCAGGCCATTGCACGGCTGCGCGGGCAGATGGGCTTCGACAACGTCGTCGTCATGATCCCCTTCTGCCGCACGCCCGAAGAAGCAGACAAGGTACTGGCCGTGATGGCAGAACATGGGCTGAAGCGCGGTCAGGACGGGCTTGAGGTCTACGTCATGTGCGAAATCCCATCCAACGTCCTGCGCGCCGAGGAATTTGCCGCCCGGTTTGACGGCTTCTCCATCGGATCGAACGATCTGACGCAGCTGACCCTTGGGATCGACCGCGATTCAGATGCGCTTGCCGCCCTTTTCCGCGAAGACGATCCGGCCGTGCTCTGGATGATCGAAACCGTTATCCGCGAGGCGCATAAGGCAGGCTCCAAGGTCGGGTTCTGCGGACAGGCGCCCAGCAACGATCCGGCCTATGCGCGACACCTGGTGAAGTTCGGCATCGATTCAATATCCGTGACGCCCGACAGTTTCGTTCAGGTGCTGCGCAACGTGGCCGAGGGCGAAAAAGGCTAAACTGCCACCACCTTGCAGCGCTGGAACAATGCCTCTGTCACCCCCCGTTCACATAACGCCGTGCCATCGGTTCCGACCGTCGCGCTGGCCGCCGCAACACCCCAACGAAGCGCCTGATCCGGTGCTTCGCCCCGGGTCAGTGCCAGCGTCATTGCGCCGACGAAGGCGTCCCCGGCCCCGATCTTACTGCGTACCGGCACATGCGCGCCCTGACAGTGGAAACGCGCGTCTTGTGTCACCATGACTGATCCTTCGGGGCCCCGCCCGGTCACCACCATCCGCGCCACGCCGCGCGCAACCAGACCAGAGGCAAACGTCAGGCTGTCGGCAATCGTGTCCATGGAATGATGAGCGGCCACGGCGGCTTCCTTCTGATCGACCCGAAGAAGCAGGACGGGCGCGGTCGGGCTGGCAATCAGTCGTGCCAACGGCGCGCGTGACGTATCAATGATCAACCGGTCCGTTTGGGGCGTCAGCGCGCGCTGAACCCGCATGGGGAAATCATCGCCCAGGCCGGGTGTGACGCCACCACTCAGGACAACATAGCAGTCCTTCGTCGCGGCAGCGGCAATCTCGGAAAGCAGGCGTTCGCCCTCGTCCGTGTTCAAAGTCTCGCCCGGAATGCTGAACCGAAACTGCGCGCCATTGGACTCGTCGGTGACGGCAAAGCTCTGGCGTGTTTCTCCGTGGACCTGCACCGGGTGCGTCGGTACATCCTCGGCAAACAGCAAATTCACAAGTGTTTCGCCCATCTTACCACCCACGGCGAAAAGCGCGGTCGCGCGACCGCCCAGCTTGCGGATCGCGCGGGCGACGTTCACACCCCCTCCGCCGGGATCAACGCGCGGCATTTTGCAATAAAGCTTCTGTCCGGCAATGACCTTTTCGACCGATGTCGCAAGATCGACCGCAGGATTCAGCGTGATTGTCAGGATATCCGGCATGCGCAGTGTTTTCCTTTTGCTTGCACCCTCCCCCGGAGCGGAAATCGGCGATTGAGATTCGTCAAACCACTGCGTGCGAAACGGTCCTATCTTCGTACTGAAAGAGGTTACCAATGGACCACCAGTCGCTGATCTTCAGGGACCGTGCCGATGCGGGACTGCAACTTGCCGCGGCACTGCCCCGGTTTGATGCCAAGGACACGATTGTCGTCGCCCTGCCGCGGGGCGGCGTCCCCGTCGCTGCCGAAATCTGCGCCGCGCATAATCTGCCGCTCGACTTGGTCCTTGTGCGCAAGATCGGCGCACCGGGGCGGCCGGAACTGGCTGTCGGTGCAGTGACCGACGGTGCGCGCCCCCAAGTCATTGTGAATGACGCCATCGCTCGGTCGTTTCGCCTGTCCACGGATGCGGTCGAAGACATGGGTCGAAAGCTTTTGCCCGAAATCGAAAGGCGGCGGCAGACCTATCTCTCCGGTCGCAAATCGCTGGTGTTGAAAGGAAAAAACCTGATTGTGGTCGATGACGGCGTAGCGACAGGCGCGACCCTGCACGCTGGCCTGCAAGCGCTTAAGTTGGCAGCACCGAAACACATCATTGTGGCGCTTCCGGTCGGCCCTTCTGATCTTGCCGCCCAACTCGGCAACCTTGCCGACACCGTCATTTGTCTGAAAGATCTTCGACACTTCGCCGCTGTCGGCGGAGCCTATCGGTCTTTCCCGCAAGTCGATGATGCCACGGTCCGCGCAGCGGTGGATCAATACGCACTTGCCAGAACCGGATAGAGCAGTGCTGTTGTTCGCCCTCCCCGAAGCTCTTCACATCGCCCAGCCGGTGTCCAAGGCCCTGAACATGGCGCTTGCGCCGCTGGAAGACCGCGCTTTCAAGGACGGCGAGACCAAAATCCGGCCGCTGACATCTGTGCGCGGACAGGACGTCTTCGTCATCCAAAGCCTGCACGGCGATGCCACTTGGTCCGTCCACGACAGGCTGTGCCGGCTGCTTTTTCTGATGGCCACACTGCGCGATCACGGCGCCGCGCGGATCACCGCTGTCACGCCCTATCTTTGTTACGGACGCAAGGATCGGCGAACCAAACAGCACGATCCGCTAACGCTGCGCTATGTCGCCCAACTGATCGAGGCGGTCGGTTGCGACCGGATCTTCACACTGGAAGTACACAACATCATGGCGTTTCAGAATGCCTTCCGATGTCAGACCGTGCATCTGGAAATGGCGGACGTATTTGACCAGATCGTGTCCACCGATCTTGCGGAAAAACCACTTTGCGTCATGTCTCCCGATCCCGGCGGCATCAAACGCGCTCAGCTCTTTCGCGAAGCACTGGAAACCCGGCTTGATCGTCCCGTTGGGTTCGCCTTTCTTGACAAGCGGCGCAGCGCGGGCGTGCGAACGACCGGCACCTTGTCAGGCGATGTCGCAGGTGCGCGGGTGCTGATCGTCGATGACATCATCGCAACCGGCGGCACGATACTGGCCGCGGCCAGCGCTGCCCGGGCCAATGGTGCCGCGGACTGCATCGCCCTGGCCGCCCACGGCCTTTTCTCGGAAGGATCCTCTGCGCTTTTTGATACAGACGACCTGTCGCAGATCATCGTCAGCGACAGCGTCGCCGCGCATCACACCTCGCCCCGCGTTATCAGCGCCGCCCCCGCGTTTGCGGCCTTGATCCGGCAGCTTGCCGACACCTGAGCCAACCGGCGGTCCGCCATACCCAGATACCGCAGACCAAGCGGTATCCATTTCTCAGGCGTGCGGGGCACCGGTTGCAGAAGATGCGCAAAACAAAGCCGCGCTCGTACAATGGCGTGCAAGACCTCGTAGATGTGCAAAAGCGTCCTGTCCGGCATCGGCCCGATACCCGTTTCAAGCGCCGCGATCATCCGGGGCCCGATCCAGTCCGCGCCAAGCATGGCGCACTCCATTCCCAGAAAAACAACCTCGCTGAACGGATCGCAGAGGCGCAGCGTCCGGTTGAACTCAAGACAATCATAAATCACCGGCGGGTCGCTCAGACATATGTGTTCGGGGCGCAAATCGCCGTGCCCTTCGACAATGGCGCCTGCATGCACGCGCGCATCCAGCCTTTCAGTGATCGCGGGCCACAGCTTATCGAGCTGCTCAAAGATTGGCAGGGCATGCGCGTGATGATCGGCGAAAAGCGGATCCAGCAGAACGTGGCGCGCGATCCCAAGCTGATCCTCCTGAACGGTCATCAGTTCCTTGGCGTTCAGCCTTGACTTAGGTGCTGCCCGATAGAACGCCAAAAGCACCGGCATCAGCGCATCGACGCGCGCCGCCAGAATGGGCTCTGGGACACCACCAACGATCTGTGTATCCAGCATTTGCTCTTGCGGCAGACGGTGCATTTTGACCAGCCAATCCACCGTCTCGGCCCCCGGCCGGTCAAGCGTCAGACTTCTGTCCGGCAATCGTCCGACCCGTACGGCACCGACATAAAGCTCAGGCGCCAGCCTGCGGTTAAGATCGATCTCGGTCAGCGTGTTGTCGTGGCGCGCGCGCAACGGCACCAGATCCTGCAGATCGTCGCGCACCGGCTTTTTCAGTTTGAAAACCCAGGTGGGTGTGATGAAGACCCAAGACTTGGACGTTTCGGTTGTTTCAACCGGCCCCTCTTCGGCAAAGACCGCTTCCAGCTCGCTGACCAGCTTATTCCTTGACATAGGGCTTGCCATCCGCCGCCGGGGCGCGCGCGCGGCCCACCACTCCGGCCACAACGATGATCGTGGCGACATAGGGGGCCATCGCCAGAAACTCCGACGGGATCGGCGTGCCCAAAAGCGCCAGCTTCTGCTGCAGGGAGTCGGCAAATCCGAAAATCAGCGCCGCCAGCAAAGCCCCAACCGGATGCCAGCGCCCGAAGATCATCGCCGCCAGCCCGATGAAGCCACGCCCACCGGTCATCCCCTCGTCAAAGCGCCCGACCGAGCCAAGCGTGAACCATGCCCCGCCAAAGCCGGCGACCATACCGGCCACGGTCACGTTGATATACCGCGTGCGATAGACGTTGATCCCCAGCGTATCGGCGGCGCGTGGATGTTCACCCACCGCACGGGCTCTCAGCCCCATTCGCGTGTGAAACAGGTAATAGGTCGCCAGCCCTGCCAGTATGAACGCGCCATAGACAAAGATGTTCTGGTTGAAGAACACCGGGCCGATCACCGGAATGTCGCTCAGAAACGGCACCTTGATCGCGCGGAACACCGGCGCATTGTTCAGCGCGCGATATTCCTGAAAAACCTGGCTTGAAATGTAACTGGTCAGCCCAAGCACAAAGAGGTTGATGAACACCCCCGCGATAATCTGATCCATCCGGTACGTCACCACCAAAGCGGCAAGGACAAAGCCGAAAAGACCACCCACCGCCACTGCGGCTGCCAGACCCGGCCAGGCCACCGGCAAGCGACCCGATCAAGGCGCCGGTGAAAGCGCCAGCCAGCAACATCCCCTCGATGCCGATATTCACGACCGCCACGCGCTCGGACAAAACCCCCGCCAAACCGCCAAGCGCGATCGGCACAGCGCGCACAAGGGTCGCCTGCAACATGCCGGTCAGCGAAAAGGATTTGCCCGCTGTCGCCCAGACAAGAAAAGCAGCCACCGCAATCGCCAGCCCGATGCCCAGTGTCAGTGCGCTCCACTTCGCGCCACCGCGCAGAAACTGGCGCACCCCAAGAAAGGCCAGCAACGCCGACACGACATAGATGAAGGACCCGCCCGGAACGACCAGGTTCGGCACTGGCCAGACATCTGTGGGGCGCGACAGCCGGAACGTGGCCACGCCTGATGCATCCGGTGCAAGAAATACGGCCAGCAAGGCACCCAAGCCGATCAGGATGCCACCGGTGATGCGCGTTTGCCGCTGGCGCGCCTTGTCTGAAAGCGCGCTCATGTCCCGCCCTCCCCCGAGTGTTCGCGGCGAAAGCCCCAAGGGAACAACGCGCGCACCAAAAGCGGTGCAGCGATGAAAACGATGATCAGCGCCTGAATGATACCGATCAGATCAATGCTGACGCCTGCGTCCACTTGCATCTGGCGCCCGCCCGCCTCCAGCGCGCCAAATAGCAAACCCGCAAAAAGCACGCCGACCGGGTGGGATCGGCCCAGAAGAGCGACCGCAATCGCATCGAACCCGATACCGGCAGAAAACCCCGGCGTCGCGCGGTCCAGCACGCCCAGCACCTGATTGGCACCCGCAAGCCCTGCAAGGGCACCCGCGATGGCCATGGCCATGACGATTGTCAGGCTGGCGTTCATGCCCGCGAACCGCGCCGCCACTGCGTTTTCACCGCTGGCGCGAAACTCGAACCCCAGCTTGCTGCGAAACAAAAGCCAATAGGCGACCGCGACCATGGCAAGCGTCAGAAATATCCCCGCATGCACCCGTAGGTTCGGATCAATGAATGTCAGCAGCCGGGGTAGTTCGGCCGCATCGGGTACGGATTTCGAGATCGGGTCCGCGCGCCCTTCCTTCTGGATCAGGGGCGTGCGCAGCAGGTAATCAAGCAGGCGATAGGAAATCAGGTTCAGCATGATGGTCGAAATCACCTCGTGCGCACCCGTCGCCGCGCGCAACCAACCCGCAATACTGGCATAGAAAGCGCCCGCCAAAGCGCCCGCAAGGATCGCGCCCGGAAGTGCGATAATGGCGGGCAAGTCCCCAAGGGCAACGCCGGCGACCACGGCAGCCAGACCGCCCATGATGACCTGACCTTCCGCTCCGATGTTGAAAAGGCCGGCGCGAAACCCAAGCGCCAGCCCAAGCCCGGCAAGCACCAAAGGTGCCGCACGCAGTAAGTGTTTCCGACAGCGCGTTCACCGATCCGACCGACCCCCGCACCAGCGCCACATAGGACTGACCGATCGTCGCCAGATCGACGCCAGTGGCCGCCATGACCAACGCGCCAAGGATAAGCGCTGCGGCAAAGGCAAAAAGCGGCACGACCACCAGATCCTCGAATTGGGTCCGACCGATCAAGCTTGCCGGACACGGCCTGATCCATTGCTTTGCTCATGCCGCCGCTCCTGCCATGGCAAGTCCGATCGCGGCTTTGTCCACGGGCGTCTCATGTGGCTGGTATTCAGCAACGATCCGGCCCTTGAACATCACAAGGATGCGGTCCGACAACGCCATGATCTCGTCCAGCTCGGACGACACGATCAGAACCCCGTCGCCCTCGTCCCGCGCGGCCATCAGGCGTTCGTGAATATAGGCGATTGAGCCGACATCCAGCCCGCGCGTCGGCTGACCGGCAATCACGAAACGTGTGTCGCGCGACAATTCCCGCGCGACGACAAGCTTTTGCTGGTTGCCACCCGACAGATGGCTGGCGGCGGCCATAACCGACGGCGTGCGCACATCGTATGCCTCTGCAACGGTGGCGGCCTCGTCATGCACGCGCCCCCAGTCGATGCTCGCCCCGCTGGAAAAGCGGTCGTCGTAATAGGTATCCAGCACCATATTTTCGGCAACGGTGAAATTACCGATCAACCCGGCGTGCTGACGGTCTTCGGGGATATGGGCGATGCCCATGCGATGGCGCGCACGCGGCGAGGCAAAGGTGATTTCGGTTCCGTCAAAGCGCACGCTGCCCGCAACGGGGCGGCGCAGCCCCGCAAGCGCCTCGATCAGGGCCGACTGCCCGTTGCCCTGCACGCCCGCGATGCCGACAACCTCGCCGCTTCTGACCTGAAGCGACAGGTTGATCGACGTCCACCGCGCCATCCGTCGCGCAGCACCGTCAGATCGGCGACGTCAAGGATCACCTCACCGGCGCGAAAGCTGCGCGCGCAACGTCGAAGTCCACCGGATGCCCGACCATCATCTCAGCCAGATCAGGCTTGGTCAGCTTTTTTGGGTCACCCTCGCCCACGATCTCGCCACGCCGAATCACGCTGATCCAATCCGAAATCTCCAGAATTTCGTTCAGCTTGTGGGTGATGAAGACAATGGCCTTGCCAGCCTCGCACAAGCGACCGGACGATCTGAAAGAACTCGTCAACCTCCTGCGGCGTCAGAACTGCTGTCGGCTCGTCCAGGATCAGCACATCTGCCGACCGAAATAGCACTTTGATGATCTCGACACGCTGCTGCACGCCCACAGGCAGCGTTTCGATAATTGCGTCCGGATCGACAGCCAGCCCATAGGCCTCGCTCAGACGCCGCACCTCATCGCGCGCGGTGGTCAAGATCCAGATGATCAAACCGTCCGACCGGCTCGACCCCAAGCACGACGTTCTCGGCCACGCTGAAGACCGGGCACCAGCATGAAATGCTGATGCACCATGCCAATGCCCGCCCGGATCGCATCACCCGGCCCGTCAAACCGCACCGGTTTTCCATCAATAAGAATCTCGCCTTCAGTCGGGCTGTAAAGGCCGCAGAGCACATTCATCAGGGTCGATTTGCCCGCGCCATTTTCGCCCAGAAGGCCAAGCACCTCGCCGGGCTCGAATGGTCAGGTTGACCCCTTTGTTGGCGACAACTGGGCCGAACCGCTTGGTGATGTTTTTCAGTTCGACCTGCATGGCCCGGGCCTTAGTCCGAGACCGAAATACTGCCGTCGATGATGCCCGCCCGAAGTGCTTCCAGTTCAGCCTTCAGCTCGTCAGGCACAAGGCCATCCATGTCGTGGAACGGCGCCAGATCAACACCGCCGTTTTCCAGCGTGCCGACCAGCAGCCCGCCTTCGAAATTGCCCTGCATCGTGTTCTCGATCACCTGACTTACGGTCGCATCCATGCGCTTGGTGATCGAGGTCAGATAGACATGCTGACGCTGGGTATCGGTGAAGTAAAGATCCGCATCGACGCCGATGATCTTCAGCTTCTCGATACCCAGCTCGTCGGCCAAGCGTAGCCGAGCCAAGACCAACAGGACCCGCCACCGGAAGCACGATATCGGCCCCTTCGTCATAAAGGTTCTGCGCAAAGGCGCGGCCATCGTCGAGATTGTCGAAATTGTTGGTGAACAGCCCTTCGCGCGTGGCCACGTCCCATCCCAGAACCGCGACCGTATCGTTTTTCTGGGCGTTCCAGTGATCGACACCTTTGACAAACCCGTCCATGAAGATCGTGACTGGCGGAATGTTGATACCGCCAAAGGTGCCCAGGATTTTCGTCTCGGTCATGCCGGCGGCAAGATATCCCGCCAAAAAAGCAGCCTGATCAGTGGCATAGACCTGTCCCAGCACGTTCGGCAATCGGTGGGATCATAAGCGAAATCCACGATCGAAAACGGCTGATCCGGATTGGCCTTCGGCCGCCTTCTCGGTGGCATCGCCCAGAAGGAAACCCACCGTGATGATGACGTCGCAATCGCCGTCAATCAGCGAATTGATATTCGCATCATAGTCAGTCTCGGCCTGGGATTCCAGAAAGCGCCCCTCGATCCCGAAGTCCTTTTGGGCATCCAGCACACCTTTCCACGCGGTCTGGTTAAAGCTGTTGTCGTCGATCCCGCCAGTGTCCGTGACCTGACAGGCGGTAAATGCCAACGCCGGGCCGCTCAATGCCAGCGAAAGCACCACAGCTGTGGCAGTCACTCTTTTGTTTGATGCTGATTTTCTCATGGCGCGTTTCCTCCTAAGCGCTGCATTGGCTTCGATCCTAAGACGGCGGGACAAGCGGCACTTGAGGCAGATCAAGCGCTGTCCGCGTCATTTTTCAGCACCATCGACAACCGCAAAACAGCCGCCAGAATGGCCTGAGCAAGGACCGGAGAACGCCCCAAGCCGATGACAGCGTCATTGTCCCGGCTGTCGTTTTCCCGCAGTGTGCAATGCCAATGTCCGTCGCGATCGTTGGCTCGGCCACGGATATGCACCGACCAGTTCGGATAGGCATCGTCCGCAACATGCATCGCACCATCCGTGGTGCTGATGTGTTGTGGCGTAGCACTCTCGGATACCTTCCCAGGCAACAAGATATGACAAGGCATGAACAACACCCTCAAAGTCGGCAATCGACATGCCCGCCTGACTCTCCAGTTCGTCGATGAGGATATCCAGTTCGGGATCTTTCATGGTGGCGTACTCCGATCTTGTTGAAAAGTCAGTCAAATCTCGGCAACGCCGATGACATAGTTCTGGCCGTAGGCACGGGCGCATTTCGGGCAGGTCGTATAGAACATAAAAATGCGCTTCGCGGTGCGACCCGCCGCCTTGGCGGCAGTCTCCATCTCGTGCACCCAGTCCTTGGCATGGCGATAGGGCCCCTCGAACACACGGGTGAGAAACTCCCCGCTCAGGGTCGTCATCTCTTCGTCGGGAACCGCGCGGGTCACCGCAAAGAAGTGCTCGGCTTCCGTCGATGACAAATCGCGGCTCAGCACCAGATAGCCCTCGGGATCCTGCGCAGCGGCCTCTTCGATGTGCCCCTGCACGCGTGAAAAGACAGCCTCCATATTAATCGGCACATGCAGAAGGCCGCGCGTTGTCGCCCGCACGAACAGCTTGTCCTTGAAATGCAGATGGCGCCCGTCCCAGCCCTCGGGATTGAACTTCGGACAACAGCCCGTGGTTGCTACGGACATGTCCATTTTCGGCAGAACGTTGGTTTCCATGTGGGCTCTCCCCGAATTCAGCAAATCGTTGGTGGAAGTCTATTCAGCCGGGCAGGACGTCGATTGATCCCGATCAATTGTGCGCAGCGGAACCGCAGCCTGTCCAAAAAAGTTATCGCGGTTGCAAAGTGATCGCGGCGCCAATGTGATTCACTGCACGCTTCCCAAATCGAGAATTCTCTGAGCCGCTTTTGATCATCAGTCGAATATCCTCGGCGTGCCAGAGCTTTGGAACCGTTCGCAGCAAAGATCGCAACAGCCGAGCAAGGGAACGGATCAACTAGGGTCGGACAGGGAATAAGACGGTACTTTACCCGTAACTAACTGTTTTATTGGACGCAACACCCCTTCAACTAGGGCTGCATCTCGACATCCAGCTTTTTCATCGTCGCCTTGACGTCGGTTTCGGTCAGAATGCCAAAGCCGCTGTTCGTATGGGAGGTGCGGGTGCGAATATCGATCACGTCGAACGAGCTGTCGGAGAATAAGCGATTGATCGTGTAGCTCAGGGAACTGCGCTTTTTGGTATGATCCAAGACAGCGTATCTGCCCAATACGCTATCGGTTCTTGTATCGGATATCTTGATCCAGATCAGTCGCCGCGCTTGGTTTCCCCATATCGCGAAGGGATGGCGAAAGTTTATGCCGTATAAACGGAGATGCAGGATGGAATTCAGGAAACTTGCGATTGTCCCGAGCCTAGCAGCCGTATTTGGCGTTGCCGCTAAGTCGGCGATGGCACAGGTCGGGGAAATCCCGGATCGATACGGCGCGTTCAGTCATGGACATGACATGATGTGGGGCAACAGTCAGTGGGGCGGGTTCGGTATGGTCCTTGGGCCGATCTTCATGATTCTGATCGTGGTCGGGATCGTTGCCGGGATCATCTATCTCTTGCGCCTGTTTGGTGCGGCCGGACCCGCCGGCAGCAGCCATCTCGCGCATGATCGTGCGCTGGTGCTCCTCAAGGAACGATATGCCAAAGGGGAAATCGACTCCGAAGAGTTCACGGAACGCAAGAAACTTCTGGCCGATTGATCCTCGTCCACGTTGTGCGTCCTGCGACCCCGCAAACGATGCAAAGGCGGACGCATTGGGTTCTATCCACTTTCGGAAACTTCCAATCCCGGCACCGAAAGACCAAAATGAAAAGACGCCAATTCCTGACCTCGACCTCCGCGGCGCTCTTGACCGCAGGCACCCTATCACAAACGGCGGCCCGACGTGCATTTGCCCAAGGCCAGACACCGTTGACGCGTCTTACCATGCCGCCGCTTCTGGACACACGCGCGACAGGGCGGCTGTCGCTGACCACGACGTCAGGCAGCAGCAGCTTTTTCGGCGGACCCAGCACACGAACCGCCGGGTTCAATCAGAGTTATCTTGGCCCGACCATCCTGATGCAGAACGGCGATCTGGCCGCCGAGGTGCACAATACGCTTGATGAACCCGTCAGCACACACTGGCACGGCCTTCTGGTGCCGGGCGAGCATGACGGCGGCCCGCATCTTCCGATCGAGCCCGGTGCGACATGGCAACCCGAGATGTCCATTGCTCAGGATCCCGGCAACCATCTGGTATCACTCACATATCCACGAACGAACCGCAGAACAGGTCTATTTTGGACTGGCCGGAGTCATCCACGTGACGGACGGGCAGGACGACGCGCGCGGCTTGCCGTCTGAATACGGCATCGACGATCTGACGCTGGTTTTGCAGGATCGCCGGTTCGATGCATCCGGACGTATGGTCTATGACCTGTCCATGATGGACCTAATGCATGGCTTTGCCGGCAACCGGATGCTCGTCAACGGTCAGGCAGGTGCGACGGCCGTGGTGCCGCAAGGGATCACGCGCCTGCGTCTGCTCAATGGCTCGAATGCCCGCATTTATTCGCTGTTCTTTGACGATGCGCGCCCGATGCATCTGGTGGCGACGGATGGCGGCTTTCTGCCCGCGCCTGTCGCACTCGATACGCTGCAACTTGCGCCCGGTGAACGGGCCGAGATTCTCGTTGATTTTTCCGACGGCAACGCTTCGGTATTGATGAGCGATCCGGGCCAAGCCTACGGCGTCTTGCAGTTCGAGACCGACTCAACACTGCTCAAGCGGATTACCCGCCAGCCAGAACAACTGGACGGTGCCCTCGAAGACCTGTCGGGGGCCGAAGTCGCAACCCGGCAGATCTCGCTCGATATGGGCATGGGTGGCATGATGATGCGTGGCGGCGGCTTTGCTATCAATGGACGTCCCTTCGACATGGGCCGTACAGATTTGGAAGTAACGCGCGGATCGGTCGAGCGCTGGCAAGTTCGTAGCACCATGGTCGCCTATCCGTTCCATGTCCATGGCGTACGGTTCCGAGTGGTGACCGAGAACGGCGGCCCCCCACGGCCCGAGAACACCGGCTGGAAGGACACCGTGCTGGTGCCCGGCGAGGCCGAGATCCTCGCCCGGTTCGACCAGCCCGCAAGCCGCGACACACCGTTCATGTTTCACTGCCATATCCTCGAACATGAAGATGCAGGCATGATGGGTCAGTTCACCGTAACCTGACGCCCGCGCCGCGCGGACCGCAACATGGAAGCTCCGACAGTGCCGATGCCAGACACCCTTCTTGCCGCCGAACCGCAGCTTCGCCTCATCGCGTTTCTCGGTGTTTTGGTCGCGATGGCCGTATGGGAACTCGCAGCGCCCCGGCGACGGCAGGATATTCCGCGGGTAATCCGCTGGACGAACAATCTGGGCCTCGTGGTGATCGATACCATTGTATTGCGATTGAGTTTCCCGATCCTCGCGGTCGGATTGGCCGTGATCGCTCAGGACCGTGGCTGGGGGCTGTTCAATATCGTCGAGGTGCCGGGGTGGGTCGCGGTTCTCGTCTCGATCATCATTCTTGATCTGGTCATCTATCTGCAGCACGTGATGTTCCATGCGGTGCCCGCGCTCTGGCGGCTGCACCGGATGCATCATGCCGACCTCGAGTTTGATGTGACCACCGGTTTGCGCTTTCACCCGGTCGAAATTCTGCTGTCGATGGGGATCAAGCTGGCTGTCGTGATGGCTTTGGGGCCGCCTGCCGTTGCCGTGTTGATCTTCGAGGTCCTGTTGAACGCGACCGCCATGTTCAATCACTCCAACGTCCGGTTGCCGACGTTTTTAAACCGGGTCCTCCGCCTGATCGTGGTTACGCCTGATATGCACCGCGTCCATCACTCGATCCGACCTGAGGAAACGAACAGCAATTTTGGCTTTAACCTTCCTTGGTGGGACAGGCTGCTCGGCACGTATAAGGCGCAACCGAAAGCTGGACACGAGGGAATGTCGATTGGGATCAAGCAATTCCGGACAAGGCGCGACCTGTGGCTCGACCGGATGCTGGTTCAGCCCATCAAAGGCCCGGCGAGCGGTTATCCGATCAACCGCGAAACGGGACCGAAAGTGTAAGCGCTCCGCTTTCGATTGGATTCGGATTAGGTGGAAAATCCCGCGCTGTGGCGCACAAATCCTTGCAGACCCTCGGAGCGTAACTATGGACAAAGAGCACGCTAACCTCTCCCTGCTAAAGCAGTTGGACCTTCAAAACCTGGCAACTTCGAATGACCTTTTTGCACCAAACGTCGTTCGGCATTACTTCAACCTCAGGCTGCCGGAACGTCAGGGAGAGTATGTCGGTCTGACTGGAATCCGAGGCTTATTCGAGACTGTTGGCAAAAAATACTGGCGGAACCTTCAGGATGGAGCCCATATCGGCCACCGCCGTCGGAGACGAGCTGGTTGTGACACAGACGAAGAACACGATGACCATTCAGGGCCAGACAATCGTTTCAGATGTCGTTGCCGTATGGCGCATCATAGAAGGCCGTATTGCTGAGGTCTGGGATATTATCCCAACATCCCTCTCCGATACCTAGCCCCGGTGGCTAACCCGAAGAACGAAAAGATATCGTTCGCGCGTTAGAAGCGTCAGATGATAAAGTCTTTGCTTTCTTGGTGGTCCACTAAACTTTGAGCCCTTTTGCTAAGTAGTATAAGAACGTCTGCCAAGACGCCCCGACGAGTGAGCGAATGGATACAAGCGCTTCAACATGGGCCTATTTGGGACTGTCGGCGATTGCTTTATCTTACGCAATCATATTTGCCGCAACGAGCAACATAGCGTTCTTGCCGGTCTTGGGAACACGTCCTTTAATTCCGACAACAGCGATTGCGGTGCTCATCGGATTCCCGCTTCTTATCGTCATACAAGGGAATGGAATTCGCCCGTCAGAGGCTTTCCATTTGCTTCCTCTTGCGATTTTGGCGGTACTCCTTCAGGGCCGGGTGTCGATCAATTGGATTCTTTTGCCGTTTTTTTTGTCGAGCCTCTGTTTCAGATGGTTTTTTCGGCAGAACACGGTTTGCAAACCGTGCTCGTCTTTGGAAGTGTAAGCTCATTCAGTGCGTTCCAACTCTGGCTGTTCAAGCGCTTTGGCTTCGGTGCCATGATGGTGCTTCGGCTTGCGTTTTATCTTTTCTGGCACGTGATTTGGGGCACAGTGCGCCTTTTATGGCTGTTTCCGCCACTGTGAAGTAGGGCTCATTGGATTCTCCGTTTCGCGGTCTCGTCCCAAAATGCGTATATTTTCCCCAAAGCGGTCATGCGCATCCCAAGCTCAGCGATGTCCAACTTGCCTTCCCGCTGCAACTCACTGAAATACCAATTTCTTTCCTCCCACGCAAAGATGCCTGTACTCTATAGCTGTCACATTGCGGAATTGATTATCAATGGACTCCCTTTTCTACTGGCTGATGTTGGCATCGCTTCTGACGCATGAGCTTGACGCTGTTAAGCGTCACGAATGGCGCATTTTTCCGATCCTTCGCAGCCTTCCCGATCCCATGGGGGAACAGATTTTCATATGGTCACATATACCGGTTTTCCTCCTGCTCTTGTTGGGGTCTACAAATGGCACAACGTCAGTTTTCGCCATAGGGCTATCGCTGTTCTCAATTGTGCACGTCGTGCTTCACTGGGTGCTGCGTCGGCATCCCGCATGCGAATTAAATAATAGCAGTTCTTGGACACTGATCGTATTGCCGGGCTTGCTGGGCGCAGTGCACCTGGTCGTTGTGGGTTTTAGATCCCTTCGATAGAAGGTCGAATGCGGATTGATCTCGGTCAAACCCATTAATGCCCAGCTATTTACCTTCGCATCAATTGAAACGACAGCCGGGGCCGAAATGACCAGTCGTGCAACGTCGACCTATGATGAGTTGACCGCTTTGCGATGGGGTGGTTTTGCCGGAATGCTTGGAAGTCTTTTGTTGCTTACCGTGTTCGCGTTCCTATCGATACTGGGCATGGTCGATGCGCTGGTTGTGACGGGGCTTGTTCTGGTGCCGATCGGGATGGTGTTTTTGGGCCTAGCCATGATGGGGACCCTTGCTTACGGCAAGGCGTTGGGTTGGATGACCGTGGTTTTCGGGCTGGCCGGGATCGTGGCCGCAGTGATGATCTTAATCGAACCAAGCGAGTTGGCGGCTGTGGGTATCTTCGCATTGATACTCTTCAACATGATAGTCGGGTGGAGAACGTTTAGCCTGACAATCTCTGACTTGCCGGACGCAGATAAATAATTGTGCCAATTAAATGCGTATTGATGCTTTTGTACGAAAGGGAATTACCATGAAAGGCGCCATCTTTTTCTCAAGCAGATACGGCAGCACCGCTGACTATGCGCAATGGATCGCTAACGCCACCAATTTGCCTGTGTTTGACGTCGACGGAACCAAGAGTGATCCCTCTAAATATGGGTTTCTCGTCCTTGGGAGTCCGATCATCTATCACAAGCTGATGTTCCACAAATGGGCGACGCGGAACGCGGCCATCATCAAAAGCAAGCCCACGATCCTTTTCAGCGTGTCCGGCGCAGGGCCGGGCGCAAAACTGGACGCTTGGATTGCCGGCTGCTTGCCACCGGATTTGATTGCTCATGTCACGCATTTCGCCTTGCGGGGTCGGCAGAATCCCAAAGACCTTACATTTTACGACAGGTTGATGCTGATTATCGGCGGACTGAAGAACCCCGATCGTGTTGCAGGAAAGGAAGAGCTGCACGGGTTCGACTTCATGGACCAATCCAGCATCGCGCCGATTGTTGAGGCGATCAAGATGCTTCAGGCAGACGAGACGCCCGCAAAGGGTCAGGTCAGGACAGCCGCGCGAGATTGATCGGGTCGCAAATGACAACGAGGCGGAATGCCTTTGCGCCAAGCCCGAACGATTTGATGAAAATCGAATATCGACAACGTGAGCATGCGCAGGCTGACAGGGACAAGAAGGCAGGGAGTTTCAGTCAGGAGGTATGTCGAAATGCAGCACATCCTCGCGGCGGCCAAGCTTGGTGTAGAGCGCAATTGCGGGATCGTCGGCGTGGTCCGCCTGAACAAAGACAACCCATCCGCCGCGCTTTCTGGCGATCCCTTTCACTGCGTCGATCAGCAGGGTAGCGATACCGCGCCTGCGATATGTCTCTGCGACGGCCAGATCATAGATGTAGAACTCCGAGCGTTCCTGCTCGAATTTCGGCAGTTCATAGGCCACCAGCCCGCCAACAACAGTCTTGTCGTCCATAGCGACGAGCATCACGATTTCTTCACGCGCCGGAAGCTGCTTAAGATAGGCCGCTCCCGGTCGGGCAAAGCCGTAAGCTTCAGCCTCTTCGAAGGGCTCAGCCACGTTGATCTGGTCGGTTTGTCGAATGGACTGAAGACTTATGATTGTTCAGACCTAGAACAGCACAGGGGGCCTTTCGTTCAGGGCGTAGCACGCCCCAAACACCAGCCTTTTCACAAACTGGCACTTCTCGCACACCGCGATCAGTCTTATACGCAGGCGGGGAAACCTCGCTGTCGCGCCTTGGTCAGGTCCATGTAGTGGCGTTTGCGTCGGTTGAAGTCTTTATCACTGTAAACTTTCGACGCGAGCCAGACGAAGCCTTCTTCCAGCTCTTCGACGCTCATCTTGGCGGGGCGGTAATTGACGTCAAAAAGCGTGCACCTGTCCCAATAACGTTCGGTGATCAAACGTTCGTCTCGTTTCAGACGATCATAAAGCGGCGTGCCGGGGAACGGTGTTTGAACGGTCAGCTGTACCTCAAGAAGGTTTGAGGCGCGGATGAAATCATTCAGTTCGGCGAAAACCGACGTCGTGTGGGAATCCAGACCCAATACGAACGTCCCATTGACTGTGATCCCGGCAGCTTGAATGCGGGAAATTGCGGACAGGTAATTGTCAAATCGTTTGGCTTTCCAGTTGTGCGGATCGAGGTCCAGAAGACCCCCTTGGCTGGGGCTTTCCAATCCGATCAAGATTTGTTTGCAGTCCGCTTCTGCCATCAAGTCGATAAGCTCGGGGTCGTCCCCCACGGATATATCGGTTTCGGTGAACCAGCGCAGATTAAGCGGCGCCATCTCGCGCATAAGCGCCTTGCCCCACTTCTTATTCACAAAGGTATTGTCGTCGGCGAATTCAACGAAGGGGCTCTCAAACGCCTCTGTCGCTGCGCGCAATTCGTCAATCACCAGCGGTACGGGCTTTTGCTGGAAACTTGAGGTGATTCGCAGGCTTGCGGCGCAGAACTCGCAATTGATCGGACAACCACGCGAGGTCTGAACCGTCACCCGGTTATACGGCCGACCTTCGAGCAAATCGAACCTTGGCTTGACGTAATTGTCTGGCTTGAACACGTCCTTGCGCAAACCCTGATACCGTTTCTTCATGCGTCCGGCCTTGAAATCCTCGACCAGTTGCGGCCAAGCCCCCTCTGCCCCGTTGACGACAATGGCGTCGGCATGTTCCTGCGCTTCATCAGGCATAAGTGAAACATGAAGCCCGCCCAAGACCACCGGCACGCCCATAGCGCGATACCTGTCGGCTAGTTTGTAGGTTGCTTCGATGCGCGCCGTGAAGGAGGAAAGCCCAACAAGATCAAAGCGCTCAAGCGGCTCGTCTTCTTCTGGCAAGGCGTCGTACTCGATATATTCGACCTCGACATCTGGCGGCGTCAAAGCCGCCACCGTCAACAACCCCAGACTGGGCAAAGACGCGATCACCTTGCCGCGATTGACGAAACCAGGAAGTGTTACGCCAAGCTTGGCCAGTTCTTCCGTCCGCACACGCACGCCGCTCATTGCAATCAAACCGATACGCATCAGACCGTCTCCAACATGGCTGCCTCAACGACGTCCAGCATGTCGCTAATGGACGAAATGTTATCCGTGTTCAGATCGTAGATGGTGACATCGAATTTCTCTTCCATCTCTGAAAGCAACTCAAGGCGACCCAAGCTGTCGAGCCCAATCACGTCTGTCAGATCATCATCGAGTTTCACGGCAGACACATCACTTTCCGTAATACGGGTTAGAATTGCTCGGATTTCGGTTTCAAAGTCGTTCCGGGTCATGCTGGTTCTCCTTGGTTCTGACGAAATGCGCTCATCGCGGCGATGGCGAAGGCTGTTGTTAATGCGAATGCGGGGATGGACGTGAGGAACTTGAACGGCTCCCACACAGCGGCGGCGATCAGGATCGTTGGCATCAGGATATTGCCTGCGGCCATGGCTTTAAGCCCAAGCCGATCCAAAGACGGGCTGACGGGCGCTTCGGTGATCTGGCGAGCCACAAGCATGTGAAGGAAGCCAAGCGCAAACATTGCGACATGGGCCAAACGCAAAAATCGCCGGGGAAGCGCGTCATAGGCGCCGATCCACTCTGGCGCGGGAAACGGGCCATCAAACGACCATAGCCCCATCACCATTCCGCTTAACGCGCCTGCAAGGATCGAGCACCAAGCGATCATAGCCGCCCGGGACCTTTGTGCAGCCTTGGCCCCTTTTAGACTGGTTTGCGCTTTCGACATGGTGAGCTCCGATATTAATTAATCACCGTTCAATTAAAGTAGGATATTTATGAACGCCGTTCAACGCTTTTTCTATGATTTTCTCTTCGTTTGGGGTAAGTCTCTGAATTATGGCCAGAAGATCGGATCATACACGGGCAGAACTAACGCAATTGGCGCTCGAATCGGCACGTGCGATTGTCAAAAAAGACGGGATACCCGCCCTCTCTGTTCGCAAGGTTACCGCGCGTATGGGATACACGGTTGGCACCCTCTATCAGCTTTTCGATGGAATGGACGATCTCGTCGAGCGCATGAATGCAAAGACGCTGGCGGCACTTTACGAGCACTGCAGCAAGGGCGCCGAGCTTGATGAGGTCGCAGCACAACTGAAGGCGTTTGGCATCCTGTTTATCGAGTTTGTGAAGGCCCACCCCAACGAATGGGACGCCATTATGTCCTACCGGTTCAAAGAGGACCACACCACGTCAGATGAATACCATCGCGAGATCCTTCGATTGTTCGGGCTATTGGAAACCGCAACCCAACAGTTTTACGGCGAAGACGATCAGGAAGAACACTCGGCTGATATGGCATTGCTATGGGCAAGCTTAACCGGGATTTGGGGTGTGGCGAAATCTGAACGGCAAGTCGGCGGCACCCTTGAGCAGATGATAGACCAGTTGATCAGCCTGTATTTGGACGCCCGATCTTGAACGCATCATCAGTTCTTTCTCCGCAATTTTCAAAACTTTGCGAAGAGTGCTGCTCGTCTGTCGCAGGTGGCTGGAAATTTGAAATGCGACTACAATGAAAGTTGGTCCAAAGCCTTCAGGAGAGTACATGTCGCCAAAGTATTTTGCCCCCTCAGGGGGTCATCCAGACCAGAATCAACTTTTGACCGACCGGGCCGTTTTTACAGAAGCCTATGCGGTCATTCCCAAGGGCACGATGCGCGATATCGTGACGAGTTTTCTGCCATTCTGGGAGAAGACGCGTCTTTGGGTTCTGTCGCGGCCGCTGAGTGGATTTGCCGAAACGTTCTCGCAATACATCATGGAAGTTTCTCCGGGTGGCGGATCAAAGCATCCGGAAGTCGACCCTAAAGCCGAGGCTGTCTTGTTTGTGGTCGAAGGGACCGCGACGCTAACTGTCAACGGCGAGACACACCAGATGACCCCCGGCGGCTATGCCTATCTTCCGCTGGAAACTGACTGGACGCTGGCCAACGAAAGTGACGCGGTCCTTAAATTTCACTGGATTCGAAAAGCCTATCAGGCCGTAGACGGGCTGCCTTTACCAGATGTTCTGGTTACAAATGAAAACGACGTCGCACCAACAGTGATGCCCGGCACCGATGGCAAGTGGGCGACGACACGGTTCGTCGATCCCGGTGATCTGCGCCATGACATGCACGTCACCATCGTGACTTTCGAGCCGGGTGCCGTCATTCCTTTCGCTGAAACACATGTGATGGAGCACGGTCTTTACGTGCTGGAGGGCAAGGCGGTGTACCGCCTGAACCAAGATTGGGTGGAAGTCGAAGCGGGTGATTACATGTGGTTGCGGGCCTTTTGCCCACAGGCCTGCTATGCGGGCGGTCCCGGCAAATTCCGCTATCTGCTTTATAAGGACGTGAACCGTCACATGGCGTTGTCCTAGAAATGCGGGGCGCCAAACAGCGCCCCACATCGTTCGCCTCAGCTTACAACATTGAATTCCGGGCCATAGGGGAAGCCCGTGATGTTCTCGTTGCCGTCGTCGGTGATCACAAGGATATCGTGTTCTCGATAGCCTCCTGCCCCCGGCTTGCCCTCGGGGATGGTCAACATCGGCTCCATGGAAATTACCATGCCGGGCTCTAACACCGTGTCGATGTCTTCGCGCAATTCCAGACCGGCCTCGCGCCCATAGTAATGCGAAAGCACTCCAAAAGAGTGGCCATACCCAAAGCTCCGATACTTCAACAGATCGCGCTCAGCTAAGAATGCATTGATTTTCTCGGTCACTTCAGCGCAAGTCGCGCCGGGTTTTAGCAGGCTTATCCCATAGGTATGGGCGGCGGTATTTGCTTCCCAGATACTCAAACTGGCCGGATCAACCTCACCCACAAATAGCGTGCGTTCCAGCGCTGTGTAATATCCCGAAATCATAGGAAAGGTGTTCAGGCTGAGGATATCGCCTCGTTCCAGAACACGCGCCGTGACCGGATTATGTGCACCGTCGGTGTTTAGTCCAGATTGAAACCAGACCCAGGTGTCGCGGTATTCTGCATCGGGAAAACGGCTGGCAATCTCAAGTTCCATTGCATCACGGCCAGCCATGGCCACATCAATCTCTCGCGTTCCTTCGCAGATTGCGTCCTTGATCGCATAACCGCCAATATCCGCGACCTCTGCCCCTGACCGGATCAGCGCGATTTCGGCCGGCGATTTATGCATCCTTTGGCGCATTGTCATCGGGGCGACATCCAAAGTCATCCGAGGCGACAGATACGCCTCAAGCTGTGCGGACTGCGCCAGCGTCATATGATCGCCTTCAAAGCCAACCGACTTAGCGGTTCCAGTGACGCTTACGATGGCGCGCCAGTAATTGTCCCGCTGCCAATCGGTGTAGGTGATATTGTCCCCAAAGCAACGACGCCAAGGCTGGGCGGCATCAATACCTGCACTGATCGTCACGCACTCGGCGGCTGTGACCACCAGCGCATAGGGGCGTCCAAAGGCGCAATAAAGAAACCCCGAGTAATAGGCGATGTTATGCATTGATGTGAAAAGACAGACTTCAATGCCTGCTTCTTTCATTTGGCCGCGCAGTATCGTCAGACGCGTCTCATATTCGTCTGTTGAAAACGGAAGCGACTTCTCTCCCTGATGAAAACGATAGTGTTGAACACGATCCATCGTGTGGCTCCTTCGATCCGTGGACCGTTGACGCGAAGGAATGGAACCCTCGACCGCGTCAAACGGCAAAGAAAGTCCCGGCGTTCAGGATGTTTGAACTGGGTCTGCAATTAAGCCAGCGACGCCATCGCCGGCCCACGGAAAGAATGGACCGGGGCAGGAACACTTGGCAAGTGTTAGTGCGCCCTTGGGAAAGCCCGTCATCGCTTCAGAATGATAAAAGGCCCCCGCAGTTTGCTCTGCGAGGGCCAAAGTCCCTGGGGTCTACCCAAACCTAGGTGCGATTATCACCGACCAGCTCGCCTTCGCCATGCCCCGCAAGGCCGCCCGAGACTTCCTCGGTCGCCTCGTCCGAAAGCTCTTCGGGCAAGACCAGGTTCAGCACGATGGCAATTGTTGCTGCTGGAAGTAAACCGCTGGTCATCAGGATGCGCAGCGTGTCCGGCAGGTACTGAACTGCTTTCGGGTCCAGTTGCAAACCAAGGCCAATCGACAAAGAAATCGCAAAGATCACCATGTTGCGGCGGTTCCATTTGACATCCGACAGCATCGAAATACCAGCGGCGACAACCATGCCGAACATCACGATGACACCGCCACCCAAAACCTCGATTGGGATTGTGCGTATGATGGCACCCACTTTGGGGATCAACCCGCAGAGGATCAGGAACAAGGCACCGATGGTCACGACGTGACGGCTCATCACGCCGGTCATGGCGATCAGGCCGACGTTCTGGCTGAACGAGGTGTTGGGAAAGCCGCCAAAGATACCGGCAATCGCTGTGCCTGCACCGTCAGCATAGGTCGCACCTTGGATTTCCTCTTCGGTCGCTTCGCGGCCTGCACCACCCTTGGTGATACCCGAAACGTCGCCAACAGTTTCAACCGCTGACACGAAGGCCATCAGGCAGAACCCGATGATCGCGGCAAAGCTAAACTCGAACCCGTATTTGAACGGTATCGGCAATTGGAAAGACGCCGCGCGCCCCCAGCTGGTTGCGATCCCATCGAAGGTTACCATGCCCATCATCAGCGCATAAATGTATCCAACGATGATACCAATGACGACGGCCGAAACCGCCAACATACCACGTGCATAGAATTTTAGGCCAAGCGTGACGAAGATAACCACCAAAGCGGCGGACCAGTTCAAAAGCGATCCGTATTCCGGCTGGTCGATCACAGGAATACCACCAGCAGCGTACTGGATGCCAACCTTGACCAAGGCCAGACCAATCATGGTTACAACCAAACCTGTGACCAGCGGAGGAAGGGCAAAGCGGATTTTACCGATGAACGTGCCAAGGAATGTGTGGAACAGACCGCCGATGATCACGCCACCAAAAAGCGCTGGAAGCGCCTCGACACCCTTGCCCGCGACCAACGGGATCATAATCGGAATGAAGGCGAAACTTGTGCCCTGCACGATTGGCAAACGCGCACCAACCGGCCCCATGCCAATCGTTTGGAATAATGTTGCAATGCCCGCAAAAAGCATCGACATCTGGATCAGATAGGTCATGTCAGGAAAACCCTGCGCGCCTGCATCCGATCCGAAACCAAAACCAGCGGCCCCGGCGATAATGATGGCGGGCGTTACGTTCGAGACGAACATGGCCAATACATGCTGGATACCCAGCGGAATGGCGCGGTGAAGCGCCGGTGTATAGTTCGGGTCTCGAAGTTGTTCCGGTGTCCCAATAGATGCATCCGCCATGAGTTATCCCTCTCCGTGCAATGCTGAAGCCAACAATTCGTTGGCGGTTTCGTTATACCGTTCGACTACTAAACGCGTCCCTTTGCGGCGACTGCCGATCATGCCGCAAACTTTTCTTGAAGGCGCAGCTCTGCGATGCGTTCAACCTGACAGCATGCCTCTTCAAATTCCGTGTGACGATCATTCTCAAAGCGACGCTGGAAGGCTTCCACAATCGAAGATTTGGTGTTGTCGCGCACGGCTATGATGAACGGAAAGCCAAACTTGGCCGTGTATGCCTCATTTAGTGCCGTCAATTGCGCGCGTTCTAAGTCTGTCAGCGCGTCAAGCCCGACCGAGGCCTGCTCGGCCGTCGATTCAGCCGTCAACCGTTTCGCTTCCGCCAGTTTCCCCGCCAAATCCGGGTGCGCATTCAGAACGGCCAGTCGTTGTTCCTCGCTGGATGCCCGAAAAACCTGTGACAGCGCCGAATGAAGACCTGCTGCTGTGTCGTGGGTTGGGCCCAACCCCAAAGCATAAGCACCCGCTGCAATCCAGGGCGAGTGCTCAAAGACGCCGCCGAACTCTGCGACAAACGTCGCCTGATCCATTCTGGAAGCTGCGATTAACGGCATAGGCGGATGCATCGCGGCCAGCTTGCGGCAGGCACATCCGGCTTATAGCCGGTCATATTTGGTAGATATAGTCTCACAATTAGCCCCGCTCCCTTGGGGCTGCTTGTAATCCAAAACAATCCTATTTTTATTCAAATTATTTTTGAAGGTGTCTTCTGCGCATACCCATTTGCAGTGTCACGCCATTCGTTAATGATGTGCCAAAGCAGAAATTCGGAGCCATCATGTCAGGATACCTTACAACCCATGTGCTGGATACTGCCCTTGGTATCCCTGCGGCGGGGCTGAAAATCGAGCTTTACAAGATCGACGGAGATATCCGCGTTCATCTGAAAACTGTCGTGACAAACGAAGATGGGCGCACCGACGATCAAATCCTGCCCACGTCCGAATTCGCCATCGGCACATACGAGCTGGTCTTTCATTCGGGCCCTTATCTGGATGCTTCGGGTGTACCAAACACTGACCCAAGGTTTCTAGATGTCATACCGATCCGGTTTGGCATGTCCGAACACACACATTATCACGTGCCACTCTTGCTCTCGCCATTCGGCTATTCAACCTACCGCGGCAGCTAAGTGGCCACGGCTCCCTGAAACACCGGCCCGATTTTCTCGATCATGAACTCCATGAAAAGACGCGTCTTTGGGTCTTGCCCCCTGCGGTGCGTAAAAAGACAGGCCATCTGAATGGGCACAGGCGGCGTCTTCAGCGCCACAGGGACCAACCGTCCGGCCTTCAGATGATCGGCCACTTCAAACACCGGCTTAAGTGCTACGCCCCGTCCGGCCAGTGCCCAATCCGTCAAAACATCGCCATCGTCGCATTCATAGCGCCCCGTCACCCGAAAACGCTTTGGGCCATCGTTTGTCATCAGTTTCCATTGAAATTCTGTCGCGCCGGGAAACCGCAGATTGAGACATTCGTGGCCATCTTTGATCAGGTCATCGCCGCTTTCGGGCACACCGCACTCGGCGATATACTCAGGCGCCGCACATAGCACGCGTTCAACGTCGGCGATCTTGCGCATCCGCAGATTGCTATCCTCGGGCTGACCCAGAAAAAACGCCAGATCGAGCCCCTCGGTCGTGATCTCGACCTTCCGGTCAGTAAGTCGCAACCTGACAGTCACATCCGGGTACTTCTCCAGAAAAGCAGGCACCTGCGGGGCGATCAGCCGACGCCCTACTCCAAGTGTGGCCGAGACAAAGAGCGATCCTTTCGGACTGTCGGTCGTTGTGGCCACATTCGCTTCGGCATCTTCCACAGCCTCAAGAACGGCACAGGCACCGGCGTAGAACGCCTTTCCCTGCTCGGTGGGTGACAGGCTTCGCGTTGTGCGCTGAAACAGGCGGACACCCAGATGATCTTCAAGCTGCGAAATGCGTGCCGAAGTCACAGCCGGAGAGATCCTCAAGTCACGGCCCGCAGCAGACATTCCCCCAAGTTCATAGACACGGACAAAAGTTCGTATGTTCTCAAAGTAGGACATTGTTCGCTTATTTTTGAAGCTCTTTGGGTTTAACCATCAATACCAGAACAATCCGACTGCGCCTAGAGTGGTAATGACGAATCTAAGGAGGCCGTCGATGTATGATCTGGCAGTGATCTGGGATTGGGTGGGGTTTGCGGCCAGGTGGCTTCACGTCATCACCGCTATCGCCTGGATTGGCTCATCGTTCTATTTTATTGCGCTCGATCTTGGGCTGCGCAAAGGGCCGCATTTGCCGCCTGGGGCGAATGGCGAAGAATGGCAGGTTCACGGTGGCGGCTTTTACCACGTCCAGAAATACCTCGTGGCGCCCGAGGAAATGCCGGACCATTTGACTTGGTTCAAATGGGAGAGCTACGCGACGTGGCTGTCAGGGGCCGCCCTTCTGATGATCGTCTATTGGGTCGGCGGCGAGCTGTTCTTGCTGGACCCAACCAAGGCTGATCTGACGCTTTGGCAGGGTATCCTGATTTCCGCAGCCTCCATCGCCGTCGGCTGGCTGGTATACGACGTGCTTTGCAAATCCCCTTTGGGGGATCGCCCAACGCTTATGATGCTCGTGCTTTTCGCAATCATCGTGGCGATGAGTTGGGGGCTCAATCAGGTTTTCACCGGGCGAGCAGCACTTTTGCACCTTGGCGCATTCACGGCGACGATCATGACGGCGAATGTCTTCTTCATCATCATGCCGAACCAGCGGATTGTCGTGGCCGACCTGCAAGCGGGCCGCACGCCTGATCCAAAGTACGGCAAGATCGCCAAGCTGCGCTCGACCCACAACAACTATCTGACACTCCCCGTCATTTTCCTGATGCTGTCCAACCACTATCCCTTGGCCTTCGGCACCGAATTTTCCTGGCTGATCGCGGCACTTGTGTTCCTGATGGGGGTAACGATCCGGCACTATTTCAACGCGCGACACGCCCGAACGGGCAATCCGCACTGGACTTGGGCGGTAACGGTCATCCTTTTCATTGTGATCGCATGGCTTTCGACGGGCCCCGTGCTGGACACTTACGAGCAGGCCGAGGCGCGAACGCTTACGCCCTACGAGGCAAAGTTCGTTGAAGCAAAAGGCTTTGAAGGGGCTTACGACGTGGTGATCGGCAACTGCTCGATGTGCCACGCCCGTGAACCCGCCTGGGATGGGCTTCGCTGGCCCCCGAAAGGCGTGGTGCTTGAAACAGAAAGCGACGTGGCGCGTCACGCAACGGCAATCTTCCTGCACGCAGGCGTCAGCCACGCTATGCCGCCCCCAAATGCGATCCAGATGGATGATGAAAGCCGCGCGACGATCACCGCGTGGTTCCGCGCAGCAAATTGAACGCGCATAGTCCGAATATCCTAACGCAAAGCGAGATGATTAATTCAATTGGGTCGCGAATTCAGAATCAAAACGAGCTGCTTGCCTTGTTCGAATGATCGAGCTAGGCGCCTCGTTTATTCATCTGTTGTCTTTGGTGTGGAAACATCGCGTCATTCCACTCGAATTGGCGAATGATTTCGCAGACTTCATCCGCAAGTTGCCTCTGGGGCGAGCGTTCTTTTGTCAAAAGCGAAACCGGTCGTTGTTCTTCCAGTCCGACTACATTTTGGAAAACCAATTCGTTCGGCATTAGCTGAACGACAGTCCAAGGTAATATCGTGATCCACTTTCCGGTGCGCACCATGCCAATCAGCGAAAGCGTGTTGTGTACTCTCACATTGGATGTCGAAAGCGCCGCACGAAGTTTCGGGGCCTGGATCAGATGGCACAAGTTGTTGCTGACAAAGTCCGAAGCCAAAACGTCTTCAATAGTTGGCGGCTTCTGTTCAAGGACCAAGGGATGATCAGCTGCGCTTACAAGGCCAAAAGTGTCGTGAAACAGTATTTCAGAGCCAACACCGTTCAAGACGTGCTGCCCGGACGCGATGCCCAGATCGGCCTCTCCCCTGACAAGGGCATCCAAAACTTGCTCTGTATCCATATCCCTGAGTTCCACTTGCACGCCGGGATGGCGACGTGTCATTTCTTCAATTGCAGACGGAAAGACCAGCCCGGCCATAGACGGTACAGACGCAATTCTCAAAAGGCCGTGCGGCGCGCTGGCTGAGGTTTCAATGGCATTGATCGTTTCGTCGAACCGCCGCAACTGTTGTTGGGCAAGCTCAAATATTTCTTGACCCAAAGGGGTCAGGCGGTTCTTGCGGTCCGTTTCGAAAAGCCGCCTTCCAAGATGCTCTTCCAGTTGTTTAAGGGTCATTGAAACAGCCGATTGCGTGCGCCCCAGTCGAACTGCGGCGTCAGCTAGGTTGCCGGTCTGTGCAACAGAACTAAAGCAACGCAACATTTCAATCTTAATGGCCAAGCTTCAGAATTTCTGAAATTTACTCAACTGATTTTAGTTTGACTGATGCGACAAACAGAGTCCAGAGTTAGCCAACAAACAAGGAGCGGGGGCCTGTCACAGGTGGAACTCAATCTTATTGCGGGCGAATGGGCGTCTGGAAGATCAATCGGACAAAGGCCGGTCGGAAGCCCGCAGGTAAGTGCGATTTCATTCACAGGGTCGGTCCCTGTCGGCAAAGGCATCGCCACCGCTACCATCCAAAACCTGACCAAAGCGCAGATGGAAATGGGGTCCCAAAATGCGCTTGCCGTGAAGGGCGAAGCCGATTTCGGCCTGACATCAGGCATCGTTGCAAACAATCTTGCGCGTGCCACACACTTTCGCCGAAACGCCCGCACCGGTGTTGTGACCGTTAATCTGCCGACCGCGGGTACGGATTATCACGTGCCCTTCGGTGGCCGCAGAGACAGCTCATTCGGCCTTCGCGAGCAAGGCAAGGCTGCGCCAGAATTCTATACGACCGTCAAAACGGCCTATATCAGCGCAGGCATGTCTTCATGATGCGGATCGACAATCTTCAATACGCCAATTGGTCGGAAAAGATATTCCGGCAAATGCGTGAAGGGAACGTCGATGCTGTCCATGTGACCATCGCCTATCACGAGACCTTCCGTGAAACGGTATTGAACATCGAAAAATGGAACCGTTGGTTTGAAGAATTCCCCGATCTCATTATGCGGGGGCAATGCACCAGTGATATTGATGTTGCGCAAGAAACCGGGCGCACAGCCATTTTCTTTGGTTTCCAAAACCCCAGCCCAATCGAAGACGACATTGGCCTTGTTGAAATTGTGCACGCCTTGGGTGCGCGGTTCATGCAGCTTTCCTATAATAACCAGTCGCTTTTGGCCACGGGCTGTTACGAAAGCGAAGACACTGGTATTACCCGCATGGGCAAGCAGGTGATCAAAGAAATGAACCGTGTGGGACTTGTTGTCGACATGAGCCATTCAGCGGATCGTTCGACGATTGAAGCGGCTGATATATCAGAGCGACCGATCGCCATTACCCACGCAAATCCCTATGATTGGTCACCCGCATTACGCAACAAGAAAGATAATGTAATCCGGGCCGTTCTGGATCGGGGGGGGATGATTGGGTTTTCGCTTTATCCCCACCATCTAAAGAACAAGTCTGATTGTACATTGGAAAGCTTTTGCCAGATGATTGCGGATTGCTGTGATCGCTATGGCGCCGAAGGTCTGGGTATCGGGTCGGATTTATGTCAGGATCAGCCCGACAGCGTTGTTGAATGGATGCGTGTCGGCCGATGGTCCAAAGAAATCGACTATGGCGAAGGCAACGCTGGTGCGCCGGGCTTTCCCGAAATGCCAAGCTGGTTCAAAGACAATCGAGACTTTGGAAATATCGAAAGCGGCCTTGCCGCTGTGGGCATGTCGACTGACGAAATCTCTGGTATCATGGGCCGCAATTGGTACCGCTTTTATGACGTAAACTTTCAGGCTGGGGCCAAATAATGTCCGGTTCAACTCATATCGCTCGCCGGGATCCGGCGCTGGTCATGAGGCTTAATCGGTTAGGATCCCTGCATCAGTCGCGTCTAAGTTTCATGCGTATTTTGACACGGCGGATGGCGCATGAAGACTGGAAATTCACACAAACAGACTTTGCCATCAACGATACAGGCGTTGGCCACGCGGTCTATACCGCTCGGGGGCCGACACACAGCTATTCGCTGGTCGCTTTCGCCCATGATCTGCCGGATGATCAACGATCCGACCGCGTGATCGCAGAGGCTTGGGACGCGACGTTTGCCTTGTTTGATGGCGTGCCTGACGCGGCCGATGTGGACCGCCTGTCCAAGAATGTCCCATTCCAGGAAGCAGGAAGGGTCAGCGAGCGCGAATTGACCCTGTCGCGCGCCAATCGATCCGTGCGTCTTTGGGCGCATGTGGTCGACGCGCTGTCCAAAGGGCAACAACCCGACCCCGATCAGATCAATAAGGTCGGGTATCTTATGCGCACCACGGCGGTCTATGGGTCTGGCAAATTCGGTGCTGCCGACCGTGAATTGATCGCAGATCGACCCGAAATGCAGGTACCGTTTCAGGTCGAAATGCTCACCGTCTATCTGATCCGGCTATTCGTGCGCGATTTGGTTGAACACATGGCACGCATGAAAGGCGGCAATGCTGCCATTGGTCTTGATAAAACAATTGCCCGAAGTCTGGGAATTGGTAATTCGACCGGCCTTGGGATGGCGCCCTATATCGTCAACCATCCTGTGCTTTTCAATAATTGGATCATCGCGCGCGAAGAAGCGATTGCACGTGTGCGCTCAATCGAAACTGCAACACCATCAGAGAAAGCGACCTTTCTCGACATTCTGGCCAGAAGCAATACCTCGGTTGCAAACTGGCATTCAGAACATCCCATTCAGATCAGCAAGCTTGCGCATTTGCGCCGCGATCTTGAGGCGTTGAAATCCCATCTGGCAAAACAGGGTATTGCAGACATTTACCCATGGGATCATCTGTCGTGTTGGACAGAAAACGCCCTAAGCGAAGAAGGCCAAGAACTTTTGGCCTCTCTGATCCTTGAACCCTACGGACATCTTGTCGATGGGTTGGCAGAATGCATGGCTGACAGCAATACGGATGCCTTCCGCATTGACGGAGCTATGCCCATCAGCAAAGTAATGAAATTAATTGAAACGAATTTTGGCTGGGCGTTGGAAACTGAATGGGGTGCCAAAGCGAACTGCGCACGGGCATGGTATGTGTCCGAGGAAAAACTTGAGCCCAGAATGGGCGAACGTTTCGAAGAACCAATTGCTGATTATGAACAACCGCTTGCTCCCGCCCGAGATGCCGCCGCTGCATATGCCGCGCTGGCCACGTGGGATGCAGATGTACCGGTGGCAGAATTCTTGCTCCGCCATCCCGAGCATCGCCACTCGGTGCGGCGCGCGCAACTAAGCCAGATAGCTCCATATGGCGAAATCCATGACAACACGATCAGCGACAACGTGCTACCTATCGATATGCTCCGTGCCAAGCTTTCGTTCTTTGGTGCTACGCATTTCGACCCACGGTCGGATCGCTGGGTACGCATTTGCATGTATGCCGGCGCGCCTTACCCCGAGGAACTGACCCAAAGCAATTGCGACCTTTGGGTCTATCCAGAGGGCTCCAAATGACCCTGTCGCTGAACGAAGTCGAAGCGACCGCCAAAAAGGCAACGCGTGGCGCAGGGTATCCGTGGGGGCTGGCAGAAGAGGCCGGGAAGGCAACCCGATGGCTCTGCGCGCGCGACATCGACGGCTGCGCCGTACTTGCCGAATTGCTGGGATTGCTTGAAGGGGCCGACCTTTCCAAATGGAGTCCGGACACAGGTGAAGACCCTTGGGTGGCAGAAGGCGGCACGCTGTGCCCACTGGTAACAGGTGCGGCGATATCCGACCGCGCCCACAGATTGCGCACAGACTGCATCCGCATCGGCAAGGTAGCCGATCCCGCTTTTCTGGTGCCATTCGCAGCCTTGGCGGCCCGACAAATCAAGCAGACCGTCACCATAGCCTGGCCCGGCACGGTCACCTCAACCGACGGGGACAACCTGGTCCTGCACGGCGCGTTCCCGGCACATGCCGCGGAAGCCAAATTAAGCATGGGTGGAACCGTCACAAACCCCAATCGGCGGCAAAGCCGTGCCCGGCCGAATGCAGAAACCTGGAAGCTTCTTTCTGAATTTGCACATCGAACCTATGCCCCGGCCACTAAAGAATCCCGGCTAAAGGGCGCGGGCGCAGGCGTTTCCGACAATGACTGATCCGAGGAAGACATGATCGAAACTCAAACCATAAGTCTTGCCGAAATCGAAGACATCGCATTTCAGGCACTTGTCGCCGCAGGCACGTCAGAAGCAAACGCGCGCCCCTTGGCAATCGCCACTGCCGCCACCGAGGCAGACGGGGTGGCAAGCCATGGATTGGCCTATATCCCGATTTATTGCGAACATGTGCGCTGCGGCAAAGTCGATGGAATGGCAGTTCCGGTCCTTGCGCACCCTCGCCCTGCCGCGTTGACGGTCGATGCCGCCACGGGCTTTGCGCATTCCGCAATCAATCTGGGGTTCGAACGGTTGATCCCGCTTGCGCGCGAGCAGGGCGTCGCCTGCCTTGCCATTCAAAACAGCTATAACTGCGGTGTGCTTGGGTATCACACAGGGCGGTTGGCACGTGCCGGTCTTGTCGGCATTGGGTTCACCAACGCGCCAGCCTCGATCGCGCCATCGGGTGGAGCGACGCCTGTCGTTGGCACCAATCCTTTTTCCATCGCAGCACCCGGCCGCGATGGCGAACCCGCGATCCATATCGACCAAAGTGCCAGTACGATTGCCAAAAGCGAGGTGATGAAGTACGCGAGAGAGGGCAAACCGATCCCTGTCGGCTGGGCGCTTGATTCAGATGGCAACGCCACAACTGATCCTGCCGTTGGCCTTAAAGGTTCGATGGCGCCGTCAGGTGGTTACAAAGGGGTTGGTGTGGCGCTGATGGTTGAAATCATGGCTGCCGCGATGACAGGGGCAACGCTCGGCATTCATGCTTCGCCTTTCTCAGGTACGGTCGGCGGACCACCAAAAACCGGACAATTCTTTCTGGCAATCGACCCCGACGCCACAGCCGGTGCGGACTATGCGACCCGCATCGCCGATCTGGTCGGCGCGGTACATGGGCAACCGAATGCGCACCTTCCAGGCGATGGAAGAAAGGGAAAACGAACCACGGCAAAAGCCTATGGCGTTGCAGTAAACACCGCGACCTTGGCCCGCATAAAGGAAATAACCAGCTAATCTGACGAGGCAAAACCCTTCGCGAATGCGCTGCAGAAAACCGAAGACCAGCAAACGGGTTATGCGCCGACCGGGTGAGGGCACGGAATTCTCGTGGTTCTCGATGATGTTTGGCGCAGCTCGTGGCATCTGTCATGGCGTGTTGCGATGCGTCTCTAGTCTTTGAGCCTACCGAACATGTTCTCAATCTTGTGGCGAAGTTTGTAACGGGTCTTGTTGTCACTGTACCCTAATTGATCAGATTCTGCGGATTTGGAGGGTTTTAGGGTATTTCTGTACCCTTAATTGCAATATATCCACAGTTCAGAGCATCAGCATTCAAGACTGCTTCGGCGCCTCCAGATTGTATCTGCGCGCGCTCGCAGCACCAGAACCCTCTGCGCTGCCGCGACATCGCTGCTGCACCGCAGAGGCGATTGCGGTCATTCACGAAGTCTGCAGCAAATCTGAAGCCGCGAATTCACACACTGTGGACAAAGCGGCCATTTGCAGATTTCGATCCAGGGCTTCCAAGCCCTGTTGTGGGCATAGCGACGGCTTGATGTGGCACCAGAGACTCAGTGGCCATGTGATTTCTGAAACGGGGGAAAAGGAGTGTCGGTGATCGTGATCGTTTCGTAAATTCGGCACGCGGAGGTAATCCTGCCACCTGGGCGCTGCCATGTCCCCTGGCTCACAAGCCAGAGTTGACGTGCAATGTGTTTAGGAGGCCGGCAATGCCAACGTATGTCGTTGTAGACAAAGACAAAGATCCGCTCGATCCGGGCGAAATCCAAGCTGGAGGCACGATTCAGGTCAATGAAGGTGACATCTTCATCTTCGATTCAACCGCTAATGCATCGACCAATTTTGAATCTGCAAACGGTCTTTCAACCGACTTCGAAATTCGGTTCGACGAAAGCAACAACAATAACTTTGAGGTCGAAGTCAAAGATGAATTGAACGCCGATATCAACATCGCGTCCAACGTTGGACTCAGCGATATCGATATTGAGGCGACCAAGGCCGAGAGCGTCACCTTAACCGCCGGAAACAACGTCTCACTTGGGAAATATGACGGCTCTGAGGATGGCGCAGACACGCTCACGATTGGCGATGGCTTCACGACAAACGAGGATATCGATACCAATGGCGGCAACGACAGCATCGCAATTGGTGACAACGCCACCATCGAGAAAATCGAAACTGGCGATGGCGATGACACTATCGCGATTGGCGACAACCTAACTGCTGACGATATTAAGACTGGCGATGGAGCGGATGATCTCACGATCGGCGACGGTGCCACTGTCGAGAAAATCGAAACTGGCGATGGCGATGACACTATTGCGATTGGCGACAACCTAACTGCTGACGATATTAAGACTGGCGATGGAGCGGATGATCTCACGATCGGTGACGGTGCCACTGTCGATGACATCGATTCCGGAAAAGGCGATGACAGCATCTCGTTTGGCGACAACCTTGTTGCAGACGACATAAAGACCGGCGATGGCGCGGACGACCTTACTTTCGGCGACGGTGCCACTGTCGATGACGTCAAGACAGGAAAAGGCGACGATGTAGTCACAATTGGTGACGACTTTACCGGCGATAAGGTAGAAACCAACGATGGGTTTGACTACGTCACGATCGGAACGAGTGCTGTCATCGATGATCTCGATGGCGGCAAGGACTTCGATGTACTTGCTACAAAGACAAATCTGCCCAATGTATCAAATTTCGAAAGCATTATCTGTTTTGCAAGAGGGACGTTGATACGAACGGCTCGTGGCGAAATACCGGTCGAGTTTCTCGCTGCCAGTGACTGGATCGTTACAGCGAACAATGGAGTGCAGCGTATTCGCTGGGCTGGCTCATCTGTTGTTTGCGGGAAGGCCGAGCTGGCGCCGATCCGCATCGCCAAGAACGCCTTGGGAAATAAGCGCGAACTCTGGGTGTCTAAGCAACACAGAATCCTGGTCGGAGATTGGCGGACGGAGTTGCTTTTTGGCGAGCGAGAGGTCTTGGCACCAGCCAATTCCCTCGTTGACGGCGCGATGATTAAGTCCGTCGAAGTTGACACTATTGAGTACTACCACATCCTTTTCGATCGCCACGAGGTTGTGTTTTCCGAAGGCATACCCACAGAAAGCTTCCATCCGGGTCATGTGGGATTGGGTGCTTTGTCCGAGCAAAGCCGCGAGGAGATATTTCATATCTTCCCGACCCTTCGTTCGAGTCCATCCTCTTTCGGCCCATCGGCTCGCCATACGCTCAAAGCTTACGAGGGCAGACTACTAGCAGCTTAGGCAATCGGCGTTTTTTAGTCCGCTTCGGGCTCTGAACCGTCATTCCATCGCCGTTTGCCCAGCGACTGCTCGGTATTGCCGAATGTCCAAGGAACGGCTCTAGCCGATGAAATGGGTGAAACATCCGCCTTTCGGGAATGGCTGCT
>CAWJDD010000008.1:0-12591 GCA_963841595.1 uncultured Alphaproteobacteria bacterium | reverse complement strand
GGGCATTGCTACGACTATTATATGGCGCGCGAGCACATCAACGCCATTTTCAATCTAAGATACATCTTGCGCTATCACCTGCCGAAACGGACGGAATACTGGTGGCCCCTGCGTGTTCCGATGCCTGATCTAAATCTCATTTTCGCTGTGAACGCATATGTCTAGCCTGAATTTCGCACTGATCACTTTTTCAGTCTGTGTTATCGCAATTGGCCAGATCGCCATGAAATACGCGGCACAAAAAATTACCTTGGCGCACGGGCAAACAGTGACCGAGTTCTTTCAGGCAAATATCTATCCGTTCGCGATCATTGCTTTGGCCATGCTGCTCTATCTTTTTTCTACGGCCGCATGGGTTATGGCACTTCGCACCACGCCTTTATCCGTCGCTTACATGTTCAATGCGATGGCATTCTTATTCGTTCCGGTTCTGGCAGTTTTGATCTTTTCCGAAGCCCTGCCCAAATTCTACTTTCCAAGCCTCGCACTAATCCTGATTGCGATCTTTATGTTGTCGAAAGGCTGATGCCTCCGCCGCCTTCCAGTGCCGGATCTGAGGCCGAGCGGCGGCAGGCTTGGGCGTTGGCGATCGTTCTGGTCGCACTGGCTGTTGGTTATGTCGCATTCGCGCTGACACCGTCGCATTACGCCTTCGTGCTGAAGAACCTCTTCGAGGTTGATGCCAACCCGCTTCTCGGCCAAGCGCGCGGCATCCGATCCGATGAGTTGGCCGTTCTGACACCGCTATTCCAAACGGCAGTGTTGGGGGATTTCGCAACCACAAACCAGATATCGCCCTATGGCGAGACGCTAAAAGGCTTCTGGGCCTTACCGATCGAGGACTGGTCGCTGGTGTTCAAGCCGCAACTTTGGGGATTTTGGATACTGCCGCCTGCCTACGCCTACTCTTTGTATTTTGCGTCTATGTGGGTCGGATTTTTGGTGGGTTACACTCTGTTCATGCGACAACTCGGTGCCGAACTGCTGTTCGCAGCGGCGGTATCAGTCTGCCTTTTTTCATCGCATTTCGTTCAGGTCTGGTGGTCAAGCAACGCGCCTGCTTTCGCCTTGGCTCCTTGGCCCGCAGTCGTATTCATGGCCAATATTCGCTTCTTGCCGAAGATTGTTCTGGGGACCTATGCTGCCTGCGTTTGGGCGTTCTCGCTGGTCTATCCCCCATTCATGATCTCGGGTGCATTCGCGTTTCTGGTTCTGATCCTCGCTTTTCGTCCTCAAACACTGTCGCTCAAAAATCTCGCTGCGGGTGTGCTCATTCTGGTGATGCTGGGGGCGGTGTTCGTCGCCTATTACGGCGAACTTATCGGGATCATGCGCGAGACGGCGTACCCCGGTCAGCGTGTCGTTTCCACTGGAAATCTCCCGGTACTCCAGTTTCTCGCGCATATTTTCCCGTTCCTCAATATTGCAAATTTCGCGACGCTTATTGGGTTGAACGATTGCGAAGTCGCGGTGGTGGCCACTTTAATCCCCCTTTCCGCACTGGTTTTTGTCCGCAAAGAAGCCTGGCGTCAGGCATTGGCAATTCATCGACGGGCCATCTGCATTTGGCTTGCTGCACTTATCGTGGCAGGCGCGTGGATGCTCTGTCCTGTGCCCGCAAGCTGGGGCAAGCCGCTCCTTTGGCACTATGTTCCAGACAATCGTATGCTTTGGGGCTTTGGGGTACTGTTCACTCTCGGGCTGGCACGGCTTGTGGCGAGCCTCGAAGTGACGGTGACGCAGAGGCGAATTGATGTCTTCATAGTCTTGCTGACTCTCGTTTGGCTTGTATCGAAAATCTCATATTCATATCTCGTTCCGACGGTGGGTCTGCCTCCTGCCGACTTGCTGATTGTGTCTTGGCGCGAACTTGTTCCCGTCGGCGTCTTTTGCGCATTCGCGATAGCAATAAAGCTGTGGCCACCGATCAGGGCGTACCCTGGTCAAAGCGTGATGGCTGCATGCGCGCTTTCCGGGGTGCTGACATTCAATATGTTCAACCCATTGCAGTCAGCACATGCGATTTTCACGAACCATCAGTCCGAGCGTTTGACTGAAATTCGCGCGACACTGAACGCCAATCCCAATGGCTGGCTTGCCATGGATGGATACTTCGGTGCGATTTTCTCTGGCGTCGGGATACCGGCGATCAACCACGTGCTGGTGCAGCCGCAGCTTGACATCTTTGCGCGTTACTTTCCCGACATGGACCCCGACGATTTCAACACCGTATTCAATCGCTACGCCTATATCGGCCTTGTCGAGGGCCTGGAGCAACCGGAACTGAATCAATCAGACTCTATCAACCTGCCTTTGGAGTTCTTCTTGCGCGATCACTCAGCCACTAACTAAAACCTGCCCGTTCACGCCCAACGCGTTTTTCGGAAGTTCATTAACGAATGACAGGATTCTCGTCAAATAATGTGGTGCGGGTGAAGGGACTCGAACCCCCACGCCTTGCGGCGCCAGAACCTAAATCTGGTGCGTCTACCAATTCCGCCACACCCGCATCGAGGGCGTCTCTAGCAAAGGCCGGGCACTATGGCGAGCAAAAACACGCCCCACCAAGGCGCATCGGATTCCTGATGCAGAAACCAGACGGAAAATGTGCATTTTCCGACTGCCACCCTCGCCACTCGCGGCCATTGTTCCTATAAGGCGGAAATCAAGACGGAGCTTCACCATGTCCGAAACCATGTCGCCCATCGACACCGCCAAATATGTCGCCGCCAAACGCGCGAGCGGCTTTGTGAAGACCGGCATGAAAGTGGGCCTTGGCACCGGATCGACGGCCGCATTTCTGGTCAAATGCCTCGGCGAGACGGATCGAGACGGAAGGCCTTGATATCACGGGCGTTCGCCACATCGACGCAAACCGCGGAACTGGCCCGCGAGGTGGGCATCCATGTGGTCATCGCTGAACGAAGCGCACTGGCTGGACCTGACGATCGACGGGGCCGACGAATATGACGGCGAGTTGAACCTGATCAAGGGCGGCGGCGGAGCGCTTTTGCAGGAAAAGATCGTCGCAACCGCCTCGGACCGAATGATCGTGATCGCGGATGCCACCAAGAAAGTCGAGCATCTGGGCGCCTTTCCTCTTCCGGTCGAAGTGCTGGGCTTTGGCATGAAGACGACGCAGATGTTGCTGGAAGAAATGCTGGACGGTCTTGACGTGATGGGCAACAAGGCGGTGCCTCGGATGGACGACGGCAACTTGTTCGTCACCGACGAAGGCAACCACATCCTTGATCTGCATCTTGGCCGTATCGGCAATGCACGCCAGTTGGCGCTGATCCTCAACCAGGTGCCCGGCGTCGTGGAAAATGGTTTGTTCATAGACATTTGCGACGTGATCGTCACGGGCCACGGCGACGGTAAAGTTGAAATACACGACATCAACTCGGGCGACATCAGACATTAACGAGATACCGCCGATCGATCGACGAAAACGCCTTTTGGACATCACGGATTATCTGATGGCCTACGACGTTGATCTTTTTGTCATCGGGGGCGGCTCGGGCGGTGTGCGCGCAGCCCGCACCGCGGCCGCAACCGGGGCAAAGGTCGCCCTGGCCGAAGAAAGTCGCATGGGCGGCACCTGCGTGATTCGTGGCTGCGTGCCGAAGAAACTGATGGTCTTCGCCGTCCGAGTTCCGCGGAATGGCCGCCATGGCGCAGGAATACGGCTGGTCGCGCTGATCGCGGGCCAGTTCGACTGGCCCAGCTTCCGCACGAAGCTGCAACGGCGAACTCGACCGGTTGGAAGAGCGTCTATCGCAATCTGCTCGACCGCTCGGGCGTTGCCATCCACGATACCCGCGCCACGTGTCAGGGCCCGCACGAAGTCGCACTGGACGACCGGCGAGACGGTAACCGCCGGGCACATCCTTGTGGCCACTGGCGGGCATCCCGTCCGGCCGGACATGCCAAATGCCAAGCTTGGGATGGTGTCGGACGACATTTTCAACATGGAACGTCTTGCCGAAGTCGGTCCTGATCATTGGCGGCGGCTATATCGCCTGCGAATTTGCCTGCATTCTGAACGGCCTTGGCGTCGAGGTGACCCAATATTATCGCGGCGCGCAGATCCTGCGCGGCTTTGACGACGAAGCCCGCGGGCTGGTGGCCGAGATGATGCAGGAACAGGGCATTGATCTGCACCTTGGCACCAATATCGTCGACATGTGGCCCGCAGACGCAGGCGAAGACAGGCACTGATATGGGCATGCCTGCGAATATGCCGGCACGAAGACAGAAGCGACCGGTATCGGCAACCGGTGATGGGTCAAAGCCACGAACGGCACCGAACGCGCTTTGACCGGCTGCTGTTCGCCACGGGTCGCGCACCCAACAGCCACGGCCTTGGGCTTGAGGAGGTTGGCGTCAAACTGAACCGGCGCGGTGCGATCGAAGTGAATGAATACAGCCAGACCGCCGTGCCCTCGATCTATGCCATCGGCGATGTGACCGACCGTATTCAGCTGACCCCTGTTGCGATCCGCGAAGGCATGGCGTTCACCGACACCGTCTTCAAAAACAAGCCCGACAAGCCGCGATCACGCGAACTGGTCGCTTCGGCCGTTTTCACGCAACCCGAATTGGGCACCGTGGGGCTGACGGAAGAGCAGGCACGCGATCAGGAGCCGATCGAAGTCTACTGCACGTCGTTCCGCCCCATGCGCTCGGCCTTTGCCGGAAGATCGGACCGCGTACTAATGAAGCTTGTCGTCTCGCAGCCGAAACCCGCAAGGTTCTGGGTTGCCAGATCGTCGCAGATGGCGCGGGCGAACTTGATTCAGATGGTAGGCATCGCGATCAAGGCGGGCCTGACAAAAGAGGACTTCGATCGCACCGTGGCCGTGCATCCGACCATGTCGGAAGAACTGGTAACAATGCGCGAACCGGTGAGAACGGCTTGAAAAACAACGCTGGAAGCTACAGTTAGCACAGCAGATGACCGAAATGATGCAAAAGGACGCAATTTCGCATGTCCAATAACAATGGCGGACCCTGGGGCGGCGGCGGTGGAAACCGCGGCGGAGGAAACGACGACGACCGAAGACCCGGACGACGACCGGGTCAGGACGGGCCGCAGATCCCCGAGATCGAAGAGATCATGAAAAAAGGCCAGGAGCAGCTTGAGGTGCTCATGGGCGGACGCGGTGGCCGAAGTGGCGGCAGCGGTGGCGACGGCGGCGACGGGCCGAAACTCACCAAAGCGGCACGCTGGGCTTAGGCGCTTTGCTTCTGGTGGGCTTCTGGGCCTTCCAGTCGTTCTACACGGTGCGTCCGGAAGAACAGTCGGTTGAACTGTTCCTTGGAGAATTCTCAAGCATCGGCGAGCCCGGGCCTGAACTTTGCGCCCTGGCCCGTGGTCACCTACGAAGTCATCCCGGTCACCCGCGAACAATCCGAAGACATCGGCATGGGCCGTTCGGGTTCTTCCGGCGGTGACGGCCTGATGCTGACCACGGACGAAAACATCGTCGACATCGATTTCCAGGTTGTCTGGAACATCATCGAATGCGGCTGACTTCTTGTTCAACCTGCGTGACGGCCCAGAAACGGTTCGCGCCGTATCTGAATCGGCGATGCGCGAGATTGTGGCAGGCAGCGAGCTTGCCCCGATTCTGAACCGCGACCGTGCATCGACGAACAGACGCGTCAAAGAGTTGATCCAGGCAACGCTGGACAGCTACGAGTCGGGCATCAACATCGTTCGTGTCAACCTGGACAAGGCCGACCCGCCGCGCGAGGTGATCGACGCTTCCGCGAAGTGCAGGCTGCTGAACAGGAACGCGACCGGCTGGAACGTCAGGCCGACGCCTATGCCAACCGGGTTCTGGCGGGTGCACGTGGTGAAGCCGCTCAGGTCTTGGAAGAATCCGAAGGCTACCGCGCCCGCGTCGTCAACGAAGCCGAAGGTGAAGCAAGCCGCTTTACGGCCGTTCTGCAGGAATACCTTGCACGCGCCCGACGTAACCCGTCGCCGTCTTTACATCGAGACGATGGAAAAGGTCCTTGGCGACATCGACAAGATCATCCTCGACGAAGGTGTAAGCAGCGGCTCGGGACAAGGCGTCGTGCCTTACCTGCCGCTGAATGAACTTCGTCGCGCCCCAGCAGCGGGAGGGAACTGATATGCGAACCGGAACCATGCTTCTGATTGCGGCCTTCGTCGCCGTCATCGCGCTGTCTTGTCGTCGATCTTCATCGTGGACGAACGCGAAAAGGCGCTTGTCCTTCAGTTCGGTCAGATCAGCGACGTCAAAATCGAACCGGGTCTTGGCTTTAAGATCCCCTTCATTCAGGAAGTCGTCCGCTACGACGACCGCATCCTGTCGCTGGACACACCACCGATCGAGATCACGCCCTCGGATGACCGCCGTCTGGTGGTCGACGCTTTTGCGCGTTACCGGATCGGTGACACCGAAGCCGAGATCATCAGTTCCGTCAGGCCGTTGGTCCGGGCGGCCTTCGGCTTGCCGAAGATCGGCTGGCGTCGATTCTGCATGACCAAATCAGGGGTGCACTTGGTTCCGAAGGCGTGACCTCGAACACGATCCTGTCGTCGGATCGGTCAACTCTGATGGTCCGTATCCGCGTTGCTGCCGACTGCTGAAGCGGCTTCGCTGGGTCTTGACGTGGTTGACGTGCGGTTGAAGCAAACCAACCTGCCCGAGCAGAACCTTGCAGCCACATTCGCACGGATGCGCGCCGAACGTGAACGTGAGGCAACTGACGAAGTGCCCGTGGTGAAGAAGCCGCACAACGTGTGCGTGCGCAAGCCGACCGTACCGTGGTCGAGCTTGTTTCCGAAGCCAACCGCGAAAGCTGAAATCGTTCGTGGTGAAGTCAGACGCGAACCGCAACGCGATCTTTGCGGAAGCCTATGGTGCGGACCCGGAATTCTTCCGCTTCTATCGGTCGCTCTCAGCTTATGAGAACGCGCTGAAGGGTTCGAACTCGACAATGGTTATCTCACCCGACAGCGAATTCTTCGAATTCCTCGACGGCGCAGGTGGCATGCCTTCGGGCAACTGATCTAAGGGGAGGACGAGATATGGAGCTCGTCCTCCTCGGCATCGGCCTTGTCCTTGTGTTCGAAGGTCTGGTGCTGGCGCTTCTGCCCAACCGGCTGGAAGAACTTATCCAACTCATTTCCGACTTACCGATCGAAACCCGCCGCGCCTTTGGCTTGGGTGCCGTCGCGCTTGGCGTTGTTTTCGTCTGGATTTCAGTCGGACTGTAAAACCTCCCAACCTTGGTGAAGGACAATTCCGCTTGGCGCAAAGCAAGCGATCCTTTACCCCTTGGATGCACGGCATTTTGGAGGGTTAAGATGAAAGCGAAGATACGCAAGATTGCGGTCAATATCGAAGAAACCCATATCGAAATGGGCCAGACGATTTCCCCTGCGACCCGCAAAGCCGTGGCCATAGCGGTGATCGAAAACCCCTTCGCAGGGAGGTATCAGGAAGACCTGAGCGACCTGATGGACATCGGCGCTGAACTGGGTGGTCTTCTGGGCGACCGCTGTGTCGCTGCCCTTGGTATCACGCCGGAACAGGCCGAAAGCTATGGCAAATCGGCCATGGTCGGCGAAGCGGGCGAGCTGGAACACGCCGCCGCAATCCTGCACCCGAAACTGGGAGCACCCTTGCGCGTGGCAGTGGAAAAAGGTGCCGCGCTTGTACCATCATCAAAAAAGATGGGCAGCCCCGGTCAAGTGCTGGACGTGCCCCTTGGCCACAAGGATGCCGCTTACGTCCGCAGCCATTTCGACGGTATCGAGGTGCGCCTGAACGACGCGCCCCGCGCCAACGAAATTCTGGTGGCCGTCGCCGTCACCGACAGCGGCAGACCCCTTCCCCGCGTCGGCGGGTTGGAAGCCAAGGATGCCAAGGGCGAAGACGGGCTGCGCTAGACCACTTCTGGCAAACGCTGCGCAGGCGGTGTGTTGCGACTGCGGTGGCTGGTTACTTTGCCGTCGATGATTGTCATACCCACACCCGGAAGATTGCCAAGCTGCACCGACTCCAACAGGTTCTTGCCCGGCGCATGCTGCGCCTGATCCATCAGCACGAAGTCAGCGGCAAAGCCTTCCTCGATCAGGCCGGTATCCAGCTCGCGCCGCCGCGCCGTATTGCCATTGGCAAAGCAAAACGCGGTTTCAGCCGCCATATCACCCAGCGACGACAGCATCGCCACCATGCGCATGATGCCCAAAGGCTGCACGCCTGATCCGGCAGGACCGTCGGTGCCCAGAATGATCTGATCCAGCTTGCCTAACTCGCGCGCCGTGTTCAGCGTCAGCAAAGCGGCGCGTTCGTTGCCGTTGTGCACGATTTCTAACGCTTGCGGTACAATTCTCGCACAGACAAACGATCTGATCATCCGGCAGCGCCGAGTGCCCGCCGTTGATATGGCCCACCACATCCGTGCCGGTTTCCATCACCATATCGGCGTCGATCAGCCCCGAGCCGGGAATAGACGGCCCGCCCGTATGGATCGTGCTTTGAATGCCGTACTTCCGCGCCCAGCCGACCATCTGGTTGGCGGTCTTGCCATCCTTGACGGTGCCCAGACCAACCTCGCCCAAAAGCTTGACCCCGGCGTCGGCCAAATCCTTGAAGTCCTGTTCTTCCATGCCGTGCTCGATCACGGGAGCACCTGCATGGACCTTAACGCCCGAAGGGCGGAAATTTTCGTACCAGCGCTGCGCCGCAATCGCCATCGCCTTAAGGCCCACGATGTCTTTCGGACGGCCCGGCATATGCACCTCGCCCGCCGAGATCAGAGTGGTCACACCTCCGTGCAAAGTGGAATCGATCCAGTGCAATTGCTGCTGGCGCGGCGTGTAATCGCCCACAACCGGGTGAATGTGGCTGTCGATCAGCCCCGGCGCCAACGTGACACCCTGCGCATCCACCGTTGTCGTTGCCCCTTCGCAGTCCAGATCGGCCTCGCGCCCCCAGGCGCTGATCTTGCCATCCTCGGCAATCAGGCAATCGCCGTCAAAGATCGGCTCTTCGATTTTACCGGACAAGATCATGCCGATGTTCTTGATGACCAGCTTATCGCCCATGTCAGCCCCCTGCTTCTGTTTGGTCTACTATGCACCCTGTTGGGCAGTGTTCAATCCACGGACAGCCCCGAAGGGACCGCTTTGGGTCTGCCCAGCGGACGGGTCAGTGCCGTGACCCCAGTCAGGCTTTCCAGAAACTGCACGATGTCGGCGATTTCGGGATCGCTCAGGGCCACGGGCGTTATGTCCAACGCCCGGCGGTGGCGTTCGGCCTCGCGCAGATCGGCACGGATCACAAAATCAACCTCGGCCAGCCAGTCAGCACGCGGCAGTTGCACCATGTCCGGACGCCAGGCATCCAGCGCCTCCAAAGGTGCCAAATGGTGCCGCAGGATGCCTTCCAGCGTCGCATAGGCCCCGTTGTGCCCGTAAGGCGCGGTCAAAGCCACATTGCGCAACATCGGTGTGCGGAAACGGTAAGCATCCTCCAGCAGATCGCTTTCCGCCATCCGTCCTACGTCGCGGGGCAACAAATCAAAGCGCCGGGTCTTGCCCGGACCGAACTGCGGCAGGGCCAAAGCGTGGAATTCCTGATCCGACATAAGCGGCCCTGAATGACAGGCTGCACATCCCGCCTTGCCATAGAACAGGTCCGTTCCCCGCTTGGCCGCCGGGGATAAAGCCGCTTCGTCGCCCGCCAGATAGCTGTCGAACGGACTGTCGTGGTTCCGCCACTCCGAGGCCATGAAAGCCCCCAAGGCATTGCCGATCTCGACGATGGTCACGTCTTCGGCCCGGTCGATATGATCGAATGCCGCAACGAACATGGCACCGTATTCCGGGATCACGCGCACCCGTTTCGCGATGATCGGCCAACCGTTGTCGATGCGGTCGTTGACGGCGCCCGAAACCTCGTTTTCTTCCGGCACCCCCGCCATCTCGAACCGCGCCGTCAGCGGGAACAAGGCCTGTGCCGCAAGGATCGAGTTCAGTCCGTCCGGCAACCATTCTTCCGCCGGTGAGTTAAAGCCATTGTCGTAAAGGTCCGACACCTCCAACCGCCCGTCATGGAAGAGCGCCCTGATATCCCGCGCCCCAAGGTTCCAAAGCGCCGAGGCATTGCGCGGAATGCGCTTGGCAATCCTGTCAGCGCCAACTTCGGCCACGCGCTTGGGGCCAACCCCTAACCCACCCTCACCGATGCCAAGGCTTAACCCATCGCCACCGCCCAGATCATGGTGATGACAGGTCCCGCAGGATATATTGCGATTGCCCGACAGGACCTTGTCATAGAATAGAAGTTGGCCGATCTTGGCCTGTGCTGCATCGACGGGCAGGAAATCATCATCCGTCAAAGGACGCGGCAAATCCCCCGCAAAAGCGGGAAGCGCCAGACAAAGGGCAAGGATATGAAACACGCGGCTCATACGGCAATTGTGGCGATCATGCTGGCCTGCGCAACCCCGGCTTTTGCCGATATCGAAGCCGCGCGCGACCTGATGGAATCCGGGCGCTTTGCCGAAGCGCACGAAGCTCTGTTGCCCTTCGCGCGATCCGGCAATGCCGATGCCGAAGAACTGATCGGCGTGATGTACGCCTTGGGGCTTGGCGTCGAGAAAGACCCGGAACGCGCGTTTGAATGGTACCTGCGGGCCTCAATGAAAGGCCACCCCGGCGCGCAATCGGGGATCGGCTGGTATTATGAGCTTGGCCTTGGCATGCCCGCCCCCGATCTGGTGCGGGCTTATATGTGGTACGCGCTGTCATCCATCGGTGGCGACCCCGATGCGGTGGACTCGCTGGCAGAGGTCCAAAACCGCATGACAGCGCAAGAAATCGCAAGGGCACAGGTGATGGTGAACGACTACAAGCCTTGGATGTATCCGTTTCGCTAAATTAGCCGCGCTTGCACCACGCCTGACCCAATTCGTCGCCTATCTGCGCAATCTCATTGACTTCTTCCCCCGCAAAGACCATCTGACCCTTACAGACGTCGCTGCCGCGTGAGCAGCGGATGACCGGCCCGAAGCGGCAAGTGTCCTCAGACGTCCTACTGAAATTGGCACCCACATCACGCAGGGGTCCGGCGCATCGACGGACCATAAGGCATCCGGCCTTTGATCGGAGTTCGGCGCGCGACCTGAACTGCGACGACCGCTTTGAACAAGCGGTCCAACGAATTTGCGCTGTCCGCGATGGATTGCGCCTGAAGGATACTACATGAACTTTGAAGAACTGGGCATTCAGCCCCGCCTTGTAGCGAAACTTGCTGAACAAGGCATCACCGACCCCACACCGATCCAGATCAAGGCGATTCCGCACGGCCTGAGCGGCCGCGACGTAATGGGTCTGGCCCAGACCGGGACCGGTAAAACGGCAGCCTTTGGCCTGCCCCTGATCCAGACCATTATGAAGCTGGGCGAGAAACCCGACCCGAAATCGACGCACAGCCTTATTCTGGCACCCACCCGCGAGCTGGCAAAACAAATCTCGGACAACTTGCGCGCCTATACCGAAGGCACACACCTGAAGGTCAACCTTGTGGTTGGCGGCGCCTCGATCAATCCGCAGATCCAACGTTTGGGACGGGGTTCAGACCTGCTGGTCGCAACGCCGGGTCGATTGATCGACCTGTTGGAGCGCAAAGCCATCCGTCTGGACCGTGCGAAGTTTCTGGTGCTCGACGAAGCAGACCAAATGCTGGACATGGGCTTTATCCATGCGCTCCGCCGGATCGCACCACTGCTGCCGAAGGACCGCCAGACCATGCTGTTCTCGGCCACCATGCCGAAACTGATGAATGAAATCGCGGCGGCCTATCTGACCGATCCCATCCGGGTCGAAACCGCCCCGCCCGGCAAACCTGCCGACAAGGTGGAACAGGGCCTGCACTTTGTCGCGCAAGCCGAAAAGACCAAGTTTCTGATCGAATGCCTTGATAAGCACCGCGATGAAATGGCACTGGTCTTTGCCCGCACCAAACACGGCAGCGAGAAGTTGATGAAGGCGCTTGTGGCCGCCGGTTACAACGCAGGCTCGATCCACGGCAACAAAAGTCAGGGCCAGCGCGAAAGGGCGATCCGCCAGTTCACCAGCGGCGAATTGACCGTACTGGTTGCGACCGATGTGGCCGCGCGTGGGCTGGATATTCCGGGCATTCGCTTTGTTTATAACTATGACATGCCGAACGTGCCTGACAACTATGTCCACCGGATTGGTCGGACGGCGCGTGCTGGCAAGACCGGCACAGCCGTTGCCTTTTGTGCGCCTGCGGAAATGGGCGAGCTGAAGGCCATTCAAAAAGTCATGGGCAAAGCGATCCCGGTTCTGAGCGGCTCCCCTTGGGATCCAGAGCCGGGTGCGAAATCCGGCAATTCGCGAGGCCGCGGACGCGGGCCCAAACCTTCGGGCTTCAAGCCGCAGGGCAAACCGGCTGGGAAGAAGCCAGGTGGCAACCGCCGACGTCGCGGCGGCAAAGGCGGTGGACCCCGGGCCCAAGCTGCGTAGAGAACTGTAGCCGAGGCAGGGCTACAGGCGTGAGTGGCCGCTCAGCGGAGAGG
>CAWJDD010000007.1:0-273330 GCA_963841595.1 uncultured Alphaproteobacteria bacterium | reverse complement strand
CGGATGAGGTGGATGGCTCCTGCTCCACCGGCATGGAATATGCCAAAGTGCAGTTGTCATCGCCTGCTGGGAAAGGAGCCACCCAATGACAGTTCCAACAATCGGCCTCGATCTGGCCAAACACGGTTTTTCAAATTCACGGAATCACCAAGGATGGCGAAGTCGTTTTCAACTGCGCTTTGAGACGTGCTCAGCTTCTGTCCTTTTTCAAAGAGCTTCCGCCCTGTCTGGTTGGGATGGAGGCCTGCGGTTCCAGCCATCACCGGGCGCGGGAGATCACAAAACTCGGCCACGATGTGGCGCTGTGCAGGGTAGCGGCCTGTGTGATTGATGCCGATGGTGGAGCGGTTCTTGAGCGTTCTTTTGCTCGTGAAATTTGGGATATAGCGCAGTGCATATTTGGCTTTGATACCTCTTGTCTGCGGATTGGTTTTGAAGCTGGTGCGATGAGCCAGCACTTTTCCTTTGGGTTGCGTACGGCAGGCTTTGACTTCGTATGCATGGAAGCGCGACAGGTGAATGCTGCTTTTTCTGCGATGCGCAATAGGACCGACACGACAGATGCGCGTGGGATTGCTCAGGTGCTGCGATCTGGATGGTTCAATCCCGTTCTCATGAAGAGCCGCGAGGTCCATGCAGTTCGCGCTTTGCTCGGCAGATGCAAAGCAGTCCAGCGTAAGCGCATCGACCTGGCCAACGATATCCGTGGACTGTTCCGGATTTTTGGTCTGCGCTTACCGTCCCGTGTGGATCAGAGCTCTTTCGATGAACGTGTCCGTGCGACCATTGAAGCAGACCCCGACCTGTCGCATGAACTAACTAACGCTCCAAAGATCATTGATGGGATCGTCGCTCACCGGACGAGGTCAGTGCCCTCTCAGGCATGTAAATATACCCTGCCGGCAATAGATGACGCCGAACATGACTGCCGCGCAACGTGAAGCGCGAGACTAAGCTGGGTGCTCCGCGACCGATCCGACACATGCATGCAGCGGTCCAACCGAAACGGGCCAATAATGACAGCGAAGATAAGCTTGACCCGGATGAGAGACAGCGACCCCCAGAAAGACGGATGAAAAAGGATGAAATGAACTTGACCCAAACGCCCGATTAGAGAAGCTGCCGTTCACTCTGGTATCTGACATGCCTGATCTTTACGGGATCGGGCAGCGGCAAGGGCTGAGTACTTGGTTGAAGCCTGCAAGGCAGCCTCGCCGTTCTCGAGCCCGTAGATATCGGGATACCTTTGTATCGTCCCATCTGCCGCCGGGAAAATCGTGAAATAGCGAATCAAAACCGGCACTCGTGGTGTGCTGGCCCTCCGGGTAGCAGAGCCAGCTACCATCGCCCTTACCCAATCTTCGTCGCGGTCAAGGAGCCAAGCGGCAAGCGCCTCCCACTGCTCTACCCGTATACAACCATGCGAGAAGGCCCGACGTTCTTGCGCGAAAAGATACCGCTGGTTTGTGTCGTGCATAGCTATGCCCAAATTCGTTTCCAGCGTCACGGCGAGAAGGCCCATCGGATTGCCCGGGCCTGGCGGAAAGATCCGGTCGGGAACCTCGCCGCTTGCAACCATTTCGGGTGTTGGGCGCCACGAGGGCCAGAATACCACCGAGGTCGTGAATGTATCGACCCTCGGTGTACGCGTCTCAGGCTTTCCGACGATCACACGGCTTCGAAGGACCGGCGTTCCGTCCTCGAATGCGATAAGCTCGTAGGACGGAATGTTGACAAGGATGGCACGACCCTGAGGCAGCTTAAGCGGAATACCAATGGCATCCAGCCTGTCCTGAAATCGGCTCGCGGACGGCTCCTCAGAAACGGAGGCCAGCGGAGAACGCGGGCCTGCGGACCCGCAGGATGTGAGGATTACGATGACCGCCATCGCCAGCGCTTGTCGGATAAAGGTCGTCTGCATTGAAACACTCAAAGTTGCGCCTATACATAATCGGCTGTGCCCTTCGACCGCAAGCTCAGCGACGGGACGCTGCCTATATCACTGACGTTTGACCCTTCCCAAGGTTCCTGCTTCGTCCCATACGACCCGTGGCTGGCCTCATCGCTTGCGACATCCACCGAGCTGGACGGCGACTTTTACGCAATGCTGATCCCGTTCGGAACGAAACCGCCGTATTTTCATGCTTTCACGAGTTTGTCCTTTGGCCGCGATCAAGGAAGAGTTTTTCAACAGAATAGGCGGGAAGCAGACCTCCGCTTCAACCGAACTAGATGACTGCTATGCGGAGAGGGTGTGTGAAAACTCCTCCATTCTTACGGAACTGATGGTATGATTTCCGTATTCGATGCGGAGGTTTTCATGACGCAGTTTATCGAGGGTTCGGATCGCCAGCAGACGATGTTGCTGCCTGAACATCTGGATGATTATGTCGACGAGAACAGCCCCGTCCGTGCCATTGATGCCTTTACCGACATGCTTGATCTCGCAGCGCTTGGCTTCAATACGCGGCCTGCTGCCACGGGTCGCCCGGGGTATCATCCGGGGTTGATGCTGCGGATTTATATCTACGGGTATCTCAATCAAGTGCAATCGTCGCGACGGTTGGAGCGTGAGTGCGGCCGCAATCTGGAACTCATTTGGCTGACGGGCCAGTTGAAGCCAGACTTCAAGACGATCGCGGATTTTAGGAAGGACAACGGACCTGCGATCCGCAAGGTGTGCCAGCAGTTCGTCGCGTTGTGCCGCGACATGGACCTGCTCGACGGAGATGTGGTTGCCATTGATGGCAGCCGGTTCAAAGCTTTGAATGCCAAGGCCAAGAATTACACGCGCGGGAAGCTGCGTCAGAAGTTGGGCGAGATCGACAAGGCAATTGAGCGCTATTTGAGTGAGTTGGATCGTGCTGATGAGGTGTTTGAGCAGACCGGCACGGTGCTGCCAGAAGCGCGCATGGAGCGCACCTTGAGAAAGCTGGAACATCTGCAAAAGGAGGCGGTGCGCTACCGATCAATCGAGCAACGCATGGATGAGACCGGCGAGACGCAGATCTCGCTCAGTGACCCTGATGCCCGATCCATGGCCACGACGGCCCGCATGCCGCGCATTGTCGGTTACAATGTTCAAACCGCTGTCGAAGCGGATCACCACCTGATCGTTGCGCATGAAGTCACCATGCTTGGATTTGACCGGGATGCTTTGTCGATGATGGCTGCGGCAGCGAACGATGTCATGACGACAGATCAGCTCACAGCAATCGCGGACAAAGGCTATTACAAGAGGCGAGGAGATTGTCGCCAGCGAAGACGCGGGTATCTCAGTTGTCGTTCCCAAGCCCATGACTTCAAACGCCGCTGCACGCGGGCAGTTTGACAAGGCTGACTTTGCATATGACAGCGACAAGGATGTCTATGTCTGCCCGGCGGGTGAGAACCTGACCTACAGATTTACCGGCCAGCAAGACGGCAAAGCCATCAGATCGTACTGGTCGGGAGCCTGTGCTGAGTGTCCGATCAAGACCAAATGCACGACATCAAAAGAGCGCCGCGTTCGTCGATGGGAACACGAAGATGTGCTTGAGCGGGTCCAAGAAAGACTGGATGCAGACCCAACCCAACTGGCCCTTCGAAGCATGACCGTCGAGCATCCTTACGGCACAATCAAGTCATGGATGGGTGCCACCCACTTCAAAATGAGGCGGCTGAAAAACGTCGCCACCGAGATGGCATTGCACGTGCTCGCCTACAATATGACCCGCGTGATGAAGATCATGGGCATTCCGGCAATGATCGCAGCCATGAAGGCGTAAGGGGCTCCGTTCGGCCTGAAACTAGCCACGAGAACGCCAGGATGAGCCCGCGATTGCCTCAGCCGCCTTCACAACTCATCTAAATATAGAAATGATGATGCCGCGCCAAACGGCACCCAAACGTCGAAAACTCACGTCGACACCGCGATCAACAGCGTTTCCACACAGCCTCCGGACAAATCTGCCGCGCGAAGGTTTGCCACAATGGCGACGTTATGCCCGGAGCCAGTCTTTCTCGAAACAGAAGCCCCGAAATCACAATTGGCTGGTAGAACTGTCAATATGACAATGCCATGCAAAGCCTTGCCAAGTGTGTGACGCGTCGGCACATTATCTGCAGAAGAAGACCGCATGAAAAGTTTCTATCGGAAGAGCGAAAGCAGTATGAAGACTAGAAAGCTGGGGGCGCTTGAGGTGTCAGCGATTGGCCTCGGTTGCATGGGGATGTCAGTCGCATATGGCGAACGGGACGAACCCGGATCGATCGAGACGATCCACCGGGCGCTGGAGCTTGGTGTCACCTTCATCGACACGGCCGACATGTACGGACGCGGACACAACGAGGAACTTCTCGGGCGAGCGATCAAGGGGCGTCGAGATGAAGCAATCCTGGCGACAAAGTTCGGCAATATTCGAACGGAGGACGGGAAGTCGCACGTGCGAGGCGATCCAGAATACGTAATCGAGGCCTGCGAGAAGAGCCTCGTGCGGCTCGGCACCGACGTGATCGACCTATACTACGTGCACCGGATCGATCCGGCGGTTCCCATTGAGGACACGATCGGGGCCATGAAGCAACTTGTTGAACAGGGTAAAGTGCGCCACATCGGTGTGTCCGAGGCTGCACCAGCGACGATCCGGCGAGCCCATGCTGTTCACCCGCTAACGGCGGTTCAGACTGAATATTCGCTCTGGACACGCGACGTTGAGACCGAAGTTTTGCCGACGTGCCGGGACCTTGGTATCGGCTTTGTTGCTTATTCTCCGCTCGGCCGAGGTTTCCTTTCCGGCACGATTCCGAGACGCGACAGCCTGATCGAGAATGATAGCCGCCGGGGCCACCCGCGGTACGCGCAGGACAATATTGCGAGGAATGCCGTACTGGTCGATGCACTGAAGTCCGTCGCGAAGGACGCCAACGGAACCCCGGCGCAGGTGGCCCTCACTTGGCTTCTGTCACGGGGCAATGACGTCGTTCCGATCCCTGGCACAAAAAAACCCAAGTGGCTTGAGGAAAATGTCGCCGCTCTCGATCTCGCTCTATCAGAAGAGCAAATCGACCGCCTAGAGGAAGTGTTCCGTCCGGGCATCGCCGCCGGAGACCGTTATTCGCAGGGCGGCATGAAGCGCGTCATGATCTAGGTGAATCAGCGCAAGTACTGATTTGGGCTCTAAGGAGACATCCGATGCTTTCTGTCGGGTTCTGAGCCGCCGTGAACACGTCAAATGGCCGCTTTCGGCGCTTTGTGACATGTTGGCCCCCGAACGGCGTTGTCATGGCATTGCGGCTTTAAAGGTTATGTCTCAACCGTTATCGCCTCTAACAGGTCCCCCGGCTGACACTCCAGAATTGCGCAGATCTTGGCCAGCGTCTCAAACCTGATGCCTTTGACCTTACCGGACTTCAAGAGGCTGATGTTCTGCTCGGTAATGCCAACGGCCAGCGCCAGATCGCGTGACTTCATCTTGCGCAGTGCCAGAATGACATCCAGCCGGACAATAATTTCCAGGTCTTTCATACGAAAGTTCGGTTCTCTGACGCCAGATCAGAAGCCTCGCGCATTGCCCAGCCGATGACCAAAATCAAGCCACCGGCAACAGCGAAAAAGACCATGTCACTGCTTAAGCCGATGGAGATTGATCGCTCCCCGGGCGGATTGGTCATACTCAACAAGACAGACAGCAACGGCTGCAATATGAACGGCGCCAAAGAGAGCGCCAGAAATCCTTGGCCAATGCGTTGGATCAAGACCGCACACCCATCCGTCAAGACCTGACCCTGACGATAGGACCTAAACAGCTGGCGCATCGTGTTTAACGTAAACAGCAAGATGATCAGCGGGATCAGGTTCAGCGCAATTGCCGCACACATCTGCAGCGGTGTCGCAGATGGCGAGACGGCAAGATTTTCCAACCTTTGACCCAAAACGTCAGGCGTGATCGGCGAGGCGAAAAGGGTTGCAATAGTTGCTACTGGAATCACAACCAGACTGATTGCCGTAGTCCATTCTAGGATCCGCGACCATCTTTCGACACGAGATAAGCGAGACATTTTCAACCCTTTCATTTCACAATTTATTATATAACAGTAAATAATGACTGTCAAAGGAGATTCTCATGCGCTCACTCATTTTGTCTGCACTCACGCTATCGGCTTGTACCAGCATTGTTCCGAGCAAAGTGTTGCGGTTGCACGCCCTATCCCCGATTGAAGCTGATCCAGCGGGGTTTGCCGTGGCAATCACATTGCCCAAGGGACTTGAAATCGAACCGCAATCTGCGCGGCTGATGTTCATGGTCACCAGAACCGACACCGGCGAAACCCGCGATGACGTCTTCGTTCTGGAGCGTATGACCGCAGAACGGGCAATCTATCGGGTCGCACCGAATGACCTGAACGCGTTGCGTGCTGCTCAGGTCGTCGCCCGCGAATGGAAGGCCGAAAATGATGACGCGACCAGCGGATCGCTTGGCGTGACGTTATCTCCCTGCAAAGTGGGTACGGGGCCTGCTCCCGATGCCCGTGCAACCGTGGCGATCCGAGTGAATGAAGATGGCCCGTTCTTGCCACTCATCCTCAATGGTCCCATATCGGCCATCGCTGAACCGGAACAAATCCGCGACATGGGCGCTTGCGGCACAGAACCGTGATGATGAAATCGAGAACTATCTCAACGGCCCAACCAATGACCGGTTTTGCTTGGATGCAGCCCTTCGTTCGCGACGCAGCATCCGACAAGGCGGGCTCAAAACTGTCGCCTGATGAATTACTCGGCAATTTGCCTCGCCGAAGGTTCGGCTGGCGGACATTCCAGCTTCGATTTCCGGCCGCAATTCGTGATATGGGTTGTAACAGCAGGAGAGTATCTTGTCCGAAGATGAAGAGAAATTACGCCGCGATTCCGTCTCCATGGTCCGCCCCTATGCCCGCATCCGGATAATCGTTGCAATTGTCGTCTTTCTCTTCGCTTTCGCGGTTATCGGTTTTCGCAGCTTCTTCGGATAATACACAATTGTCGGGCGACAGCGCACTCAGCCTGCCATCCAACGCTGAAAAATGTTCGCTGCAATGAAACGACCCGCAAATCCAATGTCTGACTTCGTCGCGCAAGCATTGAGGGCCGAGGGCCTCAGGGACCGCTACGATGAACGCCCATGGTACCAGCGCAATGATTATTTTGGCTGGATCAGTCGGGCCAATCGCATACGATCCGCGCGGCGATTTGCCGGCTGCGCAAGGCCGGAGCTGAGATCGAACTGGACCAGAGTGGTAAAGCCCCGGGATACCAAATGCGGGTTGCAGTAGAATGATCGCCGAAGAACTGGTGAGCGAACCTGTGGAAGACCTCGGCGTGGTCGCCGCGTTGGAGCGCGCGGATTTGGTAGCAAAAAGGCAACGATGCTTTGATCGTGATCCGCCACCGCGACTGGCTACAGCGCTTATGCGCTGCATCCTTGCCTATGAGCAGCAATGCTGTGCCTTGGGTGGTTTGACGGGCGGAGGTCGCCGCACGCTTGCAGCAATTGCATCAGGCCGCAGGGTTGCGGATGCGGTGCCGCAATCGACTGCTGTGGGCACCGGACTCGTTCGCGAATGGAACGGACGGTTGTACCGGGCACAGGTGGTGGGCGGCGGCTACGAGATGGACGGCATTCGCTACCGATCCCTTTCGGCGGTGGCCAAGAAGATCATCGATGGTGCAAAAGGCGATCAAAGCGGCTGGCGGCTTCCTGCGAAGAGACTTGAAAGTGATCTCGCGGCGGCTATCCAGATGCATCTCGAGACTGCAGTCCAGGCTGGTCGGATCACCGTCGACGGGGCAGGGGACTGGCAACGACTTCAGGCATCGGTCGCGGCTCTTGGCGGCAACGTACTTGCTCTGATCGACCGGGTTGATATCGCAGCCGCCTCGCTCAACATCCGACTTGATGTTTCGAAACTGCAAAACGTATTGGACGTCGCAGTCGAACAAATCGCACCGGATGTCCTGACCACCAAGATCCCGACAAAACTCCGCCGATGCGGCGTTGAAGCGCGCTTCACAATCGGCGACCAGCACTCGGACCGCGACGATACTTTGATCACCAACATCGCAAAGGCCGATGCCTGGCGCCGTGAGATTATTGCTGGCAAAAGCCTGGCCGAAACTGCTTCCGCCGAGGGTCGCTCCACAACCTACATCGCTCAAATGATAGCATTCGGCTTTCTTGCGCCAAAGATTGTGATGCAATGCCTGGCTGGCCGTCAGCCGTCAGGCCTCACCACGAACCGGCTGCGCCGCCTTGATCTGCCGCTCGATTGGGCCGAGCAACAGCGCCAGATCGCGCGTCTCTGACGCTTTTCAGAATCGCTAACTCAACCCGCCAAAACCGCTTCTGAGACTGATGGCCAGTTTGGCGCCTGTGCCGCGCGCACAGACCGTCTCTTGTTTGGACCCTGGACCCTAACTCCCGGAAACAGGGGGGAAATCCGGGCCGTGCCAATAAGGGCGGAAATCGCAGGACTGCGTGGCGGAGAGACAGGCCGCCCTTGAGCTGTAACAGTTGATGTCATGCCGTCACGAATTACCAAATATTACTAGGTACTTAGTTGAGTTTCTTGTGTTACCCCGTTGCAATCTGCATCGCCCAATGTCAAATTTTTTGGCACGTAGGATGGGCTGTAGAAGACTGGGGGAGCGAGAGGCCCAAGAAGGCAAAAGAATTGGGCGCTTTGCAGGTTAAGCGACTTACCCACCCAGGCAAAGGCGGCAATGCAGACTATGCTGTCGGCGGTGTAGACGGGCTTCAGTTGCAGGTGACGCCAACCGATGCTCGGTCATGGTTGCTCAGAATAATCGTCACAGGCAAGCGCAGAAACAACGGTTTGGGTAGCTACCCAAATGTCGGCCTTGCCGAAGCGCGGGAGGCGGCGCGAGAGGCGGCGCGAGAGGCGCGCGCATTGCTTCGTAAAGGGATTGATCCGGTCGAGGAGAGACGGCGGCTTCGAACTGAGCTCGCGAACGCGCAAGCTAGGCATTTAACGTCTAGGGAAGCGATGGAGCGTTTCCTGGATGTCAAGCTGCGGGAGTTCAACAACGACAAGCACCGCAGGCAATGGCGCGCAAGCCCTGACGCCTATGCGATCCCGATCCTGGGCTCTTTGCCGGTGGCCGATATTACTGTTCAGGACGTGCAGAAGACTCTGATAACCATCTGGTCGACAAAAACAGAAACCGCGAGTCGACTGCGGGGGTGCATCGAAGGCGTTCTTGCCTGGGCAACTGTCAACGGTCATCGCGCAGGAGACAATCCGGCACGTTGGCGCGGCAACCTAGATGCGGTGTTGCCGAAGCCGGGAAAAATAGCTTCGGTCAAGCATCACCCAGCACTCACGCTCTCCGATACTCCAATGTGGTTTGCCGACCTTACGGCTCTAAGAGGGATGGCAAGGGGGAGTGCAATACCTACGAGTGAGTAAAGCTGCAAACCCGTCCCCTTCACACTCAGAGAGTTTTTTTTATGCAGACGGTGTTTTCAATGCACAATTGAAGAATTCTTACAGGAAATCCGCAACAGCGTCATTAATTATCAAAAGCTTAGAGATGTATTGTGCGTCGTTTCCTTCCGAACTGAGTGCATTTAATTTCGGAGTGTCCAAGTCGAGAATTTGCCCGCTTCTTCCCTGAAATCCATGATCTTTCACCGCGCAGCCGTGGGTGGAGAGCCATCATACACTGTAGGCCCTTCCTTTCGAGAAGGCGCCATTGAAGACAGGACGCACTATAAGCACCTTTGGGTGAGATCAGGCGGATTCCGGACTTTCGCCGCGAAGTGCATGAACGGCCGCTTTGGAGGAAAAGGACTGCCATTACAACAAGAGGTAGCTGGCACAACCTGAGTTGAATCAATGCAGGCGGATAGATCACAGGGTTAGTGTGCGATTAAGAGCATATTGGAGCGCGACAATGGCTGATAAGCAACACGAAATCGAAACTACACTCGGCGTTGGAGGACCCCGCCACATTGTGCCGCGTTGGATTTACTACCTTGTAATTTTTGTGGTGGTTGCTGGTGGTCTTTATTGGTGGAACACCGAGGCGACGACACGCCGGGCCGTGACCTATCAGACCGAGGCCGTCAGCCGGGCGAATATACGGGTCACTGTGACCGCCACCGGGACCATCGAACCGACTAACCTGGTTGAGATTTCCTCGGAATTGTCAGGTACGATGGAAAAGGTCTTGGTCGATTTCAACGACACGGTTACGGCAGGGCAGGTTCTGGCACAGCTTGACACGACCCAGTTAGAGGCCCAGTTGGCCGTACAGACGGCATCGCATGCGGTTGCACAGGCTCAGGTTGCCAATGCGGAGGCAAGCCTGCTCGAAGCCAGATTGAATTTTGAAACCGTCAAACAGCTGGATGCCCGCGGCGTCACCACGCGTACAAACATGACCGCAGCAGAGGCAGGACTGGCGCGCGCATCGGCGAATGTGGCTAGTGCCAACGCGAATCTTGACCTGACCCAGGCCCAGCTTGATGCGCAACAAGCAGAGCTGGCCAAAGCCTGCATCTGTTCGCCCATTAACGGTGTGGTGCTGCGTCGTGATGTCGACGAGGGGCAGATCGTGGCCGCGGCGCTGTCCGCCCCGGTCCTGTTTACCATCGCTGAGGATCTTTCGAAAATGGAGCTTCAGGTCGACGTTTCAGAGGCGGATATCGGTCGCATCGCGGCGGGTGACAGGGCGACGTTTAGCGTCGACGCCTACGATGAACAGGTTTTCCCGGCGGTGATCTCAATGGTGCGGTTTGCCTCGGAAACCATTGATGGGCTGGTAACTTATAAAGCGATCCTTACAATCGAGAACGAAGCCCTGCTGTTGCGTCCCGGAATGACGGCAACGGCAGATATCACTGTGGCGGAATTTGACGATGTACTTGCGGTTCCGAACGCGGCGCTACGCTTTGCCCCGCCCCAGGTGGTCGAGGATGTGTCAGAGGATGAAGCCAGTGGCGGCGGTCTCCTCGGACTGCTCATTCCATCGCGCGAGGACACAAATAACCGGGCGCGCTCGACACGCACCGTTTGGGTATTGCGCGGTGGCTTGGCCGTCGAGGTGCCGGTCGAAAAAGGCGATACCGATGGCCGGATGACCCGTATCCTGTCAGGCGAGATCGCCGAGGGCGACTTGGTGATTGTTGACATGATCGAGGGCAATTGACGTGGCTGCAGCACCTCCATTGGTCGAATTCCGCAATGTTGCCAAAATCTACGGACATGGCGAGGCCGAGGTGCGCGCATTGAACGGTGCGAGTTTCAGGATCGAAACGGGAGATTTTGTGGCGATCATGGGGCCGTCGGGCTCGGGAAAATCTACCGCGATGAATCTGATTGGCTGCCTGGACAGACCGACTTCGGGCGAATACCTGTTCAACGGAGTGCCCGTCGCCAGCTTGGATCAGGATCAGCGCGCACTTTTACGCCGGAACTACCTTGGGTTTGTGTTTCAGGGCTACAACCTGCTTGCCCGCACTTCGGCGCTCGATAATGTCGAGTTGCCCCTGATCTACAAGGGGGTAGGCAGGACCGAACGTCGGCAACGGGCACTGGACGCGCTGGCAAAGGTTGGTCTGCAAGGGCGCGAACACCACGACCCCTCCGAGCTGTCCGGAGGCCAGCAGCAGCGTGTCGCGATCGCGCGTGCGCTAGTTGGCAACCCGGATCTGATCCTGGCTGACGAACCAACTGGCAATCTCGACACCAAAATGTCGCGCGAAATCATGGAGGTGCTCTGTGAGTTGAATGAAAAGGACGGCATTACCATCATCATGGTCACACACGAAGAGGATATGGCCGAATACGCTCATCGGTTGATCTGGATGGTTGATGGCAAGGTTGAGCGCGATGGCAAACCGGCAAGCGGAGGCTCTAGGCGATGATTTGGGAAACCATTCGGCTCGCAGTTCAGGCGATCTTTCGCAACACGATGCGGTCGGTCCTGACGGTACTCGGTATTGTTATTGGCGTTGCCGCAGTCATTGCGATGGTCACAGTCGGAGAAGGTTCATCAAGTCAGGTCACGGCGGATGTCGAAAAGCTGGGCACCAACGTCCTGATGGTGATGGCGGGCGGTGATGAACAGGGGCCGGGTTCAAATTCGGTCGCAAAGGCCTTCACGCTTCAGGACGTAGACGCGATTATCGAACAGATTAGCAGTGTTGAAACCGCAGCGCCGTATGCCCAAACATCGACGACGGCGATCTATGGTTCCGAAAGCGTCAAGACTTCGATCATTGGCACCGACAACCGGTATCTTTTGGCAGTCGACTGGCCGATAGTGATGGGTCGCCAGTTTCTGGTCAGTGAGGAAAGCTCGGGTAAACCGGTTTGCATTCTGGGCGAAACCGTGCGGCAAAACTTGTTTGGCAACACCAATCCAATTGGAGAAACGATCCGCTTGAGCTCTCTCACCTGCGAGGTTGTTGGCCTGCTGGAAGCCAAAGGGGCGTCGTCTTTCGGCATGGACCAGGACGACGTGATTGGCCTGCCAATGAAAACTTTTCAGCGCCGTATGACTGGCAACAGCGAAGTTGCTATGATTTTCGTCGCGGTGCGGGACGGGCAATCAACAACCCGCGCCATGATCGAGATTGAGGCCCTTATGCGCGAACGTCGCCGTATCAGCGAAGGCGAGGATGACGATTTCAATATCATGGACATGAAACAGATCGCCTCGATGCTGACCGGCATCACGAATGTGCTGACCGGTCTTCTGTCGGCTGTGGCGGCGGTCAGTCTTCTGGTCGGCGGCATCGGCATCATGAACATTATGTTGGTCTCAGTCACCGAACGCACTCGTGAAATCGGAATTCGGCTGGCCGTCGGGGCCCAGGCAAGCCAAGTGTTGATGCAGTTTCTGGTCGAAGCAATCGTTCTGTCGATGATCGGTGGCCTGATCGGCATCGTTCTTGGTTTGGGACTGGCGGCCTTTGGCTCAAGTCTGATGGTGATCCCGTTCGAGCCAAACCCGGTTGTTGTTGGTGGTGCCTTCGTGTTTTCGGCGGTCGTTGGCGTTATCTTTGGCTATTTCCCGGCTCGCCGCGCTGCGAAACTCGACCCAATCGAAGCTTTGCGGCATCAATAGCAGATAATTTTCCGAGGATTTGGATGCAACATATCTGCGGATAACGGTTTCCTATGACCGCCGACCCCAGCCGCTCTGCTCTTAATCCATCGCGTGCTTACGAGGTGATCAGATGTATCCGCCGCAAAAGTCGGACATTCGCAATTGAGATCGTTAATGGCCGCTTCTCTAATTGGGTGTTTGGGTCAAGCTCATTTTCATTCTTTTGTAGGGTCATTGTCGCTCATCCGGGTCACGCTTCTCTTCGCAGTCTGGTTGATGCCGTGGTGGCATCGCTGCATGCATATGTCGGATCGGCAGTGGAGAGCCTCGCTCTGAGGCGCGCTTCCCGATCCGCAGCAGTCATTTTCGGCTTCATCTATTACCTCGCAGGGCATGTTTACATGCCCGAGAGGGCACAAACCTCGTCCACTGAGGACGACCCCGTTCGGCTTTAGTGTTGGCGGTTCAGGTCATGCCGTGCCCTCCACTGCTACCGAGCGGAATTCAGTACCATCTGCCCACATGCGGTGCAGTAGGCCACAATGCAGGAACTTTTCAGGGGGTCAGTTGCAAGCACGTTATGCATCATCCTCAATGACCACAATGTCCGCTGACCGACGATCAACCCGGTAAAATGCTGCAAAATGCACGAACGGCAGGAATGCGAAAGCTACATCGCGGCGTGAACTGGCCGAGTGAATGTCTTCTGTGGTCCGTTGGCGTCGAGCGTGCACTCAAAAAAGAAAACTGAGGTCGGCGCAAAGTATCAATCAGCCGGACGCTGGCATGAAAGAAGCTCTTATGATGAGCTGAGTCCAAGCATTCAGCGCATTTTTGGAATCTTCAGCTTGTCTTGTTTTGCTCTGTTCTTGGTCGATTCCTCAGAACGCATGAGAGCTTTGGCAATAGTCTTTAAACTCATTCCCTTCGTCGCCAGCATATGCAGCTTTTGAATTTCATCATGTGTCCAAGCTTGGCGGTGGCGTTCGTAACGTTCGGCCATTGGTGTTGTCTACCTTATGTCGGAGCTATGATAGGCATGGTCATACCGATGGTGCCGGTACAATGGCGATAATGATAAACGAAAGACCTGTCGGTCGAACAGATGCTGAGGAAAATATACGCCTAATATGTTTGGTGATCCTGACAGGAACCCAATCGAGATACGCAACTACTTGTCCGCAGTCCCGACCTCTAAGTAACCGATAGAGTTGTAGTGCATCTCAACTTGCCAAATCTGTTGCCAGCCAACTAGGACGTGGCGATGAAAGCCAAATAGGTCATTTTGCCTTGATGCCGGTCTGTCCGACGTCGCGGAATGACGCTGCGGATGTCGCCAGAAATGGACCACAACGGATTGGAAGGCGGCTTGAAGGACACCCAAAAACGCACGCTAGTCTGGGATCTTGGCGGTTTCCGTCTTTAACGGCGTATCATCGCGAACGGAAATCGCCTGACGTTCGATCATGCGATGGACATGCGGCCTTTCTTTGCCGCGATGCAACTTGAGGAGGCGCTGATAAGTCTCTGCGTCGGACTGGGTGCGTCTTTCATGGTGGCGGACGTACTCGTTCCAGGTCGGGACATGATAGGTCTCGGTCCAGATATCGGGGTTTTCCAGGTCGCGCAGCAACGCCCACTGTTTCGCTCCATCGCGAATTCTGACGCGACGCTGCGCATTCATTACCTCGAGAAACTGCAGCACGTCCTCTTGTGCAATCTCATAATCAATCATGATCATGATCGGCCCGCTGCGCTGTTTAAGATCCAAGCGCAGAGGTGGTTCTTTGAAAGTGTTGAGCGGGTCGAGGTTGAGGTTCGAAAAATCCGGCAGGGGGACTTTCAGGCCCACCAAGGCTCCAAAGATCAAAGGTACGGCGGCCGCAAGCATCGCTTGATCAGAGCCGAGCTTTTCGGCCAGTACGCCCCAAAGCCAACTTCCTCCCGCCATGCCGGCGAAGACGCCGGTCTGATAGAGCGCGATTGTCCGGCCAACAACCCAACGCGGCGTCGACAACTGGATTGTCACGTTGAACAACGACAAGGCCAGGACCCAACTTGCCCCCGCCAATAGCAAGGCAGCGCCGCTGAACACATAGTTACGGCTAAGCCCTAAGGTGACACTGCTGACCGCAAAAATGAGGAAGGCCGCGCGGGCAATGTGTTCGTTCCGGAACCGTGCCCGTAGGGGCGAATTTAACAGCGCACCGCAGACTGCCCCGGCCCCAAAACAGCCAAGCATAACGCCATAGCCAAAGGCGTCGCCCTGCAAAAGCTCGCGGACAATGAGGGGCAACAGCGCCAAAGTTGCGATTGCGGAAAGGCCGAAAACGGAGCCGCGAAAGATCACTTTCATTAAGTTCGGGGACATCGCGACGTATCGAAGCCCGGCCGAAAATGCGCTTCCCATGGGTTCGCGCGGCAGGCTGCGCTGTGACGCGGGTGGTCGCCAGAACCAAAGGGCAGAAATGATGCCGAAATAACTACATGCGTTCACAGCAAAAGCAGCCGCAGCGCCAGAGATGGCCACGATCGCGCCACCCGCGGCAGGGCCAATGCTGCGCATCAGATTGAAGCCCATGCTGTTAAGCGAAACCGCAGCCGAGAGCTCGTCGCGAGAGACGATGTCGCCCATCGATGCCTGCCACGATGGATTGTGCATGGCCGTGCCGCAACCGATCAGAAAGGTGAACATCAATAGCGACCAAGGCGTCAGCAATTCTTGATAGGCCAGAACGGCCAGCACGATCGAGACAAATAACATAAAGCACTGCGCAATAAGCATAACTCGGCGGCGATCAAAATTATCGGCGAAAACCCCTGCCAGCAAAGAAAAAATCATGATTGGCAGGGTTACCGATGACTGGACCAGCGCAACCATGCTTTGCGATTGCGTGAGTGACGTCATCAACCAAGCGGCTCCGACCGCCTGTACAAGCCCCCCGAAATTCGAGGCCAAAGCAGCAATCCACAGCATCCGGAAAGTCTGGTTGCGAAAGAGCCCTAAGGTTGACTTAGTTTGCGTCACTGGACACTACCTTCCTTGATCGCAGACTGTGACGTTTGATACGAACATTGAGTGTTGCAAGCAAGCTGGCAGAGCAAGCTTTGATGACCTCAAAACAAGGTTTTTCAACCTTCAGGACGGCAAGCGGTTGTTAAGATGCATTGAGCCTAACACCTACTTTGTCCGCATAGCTTTCATTGGGCAGCTTAGTTCGAATTACTACTTTGAGCCCAAACTGACCGACATTTTCGGCCTCAACGGTTGGGTAAAATTCTTGCCTTTATGGCGGCGATTTATCTTGCTGCGCCGCCAATATCATTATCCACGAAGGTCGGTGTAAAGGCCCGTTCTTCGACGCAGCATGGAGAGTCATCTGGCCGGTGTGCTCGATCAGTAAAAAGGCGACTTACCTGCACTTTGTGTTTCAGCTAGGTGTTCTTTGAGACGACCTTCCCAACGCCAATCAGGCTCAATTGAATGCCAAACCACGTTCCCCATCAAGTTCTGAAAAGTTTCGCGTCAGACTGCTATCAGGCCATGGGTGTGAACCCCGAAGCTGCCGATTTGGTCGCTGATACACTTGTGCAGGCTGATCTTTGGGGGCACCAGTCTCATGGAATAATGCGTCTCTTCTGGTATGTTGCGCGACTTCGTAGCGGTGCGATGAATGGCAATGCCGTTCCCGTTGAAGACGGTGGTTTTGGCGCTATCGCAACGATGGATGGCCAACGCGGTATGGGGCAGGTGGTCGCAAAAGCTGCCATGACGAAAGCTATTGCCCTATCGACAGCACATGGGATAGGCGCGGTTGCCGTGCGCAATTCAGGGCATTTCGGCACCGCGATGTATTTCAGCAGGATGGCCGCGGAAGCGGGTTGCATTGGTTTTGTTTCGACGAATGCCAGCCCCGCCATGGCACCATGGGGAGGCATGGAGAAACGCGTCGGCAATAACCCTTGGTCTTGGGCGGCACCTGCTGGTCGATATCCGCCGATGGTCTTGGATATTGCAAATACAGCTGTCGCGCGCGGCAAGCTTTATCTGGCGAAGCAACGCAATGAGATGATCCCGGATAGCTGGGCCATCGACGCCGAGGGGAATGCCACCATTGACCCCGCGGCTGGTATTGCGGGCACGATCCTGCCCATGGCCGGCCACAAAGGCTATGCTATTTCAACGATAATGGACATGCTGTCGGGTGTGTTGACAGGAAGCCATTTCGGCAACTCAGTAGTAGGACCTTATGTGCCAGATGGGATCAGCGGCGTTGGTCACTTTGTTATGGCGATCAAGATCGACGCCTGCCGCCCGCAGGCAGAATTTGAAGCGGATATGGAGAGCTTGATTGAACAACTGAAGGAAACAAAGCTTCAACCCAATGTCGACCAAATTTATTACCCTGGCGAGTTAGAGGCATTGTCGGACGCCAAACTGCGTAAGGTCGGAATTGACCTGCCGACAAACACGGCTGATGAGTTACGCAGGAATGCAGGTGAACTTGGTATCAAGGCACCTTTTTGAAACCATAATACCCGCATTGGTTCAGCTTTTGACGCCCCTTAGCTACCTTCGCCCCTAGGTTTGGTCCCTATGCAGACAACCGAATGTTGGCATAGCGGACCCTAGTTCATCTTGCAGCGAAGGACTGCTCAGAGCCCATTCTGTGGTCATTCGCTGCAGTCACAGCATGGCTGGTGGTACGGGATCAAAGCGGACCTTCGCGACAGAAATGTCGAAGCCTGCGATGAGCCGTTATTTGGAGCGGCACATGGAGTTAGAATTCAACAACGTCAGCGATAGCCAACGCGTCCTCCAGCTCGACGCCCAGGTATCGCAAGTTGGTTTGGACAGAAGATCATTGTCTATTCAACAATCGGAATTCATGAGCGTTGCTGCTTCGGAAGCAGTGTATCGCCAAGTTTATCCAACAAAAGAATTTATTCGCTGAAAGTGCATATTGCGCCTTCCGTGGCGAAGGCTTTTGAACCGAAATCATCAAAGTGGACCAACTAACTATTGCTAACTCGGATTGCGTTGGTATGTTTGAACAATCGTTTGTTCAACTGGATTTAGCCGCGATATGCCTGAAAAATCGTTATTCGAAGTTATCTTTAAGTCCGAAGGGGTGTGCGTTGGGAAGCTTCGTAACGAAGTGACTTCTTCCGCTGTCCAGCCCTTTCAGGTAACCAGAATGCTGGCAACAGATGAGGGCGTTTTCCAAGGCGGCGATGATACTGCGCCGACGCCGCTTGAGTTCTTTCTGACGGGCCTTGTTGGCTGCCTTATGACACAAATTCGGGTGTTCGGCCCACGACTCAAGATCAATTTGCAGGATCTTACCGTGAATTGCTCGGCTCATTGGGAAGCTCTGCCCGACGAGGTTGGTCCCTATCATGGGCGTCCGGTCGGGTTCGAAATTGACATCGATGTAAAGTCGGACGCCCCAACAGAACAGGTTGAAAAGCTTATCAACGCCGCGCGTCGCGGCTGCTTTGTTGAGCAGACCCTCAAGCAAGCCAACGACATCAAGCATCGGCTGCGGTTGAACAATGCCGATTGGACGGAATTGCACTGACTATCCCGCAATGGTGCCAACTTTTCGGCGCCTTAAACTAGGAGAAGAGGACATCATGAGAGACCAGACAACGCCCACTAAAATGCGCAGCTTAAAGGTCGCGCTCACCTTCGTTGCGCTTGGGTCGGCGACAGTTTTTGCTATACCAGCATCGGCTGCCGAGGAAATCGATGTCACCATTGTGTCTGGATTTTCGCCTGCTGTGGCTGCGGTGAAAATGCTAAAAGAAAGTTTCATGCCGGGCGTCGATGCGCGTTTGGCCGAAACCGGCAACTACACGATCGACTGGCAAGAGGCGTTCTCAGGCACTCTTGCCAAACCGGCTGGTGAAATTGAAGCTATCGAGACTGGCCTGGCAGATGTGGGAGTCATCCCGACCGCCTTTCATGCCGATAAACTGCCGGTCTATCAGATCGGCTACGTGACACCGTTCACTACCACTGATTTGGTCCTGATCCACAACGTGGTGGACGGTCTTGTCGATAAGTATCCAGCCTTCCATGACACTTGGAAAAACCTGAACCAGGTTTCGCTGTCGACCAGCGGCATCCCGGACAACTACATCCTTTGTTCGTCTACACCCATCAATACACTTGCGGATATCGACGGCCTCAAAGTGGCCGGTGCGGGCCCGAACCTGCGTTGGATTGAACCAGCAGGCGCAACTGGTGTTACTGGGTCGCTCGGAAATTTCTATCAGCTGGTGGAAACCGGTGTAGTCGATGCGATGCTGGTCTGGGGCGAGGCGGTTGTATCGCTGAAGTTTTACGAGGTGTGCAATAATTACTTCAACGCAAATCTTGGCGGCGTGAATTCTTATGTCATAAACGTCAACAAGCAATCTTGGGAAGGCTACCCCGACGAGGTGAAAGAGGCGATGACGTCGGCCGCTAAGCAATATGGCGTCGACATCGGAAATTTTGCGGCCGAATTGGGCGGCAAGGCACGGGATGCCTTTACCGAGAACGGCGGAACCGTGGTTGAAATCGACCCTGCAGAGAGGGCCGAGTGGGCTGCGACGTTGCCCAACCTTGCGCAGGAATGGGTCGCAGCGCTCGAAGCCAACGGCGTACCGGCACAGGAAATTCTGACCGACTACATGCAGGCAATGCGTGATGCTGATCAGCCCATTGCCCGCCAGTGGGACGAATGAAGCAAAAGCCAGAATCCCTTCCTGGGCAGGGTCTGCCTGCCCGGGAAGAAACACGACCGACGCCGGGACTGACACCAGTGGTCCTTGGCATGGATGCGGTTGGCGCACTGGTGGTCCTGGCTATGGTCGTCCTCGTGAACGTGGATGTCTTTGGCCGCTGGTTACTGGATGCGCCGCTTGCAGGGACACTTGAACTGACCGAAATGGGCATCGTCGCGATCGTATACTTTCAAATCGCCCATGCAATTGGTGCACGGCGTTTGACCCGGTCAGACACCTTTCTGAATTTCCTCGACTCGCGCGGCAAGCGACGGATCCGGCTTACCCTCAGTGTGTTTTTCAATCTGGCCGGAACTCTCGTTTTCGCGACTATGGCATATGGCCAGTTTCCCCGGCTGATCAAAGCCTGGAGCGACGGGTACTACAAAGGCAACGTGGGGATATTCACGGCGCCGACGTGGCCGCTCGAGGCGATCATGCTGGCAGGTGCCAGTCTGGCGGCGCTTCAATTTGCTATCCTGACACTGCGCCGTGTGCGCGAATTTTCGCACCATCAGGTGTCGGGCTGATGGCTGCAACAAAACCTGGGAACAACCGCACATGACCGGGCTGGAAATTGGATTCATCTCTGTCGGTGTGATCATCGCACTGATCTATGCGGGGATGCATGTTGGAATAGCGCTTTGCCTAGTGTCGTTTCTCTCGGTGGTCGTACAGAAAGGTAACGTAGGTCTGGCAGTCAAACTTCTGACGCTTGCCGCGGCCGACGGGATCGCCGATCAAACTTTCGCCGTCATCCCGCTTTTCGTCCTGATGGGCCTGATCATGAGCGCGTCAGACGTCGGCCGGGATGCCTATGACGTCGGCGACTATTTCCTGCGCAGGGTGCGTGGAGGGCTGGGTATCGCCACCGTCGGCTCGAACGCAATTTTTGCCGCCGTTACCGGCGTCTCGATTGCCTCGGCAGCGGTCTTCACCCGCGTCGCTGTACCCGAAATGCTGCGGTTAGGTTATAACCCCCGCTTCGCCGTCGGCACCGTCGCGGGCAGTTCGGTTCTGGGCATGTTGATCCCACCCAGTATCCTGTTGATCATTTATGCAATCCTTACTGAGCAGTCGATTGGGCGTATGTTCTTTGCCGGTATCGGGCCGGGGATTATCCTGTCCACGGTCTACTGCATTGGCATCATCGGCATGGCCTACTTAACCCCGTCGTTCGTTTATGACCAAAGCGGCCGCTTCTCGGACGGGCAAGCCATGGCAGAAGATCGCCCCCACCAGTCGTTGGCGCAGATCTTGGGTAAACTTCTGCCACTTGCAATCCTTGTCACCATCGTTCTCGGCGGGATTTACGGCGGAATTTTCACACCAACAGAGGCTGGGGCCGTTGGCGCACTCGGTGCCATGGTGCTGGCATTGGTACGGCGCAAGATTGATGTAAAGGCGTTCTGGCGCGTTCTGCTGGAGACCGGCCATATCACGGCGTCGGTCTGTTTCCTGATCATTGCTGCCACGATGTACAGCCGCTCGCTCGCCCTTGCGGGTGTGCCGGTGGAAATTGGAGAGCTTGTGCGTACAGCGACCGACGAATTCCTGCTGGTAGTTCTGGTCTACGTACTGGTCATTTTGGTGTTGGGCACGATCATTGATTCCGTTTCGATAATCTTGATCATGGTTCCGCTTTTCTTGCCGATCATGCAGGGATTCGAGGCGGATCCAATTTGGTTTGGCATTTTGACAGTGATTGCCGTTGAAGTTGGGTTGCTAACGCCGCCACTGGGCATGGCATGTTTTGTTATCAAAGGTTGCCTTGAAGATGACAGAATAACGCTGGGCGATGTGTTCTTAGGCGCATTGCCTTTCGCGTTCATGATGCTGTTTGTTCTGGCACTTCTAACTGCATGGCCGCATCTGGTCTATATCGACCACTGGTTCTGATGTTGATCCACCGTACGACAAAGCTTTATTAGCAGGAAATGACAAAACAGCGCGATGACATAAACGAGACGTCCCGGAGAAAGATCAAGATTTCGGATGTCGCGAAAAGGGCAGGCGTACACCCTTCGACCGTTTCTAGGGTGCTTAGCAACGATCTCAATGGACGAACCTCTCCTCAGGTGGCCGATCGGATAAAGGAGATCGCCCAAAAGCTTGACTATCGGCCTAATCCTATTGCCGCCAGCATGCGCACGAAATCAACTCGCACCATAGGCTTTATTGTCCATGACTTTGACGACCCAGTTTACCCACGCCTTCTGAAGGGACTCGAGAGTGTTCTAAGGCCCGCCGGTTATTTGGTTGTAGTCGGCAATACCGGATACGACGTTAAGGCTGAAATCGAGTTGGTCGACCACATGGCGGCCCGGCTCGTAGACGGCCTTATCATAGCGACTACCCGGTTGATTGATCCAGTTTTGGACCGGTGTCAGGAATTGGAGATGCCGGTAGTCTCGGTCCTGCGCCGAACAGAAGACGGCGCACAAAGTGCGGTGATTAACGACTGTGCTGGTGGCATGTGCGCGCTGACCCGCGCGGTTCTTGAAGCTGGGCACCGGGATATTGGGTTCATTGCAGCGCCGTTGAACCTGTCGACAGCACTGGAACGATACGAAGGTGTCATCGACACGCTGAAGGATGCAGGTTTGACGCTTCCCCCTGAACGTTTGGTCTTTGTGGAGCAGATGGGCGTGGAACAGGGGCATGACGCCATGTGCAACATCTTGAATGCGCGCGCGACTCCACCGGAAGCCGTTATCTGCGTCAATGACTTGATCGCGTTGGGCGCTTTAAGGGCTTGCAAGGAAACCGGTCTTCGCTGCCCGGAGCAGGTTTCAATCACCGGCTACAATGATATCCCATTCCTTGGCCTGATGGATCCTCCCTTAACATCGGTCCATATGGAGCTCGAGGCTATTGGAGCAAAAAGCGGTGCTTTGCTCATTTCCCACATCAAGAACCCCGACTTGCCACCTACAGTTGACCGTGTAGCGCCGTGTTTGCGATTACGATCCTCTCTACGTTGTCGCACCTAAAAACTAGGCGGCGGCCCACACCCCGACAGGCCTGGTTGTCCTCAACAACGTTGAGGGCACCTAGCAGCCAATTGCTTGTCTGGCATTCGCGGATCGCAGAAATTGAATGGGCACTGTCTCCAAATCCAGAAATTGCGCCTAGACGACTGCTCTAGAACTTCCAGACGCGGACTTCAGCTTTGTCAGAGAAAGCCCGAAATTCACCCCGTCGCGATTATCGTGTAATCGCTAAGTACAACCAGTGCCTTTTAGGGACATTTCGTCGAACGACAGCACAATCCGCATTGGCGCTGTTTAGATGCTGACCAGCAACGGCTCTGAATGTCGAAATAAACTCTCAGACATCCCAGAAATTCCGGGTGCTCTGGGAAAGCGAGAAGGCTGCTTTAAATTGATGAGTACCGGCCGTTCGCAGTCAAACAGCGACAATGAAAGAAACTTATCCCACCTAGCGAAACATTTACCGGGCCGCAATTTCAGAAGTCTAAGGGAAGATCCAAGTTATCGTTAATACTTCGACCAGCCCTCAACGCTGCCTTTAGCGCGAATGGCTGCTTCGGAAAGCTGCAGCGCCGTAACGGATCATACAAAAAAGGTCTGCTTTGGACCGCGAGCGACGAGCGAGTTCCTTAGGGCGAAACAGTGACAGTATGACGACCGACTGTTAGGTGCTGTAAGGCCCACTCCAACTTGATAGAAGCGCCCGAAATGACCCTCTTTGCCTTTCTAGATTATACTTCTGTTTTGATCTTTGCGCTCACAGGCTCGCTGGTGGCAAGCCGGGCTCAACTCGATATCGTTGGGTTCTGTTTTTTCGCCAATCTGACGGCGGTTGGTGGTGGCACGCTGCGTGACGTGCTTCTGGACCGCAATCCTGTGTTCTGGATCGACAACCCATCCTATCTTGGAGTGGCTAGTGGGGCGGCGCTGTTGGTCTTCGTCACAGCCCATCTGCTTGAAAGCCGTTATTCGGTCTTGCTCTGGCTTGATGCCTTTGCGCTTGCAGTCGCTGTCGCGGCGGGATCCGGTGTGGCTCAGGCGCTTGGCCACTCAATTCCTGTTGTGATCGTAATGGGTGTCATCACTGGTACCATGGGGGGGCTCATGCGCGATGTGGTCTCAAACGAGGTGCCATTGATTCTCAAACAAGGCGAACTCTATGTGACATGTGCCTTTGCTGGGTCTGCTGCGACGGCCCTGGCCAGCAATTTTGGCCTGTCCCCAAGCCTTGCGGCTATTACCTGCGCCTTAGTCACCCTTACTCTGCGCGCAGGTTCGATGTCTTTTGGCTGGCGTCTGCCAGTCTACAAATCTCGCCCCCCAAGAGTCTGGGAGGGGCAAGTCGTATCCAAGTACGAAGGCAAAGAAACGCTCGTAAATAAGCGCTTATGATTGATCCATCCGCACCGCCTTGATGCCACTCGAGGCCGTCTCTACATCTGCCCGCGCCGGTCTTGGGTCAATGCTGCGGCGCATATGAGGACGGCTTCTAGCCCATTCGTCCAAAAGATGTCTCGAAGGTACTGGAGCATAGGCACTTGCTCGTGTCTCTCTATGGAGTCGGGACTGTGAATGGCATAGATTGGCCGAATACCTGAACGGCAACTCAACTATTCTCAGCATTCGGAAACATTTAAAGTGTCTATTTACCTTATTCGACACGCTCAATCGGCCTTTAATGCGGTTTACGATCCAAACAAGCCGGATCCCATGATATTTGATGCACCGATCACAACACTCGGCGAATCTCAGGCTCAGCAGGCTCGGAACGAAATCAGTCAACTTGAACTTGTAAATGTCATTGTTTCGCCGTTCACCAGAACACTGCAAACGGCCCATTTGATTTTTGGAAATAAGCTGCCGTTTCAGATCAACGCCACGGTGCGAGAGCAACTCTGCAACAGCTGCGATGTTGGAAGTCCGCCTCACGAACTTGCTAGAGATTACCCTCATCTTGATTTTGATCATCTAGATGATTGCTGGTGGCATGACGGAGAAAAAGACCACAGAGGAATCTCAGTTGAACCCCATGAGACCTTGCAGGAAAGAGCGAACGTGTTTGCCGAATTTCTCAAGCGCGAACGGGTTCACTCCACAGCGATTGTCTCTCATGGTAACTTCATTCGCGCTCTGACCGGAATCCAACTCAAAAACTGTGAAGTGATAAAGTTCGACCCTCGCTAGGGCTAGGGCCATTCATGTCATTGGTGCGGAACGATGGCTGAAGACATTGGCAAGTTTCTACGCTGACCGACGTTTGAACCGACGAAAATGCTACAAGATGCACGAATGGCCGGTCTGGTGAAGCCGCATCACAGCGCAAAACACTGACGTAGATGTCTCCTGTGGGCCGGAAGCAGACAAGCTGACGCTCGGAGGGCGACGTCTGCATTGCGGGACGAAACGGTCTTAGATGTTGTTGGGGCCATTGACCGCTCAAGGGCCATGACTTGACAGAGACTATCTCGCATCCGCTTGCAAACGGCCATTATCCCTGCATGGTGGTCAGTGACAACGGCACCAAGCTGACAAGCAACGCCATCCTCAAGTGGCAGGAGGACCGCAAAGTCGACTGGCACTACATTGCATCCGGAAAGCCTATGCAGAACGGCTTTGTCGAAAGCTTCAACGGCCGGATGAGAGATGAATGCCTGAACGAGCACCTGTTCGACAGCCTGCGCCATGCCCGCTATCTGGTCGCGGCGTGGCGCACCGAATTCAACCACCACCGCCCGCATTCCAGCCTCGCTGGCATGACACCCGCGGAATATGTTAACCGGTCAAAAGAAGACCAAAATCTGAACAGAGCTAACCAATAACAGCGGACTCACAGGGGAGCAGGTCAAACAGCGGGAGGATGACGAGCTGCACCGCAGCATCTATGGTGACCGTCGGAGGTTTCCTCACGGCCTAAATTCTTGTTTTGCAGAATGTAGATGAAAATGAAAATGCTACACGGATTAACGGGAAAACAGTTGGCCAAGCTTAGGAAGACGGCCGGACTGTCGCAAATCGAACTAGCAGGTCTCGCAGGAACCGGTCGCCACGCTGTGAGCTATTGGGAATGCAAGGATCAGATCGATTTGAGAGCCTGGGCCGTTCGCCGTTTCTTGGCTGCGCTCGGATTGCCGGATTATTTCAGGTCAAAACGCGCGCGCGCGTCATGGGGTTTTATTAGTCTGGATCGACGGTCATCAGCGCCAATTTCGTCTCGGACGGTTTCGGCGGTGACTGCTAGCACCCACCGAGTTGCATGCGGTGCAAAGACACGGACTGGGGCACCTTGCAGGATGAAATCAGTGCGAGGACGTAAGCGCTGCAAATTTCATAGCGGCCTTTCGACTGGTCCCAAGACACAAGAGGGGCGCGAAAGAATTGCTGATGCTCAGCGCAGGCGATGGCGCGAGACGCTCAATGCAACTGAGTTACAGGACCGTTAGTGCATCTTGTTAAAGACACTACGCCAATGGCGTATTCGACCGCGCCATCTGAACATCTATCAGTAGGTCGATGGTTCGAACCCATCACGGCTCACCATTTATTTTCAATACCTTAACTGGAATTACCGTCGCCAGATTCGGATGCGCCTTCTTCCTGAGGGACGTATGAAGAATAATTCTGTCGTGGAAGCCGCCATGTTTGAAGAACGAAACCTGAACGTAACGAACGCATTGAAGCGGACTTTTTAACAAGCAAGCCAATTTCCTTGGCACCAACATCATTGGTATTGGAACTTCGATTTGCTACTACACCACCAACTGCAAGACGCTGACCGGCAAATAAGGAAACTCGATATGAAAAGTGTGTTGGATCAACTCAGGGAAATGACCGTTGTCGTCGCCGATACAGGCGAGGTCGCAGCGGTAAAAACCTACAAGCCAGTGGACTGTACCACAAACCCGTCGCTGGTGCTGAAGGCGATGAAGGATCCGGCCTCGGAAGAACTGGTTGCCCGCGAAATCGAAGCTGGCAAGAAGGCTGGCCGCAGCCCTGAACAGGTGACCGAAGTTCTGACGGTGGCCATTGGTGCAGAACTGGCGGCGCTTGTTCCAGGCCGTGTCTCGACCGAAGTCGATGCCTGTTTGTCCTTCGACACCGAAGCCTCCGTTGCGCGGGGCCGGGCGATCATTGCCGAATACGCGGCGCGCGGCGTTGGCAAAGAAAAGATCCTGATTAAGCTCGCCTCGACATGGGAAGGTATCCGCGCGGCGGAAATTCTTCAGGGCGAAGGCATCGACTGCAATCTGACGCTTCTCTTCTCGATGGCGCAGGCCGTGGCCTGCGCAGATGCGAAGTCATTCCTGATCTCGCCTTTCGTTGGCCGGATTACCGATTGGTACAAAAAGGCCGAAGGTCGCGAGTCTTATGCACCTGACGAAGACCCGGGCGTAAAGTCGGTGCGCAAGATTTACGACTACTACAAGTCCAACGGGATCAGCACCGTGGTCATGGGCGCGTCATTCCGCAACAGTGACCAGATCAAAGCGCTGGCCGGCTGCGACAACCTGACGATTGCGCCCAGCCTGCTCGATGAAATGGGCAATGATAACGCCACGCTAACACGTGTCCTGTCGCCTGATCAGGCCAGTGGCGTAGCACCGGTTTCAATGGACGAAGCCACCTTCCGCTGGGACATGAACGCCGATGCCATGGCGACCGAGAAGCTGGCAGAAGGGATCCGGAACTTCGATGCCGACCACGAAAAGCTGATCGGCATGATTGCCGAGCGAATGTAGTTTCGTAATCGAAAACTTAGGCCACAGGCTACGCTGCACTTAGCCAGCGTAGCCAAATTGGCGTGGCAGCCAAAGCACCAAGCCGGGCCACAGGACCAGCGCCAATAGGGCAATAAGCAGTGCCAACAGAAACGGCCATATTTCTCGGATGATTTCGCCAAGCGGAATACCCGTCACCGCGTTTAAGACGAACAGAAGTATTCCGTAGGGCGGTGTGATCAGGCCAATCATGCAATTGACCACGGCAACAACTCCGAAATGAACAAGATCAATTCCCAATTCGCGGCAAGTCGGCAGAAATAAGGGAATGATGACAAGAATAATCGTCGTTGCATCCAGAACGCATCCCAGAAGCAGCAACAAAAGATTGACCCCCAACAGAAACGTCAGCGGATCAACATCAAGCCCGACCAGACGTTCGGCAAGCAAGCTTGGGATATTCTCGGACGCCACCACATAATTCAGGATCAAAGCGCCCCCGATCACCAGACCAACAGCAGCCGAGGATCGCGCACTTTCTACAAGTATCCCGTACAGCGTCCGAAAGCTAAGCGCACGATAGAACAACGACGCCAGCATCAAAGCATAGAAAGCGGCCACGGCAGCGGCCTCGGTTGGCGTCGTCACCCCGCCATAAATTCCGTAAAGCAAGATCGCTGGCATAAGCAGCGCGGGGAAAGCATTGACCGTTCTTCGCGGCAATTCCCGAAGGGGAACAGGCTCTTCAAGCGCAAACCCCCGGCGATGAGACAACACCGAATTCATGCCCATCAAGACCCCGCCCATCATCAGGCCGGGGATGATGCCGCCCAGAAAAAGGTAACCAATAGAAGTGTTTGACACCAAGGCATACAGCACCATCGGGATCGACGGCGGGATGATCGGGCCAATTGTGGCAGACGCCGCCGTGATCGCAGCCGCGTATCCCCGCGTGTAATGGCCGCTTTTCGTCATCATCTGAATGATGATCTTTCCGATGCCTGCCGCATCCGCCACGGCAGACCCGGACATGCCCGAAAAGATCAGCGACGCGACAACGTTGACATGCCCAAGCCCGCCCCGAAACCGACCCACCAGCGCGACGCAAAAGCCCAGCAACCGGTCACTGATCGTGCCCGCGTTCATGATGTTGGCCGCCACGATAAACAGCGGCACAGCAAGCAGTATGAAGCTTTGATAAAGCCCGTCCATCAGCACTTTGCCGACGATGCCAATGCCTTGCCCGCCAACGAATATATAGGCAATCGAGGCGATAATGATCGCATACGCAATTGGCGTACCAATTCCGGCCAGAAAGAAAAGCGTGCCAATACAAACGAGGAACTCAATACTCATCGCGCCGCATCTTCCCGAACATCTTCAATTGGCTCGTCCACCCCAAACCGCACCGCGCGATAAACAGCCCAGGCATATCGAAGGGCAACCGCTATCAGGAAGAAGATATAAATCGAATACACGTCCCGCATGCGTATCCAATCGCCAAATACCGTCGATAAAGTCGCCGTCTTTTTAAGCCGCAGAATATAGAATTTCGACCATGTGGGTTCGACTGACAATATAAGGGCGACGCAAATGGCGAGGCCGGAAATAATGACAAACCATCGGCGAATAGACGGGCGCACGGCATAGAACAGAATGTCGAATGTAACATGGTCACGTTCGCGGACCACAAAGGCATTGCCCCAGAACACCAGCCAGACCCACAGCAAAAGGCAAAACTCAAGCGTCCAGCCATAAAGCGACGGGTCAAGGATCGGAAACCGCTCGGCCAGCCACTCCAGCCGCGCCGAATATCGCACGACGATCTGCAGAATGAACGTCAGAAACATCATCGCCATAATCGCTGCTGCGACGGCCTGAGCAAAATGGCTAAAAGCAGCCTGAACTTTTCTCATCTGTGCGTCCCGGCTGCCGTCTGTCGGTGCTGACTTGAAAGAAAGGGAAGGGCGGATGAACCGCCCCTCCCAATGACAAAACGTCGGGCTTTAGTTGCCCAAAGCGTTGATCTTTTCCAGCACACCTTCAGGCCAGCTTGCCGCAAGCTCCGAACCCGCATACTGCCCCTGAACATGCGACCGGAAGGCCGCCAGATCAGGCTCGTATACGTCCAGACCTTGCTCGGTCAGGAACGAAACCAGGTTCGCTTCCTTTTCCAACTGTGCCTGGCGGCCGCTTTCTGCGGCGGCTTCCGCAGCAGCCTGAACCGTTGCCTGCTGCTCGGCAGTAAGCCCGTCCCAAACAGCTTTCGAGAAGGCGACATAGTTCAGGTCAACCAAGTGCGACGTCAGCGCGATCTGCTTGGTAACCTCATAAAACTTGGCGTCCACAACGGTTGGCAGCGGGTTGTCCTGTCCGTCAACCGAACCGGTCTGAAGCGCGGTATAAACCTCGGTAAAGGCCATCGGTGTTGGGTTTGCACCAAGCGCTTTGCCCAAAAACTGCCAGGCATCCGTGCCGGGCATCCGCAGATTAACGCCAGCCAGATCGGCCGGGGTCATGACCGTCAGTTCGTCTTTCGACTGGCGCAGGTTCACGTGCCGCTGCCCAAGATACATCACAGCCAAAAGCTTCACGCCAAGCTCGTCTTCTACTTTCTGGCGGAAGGGCTCCATCAACGGATCGTTGAAAACGGCAACCTGGTGTGCCGCATTTTGGTGCACGTAACCCGTCGCAAAAATCGAGAACTCGGGGAAGAACTGCGCAAGCTCCTGCGCCGAAGTGATCGACATCTCAAGATCGCCCGAAGCAATGGATTCCAATTCAGACCCTTGGGCAATCAGCGACCCGTTGTAATGCGGCTCGTAGTTTGCAAATTCCGCTACAGCCGGGGCAAAGACCTCGGCCAATGCAACCGAACGCTGGTCGGTTTCCGAAGCTGGCGTCGACATGCGCAGTGTTATGTCTGCCGCATAAACCGGGGCCGCAATTGCTGCTGCAGTAAGCGCAATAACGGCGCGTCTTGTGAATTTCGTGATCATTTAAGTTCCTCCTCTGTGTTTCCGTTTGCGGTGTCGGACCGCATAATTATCCGTCAGGGCAGCCCCAACGAAATGCCGTTTAAATGCCCAGGGCACGTCGTTTCGCACCATCGATATGTGAGTGAATTGCCTTCACGGCACCCGAACCATTTCGATTTTTCAGGGCTGCAAAGATGGCAAGATGTTCGTCCAGAACCGGAACGACCAATTCAGGCAGCATTCGCGTGTCATTATTGCGAATAAGCCGAATTTTGATCACATTCACCCGGTGAATATCTGAAATAATCGGGTTTCCCATCGCGTCGATTATCTGATCATGAAAAGCCCAGTCGATTTTCTGTGCCGCTTGCAGAACGTCCTTTGATACCACATTAACTGCGGCTGCACGAATATCCCGATGCTCTTTTTCCATCCGTTCTATCTCGTCATCGGTTGCCGTTTTGCAAAACTGAAAAATCGCCTCGCCTTCGATGATGCTGCGCAACTGAAAAGCGTTTCGAACCAGATCCAAGATCAATTGACAGAATCTGCAAGCCGCGTTTGGGAACAGTCTTGATCAGACCATCAGCCTCAAGACGCGGGATCATTTCGCGGATTGCACCCAATGGCATTCCGGTCAGTTCGACCAGTTCGCGTTGCGACACGATCTGACCGGGGCTGATGTCGCGCGCCAGAAGCTTTTCCGTGAAATTGGAATATGCGTGGTCACGCAGGCGCAGCGAAGCCTGTTCGGTCATGACGCATCTTCTTTGGCGGTGAATTTGGCCGCGATGGCGGCACCAGCCTCGGTGCCCAATGGCTGCAACGGCGCGCGCACCTGTCCCCAATCCGAATTCCCGGTCATGGCGACCATCGCTTGTTTCAAAGCCGGAATGACGGGGGCCGAAACGATCAAAGTGACCATGGACGACAATTCAGTGTCTTCGATATGCGTCTCGAAAATTGTGCGCAGCCGCGCCGGATAAAGATTGGCCATGCCGCAAATAGACCCGGCGGCACCGATGGCGGCGGCTTTGTGAAGAAGCCGCTCGTCGCCCACAAGAATTGGAACCTTGCCGCTGGCAAGAAGCGGTTCCGTATTCGTCCACTGACCCGCACTATCCTTGACGGCGAATACCCGATCCGGAAAGGCCTCTTTCAGGCGCATGATCAAATCAAACGACAGGGGTATCTGCGTGATCTGCGGAATATGATACAGAATGAACTTTGCCGATGGATCTGCCGCCGCAAAAAGCTGTGCATGCCATTCGAAAAGGCCATCGTCGTCCAAATCTTTGAAATAGAATGGCGGCAAAAGAAGATACTTGGTAACGCCAAATTCCATCCCTTGCCGAACCTGCGAAACCACATCGCCCACGGCAGACCCGCACAGACCAAGGGTTATGGCGTCCGCCGCTATCCCGCTGCCCAGAATGCCCGAGATCGCCTCTTGCCGCTCACTCAGCCCAATCGAGGCACCTTCGCCCGTGGTTCCAAACAGCGTGACGCCGTGCGCCCCATTCTCAATCGTGAAATTCGCATGGCTGCAAAACAGCGGAATATTGATCCGGCCATCACCCTGAAACGGGGTAAGCAATGCGGTCGAGATGCCGAAATGTGCGATGGTAATCTCCAACCCCGGCGAACAGGATCGTCCGCGAAATCGAACTTCAGAGTACGGGCCGCAAGCTGACTGTCAACGTAACATGTTAGGCGCAACATAACCGCTTTTCGTGATGGGCTTGGCGAAGGTCAATGGGTTCCATAGGCTGCACGCACCGACGTTTCAGCAAAGGAGGCAGACATGGACCTTGGATTGCAAGGCAAAGTGGCCGTGATCACCGGCGGCTCGAAAGGCATCGGTCTGGGCATGGCCCATGCCTTTGCGCGGGAAGGCGCGGATGTGATCGTGACCGCGCGAACCGCTGTCGCCGTGGCCGAAGCCGCTCAGGCGATTGCCGATATGCACGGTGTGACGGCTGTGCCCATTGCATCAGACGTGTCCACCGCCGCTGGCTGTCAGGCGATCATTGATGCAGCGGCCGAACTTGGCGGCGCAGATATCTTCGTGTCCAACGCCGGCACCGGATCGAATGAAACCGTGGCGAACGCCTCCGACCAGAAATGGACCGACTACTGGAACCTGCACCTGATGGCCGCCGTGCGTCTGTCGCGCGGGCTTGCAGATCAGATGGAGGAGAAAGGCGGCGGCGCCATGCTGATGAACGCCTCGATCTGTGCCGTGCAACCGCTTTGGTACGAGCCGATCTATAACACCACCAAGGCCGCCCTGTTGATGTTCGGCAAGTGCCTTTCGACCGAGATGATCAAGCGCAACATCCGTGTGAACACGGTCAATCCGGGCCTGATCCGCACGCCCGACTGGGAAAACACCGCCCGCGAACTGCGCGGAGATGATTGGGAGGCGTATCTGCAAGAGGTCGCCAATGAACACGCCGATATCAAACGCTTTGGCACCGTCGAAGAACTGGCCGACTTCTGCGTCTTTCTTTGCAGCCCGCGCGCGTCCTATTCCGTCGGGTCCACCTATCACGTCGACGGCGGCATGTTGAAAACCACCTGACCCAAGCCGGCCAAAGAAAAAGGCCACCGGTTTCCCGGTGGCCTTTTGGACAAGGATGAAGGCGTCAGGCGTTAAGCCGTCTCAAGCATGCCCTTTTCTTTGGCAAGCTCTTGCATCTTCTGCTGTAGCTTCTCGAACGCCCGCACTTCGATCTGGCGAATACGCTCGCGGCTGACGTCATATTGGCCCGAAAGCTCTTCCAGCGTGACGGGGCTATCCATCAGACGGCGCTGGGTCAGAATGTCCTGCTCGCGTTCGTTCAGAACACCCATGGCTTCGGCCATCAACTCGCGGCGAATATCCAGCTCGTCTTTCTCGGCATAATCACCCGCCTGATCGGCGTCTTCGTCCTCAAGCCAGTCCTGCCACTGGGCAGCACCTTCGCCATCGGCCGAAATCGTCGCATTCAGCGAAGCATCACCGCCCGACATGCGCCGGTTCATCGAAATGACCTCGTCTTCGGTCACGCTCAGATCATTCGCGATCCGCTGAACGTGCTCGGGGCGCAGGTCGCCTTCTTCAAGCGCACCAATGCGGGCCTTTGCCTTGCGCAGGTTGAAGAACAACTTCTTTTGCGCGCTGGTTGTGCCCAGTTTCACCAAGCTCCACGAACGCAGGATATATTCCTGGATCGACGCCCGGATCCACCACATGGCATAGGTCGCGAGGCGAAAGCCTTTTTCCGGGTCAAACCGCTTTACAGCCTGCATCAGGCCCACATTGGCCTCGGAAATAACTTCGGCCTGCGGAAGCCCATAACCGCGGTATCCCATGGCGATCTTCGCAGCCAGGCGAAGGTGCGACGTGACCATCATATGGGCCGCGTCTGTATCTTCATCTTCAACCCAGCGTTTCGCCAGCATGTATTCCTGTTCTTGTTCCAACATTGGAAACTTCCGGATCTCTTGCAGGTACCGGTTCAGCCCACCTTCGGGTGAGGGGGCAGGAAGCCTTGCATAATTAGCCATCTTTTTTTCCTTATCCCTGTCCGCGACGAATGTTGCGTCGCTTAACATATTTGGTGAACCAATCGGTTCAGTTCAAGGGGTGAGCACGAAAAAATCGGTACGTCCGTTGTATGAAGAAAAGATGAACCATTCGGTCTGGTTGCGCCATTCACAGCCCTGTGCGCTCACGGGTTTGTGCACAATATACTGCATTTAGAGAGGCTTATGTGCATAATATCACAGTCCTGAAAGAGCGCGATGCAGATCTGCCAAATCGGCTGGCAATGGGCTTTCAAACCGCAGATTCTCGCCCGAAATTGGGTGCAAAAAGCCTAAAGAAGCAGCGTGAAGCGCCTGTCTTCCAAAGGATTTCACCGCGTCCGACCCCGGTGCATCCGCGGCCATACGCCGACGACCGCCGTAAACGGGGTCGCCAATCAAAGCATGCCCGATATGTGCCATATGGACCCGGATCTGATGGGTCCGCCCCGTCTCAAGCCTGCAATGAACCATGGCTGCATGGGTGCCGAATGTTTCAACATTGCTGATCCGCGTCACTGCATGCCGCCCACCTTGAAACAAAACGGCTTGTTTTTGTCGGTCTGTCCTGTGCCGTGCCAGCTGTGTGGTGATCTTGATCGTCCCTCCGGCTTCGAAACTGACACCGCGAATACCCTGCAGACGCGGATCACCAATGTCAGGCAAACCATGACAGAAGGCGATATACAGCCGCTCGACACTATGTTCGGCAAACTGATCGGCCAGCCCATGGTGCGCTGCATCAGATTTCGCCACGACAAGCAGACCCGACGTATCTTTGTCGATCCGGTGCACGATGCCGGGGCGTTTTTCACCGCCAACTCCCGACAGATTGCCGCCGAAATGGTGCAAAAGCGCATTGACCAGCGTCCCCGAAGGCGATCCGGGGGCAGGGTGGACGACCATGCCCGCCGGTTTGTCGACGACGATCAGGTCTTCATCTTCGTGCAAAATGGTCAGCGGAATGTCTTCGGGCAAAGTGTCAGTCTCAACAGCGTCCTCGACCGTGACGCTGAAAACATCGCCTTCTTTCACCTTGGCCTTGGCATCCGTCACAACCACGTTTGCGCAAGAAACCGCACCATCCGCCAAGAGCCGCGCAAGCCGCGACCGGCTTAGATGCGCCTCCTCTGGCACATCGCGGGCGAGCGCCTTATCAAGGCGCGGCGGCGGCATGGCGCCGATCGTGACAAGGACAATGCGGGACATGGAAGACGGACAAGCTCCGGACGTGAAAACGCTGCGATATCTCAAGGCCTTGGTGACAATCCTGACTGTCACCATGATCTTGGGGTTCTTAACGATCGTCGGGCTCTTTGTCATGCGCTTCTCGGCAATGAACAAAGTGGCCCTGCCGGAACAGATCGCTTTGCCCGATGGCGCCAAGGCTGCGGCCTTCACTCAAGGCGAAGGCTGGTACGCCGTGGTGACCAACGACGACCAGATCCTGATCTTCAGCAGATCGACGGGAAACATCACCCAAAGGATCACGATTCAGCCCGAATGACCCAGAACGCGGAAAGCGGCCACCGCTGATGCGATGGCCGCCCTCCTGAGCCGCGCGGTATCGTTGTGGCTGGCTCTTAGTTGTTTTTGCCAAGCACGGCGATGGCTTCACCAGTGTAAAGCTCGGTAAAGCCGATCCGGCCGTCACGGTTGACGTCGAAGATGCGCAGATCGTTGGCGCTCAGCTTCGGATAAGCCACCTGCAACTCTGCCAGCGAAGCAAAGCCCGAACCGTCGGCGTCAATGCTGTCGAGCGAGACAAGGATCTGGCTGCCCTGCTCGTAAACGCCAAGCTCGGCTTGCGCGGCTGCCAGTTCGACGGCGCTGATCCTGTTGTCCTTGTTCAGGTCAATAATGCCAACCTGCGATGCGGGCAGGCCGGGATAGGCGGCTTGCAGTTCCGCCGGGCTAACGAAAGAACCGCCCGAGATGTCTTGCGTGCTGAGGAATGTGCCGGTGGCATTCATGCCGCGCCCAAGGATCGCTTCGCCGGCCTCAACTTCGTTGGCCGAAAGACGATTGTCACGGTTCACGTCAATGCTGCGAAAGTCGTTCCGGTCGACGGTTGGGTTGGCTGCAACAACTTCATTGAAGCTGGCAAAGCGGTCACCGTTCTGGTCGAAGTCAGCGATCGACGCTGCAGTTGCGACCGATGCGGTCAGGGCGGTTGTGATAAGTGCAAGTGTAAGCGTTTTCATAGTCATCTCCATCAAGGTTGTATTCAGTTTTCAGTCTCAGGGTTTGGCGGTGTTGTGCCGCTCATGTGATTGAATTTGGGAAGCGCTCGCCGGATCAAAACCCAAATTTCTGCACAGGGGTCTGTGCATTTCGATAAAAAACGTAATAATTTCAGTATGTTCACGCGGATGAGAGCAGAAAGCGATCCGCCGTGAGCAGCCGTGACACGCCGTGAGCGATTGTTGCAGTTCGTGCTTGTCCCAAGGCGGTTCGACCACTATCTCATGTCAGTGGCGGGTACTGCCCTTCTCGTGCCGGGGCTCAATTCCAGTGGCCTTAAGCAAATCCGAGGGAGCTGGCTCTGTCCGGACCGTGGTCTGGTTACCTGGCGCCCACCTGTACATACAGGTCCTCGGGAATTCAAACGCCCTGACGGTCGCGGTGGTCCCGCCACTTACTCCCGCGGCAGGCGGTCGCGAAGCTTTCGGAACCAGTGCCGGTTCAGTTCAACGAACTCGTCAATAAGACCGGTCAGCGTTGCATCGCGCCCCTTAAGCCAGAAGAACCCGGCGGACGCCCCCAGAAACGCGCCGCCGCAATCAACGATCAAATCCCACATCGTATCGGACAGCCCGTTTTTCTGCATGTTTAGCCCTAACGTTTCGTCCGCTGCGAATTCGAGGATTTCCCAGATAACGCCGATGCTGACAGCGAAACAGAATGCAATCAGTCCCAAGGCCCAGGGCGGGGCCGCGTATTTGTCACCCTCGAACAGAAAAAGAACAAAGAGAAAGCCGATGATGCCAAAACCCACAGCCGAGGCGCCATGCAACAGCACATCCCACCACCAGAAGCGTTCATAGAAATCGAAGACTTCGCCCAGAAACAGCGTTGCGAAGACGAAAACCGAAATGGCCGCAACGAAACCAAGGGGCAACCTGATGTGGAAGCGCTTTGAGAAAACGGTGGGCAGCATGGTCAGAAGTAAGGCTGTCACGCTGACGAAGACGTTCGTCCAATGTGACGTGAAAAACGAGATGATCGTGGCAGTCAGCAGAATGCCCCATATAATCACCGTCAAATAAGGGGTGTTATCGAACCGCATGTACAGAACTATCGTCTATCTTTCCCGAAACGCAAAGGCTCCTGCATGAGCGACCTTTCCGTTGCAACATGGAACATCCGCAAATGTATCGGGTTGGACCGCCGCCGCGACCCGCACCGGACTGCCCGCGTCATCGCCGGCCTAAGCGCTGATATTGTGGTCTTGCAAGAGGCAGACAAACGACTTGGAAGACGGCCCGCAGCCCTGACACCCGAGCTTATCGAAAGCGAAACAGGCCTTTTTCCGGTTGATGCCGGTGGTCATGAGCCGTCGATTGGCTGGCACGGCAACGCAATACTGTTGTCCGAAAGGATTACGGTTGAAGCCTGTCATCAGGTGCATTTGCCAGGGATCGAACCAAGGGGCGCCTTGGCCGTAGATCTCACAGCAGGGGGCGTAGCTTTCCGCATCGTTGCCATCCATCTTGGCTTGATGCGCCGGTCGCGCCGGGCGCAATTGGCAACCATCCGCACCCGGCTGGACGCGATGGAGGAACGCCCCACAGCCATTCTCGGCGATTTCAATGAATGGTCGGACACCAGCGGGCTGGAACCATTGATCGGCTTCGACATCCATGCGCCGGGCCGAAGCTTCCATGCGGCGCGCCCGGTTGCCGCACTGGACCGGATCGCCATCAACGATGGTTTGGAACTTCGCGATGCAGGCGTCACCCAGACGCGGCTGACCCGTGTCGCATCTGATCATCTGCCTGTCTGGGCAAAGCTGAACGTCACATAAGGCTCAGACCACGACGTCCATCTCTTCTTGCTCGCCCACGCCAAAGACGCGCTTGTAACGCTCGATCTGGTCTGCGGGTCCCATCGCTTTCTTCGGGTTGTCGGACAACTTGACGGTCGGGCGACCATTTGCACTGACCGCTTTGCAAACAAGGCTGAAGGGGGCCAACCCATCATCGGCCACAAGACCGCGGAAATCATTCGTCAGCATGGTGCCCCAGCCGAACGAGACGCGAACGCGGGATGAAAAGCGGGTGTGCAATTCGATGATCTTGTCGACGTCCAGCCCGTCAGAGAAAATGACCAGCTTTTCGGACACATCCTCGCCGCGCGATTTCCACCATGCAATCGCGGCCTCGGCGCCAGTGGCGGGATTGCCGGAATCGATGCGAACACCTGTCCAACCCGCCAGCCAGTCGGGTGCGTTTCGCAGGAATTGTTCGGTCCCATACGTATCGGGCAGGATAATGCGCAGATTGCCATCGTGCTCTTCATGCCAGTCGGCAAGCACGCGGTAAGGCGCCTCGGCCAGTTCTTCGTCATTCTCGGCAAGGGCGGCATAAACCATCGGCAACTCGTGCGCGTTGGTGCCAATCGCTTCCAAATCGCGGTTTTTCGCGATCAGACAGTTCGAGGTGCCGACGAATGACTTGCCCAACCCTTCGGTCATCGCCTGCACGCACCAGTCCTGCCAAAGGAACCCATGGCGCCGACGGGTGCCGAAATCGGCCAGTGTCAGATCTGATATGCCGCGCAAGGCCTCGACCTTTTCCCATGTCCGGGTCATGGCGCGGGCGTAAAGCACCTGAAGCTCGAACCGGCCCAGGTCTTTCAGCACGGCACGGGCGCGAAGTTCCATCAGAATGGCAAGTGCGGGTATTTCCCACAGCATAACTTCGGGCCATTCGCCTTCGAATGTCAGCTCGAATTGCCCGTCACGCTTTTCAAGGTGATAGGCGGGCAGTTGCATATTTTCGAACCATTCCATGAAGTCGGAACGGAACATCTGTCGCTTGCCGTAAAACGTATTGCCCCGAAGCCACGTGCTTTCGCCGCGCGTCAGGCTAAGGGAGCGCACATGATCCAGATGCTCGCGCAATTCGCCTTCGTCGACCAGTTCGGCCAGACGGATCGACTTGGTGCGGTTGATCAGGCTGAAGGTGACACGGGTGTCGCGCCGGTTTCGGAACACCGACTGACACATCAGCAACTTGTAGAAATCCGTATCAATCAGGGAACGGACGATCGGATCGATCTTCCACTTGTGATTCCAGACGCGTGTCGCGATGTCGACCATTGTCGATCCTCCCTAAGGCGACCTTTGTGCCAAGGAGTGACGCTGTTTGTCCAGTGAGTGCTTGATAAAGCGCACTATTTAAGCGTGCCGGTATAGCTGTCTGCGGGAACGCCGGGAATCTGAGGAGTGTTTGGCAGCTTTTCCTGAATGGCCGTACCGGTCCCTTTGGCGCGCTCAGCAAGCCAATCGATGCCTTCCGCAATAGGTCGAAACTCGCTGGAGCCGTCATAAATAACGCCGCAGTTCACCGTATGCACCGTAGACGGGTTGTCGAAATTCTGGCCGGGTGGGCGCGGCGCAAAGGTCGCGCGGCACCCTTCCGTATCCGAAGAATACCCGCCAATCGCCAGACCGTACTGAAAGCTGACCACCACATAGGCTTCGCTGTTCCCGAATTGCGGCGCGTAATAGCCCGGCGGATTCTTCATATTGCGATAGACATAGGACACCTGCCCACCTTCGCGGATTTTCTGCGTGGGCTGCCCCCATTGCGCGACATAACGCTTTTCGGTCGTCCGCCCCGGCACCACGCTGGCCAGCATTGCTGACCGCACCTGCGGGTGATCGGCCACGGTTGTGTTCCACGCCGTGCCGCCACATCCCGCCAAAAGCGATATCACAAAAACCAAAGCCAGACGCATTCTGCGGCCCCTTTCCGATACAACAAAGCCGTCCTATCGTGCAGAGACTTAGAAATGGTTGATGAAAACAGCAGAGCAGGGCGAAAATGATCCTCGGCATAGGCACCGATCTTTGCAATATCGAGCGGATCGAGAAAACGCTGGAACGTTTCGGCGACCGCTTTCGCAACCGCGTTTTCACCGATATTGAACAGGCAAAAGGCCGAACGCCGCAAAGACACGCCCGGCACCTATGCCAAACGCTGGGCCGCGAAAGAGGCTTGTTCCAAAGGCGCTGGGCACCGGGCTTCGGATGGGGATCGCCTGGAAGGACATGGCGGTCATCGAACCTGCGCACCGGTCAGCCCGTCATGCACGTCACCGGTTGGGCCGCCGAACGGCTGGCCGAGATGACGCCGCCGGGCTACGAGGCGATCATCCATGTCACACTGACCGACGACCACCCCTGGGCGCAGGCCTTTGTTGTGATCGAAGCGCGACCCTTGGCAAGCCTTGACATCCGACGCCCGACACGCGGCGGCTTCTTGACAAGACCTGCGACACACCAGAAAGCTGCGAGGCAGAGGTTAGACGAGTGACAGCACCGGCACGCTGAGGGACGGCATCGTCGAGACGATCAAGACCATTGTCTATGCGCTTGCTGATTGCGGGCGTGTTCCGGACACTGTTTTTTCAGCCGTTCTGGATTCCGTCGGGGTCGATGAAAGACACGCTGCTGATTGGCGATTTTCTGTTCGTCAACAAGATGGCCTATGGCTATTCGCAGTATTCCTGCCCGTTCTCGATGTGCCCGATCTACGGGCCGTATCTTTGGGGGCGAGCCCGAGCGTGGCGATGTCGTTGTCTTTCGCCATCCCGTCAATGGTCAGGACTTCATCAAGCGCGTCGTTGGCCTGCCCGGCGACACCGTGCAGATGCGATCGGGGCAGCTGTTCATCAATGGCTCTCCGGTGCCGCAGGTGGCGAACGGAGACTTTGTCGAACATTACGAGCGCCAGGGACCGATTGGCTCGTGCCCGATCTGCATTGAACGTGGCGTCGCGCTCGGACGACGGATTGCACCAAGAAAAAGGCATCGAAACATTGCCCAATGGTATGCAGCACTCGGTGCTGAACGCCTTCGACGGGCGCTTCGACAATACCGGCGTGTTTTCGGTGCCCGAGGGGCACTATTTTTTCGTCGGCGACAACCGCGACAACTCGACCGACAGCCGCGAAAAGCCCGAATTCGGCGGTGTCGGTTTTGTGCCGTACGACCACCTGATCGGCCGCGCTGACCGGGTGATGTTCTCGTCCGCCGGGCGGTCGCTTTTGTTCTTCTGGACCTGGCGGTCGGACCGGTTTTTCAAGAAGATCGAGTGATGCGCTCGGCGCTGATCTGATCGCCTTTTGCGAACGGTTGGGGCACGAGTTCAACCGGCCCGAGCTTTTGATCCGCGCTGACCCATGCCTCGATTTCGTCGCGTATCCCGACCCGACAATCAGCGACTGGAGTTTCTGGGCGACCGGGTTCTGGGCCTTGTGATTGCCGAAGCTGTGCTGGCCGCCGACCGCGAGGCCAGCGAAGGCACATTGGCACCGCGCTTCAACGCCTTGGTCCGCAAGGAAACCTGCGCAGACGTGGCCCGCCAGATTGATCTTGGCGCGGTCCTGAAGCTGGGCCGGTCCGAGATGATGTCGGGCGGTCGCCGCAAAGAGGCTTTGCTGGGCGATGCGATGGAAGCGGTGATTGCGGCCGTCTATCGTCGATGCCGGGTTCGAAGTGGCGCGCGACATGGTACTGCGGCTTTGGGGCGACCGGATCGCTTCGGTCGAGGCTGATGCCCGCGATCCCAAGACCAGCCTTCAGGAATGGGCGCAGGCCCGTGGCCAGCAGCCGCCAGTTTACACAGAAACCCACCGCGAAGGGCCGGACCATGCGCCCGTCTTCACTGTCGAAGTGCGCTTGGACTCTGGCGAATTCGCATCTGCAACAGCGGCATCGAAACGCAACGCCGAACAGGCGGCCGCCAAAACGCTTTTGGCCAATGTCGAATGAAGACGTCAGTTTCCGCGACCTTGCCATCGGCGATGCAGGCTGGCTGATCCAGCGCCACGCCGAACTTTACGCTGACGAAGCAGGTTTCGACGCCAGTTTCGAGGCTTTGGTGGCCGAGATCCTTGCCGACCATTTACGCAATCACGATGCCAAGCTGGAACGCGCCTTTATTGCGGTGGACGAGGGCGGAAAACGTCTGGGATCCATCTTTTGCGTGCGGTCTGGCGAACCGGGCGTTGCAAAGCTCCGCCTATTTCTGATTGAGCCGGATGCGCGCGGGCAGGGGCTGGGTCAACGCTTGCTTGACGCCTGCCTTGGGTTCGCGGCGGATGCTGGATACCACACCATTCGGCTCTGGACCCACGAAAGCCACAAGGCCGCCTGTGCCTTGTATGTGAAGAACGGGTTTGACTGCATCGCGTCGACGCCAGTGCGATCGTTCGGTGTCGATCTTGTGGAACAGACTTGGCAGAAGGCACTTCGCGTGTCCTGAAGTCTTGCATTCGACCCGCTGCACCGCTAATTAAACCCGCGTGCCGCCTTAGCTCAGTTGGTTAGAGCGCTTGATTGTGGATCAAGAGGTCCCTGGTTCGAGACCAGGAGGTGGTACCACTCACCCCGGCATTGCCAACCAAACATTGCCTGGCAAAATGGGCTCGCTTGCAGCGCGCGCACGACATTTGCCGCAAGCCTTTGGCCTGCGGGTTGGGCATGGGCCCATGAGGTTTGTTTTTTACCGAAAGCTGAAAGCTGAATTAAGAAAGCGGCGCCGCTTGGTGGCAGGACCTGTTGCATCCTCTGTTGCGGGATGCCTGGCCGGATTTCGGGTGGTCTGATCCCGAAGGATCAATGCCGGGTCTTGGTGAACGTTCGACGCCAAGATGGCAGAGGCCGGTTTAGGACGGGTGAACTGGGCGAGCGCTTAAATCTTGCGAGTCAGCCGCGATGACACAACGCCCGACGGGATACCGACCGCGCCAATCTCGCGCATAAGACGCGCGTATTCCACCTTGGGGCACCGGTTCATCACGACATCAACGCCTGCGGCCCGTGCGGTTTCGGCCGCCGCTTCGTGAACCACGTTGAACTGCATCCAGATTGATTTCAGGTCGGGGAACAACTCCAATGCCTGATCAACGATCGCGGGCACATGGTCTGACCGTCGGAAAATGTCGATCATGTCGACCTTTGTGCCAGACGCTACTTCCGCCATGTCCGAAAGCACCGTTTCGCCGAACAAGGTCTGGCCGGCCTGCGCAGGATTGACCGGTATGATCCGCCGGCCCCGCGCGTGCAGATAACTTGCCACGAAATAGGACGCCCGAACCGGGTTCGTCGAGGCACCCACCATCACGATGGTCTGGGCCTCTTCCAGAACCCGGCGCAGAAAATCATCATCATAAGTCTCGGCCATGCCTTTCTATATCGCAGCTTTGCGCCCCTTGCCACGGTGCGCGTCAGAAGAGATATTTCTGTCATGACCATAGCCATTCTCAGCGATATTCACGGCAACCTCAGCGCGCTGGACGCGGTGCTGGAAGACATTGCCAGACGTGGCGTGACGCAGATCGTCAACCTTGGTGACAGTCTGAGCGGCCCGTTTGACGCGGCTGGAACCGCAGACCGTCTGCAAGCGCTTGATCTGCTGACCGTCCGGGGTAACCACGACCGCCAGTTGATCGACAGACCGGCGGGAGACATGGGGCTTTGGGAAAGCTGGGCCATTGGGGACCTGACGTCTGAGCATCTGGATTGGATACGCGCCTTGCCGCTGACCATGGTGGTGGACGAGGTGTTCCTTTGCCATGGCACGCCCGAAAGCGACGACGAAAACTGGCTGGACAAACGCGGCAAACACGACCGCCTGATCGCGCGGGACGAAAGCGAGATCGAAGCAAGGGCAGGGGACGTGCGTCATCCGCTTATGCTCTGCGGTCACACTCATACGGCCCGGTTGGTGCGTCTGAGCGATGGCACCACCATCGTGAACCCCGGCAGCGTTGGTTGCCCGGCCTATCATGACACACGTATGACGCCGCATTTTGTCCACCAGACCGGCGCCCCGGATGCCCGCTATGCCATTGTTGAAAAACGAGGCGACCGATGGTCGGCTGATCTGATGTCCGTGCCCTATGATTTCTCGGCCATGGTTGCGCTGGCCCTAGAGAAAGGGGCCGATAGCTGGGCGCAGGCGATCACGACGGGCTGGTTTGCCTGAACGCGACATCCAAGGCCGTTTTGGGTGCTTCTCAACATCCGCATCGCATGCAATATGCCGCGAAATCGCTGTCAGAAAATGAGGCACAGAATGACCGCCCAGCCAACACCCTTGCCGCGCCTGATGGACGCTCCGAATTGGGTTTATCTGATCCGCGAGTTCGATGCGCTTTTTCGGTATGGATCCGCCGGTGGAAGTGCTGCCATCAGGGGACATCGAAAACGGGTCCGCGACAGGCTTTCGGCCACCATCGCCAAAAATCCCGAGCTGATCCCGCGCGACTGCGAGACCAAGCCCGTGACCGCGCATTTCGCCCGCGCATTGGACTTGGGCGAGCGTGGCGCAATGCAGGGTATGGCGCGGGCTTTGCGTGAAGTCCGCGACGAGCTGACGTGGGAATATGGCTACGAGAAACTCCCAAAGGCTTTGGCGCAAAAATACGCGTTCTGCGAAATCCTTGGCCCCAAAGGCCCGATCCCGTCCGAGCAGGTGATACTGGGCTTTGTCCTCTTTGCGCCGAACACGACCTATCCGCAGCACAGCCATGACCAGATCGAGGAAAGCTATATCTCGATTGCCGGGTCGTGGTCCGAGAATGACGCCGCCGTTTATGCGCCGGGATCGCTGATCCTCAATCGTTCGGGCGACGAGCACCGGATCACCACCGGCGACTATGATCCGTGCCTGCTGGCCTATGCATGGACCGGCCCAAGCGAGCGACTGCTTGAACCGGATATGCGACTGATGCGAAAGAAGAAAACCACCTGAACTGGCAAGCCCATGCCACGCCACTTGCCAAATGTTTACGATTTGTTCACAATTGTGATATGCTTAATGATCACGCCCTTGAGATGAAATCCGGCCAGCTTTTGGCCCGCGGCGTGTGCCGTCATCTGGCCAGCCATGATTTCGTGACGGTCGAAGAGCTGATCCCGACATCTGGATTGCGCGTCGACGTTATGGCCCTTGGTCCAAAGGGCGAGGTCTGGATTGTTGAATGCAAATCGAGCCGGCTTGATTTCCAGTCAGACTGCAAATGGCAAGGCTATCTGGAGTGGTGCGACCGGTATTTCTGGGCGGTCGACGAAGAATTCCCCACCGATCTTTTGCCCGAAGAAACCGGGCTTCTGATCGCCGATGCCTATGACGCCGAAATGCTGCGACTGGGGCCCGAGACAAAACTGGCCCCCGCGCGCCGCAAAGTCATGATCCAGAAGTTTGCACGTCATGCGGCGACACGATGGCACGCGGCACGCGATCCGGGGTTTGGCGGGGGGTATGTTTGAGGTGGGGGTCTGCTTTGCGGGACAAAACCGACCTTAGCATATCTACTTTGGGCGCTCTATTTCGTAGTGTAATACATCGACAAGACGCCCCCGATAGCTCCCTCTTAAAGCATCAAACAGGAACACTGAATTGCGCTCAAACGCAGTGCACACTTTTAGAGTCTCAGCTTCCACGTTCAATGGCTTACGCTTACTCACTTTGAAGCCGCTTTTGATTGAAAATACGTTCCACGCCGTACCGCTTTTGAGCAAGTATTCGTCAAATGGATGATAAAGCCAACAATCAGTCCATTCACCCGCATCGGCCGGAAGGTCGTCTATAGTCCTGATACCAAAAGAGTTAATACTCCGATTGATGTGAAACCGGAATGAGTGCCAAGACGGATAGAACGACACGTTTAGCTGGTCAATGAAATCGGAAACATTTGAGCGGATCAGAGTTGCCTGATACGCTTGGTTAGCAGGCTCCCAAGCAGAAACGTAAGCTGGGTGTTCGACAAACCCCTCAGACTCGCAGTCACTTGCGACCTGTTTCAGTACATCAAAGAACAGCTTCTTATTGGGCTTCATTTTCGTTCATCCATCGCCGCAATATAAACCAGTTTACGATGTTGGTAAGGGCTCAAAGCGGACACCCGGCGCTCTCTAATTTCAGCGACACAAGCCGTGCCAGCGCTATCTCGCCGGACGGGCAGGCGCTGGCACTGCGGCTTCGCCTTGTTTCGTGCTTCAAGGCCCTACCGCTTCTTAGGGCTCTTCCCGCCCTTAGTCGCCATCGCGCGGGCGCGGCCTGCGGCGGCTTTGATTTCCTCGGCGATTTCTTCGGCTTCTTCCGGCTCGAAATCCATGGGTACTTCGATGCCGTTGCCTTCGACGAATATCCGGACCATGCCAAGCGAGGTTGGCCCGATCTGCAGATTGGCGGTGACGTCGCTTTCGCTATCGATGCCCATTATGGCTCTCCTTGGCGGTATTTTGCGGAAATATCCCGGGTGGGCTGACTTGACAAGCGGCGTGCTGGGATGGAAGCCAAAGGACAGCAGGAGGCCCGCCCAATGAACACGCAATCCACGCCAAAACCCGCGTCTGATGCCATGACCGCCTTTGACTGGCGCGATCCCTTCTTTCTTGAGGATCAGTTGGAAGAAGACGAGCGCATGATCCGCGATGCAGCCGCCGCCTTTGCTGCGGCAGAGCTGCAGCCCCGGATCAACGATATGTATATGAACGAGGCCGCGGACCCCGAGATTTTCCGCCTGATGGGCCAGACCGGCTTGCTGGGTGTCACCATCCCCGAGGAATACGGCGGGGTTGGCGCGAATTACGTGGCTTACGGATTGGTGGCCCGCGAGATTGAACGCGTCGACAGTGGGTTCCGGTCTATGGCCTCGGTGCAATCGAGCCTTGTGATGCACCCGATCAATGCCTTCGGGTCGGAAGAACAGAAGCAAAAGTACCTGCCCAAGCTGGCCAGCGGCGAGTTCATCGGCTGTTTCGGGCTGACTGAGCCCGATGCCGGATCAGACCCAGGTGGCATGAAGACCCGTGCTGTCAAAACCGCCGACGGCTATCGGCTGAACGGCGGCAAGATGTGGATCTCGAACAGCCCGATTGCGGATGTCTTTGTGGTCTGGGCCAAGTCGGATGCCCATGACGGCAAGATCCGTGGCTTTGTGCTGGAAAAGAGCATGAAGGGGCTTTCGACGCCCAAGATCGGCGGCAAGCTGTCGTTGCGGGCCAGCGTCACGGGCGAGATTGTGATGGAAGACGTCGAAGTGGGCGAAGACGCATTGCTGCCCGGTGTCGAGGGGCTGAAGGGGCCGTTTTCCTGCCTCAACCGCGCGCGCTATGGCATTTCCTGGGGCGTGATGGGCGCGGCTGAGGATTGCTGGTTCCGGTCGCATCAATACGGGCATGGACCGCAAGCAATTCGGCAAGCCGCTGGCCGGCACGCAGCTTTACCAGAAGAAACTGGCCGATATGCAGACCGAGATCACGCTTGGCCTGCAAGCCTCCCTGCGCGTCGGTCGGTTGATGGACGCGGGCAAATATGCGCCCGAGATGAGTTCCATCGTCAAGCGCAACAACTGTGGCAAGGCGCTGGATATCGCGCGGATGGCCCGCGACATGCACGGCGGCAACGGCATTCAGGTGGAATATCAGGTGATGCGTCATGCGCAGAACCTTGAAACGGTGAACACCTATGAGGGCACGCATGATGTGCATGCCTTGATCCTTGGCCGGGCGCAGACCGGGTTGCAGGCGTTTTTCTGATGAGGTTTTGCGCCGCCTTTGGCGTCGCGATGGGCGAGGGGGTTTCACCCCCTCGCGCTCCCCCAGAGTATTTTTGGATCAGTAGAAAGGCGCGCGCGGATGACGCGCACCTTTGGCAGGTCTGCGGGTTCTGGAACTGGCGCGTATTTTGGCGGGGCCTTGGGCAGGGCAGGCTCTGGCCGATCTGGGGGCCGAGGTGATCAAGGTGGAAAGCCCGGCGGGTGATGACACGCGCGCTTGGGGGCCGCCATTTATTGAGCGCGAAAGCGGTGTGACGGCGGCGTATTTTCATGGCTGTAACCGGGGCAAAAGCTCGGTAGTGGCGGATCTGCGCAACGCTGATGATCTGGCGCGGGTTCAGGCGCTGGCGGCTGATGCGGATGTGGTTATCGAGAACTTCAAACTGGGTGGGCTGGCGAAATACGGGCTGGATTATCAAAGCCTTGCGGCGCGGAATGCAGGTCTGGTCTATTGCTCGATCACCGGGTTTGGACAGACGGGGCCGCGGGCGGCTCAGCCCGGATATGACCTTCTGGTTCAGGCGATGAGCGGGGTGATGGACCTGACGGGCAGTGAAGCGGGGCCGCCGATGAAGATGGGCGTGGCTTTTGCCGATATCTTCAGCGGGCTGCATGCGGTGATCGGTATTCAGGCGGCCTTGGCCGAACGCGAAAAATCAGGGCAGGGACAGCACATCGATATATCGCTGTTCGATTGTATGACCGGTGTGCTGGCCAATCAGGCGCAGAACTTCTTTGTCACCGGGAAAAGTCCCAAACGACACGGCAATGCGCATCCGAACCTGACGCCCTATGAGGTCTTCGAAGCATCCGACGGGCATATGGTGATTGCGGTGGGCAATGACGGCCAGTTTGCAGCGCTCTGCCGGGTGCTGGGGCTGGAGGCTTTGTCGAGTGACCCCGATTTTGCCACCAACCGCGCGCGGCTGACGCACCGTGAAGCGCTTTATGCCCGGCTTCAGACCAAGATCGAAGCCGTCACAAAAGCTGAGCTGTTTGACCGCCTGACGAAAGCGGGTGTGCCTGCAGGCCCGATTAACACCGTGGAAGATGCTTTTGCCGACCCGCAATTCGCGGCGCGCGGGATGGAAATCGCGCCCGAGGGCGACCGCAGCTTGAGAACCCCCATTGTCTTTTCGCGCTCGACCCTTTCCCATGACAAGGGCGTGCCCGCCTTGGGCGAGACCGATCTGAGCACAGCCCGTTGGAGCGAGCCATGAACGAGACGCCTAAAATCCCGAACGATCTCGACAGTCTGTGGATGCCCTTCACCGCTTCGCGGACCTTCAAAGATCACCCGCGTATGGTGGCCGGAGCTTTGGGGTGCCATTATACCAGCATCGACGGGCGGCAATTGATCGACGGGACGGGAGGGCTTTGGTGCTCGAACGCTGGGCACGGACACCCACGCATCACAGAAGCGATCCAGCGGCAGGCCGCAACGCTGGATTTTGCCCATTGCTTCAATCAGGGCCACCCGATTGCCTTTGAGGCCGCCAGCCGGATGGTCGCTTTGGCCCCTGGTTTTGACCACATTTTCTTCACCAACTCCGGCTCGGAAGCCGTTGATACGGCGCTGAAAATCGCACTGGCCTATCATGCGGCCAATGGGGAAGGGCAACGGCGCATTCTGGTGGGACGGCAAAAAGCCTATCACGGGATCAACTTCGGTGGCCTGTCCGTTGGCGGTATCGGACTGAACAAAGGTCAGTTTGGGACACTTTACCCGTCAGCGCTTCATATGCGCCACACCCTGTTGCCCGAAAACAAGTTTTCTCTGGGCGAGCCCGAACACGGCGCGCATCTGGCGGACGACCTTCTGGCGTTCTGCGAGACCCATGGCGGCCACACGATAGCCGCCGTCATCGTCGAGCCGGTGTTGGGCGCAGGCGGGGTTTTCCCGCCGCCCAAAGGGTATCTGAACCGATTGCGCGAGATTGCTGACCAACATGGCATCCTGCTGATTTTCGACGAGGTGATCACCGGATTCGGTCGCTTGGGCACGGCGTTTGCAAGCCAGCACTACGGCGTGAAACCCGATCTGTTCACCGTCGCGAAGGGCATCACCAATGCAACAGTGCCGATGGGCGGTGTCTTTGTGACTGCGAAGGTGCGCGAGGCTTTCTTAAAAGGCCCCGCCGAGATGCCCGACCTGTTCCACGGATACACCTATTCGGGCCATCCATTGGCGTCGGCCGCCGCAATTGCCACGCTGGATGTGTACCGTGACGAGAATATTTTCGAGAACGCGGCCGCTATGGCCCCGGTTTGGGAAAAGATGCTGCACGGGCTAAGCGATTTGCCCAATGTGGTGGATATCCGCAACCTGGGCCTTCTGGGCGCTGTCGAGTTAGCGCCTGATGGCCCGGTGGGGGCCGCGGGACGCGCAGCCTATGCCCGTGCCTGGGAGCTTGGGCTGGTCATCCGGCCGATCGGTGACAGCATTGCGATGTCTCCTCCACTTACAATCACGGCTGATATCATCGCCGAGATGGGCACGCTTTTGCGGCGTGCGTTGAGCGACTGACGGCAACGATCTTGATTGGTTTGGTAGCACGCGCGCGGCTTTGCCGGAAAAGCAGAGGCGTGAAGGCCCAATCCAGCCGACTGTGGTTGGGCAGGACAGCTTGCATAAATCAATGTGCCGGTCCGGGACCAGAAGAAAATACAGGGAAATTTGGTAGCGGAGGAGGGACTTGAACCCCCGACACGCGGATTATGATTCCGCTGCTCTAACCACCTGAGCTACTCCGCCACGAGCGCCGATGTCCTAGAGGCTTGCCCCCTGTGCGTCAAGCCCGTTTTCCTCCCCTGTCGTGACATGCATTTTCATTGCGCCATGAGTGTGAAACGCTGGGGTCCATGGAAAGACCTGCTTTGCTTCCGCTTGGCCCCGACGGGGTGCTTGTTCGCTTTTCCGACCGGCTGGACGAACCTGCCAATCGGGCGGCTTTGGCGTTTCGTGCGGCGGTTGAGGCAGCATGTCCCGAAGGGGTGTCCGAGACGGCCACGTCGCTGACATCGGCGTTCGTGCGCTTTCGGCCAGATCAGGTTTCTCGTGCCACTTTAGAAGACGTGCTTTCCGACCTTCTGGATGGGCAGAACTGGTTGGCAGCCCCTTTGCCCGAAGTTCGCACGCTTTGGCATATTCCAGCGTCTTTCGAAGGCGCCGAGGCGCCGGGGTTGGAAGAAGCTGCAGGTCTCGCCGGGGTCTCGCCCGAGGTCGCCGTGGCAGAGGTCACGGGCCAGACGTTGCGCGTATTGGCGTTGGGGTTTGCGCCGGGCCAGCCCTATCTTGGGTTCTTGCCCGACCACTGGGACATTCCTCGCCAAACCGACGTGACCCCGCAAGTGCCGCAGGGCGCGGTCGTGGTGGCCGTCCGTCAGGTGATCCCATTCGCGAACGCAGCCCCAACCGGCTGGCGTCAGATCGGGCGGACGGCGTTTCGCTGTTATGACCCCAGGATGGACCCTCCGTTGCCGTTAAAGCCGGGTGATGAAGTGCGGTTTCAACCGATCACCGCCGCCACACTCGCCCGCCTAGAGGGCGAACCACGCGGTGGGGCGGAAGCCGAGGCGCTGGCATGACCCGCAGCCTTGTCAGTGAGACGGCCGGACCGTCCGTCAGCATTCAGGATGCGGGACGTGCCAACGGGTTGGGCCTTGGCCTTTCGCGGGGCGGGGCGGCGGACCGGATCGCCTATTTGGAAGGCTGCGCTTTGCTGGGTGCCCCGTCGGGCACAGCGATGATCGAAATGGCGGGCTTCGGCGGAACCTTCCGCTTTGACGACGTCACCCGGTTCGCCTTGGCAGGTGCGCCGATGCGGGCGACGCTTGACGGGCACGTGGTCGAATGGGCGGCGGCGCATCTGGCAGGGCCGGGCAGCCTGCTAACCATCGGTGCCGCTGAACAAGGCGTTTACGGTTATCTCGCGCTTGGCGGCGGCATTGCGACAGAACCGGAACTGGGCGGCCGTGGCTTTCACCGGATCGCCGGGCTGGGCCGTGCACTTGCCGGGGGTGACCACTTGCCGCTTGGCGACGATGTGGGGCTTGCTGATGCGCCCATGCGGCTTGCGCCCGTCACCGCGCTTCAAGGCCCGATCCGCGTGATGCCGGGGCCGCAAACCGCGCTTTTCCCACCCGAGACCATCGAAACTTTTGAGGCCACCACCTTCCGCCGAAGCGTAAAGGCTAACCGGCAGGGTGTGCGGATGGACCATGACGGCGTGCCGTTCTCGGTCGGGGCGCAACTTAATCAAGTGTCTGATTTCATTGCTGAAGGAGACATCCAGATGACCGGCGACGGCACGCCCTATGTCCTGCTGGCCGATTGCCAGACCATGGGCGGCTATCCCCGCATCGGAACGGTTCTGCCGGTTGATCTGCCGCGCATCGCTCAGGCACTACCGGGCGACGCCGTGCGCTTTACCTTAGTCACGATCGAGGAGGCGGAGGCCCTGTGGCAAAGCGAGGCCACCATATTGGCCGCCCTTATGCGGCGCCTTCAACCCCGCGTCCGAGACCCGCGAGAAGTCGCTGACTTGCTAAGCTATGACCTGATCGGGCGACCACTGCCCGAGGTTTCCGGCTTGGACGAGTGAGGTGACCGCAGAGGCCCGATGCGAGTTTATAAGAGAACCCGTTTCAGAAAGGCACGCGTGCGCTCTTTTTTCGGGTTGCTAAAGAGCTGTTCAGGCGGACCCTCTTCAAGGATCACACCGCCATCAAGAAAACAGACCTTGTCCGCCAGCTCGCGCGCAAACCCCATCTCGTGCGTGGCCAGAACCATGGTCATGCCGTCGCTGCGCAACTGGCGCAAGCACGTCCAGAACCTCGCCCACCAATTCGGGGTCCAAGGCGCTGGTGATCTCGTCGAACAGCATGATCTCGGGCTGCATCGCCAAGGCACGCACAATCGCCACCCGCTGCTGCTGCCCGCCTGAAAGCTGGTCGGGATAATGCGCCATCCGGTCGGCCAAGCCGAACTGCTCGAACAGTGCGGTGACGTCGGGCAACAAGATCTTCCCGGCTGCGCCCATGCACCCGGCGCGGCGCCAGCATGACGTTTTCCACCGCCGTCATATGCGGAAACAGATTGAAGCTTTGGAACACCATCCCGATCCGCTGGCGCACCGGCTGCGGGTCAAGACCGGGGACCGAGATGTCGATACCGTCCAACAGAATCACGCCGTCGTCAATCGGCTCGAGCAGGTTCAGGCAGCGAAGCAGCGTCGATTTGCCCGACCCAGACGAGCCGATCAGACAGACCATTTCGCCGGTTTCAACGGTCAGGTCGATGCCGCGACAGACCGCATTCTTGCCGAAGGCCTTGTGCAGCCCCTGAACCTCTAACCGCGCCATCAGCTTCGCTCACGCCGCTGCCGGGTCATCAGATAATCTGCATAGCGTGTCGCCGGAATGGTGATCGCCAGAAAGATCAAAGCCGCCCCGACATAAGGCGTGAAATTCGCCATCAGCGATTTATAGACCCCGGCTTGGCGAAAAATCTCGACCGGGCCAATGAACGACAAAAGCGCCACGTCTTTCTGCAAGGCTATGAAAAGGTTCATGTTTGCGGGCACCACGCTGCGGATCGCTTGCGGCAAGATCACAAAGCGCATGGTGTCGCCGTTGGACAAGCCCAAGCGACTGCGCCGCCGCGCGCTGGCTTTGGTGAATGCCTTCGATGCCAGTGCGAAACACCTCGGCCACATAAGCGGCATAGGTCAGAACCAGCGCCACCGTGCCCCAGATATAGGGCGAATTCCAAGGCCGCGGCAGACCAAGACCCGGCATGCCGAAGCCGATCAGATAGATCACCAAAATGACCGGAACGCCCCGGAAAATGTCGGTGTAAAGCATGCCGAACAGCCTCAGCGGATAAAGCGTCGGTGACCGCACATCCCGCGCACAATGCGATCAGCAAGCCCAAGCAGAAAGATCAGCGGCGCGGACCAAGGAAAAATCGCCACGTCCAGAAGGAACGCGTCGAGAAGGCCGGGCAAGGTCTTGGCGAACACCTCGGCGTTGAAGAAGCTTTTCTTCACGCCGGCCAACCCGGTGCGAGCGGCACCAGCAGCACAACGGCCAATACCGCGGCTGAGCGTGGATCCGGCGGCAATCAGAACCGAGCGCCGCCTGACGCGCGCCTCAAAAACCTGTCGCCGTGTGGGCACTGGCGCTTATTCGATCACTGGCACGCCGGTTGTGGCCGAAAGCCACTCGGTTTCGATTGCGGCCAAGGTGCCGTTCGCTTTCATGGTGTCCAAAGCGGTATCCACACAGTCTTTCAGCGGATTGCCTTCCTCGAACAAAAGGCCGAACTGATCCGGCGACTGGCTTCGGTCGGCTGCGAACTGTCCCAGAACAACGCCGTCATCCATGACCACACCTGCCAAGTACAAAGCGGTCGGCAGGTCGAATCAATGCGGCATCAATCTGATTGGCCTTCATTGCTTCGACCACGTCGGCATTGTCACCGTAAAGCAACGGTTCCTTCTCGGGCCTGATCAACCTCGGCCAGCATCGGGACAGCAGTCGTGTTGGCGTCATGCGCGCCCCAAATCAAACCCTTCAGCGAAGCGATGTCCGTCGTTGCCCCGCCATCAACGACCGGTTGGCGCGTCACAACGGCCATGGCCGCGGAGTAATAAGGCTGCGAGAAATCCACGATCTCGTCGCGCTCGTCGGTGATCGAGATATTGCTGCAGGTTGAAATCGAAGTCCTTCGCCCCCGGCTGGATCGCCTGATCGAAAGACGAACGTACCCAGACGACCTGATCGTCCGAAAAGCCCATCTCGTTGGCCACGGCATAGGCCACGGCCGCCTCAAACCCGTGCTTTCGCTTCCGGCGCATCATCCATAACCCACGGATAATAAGCAGGATTTCCTGTCGCCACGGTCAGTACGTCCGTCTTCCAGCGTCTGCCCTGCGGCGCACATTGTGGCCCGGCCGCGCCATCGCAAGCGTGCCAGACGACAAGCATGTAACGCGACGGCGCTTGTCATGTCAGTTTCATTGTCACTCTCCCCAAGATTGTCATCATGGCGAGATGTCCATGGCGCGCGTCCCAGATTTGTCCAGACCTGCGCGTTCATCCTTTTGCGAAATACGCCAAAGAACGTAGTCCAGAACACCGTGTTATTCGCGCGCGCGCAAAACCTGTGCGGGGCGGGCGGCCAGTGGCCCCCATGCAAAGGCAAGGCCCGCAACAGGGTTGCCATCACGCCGTCCGATAACGATCAACAAGGCCGACACCGGCTCGAAGTCAAATCAGTACCCATGACGAAGGTCATCACAGCCCATCCCGCCAAGTCCGCCCGCCACGATTGCGACGCTCCGGCGGCGACCCCCAAAAGCCCGGATCGCAGCGCGCAAAGCTTGTCAGGATCGTGCTGTCGCGACGCCCCAACTGTCTTCAGGATCGCCGCCTCGTAAGTGCGCGCACGCACGCCCGCGGCCGCCGCCCCGATCAGAACGATGCCGCCCGTCACAAGCGTGGCCAAGGCGCCATAGGTGATCGCCGCCGCAATACCCGCCAGAACTTCGCTGACGCGCTCAATGGCGTCTTTCACGCGGATTGCGGTGATGTTGGGATAGGTGTTCGAGACGTCGCGCAGAATGGCGGCCTTCGGCTTCGGTGTCGGCGTAGACGGTCGAGATGTGACTGTGCGGCGCGCCTTGCAAGGCAGCGGGGTTCATCGACATGATAAACCCGATACCGGCGGTCGAAAAATCGACCTCGCGCAGGCTGGAAACTTCGGCCGTGATGTCACGGCCTAGGATGTTCACCGTAATCTCGTCGCCCAGAGTCAAGCCCCATCTCAAGGGCCTCTTCGGTGGCGAAACTGACCTGCGGCGGACCGGAATAATCCGCGGGCCACCACGTCACCGTGCGTGACAATGGCGTCTTCGGGCGCATCGGTCGAATAGGTCACACCCCGGTCGCCCTGCAGAACCCAGTGGTCGCCTGCAACTCTCGGAGGCGGGGCGGCCGTTAATCTTGGTGATGATACCGCGCAACATCGGCGCGCTTTCACCTTCGTCACCGCCGGATTCGCCGTCAGGCCGGTCGCGGAACGCCTCAATTTGCTCGGGCTGGATATCGACCATGAAAAACGACGGAGCGATCTCGGGCAGATCGCGCGCGATGGCGTCGCGAAGGTTCGCGTCGATCTGACCGACCGCCGCCAGAACCGTCAGGCCAAGGCCCAAGCGACAGAACCACCGAAGTTGCCTCGCCGCCAGGGCCGCCAACCGACGCCAAGTGCCAGCCGCAAGGCGCTGCGTCCGCGCACCCAGCGTGTGCTTGCCAGCCGCCGGGCCAGAAGTCGCGTCGCCCGCCGCTGCCAGACCAAAACGACGAAAGCTGCAATCAACCCGCCAGCGGCAAAGAACGTCAGCCGCCAGAGGCCGGAAAACCACGCAGCCGAGCCGACGAGGGCCGCAATCAGAACGGCCAAGACAAAAAGCCAGATCACTCTGGGGCGAGTGCGCCCGGGGCCTGCGCTGTCTCTGAAAAGGGTTGCTGCCCGCACGTTTTCGACCTGCGCCAATGGCCAGAGCGTGAAGATGAGCGCGGCCAAAACGCCGTACAGCGCCGCTTCGCCCAACGGTCGCCAGTCAAGCTGGAACGCCGCTGGCACGGGCAATTGCGCTTCGATGAGGGGGGCAAACAACAGCGGCAGGGCAGCACCCAGAAAAAGGCCCGCCGTCAGCCCGGCCAAGGTCAGCACGCCGATTTGCAGGAAATAGGTCTGGAAAATCGTGCGGCTGTCGGCCCCAAGGGTTTTCAGCGTGGCGATGACCTCGGTCTTACGGTCGAGGTAGGACGACACAGCGGCGGAGATGCCGACGCCGCCCACGGCCAGCCCTGCAAGCCCGACCAGCACCAGAAACGAGCCGAGACGATCCACAAATTGCTGCACACCCGGCGCGCCGTTGCGGCGGTCGCGCCAGCGAATGCCCGTGAATTCGGTCTCAACTTCGGCCTTCAAAGCATCAAGGTCGGTCTCAATCGGCAGGGTCAGCTTGTACTCGGTTTCGAACAAGGTGCCGGGCTGGATCAACCCGCTGTCCGCCAAATCTGCGGTCCGCAAGATCGAGCGGGGGCCCAGCCCGAACCCGCCCGTTGCACTGTCGGGTTCGCGGATCAGGATGGCTGTCAGAACAAACTCTTGCGTGCCAAGGCTGAAGCTCTGGCCAAGCGCCAGCCCAAGCCGGTCGACCAGAATACGTTCCATCACTGCGCCGGGCAGACCATTTGCACCATCAAGCGCGGTGGCCAAGGGCATCTTGGGGTCCAGCACGACCGTTCCCAGCAGTGGATAGGCCGCGTCCACGGCTTTGACCTGGGTCAGCGCCCGTTCCGCATCGTCGCCCTGGCCAACGACGGCCATCGAGCGGAAATCGACCAGTTCGGCCACATCAACCGCGTGTGTGTCCATCCACGCGCGTTCTTCGGCGCTGGCAAAGCGATAGGTCAGCTCCAACTCGGCATCGCCGCCCAGAATGGTGGCACCCTCGCGTTCCAGCCCGGCACGGATCGATTCCCGCACGCTGCCCACGGCGGCAATCGCCGCGACGCCAAGGATCAGACAGGCCAGGAAGATGCGAAACCCCTGCAGCCCGCCTCGCAACTCGCGCCGCGCGATGCGGCTGGCGACGGCAAGGCTCATTCAGCCGCTGCCTGTTGTTGGGTGTCGCTGTCGATCCGCCCGTCGGTCAGGCGCACCACGCGCCCGCAGCGTTCGGCAAGTTCCGGCGCATGGGTGACAAGAACCAGCGTGGCACCATGCCGTTCGTTCAAGGCAAAGAGCAGGTCCATGATCGCGGCACCCGTCGCGGCATCGAGGTTTCCTGTTGGTTCATCGGCCAGCAGAATATCGGGCCGCGGCGCCGCCGCGCGGGCCAAAGCCACGCGCTGTTGCTCGCCGCCTGACATCTGTGAAGGGTAGTGATGCACCCGGTCGCCAAGCCCCACGGCCTGCAATTCAGCCTCGGCGCGCTCGAAAGCATCTTCTGCTCCGGCCAGTTCCAAAGGCGTTGCCACGTTTTCCAGCGCTGTCATTGTGGGAATAAGGTGGAAGGATTGGAAAACCACCCCCATATGTTCACGGCGAAAGCGGGCCAATGCGTCCTCGCCCAGTGCTGTCAGGTCATGGCCCAAAGCTTTGATTTGGCCCCCCGTGGCGCGTTCCAGCCCGCCCATAAGCATAAGGAGCGATGATTTGCCCGACCCCGAAGGCCCGATCAGACCAAGCGTTTCGCCACGTGCGACATCAAGCGAGATACCTTTCAGGATCTCGACCCGGCCTGCATTACCGTCCAGCGTCAGTTCAGCCTCGCTTAGCGAGAGGATGGTATCGGCCATGCTTTCTCCGTTTCGCGCATGGGTTGGATATGGGGTGATACGGGCAATACGCAACGTTGGATTGCTGACAATTGTCTTTTCCGGCAGCGCTTTGGCCGAGGAGGTGACGATTGCAGCCCTTGGCGACAGTCTGACCCAAGGGTACGGCTTGCCCGCCGATCAGGGGTTTGTGCCGCAGTTGCAGGCTTGGATGGACGCCAATGGTGAAAGCGTTGTGCTGGTGAATGCAGGTGTTTCGGGGGACACCACGGCGGGCGGTCTAAGCCGCATTGCCTGGACGCTGACGGATGACGTGGACGCTTTGATCGTGGCATTGGGCGGAAACGACATGCTGCGGGGGCTGGACCCGGGTGTCGCACGGGCGAATATCGACGGTATTCTGGCACATGCGCGCGATCAGGGTGTGCCGGTCCTGTTGGTGGGCATGGATGCGCCGCCAAACTATGGGCCCGATTATGAGGCGGCGTTTGAGGCGATGTACCCGGAGTTGGCCGCAGACTATGGCGCAGAGTTCCACGCCAACTTTCTTGGGGCCTTGGCCGCTGTGGAAGACCGCGAGGTGGTGCTGCAAAGGTATATGCAGCCTGATCGGATCCATCCGAATGCGGCAGGTGTGGCGCTGATCGTCGAGGACCTTGGCCCGGCAGTGCAAGGGCTTCTGCGCCGGGTGGAATGATGTGAAGGAGGAAGGGGCGCTGCCCCTCTTGGCCTTTGGCCAATTCACCCCGGCATATTTGAGGGCCGATGATAACGCTTTGTTAAGCACGAATTGCGGTCTCCGAAGCCTGCGTTTGAGGCCCGATAAAATATCGTGGGCACCGGAAGGTGCTCTTTCAGGTCAGGCCCGGTTCGTCCAGCAGGTGCTTGCCGGTTTTGTCCTCGATCTCGATCACCCATAGGTCGGGATCGAAGCTGCGTTGTTTTGAGATGCTGATGTCCACCTCGGATTCCATGCCTTCGGCCAGCACCACCCAGCGGCGCTCATCCGTCATCAGATCAAAGCTGCGCTGAAAGCAGGTGGCTTTGCCATCCAGAGTGTTCAGCTTGACCAGCACCGCGCCTGCCGTACCATCGCCCTTTTTCAGGATATAGGCGGGGATCGTCGCAAGGCGGAGGCGCGTCAGATAGGCGGCCACCCAGATTTCTGTGGTCAAGCGGTTCAAGACGCGGTTCCGGGTTGCCGACGCGCCAGGAGCAATGCGCCGTCTAGCGCTGTGCCTGCTGGCTTTACCAGACGCGCGGCATAGGCCTTTGCGATCCAGTGCCTGTAAAGCGGGCCGAGCCCACCGGTCAGGCAGATGGGCGTCTCGGGACCGGGGTCCAGATGCGCGAAGGCTGTTTCAAGATAGGCGGTCCCGCGTTGCACCAATTCGACGCCAAGCGGATCGCCCGCATCGGCGGCCTCGAAGACGGAAGGGGCGAGGGCTGCATAGTCTGCGGGGGCCGCACTGCGCGCGAATGCCACGATTGCATTGGGGTCTGCGTGGAAATCCTCAAGGACGCTGTCGGTGAGGGGGGACCGCTCTCGCAGCCCATCCTCCGCTAGCAGCACTTGTTCCAGCAGTGCACGGCCAAGCCATGCGCCTGACGCGTGATCGCCGAGCTGAAGCCCCCAGCCGCCAAGGAACCGCAACGTGCCTTCGGTTCGGGCACCGACAAAAGAGCCGGTGCCAATCGCGGCCAGCAGGCCGTCCTTGCCGCTAAGCGCGCCTGCATGGCTTGTGGGCCGGTCGTCGGTCACCGTGGCGCGGGCAAAGGGGAGTTGTGCGACAAATCGGTCCGCATCTGCCTGTGACATGATCCCGGCAAGACCCACATGGGCCAGCGCCGCTTTCGCATCATCCTCGCTTAACCCGGCATCGGTCAACGCCATCGACATGGCTGATCGCACGTTCTGCACGGCCTCATCGAAATCCGTGGTGGCATTGGCGGGACCGGCAGAACCCTTGCCGATTATTCCGCCATCAAAGTCGGCAATCGCGGCCCGGCAGCCCGAGCCGCCGCCATCCACACCCACAATGAAAGGTCTATCCGTCATCATGGCCCACCGTTATCACAGTTGACGTTGAGAAAAACCGCCCTCGTTTGCGCCGCGACGTTTCTCTGGTTCGCGGCACTTTTATCCTCTAGACCCGCCCCATCATGCCAACCGAGGACCTTATGACAACACGCGCTGGCTTCGTTGCCCTTATCGGAGAGCCCAATGCGGGCAAATCCACGCTTTTGAACCGTATGGTCGGTGCCAAGGTGTCCATTGTGACCCACAAGGTGCAAACCACGCGGGCGCGTATCCGGGGCGTGGCGATAGAGGGCGAAAGCCAGATCGTCTTCGTCGATACGCCGGGGCTGTTCCGACCGCGCCGCAGACTTGACCGCGCCATGGTGGCAGCGGCCTGGGGTGGGGCAGCGGATGCCGACATTGTTGTGCTGATGGTCGAAGCGCATCGGGGCATAACGGAAGGGGTCAAGGCGATCTTGGGTTCGCTTGGGGAACGTGGCGGCGCGGGGCAGGTGGCTTTGGCCATCAACAAGATCGACCGTGTCGACCGCTCGAAGCTTTTGGCTTTGGCCGGAGAGTTGAACGAGAAGTTTGATTTCGTCGAGACATTCATGATCTCGGCCGAAAAGGGTCACGGCGTCGATCATTTGCGGCAGTGGATTGCAAAATCGCTGCCCGAAGGCCCCTGGCTTTATCCCGAAGATCAGATTGCAGATATGCCACTGCGGATGATCGCTGCCGAGATGACGCGCGAAAAGCTGACCCTACGGCTTCATCAGGAACTGCCCTATCAGCTGACCGTCGAGACCGAGGGCTGGGAAGATCGCCCCGACGGGTCGGTCAAAATTGATCAGATCATTTATGTCGCGCGCGACGGCCACAAGGGCATCTTGTTGGGCAAAAAGGGCGAGACGATCAAAGCGGTGGGCCAGTTGGCGCGCGAGGAAATCTCGGAATTCCTTGACCGCAAAGTGCACCTGTTTTTGCAGGTAAAGGTGCGGACCGGCTGGCTGGACGAGGCCGAGCGGTACACCGAAATGGGTCTCGATTTTTCTGACGGAGCCAGTTGAGTAAGCCTTCGGGCGCTTATCCTATCACTGAAATAACTCTTGCCGAAACCGGTTTCGGAAGTGACATTGATTCGTGGGAGGACGAATTCAATGGCAGCTTCGGTGCATCCAAGCGGCAATCCGGTGGCGCGTCGTGTAACGATTTCGGATGTCTCGGATGCGCTTGGTTTGACCAAGTCCACCGTGTCTCGTGCACTGAACCACTATCCCGATATTTCCGAAAGCACCCGAAACCGCGTGCAGCGCGCCGCCGAGAAAATGGGCTATCGCCCGCTTAGCCATGCGCAGGCCATTCGCACCGGATTGATAAAGTCCTTGGGGCTGGTGATCCAGATGGGGGACCATGATGCTCAGCGGCCGTTTCTGGCCGAGTTTCTGGCGGGCCTTTCGCAAGGGGCCAGTGCGGAAGGCTGGACCCTGACCATCGCGGCCAGCAACAGCGCCGAGGCGACGATTGCGACGTTTCGCGACATGATCAAGGACCGAAAGGTTGACGGGTTCGTCTTGCCCCGCACCATGATCACGGACCCGCGCATCGCCCTGTTGCGCGAAGAGGGCGTGCCCTTTGTCCTGTTTGGCCGCAGTCCCGATCCGACGGGATGTGCTTGGTTCGATGTGCTGGGCGAAGATGCGATGCGGGACGCTGTTCGGCATCTTGTGAAGCTGGGGCATCGCCAGATCGGCTTTATCAACGGTGGTATGCAGTACACGTATGGGCCGCTTCGGCGTGATGGGTTTCTGGCGGCGATGGACGAGGCCGGGCTGGGCGTCGACCCAGCTTTGATGAAGGAAAACCGGGTCACCCGATCCGAGGGCGCTATCGCCGCGCTGGAAATGTTGACCACCAAGAACCCACCAACGGCCATTGTCTGTGCTGTCGATATGGCGGCCTTGGGGGTCTATCGCGCGGCAGATGATCTTGGGCTTAAGATCGGAGCCGACCTTTCAGTGATCGCCTATGACGGCACGCCGGATGGCGCGCATGTGACGCCGCCGCTTAGCACCTATGCTGTCGACTTTACCGCATCGGGCCAGAGGCTGAGCACTCTGTTGATCCGCCGGATCAAGGGCGAGGCGCCCGAGGCATTGCGCGAAACCGTGCAGCCCGAATTTCTGGATCGCGGATCAGCAGGTCCGCCGGCAAAACAATCCGCAGAGCTTGCCAGGGCAATCGCTGCAAAACACGCAAAATAGACGACTTAATTGGGAGGAAAACCATGAAAATGAATAGAAAATCTGCGCTGATGATGGGGGCTGCCACCGCGCTGGTGCTGTCTTCGCTTGGCGCAAGCGCCGAGGCTTTGCGCTTTTGGACAACAGAAGAACAGCCCGAGCGACTGGCCCGGCAAGAGCAGATGGCAGCCGATTTTGCCGCAGCTTCCGGCCACACCGTTGAAGTGATCCCGGTGACGGAAAGCGATCTGGGAACACGCGCCACGGCTGCTTTTGCAGCAGGCGATCTGCCGGACATCATCTATCACCCGCTTCAGTACGCCCTGCCATGGGCCGAAGCCGGTATTCTTGACACCGACGCTGCGACGGACGTCGTCGAAGCTTTGGGCGCTGGCACCTTTGCGCCCGGCGCTTTGAACATGGCGGCAACGGGTGGCGGATACGCATCCGTGCCGGTCGATGGCTGGACACAGATGATTGTGTACCGCGCTGACAAGTTCGCCGAGGCCGGGCTTGAGCCGCCGAATTCCTATGCCAACGTGCTGGCAGCGGTCGAGAAACTGCACAACCCGCCCGAGATGTATGGCTTTGTGGCCGCCACGAAGATCGACGAAAACTTCATGTCTCAGGTGCTTGAGCATGTGTTCCTTGCCAATGGTGTCTCGCCGGTTGGGCCGGATGGCGTCAAGCCGCTGGACGAAGCGGCGACCATCGAAGTGCTGGAATTCTACAAGGCTATCGCCAAAGCCTCGCCTCCGGGAGATCTCTTCTGGGATCAGTCGCGCACGCTCTATTTCTCGGGCAACGCAGCAATGATCATCTGGTCACCGTTCATCCTTGATGAACTGGCTGGCCTGCGTGACAGCGCGCCGCCCACGATCAACGACGATCCGATGACCCGCGATCTGGCCGCTGCCACAGGCATTGTGACCAACTTCTCGGGCCCATCGAACCCTGATGGGGCGGCTTGGGGAGACGTTCGTTATTTTGGCATTACCTCGGATGCATCAACCGATGCAGCGATGGAGTTTGTCGAATATTCGATGAACGAAGGCTATGGCCAGACACTGGCGATTGCACCTGAGGGCAAGTTCCCTGTGCGGCGCGGCACGGCGGAAGAGCCTGCGAAGTTCTCGGAATTGTGGGCAACGCTGGATGTTGGCGTCGACCGCAAGGCTCCGCTGGGCGAGCTTTACGACCAGTCGATGATCGACAAGATCGTGGGCGGTCTGGACGTGGCGCAGCGCTGGGGCGTGGCTGACGGTCAATTGGCGGCAGCGTCGAAGATCATCAACAGCCAGGTCATCAACCGTCTGGTGCGCGAGTACATCGACGATCAGCGTGACGCGGCGTCGACCGTGGCCGAGCTGAACGCAGCGATTGCTGCTGTCGAGTAAGCGACTGTTTTGGCAGGGCGGCCTGAGTGTCGCCCTGCCGTTCGCCGCCATCCGGAGCACAATCCGATGACTGACGCTGTCCCACCAAAGGGCACAGGTCCACTGGCGCGGCTGGAAGCGCGACTGGCGTGGAGCCTGCTGGCCCCCACGATTGCCGCCGTGGCGATTGTCGTCGCCCTGCCGTTGCTGGCGATCTTCTGGATCAGTGTGAAGCCCGTTGGTCTGGCCGATCTGCGCGCGCCCGAAGTGGTGGTGCGCGAAGACATACGCGGCGATGCTGCGGCCGTCGGTGATCAGCCGAATATCCGCTATCGGCTGAGGAATTCATCGCAGGACAAACCCATTCTTGGGGTGACCTTTTCAGATGTGCTGCCCGAGGGGCTGACGATCAACACGCTTGATCCGCGCTGTACGCTGGATGGCCGCGATTTGCTGTGCGATCTGGGCGATTGGGTGGGCGGGTTTCGCGAAAGCCTGATGATCCCGGTGACGGTCGGGCAGGCCTATCTTGAGAACGGTTTAAGGCCGCAGGACAGTGAGGCGGTGTTGACAGGGAAGTCGTCAAACGTGCTGACCAACAGCACCTTCACGCTGGATAATTTCCGCCGCATCTTTGACGGCGATGAGTTTTGGTCGGTGCTTATGGGTGACGCTGTTTTATACCGTGTTCGGGACGATCGGGGCACTGGTGTTTGGCCTGTTTGCCGCCCTTTTGCTGAACAAGTCGTTCAAAGGGCAGGGCATTTTGCGAGGGCTTTATCTGTTCCCCTATGTCTCGCCCATCATCGCCGTGGCTTTTGCCTGGATCTTGCTGTTCGACCCGTTTTCAGGCTCGGCCAATGCGCTGTTGATCCAGATGGGGGTCACATCCGAGGCCATCAACTTTTTCGGAGAGCGCCCGCTGGCGCTGATCATGGTGACGGTCTTCGAGATCTGGCGGTATTTCCCGCTGTCGTTCCTGTTCATCCTTGCACGCATGCAGTCGATTGACACTGATATGTACGAGGCAGCCGACATGGACGGCGCGTCGCCGTTCCAGCAATTCTGGGCGCTTTCGGTGCCGCAGCTTTTGGGCATTCTGTCGGTGCTGTTCCTGCTGCGCTTTATCTGGACGTTCAACAAGTTCGACGACATCTTCCTGCTGACGGGCGGCAATGCGGGCACGCGCACATTGACAGTGAACGTCTATGAGCAGGCCTTTGCGATATCCAACATCGGCGCCGGGGCGGCTGTGGCGGTTGTGATCTTTGGGTGCCTTTTGGTGTTCTCGCTGCTGTTCCTGCGCTTCATCAGTCAGGAGGAGGGGCTATGAGGGTTTGCGCCGACTTCGTCGCCGCCCGACTGGAGGGGTGCTACCCCTCCAGACCTCCCCGGGATATTTATCAAGAGACGAAGGGGGCCGGGATATGAGCTTTCTTCGGTACGGATTTGTGGCGGGGCCGCTGATCGGCGCGCTTTGGACCTTTGTCATGGCCGTGGTCGTCTGCATTGTTCTGAGCTTTGCGACGGGAGATGGGCTGCGCCCCTTGCTTTGGCCCAGCCTTACCTTTGGGGCTTGGCTTGGCTTTGTCTGGTTGCCGGATGGTGGGCGGGCGGCGGCTTCGCGCATTGGTTGGAGCGTTGGTTTGGGACTGGCGTTTGTGGGCTGTCTTCTGCTGTTTGGGCCGGTGATTGACGGGGCCGAGGGGACGCCGCGCGGGCTGGTCATTGGCGCATGGGTGACACTTGCGGTTGTGGCGGCCTTGCCGATTGAGCGGATGCTGCGGGGTTTGCCCTTTGGGGCTGCCACCCGGCATGAATTTGAGGCCTCGGTGATCCGGTTTCTGACCGGTTTCGGCTATATCTTTTTCACCGCCATCGTGTTGATCCCGTTTTACGTGATGGTCATGACCAGCCTGAAAAGTCAGGCGGAACTGATGCAGAACCCGCTCGATTTCTCGATTGATCTGTCGAAGGGCTGGGGCTTGTTCCGGTCTTATGACGAGCTTTTCACGCAGTTCAACTTTGGCACCTATCTGCTGAATTCTTTTGTAATTTCGGTGGTGACCGTGCTGGTCACGCTGCTGTTTGCGGTGCCGGGGGCCTATGCAGTTGCACGGCTGCGGTTCCGAGGACGCGCGATGTTTTCGCGGTCGATCCTGCTGATCTATATGGTGCCGATGATCGTACTGGCGCTGCCGATCTATATCGCGTTTTCGATGACCGGGCTGCGCAATTCGCTGGTGGGGATCGTGATGATCTATCCGGTGACCACGATCCCGGTCGCTTTGTATATGCTGCAGGGCTATTTTCGCGGGCTTCCGTCCGAAGTCGAAGAGGCCGGGTTGATGGACGGTCTGTCGCGGTTAAAGGTGATCTGGAAGATCACCCTGCCGCTGTCGCTGCCCGCGATGGCTTCGGTGTCGCTGTATGTTTTCATGATCGCCTGGAACGAGTTCCTTCTGGCCTTCATGCTGCTGGATGACCCCAGCAAGTTCACGCTGACGCGGGGGATCGCGTCGCTCAATTCTTCTGAAATTCCACGCCAACACCTGATGGCAGGTTCTGTGATCGCGACTGTTCCGATCATGGCGCTGTTCCTTGGGTTGGAGCGTTTCATGACGAAAGGACTGACCGCCGGGTCGGTAAAAGGCTGATGAGCGATCTCGACAATCAAGCGCGCCAAATCCTCCGCCGGAATGATCAAGGGGGCTATACCCTTCCTACCCATGGGCTTTATCCCTACCAATGGAACTGGGACAGCGCCTTTGCGGCCTGGGGATTTGCAACATTCGACCTTCCACGCGCGTGGGACGAGCTGGACACTTTGATGGCCAGCCAGTGGGACAGTGGTATGGTTCCGCACATCATCTTTCACCAGCCGGACCCCGGTTATTTCCCGGGGCCGGATGTCTGGGGAACCAAACAGACGCCTGCAACCTCGGGCATCAGCCAGCCGCCCGTGGCCGCGATCATTTCGCGTTTGATCTGGGAACTTGAGCCAGACAGTGGACGGGACAGGATCGCAGCACTTTACCCCAAGCTTGTGGAATGGCACCGCTGGTGGGCCGAGGTACGCTGTACGCACGGCGTCGCGGCCATCACGCATCCTTGGGAAAGCGGGCGCGACAATTGCCCTGATTGGGATATTGGCATGGCGGGTGTCGATGGGTCGGGCGTTGGTCCTTATACGCGGCGCGACACTGGCCATGTGGATCCGGCGATGCGCCCGACGAAAGAGGACTATGACCGGTATATCGCCATGGTCGATTTCGGGCGTAGCGCGGGCTGGGACGACAAGGTGATTGTTGAAGACGGGCCATTCCTGATGGCTGATCCGGGGATCACGTTCATTCTGTTGCGTGCGCACGAGGACCTTGCCTTTGTTGGCCGCGCCCTGGGCGAGGATGTAAGCGAGATCGAGGGCTGGGCAGAGGCCCTGCGCTCGGCTTTGCCGCAGATTTGGAACGAGGGCCTTGGGGCCTATGACGCGCGGAATTTGCGCACTGGCGAATTCGCCAATGTCCTCGGCTCGGGCGCATTTCTGGCCTATCTGGCGGGGGCCGGAAACCCACAGCTTGACGCCGAACTGATGCGGGTCTGGGACGCTGTGCCTTACGGAATTCCCTCGGCTGATCCGGAAGCGGCAATTTTTAATCCGCGCAAGTACTGGCGGGGGCCGACTTGGCCCGTTGTGAACGCGCTTTTGTCGCTTGGGTTCAAATCGGCAGGCCGTGAGGATCTGGCCGAACGGTTGCGCGCCGAGACCGAGGCTTTGATCCAAAAGCACGGGTTCTTCGAGTATTTCGACCCGACCGATGCAACACCCTGCGGGGGAAAGGACTTTACCTGGACCGCCGCCATCTGGCTGACATGGGTGCGGCACCGGCCCGATGCAGCAATGCAGGGAGCTGCCTGATGTCGTCTATAGCATTGAAATCAGTTGAGAAATGGTTTGACGACGTGCAAGTTATCAAGGGCGTCGACCTTGAGATCAACGAGGGCGAATTTGTCATCTTCGTGGGGCCTTCGGGCTGTGGGAAATCCACGCTTCTGCGGATGATCGCGGGGTTGGAAGAAACCTCGCGCGGGCAGATCATGATCGGCGAACGCGATTCAACCGCCGAGCCGCCCAGCAAGCGCGGGCTGGCGATGGTGTTCCAGTCTTATGCGCTTTATCCGCATATGTCGGTGCGCGACAATGTGGGCTTTCCGCTGAAATCTGCGGGCTTACCGTCCGCGGAAATCAAGGAAAAGGTGGACGAGGCGGCGCGTATTCTGAAGCTGGACGCCTATATGGATCGCAGGCCCAAGGACCTGTCTGGCGGTCAGCGCCAGCGTGTGGCAATTGGGCGCTCGATCGTACGCGACCCGACGGCGTTTCTGTTTGACGAGCCTTTGTCAAACCTCGACGCGTCCCTGAGAGTTGAGATGCGCTACGAGATCGCCAAGCTGCACCAGACGCTGAAGTCCACGATGATCTACGTGACCCATGATCAGGTCGAAGCGATGACGCTGGCGGACCGGATTGTGGTGCTCGATGGCGGCGTGATCGCACAAGTCGGCAGCCCGCGGGATTTATACGAGGCGCCCGCAAATTTGTTCGTGGCCCAATTCATCGGCTCGCCGCGGATGAATGTGTTTCCGGCCCAGCACGCAGGCGGCATCGAAACGCCCGCCGACGCGGCGAGCATCGGCATTCGGCCTGAACATATCTCGTTCGTTGATAGCGGCGCAGGTCATATGAACGGGACCGTGGACGTGCGCGAGTATCTGGGCGCTGATACCTATGTTGTGATGGACTGCGCCGAGGCGGGGCAGGTCACTGTACGGGTGATTGGCGACACCGCGCTTGTGCCGGGGGATGCGTGCGGGCTTCAGTTCGATACGACCAAAACGCATTTCTTCGGAACCGATGGGAATGCGCTGAAGCGGGTTTAACGCTAGGATCAACGCCCGGACGCGGTTAGGCTTCATCTGCAAATCAGAAAGCAGAGCGCCTATGACGACGCCAAAGCTCACCTTTTCGCGCGAGGAATACGCCGAACGTCTGACCAAGACGCGCGAAGCCATGCAGGCGCAGGGGCTTGATCTGCTGATCGTCTCGGACCCGTCGAACATGCATTGGCTGACCGGGTATGACGGCTGGTCGTTCTATGTGCATCAATGCGTGGTCGTCGCACTGCACGGCGAGCCGATCTGGTTTGGGCGTGGGCAGGATGCAAAGGGTGCAGCGCGCACTTGTGTCATGGAGACCGCCAATACCATCGGCTATCCGGACCATTTCGTTCAATCGACCGAACGGCACCCGATGGACTATCTGTCAGATCGCCTGATCGACCGCGACCTTGCGAAAGGCGTGATCGGGGTCGAGATGGACAACTACTGGTTCTCGGCTGCCGCCTTTGCTTCGCTTCAAAAACACATGCCTAACGCCCGATTTGCGGATGCAACGGCGCTTGTGAACTGGCAAAGGGCGATAAAGTCGGACGCGGAACTTGCACTTATGCGTACTGCGGGCAAAATCGTCGCGCGCATGCACCAACGTATCTTCGATAAGGTCGAACCGGGCTTGCCCAAATGCGATCTTGTGGCCGAAATCTATGATGCGGCCCTGCGGTATGATCCCGAACTGGGCTCGGGTGGCGATTATCCGGCGATTGTTCCCTTGTTGCCCTCTGGCCCAGACGCAGCGGCACCACATCTGACGTGGGACGATGCGCCGATGAGGACAGGCGAAGGCACGTTTTTCGAGATCGCCGGCGTATGCCGCCGCTATCACTGTCCTTTGTCGCGCACGGTGTTTCTGGGCAAGCCAACTCAGACGTTTCAGGATGCTGAAAAGGCTGTGCTGGAAGGGATGGAAGCGGGTCTTGAAGCGGCGAAAGAGGGCAATCTTTGCGAAGACATTGCTTTCGCATTTTTCAAGGTGCTGAAAAAATACGGCATCGAGAAGGACAACCGTACCGGCTATCCGATTGGCCTGAGCTATCCGCCTGATTGGGGAGAGCGCACAATGTCGCTTCGGCCCGGCGATAAGACCGTACTTCGTGAGAACATGACGTTTCACTTTATGACCGGTCTTTGGATGGACGATTGGGGGTTCGAGATCACCGAAAGCATTCGCATCGGCAAGGCAGGCCCGGAATGTCTTTCGAATGTGCCCCGCAAGTTGATGGTCAAGGACTGAACGCGCTTTTCTGATTGCGTGATATTTCTTGATACCCAGTATCTGAATTTCCGAACATTGCCGAGGCAGACGGGGAATTGCGTGCATTCGCAATAGCATCACCGAAACTCGCCGGACGATCGGCCGGATCTCTGTCAATCACAGAAAGATTGACCGAATCGTAAGCACACAGTCATGGTTGGTGAAATTTCACCGAAAGCGATTTTTGTGAATCTGATACGCCACAAAGTTCTCGATCTGATCCGGCAGGATATTCTGAGCTGTGACTTTCAGCCCGGTGAAGAACTGCGCGAGACGGAACTGGCAAACCGGTACAGCGTGTCCAAATCTCCGGTGCGCGAGGCGCTGCAACGGCTGCAATTCGAAGGGCTGGTCGAAACCGAACCGCGGCGTGGGCACCGCGTGACACCGATCTCGGTTTCCGATGCGCGTGACATTCTGGAAATGCGCGAAACGCTGGAACTGGCCGCCGCCGTGCGCACGGTGAAAGAGGCCGACACGGACGATTTGGCCAAGCTTGATGCCTTTCGCGAGGCCGATGTCGACTGCACGCGGGCCTTCGCCAGTTACAACCGCGCGTTTCACATCGCCCTTTCCGAAATGTCGGGAAATCAGCGGTTGGCAAACGAAATGCGGCGGCTGCTGGATGCTTACGAGCGGCTTTGTCTTGTGTCACTGGAACGGATGCACGCCGATCATGGCAATTTTCGCACGGCTTTGGCGGATCACTGCGAAATCATCGATGCGCTTCAGGCGCGGGATGCGACGAAAGCCAAACGCCTGTCGCAACGCCATGTGCGCCGGTCGCGCGGATTGATCATGAAAGGCCTGGAAAACAGGCCAATCGTAGACTGAACGCCGGGGGGTGAATGGGTGAAACTGGGGGTAAGCCTGATATGAACAGAAGCGAACAGCTTTCGACCGGGGCGGCGCAGGCAGCACCCGGTGTGGTGCATGCCGCCGGGCTGGGCAAGACTTTTGCCGGTGGGTCGGTCGTGGCATTGGAAGACGCTGCCTTCGATATCAAGCCGGGGAGTTTCGTGTCGCTTGTCGGGCCCGTCGGGCTGCGGGAAATCGACACTTCTGCGATTGATCGCCGGGCTGATCGAGCGCACCTCGGGCGCGGTTTCGGTGCACGGCGACAATGTCAGTGGTCCGCGGACCGATGTCGGCATGATGTTCCAGAAGGCTACGCTGCTGGACTGGCGGACCTCGATTGAAAATGTGCTGTTGCCGACGGAACTGACCGGCACGATCAGCGATGCTGACCGGGCGAATGCAGCCAAGCTGTTGCGGATGGTGGGGCTGGACGATTTCCTGTTTTCCTTCCCTTCGCAACTTTCAGGCGGCATGCAGCAACGCGTCGCCTTGGCGCGTCTGTTACAGACCGGGGCGGATGTGTTGTTGCTGGACGAACCCTTTGGTGCGCTTGATGAATTCACGCGTGAGCGGCTGAACGTCGAACTGATGCGGATCGTAGCCGAGGTGAAAGCCACGACGATTTTCGTCACCCACAACATTGCCGAGGCGATCTTTCTGGCCGACGAGGTTTTCGTGATGACCCCGCGGCCGGGACGGATCGCCAAAATCGTTGAGGTGCCGCTGGAACGTCCGCGCCCCTTGTCGATCCAGACCTCGCCCGAGTTCAACGCTTTGGTGGCCGAAGTCCGCGACATCCTTGGGGAAGATCACTGATGGCCATGGGCGACGCAACAACGGCTGCGACACCGACGAGCGGGGGCATGACGCTTCGCCAGCGTCGGATATTGAACCATGCGACGATATTCATTGCGCTGATTGCCATGTGGGAAATCGGCTCGCGGATTGGCTGGCTTGATCCGCTGTTTTATCCGCGCCCCTCTTCGATCCTGAATTCGTTCTATTTGATCTACTTCAAAAACGGCAATGTCTGGCACCACCTTTACGTCACCATGGGGCTTGTCCTGATGGGCTGGGTTGCCGGGTCAGTTCTTGGCGTCGGGCTTGGCGCTTTGGTCGGGTTCAACCCGCTCGTCCGCCGGTTCATCAAGCCATATGTCATCGTGCTTGAGGCGACGCCACGCATTGCGGTGGCACCCCTTTTGATCGCAGCGCTTGGGTTTGGCGTCCAATCCAAGATCGCGATCATCATGCTGGTGTGCTTCTTCGCGCCCTTTATCAACACGTTGTCGGGCGTCGTGAACGTCGATTCTGATCGGCTGGAGTTGTTCCGATCCATGCGCGCCACGAAAATGCAGGTCTTGCGGAAACTGGTTCTGCCGGATGCGATCCCGGTGATCATGGCGGGCGAGAGGCTGGCGCTGACAGCCGCCTTGTCGGGCGCGCTTGTGGCCGAGTTTATTCAGCGGGATCAGGGTATTGGATCACTGATCCTTGTCTATACGCGCAACCTGAATATGGCGTCCGCATTTGCCTGCATCTTTACGCTGACGATCATCGGGTTTCTGATCTTCAAGGCCATGGAAATGGCCGACCACCGGATCGCCTACTGGAAAAACGAGGCCGGACGCGAGCGTGTTAGCGAAAAACGCCGGCTTGCCATGGCTGCAAAAGTGGGGGCGTAACGATGGCTGACATCACAACAACACCGCCTCGAACCGACACGCTGCTTTGGCGGTTCCTGCCGCATCTGGCGCTTTTCGGGGCTGTGATCGCGGTCTGGGAAATTGCCGTGGTGACCGGGGTGATCACCACGATCATGATCCCGCGCCCCAGTGCCATCGCTGGCGCGATATGGGAGCTTTATGTCACCAAGGGCACAATATATAAGCACTTTTTCATTACCCTTACTGAAGCCGTTCTGGGCTTTTTGATCGGCGCCGCCATCGCGGTCGGTCTGGCGGTATGTTCGTCACTGAACAATACGTTCCGACGCTATGTCTCGCCCTATGCCATTGTGCTGAACGTCACGCCGGGCATCGCGCTGACCCCTGTGGTCATTGCATGGTTCGGGTTTGGCATGGGATCAAAGATTGCCTTGGCCGCGATCATTTCGTTCTTCCCGATATTCGTGAACACGCTGACAGGGCTGACGCAGGTCGACGAAGACCGCGAAGAGCTGTTCCAGTCGATGGGGGCCAGCCATTTTCAGGTGTTCCGAAACCTGCGCGTGCCAGCAGCCTTGCCGCTCTTGTTCGCCGGGCTGAAGATTGGCCTGACCACCGCGCTGATTGGCGCTGTTGTGGCGGAATTTGCGCAGGCCACCGACGGCGTTGGCGTGTTGATGAGCCGCTTTTCGTTTCAGCTGAACATGGCGGCATCCATTGCAACGCTTCTTAGCATGACGCTGATCGGGTTGATGCTCTTTTACTCGATGGAATTTCTGGACGACCGAATTGTGTTCTGGCGGAGCGAGGCGCGCATGGCCGCACGCTCGGCTGCGCGTGCGCGCGCTTTTGAAAAGAAGCACGCTGGAAATGAAGACCAGACTGAAACCAAGGGAGGAACTTAAGATGAAGATGTTCAAGGCAACGATGGCGGCGGCAGCATTTGCTGTGGCAGCCGTCCCAAGCGCGAGTTTCGCGCAAACGACGGTTAATATGATCAACCCGTTGCCGCGTTCGACCGTGTTCTATCCGCTCGTCGTGGGCGAGGCGCTGGGATATTTCGAAGAGGAAGGCGTGACGGTCAATCTGCTGCCGTCTGACACGTCGATCCCCTATGTCGCTTTTGTCCAGAACGGGCAGGCCGACTTGGCCATGTTGGATGCGACCGAAACGCTGAACGCAGTGATTGCAGGCGCAAACATCAACACCGTCTACGAAGTCATGCAGAACGCGCCAGAAGGCATTGCCGTGCTGGCCGGTGGCGACAAGGGTGCCATGGGCGATCTTGTTGGCACGACCGTCGGTCTTGTGTCTGACCGGGACCGCGCATTCCTTCAGGCGTCAATGGATGTTGCCGGTCATTCGATCGACGACGTAGACACTGTCGTTCTGGGCGAAAGCGGGCCGACTTTGGCGGCAGCCATCCGGGACGGCACGGTATCTGCCATTGCCGGGTCTGTCTTTGACTGGGCAGGTCTTCAGGCGGCTGGGATCAACCTTGATCTGATCACACCGGAAGAGCTTCTGGCGAGCCCCGCCAACACCTTTGCAATGGATATGGGCGCTATTGAAGAAAAGCGCGAGGCGATGGAAGGCTTTCTGCGGGCTTGGTCCAAGGGCATGTATGTTTCGGTCAATCACCCGGATGTGGTCGAAGCGATGCTGCGGAAAGCCGTTCCTGAAGAGTGGGAAGACGAAGCAGCGGGCATGAGCCTTCTGAAAGGTGTGATCCCGATGAACATCTCGACCACAGATCGGCTGGGCGATGTACAGTCCGATGTTTGGGCCGACCTTCAGCCACGGCTTGTCTCTTCGGGTGCCATCGAGCGTGACGTGGATGTCTCGGACATTCCTGAACGACACCTACATCGACGCGGCCAACGACTTTGACCGTGCCGAGGTGGACGACGAAGCCGCCGCTTGGCGTGCCGAAAACATGTAAGCAAAAACTCTGGCCCTCGGTTTCCGGGGGCCAGCAAACACTATCACCACATCAATTCGAGTGCAGAACGAAAGAACCCATTCCATGTCTCATGCCGATATCGACACCAAGACCCTAGGCGATGCCATCAACCGCTATGGCCCGACGTCAGGGCGACCTTTGCCGGAAACGCCGGGCAAGCTGGACAGCAAGACCGTTGATATCCACGCTCACGTGATGATCCCGGCCGGGTTCGAATACATGGGGCCGCACATGGACGTCACCAAGATTGCCATGGTCAAGCATTCCAACCAGGAAACCATCGCCATCAACATGCAGCAGGACAAGGACCGCACCATTGCGATGTCGGACCTTGAAGACCGCATGCGCGTGCTGGATGCGCAGGGCATCGACATGCAGGTTGTCGCACCGCCACCGTTTCAGTGCTGGTATCAATCGCCAGTCGAACACTGCATCAAAGGCAGCGAGATCGTGAATGACGGTCTGGCCGAATGGGCGGGCAAGCGGCCTGACCGTTTCGCGGCACTGGGCACTTTGCCGATGACCGACCCCGACGCTGCCGTGACCGAGCTTGAGCGTTGCATGGGCCCGCTTGGCATGAAGGGCGTTCAGATCCTGACCAACATTGACGGCGAAGAACTGGCCTCGGACCGCTTTGCGCCGGTCTGGAAGAAGGCCGAAGAACTGGGCGCGCTGATCATGGTGCATCCCAATGGCTTTACCGAAGGCGACCGGTTTCACGACTATTACTTTGCCAATGTGATGGGCAATCCGCTGGAAACATCTTTGGCTGTGGCGCATCTGATTTTCTCGGGCACGATGGAGCGCCATCCCGACCTGAAAGTCCTTGCGGTACACGGCGGAGGCTTTTTGCCCGCCTATTCGGCCCGGATCGACCACGCATGGGGGGCCCGTAAGGACAGCCACGCGAACCTGCCGCATCCGCCGACGTATTATCTGCGCAAGATGTACTTCGACAGCGTCGTCTTTTCGGACCACCAGCTGGAATATCTTGTGAAAACCTACGGCGCCGACAAGATCGTCATGGGCACCGATTATCCTTACGACATGGCCGACTATGACCCGATCAGCCACGTCGCCAATTGCCCCGGTCTGACCGACGAGGAAAAAGCCAAGGTCGGTGGTCTGACGGCGGCGGCGTTGCTTGGATTGTAACGGCCAAAGCTCATCGCTCTAAAACTGGACCGCCCTTCGCCGCAACGCGAAGGGCGAAACGTTTTAAAGACGGATAACCTCACCCGTATCGGCGGACTGGATGATGGCTTCCAGCACCTCGATATTATGGGTCAGTTCGAAGGCTGAATAAGGATAGGGCGCTTTGCCCGCGATGGCAGCAGCAAAGGCTTCGAGATTGGCGGTCACGCTGTCCGACCACTCGAAGCGCTTTGTCGTCGTGTCGTCGATGGACCGGTAACACTCCATCGTCACTTCGCCGCCGGGCGTATCGGGGTGCGTGGCATTGCGCACCTCGACCCACATATCGGACCCGAAGATATGGGTACGGATGAAGTGCGGCGTGTGCAGGATCGCTTGCAACGTCGCGGTAATGCCATCTTCGAATTGTAGATGAACGCTGACCACATCGCCGGTTTCCCAGCCCAGCGAACGGTCAGCGGTATAGGCGTGTACGGTGGCGACCTTGCCGAAGAACGAGATCAGCAAATCGGTCAGGTGAATGCCCATCTGGGTCATGCCCGCCGCCGGGGCCATGGCTTTCGAAGTGCGCCACGAATTCGCCGGAAGACCGATCAGCTTGTCATGGCTGAACGCCATTTCGGCATGCATGATCGTGCCAAGCGCACCCTGATCCAGCAAGTCGCGCAGCGCCAGAATGGCAGGTTCAAACCGACGTTCGTGGCCGACACCAAGGACCAGCCCGGCATCGGTGGCCGCCTGAACGCTGGCCCGTGCGCCCGCCGCTGTCAGCGACAGGGGTTTTTCGCAAAAGACGTGTTTGCCCGCCGCAATCGCCTGCGTCACTTGGGTATCGTGCTGATCGTTGGGCGAGGTCAGGATGATTGCGGTGACGTCGTCTCGAAGCGCTTCCTCAAAACTGGCGACAGGCTCGATGCCGATTTCCCGGATGCTGTCATGGGCGGCAAGGGCAGGCTCCACAATGCAATGCAGGCGAAAATCGTCATGGTTCACCAAGCGCTGCGCAATAAGCTGGCCCCACCAGCCAAATCCCACCAAAGCGACATCAAGGGTCATTGCTTCACCTCTACCTGACCGAAGATTCCGTAAAGCGGCGTATCCAGATCGGTCCAGCCACCATTCGATGCAGCCTCGGCCTTGCCACGGGCTGCCGAGACAATCGGTGCGTCAATGCCATGCTTCTTGGCAAGCGCCTCCATCAGTTTCATGTCCTTGACGCCGTTGGCGAGTGACAGCGAGACGCCGCCGGGCTTGCCGTCGCCCATGAAATTTCCAATAGGTGGCAAACGCTTTTTCGCCGCCCCGATCGCGCCCGAACTGTCGGCAAGGATGCTCATCGCAAGATCTCGGTCGACCCCTTCGCCAAGCGCCATGCCAATCGCTTCGCCCACAGCGCCCCAATAGACCATAAGCGGCAGGTTGATCGCCAGTTTCATGGCCGCCCCAGTGCCAACCGGGCCCAGATGTTCCAGCCTGCGGCAGACATCGCCCAGCAAGGGCGCGGCTGCGGCAAAGGCCGCATCGGTTCCGCCTGCCAGTCCCAGAAGCTGCCCGTCCCGCGCCGGCCCGATGGTGCCGCCAACCGGGCACTCCAGAAACAGACCGCCGCTTTCGGTGACGCGGGCTTCCAGGTCGCGCGTCATCTCGGGCGAGGTGGTGCACATTTCGACCAGAACCTTGCCCGCAAGATCCGCCGAACAAAGCCCCGTATCGCCGCCATAGACAGCGCCAATGGCAGCATCGTTGGCGAGAATGCTGAGGATAACGTCGGATTTGCCCACAACCTCGGCCGGTGTCGCGCAAAGTTCAGTGCCCGCGATGCCCTGCGCCTTTTCCGGCGTTCGGTTCCAGATTGCCACCTCGTGGCCTTGTTCAACCAGACGCTCGGTTAGCGCGCGTCCCATGTTGCCGATGCCGATCACGCCTGCACGCATAGGTTCTCTCCCCTTGATGTTTCGCGCTTTAGCCTAGCGCCCTGGCTTTCCAAAATCTCGCAGTTTCGGATCATGATTTCCGATCATCGCCTTCAGACTTTCCGATGCTTGGCAGATCGTCCCAATCTGCCAGAACCGCATTGGTCTGAGCCGTGATCTGTTCGGCCAAAAGCTTGGCGGCGTTTGGCATGGCGGTTTCGGTCTTTACGACCATCACATAATCGAAGCTCATCGGCGGGTCGCTGATCACGTTCAGCTTGCGCACCTTGCCATTGGCATCGTTGTGGCAAAGAGCCGAGGGCAGGATCGCGTGCCAGCCACCGTCGGCTACCATCTCAAGCGTGCCCAGCATGCCGTCCATCTCGATCATCTCAGAGGGCCAGATGTTGTGCGAATTGAGTTCCATATCAATGCGCTTGCGCCGGACGTTCTGAAGTGTCGGCACAATCAGGCGCGTGTCCGCAAGCGCGCGTAACGGAGCAGGGTCCAGATGCGGATAGTCAGGCAAAGCGCCGCGTGGACCTATGATCATCTCGCGGTCGCGTGCCACGAACCGCGCGGTCAGACCTGGGGGGATATCGCCCGCTGGCACCAAGGCGAAATCCAGATCACCGTCCAGAACGCGGCGCAACAGAGAATAGCTGTATTCCTCGAGGAAGCGTCAGTTCGACCTGAGGATATTCGGCTTTGAACTGCTCAAGTGCTGGCCGCAGGATGGAACGGGTCAGCGACGGGATCAGGCCGAACCGGACATGGCCCAAAACGTCTTCGTTCATGTCCTGGACAGCGGCTTCGGTCGACAGCAAGGCACGCAGAATACCCTGACCTTCGCGGTACACTTTTTCGCCCGCCGGGGTGAGGGCATAGTGCTTGCGTTCGCGGGTCAAAAGCGGCGTGCCCAGCTTGAGCTCGAGGTTTTTGACTTGTGTTGAGATCCCCGATTGCGTGGCGTTTTCCCGCAGGGCTGCCCGCGAGAAAGACTGTTCTTCATAGACCGCGATAAAGGCTTGAAGCCCGCGCACAGAGATCTTGGGTATAGGCAATGGTCTATCCGGTTTTTTTATACCTGAACCATGACAATATCACCTTTTCGCAAGCTTCCAAGCGATCAAAGTCGCAACTGATAACTGGCAGGCACCCAGCGATAGCTTGTCCCATGCCGTTCGACATAGCCGATGGACGGGAAGGGCATATGGTGGCCCGACACCAGCAAGCCGTCTGTCGCGACCATGTCCAGCACCCGTTTCCGGCTGGCAATTGCCATGTCTTTGTTGTCGTCAAAGCCCACGAGGCTTTCGGGGTACTGCAATGAAAAGACATAGTGATTTGTCACGTCGCCCCAGATCAGAAGCGACTTACCCGCACTTTCGACGCGGTACATCATGTGCCCCAGCGAATGGCCAAAGGCGGCTTCGGCGGTCAGGCCGGGGACCACGCTGTCGCCATCTTCAAGAAAGGTCATTTGCGGTGCCAGCGGTGGGATCAGCTTGAGGAACATCTCGCGGTTCTGTTCGCGTTGCGAAGGAATCTCATCGCCCGCGTTCCAGGCATCGTATTCGCGCCGTCCGATGACATATCGCGCATTGGGAAAGGCGGGCGCGCCTGCTTCCATGACGCCCAGGATGTGATCGGGGTGGCAATGGGTGAAGGCCACCACATCGACATCCTCGGGCGCATAGCCTGCCACCCCAAGACGGCGACGCAAATTGCCCGCGTGATTTTCCCGACCACCTTCGCCAAAGCCCGTGTCGAACAACACAAGCTGACCGCCGATATTGACGGCCGTCGGCGTATAGCTGTTCTCAAAACCAGTGGCCGGCAAGTTGTTGGCAGCGGCGATGGTGGCAATCTCGTCTTCGGTTTTGTCCATTGCGAAAGGCGGATTGATGCCTTCTCGCACATGGCTGCCGTCGAGGATCGTGGTGATCTCGGCCTCGCCCAGAACGAAACGGTGAATGGTCGGGCGAAATATGCCCATCAGTGATGCAGTCATTATACTCTCTCCGGCATTGGGACATCAGTTGTGAAATGGGGCACAGAATAGCCCTTTTGAACAGCAGGACGTTCGGCGATGCGGACATACCAGTCGCGCACATTGGGGAAGTCGTTCAGATCGATTTCCTGCCACTCGAAACGCGAGATCCAAGGCCAGCAGGCCATGTCGGCAATCGAATACATGCCGCGCCCGTCGCCCGCGATATAGTCGCGCCCCTCAAGCCGTTCGTTCAGCACACGGTACAGACGCCGGGCCTCTTTGGCATAGCGTTCTTCGGCGTATTCCGACTTGCCCTTGTTGTATTTCACAAAGTGATGGGTCTGCCCCAGCATCGGCCCCAGACCGCCCATCTGCCACATCAGCCATTCGACCATCTTCCAGTATTGGTCGCCTTCGCAAAGGAATTTCTTATGTTTATCAGCGAGGTACAGCATGATGGCACCGGTTTCCATCATCTCGATGCCCGTCTCGCTGTCCACGATAGCGGGGATGCGATTGTTCGGTGCGATCTTCAGGAAGTCGGGCGCGAATTGCTCGTCCTTCGAGATGTCGATGGCATGGGTCTTGTAAGGCACGCCCAGTTCTTCGAGCAGGATCGAGACTTTGCGTCCGTTCGGGGTGGCCCAGGTGTAGAGGTCGATCATTAAGCGTGTCCTTTGGTTTAGTCTTCCGAGGCTGACATGGCGTCGAGGGTTGAGCTGAGGTGCACGCGCATCGCCAGTTTCGCTGCGCGTCGGTCGCGGTTGGCGATGGCGGTGACGATCGCGTCGTGTTCGTCGAAGGAATGATAGTCAGGTGCGGGGCGGGTGCTGCCCGGTGCCAGTTGCAGCCAGACCACGGTATGGCGCACGGCGTTGAGAACCTTGTGCAGCTCGTGCAGCAGCGGATTACCCGAGGCTTCCGCGATCAGATCGTGCAGCTTGTGGTCAAGGTCTTCGTAGGCGGCCCATGTGTCGGCCTCGCGGAGTTGCGTGGTCAGGGTTCGCGCCCGGTTGATTTGTGAAGGTGTGGCGTGCAGGGCAGCCAGATGCGCCAGTTCCGGTTCCAGTGACAGGCGCGCCATCATGGCTTCGTGCGGGCTGGTCCGGTCGGCAAGCTCGTTGATCACAGGCGCACTCAGCGCCAAGGGGCGCAGGTCGCTTACAAATGTGCCGCGTCCGACGTGCCGGGTTATGCGACCTTCGGCTTCAAGGATCATCAGGGCTTTGCGCAATTCGGGTCGGGAAACAGCCAGCGTTTCGGCCAGTATACGTTCCGGGGGAAGCCGGCTGCCTGCATCTGGGTGATTGGTCGACAACCATACTCTGAGCGCGCGGAGACTGTCCCACTCCATTGGTTGACCATTGTCCGCTGGCGCAGCATCCATTTTTAGAACTTTCGATGAAAAATATTCGTTTTTACGGTACTATCAGCTTCGGCCTTGGGTCATACTGAGAATCATTGAGATTCTGCTACTTTTGGTTTCACAAATCTTAGGATTGGTCAACCAATCTAATCGGGGGAAACATGGACGACGCAAGAGCCTGGGAAGCAGTAACCGTTGCCGACAAGATGCCATTGCCTGACGCCATGAAAGCCTGGGTTCTGGGCGATCCTGATCAGCTGAGCCTTATCGACAAGCCGCTGCCCGTTCCCGGCAAGGCCGAGGCCTTGGTGCGCATTGATGCGGTGGCGATCTGCGCGACGGACCTTGAGGTCATCTCATACGGCACGCCAGCCTTGGTCGAGGGCGGCAAGCCGTTCAACAAGAACTGGACGCCGGGCCACGAATACATGGGCACCATCGCAGCTTTGGGGCCGGGCGTGGACGAGTTTGAAATTGGCGACCGGGTGACGGTGGAAATTCACGCTGGTTGCGGCCAGTGCAAACGCTGCCGGATGGGCATGTATACCTCCTGTCACAACTATGGCCTGAACTATGGCAACATGGACAAGGGCCACCGGGCCAACGGGTTCACCACCAACGGCGGGTTCGCAGAATACGCCGTCAACAACATCAACACGATGATCAAAGTACCGGACGATATGTCCGACGAAGAGGCAACGCTGGTCGTGACTGCCGGAACCTCGATGTACGGGATGACCGAGTTGGGCGGGCTGGTGGCGGGCGAAAGCGTTGTGGTGATCGGGCCGGGGCCAATTGGGTTGCTTGCGGTTGCGGTGGCGAAATCGCTGGGCGCGTCTCCGGTGATCTTGGTCGGCACCCGCGAGAACCGCAACGAGATCGGGCGCAAGCTGGGCGCGGATTTTGTGATTGATGCCCGCAACGAAGATGTTGTGGCGCGGGTGATGGAGCTGACCGGCAAAGGTGCAGACTATGTCGTCGACGCGGCGGGCAACGAGACCACGGTCAATCAGGCGGTGCACATGACCAATCGCGGTGGCCGCGTTTGTCTGGCCGCTTTCCCGAAGAAGCCGGTCGAGTTCGATCTGGGCTATCTCGCGGTCAACAACATCTATCTTTACGGCATCCGCGGTGAGGGCAAATCGGCGACCCACCGGGCAATGGCGTTCATGGCCGAAAAGCGGTTCGATGCCTCGCTGATCCATACGCACACCTTCCCGATGGAAGAGCTGGAAACCGCTTTGCGCTATGCCCGCGAGCGGGTTGATGATGCGATCAAGGTTGTGGTTTCGATGAAAAAAGGAAGTGCCGCATGAAGGCTCGTCGGGGAATATACGCGGCGGCTGTGTCGCCATTTGGTGCGGATGGGCGGCTGGATGCGGCGCGTCTGGTGGCCTATTGTCAGCACCTTATGACGGACGGCGGATGTGACGGTGTGGCGCCGACCGGTACGACGGGCGAGGGCACATCCATCGCGATGGCCGACCGTTTGGCTTTGCCAGAAGCTTTTGCAGCGGCGGGGATTGAAACGGATCGTGTGATTTTTGGCACCGGCGCGCCGGCGTCGGGAGACTGTGTGGCGCTGACCAAGGCGGCTTGCGATGCCGGTTACACCAACGCGCTTGTTTTGCCGCCTTACTATTACAAAAATCCATCGGACGAGGGGCTCTACGCTTATTACGCCAATCTGATTGAAAGCGTGGGGCGCGATGATCTGCGGGTGTATCTTTATCACTTCCCGCAGATGTCAGCGGTGCCTTTGTCGGTCGATCTGGTGCTTCGCCTGAAGGCAGCGTTCGGGGCCAATATCGCAGGGCTGAAAGACAGCAGCGGCGACTTTTCGCAGTCTGCAGCCTTTATGAAAGCAACCGGCGGTGTCGATGCTGATTTCGACGTCTTCCCGGCATCCGAAGCGATGCTTTGGGACGGTTTGGCGCTGGGCAGTGCGGGCACCATTTCGGGGTCAACCAATGCCTTTGGCGCCAAGGCTCAGAAGGCTTTTCAAGCGCCAGAAGGCCCGGAACGCGACGCAGCAATGGCAGATGTCAAAGCCGCGCGTGAAGCAGCGGCGAAATACCCGATGATGGCTGCGATGAAGCAAGTCGAGGCATGGCGGAGCGGCGACGACAGCTGGACGCGCATGGCCCCGCCACTGGTGCCGCTTGGCGACGAACAGCGCGCCGCATTGAAAGCAGACCTTGAAAGGCTCGGCCACTGACCCGACCCAAGCGATAGGAGAGATCAACATGGAACATGGACCGCATCATATTGAAACGAACCCTGATCCCGCCGCTTTCGCGCATTGGCCCGAAGGTGTGTACGAAGAGATGTTGCAATCCCATGACAACGGCTGTGTTGGCAGCACCTTGGTGTCTGAAACTGACCGGGTGAGGGTTTGGCATCTGCACATTCCGCCGGGAGGGCGTTGTCGGTTTCATCGCCATGTGAACCCTTATTTCTGGTCGGCGTTGAATGCTGGCAAGGCACGGGGATATTTCTCGTCTGGCGAAATTCGCGATACCGAACACTATGTCGGCGAAACCAAGCATTTCTACTATGGGCCGGGCGATTACATGCTGCACTCGGTCGAAAATATCGGCGACACTCATCTTGCTTTTACCACGGTCGAATTCCTCGACGGCACCAACCCGCCGCTTGAGATTCCGTCCGAGGTGCGACTGGCCGTACCTGATGCGGCCTAAGCCTCTGATAACTTGCGAAAAGGGCCGCTGAATTGGCGGACAGAGGATAACTGGCTGTGAAAAGCCAACACTAGGGAGGAATAAGAATGAAGAATGTGTTTCTTGGAATGGCCGCTGCCACGGCTTTGACAGTGGGGTCGGCGCAGGCCGAAGAAATCACCCTGCGGATCGGTTCGGGACACCCGCCGGGCGTGGTCTATGCCGGTCTGATGATCGACTATTTTCAGCCCGAGCTTAAGCGCCGGGTCGAAGAGGAAACCGAACATACGATCAACTTTGTCGAGGGCTATTCAGGTTCAATCGTCAAAGTGCACCGAAGTGCTGGAAGGCGTGCAGGACGGTATCCTTGATATCGGCGGTTTCTGCTTCTGCTTCGAGCCGTCCAACCTGCCGCTGCATGCGTTTCAGGTGATGCTGCCATTCGGCACAATGGACCCGACGCAAAGTCTGGACATCGCACAAGACGTCTATAGCGAAGTGCCGTATCTGAGCAGCGTCTTTGAAGACGAGTTCAACCAGATCCTGCTGTCGCGGATCGCCGATGGAGGCTACAACCTTGGAACATCGTTTGCCTGGGAAACACTGGATGACCTGCAGGGCCAGAAAATTGCTGGTGCGGGCCTGAACCTGAACTGGCTGGAAAAAGCAGGCGTGGTGCCGGTGTCGTCTTCGCTGGCCACCGCCTATACCGAAATGACCACGGACGTTTACGAAGGCTGGATCATGTTCCCGTCGGCTTGGGTGAACCTTAAGCTCTACGAGCCGGGCCCATTTTACACGCTGATCGGCTTTGGCTCGATGACGTGGCACGGACTGACGATCAACCAGGACACGTATAACGAACTGCCGCCTGAAGTGCAGACATTCTGCACGAAGTGGCAGCCGAATACGAAGAACAGACCGGCAGCGTCAACAAAAGCGAGTATGACCGTCTGGTCGGCGAGCTTGAGAAGATCATTACGGTCAACGAAATCGACCCAAGCGTGCGTCAGGAATGGGCCGAGTCCATGCAGGGCTGGGTTCAGTCGAACGCAGATGAACTGGAAGCTCAGGGTCTTCCTGCCAAGCAAGTGCTGAACCTCGTGCTCGATCAGGCCGAGGTCGTCGGCTACGAGTGGCCGGTCCGATACACCGTCGAGTAACGGTTGTCTGAGCCAATCGGACGGGCGCGTAAAGCAGCGCGCCCGTCCATATTTTTCCGTCAGGGGCGAACACCATGTGGCTAGTCAGACTGTCCGACCGGCTGACCAAAGCGCTGATGATCATCGGTGCTATTTGGGCATTTTGTCTTTGTTTTGTGGCTTTGGCTGACATTTTACTGCGCGCCTCAAATATCCCGATTTCCGGTACCAAGGAAATCGTCGCCAATTCGGTGGTGATTATTGTGTTTATGCAGGTGGGCTATGCGGTGCGCAGCGGATCGATGCTTCGCGCCGATTTTCTTGTGATGGCTTTGCCGCGACCCGTTCAGAAGTTTCTGAACGTTTTTGCGCTGGTGCTGGGAGCGTTCTTCTTCTTGTACCTGCTGCAGGCGGCGATTGATCCGGCGATCAAGTCATGGACGCGCAATGAGTTTGAAGGTGTGGGCGCGCTTAAGGTGCCAGTCTGGCCCGCGCGTTGGGCCATTGTCGTGGGCGGTGCCTTGGCTGGCATCAATTATGTGCTGCTGACCCTGGTCGAGATTTTTGGGTTTCGGATCGAAAGGATGGATTTGTGATGGGACCACGACATGTTTGATTTCTCGACCGCGTCAATCATCATCGTTCTATTGCTGACGCTCGTTTTGCTGGGTGTGCATGTGGCCGTGGCGCTGGGGATCACCAGTATGGTGGGCATCTATTTGGCGACCGGAAAGATGCGGATTGTCGAGGCAACGATTGCTTCGACATCGGCCGAGGCATTGCGCGACTTCACCTTTGCGGTGATCCCACTGTTCATGCTGATGGGAGAGTTCATGGGCAGGTCGGGGGCGGTGACCGATATCTATGTCGGCATCAACCGCAGCCTGAAAAGCCTAACGGCCCGGCTGGGTATTGCGACCGTGCTGGGTAACACTGTCTTTTCTTTTGTGACTGGCGTTTCAATCGCTTCTGCAGCGGCCTTCGCGCGGATCGGCTACCCCGAGATGAAAGCCCATGGATATAACCGCGGGTTTGCTTTGGGCACCATTGCGGGCTCCAGCGTGTTGGGAATGCTGATCCCGCCGTCTGTTCTGATGATCGTCTGGGGTATTCTGACCGAGCAATCCATCGGGCGGCTTTTCCTTGCGGGCGTCATGCCGGGAATTCTGCTGGCGTTGCTGTTCGTACTTTATATTCTGGTTGCCGCTTGGCTGAAACCCGAACTGGTGGGGCACGGGAAGACAGAAGGACCGATTGAGCTGGACCCGGATGCTTTCGACGCCAGCAAAGTTGATCTGAAACCAGTCGATTTCGCGATTTCGGTGGGCGGCATCTTTGCGATCATCTGCATGGTTCTGGGCGGTATCTGGCTTGGGCTTTTCACGCCAACCGAAGGCGCTGGCGCGGGCGCGGCTTTGGCGCTTGGGCTGGCATTTATCAAGGGCATGACACTAAAGGGCTTCGTGGATGCGATTTATTCCGTCGGCAAAACCGCGGCACCCATCCTGATCTTGCTGCTTTGTGCAGCGCTTTATTCGCGCACCCTGGCCATGTCGGGCGTCACAACTGAAATCCGGTCGTTCTTTGTCGACAGCGGCTTTGGCGCATGGACGGTTTTGGCCATCATCGTGCTGATCTGGTTCATCCTTGGCATGATCATCGACAGTATATCGATCATGTTGCTGACGGTGCCCATTGTGGAACCCGTGGCCCTGGCGTTCGGCTTTGACCAGCTGACCTTTGCCATCGTTGGCATTATCGCGATTGAGGCCGGATTGCTGACCCCGCCGTTTGGACTTCTGGTCTACACAGTCAAGGCTGCCATTCAGGACGACGACGTTGGCGTTCAGCACATCTTCTGGTCCTGTATTCCTTACTGGATCATCATGCTTATTCTTGCCGCTCTGATGATGAGCTTTCCGACAATTGCCAACCTGTTGCCCAATGCCTTGATGTGAAAGGGGTTCCCATGCCCGCCTTTTGGCTTGCTCGTTCAAAGATAAACGATCCCGTTGCCTACAAACGCTATACCGACCGCGTGCCCGAGATCATCGCCAAACACGGCGGCAAGGTTCTGGCTCGGGGCGGCAAATTCGAGGTCATGGAAGGCCCGGAATACTTCGAGCGCTTCGTGGTGATCGAATTTCCGACTTTTGAGGCAGGTGTTTCTTGCTTTCGATCAGAAGAATATGATGACGCCGCGCGCCACAGGCGCGAAAATGGCGCGGGCGAGGTGCAGACGATCATCCTCGAAGCTGGCGAATTTACAAAATAGGACAGGTGAAGCCGATGAAGACAGAACGCGTCACAATCAGCGCTCAGGGCGGCCCCGAGGTCATGACTCTGGAAGAGGTCGAGGTCGCCGCACCCGGTGCCGGCGAAGTGCAGATTGCTCAGACCGCCATCGGTCTGAACTATATGGACGTTTATCAGCGCTCGGGTCTTTACGACCTGCCGCTGCCCAGCCCGCTTGGGCTGGAAGCCGCAGGCAATGTCACCGCGGTGGGCGAAGGTGTTACTGACCTCGCGGTTGGCGACCGCGTCGTCTATTGCGGTTTACTTGGTGCCTATGCCGGTGTCCGTAATGCGCCCGCTGCACGCTGCGTCAAGATACCGGACGGCATCACTGACGAGGCGGCGGCGGCCACAATGCTAAAGGGGCTGACCGTCGAATACCTGCTGAACCGCACCTTCAAGGTCGAGCCGGGCATGGACGTGCTGTTTTGGGCTGCATCCGGCGGCGTGGGTCAACTGGCAGGTCAATGGGGCAAGCATCTGGGTGCGCGCATGATCGGGGTCACATCCGGCGCCGACAATTGTGCCGCGATCCTTGATCTGGGCTATGCCGAGGCCATTGATCGCAAGACAGAAGATGTGGGCGCGCGTGTGCGCGAACTGACCGGCGGCAAAGGCGTGCCTGTTGTCTATGACAGCGTCGGAAAAGCCAGTTTTGATGCCTCAATTGAAAGCCTGGCGACCTTCGGCATGTTCGTGTCCTATGGCGCCACGACCGGCCCGGCACCCGATGTTTCGCCGCATCTATTGCAGGTCAAAGGCTCGCTGTACTTCACACGCCCAACGCTGGCCAACTATGCAGCCTCGCGCGAGGACTTGGAAAACTCGGCCGCCGAACTTTTCCGTCTGATGAAAGAAGGCGTCCTGCACGTGAACATCGATCAGCGCTTCGCCCTTGGCGATATTGTCAAATCGCACCAAGCGCTGGAAAGCGGCGAGACCACCGGATCAACGATCCTGACTCCATGATGACCTCGCGATGAGCACAGATGCGCCAAAGCTGACTGTATCGACAGGCATCGTCGGCATTTGCGCGCTGGTGCTTGGCTGGGTGATGCTGACCACCGGGCCCGAGGATATGATCCTGCGCGTCGGCGCTGTTTCGCTGCTGGCCATCGCACTTTTTGCCACGCGGATTTTGCCTGAAACCGTCACAGCTTTGGCCTGCTTTCTTGCGTTTCTGTCGCTTGGTGCCGCACCGCCCGAGGTCATCTTCTCGGGCTTTGCCACGGGCGGTTTCTGGCTTTTGTTCTCGGGCATTATCATCGGAACTGCGATCACCGTAACGGGCCTTAGCCAGCAAATCGCCCTGCGCATTTTCCGGCGAACTGGCAATTCCTATCAGCGTGCGGCGTTGTTGCTGGCGCTGACCGGTTTGGCGCTGGGGCTGATCGTGCCGGCGACCTTGCCAAGAGTGATCGTGCTGCTGCCAATCGCGCTGTCGCTGTCGCAAACCATGGGGTACGAGATCGGATCGCGCGGGCATGTGGGGCTGACGATCACTGCGGGCGTGTCGACCTTCTTGCCGACCTTTGCCATTTTGACGGCGAACCTTCCGACGATCATCCACATTGGCGCGTTCGAGACGCTGTACGGGATCAAACCGTCCTATGCGCAGTATTTCATCGAACAAGCGCCCATCGGTATCGTGCGATTTGCGGTGCTGGTGGCGGTGATGTTGCCCTTTGCGCCGGCCCTTGCTGCCAAGGCACCGACCCTTGATGCACCCTCGCCATTCACCGCGCCGCAAAAGCGCCTGTCGGCCCTTTTGGGCGTGGCGATCCTGTTCTGGGCGACAGACAGTTTCCACGACATTTCCCCGGCGTGGGTGGCATTGACGCTGGCCGCTTTGTTGCTTGTGCCAGCCATTGGGATGCTTGACGCTCAGGCGATGAAAACCAAGATCGACCTATCGGTGACCTTCTTTATCGCGGCTGTTTTTGCAATCAGCGCGGTCGCGCAATCCTCGGGCCTGAGCGCTGTCATTGCCGACCGTTTGATTCCCTTGATGGGATTGGGCGGCGGCGGATTGCGAGATTTATACGCGATCACAGGTGCCTCCGTCCTTCTGTCTCATCTGGTGACAGCCCCCGCCGGGCCGGTCATTCTGGCCCCGTTGGCAGAGGCAATGGCACAGGGTGCAGGCTGGAAGATTGAAACGGTGTCTATGGCGCAGGTTATAGGCCTTTCGACACCGCTTTTTCCGTATCAGGGACCACCGCTGCTTGTCGCGATGGCGCTGGGACAAATTCCACATGGCGCGCTGGTGCGGGTCTGTTTGATCCTTGCCTTGGCCGTGGCCCTTATAGGCATTCCGGTGACCTATCTTTGGTGGAGATTTTTGGGAATATTGTGATGACAGAAAAGACTGTGACATTCCGTTTGAACGGCAAGGAGGCGGTCGTGACCGGCCCGCCAACCATGCCCCTTCTCTATGCATTGCGGAACGATCTGGACCACAAGGCGACGCGCTTTGGCTGTGGCACCGGCAATTGCGGCGCCTGCACAGTGACGTTGGACGGCGTTGCGGTTTCCTCCTGCGATCTGCCGCTTGAAGCGGTTGAGGGCAAAGCGATCGGCACGGTTGAGGGCCTTGTGGCCGCTGACCATCCACTGATCGAAGCGTTGTTGCGCCATCAGGCCGGGCAATGCGGCTACTGCCTGCCGGGCATTGCGATCCGGGCGGCATCACTGATCGACGCGGGCCAGTCAGCCGAGGATATTCAGCAGGCATTGGACGCCAACCTGTGCCGCTGTGGGGCGCATCCACGAATTCTGGCGGCAATAGCAGAGGTTGCGAACAATGGTTGAAAACCTTCCTCCTCCGGTCAAAAATTTCCCGCTGATCTCGCAATGGATCGGCTTTGAGGCCGACGGCGGCGTGCATGTTCTGTCGGGCCGCGTCGAGCTGGGGCAGGGGATTGCCACAGCCCTGACCCAGATTGCCGCCGATGAGCTGGACGTGCCCGTTGGTGCAATCCGTCTGACGCAGGGCCATACCGGTATCTCGCCCGCGGAAGGGCCAACGGTTGGAAGCCTGTCAGTCAGCTTTGGCGGCCAGTCCGTCCGGCTGGCAAGCTCGGCCGCACGGGTGTTGTTTCTGGACCATGCTGCGGGGCTGTTGCAAGCGCTGCCCGGCGAACTTGAAGTTGCCGAGGGTGCCTTCCTGAAGAATGGCCTCGACACGGGGCTCAGCTATGCCGAATTGGCGCAAGATGTTGATCTGGCGCAGCCTATTGCCGATTTCGCCGCCCCCAAAACGGCGGCCAAGCGTCATGTGGTGGGCACATCGCTGCCGCGTATTGATCTGGCGGCACGCTTGGGCGGTGCGCCGTTTTTGCACGACATGACCTTGGACGGGATGCTGCATGGCCGGGTTATCCAGCCGCCTTTTCTCGAAGCGCAACTTGGCGACTTGGACGGCATCACGCTTGCGTCTGGCGCAGAACTGGTTCGCGATGGGCGCTTTATCGCGGTTGTCGCAGAACGCGAATACACGGCCGTGCAGGAAGCCCTGCGGCTTGCAGACATTATTCCGTGGGAGGGTGACAGGCCCGAAAGCCCTCATCCGATCGCGGCATTGGACCGAGACATAAAGGAAAGCGAAACGATCATTTCCACGGGGGATCCGACTGCGGGTGAGACCGAGATTTCGCTGACCGTGACGAAACCCGTTCTCAGCCATGGCTCGATTGGCACATCCTGTTCGCTGGCCACATGGGAAGACGGGAACCTGAAAATCTGGGCGCACAGCCAGAACGTCTTTGCCCTGCGTGGGTCGCTGGCGCGCGTGCTGGATGTGTCACCCGAACAGGTCGAGGTGATCTTTGCGCCGGGGGCTGGGTGTTATGGTCATAACAGCTCGGACGATGCCGCATTGGATGCCGCCCTGATGTCTCGGCTAAGCGGGCGTCCGGTGCGCGCCCTTTGGACGCGCCGAAATGAGTTTCAGCACGCACCCCTTAGCCCCGCGATGAAAACCCACGTCACGGCCCGGTTGAATGGCGATGGCCTTATCGTTTCCTATGACGCGCTGGTGATCAGCCCGCCGCATTCAACCCGTCCGGGGGGCGCCGACGAACCCAATGTTCGGTCGTCTCAGTTCCTATCCAACCCGGTCCCGATGGGGCCGGGCAATGACGCCCCGCAGCCGCAAGGTGGTGCAGACCGAAACGCAACGCCGGGATATAGTATTCCCGCTGTGCAAGTGATCAGGTCCCGACCCGAGGTGGTGCCTTACAGATACTCGGCCATGCGGTCGCTGGGTGGCTTCAACAACACCATCGCGCTTGAGCTTTTGATGGAAGAATGTGCCGATGCCGCCGGAGTGGACAGCATCGACTATCGGCTTGCGCATCTTGACGATCCGCGTGCCGCTGATGTTATTCGCACGGTGCGCGACATGGCCGGAGATTGGTCGCAAACCGAAGGCACAGGCTATGGGCTTGGATATTCGCGCTACAAGAACAGTTCCGGCTATCTGGCCTGTATCGCGCGGGTCGAAGTGGGTGACGAGGTGTGCGTGACCGATGTCTGGTCTGCGGGAGATATCGGCGAGGTCATCAGCCCCGACGGCACCATCAACCAGATCGACGGTGGCACGCTTCAGGCGATCAGCTGGGCGTTGAAGGAAGAAGTGGCTTTCTCGGGCGGCGTAAACCTGACCGAAGGCTGGGACGATTACCCGATCTTGCTGTTTTCGGAAGTGCCCCGGATGCACACAAAGCTGATAAACCGACCAGACGCGCCGCTGCTTGGCGCGGGCGAGATATCGTCCGGGCCAGCGGGTGCTGCTGTGGTGATTGCGGTGCGCGCAGCACTTGGCGTCACGCCAGATCGGCTGCCGTTGACGCGTCACGCGCTGGTGTCGATGCTTAGTTAGTCGTCGATGTCGCGGTAAACCTCAAAAACCGCGGCGGCGTCATAGTTTGGCGGCACCAGTGACCAGCCTTTGTCGTACATCGCACTGACCGCTTCGAACATCGGTGCGGCAATGCCGTGGGCGCGAATATCAGCGCCGATGATCGAGAGGTCTTTTTCGAACATGCTCATGTTCGCTGTCGCCGGTTGATAAGCCCCCGACATCATCAGCGGCATGCGAAGTTCCAGCATCTTGGACTGTCCGGCACCCTTCGACAGCATGCCATAAACCACGTCCCGGTCGAGGCCCAAGGCATCGGCATAATGCAGCGCTTCGGCGGCCGCACAGTTGTGCAGGGCGACGGCGTGATTGGCGACATACTTCAGCTTGCTTCCCATACCATATGGGCCAGCCTCGATGATCGTATGAGACAGATGCGCCAGATATGGCTTTGCTTTTGCAACGGCCGCGTCCGGACCAGAAACCATGATCACAAGATCAGCCCGAGCCGCCTGTGCGCCGGTGCCGCTGACTGGGCTGTCCAGCAAGATTGCGCCATTCGCTTCGACGACTTCTTTCGTCGCAAGCTTGTCTTCCATCGCAAACGTACCGGTATCGACCACGATTTGCCCAGGTTGAAGATAATCGCGCAAGTCACTGGCAACGCCGGCAAGAACCTTGGGCGAGGCGACCGAAATGATGATCAACTCGCAGTCGGCTGTCCATGGGCCGGTTGCCTCATGCGCCACGCCACCGGCTGCGGTTAATTTGGCCCGCGCCTCGTCCGATGGGTCGGCGCCGATCACGTCGATGCCTGCTTTGATTAAGTTGGCTGAATAGGCTGTGCCCATGATGCCAAGACCGATGATACCGACTGCCATTGATGTTCTCCCTAAACTTGCCAGTTTATCTCACGAAAGCGCTGCGATCCTGCATGATTTAATCTGATCAGGACGTTTTGGAAATCCGATACTGCGAGCAGGCGGTGTCGATGCACCGGCCTTCTATTCTGCCGCCAATCTTATGTTGGGCTAGGACGTTTGGCCGGGGAAAACATCCTCGGGCCGATATGTCGCAAAGCTTGAAAGGGTCTGTGCGTTGCATTCTTCCTGCCAGCGCGATCCGGGGACCACAGCACTGAACAATGGGTATTTAGACCGCAACTCGCGGACCCTTGGCGTTTCCTCGATTGCGACGGCGACAAGGCCCGCAACCACACCGTTCTGGCGTTCGACCAACTGAATGGCTCCGTCCATCGTGCCGCCGGTTTCGACCCATTGATCGGCCAGCAAGACGCGGGTGCCTTTGGCGAAAGCGGGCAGGCGGACTTCCATGTCTTGGGTCCGGCCCGAGTAGTTCGAGAAACTGACCCGGTCCGTATCGACGCAAAGTTTACCTGCCTTTCGGATCGGCAGAAACCCTTTGCCCATCTTGGCGGCAAGGGCCGCGCCAAGGACAAATCCCATAGCATCAAGCCCGGCCACCACGTCGCAGTCGGTTCCTTCAAGATCGGCCAGCAGATCATCCAGCAGATCACTAAAGGCGTCCTGATTGATATAAATCGACGTTGGATCAAGCCAAGCGAACTTATCGCCTTTGGTGTTGGGCGCCATCAGGTTCAGATACCAGCGGTCGTCCCTTGGCCCTTTGTCATTTTTGATGGTCATCTCAGGTCACTCCTCTAGGCCGCGGGCGACGCTTAGAAGCTGTCGCAGTCGTGCAGGCTCGATATCGTAAAAGTTGTCGTCATAGTTGATGTTGGTCGCCACCATGAAGCAATCGACCGCCGCGTATCTGTGTGCGTTTTCGGCCGATATGCCAGACGCCAAGGCCAGTGCCGTGTCGCCGATCGCCTTGCGGAAGGTGGCGATCTTGCTGTCGTCGGCTTCGATCCCCGTCCCAAGGCCCGATGTGGTCACAACGTCCATCCAATCGCAGGCCAGTCGTGCTGACGCCGCATATTCGGCTTCCGGGACCGGGCGCTGTTTCTTGAAAGCTGTCCCGCCAAAATAGAGACCGGTCCATGCGCCGCGCGCATCTGAAATCTCGCGCGCTTCGGTCTGATCCGTCTGCCGTTCATCAATCCGCGCATCATCGGCCCAATAGGCATCCACCCGGCATCCTTCGGCTTCCAGCTTATTCAGCACAGGAAAAGCATCGCGCCCGGTGACTGCCAAAAAATTCAGCCCCATCCACAAATCCGGGTGTGCCGCCCGCACGTCGCGGACAATATCCAGAAATGGGGGCACCCCGAAATCATGGTTGATCAGAAAGCACCCCTTGGCCCCTTCGCCCAAGGCAACGTCAATATTACGCAATGTACGTTCGGTTTCGAGTACGTGAATCACTGGCAGCACAACCGGACCGGGAGTGTCGAAAGTTTCGTGCAGTGTCTTACGGTTCATTCCATCGGACCGGCGATTAATTTTTGTGCAGCACGCAATTATTTGGCACTTTGCGTTCAAGTTGCGAGGATTTCGGGTGTGAACAAGTGGCAACGAATAGTTAGGCTCGTCAACAGCGAAGACATTCTATCTGCCAATGGAAAAGGGAAATCACGAATGACATTGAAGACCAAAAATTCCGGCTCGCTGCTTCAGACAAAGCGGACGTTTCTTAAGACCGGAGCTGCCTCGATCGCGCTGTCGGCGCCTTTTGTGAACAGGGCATGGGCGCAAACTGTCGAGCTGACAATGCTGGGTTGGTACGGCACTGCGGAGCCGGACATGGTGGGCGAATTCGAAGCTGCCAATAACGTCAAGTTCGTCCCGAAATACTATGCTGGCGGCGACAACATGTTGGCCGCATTGGCGCAAAACCCGCCGGGCACCTTTGACATCATCCACACCGATGCGGAATACGCCACGCTTCTGGTCGCCAACGATCTGGTGATGGAGCTTGATCCGGAAAACTATGCCTTCGATGATCTACTTCACGACGATTTCAAGGCCTTCCCGGGCCATTGGAGCGAAGATGGCAAGCTGTACTCGCTGATCACGCGGTTCGGTCATCTTGGTGTCTCGTACAACAAAGATGTGATCACCGCCGAAGAGGCCGCCAGCTATGATATCTTCTGGTCGCCAAAGCTGACCGGCAAGGTCGGCCATTTCGACTGGCACCTGCCGACCCTTGGGCAAATGAGCCTGCTGATGGGCAATGCCTCGCCCTTTGACATCGACGACGCAGCATGGGCGGCCGTGCAAGAAAAAACCCTGTCGCTGAAGCCGCAGGTTGGCGGTTACTTTGACTTTGGTGGCACCTTCTCGGGCCTGAAGAACGGCGAGATGCTGGCAATGTTCGGCATCGGCGACTGGGTGACGGGTATTCTTGAGCGCGACGGCGCACCGGTTTCGTCGGTTGTTCCGAAAGAGGGCGGCATTCAGTGGACGGAAAGCTATTCCATTGCGGCGACGTCCGAGAAGAAGGAAATGGCACTGAAGTACCTCGACTACACCATGTCGCCCGAAGGTCAGGTGAAAACCGCGCAGATGCTGGGCTATCCGGGCCATTGCGTGACCAAAGCTGGCCGTAAGATGCTTAACGAGGTCGACGCCGCCGAAGCGCAGCGGACCGGTCAGGTGGACGGCGATGTGCGCGATCCGATTGCACTGATCAACGATGGCCGTATCAGCTATCGCGATATCCCGGTTCAGCAAAGCCTTGAGGACTGGAACGATTTCTGGTCGGAATACAAGAACGCGTAAAGCTGTGAATGAATCAAACAGGCGGCGCGCATGAAGCGCCGCCTTAACGCATATGCCCTGACGTTTCGTTTGCCGATCATCCTTTGGCAGGCGGTATTTTTCATTGGGCCGTTACTTTTCCTGATCGCCATGTCGTTCTTCGTGGTGAAGAACTATCGCATGGTCGAGACCTTCGAGCTGACCAGCTGGCAAAAGATGCTGTCGCGCGGGTACTTTTGGGACAGCTATCAGTACACAGTGATCATGGCGGGTGGCGCGGCGATCATTGCTTCGGTTCTGGCGTTTCCGGCGGCTTTTTTTCTGGCGTTCAGAAGCTCGGCCCATTTCCGGCAAGTGGCGATCCTGTTGCTGATCATCCCGTTCTTCACCAGCTATCTGGTGCGCACGTTTTCCTGGTACACCATCCTGGCGGAATCGGGCGTGCTGAACGGTGCTTTCGGCGTGATCGGCCTTGGCCCCTTTACGCTGTTGAACACGCCTTTCGGCACCATGGTGGGATACCTGACGCTGATCCTGCCGCTGGTGTTGATTCTGCAAACGGTAACGCTTGCGAACATCGACGACCGTTTGCTTCAGGCCGCGCGCAATCTTGGATGTTCACCGGCCCGCGCGATATGGACCGTGATCCTTCCCGCCGCGAAAACAGGGCTGGTGATCGCGGCACTCTTTGCCTTTATTCTGTCGTTCGGTGACTTTGTGGCACCCTATTATCTGGGCGGATCGAAACCTCCGACGCTGCCTATCCTGATCATCGACACCACGAAAGCGGGCCAGCAATGGCCGCGCGCGGCGGTGGTGGCGATTATGATGATGTTGACCCTGTTCACAGTCGCTTTTGCCGCGATCATGTTTGCCTATCGCAAAAGGGCCAGCCGATGACCGAAACGCGGACCCTTTGGATACTACGCGTCTATCTGGCGCTGATCGTGACGTTCATTTTCCTGCCGATCTTCGTAAGCCTGTTGTTTTCGTTCAATACGGACCGGTTTCCAACGCTGCCTTTGGGTGGCTTCACAACCCATTGGTATCAGACGATCTTTGCGGATGAGGATTTTCTGAAAGCGGCGCAGACAAGTGCCATTGTCTCGATCACCACAGCGATCCTTGCGACGTTCCTTGGGTTTTGTACGGCCTATTCCGACTATCGCTACAGGTTCCGGGGCCAAGGCGCTTATCTGGCCATTATCCTGCTGCCACCCACAATTCCGCTGATCATCATAGCGCTGGCAATGCTGGCGTGGTTTTCCAAGATCGGCATGTCGGGGCGGGTTATCTCGATTATTGCCGCACACACGGTTCTGACCGCGCCCTTTGCGATGGCGATCATCCGGCTTCGGTTGAACCAGATCGACGAAAGCCTGGAGGCGGCGGCATGGAACCTTGGGGCCAGCGAATGGCGGGCGATGCAGCATGTGATCCTGCCGTTTTGCAAGCCCGCGATCCTGTCGTCGCTGTTCCTGACGGCGGCGGTGTCTTTCGACGAATTCACCGTCTCGTGGTTCGTGTCGGGTCTGAACAAAACGATCCCGGTCCACATCCTTGAGATCGTACAAGGCACCATTGACCCACAGGTCAATGCCATCGGCACCCTGGTCTTTATCATTTCGATGACGCTGGTCATCATATCCCAAGCCTTCATCTTCTTTAGGCTGAACAGGAGCGCCCGATGACAACGCCTTTGGTGGTTCTGGAAAACGTCGAGAAACGCTTTGACGATTTCGTCGCGGTGCAGGGCGCAAATCTTGAGATCAACGCGGGCGAGTTCGTCGCCATCATGGGCCCTTCGGGCTGTGGGAAAACCACGACACTGCGGATGTTGGCGGGGCTGGATGCGCCGACCAGCGGCGACATCCGGATAGGTGGCAAGTTGATGAACGAGGTGCCCGCGCATGAACGGGACACGCCCTTGGTCTGGCAAAGCCTTGCCTTGTTCCCGTTCCTGAACGTGCGCGAAAACGTCGAGTTCGGTCTGAAAATGCGCGGCATTTCACCGGCCGAGCGGCGCGAGCGGGCGATGAAATGGCTCGACCGAATGGAAATCGCGCAATTCGCCGAACGCAACGTGGAAACTCTGTCCGGTGGCCAGCAGCAGCGTGTCGCCTTAGCGCGCGCTTTGGTGACCGAGCCGCAGCTTTTGCTTTTGGATGAACCCTTGTCGGCGCTGGACGCTCACCTTGTGATCCGGATGCAATCGGTGCTGACCCGGCTGCAACGCGATCTGGGTATCACCTTCGTCTATGTCACGCATTCGCAGTCCGAGGCCTTCGCCATGGCCGATCGCGTTGTGATCATGAGCCAGGGTGAAATTGCGCAGGTGGGTGCCCCACGTGAGATTTTCCGTGCGCCCAAGTCGCGCTTCGTGGCCGAGTTTGTCGGGCGGAATAACATTCTGACCGGCAAGGTGACCGCAAGCGAGGGCGGCCTTTTGCGCATCGAAAGCCCGCTTGGCAGTTTCGTTGCGGAAGGCAGTGCAGACGCAGATGCTGAGGTCACGGTCGTGGTCGCTGCCGATATGGTCGAACTGGGATCAACCACCGCCGAAAACCGCGTCGAGGCCACCGTATTGTCAGAAGAATTCGTCGGCGCCATGGTAACAATTTTCTTCGAGGCGGACGACGGAACCGAATTCAAAGTGCAGGTTCAGGAACGCGCGATTGCCGACTTGGATGTGCAACAAGGGGCAAAGCTGACGCTGGGCTGGAATGCCAGAGACGCGCATGTGCTGCCCGAGGAGAACCCATGATCCAGAACCCGATCCCTTGGCCAAACGGTGCGCGCTGCGCCTGTGCCATTACCTTTGATATGGACGCCGACAGCCTGATCCACATCGCAAAACCCGAGGACAGTCAGAACCGGATCTATCCGATTTCGATGGGGCGCTATGGGCCGACCGTGGCGATCCCCCGCATCCTTGAAACCTATCGGCGGCTTGGGCTGAAACAGTCGTTCTTTATCCCCGGCTGGTGCATGGAAACCTATCCGGACGCGGTCGAGGCGATGCTGAAAGATGGCCACGAAATTGGTCACCACGGCTGGATTCACGAAGACCCGATTGCCACGCGTGGGGCTGCACAGGTTGAAGCCTTTGAAAAGGCTTTAGACACTCATCAGCGCATGACAGGCATGAAGCCTCGCGGATATCGCGCGCCCGTTTACAACGTGACCGATCAGGTGCTCGACCTTCTGGTGCAGCACGACTTTCGCTATGACAGCTCGCTGATGGCAGACGACATCCCTTATGAGATGCAGACCAAAGACGGCGCACTTTACGAGATGCCCGTGCACTGGGGCACCGACGACTGGCCGCCCTTCGCGCATTACGATGAAATCGGGTACTTGATGCCGGTCCGCGGCCCATCGGCGGGGCTTGAAGGGTTCTGGGAAGAGTTCGATGCGCAATACGAGGCGGGCGGGTTCTTCATGCTGATCCTGCATCCGTTTCTTACCGGGCGACTGGCGCGCTGGCGTCTGGTCGAGCAATGGCTGGAAAAGACGCTGAAGGACAAAGACGTCTGGTTTGCCCGGCTTGAAGATATTGCCGAGCACATCGACGCTCTGAAAGCGACAGGGTTTCAGCCCCGTACAGAACATTTGCCATATTACACCACGCCCCAATCCTGAGAGGCCCGCAATGCTGACCGAGACCGACGCCAAATTCCTTCGCCTTGCCTATGACGAGGCCAAAGCGGGCTATGACGAAGGCGGCTGCCCTATTGGTTCTGTTCTGGCGCGGGGCGATGCCTTGATCAGCCAAGGCCGCAATCAACGGGTCCAAAAAGGCGACCCGATTGCACATGGAGAAATGGATGCTCTGCGCAAGGCGGGGCGGCAAAAGACCTATCGCGACATGACGATCTATACGTCGCTCAGCCCCTGCATGATGTGCACCGGAACGATCATCCAGTTCGGGATTCCGCGCGTGGTTATTGGCGAGAATACGACTTTCGGGGGAAACGAAGATTTCCTTCGCTCGAAGGGGGTCGAGGTGATTGTGGCTGACGACCCGGATTGCATCGCTTTGATGACACGCTTTATCGAAGAAAAGCCCGAGCTTTGGAACGAAGATATCGCCGAGGATTGACCCCATGACCCTGACAAATGGCGCGTCCGATATCCCGGACGGCACGATCATCGAAGACACCGTCGTGCCTGCGCGCGCACCCTGGAGTGCGCGGATGAAAGCGGGCCAAATGCTGCGTCTGATCGACATGGAAGGCCAGCAGGCGATTGATTTCCTGTGCTTTGGGACCGAGCCGTTCGAAGGGCAGGTCGAGCGCTACCACATGCCGAACACGATCAAGATCCCGAAGAACATTCTGCTGGGCAAAGGCTCGACGCTTTATTCGCAATTCGCACGCCCCATGATGACCGTCACCGATGACAGTTGTGGCGGCCATGACACCATATTCGGCTGCTGTTCTTTTGCTGTCGATCAGGTTCGCTATGGCAAGCAGAACGTCGAATGCTGCCAGCGGAATTTCGAACGCGAGCTTGGCCGCCACGGTCTGGGGCCGGAACACGTGGTCGCCAACGTCAATTGGTTCATGAATGTGCCGGTTGCCGAGGGTGGAGAAGCGGAGATTACGGACAGCCAGTCGAGACCCGGCGACTTCGTCGATCTGCGCGCCGAAATGGACGTGATTGCGGTTCTGTCCAACTGCCCGCAAGCGCTGAACCCCGCAACAGGGCAGGGACCCACCCCGGTCCGGGCAATCGTTTTCGAGCCTGCCCGGTGAATTGCATCGGGTGTCTTCTACTTGCCGCAACCGTGGCACAGTGACTGTTTGGCATAAGGCTGCCACACATCATCGCGACGCGCGAAACCACCCGGCGAAGTGCAAAGGCGCGGACCTCCATCGCAGACTTTGGCCGGGCGGTAAGTTAACGAACCTTCTACTAAACACTTAGTTGACAGTGGCGCATTTGTGCGACTAACGTTTCCTTAGTCGGGAATGCCCGGCTCACATAAATCTTTGGGAGGAGACAAAGATGCGTAAGTATCTGCTCTCCGCGACTGCGGCTGTTGCCGTCATCGCGGGGTCCGGGACTGCTTTTGCCGATGCGGCAGCAGCCCAGAAATGGATTGATCAGGAATTCCAGCCATCGACGCTTGTCGAAAGACGAGCAGATGGCCGAGATGCAGTGGTTCATCGATGCCGCCGCAGCCGTTCGCGGCATGGAAATCAACGTGCTGTCGGAAGGTATTCCGACCCACGGCTATGAAATCGAAGTCCTGACCAAGGCCTTCGAGGAAATCACCGGCATCAAGGTGAACCACCAGATCCTTGGTGAGGGCGAAGTGGTGCAGGCTGTGCAGACGCAGATGCAGACGCAGCGGAACCTCTATGACGGCTACGTCAACGACAGCGACCTGATCGGCACGCATTCGCGTCTGCAGCTGGCCTACAACCTGACCGAGCAAATGGCGGGCGACTGGGCGGCGACGACGTCGCCGACGCTCGATCTGGAAGACTTCATGGGCATCCAGTTCACCACCGGTCCGGATGGCAACCTGTACCAGTTGCCGGACCAGCAGTTCGCGAACCTGTACTGGTTCCGCAAAGACTGGTTCGATGACGAAGACAACAAGGCGGCGTTCAAGGCCAAGTACGGCTATGACCTGGGTGTTCCGGTCAACTGGTCGGCCTATGAGGACATCGCCGACTTCTTCTCGAACGACGTGAAGGAAATCGACGGCGTCCGCATCTATGGTCACATGGATTACGGCAAGCGCGCGCCTGACCTTGGCTGGCGTATGACCGATGCGTGGCTGTCGATGGCCGGCACCGGTTCGACGGGCGAGCCAAACGGTATCCCGATCGACGAATGGGGCATCCGCATGGAAGCCGGGTCGTGTAACCCGGCCGGTGCGTCGGTGTCGCGTGGTGGTGCAGCCAACGGCCCGGCGGCGGTCTATGCGATCCGCAAATGGGACGAATGGCTGCGGACCTATGCGCCTCCGGGTGCGGCCAGCTATGACTTCTATCAGTCGCTGCCGGCGCTGGCACAGGGCAACGTGGCCCAGCAGATCTTCTGGTACACCGCCTTCACCGCCGACATGGTGAAGCCGCAGTCGGAAGGCAACAACACCGTGGATGCCGATGGCAACCCGCTGTGGCGGATGGCGCCGAGCCCGCATGGCCCATACTGGGAAGAAGGCCAGAAGGTTGGCTATCAGGACGTGGGTTCCTGGACGTTCCTCAAGTCGACACCGTCGGATCGTGCGCAGGCCGCATGGCTTTATGCGCAGTTCGTGACCTCGAAGACCGTCGACGTGAAGAAATCGCATGTGGGTCTGACGTTCATCCGCGACAGCTCGGTCAACCACGAGTCCTTCACCGAGCGTGCACCGAAGCTGGGTGGTCTGGTCGAGTTCTACCGCTCGCCTGACCGCGTGGCATGGTCGCCAACCGGCATCAACGTGCCGGACTATCCAAAGCTGGCCCAAATCTGGTGGCAGCAGATCGGTGACGTGAACTCGGGCGCCTTCACCCCGCAAGAGGCGATGGATCGTCTGGCCGGAGAGATGGACATCACCATGGCCCGGATGCAGCAGGCCGACGAAGCGGCCAACGTCTATGGCGGCTGTGGCCCGCGTCTGAACGAGGAAAAGGACGCCTCGGAATGGCTGGGCAAAGGTGGTGCCAAGGCCAAGCTGGAGAACGAGAAGCCGCAGGGCGAGACCGTCAACTATGACGATCTGGTCGCGCGCTGGAACCAGTAAACCTCCCGTCGGCCCCTTTACAGGGGGCCAGACGCACGTGGCCGAAGCCTTTTCCAGGGCTTCGGCCATCACTTTACCGGGGTTAGGGACAAGATGACAGTCGAGTTGAAAGAGGCCAGCAAAGTCGTCCGTGGGCATCACCCATATCAAGCCGACATCGCTGGTGCTTGAAACCGGGCATTTCAACGTTCTTGCTGGGCCAGACCGGGGCGGGCAAGACCTCGCTGATCAAGCTGATGGCGGGGCTTGGACCCGCTGGCCTCGGGTCAGATCTTCATGGACGGGCAGGACGTATCCAAGCTGTCGACGCAAAAGCGCAACATCAGCCTCGTCCACCAGTTCTTCGTGAACTACCCGCATATGACCGTGTTCGACAACATCGCCTCCCCGCTTGCGGGTCGCAGGCATGGCGAAGTCGGAAATCGCAGGGCCGCGTGGAAGAGGCCGCCGATATTCTGCAACTTGGCCCGATGCTGAAACGCCGCCCGCAGGAACTGTGCGGCGGCCAGCAACAGCGCTGTGCCCTGGCGCGCGCCATTGCCAAGGAAAGCCGCGCGGTGTTTCTGGACGAACCGCTGGCCAACCTCGACTACAAGCTGCGCGAAGAACTGCGCGAGCAATTGCCCGAACTTTTCGCCGGGCGCGGCGCGGTGGTGGTCTATGCCACGTCCGAGCCGGAAGAGGCGCTGCTGCTGGGCGGCAAGACCGCGCTGATGGATGACGGTGTCGGTCACGCAGTTTGGCACGACCGCCGAAATTTATCGCAAGCCCGAAAGCCTGACGGCGGCGCGCGTGTTTTCTGACCCGCCGATCAATGCGGCCGAGATTGACAAAGACCGGGCACGCAGGCGACGCTTGAAACCGGGTGTCAGCTGGACCATTCGAAGGGGATGCCGCCGGTTTGCCCGACGGCGACCTATACCGTCGCGATCCGTCCGCATCATGTGACGCCCGTGGCAGCCACCTCGAATGATGTTGCCACTGAATGGAACTGTTCTGGTGACCGAACTTTCCGGTTCGGAATCCAGCGCGCATTTCCAGATGGGCGAGGACGGCTGGGTGTCGCTGGCCCACGGCGTGCATCCCTACGAGGTCGGCGAAGAGTCACAGGTTTTTCATGGATCCGGCAAGGCCTTCTACTTTGACCTGACGGAAGGCGCGCTGCCTGATGTGCCTCCAATTCGAATGAACCGCCTTTCGCTGCCTCTCGCGTCCGCTCGACGCAAAGCCGGTGGGTCTCTTTGAATTGGAGACCCTGATGGCAAAAATCACGCTCTCCAACCTGCGCCATTCCTACCTGCCCAACCCCAAGGGGCCGGAAGATTACGCGCTGAAGGAAATCGACCTCGATTGGCAGGACGGCGGCGCCTATGCGTTGCTTGGTCCGTCGGGCTGCGGCAAGTCCACGCTGCTGAACATCATCTCGGGCCTGCTTGACCCCGTCCGAGGGGCGCATCCTGTTCGATGACCGCGACGTGACCGACCTTCCGCCGGACCAGCGCAACATCGCGCAGGTGTTCCAGTTTCCGGTGATCTACGACACGATGACCGTGCGCGATAACCTGGCCTTTCCGCTGCGCAATCGCGGCGTGGACGAGGCGCGGATCGCCGAGCGCGTGGCCGAGATCGCCGCGATGCTGGAGGTCGAGGACATGCTGGACATCCGCGCCTCGCATCTGTCGCCCGACAACAAGCAGAAGATCTCGATGGGTCGCGGCCTGGTGCGCGACGACGTCAACGTGGTGATGTTCGACGAACCGCTGACCGTGATCGACCCGCATCTGAAGTGGAAGCTGCGCTCGAAGCTGAAGGAGCTGCACCAGCGGGTGCGGGCCACGATGATCTATGTCACCCACGACCAGACCGAGGCGCTGACCTTCGCCGATCAGGTGGTGGTGATGCAGGACGGCGAGATCGTGCAGATCGGCACGCCGGTCGAACTGTTCGAGCGCCCGCAGCACACCTTCGTCGGCCACTTCATCGGCTCGCCCGGCATGAACGTGCTGCCGGCGACCGAAACCGGCGGGACGGTGACGTTTCGAAGGCCAGACCGTCGCGCTGGAAGGCAAGGTCACGGGCGCAGGGCGGGGCGACCGAACTGGGTATCCGGCCCGAATTCGTCACGATTGCAGATAGCGGGATCGAAGCGCGGGTGCGCAAGGTGTCGGACGTGGGGCGCCACTCGGTGGTCGAAGCGATGGTGGGCGACACGCGCGTCAAGGCGCGTGACCGAAGGCGCGCTCCCCGGTCAGGGCGAAGCCGTCCATCTCGCCTTCGATCCGCGTCACACGCGGCTTTACCGCGACGGCTGGATCGCAACGGAGGCGCGCGCATGAAAACCGAAAACCAGAAAGCGTGGTTCTTTGTGCTGCCGGTCCTGTTGCTGGTGGCCTTCAACGCGCTGATCCCGATCATGACGGTGGTCAACTATTCGGTGCAGGAAACCTTCGGCAACAACCTCTTCTTCTGGCAAGGGTCTTGACTGGTTCGAACAAATCCTGCGCTCGGAACGCTTCCATGCCGCCCTTGGGCGCCAGTTCCTGTTCACCTTCATGATCCTGATCATCGAAGTGCCGCTTGGGCATCATCATCGCGCTGTCGATGCCGCAGACAGGGCATCTGGGTGCCGGTCTGTCTGGTGCCGATGGCGCTGCCGATGCTGATCCCGTGGAACGTCGTGGGCGCGATGTGGAACATCTTCACGCTGCCCGAGATCGGTATTGCTGGGTTACTTCCTGAACGACGTGCTCGGCATCAACTATGACATGACGCAGAACCCGTTGGCGGCTTGGATCACGATCATCGTGATGGATGTCTGGCACTGGACCTCGCTGGTGGTGCTTCTGCTCCTATGCGGGCCTGGTCTCGATCCCGGATGCCTATTATCAGGCGGCCAAGATCGACGGTGCGAGCCCTTGGAAGGTGTTCCGCTATATCCAGCTGCCCAAGATGAAGACGGTGCTGACCATCGCGATCCTTTTGCGGTTCATGGACAGTTTCAACATCTATACCGAGCCTTTCGTCCTGACCGGCGGCGGGCCGGGCAACTCGACCACGCTTGCTGTCCATTGATCTGGTGAAAATCGCCCTTGGCCAGTTCGACCTTGGACCGGCGGCGGCGATGTCGCCTGATCTACTTCGCGATCACGCTGCTGGTCAGTTGGCTGTTCTACACACTGATGACAAAGGATGACGAGCAATGAGAAAACGCTCCCTCATCCCGATCCTCTACATCCTGTTCCTGCTGCTGCCGATCTATTGGCTGGTGGCGATGAGCTTCAAGACAACCAACGAAATCCTGTCAGGCTTCAGCCTGTTTCCCGCAGACCTTCACGCTGGAAAACTATCGCGTCATCTTCACCGATCCGACGTGGTACTGGGGCTATATCAACTCGATCATCTATGTGTCGCTGAACACGGTGATCTCGGTCGCGTCGCGCTGCCGGCGGCCTATGCCTTTTCGCGGTATCGCTTCCTGGGCGACAAGCAGTTGTTCTTCTGGCTGCTGACCAACCGCATGGCCCCGGCGGCGGTCTTCGCGCTGCCGTTCTTTCAGCTTTATTCGTCGGTCGGCCTGTTCGACACGCATCTTGCCGTGGCGCTGGCGCATTGCCTGTTCAACATCCCGCTGGCGGTCTGGATCCTCGAAGGCTTCATGGGCGGCGTGCCGAAGGAACTGGACGAGACCGCCTATGTCGACGGCTATTCCTTCCCGCGCTTCTTCGTCACGATCTTCCTGCCGACGATCAAGGCCGGCGTCGGCGTGGCCGCGTTCTTCTGCTTCATGTTCTCCTGGGTCGAACTGCTGCTGGCCAAGACGCTGACGGCGGTGGAGGCAAAACCCATCGCCGCGACCATGACCAAGACCGCATCATCGGCGGGTTACGAGCTGGGACTTCTGGCCGCGGCCGGGACGCTGACGATCATTCCCGGCGCCATCGTGATCTATTTCGTCCGCAACTACATCGCCAAGGGCTTTGCCCTGGGGAGGGTGTGATGACACGCGTCTTGATCGCGTCTTCCTGACGGTCCTTCTGGCAGCCAGCCCGGCGCTTGCGCAAGGCTGGGGCAATGTCGCCAAGAAGGAAGAGGAAACAGGGATTTTCCTGGACCGATCCGCTGTGGCCGTCGTTTCTGGATGGCGTGGACGCCTGCGACTTTCGCGCTGTTCTGCGGCATCTTCGGCGCCATCGCGGTGATCGGCGTCTTAGAGGTCTCGGAAATACCGCGACGGGACTGAACGGCGCGGCATTCTGGGGCTGACCACCACGCTGGGTGACCGGCTGTTCATCTCGCTTCTGGGGACGGCCTATATCTTTCTTGGCTGGCTTGGGATTCGTCGGTCAGCCGCTTTGGTGGCCCTTGGCGATCAGCGATCGTTTGGGCCGTCTTCTGCTTTCAGAAAAGTGTGAGCTCAATTTCTGCCTTTGCTGCAAACGAAAAGCATTTCCTTGGTATCTAGCTTCGTGGATGCCTTAGGATAACGAGTGAGCGATTGTCCAGAGATTGGGATGGCTATGAAAGAAAAGAAAAAAAGCGAACTTCTGACCGAGGTCGAACTTGAGTTCATGAACGAACTCTGGGCCTTGGGCGAAGGCACCGTACGCGACGTTCTGGCGCAACTGCCGGAAGAGCGCGACCTTGCCTACACGTCGGCTGCAACCATCCTGCGTATCTTGGAACAAAAAGAATTCGTCACCAGCCGCAAGGAAGGGAAGAGCCATGTCTATATCCCAGCGCTGGAAAAGGACGCCTACCAAACCCGCTCGCTCAAGAACCTGTCGATGAAGCTTTTCGACGACACGCCCGCCTCGCTGGTGGCGCGTCTTGTCGATGATGACGACACTGACAGAAGAAGCATTGGGGCAAATCCGGGCACTCGTGGATCGGAGGTTGAAAAATGATACCGGGTGACACGCTTCTAAACGCTTTCATTGATGCCAATATCCTTCTTGTCGTGGCCTTTGCACTGTGGAGCTGCGGCCCGCTTCATGCTTGCACCGGCTTGGGTTGAAACACGCCTTTTCCACCGAACTGAAACTTGCTGAATTGTGTTTTTCTGGCCGTGGTCGTCTCGCCGTTTCTGGTGCTTGCGATGGGTACGCTTCAGACCTCGGGTGTTGGCACGGGGCGTAAACGTCAACCTTTCGGACATGGTCGTCTCGCACTATCTGAACGGTGGTTTTCAGATGAAAGCCTCGGAATTCGAGCAACTTCTGTTGGTCCGCGATACGTTCACGCAGAACGTCGTGCAGTGCCGCCGGGTGGAGCGCCTGGGTGGCGATCGGGCATTCTTGGCCGGTCTCGTACTTGGCATGGGGCGGCTTGGCCTATCTCGGTCTTGCTGCCTTCACGCGTATCGTGTCGCAAGCTATGCGTGGCGCAACTTCGGTCGGGTCCAACTCCGTCTGTCGGATCGCACGATGGTGCCGTTTTCAACCCGGGGATTTGCGCAATTACTATGTCGTCATCCCGTCGCACATGCTTGGCCAGAAGAACGAACTTGGCGGTTTCGCTGGCCCACGAATTCCAGCATCTGCGGCAGGGCGACATCGAGTGGGAAATTCTGCTGGAGGCGATCAAACCCATCTTCTTCCTGAACCCGGCGTTTCACGGTGGAAGCGCAAGGTGGAAGACCTGCGCGAACTGAGCTGCGACAGTCAGGTCTTGACCCGTGGCCGCATCGGTGTCCGCGATTATTGCGACACGCTGTTGTCGGTTTGTCAGAACACGCTGCGGCGCGACCGAACCTTTGTGATTGCGGTGCCGAAAGTCACTTTGGTGACCGCAGACCGCTCGGCCTTTGGTGGCAGCAAAATGAGCTTCCTTGAAGAGCGCGTTGCACATCGCTTTTTGACGCCAAACGGTTGCGCCATCCCAAACTGGTCTATGCCGCGATTGCTTTGCCATTGATTTCTGCAATCCTCTTTACAGCGGTCGCGATTCAACGCCCGGGCGACTGGAGTCATGACAGGCTGATGCTGTCGACGGTCGTCAATCTGGAACGTCTGGAAGAGATCAACCGACTGTCTGCATTTGGGCGGCCAAGAAACTAGGCTCGCCGCCAAATCGCGGATTGGCTAGAACTTCCCGATGTTCTTACCCAAACGCATCCGAAAGTTGGTCCATTCGTCCCGCGCAACGGCGTCCGGCCCGGCGATAGCCCAATAACTTTCGTGGTGCTGCAAAACATCGTCTCCAAGGCGCACCAGCCGACCGGCTGAGAGGTCTTCTGCGCAAAGCGGTAAGGACCCCAGAAGCACCCCCATACCGGCGCGCGCCGCGCCGAGGGCCGAAAGGAACGTATCAAACCGCAAATGGGGCACCGGGGTCGTAGGGGATGCCAAATCGGGATACCCAATCGATCCAGCCTGGACGTGGGCCGGAACATGCAATGCGCGGCCATTGCGTCCAATGCCCACCATTTCGTGCCAGTCCGGGCGATGCAAGCGGTGCGATCTGTTCATCGAACAATTGCAGCTTGTGATCATGCGGCCATCCGCCCGCGCCGTAGCGGATTCGGATGACATCGTCCAAAGCGGCATCATGGGCACCAAGCACCATTGTCTGAACAGAAAGCTGGCCTCCTGCGATAATTTGCAATCGCTCCAGCCGGGGAAGAAGCCACAACTCGATCATCGACTGGCTTGCTGAGATCGTCAGCCGTCCCCGCCCCGAGCCGAATAGCGCCTCGGAACTGTCGCGCAGGCTGCCCAAGGCGCGTGCGCACATGCGGCAGCCATGCCTCGCCTTCAACCGTCAGGTCTATGGACCGGGCGCGCCTGTAAAACAGCGCCGTCCCGAGCAGCTTTTCCAGATGGCCGATCCGCTGGCTGATCGCCGACTGCGTCAGTCCGGTCTCGGCTGCTGCCGCCGTGAAACTGCCGCAACGGGCGGCGGCCTCGAACGCGCGTATCCACTCCAGCGGTGGCATTTTGAATGGGTGTTCAGACATTAGGCATTCAGCATTCTCAGAAGAAAAATTCCTAATTTGATCTTATGCCTGACGATTGTAATCCTGTCGTCAGAAATCTAGCGTTCAAGGACCGTATCATGACAGCCGTTACTATCGATCCGTCTGGCGCACTACCTGACACTTCACTCCGCGACCGCCAGCCACCGCTTTCACGCGATCTGGCTGCGCGACAATGCCAGCGACCCTGAAACCCGCGCGCCCGGCAACGGTCAGCGCCTGATCGCGTTGCGCGACATCCCCGTGGACACGCGCATCAGCAGCGCCGATCTGAAGGGCGACACGCTGGAGGTCGGCTTTGCGCCCGAGGGCAAGACCGTCGCCTATCGATCTTGGGCTGGCTTGCGGCAAACGCCTATGACGGGACCCCGATCGCGCGCCGCGTGGCTGGACGGCGCCGGAGTATCGAAGTCTGGGACGCCGGGCTGATGAGCGACGTGCCCAGTAGGTGATTTCGCGAGACCTGTCTTGCGGCGGTGCAGCGCTGCGCCACTGGCTTGGCCTGGTGAACCGCTATGGCTTTGGCAAGGTGGTGAACGGACCGATCGAGGACGGCGCGTTGTTCAAAATCGTCGATCTGTTCGGCTATGTGCGTGAAACCAACTACGGGCGGCATTTCGAGGTCCGGACCGAGGTCAATCCGACGAACCTCGCCTATACCGGGCTTGGCCTTCAGGCCCATACCGACAACCCTTACCGCGATCCGGTGCCGACGGTTCAGGTGCTCTATTGCCTCGAAAGCTCGGCCGCTGGTGGCGAGAACATGGTGGTTGACGGGTTTGCCGCCGCGCGGCGCCTGCGAGACGAGAACGAGGAATACTTCGACGTGCTCGCCGACCACTGCGCCCGGTTCGAATATGCCGGCGAGAAGGGCGTCTGCCTGACCTCGCGCCGCCCGATGATCGAGCTTGCGCCCGGATGGCGAGTTGATCGCGGTGCGGTTCAACAACCGCTCCTGGCGGCCGTCACCGATGTGCCGTTCGACAAGATGGGCGCCTATTACGCCGCCTATCGCCGCTTGGGAGAGATCATCGACGACGAGGCGATGGAAGTCACCTTCCGCCTGAATCCCGGGCGAAGCGTTTCATCGTGGACAACACCCGTGTGCTGCACGCGCGCAAGGGCTATTCCGGCGACGGGACGCGCTGGCTTCAGGGCTGCTATGCCGACAAGGACGGCTTGCGGTCGACCTATGACGCCATGTGCCGTGACCAAGCGCTGGAGGCAGCCGAATGAAACCTGACACCGACAGCATTGAGCCGCGAGACCATCGTCGATTTCATCGGCTCGATCTTCGATCGTCGCGGCGGCGAGGAATATCTGGGCGAGCCGGTGAACATGGGCCAGCACATGCTGCAGGGCGCGACGATCGCCGAGCAGAACGGCCAGCCCGAAGAGATCATCGTCGGCGCACTGCTGCACGACATCGGCCACTTCACCAGCGAATTCGGCACCTTCACCATGGACGACACCGAAGACCGCCACCACGAGGACGCCGGCGCCGAGGTGCTGGAACGCTTTTTCCCAAGCGTCATCACCGATTGCGTGCGCTACCACGTGGCCGCCAAACGCTATCTCTGCGCGACCCGGCCAGAGTATTTCCAACGGCTGTCCGAGGCATCGGTCCACTCGCTCAATCTTCAGGGCGGTCCGATGAACTGCCGAGGAAGTGGCCGAGTTCGAGAAGAACCCGAACCTCGACCAGATCATCGCGGTGAGATACCTCGACGACGCAGGCAAGCGACCGGACATGGAAACGCCCGACTACTGGCATTTTGCCCCGATGGTTCAGCGCATGGTTGACCGCCATGCAGAAGGCCACCAATGACCAGTAATGTCTGTCTTATTCTTATCGACGGACTGAGGAATGATGTGGCGCGAACGGAATGCGGGGACCTCATGTCTGCTGTTGAAGCCGGACAAGCTGCGATACGCTGAGGCATTTCTATGTGGCGCAGGGGCAGGAATATCGCAGACAGGTCGGCCCTGCTGGATCAACGCGCTATCGTGCCCACCATTTTGAACATGCTTGATATCGAGATGCCAAGAAGCCTCGGACCCTTCACACTTGCATGAAAAGCCCCGCCGCCAGCAAACGATTGGGACAAAACTGCCATGCTGTTGGCAGTAAATTGGCACCGGTGGAATTTGATCGACATGTCGACTCAAAGGGCCAATTGTGACCTTCTATCGGGTTAGGGGCGTCAGACAGAAGCGGCGAGACAGAGACTGCCCAGACCACACAGGCACAGTTGCCGCCGTTCACCTGTCTTCGCTCTCAGGGGGCAGGTTCTGGTCGCTTTTCTTTCGCAAGTGCAATCAGCGCCGCATAGCCCTCTACATCCCCATTTGCCAAGGCCGACATTGCTGCGCCAGAGTAATGTATTCAGCTTGCTTTCGATTCCATTGTTGCTTTGAGAAACGCTTCTGACGCGCCTTGCAACGAACCGCTTTCTTCGTCCGCCAAATGCGCCATGCCAATGTTTGTTAGAAACGTCCAGCGCATCGGATCGTTGGGGCTGAGTTCCAGCGCGTATTCACTGTCTGATATGACCTGTTGAAAGTCGCCGTCTGGCGCGAAAACATTGGCAAATGCCCGTGCGTTCAACAATTCAACGTTGTTTGGGTTCAACGCTATTCCCCGTTCAAGTACAAGAAATGCCTCTTGAAAGGCCCCCAGCATAACCAGATTGCAGCTTAGACACCCATACGCGATGTCTTCGCCATCATCCTTTGCCGCAGTGTCGCTGCCCTTTCGATCCTCGCCAGCGCGGCCATGGCCGGCAAAAGCGCCACGCGAGACGATCTGAAATCCGTGCCGCCCAAGGACCCGAAACAGGTCATTTGGCAGGAATAAAACGAAATCTGACACCCACATCTTTCTTTGAACCCATCCTAACAAGAGTGAACATGATCATGTTCAAATCCCTGTTCATTACGTCGATCGCGGCCGGTCTGGCTGCCAGCGTGGCGGGTGCCGCGACTGTCAACATTTCTGTCACCGGGCAAATCGCTGAACAGCCTGCCCATATTCGCAACGCGGCCCAACCCTTTGCCCTGACAGACATCTGCCTCGCTTTGGGGGACGCGGTATCGTTTTATTTCAGCTTTGACACGGACGCCGTCGCGCCGATCTCGTTCGGGGGCCAGATTCCATTCGGTACCGCCATCTTCCGACCAGCTTTGATGGACAGATCGGCGGGCGCGACCTGGACTTCAACCCCATCCCAAACCTCGTCTTCCATTGGGTCGATTTCTGGCGCCAGAGTCCGTCATACGAATACATCGCTTATAGTTGGGAGATGGATTACACGCTTTGTGGCGATTTACGACTGACCGATCTACGCATGGATTTCACCGATCTGACCAACGATATGAATGTGCCATCGTTCCTTGACCCTGCAGCACTGAGCGGAGAGCTTCTGAGCCTTGCCGAAAGGGAAGCAGCTTGCTTCATTTTCAACAATCCTGCCTACCAGACAGGTGACAACCCTCGGTCTGCAAACTTTTTCGCTTGCGATATCGCCAGCTACAGCGCGACGGTTGCTCACGATCCAAGCCCGGTTCCTCTGCCTGCAAGCCTGCCATTGATGACCTTGAAGCTTGGCTGCCTTGGGTGGCGAAGTCGGGTGGCAAGACGTAACCACCAACGTCAGATAACGCGTCGGACATCGGCCCTGAATTATTGGAACCAATTCGAGACGACTTGATTGATCCGAGCTGTGTACGAACATGAACGCTCGATTACCCAAACAGGAGGGGGGTTGTTATGATTCCTAGGACGCTTGTTTTGTCGGCCCTACTGACATTTGCCACCGGGGCCTTCGCTCAAGATCGACAGTCACCCGACTCATCTGACGGCTACACAGCGACAGATGATCTTTGGGAAATTGCTCTATTCGGCACCCGAAAAGGCAGATCAGTTGATATCGAAATAATCGACCATGGCCCAAATGCTGATGCCAGATACGCGTGCCCAAGCTTGCATTCAAAGGACCGACCGTAAGAACAAAACAGCACGGAGACCAATCACGAGACGTCGGACTTTCGTATTGGCGACGCAGGAACCGGCCTTGTAAGTACTGGCCAGGTCCGCGCCGCAGGGAAACCAAAGCCTATCGCTACGACCAATTTGAGGATCGGGACACAAGACGTTCAAGCCGAGGTCTAGAAGCGCCGCAATAAAGGCGCCTACGTGGTTGCGGTGATCAACGGCAAAGCGTCAAAATGGTATGAATTTACGTCCAGCGACGAATGCCCGGAAAACGGTCTGAATGGCAAAGAGAATTTCTGGACGGTTGGGACACGAGAAAACGGTTGTGTCCGAGTTGACGTATGGATTCACCTTTTAGGCGGAGCGCCGCGTCCCCGACCCAGTCTTGTGCAAATCAGAAGTTTTCTGGGAAAGGCCGCGATTGTGAGAGCCGTCGGAAACCCAGTCCTTGTAGGCGCCAACCTCCATAGGGCGTGCAAAGAGAAAACCTTGAACAATGAAAATTCCCAAATCTTGGAGTATCTCGTTCTCGACCTCGCTTTCGACGCCCTCGGCAATGACCTCAATTCTCAGCGAGGATGCGATGTCAGCCATGGCGCGAACGATCGCGAAATTGACCGGATTGCGATCAAGGCCAGAGACGAAGTCATAGTCCAGTTTTAATTGGTCAACATGCATTTGCGTGATCGTTTTGAGAGAGACAGTTCCAGACCCAAAATCGTCAAGCGCGATAAGGAACCCTGCGGATTTAAGCGCTTCGAGGTTTTTTGCCACTTCCGGGTCCTTATCGAGAACCATGTTTTCCGTCACTTCAAGGGCGATTTGACTGGCTGCCACTCCTAACCTTTCAAGCCGCTCGATGAATTGCTTGGCAAATCCGACTCTGATCAGCTGCATCTGTGTGAGGTTCAGGCTTAGCTGTGGCGGCCGCGCACCGACTGCACCGGATGCCATCCAACGCAGGGCCTTGTCTCGCACCATTTCGTCAATGGCATCTGCATAGGCGGCGTTGCGGAGTGGTATCAGAAATTCGGTCGGCAGTATGACGCCTTGATCGGGGTGGATCCATCGTGCAAGTATCTCTGCGCCTGTGACGACCCCCGTGCGAGAGTCGATCTGCGGCTGAATAAAGGGGACGAACTCATCCTGTTTGAGCGCCTGTGCAATCTCCAGTTCGAGGGCGGCCTCGCTTTCCCGCGCGGCCCGTGTCGCATCGTTGTAGACTGCGACGCAGCCCCGACCGCCGGTTTTGGCCTGATAAAGAGCAATATCCGCATCCTCAGCAAGGCGCGCCATGAATTGCGGGCCATGAGGGCCCGGTCCGGCGGTCGCGATCCCGACGCTGGCGCCGACGCGAAGCTGCACTTCCCCGAAGGGGACCGGATGGCTTGCCGCTCTTACGATCCGATTGCCGAGCGCGAGGGCGGCCATCTCGGGGTTGTCATCGACGAAGGCCAGAATGAATTCATCCCCACCGATCCGCCCCAATATCGCGCCGGCCCTGACAAGCCGGTTGATATTTTGCGCAACGGTCTTCAGCACTTCATCACCCGCCGCGTGTCCGCGTGTGTCGTTGATGATCTTGAAGCGATCAAGATCAATATGCAGCACTGCAATTGGTCGACGCATACGGTCGAGCCTTTCCAAGGCCTGGGAGAAACCAATGCGGTTCGGTAGGCCGGTCAGACTATCGGTGAGCGCAAGTTCTGTCGCATCATCACTTTTCTTGATCAGACTGGCCGCCTTCGTGTTGATCGCGGCGGCGGTAGCGCTGATTTCATCGGACCCGGGAAGGCTGAGGCGAAAATCGAACGCGCCCTTGGCAATCCGGGATGCCCCGTCCGAGAGCACCCTGAGCCTGGAGGAAAACCAGAGCCCGGCGATCCAGGAGGCGACACCAAGCGCTGCGATCCCCAGAAGGCCGCCAAGGGCAGAGGTACGCAGCATTCCGGCAACACGCAGGATCGGTCGAGAGGGATCTGGTGTCAGTTCTATATTTCCAACCGGAAAACCGGCCGCCTCGACAGGCAAAGAGATCGGGTGCCAGACACCATCCAGAAGCGTGGCAGACATGCGGACGAATATTGATTGCGAAGCCATGCTTTCAGCAACACTATCGGGGCGTTCTGCCAAGGCGATACGGGCTCCATTCGCGCCAAAGACTTCCACACGTCTCACGCTTCCGGTGGCAGCAAGAGCATCTACGATGGAAGCAACAGTCCCATAATCATATCCCAGAAGCGGGTCTGCGATGGCGCTTTGCAGAAGTTCGGCCTGAGACGTGATGCGCTGCGCCTGAAAGGCGCGCATATTCTCCGTCACAAAGCGCAAGTTCACGATGATGACGAGCGTCAAGACGATCGTCTGCAACGCGACAAATGCCAGTATCAGTTTCGCGCGAAAGGACATGTAATCTCGGAAGAGAAACCCATTCCGGCTTGTCGTGGGTCAATTTCAAGCGTGCGCACGTCCTCGTATGCATCTGGCGCGGGCGCTTGCCATCCTGTGATGCCAAGTGGTGCAAGCACATCTGCATGGGCATCGTGAAGTGTAATGAGTGCTGCCTGCAAGCGGTTGCGCAGGCCAGGATCGAGATTGGGGTGTGTGCCGATTGCATGCGGAGTGTATTCAGCGGTCTCAAACACAATCTCCAGCTCGTCGGAAATTGTGTTGATGAGCGCCTGAAAGGTCCGCCGCACCCCACCGCCGGCGGGAAAGGCCCCGGCTTGGATGGTGCGATATACGTTTTCATGAGATCTGACGTAGACGGGTTCAAAGGGAATTCCACGCGCCCGCAGTTCGGCCTGGACCATAAGGCTGGCGCCGAATGCGGCCGGAGCCGGGAAGGCAAGTCGCGCACCTGCGAGGTCTTCGATCTGGCTGATCCCGGAATTCTTGCGCACGATGACGATGCCAGAAAGGCCCTTGCCACGGCGGTGTGCGATGGCCGTGTAGCCGACTGGATCGGAGAACACGACAACGTGGTAGGGGCTCATGTATGCCAGATCAAAGGCACCGGCATCGAGACAGGCCTCAAATGTGCGGATGTTCGAGGGAACGAGAAGCTGAATTTCGGTACCGGTCATTTCTTCGAGCGCGCGCGCGATACCGCCCCAACGTCGGGCGGTCACGGGTGAATTGTATTGTGGGACGATGCCGAATGTGATCGGCGTGCCAGCACTGACTGCGGCATGTGTCTGGCTAAAAAAGGCGAACATCGCAAGAAAAAGGGCAGCACCACGCACAGGAATTCTCCATTGATCCAAATTGAGGGTGTAATGGGAGAAACTTGAGAGAGCATTAAGCCGGGTGCGCATCACATGATTGCATTCATAAAATTGTATTCATAATAGTTAATTGAAAACGTGAAGATTGCCGGCACGCCGGAGTTTGCATGCTTAAGTGCGGTACGAGAAGGTGCAACAAGAAGGCGATCCGGTCACCAGACCATTCGGACAGCCAACGACCTTCTCTCAGCGCCGTTCGCTGAGGTGGCAGCGACCCCAGACCGGTAAAGTCTGCTCTGGCATCGTGTGCCTTTCTCAATGGCTCGTCGGAAGACTTCAGTGACCGTCTGTTCATTCCGATGCTCGAATGTATTTGGTCTTAAAGGGGTGCGAGGCCATGAGTTCTTTTATTTGCGCTTTCGTTTTTGTCACAACGCCAGATCATGCCGCGTTATGGGCAGGCTCGACTTGCCGCGCTGTCGGTGCAGGTGCGAAGGTACTTTTCCCAAAATCAAAAGCACTAAACCAAGTCATTGCTGCTCAAAGGCGGTCGTTGGCCGTGTCGCAGAAAGACATACATTGCGCTCTTTCCTGCCGCTCGCCGCTAAGCCCACGAAGGTCTGGTGTTCGCGATTGACCTCGAACCGGACGCCACGCTGCCAATGGAAGAGTGGAGCGAAGCTGAAATTGGATCAAGAGGCTAGGGGGTGGAAAGCACGCAACCAGCACATCAATATGCGGCTTCGTTATGCATTCCAAAAGGGCCAATACTGATCTGCATCTGCCTGCGGCCCTCGAAGCAGGCGATGTCAAAACCAACCTGCCATTGCCGTTCGCCTGTCTTCGCTCCCGAGGGGCTAGTCCGCAGCATTTCGTTTGCAGTATATGCGCAACATGGACACGAAAAACTGTTCGATGACCATTCTCTGCGCCCTGCAACATCTGGGGTATACAATACTACCGCGAGCGGATTTCGGATGGATAAGCGAGGCGGGGCCGGGTCCGTCTTATGGCGACGATCAAGAAGACGGTGCAGTCGGTTGTGACAGTGAGTTCACTCAACATGTTGCGACAATCATGACGTTGAATCTGATGTACAAAGCGCGCATCCTGAAAGATGCGAGCGGTCTACCAAAACATGGAAACGATCGCAACGCGTGGAAAGCAGGTTACCGCTTCGACTGCGAAATTCCTAAGCATTGCGTCTGATTGTCAGACCGCGAGTAGACGAAGAGTGAGATAGATCTGACCGAACCAATTCTTACAATGGGAGCGACCTCCGGCATTGGAAAATGTGCCGTCGAAGAAGCGCTTTCGCGCGGGCTAGCGGTTCGGGCCTTCGCCCGAAGCGCAGACACGCTTCCGCCCGCACCAGATTTGGAACTTTACGCCGGAGACGCGCTCAACTCCGACGATGTCGCAAGCGCCCTCAAGGGCGTCCGTGCCGTTGTCTACGCGCTGGGAATTCGCGAACGGCTCGCAATGCTTTGGGAAGAGGAAACCCTGTTCTCAACTTCGACCCGAGTCTTGCTGCAGGAAATGGAAAACGCCGGCGTTGCGCGGCTAATTGTCGTGACCGGGTTTGGCGCGGGCCGCAGCAAAAGCGCGATGAGTTTTATCGAGCGCGTAGGCCATCGGGCGATCTTTGGCAAGCCATACGAAGACAAGGGTCGCCAAGAGGCCATGATCATGGAAAGCAGTACCGACTGGACAATCGTGCGCCCGGTGATCCTGACGAATGGTGCGCGAAGCGGCAAGTATCGCGTGCTGCGCAAGCCCGAAGAATGGCGAATGGGTTTGATTTCGCGTAAGGACGTCGCGTCATACCTGATCGATGCTATTGAAGAGAGTAGCGACGTGAAGTCAGATGTTGTCCTCGTGCGCTGAATGAACATGAACAAAGCCTATCGCATTCACCTTGCGTCGCTAACGCTGACCAAAATGGCTGATGGCCTGATTGACCCCAAGCTTGTGCTGGCTTGGCTGCTGAACGCCATCGGATCGCCGGGATTTCTTGTGGGCATGCTTGTGCCGGTCCGCGAGTTGGGCGCACTGCTGCCGCAACTCTTGCTTGCCCGCGTCATTCAAAAAAGCGAAATCCGAAAATATTTCTGGGCAGGTGGAGCAGCACTGCAGGGTCTGGCTGCCCTTGGCATGGCAATCGCAGCCATTGCATTGCCAGGGGCCGTCGCAGGATGGATCATCCTTGTGCTGCTCGCTGTACTTGCGGTTGCGCGCTCCGCGTGCTCGGCAAGTTACAAGGACGTCCTGTCGCGCACCGTTGAGAAGGGGAAGCGCGGAAAGGTCTCGGGAAGTGCTGGTACGCTGGCAGCCATCGCTGTTCTGGCGTTCGCGGTCTTGCTAAGCACCGGTCTTCTGCCCCGTGACCCGCTGGTCATCTCCGGAGCAATCGCGCTGGCCGGATGTCTCTGGCTTCTCGCTGCAGCAGTCTTTGCGCGCCTGGACGAACCCGAAGACGAAAGCGCCTCGGGTGCTGATGTATCGCTGTCGGGCCTTCTCTATCCTTTGCAGGAAGATAGTGAATTCCGCAGTTACATCGCCACGCGCGCCCTTCTGATCTCGACCGCCTTGGCCCCACCCTTTCTGGTCATGCTTGGCGGCAGCGATGCAGGGCTTGGCAATCTTGGTCTGCTTGTTCTCGCGTCCTCTATCGCATCGATCGTATCCTCGTATTTCTGGGGCGCGCTCTCGGACTGGTCCAGCCGGAAAACCCTGATGCTGGCTGGGGCGGCTTCGGGCGTGATACTGGCGGTCGCAGCGACAACCGGGTTTCTCGGCGTGAATGATCAGACGGGTATGCTGACTGCGGGATACGTTTTCGTCTCGCAAATCGCCTATCAAGGCGCGCGCGCAGGCCGCAAAACGCACCTGACCGACATGGACAGTGACGATCGCAAGTCCGTCTACACGGCCCTCTCGAACACGTTGATAGGCGCGCTCCTTGTGCTGGGCGGGCTCCTCGGCGCGGTTGCCGATGTGGCGGGCCCGGAAAGTGTTCTGGCCATTCTGGCCGGCCTCAGTCTGACGGCGATATTCTCGGCCTATCGACTGTCTGAAGTACAACGCGAGTCCGTTTGACATGCACGCCGGCGCCTGGATCGCAAACGCCAGTGAGTTGATGACAAGTGTTTTTGTCCTAAGTCTCGCAAAACAACCAAACCAAAAGCCCGAGCAGCCAAAAGCATGATGATACGCGCAAACGAGCGCTTGACCAAAAGGGTTAGTGACCCCTGATGGCGAGACGAGACCTTATGCAAGAGCCGATCTGCAAGGCTCTCGCCAGTATCTCTGCGCCAATGCCCTTGGCGATCCTTGGCACAATGCTGTTCGTCTTTGCGGGCCCCATAGCCTGGCCGATCGCGTCCGATCCAGATGCGGCTCGGTTCACTCGAAGGTACCTCCCGCTTGCTTGGCCGGGCGTCCGGCTCATTGGCTTTACCGCTATTCTGATAGCGGTGATTGCTGCAAACCTATTCGCAGTCTTCGGGTCAAAGTTGGCCGCCCGTTCTGTCGGCCTTTTCAGAACTGGCACCCCAGTGATCTTTGGTCCCGCACGCCTTGCTCCAACGCGACTTGATCCGATCAGTTCATCGAAAGAAGACATGCAATGAACGAGATACGAAATCTATCGCCTAAATGGGAATTCATCGCCGATACGGTGATGGGCGGAGTTTCGACAGGTTCAGTGACCGCCACAACCATCGACGAACGCACGGCCCACCGCCTGACGGGTCAGGTATCGCTCGAAAATGACGGTGGGTTTATCCAAATGGCGTTTGATTTGAACAGCAATGACACCCCTTTTTATGGCAGAGGTTGGGCTGGGATCGAACTGGAAGTTCTTGGGAACGAGGAAGTGTACGAGGTTCGCTTGCGAACCAGTCAACTCACCAGACCCTGGCAGTCTTTTCGGGCGGAGTTTTTGGCCGGAGCGCGCTGGAAAACCGTCCGTATGCCATTTGGTGAATTCACCCCGCACCGACACGAACTTTCGTTCGATCCCGCACAATTGCGTCGGATTGGGGTGCTGGCCATAGGTCGAGAATTTCAGGTGGATGTCGCGGTTTCAGCCCTGCGCTTTTATCGTTAGACGGGATTTCGACTGACCAAACGTGCCAGTCGCGGTCCAGCCATGAAAACTCGGTTCAACATGCGAACCAATTCGTCGGCTCGTCGATTTAACAACGCGCCTAATAGAGAGCAGCATGACACGGGAACACGAACATTCTTGGGAAAATATCGCCGACATTCCGGGCTGTATGGCAACAACAACCGACGGCCCCTTCGTTCGGGCGCGTCCGATGGCACCGTTTATCGACAAGGACGCTGAGGTCATCCAATTCGAGACAAAGAAGACAGTACGAAAATCCAAGAATTGTTGCCGGGCCGTGACCTGTGTCTGTCCTTTGCGGAAACCGAAGGCATGCGGTTTGCACCAGTCTCGGGCCGCGCCGAAATCGCGGATGACAAGACGCTCATCAACAGCCTTTGGGCGCCATATTGCTAAGTTTTTTTCACGGCGGTCCGGAAAGCGTGTCCGTCATCGACATTGAACTGATTATTGACCAGCGCTCAGACATCAAATCGGCCAACATATTCGAACGCCTTGTCCAGCCGGAACAGGTTATCTCTTTTCTTGTGGCGTGGCAGAATGCCTCGAACGAAATCGATTTCAATCGTGGATACCCTGTCCAATTTGATGGTGCGATTGGCCCAGACATCGACGTACCAGCGGGAGACATCAATTTAGGCGCAGGCGAATTCGGATTTCTGTTTGGAACTTACCGCCGTATCACCATCGCTTTCAGGGCGTACCGACCGGCAAAGGTCAGTCTTTCGGTGGAAGTAAAATGTGGATCGAAGATCAGTCAAGACCGGATGCGTCGACCAAGCGATGCCGACCAGATAGATGACGCACTGCAAGGCATCATGTCCGACATCCACGCCGCCTGCGTCGAGAACGGAACCCGCGAAGGTAGTGTCAAGGGCGCGAATATTGCAGGTTTCAAAAAGGTTGCAGACGCCATGCTGTTGCAAGGCTTAGGATGAAACTGAATACTGAAGTTTGCTGACCGGTAGAAAGGCGTACCTCATGAAAGCATCCGATCTATTTGTCCGCTGCCTCGAAGAGGAAGGTGTGACCCGAATTTACGGTGTGCCCGGCGAGGAAAACGCCGACTTCATGATGTCGCTTGAGAATTCCCCTATTGAGTTCATCCTGACGCGGCACGAGCAAGGCGCTGCTTTCATGGCTGAGGTCTATGGCAGGTTGACGGGCACGGTAGGTGTCTGTCTCGGGACGCTCGGCCCGGGTGCTACCAACCTGATCACAGGTGTCGCTGACGGCAACATGGATCGGGCCCCCATGCTGGTGATCACCGGTCAAGGCGCTTTGACACGCCAACACAAGGAAAGCCATCAGGTCATGAACGTGGTCGAGATGTACAGGCCCGTCACGAAATGGTCTTGCGCTGTCAATCACGCAGACAACATTCCTGAGATTGTCCACAAAGCAGTCAAACTGGCGGTGACGGAAAAGCCAGGTGCATGCCACATCGAATTGCCCGAGGATATCGCCGCGAACGAAACGGACGCGACACCGTTGCGGGCCGCGCGCACCCGCCGCCCCGTGCCAGACAGCAAGGTAATTGACGAAGTCTGGGATCGTCTCAAGTCGGCCAAAAGTCCGCTGATCATCGCTGGCAACGGTGCCATCCGCACGCGCGCGAGCGCAGAGCTCCGTCGCTTTTGCGATGCAACCGGAATAGGTGCCTTGATGACGTTCATGGCCAAGGGTGCGTTGGACCTTGATGATCCGCGTTGTCTTTTCACGGTCGGTATGGGGCAACGTGACTACCCACAACTGGCGATCGATGACGCCGATTTGGTCATCACCGTAGGATACGATCCAGTCGAATACGGACCAGAAAAGTGGAATACCACGTGCGATCTCGATATCATCCATATGGATTTTCTGCCTGCAGAAAGTGACGCGCATTATCAGCCACAAATTGAAGTTGTCGGTGACGTAGCACACGGTCTGGCGATGCTGAATGAACGTATCGCACGAGGCGGATCACCAGCTTACGACCTGACGGCACAAGCCAAGTTGCGCAAGAAAATGCAGTCCGAGTTCGCGGAACATGCAGATGACACGACAAAGGGCAGTATTCGCCCTCAAAAAGCATTGGCGGATGTGCGCGCCGTTCTCGGACCGAATGACATCCTGTTGTCCGGCGTGGGTGCGCACAAGATGTGGGTGGCCCGTCACTATCAGTGTCATGAACCGGGCACCTGTCTGATCTCGAACGGCTTTTGCTCAATGGGGATGCCGTTACCGGGGGCGATTGCAGCGAAACACGCGTGCCCCGATGCACGCGTTCTTGCCGTCGTCGGCGATGCCGATGTGATGATGAATGTCCAAGAGATGGAAACGGCAAGCCGCCTCGGCTCGGACATCACCGTGTTGGTCTGGGAAGACTTCGAATACGGCCTGATCGCATGGAAACAGGAACAGGAGTTCGGGTCTCATACTGATCTGTCATTTGCCAATCCCGAGTGGCTGTCGCTTTGCCAATCCATGGGGTGGAAAGGTGTCCGATGCGACAATGCCAATGAATTGCAATCGGCGCTCAATTCAGCCTTGGAGCACGCAGGGCCTGCGATGGTCGTCATACCGATCGACTACCGTGAAAACATGGCGCTGACGAAGCGCTTGGGCAAGATTGACCAAACTTTCTAAGAAACTGTTTAAAATATGAAACCGAATTCGATCCAAGTGGTTGTCTTGGGAATTATGCAAAGCAGGAGGATCCGATGTCTTCGTCGAAATCAAAAGGTCAGATCTGGTCGGAATGGCGCGATCTGGTCAACATGGCTCCGCAAGAGCTTGAAGATTGGCTTGTGACCGAGGAATCGAAGTTGGTCGGCGACAATGATGACGGCGAAAGCACCGGGCACAAATCCGGGCGTCGGATTGTCGAGATCAAGCGAACCAACAAGGATGACATAAGCGACGACCAGTGGGATCACATGGCGACAGTTGTCGGCTACATCAAACGTCACCTATCGCAGGGTGGACCGGACGAGGATAAGGAAGGCTCGGCCTGGCGATACTCGTTGATGAATTGGGGCCATGATCCGCTCAGGGAGGACGACTGATGTCGTCTGCCGAAAAAACTGATCCTGAATTGTGGGAACGCGTCAAAGAAGACTTCATGGAAAGCGACAAGGGAGGCGAACCTGGTCAATGGTCCGCACGCAAAGCGCAACTGGCGGTGCAGGAATACAAAAAGCGCGGTGGCGGCTACGCCGATGATGGCCCCGATCAGGAAGACACCGATCTGCACGCATGGACGGAAGAGGATTGGGGCACCAAGTCTGGCGAGGCGACGGAGGATAGTGGTGAACGCTATCTGCCTAAGAAGGTCAGGATGATCCTGCGAGTTCAACGGGTCGCTGCAACACAGGCTTCAAATTTCTCTGCTGGTGTATGGTATTGCAAGGTCTTTCTAGGCCGCTCGTTGAGCTGGCGTGCGACAGCGCTGAGTTTGGCTTGGCTAAAGCCCGATATATCAATGCCTTTCGGGAAGTATTGGCGTAGAAGACGGTTGGTGTTTTCGTTACTGCCCCTTTGCCAGGGTGATTGTGGGTCGCAAAAATAGACGTCGATCTTGGTCGCCATGGTGAACTTCACATGGTCTGTCATTTCGGACCCGCGGTCCCATGTGAGCGAGCGATACAGTTCCTTGGGCAGCTTGCGCGCCTGTTTGATGAGGGCCGTTATGACGCTTTGGGTATCCTTGTTCTGCACCTTCGCCAGCATTACAAATCGAGAGTGGCGCTCGACCAGAGTGGCGATGTAACTGTTGTTGGACCCGACAATAAGATCACCTTCCCAGTGACCCGGTACGGCCCTATCCTCGACCTCTGGCGGGCGTTTACTGATGGGGACGGCATCCTTGATCTTGCGCAGCTTGAGCCCCTTTTGGGTGGCATGGCGAGACCGTCTAATCGCACGTGGACTGCGCAGACATTCCTGCAATTCCTTCTTCAAAACCCCTCGGGTTTGAACATAAAGGCTACGATATATCGTCTCATGGGACACGCGGTTTTGCTCTTCATTCGGATGCTTGCGCTTCAGCCACCCTGCGATCTGCTGCGGTGACCATTTCCGGCGCAGCTTGCGCGCAATCAATTGGCATAAAGGGTCGTTGTACGAGAGCTTACACAACTTAGGCCGCGTTGCGCAGTCCCAGGCACGCTGGTCTGAGCTGGCGGCGCGATAGGCTTGACGTCCGCCGTTCCTGCGAACCTCTCGGCTTATTGTCGAAGGCGACCGTTTCAGGTTTTGCGCGATTGAACGAAACGATTGCTTTGCGACAAGCCCACGAGAAATCTCCTCCCTCTCATTCAGGCTCAAGGCACATCGCGACCGCCTGCGATCAGGTGGCCGAATTCCACCAAACTGCGCCAAATGAGGGAAGATTGAAGACGACGCACGATTGAAGTGACGCCCAATCGAACTCATAGACTCGCCGCGTTGCCACCGATCCCACATCTCGGACTTCTGTTTGGCCGTATAAAACGTCCGCGTACGATACTTCATGCTGAACACTCCATCTTCTTCAAAAGACTAAAGTGTTGCGACGACCCATTGAAACCGCAGGACGAAGCCGACGTTCGAAGTTCGAAGTTCAAAGTTCGATGACGCAATGGATCGAGAGCCAATATTCAACTTCGATTGGCTATTGTCTCGATTTGCGGCAGGCCGGTAAGCTGCCTGTCGAGGGAGAACGAATATGGTAGTAGGCAATGTATCGGTTCTTGGGCTTGGTCTGATGGGCTCCGCGCTCGCAAGAGCGACGGTGTCCGCGGGACTAGTCACAACTGTTTGGAACAGAAGTCCCTCAAGAGCGCAGGCTTTCAACGACAGCCCCGCGAAAGTGGCTTCGTCTGTTGAGGACGCAGTGGACGCCAGCGACGTGATCGTCGTTTGCCTCAAAGACTACGCGGCCATGAAAGATGTGCTGCAAACGACCACGATCGAGAAACGGCTTGCCGGAAAAACCCTCGTGCAACTTTCGACGGGGACGCCGACGCAGGCACGAGACGCGTCTGGCTGGGCGTCGAGTGTCGGTGCACGCTACCTTGATGGTGCTATCATGGGGTTTCCCAAGGATATCGGCACAGATGGCCTGCTCGTCTTGTTCGGTGGGGACGAAGCGACGTTTGAGCGCTGCGATCCGATTGCGAAGGCCATTGGAGGTTCTGCCATTCGGGTGGGTGATGACCCCGGAACCGCCGCCGCCCTGAATACTGCACTTATCTCTCTCTACTTCAGCTTCCTTTTCGGTGTTCTGAACGGCGCGGCTATATGTGATGCGGAAGGAATCCCTCTCGAAAAATTTGGCGCCATTGGCACATCTCTGATGCCGGTTTTGAGCGGTGTCATGGAGCGATCCGTGAAGATGATCGCGGGCGGTTCGTACGAGACCGAACTCAATACGCTAGAGACGAGCGCGGCATCGATGAAACAGCTTGCCGCTGTGATGCGGGATGCGGAAATTGACGGACGCTTTGTAGAAATCATGGGTGCGTACGCCACCGAGGCTATCGAGGCCGGCAAGGGCGGACTCAGCAATGCTGTCTTGTTCGAACTCCTCCGAGGGCGGACCTGAGGTTTTCTTAGATATCGTTGGCGGTGGTTAGTAGGGCTCATTCCGGACTTGCAGCGGCGCAGCGGGGCAAGCTTGGACCACGCTCCGGAAGCAGCCATTCCCGAAACACAAAAAATCTCACCGTTTTCAGCAGCGTGACCCGATTCTTGGACATTCGGCTGTTTGAAGCGGTCGTTAGACGAAAAGCGACGGAATGACTGCCTGGAGCCCTTCCAAGACATTCGAACTGAGCGCAGCATTAGCAACAACGGACAAGAACCGGACGCTAGCTGAACGTGCAGCATCCTGGCAGTTTATGATCAAAATGGACCACCCGACCAAAAATTAGGCTAAGATTGACGCTCCTAAGCAAGCCGGCCCGTTTACAAAGATATTAATCGCGTCGGCTCTTGCGCATGCACCCGATTGCCATGGCTCTTTACTGGGTGATAGCCTCACGAGGCGACATCACAGGCAGGGCCGCAGAAATTATGTCAGAAATTACCAGACCGCTACTTGCTTTGGCGATCCTCGTTTCACTCGTGGGCATGGCCGTTGCCGGGGGCGATCCGACGCGTCGGGCCGACCGTCTGGAACCGCTGGTTCTAGATGCCACGTCAGGGTTTTCGGTGACCCGCTATGAGATCGAGACCGGCGTCTACTATCGCTGGCGGATCGAGAGCGACGGGCTGGAAGAATACAAACTGCTTGCCCCGGAGCTCTTCCGCGAAAGCTGGATCGATCAGGTCGTGATCGAGGACAAGGAAGTGAAACCGTCGGGCTGCACGCTGTCGAATTCGACGATGAGGGCGAAATCGACATCTGGTTCATTCCGCAGCGCCCCGGAGAGTATCGCTATTACATCGAAGGTCTTGAGACGCAGGGGTTCAGTGGGGTGTTTGTGGTAAAATGATCAGGATGACAGCGCTCGTTTTGGCGCTTCTTGCCGCCGGTGCCGCAGGCGCACAAACCGTCACGCGCGTCTGCGAAACGCTTGATACGCGCATCGCGCAGTCGCCAGCGAACCTAGAGGGCAGGATCCTGAACGAGGCGCTGTTCGAAGCTGCGGCACTGGACTGTCCACAGATCGCGCATTCGCTTCTTGAGAGTGGCGCGTCGGTCGAGGCGCGCAACCGGTTCGGTGGCACGCCTGTGAACGTGGCCGCGGGGCGCGGTTCGCGCGAGATTGTTGCAATGCTGCTGGAACGCGGCGCAGACTTGATCACCCTAACCTTGGCGTACAACACCACTGCTGGCCGCCGTTCAGAAATCACGGCGACGCATGGTCCGGACCTGATTGCCGCAGGCGCTGACGTAAATCACGCCGAACCGCGAGGGCGTCACGCCGGTCATGGCCGCCGCCTTCGAGGGCGACCGGCGGATGCTTACGGCGCTGCTGGACGCGGGCGGAGACGCGAGCGCCGAGGATCGGCACGGGCAAGGGCGCGCTGATCTATGCGGCCGGCCGGGCCTTTCCGGCGATCGTCGAGGTGCTTCTGGAGGCCGGTGCCGACCCGGACCGCGTTTGGGGCCACAACCTGACCGCGCTGATGTGGGCGGCCGGCCACGCGAATGACGCGCCAGCCGGACGGCGTCGCGGTGGCCGGGCTGCTGTTGGATGCGGGCGCAGAGATCGACGCGCAGGACGACCGCGGCCGCACCGCGCTGATGATCGCGGCTGAGCGCGGTCATGCGGAGATGGTGGACTTTCTCGCCGAGGCGGGCGCCGACACTGGCATCACGACAAGACAGGTCTCACCGCCGCAGATCTTGCCGCCAATGACGAGATTCGCGCTTTGCTGGGCGCCTGACCTATTGGACGGCGACCGTCGAAAGATAGCGCGCCAGCGCCTCGATGGTCTCATCGTCAAGCTGCTTCATCGTGCTGATCTTGTCGGGTGCGTTCATGCGGACCTCGTTCTTGAAGTCCAGCATCGTCTTGCGGATATAGGCCGCCTGCTGACCTGCAAGACGCGGGATGCGGCTGTCGCCCTGCCATTTGCCGTGACAGGCGCTGCACTGTCCGCCGGTGATGCCCCGTTCGGCGATCTGCTGGTCGCCGTCCTCGCACTTGCCCTGGATGTCTGGCCATGCGAGCGCCGCGAAATGCTCGGCCAACAGCTTGGCCTGATCGCGTGTGTACTCGGCGGCGATGGGCGTCATGATCTCGTTTTCCCGACGCCCCGCGCCATAGTCGCGCAAGCTGGGTGTAGATGTAGAAATACTGCTGCCCCCAAATCACCGGATACTCCGGGTCGATGGGCACACCGTCCTCGCCGTGACAGCCCGTGCAAAGGGCAACTTCGTCCTCAAGGATGAAATCGTCCTTTGCGGTAGCGGGACAACGCCAAAAGCCAGCGTCAGCGCAAGAAAGGAGCAGTCTCATGTTTCGGTCTCCGTACAAGAAAAGGGCGGGCTGGTTAGCCCGCCCTTCTTATCGTGATGTTACGTCTTAGTCTGCAAGCGTGAAAGCGATGATGTTGTTGCCGCGCTTGAAGTTGAGCTGGGTGTTGCCGCCCGCGCCGACGACGATGTACTGCTTGCCGTCGACGGTGTAGCTCGAGCGGCGGCGCATTGACGCCGGCACCGGCCTGGAAGCGCCACAGCTCGCCGCCGTTCGAGCTGTCATAGGCCTTGAAAAGCCCGTTGCCTTCGCCGGTGAACACCAGGCCGCCGGCCGTGGCCAGCATGCCGCCGATCATCGGCTGGGCGGTCTTGACCTTCCAGCCGATCTTGCCGGTGTCGTAGTCGACCGCGGTGACGTTGCCCCACTGCTCCTCGTCCGGGATGACCTTGAAGGCGCCGCCGAGCCACAGCTTGCCTTCGGGATAGGGCGTTGACCGCACCGTGTAGGTCATCGGCTGGTGCAGGTTGATCGCATAGGTCAGCCGGTGGTTCGGGTCGATCGCCATCGGCGACCATTCGACGCCGCCGTTGGCGCCCGGCAGCATGCGCGCGCCGTCCGCGGTCGGCAGCGTCCACATGTCTCTCCTGCGGCACCATCGCCTCGGAGAAGCGGATCAGTGAGCAGTCGTCGGCATTGTGGACGTAGACATGGCCGGTCTTGCCGCCGTGCAGGACGCCCTTCACGTCTTGCCGTTCTCGTCTGCGACCGTCGTGAGGATCGGCGGCGACACCGCATCCAGATCCCAGACGTCGTGGGCGATGTACTGGAAGTGGCAGACGTATTCGCCGGTATCCAGATCCACCGCGACCAGGGAGTCGGTATAGAGGTTGTCGCCCGGGCGCAGCGAGCCGTCGAGGTCGGGCGACGGATTGCCGACCACGAAGTAGATCCGTCCGCGTTTCCAGATCGACCGCCGGGTTCTGCCAGACGCCGCCGCCGAGGGTCTTGTAGGGATCGCCCATTGCGGCCAGCGCCGCCTTTTCGGCGTCGATGTCGCGCAGCATGTCGCGGCCGGTGGCGTCATGGGTCGCCCAGACGCCGACCGAGTCTTCGGGGATCGTGTTGAAGGTCCACAGCAGCTCGCCGGTTTCGGCATCGAAGGCCTTGACGAAGCCGCGGATGCCGTACTCGCCGCCATTGGTGCCGATCAGCACCTTGCCGTCGACGACGCTTGGGCGCCATGGTCTCGGTGTAGCCCAGTTCGGGGTCGGCGATCTGGGTTTCCCAGAGCTGCTTGCCGGTCTTGGCGTCCAGCGCCACCAGCTTGGCGTCGAGCGTGCCCATGAAGACCTTGTCGCCTGACACGGCGACGCCGCGGTTGTTCGGGCCGCAGCAATAGGTCGTGATCGGCCCCATGTTGTGCTTGTGGTGCCAGATCTGCTTGCCGGTCCGCGCGTTGAGCGCATAGACGTGGTTGAAGGACGTGGTGACGTACATGACGCCGTTCACGACGATCGGCGTGGTTTCCATCGAGTCGACGATCTCGGTCTGGAAGATCCAGGCCGGGCGCAGCTTCTTGACGTTGGAGGTGTTGATCTGGCTGGCCGGATAATACCGGGTCTGTTCGTAGTTGCCGTTGGTGTGCAGGAAGTTGTTGCCGTCGCCGGCGGCGCGCGTTAAGCATGTCCTGGGTGACCGACTGCATGTCGCCGTAGAGCGTGCTGTTGGACGTTTCTTGCGCGCTCGCCGAGCCCGAAGCAACGATAGCCGCAATACATAACGCGACCGAAACCAATCTATTCAGGCATACTGTCTCCTCCCTTGGTTATCGAAGTAGTGATCTTATTTTTCATCGTGTATGCTACGCTACGCATGGTAACAAAATTTGTCCAATATTATGAACTCTAGGGGTGCCGCAAAAGTTCGCCGCGATGACTGCGTGTCTGTTTCTTTCGACCTTTGGTCCGGCAGATGCCCAATCAGGTGTGGCGATTGTGGCGAACGAACGCGCCGATACGCTGACCATTCTGTCACCAGAACTCGAAGTGGTCAGGACAGTTCAGACCTGCGCGCGTCCGCGCGGCGTTCATTTCAGTGCCGACCATTCAGCTTTTTTCGTGGGGTGTGCAGATGATGATATGATCGCCATCTACGACACCAAATCCTTTGAACTTATCGGTCGCATTCGCGGCGTGCCGGCACCCGAAACCTTTGACCTCCACCCGGACGGACGGCGGCTGATCGTATCAAACGAAGAAGACGCGGCAGCTTCAGTCTACGATGTTGAAACCGGAGAGTTTCTTGCCGAATACGTGACCGGAGAGGAACCTGAAGGTGTTCAGGTTACGTCCGACGGACGCCTTGTTTTCGTGGCGTCGGAAGCCGCTAATCTGGTACACGTCATCGATCTTGAGGCCGACGCAGTGATCGCAGACATCCTTGTCGACACCCGCCCGCGCCGGTTTGCGCTGACGCCCGACGACACCGAACTTTGGGTCTCGGCCGAACTGGCCGGCATCGTCAATATCATCGATGTGGCGACGCTGAAACTGGTGGGCGACATCGCGTTTCTGCCTACCGGTTTTCGTCCCGAACAGGTGACGCCGGTTGATTTGATCATCACCGAGGATGGTCAACGCGCCTATGTTGCCCTTGGTCGTGCCAACCATGTTGCGGTCGTTGATGTGCCAAAGCGGGAAGTGATCGACTATATTCTGGTGGGCAAGCGCGCCTGGGGGTTGGCGCTGACCGCTGACGAATTGCGACTTTATGTGGCCAATGGCCTTTCGGACGACGTGACCGTGATTGACACGGGCACGCTAAAGCCAATCACGTCGATCCCGGTTGGTCGCGTTCCTTACGACATACTGATCGATGATCGCTAGGGTCTTCGCTCTTTTGCTACTGCTTGCCAGTCCGGCCGCAGCAGAGGATGTGGCTCGCGTTGTCTATCTTGGCTTTGAAGGCGATCCCTACTACGAGCCGCAACCGCTTTATACCGGACTTTCGCTGCGGGATCGCCGTCGCCCGATCGAAGGGGTTCGGCTGGGATATCGGGACACACGCATTTTGGGCCGCGCCCTTGGGGTGACGTTCGAGTTGGACGAGGTGCTTGTGCCCTTCGATAGGCTTTCTGACGCGCTTCGAGACGCTCAGGCGTCGCAGCCTTTGGCTATCCTTCTGGACTTGCCGCCCGACGGTATGTCCTTGGCTCTCGATGCGGCGACGCCCGATGATCTTTTTATCAATATCCGTGACCTCTCGGATCACTGGCGCGGCGCGTCTTGTGCCAAGTCGCTGCTTCATGCCCAGCCTTCACACGCGATGCTAAGCGACGCGCTCGCGCAGTACTTAAGGTCGCGTGGATGGACGGATATCCTGCTGCTGCATGGTCAAACCGATGGGGACACGAAACAGGCCGAAGCCGCCCGTCGGTCTGCCGCCAAGTTCGGCCTGAAAATCACCGACGATAGGGCTTTCGAATTGACCAACGATCCGCGAAAGCGCGACCTCAGCAACATTGCGCTTTTGACTGGGGGTGTGCGCTACGATGTCGTCTGGTTGGTGGACGACGAAGGCGATTTCGGGCGTTATGTGCCGTTTGCAACTTTTGGTTCGCGCCCGGTTGTTGGGTCCGAAGGGCTGAAGGCAGTGGCCTGGCATTGGACATTCGAACGATACGGGGCACCTCAGCTAAATCAGCGGTTCCGACGCCAGACGGACCGCGACATGTCCTCGGCGGATTGGGCAGGATGGGTGGCAGTTCGGGTCGTCACGGATGCTCTTGTTCAAGCCGGGTCCGTCGACCGCGCCGCCGTACACAAGGCGCTGCATTCGCCCGAGTTGTCGGTCGACCTTTACAAAGGCGTGCGGGGAAACTTTCGCGATTGGAACGGCCAGTTGCGCCAGCCCATCTTGCTTGCGACCCATAACGCCGTGATTTCGGTTGCGCCGGTCGATGGATTTGAACACCAAAGCGACACGCTCGACACTTTGGGCTTTGATAGGGCGGAAAGTTTATGCAGCAAGTGAATAACGACGTTGCCCGCCGCCGCTGGATAGACCAAGGTTTGGGAAAACTGGCGAGAAGCCGGAACACATAGGGAGATGATATGTCGAGGCTGACCCATTTCGTGGCGCTGATCGCGGCCATAGTGACACTTGCAGCACCGCTTCGCGCCAACGCCGATACACCGGTCCTGCGGGTCGCGGTGATGGCATCCGGTACGGTGAACTGGGAGATCGACACTATCGATCATTTCGCCCTCGACGAAGCCAACGGATTCGAAATGTCCGTCCAAGGCTTGGCCGGTGGCTCGGCTGCACGTGTTGCCTTCCAGGGGGGCGAAGCGGACGTGATTGTCGCCGATTGGATTTGGGTTGCGCGTCAGCGAGCAGCGGGCAGAGATTACGTCTTTGTGCCTTACTCCAAAGCCGTGGGCGGGGTCATGGTGCCCGCGGACAGCACTGCCAAAACGCTCGCCGATCTAAAGGGTGGGAAAATTGGGATAGCCGGGGGCCCGTTGGACAAAAGCTGGATCATCCTGCGCGCTTACGCCGAGAAATTCCACGGAATGGACCTTGCAGCCGAGACGGAACAGGTCTTTGGCGCTCCACCGCTGATCTTTAAATCCGGTCTAAGTGGCGAAACCGACGGCGCTGTGAACTACTGGCACTTCATGGCGCGCATGCGGGCTGCAGGCATGACGGACCTAATCACCGTTGCAGAGGCCGCCGAAGCCCTTGGCCTTGACCCCGAGATGCCGCTTTTGGGCTATGTCTTCAAAGGCGAGATGTTGCGTGACAACCCAAAGCTAGTGGCGGGCTTTACGGCAGCGTCCCGTGCCGCGAAAGACCGGTTGAACACAGACGAAGCCGCTTGGAATCGTCTGCGCTCGCGCATGCCAGCATCAAATGACGCGGAATTCGAAGCTCTTAAATCGGGGTTTCGTGCCGGAATTCCTAGCATAACCCCCGTCGATCTTGAAAGTGCTGCCGCGGTGTTCGAACTGATGGGCAAGCTGGGTGGTCCCGATCTTGTCGGATCTTCGTCGCAAATGCCCGAGGGCGTCTTCGTTGCAGCCGGAGGCTGATCTCACAGGCAACCTTCCGGTGGCCGCAATCTCGATTCTAGTGCTAATCTTCAGTTGGTGGGGTCTGGCGATCCTAAATGGCGACCCAACGATTTTGCCAAGTCCATGGCAGGTTTTCCCACTGGCGGTATTCGAATTGGCTTCGGGTGAACTGCTGCGCCATCTTGCCGTTACGCTCCGGCGCGTCGCGCTGGCTTTTGTCATTGCGATGGCGATGGGTGTCGCCATTGGTTTGCTGATGGGCCGCAGTCGGGGCACGGATCGTTGGCTGGACCCGTGGCTGATCGTTTTTCTAAACCTGCCTGCTTTAGTCGTGATCGTTCTTTGCTATCTTTGGATCGGATTGAACGAGGTCGCAGCCGTCGCTGCCGTGGCCATCAACAAGATTCCCACTGTCGTGGTCACGATCCGCGAAGGAACACGCGCGCTCGACCGCCAACTTAATGACGTTGCAGCCATCTTCCGGATGAGTGGCTGGGCACGCTTCTGGCATATTATCCTGCCGCAGCTTGGGCCCTATATTGCGTCCGCCGGACGTTCGGGCATCTCCCTTATTTGGAAGATTGTTTTGGTCGTCGAATTCCTTGGGCGAAGCGACGGCATCGGGTTCAAGATCCACCTTTATTTCCAACTTTTCGACGTTGGCATGGTGCTGGCTTATGCCCTCAGCTTCGTCGTCGTCATGCTGGCGATCGAAGGCCTTCTTGTGCGCCCGTGGGAGGCGCGTGCAACGCGCTGGCGACGCGCATGATCTCGGTTGCCGTTGATAGCAAAAGCATCGGAATAACGCCCGTGCTTGGCCGTGTAGCGTTCCAGGTCGGCGCGGGCGAGACACTGGCTGTGGTCGGGCCGTCCGGTGTAGGCAAAACGACGTTGCTTCGGGTTCTGGCTGGTCTGGATACCGACTTTGTGGGGCAAGTCAAAGTGCCAGAGCGCCGCGCGATGGTCTTTCAGGAACCCGCCCTTTTGCCTTGGCGAAGCGCTCTTCAAAACTTGACCCTGACAACTGGCGTCGCCGAAGATATGGCCCGCGAGGCGCTTGGCGAAGTCGGTCTTGGCGACTTTGCAGACCGCTTTCCCGGTCAGTTATCACTCGGCCAACAGCGCAGGCTTTCACTTGCGCGGGCATTTTCGGCAGCACCAGATATGCTTTTAATGGACGAACCCTTTGTCTCGCTGGATGGCTCGTTGGTCGAGGAAATGCTAAGTCTCACCGCAAGGCTGCTCGCGTCCCGCGCCATCTCAACGGTGTTTGTCACTCATGCAATCGCCGAGGCACAACGGTTGGCGACCCGGATTGTCCGGTTGACAGGAAATCCCGCAATCCTCGAAGACGTGATCGCCTGATCTGGGTCTTCAGCCGCCCGACGCGCGCCGTCGCGACAGGCCCCGCGCCGGGTCATAGCCAACAAGAGCAAGAGCAAGGAAGACACCAAGCCCCAGCAGAGTCCATGCCAACGCTGGCAAGTTCGCTTGGCCATAGAGCGCGAACCGGATCGCCTCGACTGCGTGAGTGAACGGATTAGCTGCGCAAATCCGGTAAAGCAGCGTCGAGCTTTCAGCCATTTTCCACAGTGGATAAAGCGCCGAGGATAGAAAGAATGCCGGGAAAATCACGAAATTCATGACTCCCGCAAAGTTCTCAAGCTGCCGGATCGCAGAAGACAACGCCAATCCAAGCGCGCCCAGCATGAGCCCTGTCAAAAGCAGGACAGGCAACACAAAGACATACCCCCAGAAAGGCATAACTATGCCGAATGCTGCGGCAATCGCGAGAAATGCATAGACTTGCAGGATCGACACCGCAGTCCCCGCGATCAATTTGGAAAATAGTAGCCACCACCGGGGGAGAGGACTGGTCAGCAACAGTCGCATCGAGCCCATTTCGCGGTCATAGACAAGGCTGAGCGACGATTGCATTCCGTTGAACAACTGCACCATGCCGCACAGGCCGGGGATAATGTAAACTTCATAGGTCACATAAGTCGTGTAGGGTGGTATGATCGACAGCCCAAGCGCCGACCGGAATCCTGCTGCAAAAACCAAAAGCCAAACCAGCGGTCGCACCAATGCCGCGATGAAACGTCCGCGCTGTGCGACAAAACGCAGGACTTCGCGCAACACGATAGCTTGAAGGGCAACGAGGAAAGCGCTCATGTTGTGATCGATGTCATCTCGAGGAAAACCTGCTCGATTGATCGATCTCCCGCAATCCGTGACGCCGTGTCATGGGCCAGAACTTCCCCCCGATGAAGGATCACCAGATCGTCTTCGGGCCGCACCTCGTCCACCAAATGGGTCGCCCAAAGCACCGTCAAACCGTCCTCGCTGCAAAGCGCATGAACATGCTCGGTTATCGCGGCGCGACTGGCCGGATCCAGCCCAACCGTTGGTTCGTCCAGAAGCAATATCTCGGGCGCGTGCAAAAGCGACCGGGCGATTTCCGTCCGACGCCTGTGCCCACCATTCAGATCACGGACGCGCACTTTGGCCCTGTCCACAAGGTCCAACCTTTCCAACACGGCGTCGATCCTGTTCTCGGCTTCGCGTCCCGACAGACCCCGAAGGGCTGCGTAATAAGTAAGGTTCCGTCGCACCGACAGATCCAAATCAAGCGTCATCTGCTGGAAGACGATCCCCGTCTTTTTCAAAGCGGCCCGTGGTGATTTCTTAAGATCAATCCCGGCGACCTCGATACGCCCGTTGGGGGTTGTAACAAGTCGGGTCAAAAGCGAAAAGAGGCTGGTCTTGCCTGCTCCATTCGGCCCAAACAACGCACAGAACCTGCCGCGTTCGACGCCAAAGGTTACGTCCTTCAACACCGGATCGCCGCCGTATCCGAAGCTTAGACGCTGCAGGTCGAGCCCAAGTGATGACATGACCGATTGCTCCAAAGGATTGCAAAGTTCAATTTCAGCGCCTTCTTTGGCTCTGCAGCTTGGGTATCATTGATGGGATAGGACTGACATTCAACACCAATGAGTGGCTGGCCAGCAGGAATGGCAATGCAATTGTTCTGCGCGATAGAGAAAAAGCCGCTGTCGCCGAGTAAAATTCGCCAATACGTTATGCGCCGAACACGTCGGAGGTCCATGATCGAAGTGATAGCAAAAGCGACAGCATTGGTCGGTGGAACAGTGGCGCTAATACGTCAGCTGGGGTCGCCCAAACACCAGGCAACGGTAAACCGGACGTTCGAAACTTTACGCGAAGGTCCGTTTTGTCCCTGCGGTTTCAATGGGTCGTCGCAACACTTTAGTCTTTTGAAGAAGATGGAGTGTTCAGCATGAAGTATCGTACGCGGACGTTTTATACGGCCAAACAGAAGTCCGAGATGTGGGATCGGTGGCAACGCGGCGAGTTTATGAGTTCGATTGGGCGTCACTTCAATCGTGCGTCGTCTTCAATCTTCCCTCATTTGGCGCAGTTTGGTGGAATTCGGCCACCTGATCGCAGGCGGTCGCGATGTGCCTTGAGCCTGAATGAGAGGGAGGAGATTTCTCGTGGGCTTGTCGCAAAGCAATCGTTTCGTTCAATCGCGCAAAACCTGAAACGGTCGCCTTCGACAATAAGCCGAGAGGTTCGCAGGAACGGCGGACGTCAAGCCTATCGCGCCGCCAGCTCAGACCAGCGTGCCTGGGACTGCGCAACGCGGCCTAAGTTGTGTAAGCTCTCGTACAACGACCCTTTATGCCAATTGATTGCGCGCAAGCTGCGCCGGAAATGGTCACCGCAGCAGATCGCAGGGTGGCTGAAGCGCAAGCATCCGAATGAAGAGCAAAACCGCGTGTCCCATGAGACGATATATCGTAGCCTTTATGTTCAAACCCGAGGGGTTTTGAAGAAGGAATTGCAGGAATGTCTGCGCAGTCCACGTGCGATTAGACGGTCTCGCCATGCCACCCAAAAGGGGCTCAAGCTGCGCAAGATCAAGGATGCCGTCCCCATCAGTAAACGCCCGCCAGAGGTCGAGGATAGGGCCGTACCGGGTCACTGGGAAGGTGATCTTATTGTCGGGTCCAACAACAGTTACATCGCCACTCTGGTCGAGCGCCACTCTCGATTTGTAATGCTGGCGAAGGTGCAGAACAAGGATACCCAAAGCGTCATAACGGCCCTCATCAAACAGGCGCGCAAGCTGCCCAAGGAACTGTATCGCTCGCTCACATGGGACCGCGGGTCCGAAATGACAGACCATGTGAAGTTCACCATGGCGACCAAGATCGACGTCTATTTTTGCGACCCACAATCACCCTGGCAAAGGGGCAGTAACGAAAACACCAACCGTCTTCTACGCCAATACTTCCCGAAAGGCATTGATATATCGGGCTTTAGCCAAGCCAAACTCAGCGCTGTCGCACGCCAGCTCAACGAGCGGCCTAGAAAGACCTTGCAATACCATACACCAGCAGAGAAATTTGAAGCCTGTGTTGCAGCGACCCGTTGAACTCGCACCCGCAACTCGGTCGTTGCCCCGTTTTCAGCGAGCGTCCGGTGCTGTTGGAAGCTGCCGTTGACGTTGGTGCCTGTTTATAGGTCCTGACCCTAACCACGCTCTTGGCGGAGCACGGGAATTCTGGACCGACCGTCACGAGGCCGCCAAGTTGCCTTCCGATACCCCAACTTCGCGTGCTTGGCTTTGAAAGACGGCTCAACGACCCTCAAGCAATCCCGCCAAAATCGAAACGCAGATTAAGACCATCGTTTAGACGTCCCAAGGCTTCGCGCCATCGCTGGCCAGCTTGCCCGCCGCACCGCGCGTGCTGTATTGCGCCTGCTTCGTAAGCCGTAGGGACCGCGCCAGCGCGTTCGCCGCGCGGGTCTCCCGTTCCCGCATTTTCAGGAGCCGGTCGATTTCCTGAATACCCATGTCTTCGCTTTCCAACGCTTGTCCAATCCATTCGGTCACGTCGCGGGCCGAGACGACATGTCGGCACATATTCGCCAGCGTGTCGAAGTCAGAGCGCCGGAAATAGTCTGCCTTCATGCCCGAGACTGCGCTTTCCCAGATTTCCGCCTCGGTATCGCTCAGATGATCCGGCGCGGCTGGCCTCGGAACAACCTCCACCAATTGTGCGATGGAGAGTTCCGCCGCTGATTTCCGTCCTCGTGTTCCCATGTCATAATCCAAAAAAGTTGCCGTTTATGTTTTTTCAGCTGTGCGCCCGGTCACGGATAGGCAGGCATCAGACTGCGACACGCCCCCCCCTTGAAGTGGGACACGCACCGCGCCTCGCGAGTCCCACCTCCAGCGCCATGTCGACAGCCTGTTGGGTAATCGCCTCAGCAGACCCGTCCATGAGATGCTCGACAGCCATTGTAGCCCTGTGGCGGGTTCCCTTGGGCTTACCAGAATTGCCGGTTGCAAAGGTACCGTCTGGGTTTCTTCCATCCGTATTCCTTCCGCTTTTTCGGTTAGACATTGTTTGCCCCTCCAGAAGATGTTCATGGTATGTTTTATCATAGGGAATATGAAATTTAAACCAACATGCCCGACCGCCGAGGCCGCAAGTCCAGCCTAGAAGACCTTATCCCCGAGGACCGCCAGACTTGGGCGCGTAAGATATGGGCTGACCGCAACGAGGTGGCCAAGCTGCATACAGGGGCTTGGATGCTGCGAGAGGCGGCAAAGGTGCTGCGGCTGGCTGAAGAGGCGGTTGATGAGGTGCTGCAGGCGCGCGCGCTTATTAACTTCGAGAATTTATACGTCTGCGATGCTGTGAATTGAGCTACGCAACTCTTTATTCACCCATAAGTATGGAAGCGATAACGGCCGAAGCGCTTTCTGTGCTACTTCATTGCAGCCGTGATGACGTGCTGGCGAATACCCTGAGGGCGCTTTTCGAAAACCACGACACTGTCGTAGAAACTAAGACTATCAGTTGTACGCGAAACGTCAGTTGGATCGAAGTTGCCGCGAACATGTGACGCGTTGATCTCGTCAATCTTATCCTTCGCGTACTCGATAAACGTACCCTTCTTGCGAAGACCACCACCATATCTCGGCCAGTAAGACGTGTGCATATCCTCAACCATAAAAACACCATCCTGCGTTACTCGAGGATATAAGACCTCGAAGGTCTTGATGACATGAGAATTCACGTGGCTGCCGTCATCAAGAACGACGTCAAATTGTCCGTATTGGTCGGCGACCTTTTCCAGAAAAGCAGCATCATCTTGACTGCCTATATGTACTTCGATGTTTCCGCCTACATATTGGGCACATTCGGGCACAATATCGATACCGACTATGGTAGATTCAGGATGGAAATATGCCTTCCACATATCGAGTGAACCACCACCATGGATACCTATCTCCAGCATTTTGATAGGGCGGTCGCGAAAGCGCGCAAAATGTCTTTCATAAATGTCAAAATAGTGCAGCCACTTATGAAGACGTTTATCTCCGTTGTTCAAAAAATAGCGATGTAAAAAACTGGCATCAGACATAGCTAAATTGTCTCCAAATCGTCGAGCAGAGCCGCGTGGCCGGTGTGGAAATCAAAGAGCACACGAGTAATCAGTTAGCAAGCCATCGCAAATGACCATGATCGCCCGCTATTGCAGGAAAATATTCTGCTGCTTCGGGTGTTAACTACCAAACCTAGAGTTTTTTAACAGAATATCCCGCATAGCCGACATTCGCATTGTGTTAAGCTTGATCGTGGACCACACGCTACACGCTTCAATCCCAAACAGGCAGGGCTCAAGTCGCTCAAAAAAACGCCAGCACTTGAGCCCGACGCAGAGCACGATTGAAAGCAACTTCGCCGCCTTCTGTGACACCGTGAACCTGAAAGACGTTCTTGGCCAAATCAAGGCCGATTGTTGTAACTTGCATTGGGTGGCTCCTCTCCTGAGCAGTTCATGACAACTGCACTATGGCGCATTGCGACGCCGATGGTGCAGGAGCCATCCACCCCATCTGCACAGCGGCCCTTGGTCATCTTTCGACGGACGTCTGCCGAGCGCGCCGAAGCGGACATTGCGTTCAATGGCCGTTTATAGGTCCAGCGCCTTTCAACGATTGATGCAGAAGGGCCGGGGGTGCAGATTTCTCATGCTTGGAAAGGAATCGTAGTGCACTTGGCCCCGGAATGCTAAACTTCGAACCGAATTCACTTACTCATTTTTGCATTAGGGGGAAGGAATGGATTGCTTGAAACAACTGGCTTTCTTTGCAGCAGTCGCAATGGCGACAGGCTTGTCGTCTGCGCAGGCAGAAACTCTGCCTCTGCCCGACGGCGTAATAAGTCTCGCGACACCTGAGGGCGCAGCGATGCTCTATGGCGCCGAGGCAAATACAGACTATTTCCCCCTCAGCATCCACTTCACGACGCAGGACAACCCCGCATATTGCGGGCCGGCGACGATTGCGATGGTACTCAATGCGCTGGACGTGCCACGTCCTGCCTCTGACATGACGCTTGGTCTCGGCATGTTTGACCAAAATAACATTTTCACGCCTGCGGCTGAGGCCGTGAAGCCGGCCTCAGCGATCGTAAACCCGCCTTACGGTATGACCATAGATGAGTTTGGTGGCGTGCTGGCGGCGCACAACCTTGATGTCGAAGTAGTCCACGCTGCGGACTCCGACCTCGACACCTTCCGGAAAACTGCCATCGCTCAACTCGAGGACAACGACCATTTCATTCTCGTGAACTACCTGAGGAAATCGATCGGACAGGAAACCGGAGGCCATATCTCCCCGTTGGGCGCCTATGATCAGGATACAGACCGGTTTCTTATTCTCGACGTCACGCGCTACAAATATCCCCCCATTTGGGTCGAAGCCACAGCCCTCTTTGATGCGATGAATACGACTGACTCGGACAACGAAGGTAAGACAAGGGGGTACGTCAGCGTCAGCCGTTGACTGTACGCAAGTCCAAGTTGCGCTTCGGATGTTCTTCCCTTGACGCGTTGCGAGGCAGAGCCGTCTCAGAGACATTTGGACGCCGCTCTGTGATTTCCATGCCCGATCTATCATCCTAGTTCCAAAGAAAAATTGGTCGGCGGCTTTTCCGCCGAAACGGAAGAATGAGTGCGAAAGCTAAGCTACGTAATGTACCCCGAAATTTCCGGAAGTTAATGCTATGATGAAACTTGCTTTGATAATCGTTCTGGCGCTCGCTTCAGGTACCGCGATGGCCGAAAATAAGGTAGGTATCACCAAAGACTTGCCCTCAGTCACAGTGGATACCGGAAATGGCCCGGTGAAGGTCGAAAGGATTCAAGACACGAAGCATGAGATCAGCGGCGAATGGGCACTGACCTCCCGTTCTTGCCCCCCATTTTGCATCCAGCCAAATAGCCCTGCGGTGGGCGTTACCACAATCGGTGAACTGGAATTGATCGAAATGATTCAGGGCCCGGAAGCTGTCTTAGTGGACAGCCGCACCCCCGACTGGTTCGAAGGTGGAACGATCCCCGGCGCGATCAACATTCCCTACACATACATTCTGGACGAACTAGCCCAGCTTGGCTGCGAGCCGGATTTTGATGGTTGGGATTGTACGGAGGCAAAACCCGTAGCGTTGTTTTGCAACGGCGTCTGGTGCGGTCAGTCGCCTACCGCGATCCGCAACATGGTTAAGGCCGGATACCCTGCAGACCGCATCTACTATTATCGCGGCGGAATGCAGGTCTGGCGCTTGCTTGGCCTAACCGTGAGCGGCGGCGAGTAACGGCCCTTAGCGGACCTTGAAGACCTGACTGCCTCGCTGCGGCGCGGCCCGTCATAGCTGCCATTCGCTGCACCTGAACCAATCTCCGCATTCGATTGGCAGTATGTGCTAACCAAAACCTAACTTTAGCCGAACCACAGGGAAATTTCTTTCGTGTAGGTCTGAATCGTCCGGCCCTTTTTGCATTTGGCAAGTGGCCTGATCCGACGAAAAAAAGAAGCAACATGAGGAAGATTTTTATGACCAAATACGCCAAACTGGTCTCGCTGGCGATTACCGCCATGCTGCCCGCATCCGTAGCATTGGCTGTTGACGAGCACTTCATCGACGGTGGTGCCGTGGTGGGAGGCTTTGATGTCGTTGCGTATCACACAATGGGTAAACCAACCCAAGGTTCCGCCGAATACTCAGCATCATACCAAGGGGCAACATGGCAATTTGCGTCTGCCGAGAACCTTGAAATGTTCAATGCAGACCCCGCAATGTACGCTCCGGCCTATGGTGGTTGGTGTTCGGCGGGTGCAAGCAAGGGCAAGAAGGTCCCGACACAACCCGATCTCTGGGCCATTGTGGACGGCCAGTTGTACCTCAACAGCAGCCCGGCTGCGCACAATGACCTGTTCCTTGCCGACACTGATACCGTGATCCGGAAAGGCGAAACGAACTGGAAAACGATCTTCGCCACCTCTCGCGATGCATTGCTTGCCAAGTAAGCTTTCGTGAACCGCGCGCCGCCCTGGCAATGGGGCGGTGCGACTTTCTGTTCAGACCAAGCGATGGGCGTTCAATTTATTGTTGTTTCTTGTTCGGCCGGGCCAAGGGTTAGATTTCATTTGTGAAGATTTGCAAGTTACGGAGCCGTTGGATATCGAACCGGTCGCAAACACACTTGTCGTTGAGGATGACGCCAATATTCTCAATCTGTTAAGCGCTTATCTTGAGAGCGCTGGACACAGGGTCGTGACAGCCTCTGATGGCGCTGCGGGTCTGCAAAAGGCGTTGAATGGCACTTTTGACATCTGCGTTTTTGACGAAATGTTGCCGAATAGGTCCGGCACTGAAATTGCGGAAGCCATGCGAAATGTCGGGAACGCGACGCCAATATTGTTCCTTTCCGCCCTCAGCGCCGAAAAGGACGTACTACGTGGCTTCAGCGCAGGTGCGGATGACTATGTCGTAAAACCGTTTTCTCCTCGCGAGCTTCTGGTGCGTGTTGACGCAATACTTCGACGAAGTTCAAACGGACTGCTGACAAACAGAAAGAAGTATTGCGAAGGGCCAGTTCAGCTCGATGAAGACCAACCTACGTGCCACTTCAAAGGCAAATCCATCGAGCTTACACCGCATGAGTACCGGATTTTGCGTCAGCTTCTTTCACAACCGAACCGAGTCTTCGAACGTGCAACACTGATTTCCGCCCTCTACGGAAACGAGCACGCTGTCAGCCCTAAGGCGATCGACGTGCATATGCACCACCTTCGCGCCAAACTGGGCAGTGAAGCCGGCGCGATGATCAAGACGGTGCGAGGTTTCGGATACAAATTTTCGCTCCCAAATAGCAAAGCAGATGCGGATGCCTTTGCTTAAGCGTTTCAGCAAGCTACCTTGGCTAACCCTTCAGATTATTGCGGCCAATGTCGCAGTCATTCTGGCGTTGGCGGCCGCTTGGTACTTCGCATTCATGCAGCAAAGCGACGTTTACTCAGACCGGCTGATGTCCGCTTTCAATATCGAGCCAGGTCAATTGCATGAAATGTATGTCGCTGATGTCGAACGACAGCTGTGGATTAGCGTCGTTGTCGGGTTATGCGCGGCCACATTGGCATCAGTTGGGTTAGCTTTTCTCATTGTTCGGCCTTTGCGTTCACTCGCGCAAACCACCGAAAGGCTGCGGCACGGCGACTATCTTGTGCGTCCAACGAACGAGATCGGCGAGATCGGCCGATTGGCAGAGAACATCAGTGCACTCGCGACTACTCTGGAACAAGAAGAGCGCCGCCGAGCACAATATCTGGCGGACCTCGGACATGAGCTTCGGACACCGATTACAAGCCTTCGCGGGTATACTGAGGGCCTCGAAGACGGAGTATTCAAGGCCAACAAGGAGTACTTCGATCTTTTGTCAGGCGAGCTGAGCCAACTGACGGCGCTCACGCATACAATTGATAGGATGCGGCTGGATAATGTCGTTGCAAACAACGGACAGGCTGACAAATCAGTTGCTGTCGGCGAATTTCTTCAAGAGGCAGAAAACAGTTGGGCGGCTCGATTTCAGGAACGCGGTCTTCAGATGGACCTTGATGTACCCGCAAGTCTGTCCGACCGCCGACTTGCGGTTCCGGTTAACAGTTTGAAACAGATCGCCGACAATCTTTTGTCAAACACCTTGAGGTACGCGTCTACGACCGGGCCCTGCAAAATCAGCGCGGTCAAAGGATCGCAAGCGAATTCAGTCGAAATAAGATTTCAAAACGAAGCTCCTGACCTTGATCAGGGATCGCTGCCCTATTTGTTCGACCGTTTTTTTCGCGTTTCTGAAAGCCGCACGCGTCAACAGCACGAGCATCCAACTGGTCTTGGCTTGTCCATAGTGAAGCAAATCTGTCTTTCGAATGCGGGCAATGCAACGGCCGCTCTCATTGGTAAGCAATTGGTTGTCGCAATCGATTTGCCGCTCGAAAAGCGCTGAAATTCTGAAGAGTGGAAAAAGCACAGATCAGCTAAGTGCCGCGAAATTTTTGCCCGACACCTGACATTCGCTGCAGCACAGAAAGTCGCGAATGTGGGCTCGAAGCCGCTGTCCTCTGCTTCGCGGCAAGGGCAATAGGGGCATAGGTCTTGCACTGTTGTTCACGGCCCATTGCCGACATCCAGCGGCCAACCAAGATGCTGCGATTGCATTCCGCATTGCTGCCGTTCGTTCATCGCGCAGCATTTCAGCTCATCGCTCCAGCTACCCTACTTTCGGTATTCTTGCAGACCTAGCTCAGCCCACATCCAGCCAAAATCGTAATCTTCAATTGCGTCATTGCGATGCTTGGCGCTGTTATTCTCCAGCGTCTTAAGCCAATCGACCACCTTGGCACGGCCAGCTTTGCTCCGTACCGCTTGGCGCGGTGATTTTGCGCCCAGTGCTGGTATCGGCGCATTTAGCGTTTCGCGATAGTGTTGGTTCATGTGTTCCTGAACGATCTGCCGCGCGATCTCTGGTGGGATCTCGTCAGGGTCTTCGAGATCAAGGTCGTCCTGCTCTTCAGCCATCATCTGTTCGACCGTTCGGATTGTCGTCAGTGGTTGTTTTAAGTGTTCGCCTGCCGCTTTCATCACTAACTCGCGCACCCTGTCAGCGCGAGCAGATGAATTCACATTGATCAGCAGTGATTTTCCCTTGAGTTCCAAATGGCCGAGCACCGTGCGGCCATCTGCTTGAGAATCCAGCATCAGACCAGCGGCCTCGGTGGAGGCTTTGCTGCCGTGGGGCGCGAGCCACACCCAACAACGCGCCCCATCAGCAACAAAGCCATTCACCTCGTTCAATGATGCAGAAACATCTTTCTGTTTTACGCCAGTCGCAAACGGAAATCTCAGATCATGAAACATGATGTCATCACCATCTGCATTGCTGAATTCCGGCATTTCCTCAGAAAGCGCTCGAGGTAAGGCGGTAAACAGCCAAGCGCTGGTAAAGATGGGGGCGCATTGCAGTAGTTGGGTTACCGTGAGTGATGGCTCAACGTCCTCATCGACGTTCAACACGGCGGACAGGCCATCAAACAAAAACGCAACTGCCTCGGCAGAAAATGCCAAGAGGGCTCCAGAAATCACATGGGTATCACCTTCTGCTATGACACGAACGACGATCCGGTCCCATTGCTTCAAGGATTGTGTGGCTGAGCCTTCAAGCACCGTGACAGGCTTTGCGTGGCCAAGCAGATCCTTCAATACCATGGAATTTCCGGGATTCACCTCACTGACTTCGTAAAGACTGACCGGTGTATCTCGCAGAGCTGCAAAGTACTCTCGATTGGGCTCGATTTCGTTCCATCCACGCCGCTTGAGATAGATGTCTACAATGTTGCCGTCTTCATATTGTCGGCTCAAAAAGTCTTCAAAGCCGCACCCCCATAACACACCCAGCCAGGGTTCGCCTAAGACCTCTGGCAGATCATCATGATCGAGGTCAAATTCCTCAAGCGCAGGCATCAAATGTTCTGCAACGACTTCTTGAAGGCGTCCAAACCAAAGATCATCCTGACTGATGAAGGTAAGCAAATCTGAGATGTCATTGCGCACGCCAGCTCTCCAACTCTAAGCCGCATTCAGCGCAATTCATACTCAAGTAGCGAACCGGTGTCAGCACGTGGGTGCCGTTGATTTGATAAAGTGACAGTCGCAACCGGTCCAAAGCAGCCCCTGATCTCTTAGGCCATTAGCTGCAATGGAGCTTGACGAAACCCACATTGCTGGCGTTCCCTAATAACTATGAAGATCAATGAGGACAGTGTTGACGACGCAGTTCTGGCGCTGCTCTGGCTGACGCTCCACGACGGGCAGCGCGCCTGGAAAGGCCATGACTGGGACGTGCTCGGTCGGCTGCACGAAAAAGGACTCATTTTGGATCCGGTCGGCAAAGCAAAATCAGTGGTGCTTACAAACGACGGCTTGCGCCGGTCAGAAGAACTGTTCAAAGCCCTCTTCACCAATGCGCCAAAACCTTGACTGAACGAAGAGCGGTGTCAGATAAGGACCGGCCCTTTGCGGACATTGAACTGCCTTCCGTCATGCTGCGGTGCGGCCCGTTGAACCGGACTTTCGTGCATTGTGCAGCATTTTTGCTGGCTGAAACGTCGGTGTGCGGGACAAACCGGCCTGATGCGGTTGCGGCGTAGATCATGGCCTCGGCACACGGCCCAGATGCACTGGCCCACCGAGCACACTGCCGTTTCTGCAGGAGTCTGCATTAGGCCTGAATGATCACCGGATTACGTGTACCGAGCATTTTGCATGTCGCACTACTCTGTCAGCGGTCGACCCCAGAAAGATATTCTCGATGCCCGGAATGTGAGAGGCAATCACGATGCAATCGATCCCGTTCTCGTTCGCATAGTCGACGATGAGGCGACCGGCATGGCCCGAGACCAATACCGGAGACGCTCCCGGTAATGCGCGGGCAGATTTCTTTAGGGTCTGCTCGACTTTGCTTCGCGAATTGGCCAGCAATTCGGCAGGGATCTGAGTTGCCGCATAGGACGGAATCGATTCCATCACATGCATGACAGTGAAATCCGCTCCCTCATCGGCCAGTGCGCGGGCAACCAGATATGATGCCTGCGTGTCGTGTCGTTCATCAAAGATAACGGGGACGAGAATGTTTTTGTACATGGACCAGCTCCCTTGAGGTTCTTATTGAAGCAACCAGAGTAGCTTACTTCGACCGGCCTATTCGGAATTGAGCGAAGTCAAGAGCTGGCAATCCTCGCACTCGGGCAGATCAAGTCGTTTCTGCAATCTGATTGGGCCATTCTGTTTTTCAGATCACGTTCTAGAAAACGAACCCAGGCAATAGATTGAAGATTATGACGAGTACGAACACCGCAGCCCCGGTGATCATCGCTCGCTGAGATTTTGTTCTCGCCGCAAAGAAAGACCATTCTTCCAAAACAAGAACAACGATGATTGCGGCGAGCGCTGCCGCCACCGAACTAGAAAAGCCGAACTCCATTTGACGTCTCCCGTGGGTTAATTCCGTGGAGCTGTAGCGCCGCCGCCGAAGAACTGGTGACATCAGCTGCAAGTTCGCCCCAGTCGTACGGTGTGATCGAAAATCACTCCACCTGTATTGACTCCAGATAGACGACTACATTTGCAAGCGGCAGACCGGTCATCATTGGCTGTCCACTTGCCAGGGGCAAAGTGACATTTTGATCGGATTCTAAGGAGGGTCCGAAGATAGGCATTTCGCCACCGTGGGCAAGCAAGGGCGCACGCCCATCAATTTGCCTCGCGACAGCTTCTGTTGGAAAGCTACCGTCGTGTCGCGCTGACAGTTTGGTGAGGTCAGGTGTCACAATGGCCAGCATTTCCGCCATCGGTCCGTCTCCCGTGGCATCTCGGCCATGGCATTGCCAACAATATGTTCTGTATAGGTCCTGCCCATCTCGGACGTTCACCTCCTGCGCAGAGGCCATACCGGCTGTGGCAACGGCCAAGAGCATGCCTCGATAAAACACTAAATCACCTCCATGCTATGAAAGATTTCGTCAATCCACTGCGTGCGGCTCACTATCGGAGCGAACCTTTTGGCCGCCACAAACTCCGGCGAACCCGTTCAAATTGAATTGTTTTAGACAGGGAAGTTCTCTTCCTCCTCCTCCGCGCTGCTTTCTTCCTCTAAAGGACGACCGAGCCAGGATTCTGCTGCGTTGATGTCGGCAAGTGCAAAGCTCTTTATTGCGATTGACGGAATCACGGCACCCTCAATCTCTGCCGCGGTTCGAATCCATGCTGCATCCGAGAGCACTACACATTTGTCGAACTTACTGATCAAATTGAATAACTTGGGCATCCGATAGAGTTCGACAGCCATCGCACCCAGCGTCGGCATCTCGAAGTCGGAAATTGTATAGAGTATCTTCCCGTGGGTGATGCCTTCGGATTTCTCAATAAGGTGATCGAGCGCTGACCGCATGGCTTCTGCATCGAGAGCACCAGAAAGCTCAATATCTATACGGTTGGTCGATTTCCTAGAAACGTTCAGCATTACTTGAATCCCTCTCTCTATGTCGGCGGTACAGTCGTTTAACCAAATTCGCTGGATGGCAGCCTTGAAACTTCGGCGATTTTCCGTGGTCTCGTTACCTGTCTGACCAGATCAAAGACGCGTTTGGAGTTCTCCCTTGCTGGCGCCGATTTTGTCTCGCAGGATTGCCAAATGTCAATGAACTGGAGAAAACTGTTTGGCTGGACGCTTTGCAGCCTCGGGTGCCTAGTGACACTGATCGGGGTTTGGGCCATCGGTGGCTACATTTGGGGCGTTTTTTCGGTTCTTGATGAGCCTGATCAATCATGGGTATTTTGGGGGCTCGCCTGCGCCACGCGCTAATGCTGCGGTTTCTTAATGAATCTGAGATATACACCTAGTCCGCCCGCACGGTAGGGCTGGGGTGCCCCCCGCTTGGTACCATGAAGCGTCGTGCGCCCTCTTTAGCTATAGCTCAAGTACCGGTAGACAGACGACCGTGCAATTCCTAACTGTTTGGCGATAGAAGAAGGCGTTATGCCATCGGCTTTCATTGCCTTTCCTCCTTCCAGCATGAAGCGTGCAGTTTGCGGCCTGTGATTTCGGTAACGCTCACGGTCCAATCAGCCTTCCCACACTGAGCGCAGGTTGGCGGTTTCTGAGTTTTCCGATATTCGACAGCCCGGCGGATTGCCTCGGACCAGACGCGTTCAATTGCCTCGGGGGTGCGGGCCACGCCATCGGGATCAGGGGCGTCAGGCTCCAAACCGTAACACCTTCCCGGTTTTTCACCGGGACCGCCGGGACCACCGGGACCAGGCTTATTTTGTTGGGTTTCTGTGGTCCCAGTCGCCGGGACCGGAACGGGACCAGCGGGACCAGTCGCTGGGTAGTGGTCCCGGTGGTCCCGTTGCCCGTCAGACAAACGGGACCGGAAAATGCTAACAATATCAAACTGGTCCCGGTGGTCCCGCTGGTCCCAGACGTTTTCGGGTGTGTCAGTCATGGCTGGCCCCCATGATCTCGCCCTTGATCGCATATGCTCGGACGCGATCCGGCACGCCGCGTGGTGTCTTGTGGGTGAGACGATCAGGCTCGTGGTTCAGAAAGCCAGCGTCGCGCAGATAGACCGCTGCCTGCTTCGCATCCGATCCCGTCGTGAATTTCTTTCCATGCGTCCAAGTGAATGTAATAGGTGTCGCCGTCACGCCACCCGGCACGGTTTAGGACTGTGCGACTGTCTTCGATGCCGAGGCTTTCAAAGCGGGACGGCCCGTGCGCCGCGATAAACGCCCGCACCCGACTTACGGCTTCACGCGCTTCTGCCGATCCGCTGCCGCCCCTGCCGTCGGCCCATGTCCTGAATGCGATCATCGAAGCATCAAGCGCCGCGCCCGAGACCATCCGGTCAGCCCGAAGGCTGTCGCCAATTCGCCCGCAGCCGCGATCAGTCCGAAGCGATCCAGCGCCCGCACGATCTGCCCGTCTTGTGCCCCGTCGAGGTCGCCGGTCGCAATATCCTTGAAGCCGTCGATGGACGCCCTGACCTGATCGCGGAAGGTGTCCATGTCGCCCAGAAGATGATCGACGAAAACCGGACCTGCGGTGCCATAATGCGCTGCCGCGTTTTTCCTCACGGTGTCAGAGAATGCAGCAGGGCTTGGGCTGCCGTGCAGGTCATCGAATGCGCCATACGTCTGCCCGTCGGCTTTCACGTCGAGGATGCGGACTTCCTGTCCTGCGCGGATGCGTTGCCCTGCCTCGCTCATCTTGTCGGCCAGAGATAATTCCCCGGATGACAGGATAACTGTGCGCCATCGCGCAGCCTGTCGCGCATTGCCGTTACGATCCGCACGGGCCTTGCCTTGACCGTTTGCAAGCATGTAGGCCGCAGCTCCGGCTTCTTTGCCGGAAATTTCGCCCATCTCGTCCAGAGCGATCAGCGTGCCGTTGCAGACGCTGGCGATACCTTCCAGCCCGTTTGCAGTAGCCCGCCATGACTGGATGAATTGAGGCGATCCCCAGACGGAGGCGGCCACGGCCAGAAGGGAGGTCTTCCCGCGTGACGACTGGCCCCGCAGATGCAGACCGCCGCCCTCGATCCCGAGCGGATCAAGAAGCGCCCCGGCGAAGGCAAGGGACGTGACCGCGATCATCAACGGGTTGCCACTTGCCAGATCGGCGACATTTTCGCGCCACTGATCCAGACTGCCACGGGAATGAATTGCCGATGCTGCGCCGGGGACATGCTCGACTGATAGACGACGTGACCGCCGCCGAGCGTGCGCCCGTCGCCAAGGATAAATGTCGCGCATGTTTCGTCAGTCCAGCCGAGACGGGCCGAGCATATTGCCCGGGCTGGTGGCGTCCACATCTGCAGAAGGGACTTGAGGCGGGACGCCGCCCGGTCGGCGGTGGTCATGCGCAGGCCAAGCCGATAGCACTCCGAGAGCAGGGCCGAGGTATCCCCCGCAAAGAGCGTGGCGGGCAGCGCCCACGAGTGCTTGCGTCCGTCAGGATCGTCGATCTCGATCAGGCGGCCCCAGTCGCGGCTATCCGCACCGCGCGTCACGGCCTGCACCTCGATGGGTGAGCAAAGCCATTTCCACTCCGTCGTCGTCCTTTTCGACCTCGTAGAAGATCCCGTTTTTCCGCTTTTCGTAGCCCTTGGGCAGGGCGTCAATTTCCAAATATTTGATCGCTTCATCGGCTAGAGCCTTGAAGTCGGCTAGCGCGTCGAAATCAGACATTTGCCGCCCCTTTGATAAGGAGGTCGTTGAAGTCGCGCCCATCACCCGAATCGGCGATCTGGACGCGCCAGCCGAGAGAGTGCGCCCGACGTCCAAGCGTTTGCGCTGCCTCACGTCCGGGGCTGTCGCCGTCTTGCGCTATGATCAGGTGGCCGGGAGCAGCAGGCAGGCGCAGGTTGACGAGACCAGATGTGGACAACGCCGCCCATACGTTTGCCAACCGATCTTGCATCTGCGCGAAAGACAGGATCGACTCGATGCCTTCGCCCGCGATCAACAGGGGTGTGTCTTCCGTGGCCAGCCTGACTTCCCCGCCCCTGATCGGGCCGAGGCTCATCTTGTTCGGGGCGATCTCAGCCTTTTTGCAGAGGTGTAAATACGTCCGATGGACAGCGAAATCGTCGCCGCCTTCGACCAAGGCAACCATTGCCCGGATAGCGGTGCGCGGTCGGCCCGTGCCAAGCCGCAGGGTGAAAAGCAAGATTGCTTGCATCAAAGTCGATCCCGCGTCCTGCAAGATAGTTTGAGGCGGGTGATCCGGCTATCGGAAGGCAGTCCAACCAGTAGCGCCGCGCCTGATCGGCTTTGCGCTTGACGTCTTCGGCTTGGGCCTTGTGGAAGTGGGCAATGTTGTCGCCGGTGGCCTGTTCGCGAAGTGCTCCATCTAAACTGAGGTCGCGTAGGGCATTGGCGATTGATCGAAAGTCGCAGCCCTTATGACAATAGAGCAGCGGCCCTTTCTGGCCTTCGGTAATTGCGAGCGGCGGGTTGTTCTTGTTGCCGCCGCAGACAGGGCAAAGGGCGCGTCCAGTGTGGCCTAACCAGTGGCCGTTCATGGCTTTTGTGATTTCTTGTGCGTTCATTGCTCGTTTTTTCGTTGCGCACGAGCGAGCGACACATTACATTCGGGGTGCAAACCTTTTCCGAAGCCCTCGTGTCGCTCTTGCGTGCGGGGGGGTCGTTTTAGGATGCTTCGACATTTGCGATTTTTGCCGCCTGCCATTCGCGGATTACGTTCAACTGTTGTGAACTTCCTGCGTCCGACCTTGAAAAATCTTGGTCCTCGTCCACGACGACATTCAAGTTCAAGAGTTGATTGTGGGACGCCAAGAACTTCAGCGGTCTCTGCCAATTCGAGCTGCAGACGAGGCAGAAGCTCGACCGTCGGTTCGGAGTTAACTTGATTGGTACTCATTTGATGCCACCTGTTGCTAGCTGTTGCTAAGTGGCCAAAGAATTATTTCGGTCTGTCCAGATTTAGTAAGGGAGATTATTGGTCTTTTTAGCCGCCATTTTTTTGAGCTTGGGATGTGGCGCTGGCGTCTACGTTGAGCGTATCAAAACCCGAGACTAGAAAATCGGCCATGCGCCAGTGACTTCACTAGAGATTGGGTCGCTTGTGAACGTCGGCGCGTATCCGGCAACAAGTTCGAAAACTGTTGCTGCCTCCTCAGTCACGTCGCTGGCCTCGTGTTTTTGAGGGCGGCCCCTAGTGGAGGGCTGTGGTTCCAAATCCCCCCAAGCGCCGCTCATGCTTTCCAGCATCGTGGCTAGCTGATTCGAAATGTTATTCAGGTCGATGCCTTGCCTTTGAAGGGCTTGAATTGCTGGCATGTGTATCTTGTAGATGTGTTCGACCAACCCTTCGGCCATGGACTTCAATTTTTTCATCTCCAAGAAGCTGGCGTGCTCAGACGCGGGGCGTCCTTGGGGCAGTTCTGCACGCCGACCCTCGTCAGAAGCGACTAGGAGCCAAAGCGCAAATGTTTCAACGCTGTGGTCGGAAAAATTGCTAGCGCCGGGAACTCTACGCACAGCTCGAATCAGTTTTTGTCCAAGTGGACTTTCCTCAAATGAACAAGGGTATCCATCCAATCCCACAAAATTGCTCAAGAGAACCACTCCTGCATCTGTGCCGGTGCGAATTTCGCATACGTCGCCATAATCATTTCAACTGATGTGCCACAGTGCATAGCGACCGCTGCCACTGGAACGCCGTCTGACAGTGCGCGGGATATTAAACCCATGCCGGAGTGCATAAGTGGTCACATCACTTGGTAAGCCTGCTGCCCTGACTGCCGTTGCCACAGGCTTGAGTTGTCCACCATCCGGCCAAGCACTGCAGTCTCGCCGTCGCAGCAAAGGCTCGTCAGCACTCCTTTCATTAGCAACTGCAGCGAACCAAGCCGCTTTGTCTTCTGATAGCGCGATGGTTCGCGGGCCACGTCTTGCCGGTGATGCTTAGCCGGGTGCCGTTTAGGTCGGAAATGGATGCTTGTCTCAATTCGCCATAGCGCGCGCCGGTCAATTGCAGGCCTTTTAGAAGCTCGGCAACGTCACTACGTGCCCCGCAGATAAGGGCTTCCTCTTGAGCAGGTGTCAGAATGACCAACCGCGCTCCGAAACTCTGTGCTTTTGGGAATTTGCTTACAGATAGCCATGCCCGGTCGCCCTGATATTCAGCTTCGTCAGCCGCTCGTGTGAGAGCCGCCTTCAGGGTGGCCAGTTGTCGATTTGCTGTGGCGCGCCGCTTTCTGGCGTCGTCTCCGTCGTCCACGATAACTTGCAGCCATGCTGTAATATCCCGAACAGAAATTGTCTTAATTGTCTTGCCCGCAAATGGCTTAGAAATACGCTGCGCTGAGTTGTAGTAATCACTTGCCTGTTTGGCAGAAGATGCCAGTTCAGCCTTGCCCTTGGCCCAATCAAGCAATGCGTCCGCGACATGCACCTTGGCAGGGTCAGCTGCCTTGCGTCCTAGCGCCGCTGATAAAGCCTGTGTGTAATTGAGAACCTGCTTACCATCAGCGTCCGCGAAATCGTCCGAGACGCCAAGAACCTCGAAGGCATATCCGCCTTCTGCTTTTGCCGTTCTGAGCATCCAGCGACCGGGCGTGTTGTGTCGCCTGCGCCTGTATCCGAGTGCGCGCCCTTGGGACAAAACCTGAGCGTATATTGCCGCTCTGGGCTTCAATTTCTTGCGGTTTGTTTTATTGCTTAAATCGGGCATGGTTCAAAAATGGTTCAATCCAGACTTCTGCGCCTATTCTGCCATTAACTGTGCCTAACGACGGAAAGTCCAGTAAAAACAAGGGCCACAATCGGGCTATCCATGCCCAACTGCGGCCAATTTAGTGAAAAATCTGCCCTCCGAAGGCAGAGGCCATAGGTTCGAATCCTATCGGGTGCACCAACGATTACAAAGAGATACCTCAGCTACAGCCCCGACCGGCGCAGGACATAATTCAACTTGCCGCTCTGCAAATGCTATTTGGGCCTAGTTTGTTCGATGGTTTTCACTCTTTTTCCAAATACTACGCCGGACCAATTCCGTCCTGAAGGCTCGTTGACTTCAGCCGTGCTCGAAGAGGCCAGGCTAGGATTGTTGCGAAGGAGTGGCGTCAATAGACAGATCGACATGCGATTGCGCACCCGACGCTGGCAGGTTCTCAACCATTGAAAGAAACCGCTCCGCCTCAGACGTGTTAACGCGCGTTTCGGTCAAGCTCAGGAATTTCTTTTTGTACTCGTCAGTTCCAAAAGCGGCTGCACCTCGCGGATGCGCGTTTGCGACCCTGAGTTCGTCTTCAAACGTACTTCCGTCGGAATAGGTAATCACCACGCGTGCACCATGTGCCTTATCGAGCGGGGCGGGGTCGTAGAATTCACGCGTCCACTGTGGGTCTGAAACAGTTCGGATTTTTTTCCAGAGCGCCACCGTGTCGGGTCGGGCCGCGCGTGCCGGCGCATAGCTCGCTTCGTGGTGCCAGACGCCGTCCTGAAGGGCGATGGCAAAGATATACATAGCAGAGTGATCAAGGGTTTCACGGCTGGCCTTTGGGTCCCATTTTTCGGGGTCGCCCGCGCCTGATCCCATCACCAGATGTGTCAATTCCTTGGTGTGGATGGCGATGTCGGTGATCTTGCTTTCATCTCCGATCCGGTCGCGCATTCGCAAGGCCAGATCGATCAGGGCCTGTCCATGATACCCGGCAGAATGCTCCTTGGGATAGGTCTCGAGGATTGCGCGCTTGGGCTCGCCGGGGGCCGGCAGTGGAACGGTGTATTCGGCATCGCGTCCATCGAGCAGGATCGCAATCAACCCATAGTCACCCTCGTAAACAGGGGCAGGGCTGGTTTCACCGCGCATGGCGCGGTCAACGGCCAGCATCGCGATCTGTCCGATATGGCCCGGCGCGTTTGCCTTGTAGGACGAAATCTGGCCCTTTCGGGTCTGCCGGGTCGAGATCGAAAGATGTGCGGCAAGATTGATCGCTTGATAAAGAACCGGCACCGGCAAGCTTTAGCATCGCCCCAATGCCTGCGGCGACAGCCGGGCCCAAGTGCGCCACGTGGTCGACGCGATGCTTGTTCAGCGCGATCCCTTTGACAAGGTTCACCTGCACTTCGTAGCCCGTGACGATACCGCGGAGCAAATCGGTACCGGTCAGTCCACGCTGTTCTGCGATGGCGGCGAGGGGGCCGATGATGTCGCCGGGGTGGCTGGAATCTTCGGCAAAGAAGCTGTCGTTGAAATCAAGTTCGCGGATCGCCGTCGCATTGGCATAGCCTGCCCAGTAGGCGTCGACGCGGTGCTCTTTTCCCAGACCCGATAATCGAGGCCCCGCCCGAACGTGGATGCGCCAGTGCCGCACCGTAAGCTGCGACAACCGACGGGCGATCGAGTGCGGCGAGTGCCACGGCCCAGTCATCAATGATCCGCATCGCGGCCATCTGGGCGGCGTCCGGATCAAGCGGGGCAGGGTCCGCCGCCATCTCGGCGATTTTCCAGCTTAGCTGAGCCTCTGGTGAAAGGCGCTTACCCGGTTCCTGGGTGCGAACGTTGTGCGCGTATCACGCGGCCGTATCCTGATCGTTGGGCATGCGGGCCTTTTTCGCAGCGCGGTAGATCGCGCAGTCCCGAACCGACAACAAAGACAAGTGCCGTCAGCAACAGGCCAAGCGATATCGGATCTTCGACAAAGACGCGGTGTTCGCCGCCCGTTAGCAGAAGTGAGCGACGATAGTTCGCTTCGATCAGGTATCCCAGCACCAGCCCGAGGACGAGCGGCAGGAAAGGAAAGCCCAGAAGGCGCATCACATAGCCCGCAGCCCCTGCGATCAGAACGAGGTACAGATCGAACAAGGTGTTATCGATCGAATAGATGCCCGAGAAGATCAGCGCATAAATCGCAGCCATCAGATAGGGTTTCGGGCGGTTTACCAGCCAGATCGCTGGTGTCAGGATCAGGATGCCCAGAAAGAACAAGGACAAGTTCGCAACGAGCAAGCCGCCGAAAAGACCGTAGATGAAATCGGGATGTTGCTCAAACAGCAAGGGGCCGGGTTGCAGGCCGTGGATCAGAAGGCCTCCAAGCAGGATTGCTGTCGAATTCGAGCCCGGAATGCCGAAGGAAAGCATCGGCACAAGGGCCGTGCAGGCCACGGTATTGTTCGCGCTTTCGGGTGCGGCAACCGCTTCGGGTGAGCCTTTTCCGAATTCGTCCGGATTGCTCGACCAGCGCCTTGCTTCGTTATAGGCCATGAAGGCAGCAATGGAACCGCCAGCGCCCGGCATGCAGCCCTCGAACAGGCCAATACCCGATCCGATTGCCTGTGGTTTTCTGAGGCGGCGCATCATGGCCCAGTTGGGAAGCTTGATGGTCATGCGGCGCTGTTCTTTGATTTGCGCGTCTGGTTTTCCGGCCTGTACCAACAGTTCCGAGACGGCGAAGACGCCGACCATGATCAGAATGAAAGGGATGCCTCCCAAAAGTTCGGGTGTGCCATAGGTGAACCGATTGACGCCCGAAACAGGGTCGGTTCCCACAGTTGCGATCATCAGGCCGATAATTCCCGCCATAAGACCTTTGATCAAAGACCCGGTGGAAAGAGACGCAATAACGCTGAGCCCCAAAACGCCAAGCGAGAAATATGCAGGCGGGGTGAAATAGAGCGCCACGCTTGCCAGCGGCTTTGTCAGCAACACAAGACAGATCAGACCAAACATGCCGCCGATCACGCCCGAGACCAACGAAATGCCCAAAGCTTCGCCACCGCGACCCTGCTTTTGCATCTCATAGCCATCAATGGCGGTTGCGGCAGCGGCGTTCGTGCCGGGCGTCCGGATCAGAATGGCAGGGATCGACCCGCCGTATTCCGCACCCACATAGGTCGCAGCCAGAAGGACGATCGCGGGGATAGGTTCCATCGAATAGGTGAAGGGTAACAGCAGAGCCATCGCGATGGAGGGAGAAATGCCGGGAAGTGCGCCCCCAAGAATGCCCCAGATGACGCCGCCCATGGCGGCGAATACAGCCGGAGTGGTTGTGAGGGCAGTCCAAGCATAGCCTAAACCTTCCATGATGGTATCCTTGACGTTGGTGTGTTGGGGTTAACTTTAGCCACCAAGAAGCGGGCCGAGGATGGCGCCTGGTGGCAGTGGAATTCCCAGAAATTCGACGAAGAGAAGATGGTACGCGACACCGCCAATGGTGGCGACAAGGAAGGTGCGCAGGTTAAGTTTCGCGCCGATATACAAAGACACACAGAACAGAAGCGCTGCGATTGAGATGATATAGCCCAGCCATGAAACGAGGAGCAGATAGCCAACCCCGAGAGCAAGCATCCCGACAGCCCGAAGATGCGGGGTCCAGGATTGTTGTTCTGGCTCTTCCGAAGCGGTTTGCGTTTTGGCCTGACGCAACAGGAGTGCGCCTGCAATGCTGCGCACGATCAAAATGATGGCCAGAGTGCCAAGCGCATAAGCCAAGGCTTTTGGAAGGCCCGCAGCACCGATCCCGTCATCAAGCGGGCTGACGCGGATCTTTCCGGCTTCGAACCAGTAGACACCAGCGACGATCAGCATCACGACACCAATCCATGTATCGCGTGTTATGACCTTCATTGGTGTTCTCCCGGCTCGAAGCGTTTTTGGAAAGGATCAGTTGTCGACGATGCCGTATTCTTTGAAGAAGGTCAGTTGCTCTTGGGCGAACTCTTCGAGGAAGACGTCATAGTCGTTGTGGGTCATCACCAGCGGCACAAGGCTTTGCGCTTGGTACCAAGCCTTGAATTCAGCATCTTCAAGAACCGCAGCAATCGCTGTTTCCCATGCGGCATAGATCTCGTCTGGTAAGTTTGCCGGTCCTGCAATACCGCGGAACTTGTTCACGACAAGATCAATGCCTTGTTCTTTGGCCGTCATCACATCCGGGAAATCGCCGAGCCGCTCGTCGGTATACGTGGTAATCAGGCGGACTTCGCCTGCTTCCAGCTGTGCTGAAAGTTCCTGAATTTCACCGATGCCAAGCGCGGCAGTGCCATTCAGAACGCTGATCAGCAGTTCGCCACCACCGTCATGCGTGATGACCGGCGAAGTGACACCGGTAAGCGCTTTGAACTTCTCCATGACCTGCCGGTCCAGCGAGCCGGGCGTCGTGACCCCAAAGACAACAGAGCCAGGATCGGCAGTTGCCGCTTCGACCACCTCGGTGAGATTGGTGAAGGGGCTAGACGCGCGTACGTAGACAATCTGCGGATCGAGGAAAACGTTCACGACACCTGACATGTCCTTATACGAATACTCGGGCTCGCTGAGCAGTGAGGTGTTGATGAATGTTGGCGTGGTTCCGTAGAAGATCGAACCGTCTGCCGGCGACGTCGCTATTTTTGCCATCGCCTTGGCGCCCGAGCCGCCGCGCACATTTTCGACGACAAAGTCTGCGCCGAGATACTTGCCAAGGTATTTGGTCATTTCGCGCAGAAACACGTCCGTGCCGCCGCCTGCGCGTGAGTGGGTCACCAAAGTGACCGTGTCGTGCGGATAGTCTTGTGCGGCCACAGGTGTAACAGCAGCACCAAGCGCTGCTACGGCAATTGTTGCCGCGCCCGCAATGGATCGGATCGTCGAAATCATAGAGACCTCCCTTTGGATTTTCCACGCAGTCCCCCTTGACGCGCTTGGCTTGAGAATTCCAAGACCGGCAGCAGTTGTCAACTGCCAACAATTTAAACAGACTGCCGGAAAATCGTAATTTGGCATCTGGCCCAAGGAGATTCCCCATGAACGACAAAATCACTGCGCGAATGGCCGGGTATCTTTCGCAGGCGGGTGCAACGGCGCTTCCGGAAGAGGTCGCCGAAAAGACGCGTCTTCATTTTCTGGATACGATTGCAGCAATCATCAGTGGAACGCGGCTTCGTGCGGGGCGGCGCGCGCTGGCCTATGTCGCCGAGCAGGGCGGCAGGCCGATGGCTTGCGTTCCGGGAACTGATCAGGTGTCCGATCCCGGTAAACGCGGCCTTCGCTGGTGCCATGGCCGCGCATGCAGACGAGACGGACGATTCTCATCTTGGTGGCCGTTTTCACCCGGGCTGCGCTGTTGTGCCTGCGGCGCTGGCCGTGGCTGAAGCCAACGGCCGGAGCGGACCGCAACTTTTGCGCGCCATCGCAGCGGGTTACGACCTGGGTGCACGGGCGACTATTGCGCTTGGATTTACAGCTCCGCGCAGCGGCACCCATTCAACGCATTGTCTTGGCGCCAATTTTGGGGCTGCTGCGGCGGCGGGTGTTATGGCGGCTTTGGATGCCGAACGGTTTGAGTATCTGCTGTCATATGCCACGCAGCAGGCCTCGGGCATTGCTTATTGGCAACGTGATCCCGAACACGTGGAAAAAGCTTTTGATTTCGGTGGGATGGGCGCGCGAAACGGTGTTTTCGGTGCGCTTTTCGTTGCCAGCGGCGCAAGCGGTGTGACGGGCTCGATGACCGGTGACTTCTCCTATATTTCAGCCTTCGCCGAGAACGCCAAGCCCGATGCGCTGGTCGACGGATTGGGGCAGCGGTACGAGATCATGTCGGCCTCGATCAAGAAATGGTGCGTCGGATCGCCCATTCAGGCGGCTCTCGATTCGACTGTTTCGCTTATCGAAGAGCATGGAATTCAGGCCAAAGATGTCGCACAGATACGCGCGATTATGCCGGACGATCGCTTTGTGATTGTCGACAATCGTGACATGCCCGATGTGTGCTTGCAGCATCTTGTGGCGCTGACTTTGGTGGATGGCGGGCTGACCTTTGCGTCCAGCCATGACGTGGATCGAATGCGCGACCCGGCTGTGCTGGCAATGCGCGCAAAGATCGAAGCAATCCCAAGCGCCGAGCTGACCGAGGCCGACCGGCGCGTCAGGCCATCATCGAAATCGATACAGCGGACGGGCGGACATTGGTTCAACGGACGCGCGCCGTTCTTGGGACCCCGGACAACCCGATGTCCGCAACGCAAGTCGAAGAAAAGGCCCGTGACCTGATCGCCCCTGTACTGGGGGATGGCCGAACGGAGGCTTTGATCGACGTGTTGCGGGATCTTGACAATGTCGCTGATGTCCGGGAGTTGCGCCCGTATCTGACTGCGTCCGCTTGAGGGTCAGGGAAGGTAAATACCGCCCGACACATGCACTGACTGCCCGGTCATAAACCGTGCATGCGGCAGACACATGGTCACGACCATGCCGGCAGCTTCTTCAATGTCGCCATGCCGTCCAAGCAGAATTTGTGACCCGGTATCAGGCGACGCACCAGATGTGGCCGAGCGTTGACCGCCAATCTTGCCCGGCACGACGCAGTTTGCGGTGATGCCGCGATCCGCAAATTCCACCGCCAATCGCCTTGGTCAAGCCGATCAGTCCAGCTTTTGCAGCACAGACATGCGCGCGCTCTTTTGCGCCGACATGAGCTGTCATTCCGCCGATATTCACAATTGTTCCGCCGTCGTTTTTGAGCATGACCGGGATGACCTGCCGGGCCATCAGGAAAGCGCCTTCCAGAATGACCGCGTTGATTTCCCGCCAGTCCGCCAGAGTCATTTCAAGGAAGGGAGCCTGCCGTCGGACTGCTGCATTATTGACCAGAATATCGATACGTCCATGAGCGGACACAGCCTCGTCAACCATGCGAGCAACATCTGATTCATTGGTGACATCGCCCATCACAACCGTCGCCTTGCGACCAAGCGCTTCGATCTCGGCGGCAACGGCTTCAATTTCGTCGCGTGCCGCGCGTGCCGTGATGACGACGTCTGCGCCGTGTCGGGCGAGCCCTAATGCGGTCGAGCGGCCGATCCTGCGGGATGCCCCGGTGACGAGTGCTACTTTTCCTTCAAGGTTTTCCATAGGCGAAATAGCGTTCATGAGGTTCTCCTGTCACTGGGTTGGCTTGGTCACGTTTGATGCGTCACATTGCCAATACGCATCTGAATGTCAATTGTTGACAGTTTGAGGCACGACGATAGGGTCGCTCGGCAGAAGGAGAGGGCGTCATGCAGCGGAATAGCGTCGAAGAGTCTACGATTTCAGAGCGTTTCTCTGAGTTTCTGGCCGGTCTGACACCCGATGCATTGCCTGAGGACGCCAGTGCAATCGTCACGCGAAATCTTATTGATGCCACGGGGCTGATCGTGGCTGCGCGGAACACGGATTATATCGCTCAGGTGCTTGCAAGCTGTGACAGCACGGGGCCCTGTACCGCCATCGGCCACGACGTGCAGTTGGATGCGGCAAGTGCCGCGCTGGTCAACGGTGTGGCCATCCACGGCGAAGATTTTGACGACACCCTTGAGGGCGCTCCGATCCGGGTCGGCGCAATGGTCATTCCCGCCGTTCTTGCGGCTGCACGAGCGGTTCGACCTGGATGGCACGACAGACACATCTGGGGATTGCCGCTGGGCTTGAAGCTGTCTGCCGGCTCAATCACGTTGCCGCAGGGCACATGCACCGCGCCGGGTTCCACCCGGTCAGCGTAATTGGAACGCTTGGTGCGGCTGCTGGTGTAGGTGTGGCCCTTGGGCTGAACCGCGACCAACTTACGTCGGCTTTTGGGATCGCCGCGAGCTTTTCTTCTGGCATTATCGAATACCTGACGGATGGTGCATGGACGAAGCGCCTGCACCCGGGATGGGCGGCGCAATCGGGCCTGAAGGCCGCGCTGATTGCACAGCAAGACTTCTTCGGTCCGCGTACCGCTTTCGATGGCGGGCACAATTTCTTCAAGACATTCGCGCCAACGGCGACCCCGGACTATTCCCATTTAACCGATGGTCTGGGCGAAGAATGGTACATGACGCGTATCGTCTTCAAACCCTATGCCTGTGGAACCATGATCCACCCCTACATTGACTGCGCCCGACGTTTGGCCGCCGATGGGATCAAAGCCGAACAGATCGAAAGCATCCTCTGTGATACCGGAGAAGGTTTGGTGCACCGCCTTTGGGAACCTTTGGCCGCCAAGCACCGCCCGCCGTCGGGATATGCGGCGAAATTTTCGATGCCGTATTGTATGGCCGTCGCGTTCTACGAGGACGATGCGGGCCTTGCGCAGTTCGACGATGCTAAGGTGCATGATCCAAAGCTGCTCGCTTTGGCTGAAAAGATCACCTATCGGATCGACCCGAAGAACGAATACCCCCGCAACTATACCGGTGATTTGCGGGTGACGCTGACGTCGGGCGAGGTTCGGACCTATCACCAGCCGCATATGCGGGGTGGCCAGCATGAGCCGCTGACCGATGCTGAGATCATGACAAAATTCCGGGCCAATATCGCCCATGGTGGGTGGCCGGCAGAGCGGGGCGAGGCTTTGTGCGACTTCGTTACCGGACTTGCGCAGGCTCCTGACATAAAAGGGCTTTCTGCCTTTGCGACCTGATCCTGAAAGGACCGAGATGACCGAAAAGACATGTTCCGATAGTCTTGCGCAGTGGATATCAACGCTCACGCTGGCTGACATTTCGGATGCGGCACGCATTGCAACGGAAGACACCGTGATCGACACGGTCGGGCTGACCATTGCAGCGCTTGAGACCGACTATGGGCAGGCTGTTCGCGAGGCGTTTCATACCTCTGGCAGCTGCACTGTCTGGGGTCTGTCCGGCAGTGTCGAGATGGTGGGTGCCGCTGTTATCAACGGAACCTGCGGCCACGGCGAAGACTTCGACAATACGTTCGAGGGATGTCCCGGTGCATTCGGGCGTCGTGATCGTGCCAGCGGTTTTTGCGGCTGCCGAAGCGATGGGGCTGTCCAAGGCGGCTGTGGCCAAAGGGCTTGTCGTCGGGATCGAGGTCGCGAACCGCTTGGGCGTGATCTCGGGCAAGGGCGTGCACACGGCCGGGTTTCACCCAACGGCTATTCTTGGCACTATGGGGGCTGCCGCCGGTGTCGCGGCCGCCATGGGGCAGACACCGCAGCAAATCCGGGACAGCTTGGGGGTGGCCGGGTCGATGTCGGCGGGCATCATCGAATATCTGGCCGACGGAAGCTGGACCAAGCGCATGCATGCGGGTTGGGCGGCGCAATCGGGCATACGCGCGGCACAAATGGGTGCTGCTGGTTTTCGCGGTCCGGGGACTGTGTTTGAGGGCGTGCATGGGCTTTACGCCGCTTTTGCGCCCGTCGATCACGCCGGATTTCAGTCCGTTGACGGACGGGCTGGGGACCCATTGGGAAGCCGCGCGCGTGGCCTTCAAACCCTATGCTTGCGGAACCATGACGCAGCCCTTTATCGACTGTGCCGTCAGGTTGAAGGAGCAGGGTATAACCCCCGAAGACATCGAGACAATCACCTGCGAGGTCGGCGAAGGCACCGTGCACCGGCTTTGGGAGCCACTGGCGTTGAAGCAATCACCGCCCACGTCCTATGCGGCCAAATTCTCGTCGCCCTATACCATTGCATCGGGGCTTATTCACGGCGGAGCCGGGCTGGCCGAATTCACCGAAGACGCGGTGCGCGATCCTCGTGCGCTAGAGCTTGCTGCCAAGGTTACCTATGTGGTCGATCCCGACAACGAGTATCCCAAGAACTATACCGGCCATATTCGCGCAACGCTGAAAGACGGTCGTGTGGTCGAAGAACGTCAGGGCCAGTTGCGGGGGGGGACGAAGGACCCGATGGCACGGGACGAGATCCTCGACAAAGCGCGCGCCAACCTAAGCTTTGCAGGGCGGTCGCCCGAAGCCGCAGGTGTGTTACGCGATTTCGCGGCCCAGCTTTTTACCTCGGATGGGACGTTTGACGCAGCACCCTTGGCCGCGATCACGCGCTGAATGGAACTGGGTCTGGCGACAATTGATCCAGTAACAGCCCTGCTTGGGGCGCTGGTGTGTTTTGCGGCAGCAGCGCTTGGGGGTGTGGCCGGAATGGGGTCCGGCATGATCATAACGCTGTTCATAACACCAATCATTGGTGCCAAGGCGGTGTTGCCGGTGATCTCGGTCCTTATGGTGATCAACAATGCCAGCCGTGTCTGGTTTTACCGCGACGCGCTTGGTGCCATCGCGGGTTGGTCTGATCGCTGGCGTGGCCATTCCGATGTCGTATCTGGGCGCTCAGGTCTATGTCCGGCTGGATGGTGCAATCATTCAGGCGATGCTTGGAGCCATCCTTGTCGCATCGATACCGCTGCGTCGCTGGATGGCTGGCCGCGAGATGACGCCCTCCAATGTTCAGGTTGTGGCGGTATCGGGAGTGTTTGGATTTCTGTCGTCGCTGATCGTGGGCGCAGGCATGTTGGTTATTCCGATGCTGATGGGCTTTGGCTTGGTCGGACCGGCTTTGCTTGCAACCGATGCCGCCATCGCCGTGCTGGTGAACCTTGCCAAGGTGGCCTTTTTCGGATCGCTTGATGCGCTTTCCATGCCTCTGTTCTTGCTGGCTTTGACGATGGGGCTTTTCACCATTCCGGGCACTTGGGCAGGTGCCTGGGTCGTTCGTCGGACCTCTATCCGTGTTCATACACTTTTTATCGAGGCGCTGATCCTTCTTGGTGGGTTGTCGTTGATTTGGGGCGGGCTTTCGGCATGACAGCAGAGGCGTGTCAATGATCCGGCAGATATCGGCGGCAGAAGGAAAGGCCCTTTTGCACAGCGCAGGCGAGATCGCCTTTCTTGATCTGCGCGAAGCGGGACCCTATTCGGAAGGGCATCCGCTGTTTGCCACGCATTGCCCGTTTAGTCTGCTTGAAGCGCGCATAGGTGTCTTGGTGCCGCGCTTGTCCGCGCCGTTGCTGTTGATCGATGGCGGTGACGGCGTTGCCGAGGTCAGCGCGCAGATACTGAGCGACATGGGCTACCTCGACATCTCTGTTGTGATCGGCGGAACACGTGAATGGGCGGGCGCGGGATACACGCTTTATCAGGGCGTCAACGTGCCGTCCAAGACCCTTGGCGAGTTGGTCGAACATCTTTGGCAGCCCGGAATGGTGACCCCTGAAACCCTTGCAGACTGGCAGGCCGAAGGACGCAACTTTGCGTTCTTCGATTGTCGCCCTGCGAAGGAATACGCCAAGATGACTGTGCCCGGTGCGCGGTGTCTTCCCAATGGCGAGTTGGCGCACCGGTTGGCGACGATAGATGCAGGCGTGCCGCTTGTGCTGACCTGCGCGGGTCGCACGCGCGGCGTGATCGGTGCCGCCAGCTTGTCGATGATTGATCCGTCCCGCGAAATTCTTGCGCTTGAAAATGGAACGCAAGGGTGGCGGTTGGCAGGGTTTGACCTTGCGTTGCAGAACGATCCGGGTGCGGCCCCTGAGCTGAACGGCGCGGCAGCAGAGGAAACGCGTCGCATGGCCGCAGACTTGATGTCTGCCAAGAACATTCAAAGCGTCGACGCCGATGCGATCTTGAGGCATGTTGGCAGATCCCGAACGCACAACGTTTCTGATTGATGTCCGGTCCGAGGAAGAAGCCGCAAAGGATCCGTTGGTGGCCTTTGCCCATGCATTGTCGGGTCAATTGGTGCAGGCGACAGATCAGTGGATTGGCGTGCGCCGCGCCCGGGTTGTGCTTGCGGATGACTTGGGATTGCGCGCGGCTTTGGCTGCGTTCTGGTTGGCGAATACTGGGGTTTGAGACCTATGTCGTCGAGGTCAGTGACGCTCTGCGTGCGATCCCCAAGATCGCGAAGCCAGTCCGCCCCGATGCAACGAAAGAAATCTGCGCCGCTCAAAGCGCGCTGGACGCCCATCTCAGCGGGCAGGGCGTGTTTCTGGATGTGCGCTCCTCGGACGCATACAGCAAAGGGCATGTTGCGGGCGCCACTTGGGTCAACAGGGCGAACCTGTCAAAGCTGCCCCTTGGTCCGCAGTATTTTCTGATCGAAGATGACGGTCCGCGCGCCACTTTGGCCGCACTTGAATTGAAGCGCCTTGGGCATGACCGGATTTCCATCGTGGAAGGCGGGCACAGGACACTAGAGCAGGCCGGAGCCACATTGGAAACCAGACCACCGTATGCCGCTGTCGCAGGCGATCGACGTGACAAGCTTTGCCCATGGTCGCCACGATGGGGACCTGAAGGCTTCGCGGCTTTATCTTGACTGGGAAATGGGATTGGTTGCGCAGCTTGATGAGGACGAACGTGCAGAATTCCAGACTTTGAGCGTCCCCTTACCACGATTGACTTTGCGGTATGACACAACCCCAGGACCCTGAAGAACATCTTGAACAGGGCCCAGAGTGGCGTGAGTCGGATTGGTGGTGGCGCGCTTTGCTCGACCTATGCCATCGCTTTGATCGGAGGCGGCATCGCAAGCTGGGCGGGAATTCCATTGCCGTGGATGCTTGGTCCCTTCTTCGCCTGCGGGGTGGCATCCGGCGTGGGACTTTCGCTGAAAACCGTGCCTTTCGGACGCGAGACGGCTCAGCTTATCATCGGGCTTGGCATCGGGCTTCGCTTTACGGCGGCCACGCTGATTGCGACCTTATTGCTGACCCCGGCGATGCTGGTGTCCACGGCATATGTCATTGGCTATACGATGGCTGCTGCCTTCCTTTTTCGCCCGTTGGCCGGTGTGAACCACACAACCGCATTTTTTGCGACGGCGGCTGGCGGCGTGGCCGACATGGCATTGATCGCTCGTGAACGGGGTGGCGACGCGGCGGCTGTTGGGATCGTGCATGCGCTTCGTGTTTCGATGACCGTGGCGATTGTTCCGATCCTTGTTGTCAGTTTCGGAGAGCAGGGGACAGTGCCTGACCATTTGGTTGGCACAGGGCCGAGTGTGCTATGGTTGGTGCCCGCATTTGCAACAGCGTGATCCTGGCCAAACTCTTGAAGAAGACCAAGCTGCCGAACCCTTGGTTGGTGGCGCCGATGCTTCTTGGAATTATACTTGGAGCGACGGGACTTTTGTCCACAGCCGTGCCGCCCGTCGCAATTATCGCCGCTCAGATTTTGCTTGGAACATGGCTTGGAAGCCAGTTCCGCCGCGAATTACTTGTGACGCTGCCGCGCGTGGCAATGGCTGGCATCGCTGTGTCGTTGTTCATGATCTGCGCTGCTTTCTTGGGCGCGCTTGTGCTTACGGCCTCGACATCGTTGTCATTGGCAACTGCATTTCTTGCCCTTGCGCCTGCGGCGGTGACCGAAATGGCGATAACCGCTAAGGCGATGCATCTGGATCCGGAAGTTGTTACCGGGTTTCACGTCATGCGGATCTTCATTGTTTGCGCGACATCGCTTTTGGTGTTCAGGTTGTATCGCCGCATCGGAAGCGCTTTGGCGCGCGCTTAAAGCAAGGGCACTGCCGTCACTTTATGCCGCTTTACTGCCAAAGAGCTTGAATCGAAGAAGCCCGCCGCAGTTCCTTGATAGAAAATGCCAAGGCGTCTAGTGTTGTCGACAATTAACAGTTTTTGGAACAGCGATGGATGACGCACGAGACGACCTGACGATCCTGAAAACCGGATCGCTCACAAGCGCCGTCGAGCGCCAACTGGAGCGGCTGATTGTACAAGGCGAGCTTGCACCCGGAGACCGTCTGAACGAGATCCACCTTGCTGCCCATTTCGGGACAAGCCGTGGGCCGCTGCGTGAAGCTATGCGCAGCCTTCAGGCCAAGGGTTTCGTTGATGTCATTCGCAATCGCGGTGTTTTCGTGCGCCACCTGCAACTGGAAGAGGCCTGCGAGATCTATGATCTGCGCGGCGCACTTTTTGGCCTTGCAGGCAGGCTGGTCGCTGAACGGATGACGGATGGTCTGCTCGCTCGGTTGCGTGGCCTGGTGGAAGAGATGGAAGCTGCGGCATCCAACGCCGATCTTGATGCCTATTACCCGATGAATCTTGAGTTTCACGACCTGATCTTACAGGCGTCAAACAACAAGACACTGATTGATGAGTACCAGCGTCTTGTGAAGAAGATGCACCTGTTTCGGGTGAAAGGACTTGTTCAGGGTGGCGGGCTTGCCGTGTCTAACGGCGAACACGCAGCAATGTTAGAAGCGCTGGCGAGCGGAGATCCGGAACGTGCTCAGGCCACACATTGGCGGCACGTGCAGCGTGCCAAGGACCGTATGATCAAGGCCGTGGAAACGACGCAGGGCACGGCGGCCGAACGCGCAGGACAGCGCGCATAATCGAGCCGAAATTTTTAGGTCCAATTTATTGCTGGACCATCTGTATCGCTCAGACAACGCGACAACCATTAAGGGCGTCTTCGTCAGGCTCAAGCCCAAGTCCGGGCGCGTCCGGGACGTAAAGATTACCATTCGACAGGGCAGGTCCGTTGGGCGTCAGAAGCCGCGCGATCCTCGCCTGCGCGCGGTGCAACTCGACGGCCCCTGCCTTCATGGCTCCGCACATCCAATGCAGGTTTAACAAATCCCAGCCACCTGCAGGGGAAATCGTATGGCCTTTGGCAGCAGCACGCTGGGCCACGTCGATCGCGGCATTAAATCCACCTGCAAACACGGCGTTGGGCTGGATGACCGAGACACCGGCTTCGCAGAGCAGTGCGAATCGGTCGGCGCTTTGTTCCATCTGCCCGGCGCCAAGGGGCACGATGTTTAGGCTGGCAAGGCGGGACAGTGCATGGCGATCATTGGCGCGCACAGGCTCTTCCAACCAGGCAAGGTTCAGATCTGCGACGGCTTGTACGAATTCAATTGCAGTGTCGAAATCCATCCCGCAATTCGCATCGGCAATCAGATCGGCTTGCCCGCCGATGGCATCGCGAACAGCCCTAAGCCGCGCCACATCTTCGGCGACGCCACGCCCTTTGGCTGCGACCAGAACCTTGACGCCTTTGGCACCCGAGGCGACTTCGCGCCCGCAAGCTTCGACCAGAGCATCAATGTCCAAAGCTGGAAAGCCACAGGTGACATGGACAGGTGCCATTGTTCGCGTGCCGCCAAGCAGTTTTGATACGCTGATCCCGGCGCGCTTTGCCTGAAGGTCTGTCAGGGCGATGTCCAGCGCTGAAAGGGCAGAAACGACCACACCTGTCATCGCTCGCGGGTTGAACTGCTGCATAAGAACACCGACCGGATCATCCGCATTTTCCGGCCAAGTTTGGGCGATGGTGTTGTTCAGAAAACTGGCCACTTCACGCGCAAGGAAGCGACCGGTAAATCCATGGCCAGTCACACCGTCGGCGTCACGAAGGCGAAGGTGCACAAAGGTGAAACTGTCCGCACCCACATAAGGCGCGGGATCGCTCGGGAAGGCACCGGGGCTATGGACGCTTGCGTGAAGTTCCAGAGGTTGCTGCATGCGAAGACCTGTTAAGTCTCTTCGCCGCCATTTGCTGCAATCATCTGACCAGTTACAAAACGCGCATCGGGTGTGGCAAGGAAAGCGACAACCGAGGCGATGTCGTTCGATGTCCCCATGTGGCCAACCGGGATCGAAGCGACGCGCTTTGGATCATCGCCTTGTCGCTGTCCTTTCGGATCTGGCCCGGCGACACGACGTTCACTGTAATGCCCTTTGGCGCGAATTCCGTCGAAAGCGCCTTGGTCAGACCCCAGACCCCGTGCTTGGCAGCCGAGATCGGGGCGCCCTCAAAATATCCCCGGATGGCTTTCATGCCTGCGAAGTTGATGATCCTGCCCCAACCCTGATCGACCATGCCAGGCAGGAAGGCGCGGCTTGTCCGGAAGGCGGCGGTCAGTGCGGTATCGACGACGCCGTACCAGTCTTCGTCGGACATCTCTAGGAATGGCTTGTGCGGCCGACGCGCGGCGTTGTTGACGAGAATGTCCACTGTGCCGAATGCGTCTAAGAGCGGCTTTTGACATCTGCGAAATCGTCTCTGGCTGGCCGACGTCGCCCATCGCGATCAAGGACTTTGCCTCCAGCGCGTTCGACCAGCTCGGCAGTCTCGCGGCAGGCGCTTTCATTGGTTGCACCGTTGACGACAACATTGCATCCAAGTTCGGCAAGGCGCACCGCAACTGCCCGCCCAATATTCTGTCCCGAGCCTGAAACAAAGGCTGTGCGTTCAGCGAGCAGTTTTTCCCATGTTTCATACCATGGCATTGCGTTAAGAGCTTCCGTTGTCATTTCAACGGTCTCATCGGATAGCGTCTATCGGTAGTCTACGTCGATCAATCAACAGAATAATGTTGACAATCTGACAATCACTGCCTGACATGCGCCCTATGGAAATACCGTCCGACATGCGGGAAAGTCTTCGAGCTTCGGCGCCAGCGATCGCTGGTGCTGGAAGTGCGCGACGAGCTTGAGCGCATGATCTTGAACGGCGAGGTGCGAGCCGGCGAACGGTTGAACGAGAATGACTCTGGCCGAGCAGCTGGGCGTCAGCCGCGGCCCGGTGCGCGAGGCCGCGCGGTCGCTGGAACGGCGAGGGCTTGTGACGGCGGTCGCAAACCAGGGCGTCTTCGTCCGCAAGCTTTCGATCGACGAAGCGCTCGAGCTCTATGACCTGCGCGCAATGATCGCCGGATATCTCTGCGCGCGGGTGGCCGAGACCGCAGGGGCCGGGATTCAAGGCTGAACTGCGCGCATCTCGTTCACGAACATGGACGACGCCATCGGCGTCCGCGACGAAGAGCGTTACTTTACGGCTCAACCTGGCATTTCACGACCTTATTGCAGAGGCGGCCGGGGCGGGCGGGCGCGCAGGCCTCTATACCTCGCTCGGCAAGGAAGTACGGCTTGATGCGGTCTGCGGGTGCTGACGGGGGCGGACTTCGCTGAAGGTCTCCAACGCCGAGCATCACCAGGATCGTTGCCGCGATCGAGCGCGGCGACGTGGATGCCGCACGCGCAGAAGGCGCGCAGCATCACATGAACGGAAAGAAACGTCTGCTGGAGACGCTGTCAGACGCGAAATGAGCAGTCAGCAAGATGCAGTATTACAGGCGGGCTTGGAAGCAGGACGCGTCGACCTTAGACCAATAATAATCCTTGGGAGGAAACGATATGAACAAAGTACAACACTGAACAATGGCTCGCGCCTGATGCGCGGTGCTCTTGCGGCTGCGTTAGCGATGCCGCTTGCCTTCGCGATCGCCTGCGATTGCGCAGGATTATCCGTCGGCGGACGAAACTCTCGACTGGACCATCGCGTTCGGTCCGGGCGGCGGCAACGACATCATGGCGCGCAGCATCATCGACATTCTGGGCAAGTACGACCTCTATCCCGGCGACATTCAGCGCCGAAAACCGTGCGGGCGGATCGGGTGCCGTTGGCTGGGGCTACCTCTATGGCCAGAGCCGGCAATCGCTTACGGCATCTCGACCACATCCGGCAGCTTCGTCACCACGCCGCTTGCAGGCCGACACGCCGTGGCAGCCAGAAGATTTCACGCCTGTCGCCTTGCTGGCGACCGACGATCTGGTGCTGGTCGTGAACGGCACTCCGAGATCCAGAACATCGAAGAGTTCATCGCCGCCGCCAAGGCGAACCCGATGAATATCGGCGGCACCGGCACCGTGAACGTGGACTTCATCGTGCCGACGCTTTTCGCCCAAAAGGCCGGGTTCGAGTTCGACTACGTGTCGTTCAACTCGATGTCCGATCAGACCACCGCGCTGCTTGTCGAATGCGCTGGATGCGATGGTCGGCAACCCCGGCGAAATCCTGGGCCTGATCGAATTCGGGCGATCTTCGTCCGCTGGTCTTCTCGGGCCAGAACGTTCCCGCGGCGCTTGCAGGGCGTGCCGACAATGGGCGACACTGGGCTATGACATCGGCGTGTCGATGCCGCGCGGCCTGATCCTTGCACCCGACGCGCCGGCAGGAGGCGCAGGACTGGTGGATCGAGACCATGAAGAAGGTCGTCGAAACGCCGGAATGGGGTGAATATATCGCGAGCAACACGCTGACGCCCACCGTGATCTACGGAGAGGACTTCCGCACCTTCCTGGAGAACACCAAGAACGGCTTCGAGGTGGTTCTGACGCTCGGTCGGCGCGATCGACTAATCCGTCGGCGATAACGACAAGGCCGGCGCGCTCCTTGCGTGCGGCCGGCCTTCACTTCGACGGGACAGCTTCTATGCGCATCGCCTTCCTGATCGTCGTGTTGGCGGGTGCGATCTTCTACAGCTACATCGCCTTCATGCGATCTGTCCTTTCTGACGCGCACTGGGCGTCTGGGGCCCGGGTTCTTTCCGCGAGTCATCGGCGTTTCCGTGATCGTCATGACGCTCTGGGCGCTGATCGATGCACTGCGCGAACAGACGCGATCGCCGACGGCGACGATCAGTCACTGGGGCGATGTGGTCAAGCTTGATGGCACTGGCACTTGGCTATGCCGTTCTGCTGCGCCTGTTTGGCGGCTTCGTCGCAACGGTGATCTTTCTTGGCGCTGACGCTGTCTTGTCTGAACCGCGGCCAGCATATGCAGAACGCGATCCTGTCCGTTCGTGTCCCCGCCGCGAGTCTACTCTGCTGTTCGATCAGCTGCTGAACGCCAACATGCCCCCCGCGCTGTTCGAATTGCCGCTCTGAACGCACGCGAAGCCCTTCACCCGGTCCGGCGCCACAGGAGACCATCTGATGGATATTTTCGGCGATCTGTTGATGGGCCTTTCGATCGCGATCACGCCGATCAACATGCTCTATCTTCTGATCGGTGCGATGGTCGGCATGATCGTGGGCGTGATCCCCGGCTTCGGTCCCTCGGCCGGGCTTGCCATTCTGTTGCCGGTGACCTTCGGCATGGATCCGATCGGCGCCATCATGATGCTGGCCGCGATCTACTACGGTGCGATGTATGGCGGCACGATCACCTCGATCCTGCTCAATACGCCCGGCGAAAGCGCCACGGTCGCCAGCACCTTCGACGGCTTTCCGCTGGCCAAGAACGGGCGCGCAGGCCCGGCGCTCGTCATGCAGGCCGTCGCCTCCTTCGTTGGCGGCACCGTCGGCGTGATCCTGATCACCATCCTTGCGCCGATGTTCGCGCAGGTGTCGCGCAGCTTCGGCCCGCCGGAATACTTCCTGCTGGCGGTCATGGGGATGCTGACGCTGATCGTGATGATCGGCGAACACTGGAAACTTGGCGTGATCTCGGCGCTGATCGGCTTCGCGCTTGGGACCGTCGGCGTCGATCTGGAAACCGGGCAGGGGCGCTATACCTTCGGTTCGGCCGAACTGATCGGCGGCATCTACTTCATCCCGATCGCCATCGGCCTTTTTGGATTGGGCGAGCTGTTCTACGCCTTCTACCAGGGCCTGCACAAAACCGGCACCGGCGGGATCGTCCAATACGACAAGGAAGAACGGTTCTGGCCGACCAGCGCAGGACTGGATATCGACCCGCATGACCATGGTCCGCGGCTCGATCCTGGGCTTTGTCGTCGGTGTCATTCCCGGCGCAGGTGCGACGATCGCCTCGCTGATGGCCTATTCGATTGAACGCTCGGTCTCGAAAAATCCCGAGAACTTCGGCAAGGGCGAGATGGCGGGTCTTGTCGCACCCGAAACCGCGAACAACGCCGCATCGTCGGGCGCGATGATCCCGCTGCTGACGCTTGGCATTCCCGGGTCTGCCTCGACCGCCGTGCTTCTTGGCGGCCTTCCTGATGTGGGGTCTGCGCCCCGGTCCGCTTGTTCATGGAGCAGAACCCGGAACTGGCCTGGGGCCTGATCGCGTCGATGTATCTTGGCAACATGGCGCTGCTTGCGATCAGCATCTTCGCGATTCCGCTGTTCGTGCAGATGATCAAGGTGCCCTACCGTGTTCTTGGGCCCGATCGTCGTTGTGATCTGCGCCTTGGGCACGTTCAGCGTGCACGCCAGTCTTTGTCGAAACCTACCTGATGTTCGGGGCCGGTATTGTCGGCTTCTTCATGCGGCTTTACGGCTTTTCGCCTGCGGCTCTGGTCCTTGCATTGGTGCTTGGTCCCCTTGCCGAGGAGGCGCTTGCGCCAGACGCTGACGATCTCGCGCGGGTCGTTCATGATCTTCGTTGAACGTGCGCCGTCGCTTTGGATCATCGGCGTCACAGTGGCGCTTTTGGTGCTTCTTCCGCTGTTGGGCCGCATGGGCGCGAAAACGGGCGAGGCCGACAAGGCCGGGACCTGATCGGTTGGGCCGCCTGACTGTCAAAGAGGCGGAAAGTCTGGCCACCAAAGCGTTTGTACGGGCAGGCGTTCGCGACACCGAAGCGGCAGACGCCGCCGAGATTGTGACGCTTGCCGAAGCAATGGGGATTACGACCCACGGTTTGAACCGGGTCGCGGATTATGTTCGGCGTATGAATGCAGGCGGGATCGCGCCTGCCGCAGAAATTTCTGTGCGCTCGCCCGCGCCTGCGCTGTGCCATATCGACGGGCACAACGGTCTGGGACCAGCCGTCGCGCATCGTGCCTTGGGCGAAGCGATGGATGCCGCGCGCGCTGTCGGGGTAGGGGCTGTTTTCGTTCGTGGTGGAAGCCATCTGGGTGCGCTTGCGCCCTACCTCTTCATCGCCGCCGAGGCCGGTTTCGCCGCTGTCATGACGACCAATACCGCCCCGATGATCGCCCCCGCTGGGGGCACAGCGCCCCGGGTCGGAAACAACCCATTAGGTCTCGTGATCCCTCATCCTGACGGACAGCATGTCTTGCTCGATATGGCACTGTCGATGGTCGCGCGATCGCGTGTGCGCGGGGCGGCAAAGGAAGGCGTTCCTATTCCGGACACATGGGCAACGGACGCCCATGGTCGCCCGACAACCGACGCCGCCCAAGCCATGCAGGGGTTGATGCGCGCCATTGGCGGGGAAAAGGGGGCCAGCCTTGCGCTTTGCCTTGATCTGATGGCCGGTGGCTTGTCAGGCGCAGCAATTCTGTCGGAAATTCCTGCCGCCGCAGATCATCCGGAAAGTGTTCAGAACCTTGGGCAGATGTTCATCTTGATTGATGCAGCTCGCCTGCTGCCGGATGAAGACCGTCGCAAGCGCATGGCTGCCGCTGAACAGATTATCTTGGGCACACCCGCGGTTGATGCCGCACACCCTTTGCGGATGCCCGGTGCGCGGGCCCTGCAGTCACTGCAGGACGCGCGTCAGAACGGCATGGAAATTTCGCTCAATCTATTGTCAGAACTTCGTTTATTGGCAGGGCCTTAGGGTCGCTTCTTAAGGCATTTTCCAAGTTGCCGTTGCAAGGGCGGCAAGCTTGCCGTTGGCATCAGAAAGACGGCTTTCCATGAAAGCCAACGAACGGCCCCTGCGCGTAAATTGTCCTTCGCAGGTGACATTGCCCTCGGTCACCGGGCGCATGAACTGTACCTTCATTTCAATCGTCGCCCCGGGGCCTGCCACCTTGTTCACAAGGTGCCCCATCGAGATATCCATCGCTGTTGCCATGACACCACCGTGCAGCGACCCTTGCGGGTTCTTGAGCATATCTGACATCGGAAAGCTCACTCGGCACACTTCTTTTTGCGCATCCGTCGCATCAAGCGGCAAGTACTCAAACGACAGGTCCAGAAACCGCGCCAGGAAGAACGTCTCGAAGGCTTGTTCGTGGTCGCTTAGTATCTTGTCCAGATGGGCGCGTGCGGCCTTTTCATCGACACGGGCAGGGGCGTTGTCAGCCATCATGCGCCTATGAACTTTGCCTTGCGCTTTTCAAGGAATGCGCGGCGTCCTTCGACATAATCTTTGCTCTCAAAACAGGCCTTCACCTTTGCGTCGCAGGCCGCAATATCGCGCCGACTTTCGTCCTTGACCGTTTCGCCCACGATGAACTTGACCGAGTCGACCGTCATCGGTGCGTTGGCGGCGATCATTTCTGCCATCTCACTGGCAGATTGCGCCACGACAGCATCGTCGACGACCCGGTTGACCAGACCCATCGTGCGGGCTTCTTCAGCGTCAAAGCGGCGCGCGGTAAAGAAAAGCTCCTTCGCGAAGGCGGGGCCGACGACGTCGACCAGCCGTTTGATTCCGGTATAGCCATAGCCAAGTCCAAGTTTCGCGGCCGGAATGGCAAAGTTCGAACCTTTGCCGCAAATCCGGATGTCGCAGCAAAGGGCAAGCGCCACTCCGCCACCAATACAGAACCCGTCAATCTGCGCGATCGTGGGCTTTGGGAAGGCTTCAACCATGTCATAGACGCGCTTTGTGGTCGCGTTGTAGTGCGCCACGGCTTCTTCACTGGCACGTTCGCTTTCAAATTTCGAGATATCTGCACCCGAAACGAACGCCTTTCCGCCTGCACCGGACAGGATGAGAATGCGCACCGACGGATCCTCGGCAAAGCGGCTGGCGGCGGCTTCGACCGCTTCCCACATTTCAAGTGAGACAGCGTTCCGTTTTTCGGGCTGGTTAAAGATGATACGAGCGATGTCGCCCGACTGCTCGGTGATGATCTTGTCGGTCATTTATAGGTCCATGTCCTTAAGTGGCGCCGGCATCTTTCATTCGGGTGATTTCGTCGGCGGAATAGCCAAGTTCGGTAAGAATAACTTCCGAATGCTCACCGGCAAGTGGCGGAGGCGACGCGATATGGCTTGGCGTCCGGCTCATCAGGATGGGTTGCCCGACAACATGCGTTTCGCCGCGCTCATGACTATTTACCGGCTGAGCCATCCCCAGATGCTTGACCTGCGGATTTTCAAACACCTGCCCGATATCGTTGATTTCGCCCGCCGGCACACCGGCCTCGTTCATTGTCTCGACCCATTCGGCCGTTGTCTGGTTCACCGTGATCTTTTCGATCTCGGCCCCCAAAGCGTCGCGGTTTTCGGACCGGGCAGGTGCAGTGGCAAAGCGTTCGTCGTCCAGCCAGTCTTCGCGACCCAGAGCACGAGCAAAGCGACCCCAGATTTCCTGTCCGGCCACAGCAAGGTTCATGTATCCGTCTTTGGTGGGAAAGACTCCTGTCGGGATGGACGTCGGGTGGTTGTTACCCGCTTGCTTGGGAATGTCGCCGTCCATCAGAACCCGCGCCGCCTGAAAGTCGAGCATGAAGACCTGCGCCTGCAAAAGGGACGTCTGAATCCACTGGCCACGCCCCGAGTTGTGGCGTTCCAGCAGCGCGATCAGAATGCCCTGAGCGGCGAACAATCCTGCGCAGAGATCGGCGATTGGGATGCCCACGCGCATCGGGCCTTCGCCCGGTTTGCCAGTGATCGACATCAGCCCGCCCATGCCCTGTGCGATCTGATCAAAGCCCGGTCGTGCGGCCAGCGGTCCGTCCTGTCCGAAGCCGGAAATTGACGCGTAAACAAGGCCGGGATTGTCTTTCGACAGGGTGTCATAGTCGATACCAAGCCGCGTCTTCACACCGGGGCGAAAGTTTTCGACGATGACATCTGCGGTCTTTGCAAGCCGTCGGAACGCCTCAAGCCCTTCGTCTGACTTTAAGTTCAGTGTCAGGCTGCGCTTGTTGCGATGCAGGTTCTGGAAGTCCGCACCAGAGCGGGGCCCGCCCAGTTGCGCAGTATCGACCGGTGTTTCAATCTTGATAACGTCAGCGCCCCAATCGGCAAGCTGTCGGACGCAGGTCGGACCTGACCTGACGCGCGTCAGATCAAGAACTCGAATACCCTTCAGCGCCTCGCTTGCCGCCGCTGGCAGATCAGTCGTTGTGGATTTAGATGTCTGGTGGTTTTCGGGCTGCGCCATCAAGGTTCTCCCGGTGGTTGACTCTGCGCTAGAAGATGTATGCCAAGCATGGCCTGCTGGCAATAAAAATGTTAATTGTTGACAAAAAATCGAATGCGCGTGAAATGATCTTATGTCGATAAGTGCAAAATCTATAGGGCAGGGGCGCGCCACGCTTGCAGGCGAAGTGCGATCGGAAATCGAGCGCATGATTGTTAGGGGCGATCTGGCCGCTGGCGAGAAACTGAACGAGCTGACGTTATCAGCCGCAATGGGGGTCAGCCGCGGCACCGTGCGCGAAGCAATTCGCTCGCTTGCTGACTCGGGTCTGATTGACCTGATCGCAAACCGCGGTGCCTTTGTCCACAAGACGACCCTTGACGAGGTACGTAACCTCTACGATCTGCGCGGCGCGATCTTTGCAATGGCCTGTGCCGCAGCTGCCCGCCGGGTTGCAGAGGGAAGCGAGCCGCGCCTTACCAAAAAGCTGGAAGCAAATCTGGAGCAGATGCGCGCCGCACATGTGAAAGACGACACCAAGAAATACTATACTTTGAACATCGATTTCCACGACATGCTGATGCATGCCGCTGCCAACCCGAAGGCAAAGCTGATCTATGACAACCTTGTCAAAGAGATGCATCTGTTCCGACGCCGAGGCCTGTCCATAGGCACGAACATCGCCCGTTCGATCGCAGAACACGAGGCAATCTGTGTTGCCGTGGCGGGCGGTGATGCAGAAGGCGCGCGCAAGGCGGCTGAAAATCACATCGTCCTTGGTCTTGGACGTTACATGATCCTTGCGGAACAGGACGAGGCTTCGGCCAGCTGATCGGCAGGATGTCTACGGTACGAAAATGATGGAAGAAATCGGCTTATGACCAACCCTCTTTACGACGCATTATTCGCCCCGCATGAAGGGCGCGACACCGTGTTTTTGCATTTGCCGAACGGTCAGTCCCTAAGCTATGCCGAGTTTCTGGGCGATGTGGACCGCATCGCAAACGCGCTGGTCAGCCTGGGTGTCAAACGGGGCGACCGTGTCGCGGCCCATGTTCAGAAGTCTTCGATGGCGCTGGCCTTGTACGCCGCTTGCGTGAAGTCTGGAACCGTCTTCCTTCCCCTGAACACAGCCTATACTGCGGCGGAACTAAGCTATTTTGTCGGTGACAGTGGCGCCGCTTTGTTCGTCTGCGACCCCACTGAAGAGGCCGAGCTTGAACCCATCGCTGCAGCTTCGGGGTGCATGCTTCTTACGCTGGGCGCTGATGGCGGCGGATCGTTCACGGATATTGCCAATGATCAGAAGGCGGCTTTCGATCCCATAGAAAGGGGCGACGACGATCTGGCGGCACTTCTATATACGTCCGGCACAACAGGGCGCTCAAAGGGTGCCATGCTGACCCAGAAGAACCTTCTGTCGAATGCCGAGGCCTTGGTTACCGCGTGGAAGTTCACGGAAAACGACGTCCTGCTGCACGCGCTTCCTATCTTTCACAGCCATGGTCTTTTTGTTGCAACGAACGTGATGCTGCTTGCAGGTGGTTCGATGATCTTCCTGCCGAAGTTCGACCAAGACGCAGTGGTTGCAGCGCTGCCCAAAGCAACATCAATGATGGGTGTTCCAACATTTTATACCCGGCTGCTTGATGATGCGCGCTTTACCCACGATCTGGTCGCCCACATGCGTTTGTTCGTCTCTGGTTCGGCACCGCTTCTATCTGAAACGCACGAGCGTTTCGAGGCACGCACCGGACACCGAATTCTTGAACGTTACGGGATGACCGAAACCAGCATGAACACGTCGAACCCCTATGAGGGCGAGCGGCGTGCAGGCACGGTCGGCTTTGCATTGCCGGGCGTCGAGGTGAAGGTCTGTGATCCGGAAACGGGCTTGGAATTGGCACAGGGCGAGATCGGGGTGCTTTGGGTGCGTGGTCCGAATGTCTTTAAGGGCTATTGGCAAATGCCTGAAAAGACAAAAGAAGAGCTGCGCTCCGATGGGTTCTTCATTACCGGCGATCTGGCACTTATTGATGGTGACGGTTACGTACAGATCGTTGGCCGAGGCAAAGATTTGATCATTTCGGGCGGCTATAACATCTACCCCAAAGAGATTGAGCTGTTCCTGGACGAGCAACCGGGTGTTCTGGAAAGCGCCGTCGTCGGCGCGCCGCATCCAGACTTCGGCGAAAGCGTGGTGGCCGTTTTAGTACCTGAAAAGGGCGTGACGATCGATGTCGCGAAGATAGAAGAAGCGGTTAATCAGGACCTTGCCGGTTTCAAGCGCCCAAGACTTTACGATGTTGTCGAAAGCCTGCCAAGAAACACGATGGGTAAGGTTCAGAAAAACCAGCTGCGCGAAAAGTTCGAAGATACGTTTCGGGATTCTGCCAATTTAGGATGAATTGCCGCCGAGAACAGACGCATTATTTTCCGCTTTGTCAGGCCTGCGGGGCGGGAGCGCGGAGGGCGATTGCCCGATGCAGATTGCAAGCCATCCGCTGCTTTTCCAGCTAGCGTCGCACCATGGACGCGATAGCCCTGTTGCTCCCATGCTTCTCTCGCTGTTGCCAGCAGGGTACTTTTTCCTGCGCCTGCAAGGCCGACGACTGTGCAAAGTTGGCTCGGTGCAAGTATATGGTGGATCGCTTCAACTTGCTCATTGCTGAGGTTTGCGCCGACTTGTTTTCTCAAGCGATTGTTTTGCTGTTTGATGGCCGCATGGACATGAGAGCGGTACACACGGAAGCCACCGCTTTGTGCCAATGCTCTTGCGCATTCTTGCAGCGACAGTTCTATCGCCTGAAAGTCGCGTGTTGTGAACAAGTCGCCATTGCCGGTGGGCAGGCGCACTAGTTCCGAGGATGCAAGTGCTTTGTCCGCCGCAATCCTCAACTGTACCGGATCAGGGATGAACTCCGCCAATCTCCGCTGGACGTCAATTCGAGTGAAGCACGCGTTCTTGTCTGAAAGATGGGCCAGGATGAAGCCTGGTTGTTCTTCGAGCTGTGCTGGCGTGAAGGGCACGGCTTCACGTGGCAGGATCAGAGGTTGGTTGGGATCAGGTTGATATTTCTGAGTTAGTTCCAACGACGCGTGTTCTTGGAGTTCTAGGTGAAGCGCGTGTTGTGCTTTGTAGAAAGCAAATCTCCGATCTAGAGTTTGGGGTTCCGCTAAGTGGTGCTCAATCAGCGCCTGTTGTTCACGTCGATCCCGGGCCTCGCAGGATGTTGTTTCGTCGGCCAGATGTTAGCATTTTTGCTGATACTGACCTGTGAGCCGCGCCCATGCTGCTCTCAAGCCTTTAGGCAGTTGTGCATTGCGGGTTTTGGTTTCTGTGATGCGCCGACATTCTTGTGACTTAGACAGTGCCGCGTGATCTTGCCGTTGTTGGGCAACCAACCGTGCTACAGTTTCGTTATGCTCATCTATTTTGCGCTTATGGGTATTGTTTTCGGTTGGCTGTGTGCTGGCGCGCGCCAGAGTTGCCGTAGCCTCGCCAATATTTGGTAGATCCGCCAAGATCGCCGATCTTGGCGCTTAATTCTTTTGTCCGCACGCCTAACCAACGTGACAGCGAATAGACTTCGCCGAGTGTGTGTCCCCGCTTGCCAGAACGAAGCCTTGCTCGATCAGCGCATTGGTAAAGGCGGAGCGCGAATCCGAAACTTCGCAGCATGACTTCAGCAGTTTCTTCAATTCCGCCGGATCACGTTTGACGCGTTTGGCTTGCCCTGCCTCGGAAGCCGTGAAGTTTAGCGGGTCGCGATCCTGTGCCCTGCGCAGGCCAGCAGGCATTTCCCAATCATGCTCCAGAAAGAGTTCGCGCGAGATATCCTGCAGCCTGAGTTTCGTATGCGGTAGATTGATTGCCCGCATCTGATCGACATCGATTCGAGACCACACGCAATGGGCGTGGCGTCGCCCCTTCTTCTCACGAAATACAATCGCGCGGGGCTGGTGCATGAGGCCCATCCGTCGCTCTATTTCCCCGATTACGCACTCGAATTCCACTACCGGCACATTGGCTGACTTAGGAGGGTTGAGGCTCAGCGAGAACAAATATTGCCGGCATTTCGTGCCGAGCGAGATTGCTTCCGTTTCTTTGAACGCCCCGATCAGATCGTCGGTCAAAAAGCCTCGCAGTTCGTGAATGACAGCATGCTCATTGTCTTCGACAATTAGAAGATGCAGGGCCAACTCCTTTCCGTTTGCCCGCTGGTTGCCTTTGAGGATCAACCGCGCATTCCAAGGGCCCTGAGCAATGTCTGGCGCAAGAAGGTGACTTGCTCAAAGGCCTCCTCGATCTGCGCGCGCGACGCCTCGTCGATTACGAGCGTTCCGACGTTCGCGTGATACGCCAACTGGTTCAGATTGTTGGCAATGCGCGATTGCCCAAAAGCCCCAAGATTTGTGCTGACGCCTGCTTGTCGGCGACCGAAGCGGATGATCGGCGCTTTCTCTTTGGCAATTGGTCATCAAGGACTTTCGCCCGAATGAACGTTGCCAAAGCCATTCCGTCAGCCAACTCTTTCAGACGCTCATTATCATCCACCGACAAGCGCAGGGCCACACGCTGACAGTCACGCGTCGTTCTCTGTCTTCGCGTGCTCTTGACTCCACGCTTGGCAAGAACCGCAGACTCAAATTCCTGCAGGACGGCCCTCATAGCGACGGTCCTCGAGATGATGCGCGACGGCCTCTCAATTTGGCATCATTTTCTGATGCCGCCGCTCGCTGAAACTCTCTCAACTTTTGGGAGATTTCAGGTTCAGACTTTAGGTGGGCTTCCCATTCCTCCAGTGTTTCCAGTATGGATGTAGCATCAGTAGAGTTCGAATTCGCTCCGGTTGAGCGCGCCAATCGCAATTTGCATTCCCCCGGTTCTCATAGTTCTATCCCTAACGTCCATCGCGCAGTCTTGCGGGAATTCGGGACATCGGGGGAGAATTGAATGCACAACGCTTTGGGCGAAGGCCGCTTTACCTATCAGACGGAACCCGACTGGGCCAAATTGCCGCCCGAGATTGTGCTGGGGGACGTCGCTGGAATTGCCGTTGACGACAAAGACAGGGTTTATCTTTTCAACCGGGGCCACACGCCGGTTGTCGTCCTTAGCAAGGACGGGGATGTCTTGCAGGCTTGGGGGCAGGGGATATTCGAGAACCCGCATGGGGCCTCGATCGGGCCGGACCAATGTATTTATCTGACCGACAATTTCGATCACACGGTTCGGAAATTCACGCTGGAAGGCGAATTGCTGCTGGAAATCGGGACCGCTGGTGTCAGTTCGGGCTTCATGAGCGGCAAACCGTTTTGCAAGTGCACCCATTCGGCCATCTCTCCATCCGGCGACATCTTTGTCTCGGACGGATACCAGAACGCCTGCGTTCACAAGTTCGACCCAAACGGCAAACTTCTGCAAAGCTGGGGCAGGGCTGGCACCGGGCCCGGTCAGTTCAATCTTCCTCACAACATTTGCATTGATCCCGATGGCTGGGTTTACGTCGCCGACAGGGAAAACTCGCGCGTGCAGGTCTTCGACCAAGAGGGCCGGTATGAGGCGCAGATCAACAATATGCACCGGCCCAGCGGGTTGGCGATTACCCCCGGCAGTTGCCCGGATTGCATCGTTGGCGAACTGGCGTCGTATCTGCCGGTGAACCGCGATTTCCCTAATCTCGGTCCGTTCGTCAGCGTTTTTGATCAGCAAAGCAACTTGCTGTCACGGCTGGATGCTAAGCAGGGTGCCGGACTTGGTCCGGGTCAATTCCTGTCGCCGCACAGCATTGCTTATGACAGCACAGGCGATCTTTACGTGGGAGATGTGGTCGATGCCGATTGGGGCGCGGTCATGGGGGAAGCCGAAAAACCTGAAAGCCCGAGACGGTTTCAGAAGCTGAAAAAGGTGCCTGCCGGGAACTGAGTACTCAGGCGGCTGGTCTTGCGGCTGCGGTGCCGGTTGTAAAATTTGTCATCTAATGTAACAACTGTGCAGCATTATTCCCCGCAGGCATGGGTTTCTGATCGTGGATGAACACATCAATTTGTCAACTGAACGGGGTGCGCGCGGTGCCGGATTGCAGGGCAGTGCCTCATGAATGAAACCGCAAACATTGCAGCGCAGCGCAAAAGCCTTTCCGAGATCGTTTTTGAAAGGCTCCATCGTGCCATCAAGTCTGGTGCCTATGGGCCCAACGAAAAACTGCCCACAGAACATGACCTTGCCGCCGAGTTTCAGGTGTCGCGGCCCGTTGTGCGTGACGCGCTTCAGAAGCTTCGCGAGAAGAAGCTGATCTATTCGCGGCAGGGCGCCGGCAGTTTCGTGCGCCAGATCGGAATGCGCGAACCGCTTGGCTTCGGGCAATTAGAAAACATCGCGGATCTGCGCCGTTGCTACGAATTTCGTCTTCTACTCGAACCTGCCGCAGCCGCGATGGCGGCCGAACGGCACACGGCGCCGCAGTTGAAAGCCATCAAAAAGGCCTTGGTCGCGATGCAAGACGCAACTGCGCGAAACAGGCACCACGAAGACGCGGATTTCGAATTTCATTTCTCGATCTCGCAAGCTTCGGGCAACGATTATGTCTCAACTGCACTCGAAGCCCTGAAAGATCACGTGGGCATCGGCATGATATTCCACGGCAGGTCACTTAAGCTGACCGAGAACGGGCTTTCGATCGTTTTCGCGGAACACGAAGAGATCTATGCAGCCATCCACAATCATAAGGCAGACCTGGCAAGGCGGCTGATGGAAGAACATCTTATCGGATCACGTGACCGGTTGTTCGAAGGCTAGAACGCCGCTTTGTAAATTGCGTGGACGTCTTCGACCGACATGTCCTTGGGATTGTTGTCCATAAGCCTGCGAATGGCATGCGCCTCTGCGGCCCAATCGCCCAAGGCTTCGGCCTGTGCGCCATGTGCGGACAGTTTCATTTCAATGCCGAGGTCTGCGCAATACTCGTGGGCGGTGGCCAGCACCTGACCCGCATCTGCGGCAAGCCCCAAGGCCGTCATGACCTCGGCGGTCTTTTCTGGCCGGGCGGATTGATTGAAGGCCAAAACATGCGGAAAGATGATCGCATTGGCCAACCCATGTGGCAGGTCAAGCCGGGACCCGAGCGGATAGGCAAGTGCGTGGCCTGCTGCCGTGTTAACAGGCCCAAGGCAAATCCCGCCATAATAGCTGGCCAGCATCATGCCCGCGCGGGCTTCGGTATCTTGGCCGTCGGCCACCGCGCGTTTCAGGTATTGCCCCACAAGCCTGACGCCCATGCGGGCAAAGCCGTCGATCATGTTGTGCGCGCGCAGGCTGGTAAAAGCCTCGACACAATGCGCCATCGCGTCAACGCCAGTCGACGCCGTCACAGCAGGCGGGACCGAATAGGTCAGGACGGGATCCAGCACCGCCAAATCCGCCCGCATATTTCCGCTTTCAACGGCCATCTTGGCGTGCGTTTCCGAGTTGGTGACAAGGGCGCGAATGCCTGCTTCGGACCCGGTGCCTGCCGTTGTCGGCACAAGCGCCAGACGCGACAGGCGGCGGCTGACCTTATCGGGGCCAATGATGTCTTCCAGCTTTTGCGCCCCGTTCCACAGGACTGAGACCAGCTTGGCAATATCCATGACAGACCCACCGCCCAGCCCGACAATGACGTCCGGTTTGCACTCGGATGCGATGTCCAAAGCTTGGACCAGCGCGCGGTCATCGGGTTCAGGCGGAATGCCGGTATAGACGTGGACGGTGCCCGGAAGACCCAGACTGCCAACTTGCGCTTCGACCGACCGGGCGGCCAGAACAAGCACGCGTTCCGCACCATTGGCCCATTCACCCACCTTCGCGGCCGTGCCTGCGCCGATTTCCAGCCGAGCCGGTTGATGGATGACAATCTGGCGGTCCAAGCTCATGGCGGGCTCCTCAGGCGTCGAGCCGGGCCATTTCGGCCCAGACTTGTTTGCGTTGGTCGGCATTCAGGGCCACCAGAGGGGATCGGAGGTTGAACCAGTCACCATGGCCCCGCGCCTTGGCGACCATGGCCTTGACGGTGGGCAATTGCACATAGGCATTCGTCAGGGTGCGCCAGGCGTTAATCCGGTCCTGCGCCGCCGTGACTGCATCCGCCTTGTCCGGGTCCTGCCAGTTTTCCCAGACCACGCGCAAAGCATCGGCGCGCAGGTTGGAGGTGGCAGTGATGCACCCGGCACCGCCTGCCCGCAAAAGCGGCAACAAAAGCGGGTCGGCGCCTGCAAGCACCGAAAAGCCGGGGAAGCGTTTGACCATAGCCTTCATGTTCTCGATGTCGCCAGCACTGTCCTTGATCCCGACGACCGTGTCCGGGAAGGCAGTGATCAGACGTTCAATCAGGTCGTGACCAAGCGGCACCTGCGTGACCTGCGGGATATGATAGAGCACGACCTTCAGGCGATCATCGCCCACACCTTCGACCACCGAGGCATAGAAACGGAACAAGCCCTCGTCGCTCACGCCTTTGTAGTAGAACGGTGGGAGTAACACGCACCCCAAAACATCCCGCTCGACGGCATGACGGGTCAGGGCAATGGTTTCGGGGATATTGCAGCTTGATGTACCGGGCAGCAGTTGATCGCCGCGCACGCCGAAATCGAGGGCGGCGTCAAGCAAGGCCTGCCGCTCGGCGACGGCAAAGTTATTCGCTTCGCCCGTGGTGCCCAGCAAAGCGATGCCGTGGCAGCCTTCGTCCAACAGCGCCCGGCAATGGGCGGCGAAGAGGTCGAGCCTGACTGCTCCATCGGGACCGACGGGGGTTGTTGCCGCCGAGTAAACTCCGCGAATGGCATGGCTCATTATGTCGTTCTCCAAGTGTCGCGGAATGCTGGGGCCGTGCTGGTCATTCGGGCATTCCGATCCGGTCTGCTGGCACGCGTATGTGTGCGATTGCGCGGCGATGATAGCTAAAGCAAATGTCGATATCGCCCGTATCGTTCTGAGACATGGCCGGATAGGAAAGCTCTTTGTTTTGACCATCTTCCGAGTTGTTGCTGAGGCAAGTGCCGGGGCCATCGGCGATGATCTGGCGAAGCGGAAACGACCGCCCTTCGTCATCGGACAAAGCGAGGATCAGCGGCCCGCGCGGCACACCCCAGATCGGCGTACAGCCGCCTTCGGCTTCGGGGCGGGCATCATCGCCCAGCTCGTCATAAAGCGATGTGCGCCGCGATGGGTCCATGGCTGCGTTGACAGGATTGCAGACAACCGCGATCCGTCTGTCGCCAAGTTGCATAGCCGCAATCGACGAGTTGTTGTTCGGCAGATCGTTTGGGGCAGGGACGGACCACGTCTCGCCGCCATCGAGGCTTTCGGTGCGGTGAACAAAGTCGGACTGGCGGCGGCGGAAAAACGCGACGATGTGTGCGTCGCTAAGCGGAACCAAAGTCATGTGAACGCATCCCGTGGATCCGGGCACTTCGACCTGTCGCCACGTCTGGCCAGCATCGGTGGTGATTGCAACCGAGGCATAGTCGTTCCGCCCGGTCCAGCGCGCGCCGGGGCTGTGAACGCAATGGAACAAGGGCAACAGCCATGCGCCGTCTGCCCGCACTACGGGCCGCGCCCGCACAAAGGTTCCAAGCGGCAGCGGCAGGTCGACCGGAGCCGAACCAATCTCGCGCATTCTGACCACGCAGCGGTCCTGATCACCGCCGGGCTGTGCGGTGTGGATCAAAAGCTGCCTGCCATCCGGGGCATCAAACAGCACCGGGTTTTGTTCAGACCTGTCCGGATCATCGGTGATCTGTTGTGCCGCACTCCATTGACCGGTCGCCGCGTCCAGCTCGCTGAGGTGAATGCAGATGTCGGCCTTGCCTTCCAGCCCACCGGCGAACCACGCGCAAAGAAGGCTCCCGTTCGGGCGGCGCAACAGAAACGCGGCATGGTTCTGAACCCTTGGCGACGGCAGGAAAGCCACGCTGCCGCCATTACTCAAAGGGTGGCTCTTACCGTCCATCCGGTCTGCGATTTGATCTGGTGTCTCTGGCAGAGAACGAAGCAGCATGGGGCACTCTCGCGCATGTCTTGGCAAACGTTGTCGGGGTCGATCGGCAAGTTGTCAAGTTGGGTCGCCTGCCTATTGAAGCGGCGCTTGGCGCAATTTTCCCGTAAAAGCAGTTAGCTTGACTGATTTTTCCACCTTCAGCGGTCTCAAAGATACTTTTCAGTTTACAAATTAAGGGGCACCTGTTGTTCTGTATCTCAGGACGGGGTTGGAACCTCAGCCAAAGTTGGTGGGGACAGGATGCTGGACCAACGCTCCTTGATGGGAGTTTTCTTGATGTTGTTGGTCGCGGGCATGGGCGCGTTCGATGCTGTTCTGGTTCGGCTGCTTTCCGGAGACGTGCATCCCGTTGTCATGGCCTTCACGCGCGGCCTTTTTGGTGCCATAGCCATGTTACCTTGGATGCTCAGCCGTCCGGGCATCATGAAAACCAGCCGCCATTGGCTGCATGCCTTGCGCGCCACGCTTAAACTGGCGTCTTTGGTCGCCTTGTTCGCCGCGTTGGCGAACGCGCCTTTGGCGACAGTAACGGCCATCGGATTTGCAGCACCACTTTTCGTGACAGTGGGTGCCTGGATATTCTTCGGCGAAAGGCCGCGAAGCGTGCGGGTCGCCGGTGCCTTGCTTGGCTTTTTCGGGATTGTCGTTCTGCTTCGCCCGGACGGCAGCGAGATGAACATCGCCCTGTTCTATGCGTTGATCTCGGCGCTGCTGGTTGGCACCATCCAGTTGATCCTGAAACACATGGGCAAGACCGAGAATGCGGACACGCTTGTTGCATGGAATCTGATCATCACGGTACCTATCGCCGCTATCCCGGCGCTTTATTTCTGGGCCACACCAACCGCGACCGAGTGGATGCTTTTGGGGCTTCAGGGCGTTCTGGGGGCCGTCAATCAATTCACGGCAACAAAGGCGTTCCAGTATGCAGATGCCTCGCTGGTGGCCCCTATCGATTTTGTGCGCCTGCCGTTCGTTGCTGTTGCTGCGTATTTCTTTTTCGGCGAAATCGCGGATCGGGCCACATGGATCGGTGCAAGTCTGATTTTCATCGCGGTTCTTTTGATTGCCGCAAGTTCACGGGGGCGCGCAGTTGCACAGCCATGACGCGCCGGAGACCTTACACGAGATAGGCCTGCAAGGGCCTTCTGTAATTCGCCCGCCAAGAGGTGAAAATAAGTGAAAAGACTGAATGCCAATAAAGGAGGAGAAACTATGAAACTTAGGAACCTATTGCAGGGAACTGCGCTTGCCTTGGCATGTGCCTTCCCCGCTTTCGCTCAGGACAACAGCGTGACGATCGTTCTGTCCGAAGAATTGGACATCGTCGATCCCTGCGAGGCATCGCGCTCGAACGTCGGACGCGTTGTCCTTCAAAACGTTTCAGAAACCATGACCGAGCTTGTGCCGGGTCAAGGACTGCAATCGCGTCTGGCTGACAGCTGGGAAGATCGGGGCGACGGCACGTGGCGCTTCAATCTGCACCCCGGTGTGATGTTCTCGGATGGCACCGCGCTTGATGCGGCGGACGTCGAGCATACGCTGAAGCGGATCAAGGACGAGACCATTCTTTGCGAAATCGGTGCCAAGTTCTTTGGTGGCATCGAACTGAGTGCTGCGATTGTGGACGATGTGACAATCGACATCACCGCGAACCCGGCTTCGCCCATTCTGCCGCTTCTGATGTCGACCGTAACGATCACGCCATCGGAGGTGCCATTGAACGAGCGTATGGCGATCCCTGTCGGAACGGGTCCTTACACCTTCGACGAATACGCACGTGGTCAGTTCATCAAACTGTCGGCAAACCCGAACTACTGGGGTGAAAAGCCGACCGTGACGAACGCGACCTATGTGTTCCGGTCCGATAGCGCTGTTCGTGCGGCGATGGTTGCGACCGGCGAGGCCGACATCGCGCCCAACATCGCGCTGCAAGACGCGACTGACGATGCGATGGACTATTCCTATCCCAACTCCGAGACGGTCTATATTCGCCTCGACAACAACACAGCCCCTCTGAACGACATTCGTGTGCGTCAGGCGCTGAACTATGCGGTGGATCGCGAAGCTTTCGTGGGGTCGATCCTTGCGAATGGTACACTTTTGGCCACCGGCATGACGCCGCCATCGACCATCGGGTACAACACCGATCTTGAGCCGTTCCCTTACGATCCTGAAAAAGCCAAGGCCCTGATAGCCGAGGCAAAGGCCGACGGTGTTCCGGTGGATACTGAAATCCTTGTGGTCGGACGGATCAACAACTTTGCGAACGTGTCTGGAAACCATGGAAGCCCTGACGGCGATGTGGGCGGACGCGGGTTTCAACGTAAAGCTGGTCATGGTCGAAGTTGCTGAATGGCTGGAATACTACTCCAAGCCCTTCGCCGCTGATCGCGGCCCGATCATGGTCAAAGCGCAGCATGACAATGCGAACGGTGATCCGGTGTTCTCGATGTACTTCAAGTATGCATCCGAGGGCCTTCAGTCTGGCGTGACCGATCCGAAACTGGACGAAATGATCGCCGAAGCCTCGGCGGCGACAGGCGACGAGCGTGCAGCCAAGTGGAAAGAGACGTTCAAGTACATCCACACCGATCAGGTGATGGACGTCCTGCTGTTCCACATGGTGGGCTTCAGCCGCGTCAACCCGCGTCTGGACTTCCAGCCAACCATCCGCACCAACAGCGAACTGCAACTCTCGCAGATTGGTTTCAAGTAAGGTAGCGTTCGGGGGCGGGCAAAGGCTCGCCCCCGGATCAATGATGAAAACGTATGAAGTCGTTTCTAGGAAAACGAGCAGTCGCAAGCGCCTTCTCACTGATAGGGCTGGTGATACTCGTCTTTTTTCTCAGTCGCCTGACGGGTGACCCCACCGACCTTTACCTGCCCCTGAACGCCACGCTTGAGACGCGCGAACAGTTTCGTGTGGTTCACGGGCTGAACGATCCTCTCATTGTGCAATTTGGCCGATATGTCTCGGATTTGGTCCGGCTGGACTTTGGCATGTCGATCCGGCGCGGCGAGCCTGCCATCGACGCTGTTCTGCGCGGGTTCGAATGGACCCTGTGGCTTGCGCTGATCACCATGTTTCTGGTCACGGTCTTGTCGATCATCGTCGGATCGCTGGCAGCCTTTCGTGTGGGCGGCGTTTTTGACCGGGTGGCGACCTTCTTTTCGCTGATAGGCGCCAGTGCCCCCGACTTCTGGATCGCCATCGTCGCTATTGTCGTTTTCTCGGTCAATCTTGGCTGGGTGCCGACGTCAGGCACCGGAACCATCTGGCATTGGATCCTGCCGGTCTCGGTCCTGTTTATCCGCCCCTTTGGGTTGATCGTTCAGGTCGTGCGCGGCTCGATGATTTCGGCGCTGAACTCGGCCTATATCAAAACTGCCCGCGCCAAAGGCGTGCGCAACAAGCCGATCATTTTCGTGCACGCGCTGCGCAATGCTTTGCTGCCGGTCATTACTGTGATTGGCGATCAGGCGGCAGGCATGCTGAATGGCGCAGTGATTGTCGAAACGGTATTCGGCTTTCCCGGCGTGGGCAAGCTGATGATCGACTCAATTCTTCAGCGGGACTTCGCGGTGATTTTGGCGGCGATCATCGTCACCGCCTTTGCGATCTTCGTTATGAACATTCTGATCGACATCGCTTATGCGATCCTTGATCCGCGTATCAGATATTAGGCGCTGATATGACCGCACATATCTCCGAAACGTCTTTAGACGCGGAAGACGAACATCGCGGCGCGCGCCACTTGTTGCGCATGCTCTGGGCCGACAAATGGGCCTGTGCCGGGGCGATCTTTCTGATCATCGTTGTGCTTTGCGCTTTTCTAGGGCCGTACTTTCTTGAAGAGGCGACATCCAGGCCAAACCTGCGCGGCCGCAATTCACCACCGTTCGAGACAACAAAGGGATGGATGTTCTTTCTGGGCGGTGACCAGTTGGGCAGACCGCTTTTGGCGCGGATCATTGTCGCTGCGCAAAACACCATGATGGTGGCTGCGGGGGCTGTGGCCGCATCGCTGGTGATTGGCTCCACCCTTGGCCTGATCGCGGGATATTCCCGTGGATATGCAGCACAGATCATCCCACGGTTTGCGGACGTCATCATGTCATTCCCATCGTTGCTGTTGGCGGTGATCGTGCTGTACATGCTGGAACCCGCAGTCGGAAACCTGATCATCGTGCTGGCGATCACGCGTATCCCGATCTATCTGCGGACCACACGCGCCGAGGTGCTGGAAATCCGCGAACGCATGTTCGTGCAAGCCGCCCAAGTCATGGGGGCATCGTCACGCCGGATCGTGTTTCGCCATATCCTGCCGGTGATCCTGCCCACTTTGCTGACTATCGCCACGCTGGATTTCGCATTTGTCATGCTGGCCGAAAGCTCGCTGTCGTTCCTCGGCATTGGTATCCAGCCGCCCGAAATCACATGGGGGTTGATGGTCGCACAGGGGCGGCCCTATCTGACGACGGCCTGGTGGTTGTCGTTCTTTCCCGGACTGGTGATCGTTCTGACGACCCTAAGCCTGAACCTCTTGTCCAACTGGCTGCGCGTGGCGCTGGACCCTGAACAGCGGTGGCGGCTTGAGCTGAAGGGGCGCAAAGATGGCTGATCATCTGCTGGAAGTGCGCAATCTGTCGGTCACCTTTCACACCGTGCGCGGCCCCGTTCATGCGGTAAAGAACGTCAGCTGGCATCTTGATCGGGGCGAAGTTCTGGCGATCTTGGGCGAAAGCGGTTCGGGCAAATCCGTCTCGGCCTCGGCCATTCTGGACCTGATCGACTGCCCGCCCGGCGAGATTTCTTCGGGTGAAGTGATTTTCGACGGTCAGGACCTACTGAAGCTGAACGAAGACGCGCGCCGCGACATCAACGGCAGTCGCATCGCCATGATCTTTCAGGACCCGCTCAGCCATCTGAACCCGGTCTATTCGGTCGGCTGGCAAATCGAAGAGACGATGGTCATCCGTGGGAAGTCTCGCGCGGAAGCCCGTGACGAGACGACCAATCTGCTGCGAAAAGTGGGCATTCCCGACCCCGAAACCGCGGGCAACAAATATCCCCACCAGTTTTCCGGCGGTCAGCGTCAGCGCTTGATGATCGCTATGGCGCTGGCTTTGCGTCCGGATGTCTTGATCGCGGACGAGCCCACAACGGCGCTGGACGTCACGGTGCAGGCTCAGATTCTGTCGCTTTTGGAAGAGTTGCAGGAAGAAACCGGCATGGGTCTGTTGATCATCACCCATGATCTGGGCGTCGTAGCCGAAACCGCGCACCGCGTTGTTGTGATGAACGCGGGCGAGATCGTGGAAACCGGCACTGCCTTGGACGTCTACCGAAACCCGCAACACCCTTATACCAAAAAGCTGATTGCGGCGGCCCCCGGGAAAGGGGCCATGTCCGAAGGCGTGACCGAGGTGGAACCGCTTCTGTCGATGCGCAATGTCACCAAATCCTATGGCGCGCTCAAGGCTATCGACAGTGTGAACCTTGATCTTCTGCCCGGTGAAACGCTGGCAATCGTGGGCGAAAGTGGGTCCGGCAAATCCACAACGGCGAAAGTGCTTTTGCGGCTTGAGGAACCGGACCACGGCGAAGCCCTGTATAAAGGCCGCGATATGTTCCAGCTGTCGCCGCAAGAGCTGTTCAAGATGCGCCGCGACATTCAGATGGTGTTTCAGGACCCGACCCAAAGCCTCAACCCGCGCATGTCGGTGTATCAGCTGATCTCGGAAGCTTGGGTCATTCACTCGGAAATTCTGGCCAAAGACAAATGGCGCGCGCGCGTCGGCGAACTGCTGGAACAGGTGGGACTGGAACCAGAGCACGCGCACCGCTATCCGCACCAGTTCTCGGGCGGGCAACGCCAGCGGATCGCTATTGCGCGGGCCTTGGCACTGGAGCCTCGAATCATTGTTTGCGACGAGGCTGTATCGGCGTTGGATGTCTCGATACAGGCTCAGGTGATCCAGCTTCTTGATCGGCTGAAGGACGAGTTCGACCTGTCCTATATCTTCATCGCGCATGACCTGCCGGTGGTCCGAGACTTTGCGGATCGTGTCATGGTGATGCGGGGCGGCAAGGTCGTGGAAACCGGCCCCGTACGCCAGATATTCGAGGCGCCGCGCGAAGATTATACCCGCAACCTGTTGGCAGCGAGCCTTGACCCCGATCCGGGTGTTCAGGCCGACAGGCGGGCGGCGCGATTGGAGGCGGCGAAATGAAACATGATGTTCTGGTGATGTATCCGCTGCGCCCCAAGGCCATGGCGCAGATCGAGGATCGCTATGAATTGCACCGCTGGGATCTTGCCGACGATCGGGCAGCGTTTCTTAAGGACGTCGGTGCGCGGTGCACGGCGATGGTGTCAAATGGGCATACGGACATTGGACCCGAGATTTTGGATCACCTTCCAAATCTGAAGGTGATCTCTTTGTCTTCGGCAGGCTACGACACGATAGATATTGACGCACTCAGGTCGCGAGGCATTCAGCTCACAAATACCGCGGATGCACTTTTCAACGATGTGGCGGATCTGGCGCTGCTTCTGATACTGGCCACGCGGCGCGATCTTGTCTCGGCGCATAAGTATGTCGTCTCTGGCGATTGGGGCCGCGACGGTATGTACCCGCTGCAATCAGCCATCCGTGGCAAACGTCTGGGCATTGTCGGCATGGGGCGGATCGGTCAGGCCATCGCCAAACGCGCCGAGACGATGGGGTTCGAGATATCTTATTTCGGGCGGGCACAGAAACCGGACGTCGGCTATCCGTTCCAACCCGATCTGACGCAGCTTGCCGAATGGGCCGATGTTATGGCGGTCGCCATTGCCGGTGGGCCTGCCACTGAAAATCTGATTTCAGCCAAGGTGATCGACGCGCTTGGCCCCCAAGGCACTCTGGTCAATGTGTCCCGCGGAACCGTAGTGGATGAAGCGGCGCTTATCCAAGCTTTGAAGGCGGGCCGTTTGGGCAACGCGGGGCTGGACGTCTATCTGAACGAGCCCAACCCCGATCCGGAACTGACCGCATTGCCCAATGTGACGCTCTATCCGCACCATGCATCTGGCACTGTTGAGACCCGCGATGCGATGGCTCAGTTCGTTGTCGACAATCTGGCGGCTTTCTTTGCAGGCGACCCCTTGCTGACGCCGGTCCTTTAAAGGAAGCCGAAAAGATGCCCAATGACCCCACGGAAATGAATGGCGCGGAAAGCCTTGTGCGCACGCTGGTCGCCGGTGGTGTTGAGGTTTGTTTCACCAACCCTGGCACGTCCGAGATGCATTTCGTTGCAGCTTTGGACAAAGTGCCGGGCATGCGAAGCTCCCTTTGCCTGTTCGAAGGCGGGGCCACGGGGGCGGCAGACGGTTATTTCCGCATGACGCGCAAGCCTGCCTCGACGCTTCTGCATCTGGGGCCGGGCTTGGCCAACGGGATCGCCAATTTGCACAACGCCAAAAAGGCGCGGTCTGGTATCGTGAACATCGTGGGCGAGCATGCGACGTACCATCTTGCGTTGGACGCTCCGCTGACGGCGGACATCGCAGGTCTGGCCCGCCCGGTGTCTCATTGGGTCAGAACCGGCACGTCTTCCGCCATGGTGGGACAGGATGGCGCTGACGCGATCACGGCGGCGCAGACCGCGCCGGGCCAGATCGCCACACTCATTCTACCGGGTGACACCGCATGGAACGAAGGCGGCGCGGTCGCAACCGTCGCGCCGCCACCCGCGTTGGCGTCTGTGGATGATGTCACCATTGATAGTGTGGCCGAGGCTTTGCGCGACGCCAAAAGCCCGATGATCCTTGTTGGCAACGCTGGGCTGGACCCCGAGACTTTCAAACTGGCCGCGCAGATTGCCGAAGTAACCGGGGCCTCGCTGATGACCGATTGGGCAAATGCGCGGCTTGATCGCGGGGCAGGGCGGATCAATGCGCCCCGTATTCCGTTCAACGTCGATTTGGCCCTCGAGGCACTGAAAGGTTTCGACACGATCATCCTGATCGGTGCGCGCAAACCGGTGGCCTTCTTTGCCTATCCCGGCAAACCCGGCGAATTTGCCCCGCCCGGCACACGTTTCGTCGAACTGGCAGGCGTGACTGACGATATCCCTTCAGCGGTCGCGGCATTGGCCGAGGCGACAGGGGCCACCAAGATCACCCCGAACCTAATCGCAAAGCCGACCACGCCTGACATCCCATCCGGGCCGTTGGGACCGGACGCCATTGGCGCTGTGATCGGCGCAAACCTCCCCGAAGGCGCAATCGTGGTCGACGAATCCGTCACCACCGGACGCGGGTTCTTTCCTGTGACGGCAGGCGCACCGCCGCACACGTGGCTTTACAATTGCGGCGGCTCGATTGGCTTCTGCCTGCCTGTCGCATCCGGCGCGGCGATGGCTTGTCCGGACAGGAAGGTGGTTGCTCTGACGGGCGACGGCAGTGCGATGTATACCTTGCAGTCCCTTTGGACGATGGCGCGCGAAAACCTTGACGTAACGGTTTTGGTTTTTGCCAACCGCAGCTATCAGATCCTGACGGGCGAGTTGACAAACGTTGGCGTTCTAAACCCGGGACCAAGAGCGGCCGATATGCTGTCACTCAGACGCCCCGACTTAGGCTGGGTTTCCATGTCGAAAGGTCTGGGTGTCGATGCCGTCAGGGTTGAGACGACCGAAGATCTATCACGGGCGTTCCAAACCGGGTTGGCCGATCCGGGACCGTTCCTTATTGAAGTGGCGCTATAGGAAGCCTCACAAAGACGCGCCGCCGCAGACGACGATGGTTTGCCCGGTCAGGCTTGCCGCGCCGTCGGACAATAAAAACCCGGTCAGGGCCGCCACTTCCTCGGGTTTCACAAACCGTCCAAAGGGCGGCATCTTCGGGGGCTCACCCGCCCGCGCCGGATCATGCAACATCGGAGTATCAGTGGCCCCCGGAGCCACAACATTCACCGTGATCTGTCGCGGCGCCAATTCCGCCGCCACTGACCGCGCAAAACCGATTAGCGCCGCCTTAGAGGCCGCATAAAGCGACCGACCTGCGACACCAGCGGCCACGCGACTTCCGATCAGAACGATGCGGCCGCCATCCGGCATGCGGGGTGCAAGCTGTTGAACCAACTGCGCCGCGCAGTTCACATGCAAGCGCCACATCGTCTCGCCGTCTTCAAGGCTCATGTCCACGTGACTGCCGACCTTCAAAACACCCGCCGAATGCACAATCGCATCGACCGCACTATCCCCCGAGAGAACAGCATCAAGTGCCGCCACATCCAGCAGATCCACAGAGGTAAACGTCAAATTCGGATGATCAATGTCTGGTCTAGACCGGCTAAGGCAAAGAACTGACCAGCCGTTTTCCAAAAGATGAAGCGCAATCGCCCGACCAATCCCCGAACTGGCTCCCGTCACGATGGCGCGTCGTCGCTTGTCTGTATGCTCTGCCATATGCAGGCTCCATTCTGCCCATTGCCAAGGCCGTCCTTGTGGAAGCACTATATGGTCGAACCCTATCGAAAGGCGATCATGAACAAGATGCAGACAATCGCAATGCTGATGCCCGGCGACATGGGCCACGCAGTGGGGCGAGCCTTACGCGAACATGGCCATGACGTGATCACCTGTCTGGACGGCCGAAGCGATCATACGCGGGAATTGGCGGCGAATGGAGGGCTTCGAGATGTCGGAAACCTTGCCGCCGCAATTGCGGAAGCAGATCTGATCTTGTCGATCCTGCCGCCCTCAGCGGCCCTCGATCAAGCCGAGCATGTGGCGCAAGCGATGAAGACAGCGGGCAAAACGCCCACGTATGTCGACTGCAACGCCATTGCGCCCAAGACGGCTATCGCCGTTGGCAAGGTCATCACCGAAGCAGGGGCCAAATTTATCGACGCGGGCATTATTGGCCGTGCGCCCGGTCACGGAGCTCCTCCGCGGTTCTATACCTCTGGGCCTGATCACGCGTTGATAGCGGAACTGGATGGGCACGGCATTCAGGTGATCGGATTGGGGCCCGTCATTGGGCAGGCCTCGGCGATCAAGATGACCTATGCGGGGCTGACCAAGGGGACATGGACACTTCAGACCTCGGTACTTCTGGCTGCCGAGCAACTGGGCGTGACCGAAGCTCTTTTGGCCGAGTTCGAGAACAGCCAGTCGGCGGCCTTGACGTCGATGCGGTCCAGCATTCCGTTTCTGCCCGCTGATGCCGCCCGATGGGTCGGCGAGATGGAAGAAATCGCCAAGACCTTTGCCGATGCAGGCGTGCCATCCCAGTTTCATGAAGGTGCGGCGGAAATTTTCAGACTGCTCGAAAAAACGCCGCTTGCATCGGAAACCCGCGCAAACATGGATAAATCGCGAACTCTGGAGCAGGCCTTAAGTATCTATAAGCAAAGCCTGCCGCCCACGTCCTGAAGCGAATTTATCAATGGTTCCCGCCCAATTCGGGCATCCCATAAGGTCGCCCTGTGCGGTGTCCAACGCCGCAGCAACCCCGGTGCCACAGGCAAAACCCATGATGTCCAAGCTCCCGGTGGACGGGACAATCGCGGATGAAGGCTCGAAAGAGTTCCAAGCCGCAATCCAGACCTTAACGTACGAATTGAGGGCGATACCGAAGCCGCTTTACCTCTTGTGGCAAGTGGCGGTTCAGCTTGCGATTGATAAGTGAGAAAACACCGATCACCACAAACGTCAGCAATATGAAATAGAAGGCGACGATCGGATAGGGGACAAAGGGATTGAACGTCTTGTCCGCAAAGTATTTCGCATAATACAGCGCATCGCCGCGTTGTTGCCATGCCGGAAAACCGGAAAAGAAGACAAGCGTTGTTGCGTGAAACAGGAATATCGCCTCGTTGGTATAGGACGGCCAGGCAAGGCGCAGCATGGTGGGCCATGTGACGCGTCGGAATTTCGACCAGCCAGACAGGCCGTAAGCCTCGGCTGCTTCCAGATCGCCTCTTGGGACCGATTGCAGGGCACCATAGAAAATCTCGGCCGAATAGGCGGCCGTGTTGAGAAACAGCACCAAAAGTGCGCCCGCCCAAGCGCGCGTCGTCCACCAGGTTTCGGCTGTGATCCCGAAAATCTCGATGCCTTCTCGCGGCAACAAGACCAAGGCCTCGTAGGCGAGGAAAAACTGGATAAACAAAGGTGAGCCGCGGAACAGGAAGACGAACCACTCACAGGGCTTGCGGATCAAAGGGTTTCCGGCTGCCTTCCCCAGTGCAACTGCGGTTGCCAGAAAAAAGCCAGCCGCCAATGCGAGCAGTCCGAAATAGATGTTCCACAACAGCCCCGAACCGATCAGCGTAAATTGCTGGCACAGCGTGAAGTCTGAACGCGGCAAAAGCCGCTCGCCAATGCCAATGGACCGAAACGCATAGTCGGCAATGGTTTCCCAACAGCTCATCCTGCCTGCCTTTGACGCTGTCCACCTAGTGTTGCTTGCCCGTGCGAAAGCCGCCGGGTCAAACGGGTCAGAACAACTTCGGACACACGTGTCAGCGACAAGTAAAACACCAAAAGTCCAAGAAAATACCAAAGCCGCCAGTCAGGGTGTGGATAGTCGAAGATGGCACCCTTGGTTCCGCCCAATTCGCGCGCCCAGTAAACGATATCCTCGACGCCCAGCAAAAACAAAAGGGGTGTCGCTTTGACAAGGATCATCCAAAGGTTCGACAGGCCGGGCAGGGCAAAGACCCACATCTGCGGGATCAACACCCGCCAGAACGACTGAGCCGAGCTCATGCCATAAGCTTCTGCCGTCTCGATTTGCGCCCGTGGCACAGCGCGCATGGCGCCGTAAAGGACGTTGGCCGCGAAGGCCCCGAAGACGATTGAAAAGGTCAGAACGGCCAGCATAAATCCATAGGTTTCATGCACCCATTGCGGGGCGTTCGACAGCGGTAGTTTGGCGTCCGGACAAACGACAAAATCGCTGCCCTGACGGATGGGTTCGGTCCATTCCGGGCAGATCACCTGATGGCGCATCCATTCAATGCCCTGATCGAGCGCGATGACAAAGAACAGGAAAAAGATGATGTCGGGCACGCCCCGCACGACGGATGTATAGGCCTTGCCCAACCAGCGCAGCGGAGCGACCGAACTCCGCGCTGCCGTGGCCCCCAGAAACCCGAAACCAAGCGAAATTGGCGCAGTGATTGCAAGCAAAAGCAAGACCGTGCCAAAGGATGTATAGGCGATCAGATGTTTGCCGTTGGTGACATAGCAGGTAAGCCAGGTCAGCCCTTCAAGCGACTTCGGATCGACGCAAAATGAAAAGATCTTACCACACCCCCAAGGTTGGCCGGGGCGCGAACGCCCCAGCCGAATTCATCTGGTCAGCTTACCACTCGCTGGATACTTCCCACTTGGCGATCAGCGCGTTCAGGCTGCCATCGTCTTTCATCGACTGGATGGCCGCATCAAACTTGGCCTTCATCTCGGCGTCCGACTCGCGAAGTCCCATGCCAACGCCGCCGCCCAGTGCAACCGGGTCGCCCACAACCTTGAGGTCAGGATTGGCTTGGATAGCTGTCTTGACAAAGCTGTCATCCGCCAGAACCGCGTCGGCTTCGCCGTTCATCACGGCCGCGATGGTTTCATCCGGCGATGCAAACTCGACAAGTGTGATGCCGTCTTGTTCGGCAAGATAGCCTGCTTGGATCGTCCCGGTCTGAGCGGCAACGACACCGCTGCCGGAAAACTCGCCCATTGCGGCAAAGGTCGACGGATCAGGGGGCGTATAGGCTTGGGTGAAGTCAATGACCTCGTCGCGCTCGTCGGTGATCGACATGCCGGCGATGATCGCATCATAGTTGCCCGAGACGAGATTGGGGATAATCGAGTCCCATTCGTTCGTCACCCATTCGCAGGTCAGTTCGGCGCGCACGCAAAGCTCGTCGCCCAATTCGCGCTCGAACCCGTCAACTTCGCCCTTGTCGTTGATGAAGTTCCATGGAGGGTAAGCGCCTTCGGTGCCCATGCGCACAACACTATGGCTTTCGGCAAAAGCCGCACCGGCAGCAATCGCAATTGCAGCAGCAGAAATAATCAGATGTTTCATAAGGTTCACTCCCGTTCAGGTTAAGCGGCGACAGCAGACAGAAACTGCTGCAACCGTTCCGACTTGGGTGCACCGAACACGGCGTCCGGCGTACCTTCTTCTTCGATCTTGCCCTGATGCAGGAACACGACGTGGTCACTGACATCTCGGGCAAGGCTCATATCGTGGGTGACGATGATCATGGTGCGGCCTTCGGCGGCAAGCGCCTTGATCACGCGGATCACCTCTTGTTCCAGTTCCGGGTCCAGTGCGCTGGTCGGCTCGTCAAACAACAGCGCGCGGGGCTCCATGCATAAAGCACGGGCAATGGCGGCGCGTTGCTGTTGTCCGCCAGACAATTCTGCAGGCCAGGCCTCGCATTTGTCGCCGATCCCGACCTTGGCCAGGTACTCGCGCGCCTTGGCTTCGACCTCATCCACATTCCGCTTTAGAACCGTGACCGGGGCCTCCATCACGTTCTGCAGAATGGTCATGTGCGACCACAGGTTGAACTGCTGAAAGACCATGGAAAGGTTTGTGCGAATGCGGGTGACCTGCGCCTTATCCGATGGGTGCCGGTCGTGGCCCGATCCTTTCCATGCAACCGCTTCGCCTTCGAACAAGACGTCGCCTGACTGGCTGTTTTCCAACAGGTTCACGCAGCGCAGCAAGGTCGATTTTCCTGACCCCGAAGACCCGATCAGCGACACCACGTGACCGCGCGGAGCGGTCAGGCTGACGCCCTTCAGCACCTCCAGCGCGCCATAGCTTTTGTGAAGGTCGCGTATTTCGATGACGGGTGTGTCTTGCAAAAGGGCAGCTCTGTGTTGTTGTACAGGGCCGGATTAAGACGGCTTTTCCTCGGAATAGCAACGGTTTGCAGCAAGTGAGGCCATGTCAGGCAATAAAAAAACGCGCCAGTGGCGCGCTTTGTCGTTTTGCCATCTATTCCTGCGGCTTGTGGGTCAGCGGCCCCAAACACGTACATCGCCGCAATCGACGTGTACGAAGTTCGAGCGTGAATATTTGCCAACGCCGCCCGCGGAACAAGATATTGCTGCGCGCGAGATTTGCTTCACATCCCGACCGGGAAGGCGAATGTCAGCGGCCTGACCCTTCATGTGAAGCGAGTTGCGCGCCACGGCGCTTGATTTCGAGCGCAGCATCGCGTTGGTCTTTGGCGACCGATAGCCCGAAAGAAGAAGATAAGGCGCCTCGGAATCAAGCAGCCGATGCGACGCGGCCAATATGTCCACGGTGCGCGTGTCGTACTTGATGATCTGATCCGTCCGCCAGTCACGAACAAACCGGTTTATTTCGCCCAAAGCTTCGGGGATGTATTCGCCGTCGATCCAATAGATGGTGTCGATGCGCTCGCCCGTACGGCCCGAGTGCATGCGCAACCGACGTATGTCGCCTGCGCCGCGAACAAGTCCAAATGCATTTGCAAATGTTGGTGCTGCCACGATTGTGGTTGCTGCGAACGCTGAGAGGATGCCTCGGCGCGTTACGCCCTTCGAATTGGAAGTCGTCATTCTGCCACGTGTCCCGTCTGTCCTAATTCCCGACGGTTTAACCGCCGATGAATTCACCAATCCCCACAGGTGCAGGAACCTTATGGCCCAAATGGTTAACAGACGGAACCATTGATCCCGGATTTGCCGAAATACGGCGATCTATCGGCGAAAAATTGCCAATCGACCCTGCGCGCCATGGCTGTGACAAGTTCTCCTCAGGATCGTTGCCAACAGGTCACAAAGCCGGGCTGGTGGCTTGATTGTGAATAGACACTGTTAAGCGTTTCCATGACAAAGTACGGACACGGGGGCTTCAGTAGTATTGGACGTAAGATGACTGCCACATCTTTCCGACGTTTTTTCACATTCGGAATTTTCACCTTTATTCTTACCATCGCGACGCTGGCTCAGCCGGCGCAGGCGCAGGTAACCGCATTCATGCAATCCGTGGCCGAAGCGGCCGCCAAGGATCGTGACGTTGCCGAGTTCTATAAGTCGACCGGCTATAAGCCGATCTGGATAGAAAAAGGCGGCAAGGCGAAGAAACGCCGCGAAGCTTTTCTAAGCGCTGTCAAAGACGCGCCTGCCCATGGTCTGCCAGTCGCACGCTATGATCCCGAAACGCTTCAGATCAATCTGCGCGGCGTCAAGTCCGAGCGTGATCTGGGCCGTCTCGAAGTTCAGATGAGCAAACTGTTCCTGCAGTATGCCCGCGACATTCAGACCGGTGTTCTGATCCCGTCAAGCGTGGACAGCGGGATTGTACGCGAGGTGCCCTATCGCAGCCGATCCAGCATGCTGAAGGCCTTTGCGAAATCCTCGCCCAAGGCGTTCATCAAGAAACTTGCCCCGCAAAGCCCGGAATACGCGCGTCTGATGAAAGAGAAGATGCGGTTCGAGAAACTTGCCGGCAAAGGCGGCTGGGGTCCCAAGGTTCAGGCCAAAGCGCTAAAGTCGGGTCAGTCCGGCAAGCCCGTCGTGCAGCTTCGCAATCGTCTGATCGCGATGAAGTACCTCAAGCGCACATCGACTTCGACCTATGACGACCGCATCCGTCAGGCTGTGGCCGCGATTCCAGCGCGACCACGGGTTGGTCGCTGACGGCGAAGCCGGTTCCGGCACAATGGCCGAAATCAACACCGACCCCGCACGCCGTCTGTCGCAGATCATCGTCGCGATGGAGCGGGAGCGTTGGACCAATATGCCGCGCGGCAAGCGCCACATCTGGGTGAACATCACCGACTATCAGGCGAAGATCATCGACAACGGCAAGGTCACGTTCGAGACGCGGTCGGTTGTCGGGGCCAACGCATCAGATCGCCGCACGCCCGAGTTTTCAGACGTCATGGAGCATATGGTCATCAATCCGACCTGGAACGTGCCACGCTCGATCGCCGTCAAGGAATACCTGCCGCTTTTGCAGCAGAATCCGAACGCGGCCGGTCATTTGCGTTTGATAAACAGTCGCGGCCGCGAAGTCGGTCGTGATATCGACTTTACGCAGTTCAACGAGCGGAACTTCCCGTTCGATATGAAACAGCCGCCAAGCCGCAGGAACGCGCTTGGGTCTGGTGAAGTTCATGTTCCCGAACCGGCACAACATCTATCTGCATGACACGCCTGCCAAGAACCTTTTCGGGCGCGAAGCGCGGGCTTTCAGCCATGGCTGTGTGCGTCTGAACGATCCGTTCGATTTCGCCTATGCGCTGCTTGCAAAGCAAACCCGGAATCCCGAGGCGTACTTTCAGGAGCGTTTGGCGACCGGACGCGAGACTGTCGTGCCGCTGGAGCAGCAGGTTCCTGTGCATCTGGTCTATCGCACGGCGTTCACGCAGGCCAAGGGCAACACCCAGTTCCGCCGTGACGTTTATGGGCGGGATGCACGCATCTGGAAGGCGCTGGAACAGGCCGGGGTTTCGCTTCGCGCGGTTCGCGGCTAAATCTTGGACCCGAAGAGGGTCCGGATCATGCGCTATACGATAAAAGACATTGCAGCGGCGTTGGAGGCACAAGCCTTTGGCGCCGTTGATCTTTCCGTCACTGGCGCGTCAGAACCTGCGATCGGCCGGTCCCGATGATCTGGCCTTGGCGATGGACCCGAAATACGCCGACGGCTTGTCCGAGGGCCGCGCACGGCCGCAATCGTCTGGGACGGTGCTGACTGGCAGGCTTTGGGGCTTGAGGCGGCAATCGTGGTCCCACGCCCGCGCTTTGCAATGTCGGGGCTGACCAAACTGATGGACCCCGGACCCGAGATCGCACCGGGCATTCACCCCTCGGCGTTGTCGATCCGATCGGCCGAAATCGGGCAGGGCGCTGCCATCGGCCCCTTCGTTGTGATTGGCGCGCGCGCCGCGATTGGCGACAACGCCCGCATCGCCTCGCACACATCCATTGCCGAAGATGCGCACGATTGGCGCTGATGCCCTGATCCTTGCCGGTGTGCGCATCGGTGCCCGCGTGACCATCGGCGACCGCTTCATCTGTCAGCCCGGCGCGGTGATCGGCGCGGATGGGTTCAGCTTTGTCACCCCCGACAAAAGCCGCGTCGAAGAAGCCCGCGCCACGCTTGGGAAGCGACACGCAGGCTGTCAACGCAAGCTGGACCCGGATCCATTCCCTTGGAACCGTCGAAATCGGTGACGATGTTGAATTAGGCGCAAATTCCTGCATCGACCGCGGCACCATCCGCGCGACACGCGTCGGTCACCGCACCAAGCTCGATAACCTTGTGCACCTTGGCCACAACGTTTCGGTCGGCGTTGATTGCTTGCTGTGCGGTCAGGTTGGCATTGCCGGGTCGACCCAGATCGGGGACCGCGTGGTGCTGGGCGGGCAAGTGGGGATCAGCGACAACATCTTTGTGGGCGATGATGTGGTTGCGGGTGGCGCGACCAAGATACTGTCCAAAATCCCCGCGGGCCGCGTTATTCTGGGCTATCCTGCCATGAAGATGGATCAATTCATTCAGGCCAGTCAAAACTGGCGGCGCCTGCCGCGCCTGATGGATGACGTAAAGGCCCTGAAGAAAGCGGTTTCAAAAGACACCGGGGACGACTAAATAACGCCAACGAAGCCGAAAAGGGCGCAGGCATGAGCGGCAAGGTCAAAGACCGGGTGATCCAGATCATCGCTGAACAAGCGGTGCTTGAGCCGTCTGATATCGCGATGGACCAGTCGCTGGCCGATCTGGGCGTCGACTCGATGGGGCTGGTCGAAGCGATCTTCTCGATCGAGGAAAGCTTTGACATCACGGTGCCGTTCAATGCGAACGAACCCGACAAATCAGAGTTCGATATCTCCTCAGTCTCGGCAATCGTCTTGGCGGTCGAAAATCTCGTCGCCGAGCAGAACGGCTGATAGCATGCACCGCGTCGTCATCACCGGAGCCGGAACGATCAATCCGCTTGGTCATTCGGTGGCCGAAACCTTTGAGGCGATGAAAGAAGGCCGATGCGGCATCGGCGAGCTTGATATCCGCGACGTCGACCGTCTGGCCATCCGCATTGGCGGGCAGGTCAAGAATTATGACCCCGACAGCCGCTTTAACCGTCAGCAACAGGCGCTGTATGATCGCTTCACGCAGTTCAGCGATGATCGCCGCCGAAGAAGCGATTGCCCAGTCTGGCCTTGAATTCACCGGCCATATCGCTGCCGAAGCAGGCGTCGTTCTGGGCACCAGCGGCGGCGGTCTGAACACGCAAGACGACAACTATCGCGCTGTATACGAAGAAGGGAAGAACCGGGTTCACCCTTTCATCGTGCCCAAGCTGATGAACAACGCGGCCGCGTCGCATGTCTCGATGACCTATAACCTCAAAGGCCCGTCCTTTACCGTGGCAACCGCCTGTGCCTCGTCAAACCATGCCATGGGGCAGGCGTTCTGGCTGATCCGGTCGGGTGCTGCGCGGGCGATGGTCACAGGTGGCTCGGAATCGATGCTGTGCTTCGGCGGCGTCAAAGCCTGGGAAGGTCTGCGCGTGATGTCGAAAGACGCCTGCCGTCCGTTCTCGGCCAACCGCAACGGCATGGTGCAGGGCGAAGGTGCGGGCGTCTTCGTCTTCGAAGAATACGAGCACGCAAAAGCCCGGGGTGCGGTCATTCTGGCCGAAGTGGTCGGGTTCTCGATGACCTCTGACGCCTCGGATATTGTCATGCCGTCCCAGCAGGGGGCTGCACGCGCGATTTCCGGTGCCATGAAGGACGCCAAGATCAACCCCGAGCAGGTGGGCTATATCAACGCCCATGGCACCGGCACGGCGGCCAACGACAAGACCGAATGCGCCGCTGTTGCCAGCGTCTTTGGCACCCACGCCGACCAGTTGATGATCTCGTCCACCAAGTCGATGCACGGCCATCTGATCGGCGGCACAGGCGCGGTCGAGCTTCTGGCCTGCATCATGGCGCTGCGCGAAGGCGTTATCGCCCCCACCATCGGATACGAAGAACCTGACCCCGAATGTGCGCTGGACGTCGTACCTAATGAGGCGCGCGAGGCGAAGGTCGATTACGTCATGTCCAACGCCTTTGCCTTCGGCGGCATGAACGCTGTGCTGGCGCTTAAGAAGGCCTGACCAACGCACAAAGTGCCTTAGCCGCCGCCTTGCCACTGCATCACAGCGTCCAGCGGAAATAGCAGCATCAACACGTTCAGCGCCAGTCCGTCGCGGATGATGAAGGCAGTCAAGACCTCGAACCCAATGGCGATCAGCACTGTCAGCCAGACCGGCAGCACCCGCGCCAAAGCAAAGCCCACCCACATCGCCAAGACGTCGCTGACAGAATTCAGCACGCTGTCACCGTAGTAGTCGAGCGAGATGGTTACCGCCCGATACCGTTCAATCACCGCCTCAGAGTTCTCAAGGATCTCCCAGGCAACTTCGACCAGTGTCGCAATCGAAAACCGCCAGCCAAGGCTTAGGCGGCGGGCGACCAGCCACAAGGCCCCATAGAACAGGAAGCCGTGGATGATATGGCTGAAGCTGTACCAGTCTGCGATGTGCTGGGAATTCTCTGAACTAAAGGTCTCGCCGTGCCAGAACTTGACGTATCCGCAGGTGCAGATTGGTGTACGCCCGATGATCAAAAGCCAGGCTGCCATGGCGGCAAGGATCAGCCCGGCCACGACATAGGGCGTGCGCTTCATGCTTCGTCCGGTTTCAGCTTCACGCCGTAAAGCTCCAGCCGGTGCCCCTTTAGCTGATACCCCAGCTTTCGGGCGATCCGTTCCTGCAGTTCTTCGATCTCTTCGTCGACGAATTCGATCACTTCGCCCGAGTTCAGGTCGATCAGATGGTCATGGTGATCGCGTTCCGCGTCTTCGTACCGTGCGCGGCCATCAAGGAATTCCAGTTTCTCAAGAATGCCTGCCTCTTCGAACAGTTTGACCGTGCGGTACACCGTGGCCAGCGAAATGCGCGGATCAACGGTGCTGGCGCGCGTATAAAGCTCTTCCACATCAGGGTGGTCCTCAGCGCCTTCCAGCACGGTCGCAATGGTGCGTCGTTGTTCGGTCAGGCGCAGCCCTTGGGCTTCGCAACGCTCAATGATGGTATCTGTCTTGGCCATTCTATCCCTCGCGGGGTTGTCTTAGGGCATGGGCGGCGAGGGGGCAAACAAAAGGGCCGGCGCAATGGCCGGCCCTCTGATCTTTGTCATGTTGCGCGTAATTACTCGCGATTGCCAAGGAACTGCAGCAGGAACATGAACATGTTGATGAAGTCGAGGTACAGGTTCAGCGCACCCATGATCGCCGACTTGGCCAGCCACTCGCTGTCCATGGCGCTGGCGTGCGCCAGATACTCGGTCTTGATCTTCTGTGTGTCATAGGCGGTGAGACCCGCAAAGATCAGAACACCCAGTGCCGACACAGCAAACATCACTGCGGGCGACTGCAGGAAGATATTGACGATCATCACAAGGATCAGGCCGATCACGCCCATGATCAGGAACGAACCCCAACCCGAGATGTCTTTCTGGGTCGTGTAACCCCAGATCGACAGACCAGCGAAGGCAATCGACGTGATAAGAAACGTCTGAGCGATGGAGATTCCGGTGAAGGCCACGAAAATCCAGGAAATCGACAGACCCATAACGGCTGCGAACACATAGAAGAACGTCTGCGCTGCGGCGGCGGAAAAACGGTTGATCATGGCGCTAAAGGCAAAGACCATGATGAGAGGCGCAAACATCACCAGCCATCTAAGGGGCGATGCAAAGATTGCCTGAACCAGCGCTTCGGTCGTGCCAACACCCCAGGCAACGCCTGCTGTGACAGCCATGCCAACGGACATCGTGGCATAGACCTTGTTCATATGGGCGCGCAGGCCCTCATCGATCTCGGCCGTGCGGACACCCGTCGTTGCTGGGCGGATTGTCTGATAGTCAGCCATTTAACGTGCTCTCCTAATAAAGTTTCGCTTCTGCCGGGGAACCCGACCTTTCCTCCGATAATATTGGGATGATTGGCCGGGTTTTCAACATAAAGCGGCGGCTTTTCGCACGTTTTTAGTTAGGTTTTGCAATCTTACCGCATCCAGCGGGTCGGTGCGTCCCATGCCGGGCGCTGTGCTTCCGCATTAGCTTCAGCCCGTGACTTTCCGATATCATTGAGAATATTGCCATCCATGCGCGCAAGTTTCTGACGCTCGGACCGGATCGCGTTCATTTTCACGAGCCGCGCCAGAAGACCCATTGAACGCGGGTTGTCCGATTGAAAAACTGTGGTGAATGTTCTGGTTCCGGTTGTCATGGCGCGTTCCTTTCGAATCGCTGATGTTTCGATGCCCTTGCATCACGTTGCTTGATTTTTTTTGCCAGATGCGGATAGATTTGAAAAACGAATATTGATGAAGCAATACATCACGGATGTTGATATGCCAAGAAACCTCGATCTGACCGCTCTTCGATCCTTTGTTGCTGTGTCTGACACCGGCGGTGTCACCAAAGCGGCGGCGTCGCTGAACCTTACGCAATCTGCGGTCTCGATGCAGTTGAAGCGGCTTGAGGAAAACCTCAATCAGTCCTTGCTGGATCGCACGGGGCGGACAATTGCGCTGACAACGGCGGGCGAGCAGTTGTTAAGTTATGGTCGCAAGCTTCTGACTTTGAACGATGAAGTCTATGACCGCATGACAGACGATGCCTTTGAAGGCGTTCTGGTTCTGGGTGTGCCGCATGACATCGTCTATCCGTCGATCCCGCAGGTTCTGAAGGTTTTCAAAGCCGAATACCCAAGGATGCGGTTGCAACTGCAGTCGTCCTATACATTTCGGCTGAAGAAGCTTTTCGAAGAAGGCCGCTGCGATCTTATCCTGACCACCGAACCCGATTGCGACCGTGGCGGCGAGACGCTGACAAAAAAGCCACTACAGTGGTTTGGCGCACCCGGTGGTTCGGCTTGGCAGCGCAGGCCATTGCCGATCGCGTCCGAGCCGCATTGCACGTTCCGCCGCCCCATGCAGACGGCGCTCGACGGGGCGGGAATTCCATGGACGATGGCGGTCGATTCGAACTTCCAGCGCCACCATCGAGGCCACAGTCTCTGCCGATATCGCTGTTATTGCCCAACTGGCCGGATCAGCAGCACCTCAGCTGGAACAAGTCCCCCATGGTGGCTCTATGCCCGATTTGGGGGCGTTCAATATCAACCTTTACGTCACGGACGCCCCAAAGGGTGCTGTTCTTGAGGATCTGGCCCAGCTTGTGCGGCGGTCATATCAAACCACAACATTGGCCCTTACAGGGTGATCACGACCTTGCCCGTTGCCTGACGGCTGCGCAAAAGCTCTAGCCCTGCTTCGACATCCGAGAACGGCAGAACGTGGCTGATATGCGGGCGCAAACGGCACTCGGCGTGCCACTTTATTAACTGACCAAGGCTGTCCGTCAAAATATCCGGTGCGAAGGTCAGGTAGCCGCCCCAGTTGAACCCGATCACGTCGATATTCTTGACCAAAAGGTGGTTGGTTTTCACCTGTGGGACGTCTCCGCTGGCAAACCCGATGGCAAGATAGCGCCCTTCTGGGGCAAGGGCGCGCAAGGCGGCTTCGCCCAATGCGCCGCCTACCGCGTCATAAACCACGTTCACGGGACCAGCCGCCTTCAAAACGCTGCGCAGATCATTGGTGTCAGCGTCGATCGTGACGTCTGCACCGGCTTCGGCGGCCACCGCACGCTTTGCGTCGCCCCGCGCAACGCCGATCACGCGGGCTCCAAGCGCTTTGCCAATCTCAACAGCCGTCAGCCCAACACCGCCGGCAGCCCCCAAAACGACCAAAGTCTCGCCGCGCGCCAGTCGCGCCCGTCGGGTCAGGGCAAGATGCGAGGTGCCGTAAGCGATCTGGAAACCGGCGGCAGTGCTGAAATCCATGGTTCCCGGCAACGGCAGACAACGCGATGCATCGACCACCGCTTGCCCGGCAAGCCCGCCCGAGCCGCAGAAGGCGATGATTCGATCCCCTGGCGCGAAGTCCGTAACTTCGGCGCCGATCTCGAGGATTTCACCAGCTATTTCCATTCCCGGAACAAAGGGGAGCGGGGGCGTTTCCTGATAATTCCCCTTAATCATCAAAAGATCGGCGAAATTCAGCCCACAGGCTCTTACCTTTACCAAGACCTGATTTGGCTTGGGCGAGGCTATTTGCCAACCCTGTGTGATGCTTGTTTCCCCAGCGGAAACAACAACTAAGGCGGGTATTAACGGCATGCGAGTTCTCGTCTAAATATATGCTTCTTAAAACTATATTTACAAATGCGATGGCATTCCAGTGTTTGCGAAACACGCTAAGAGCGAGTAGAAAAAGTATGCGAATGTATATCGAAACACGCGTAACCGGCTTGTTTGACACGTTAGCCATTGCCGAAAGACTGCCCAAAAAGACAACTATCAAGTTGTTTCCGTGTCGAGCATACCTGCTTTAGGTTGAAAGAAGGGAGCACTATGATGAAGCACCCAGTGGACGTACACGTTGGTAAACGTATCCGACACAGAAGGTGGCTGGTTGGGATGACCCAGCAACAGCTTGCGGAAAATGTGGGGATCAAGTTCCAGCAGATCCAGAAATACGAAACCGGTATGAACCGGGTTTCGGCTTCTCGGCTGTGGGACATAGCGGCGTCTCTTACAGTTCCGGTGAGCTTTTTCTTTGAGGGATTGAGCGAAGAGGAAAGCGTGGCCGCACCTGCTGCGCAGACTGATGTACCGCTCGATATCCTGAAGGACAAAGAAGCGCTGGAACTTGTTCGGTCGTACTATGCGATTCCGGAAACACAGCGTCGGCGTCTTTTCGAACTCGCCCGCGTTCTAAGCGACGTTGCCTGATACCAAGACTTGACCTGTTTCGATCCCGGGCCTAGGCCGAATGCTAGGACGGGATCAAATGGCTGGATATCAAGATAAACATGTCGAATTCTGGTCAGTCGCCGAAGCGCTGGCCGACGCGGCGCGTACCGAAACGCTGAACGTATTTCCGCACAGCATGATCTGACCGCCGACAGCAAACGCGCCGCTTTCGATCCTGTGACCATTGCTGACCGCGACGCCGAAACGGCGATGCGTGATATTCTGGCCAGTCAGCGACCGCAGGACGGCATTCTGGGCGAAGAGCATCGAGGCAAAGTCAGCGACCAGCGGGCTGACCTGGGTGCTGGATCCGATCGACGGCACGCGCGGCTTTATCAGCGGCACACCGACCTGGGGCGTTCTGATCGCGGTTTCCGACGGCGACGGTCCCTTTCTTGGGATCATCGACCAGCCCTATATCGGCGAACGGTTTCGCGGGCGGGTTGGGGCGGGCCGAGGTGACACGGCCGCATGGGCACGCGTGCCTTGGGCACACGCCAACCACGCGACCTGGCCGAAGCCGACCCTTTTCACAACATTTCCCGAAGTTGGCACCGCAGACGAAGGCGCTGCATTTCGACGCGTGTCGCCGCCGACTGCAGCTTACCCGCTATGGCTGCGACTGCTATGCCTATGCGCTGCTGGCGCGCGGACAGGTCGATCTGGTGATCGAAGCGGGTTTGCAGGCCTATGACATTCAGGCCCCGATGGCAGTGATAGAGGCGGCGGGCGGTATCGTCACCGACTGGGACCGGTGGCCCGGCGCATAAGGGAGGTCGCGTCATTGCTGCTGCCAACGCCCAGAATTGCATGGCGAGGCGCTGGAACTTCTGAAGGCGACATCATGAAATCGCGATTTGCTGCACGGAGCGCCGAACGGTTCTGACGATGGACGGACCGGATCTGCAGAGATGCCGACATTCGCATCGAAGACGGCGTGATTTCCGAGGTGGGCAAGACCTGGACGCCGCAAGGCGCCGAAATCTCGGTACGCGTTGCCGGATGTATCGTAACGCCCGGTTTGGTGAATACCCATCACCATCTTTACCAAACCCTGACGCGCGCAGTGCCCGGCGCGTCAGGACGCGCTGCTGTTCGGCTGGCTTCAAGACAGCTTTATCCGATCTGGTCGCGCTTTGGTCCCGATGAAATGCGCTTGTCGGCACCGTTGGGTCTGGCGGAACTGGCGCTGTCGGGATGCACGACAAGTTCGGATCATCTTTATCTTTTTCCAAACGGCGCGCGACTGGACGACACGATCGACGCTGCACGCGAAGTCGGTCTGCGGTTCCATGCCACGCGCGGCGCAATGTCGATTGGCGAAAGCGCCGGTGGTCTGCCACCTGATAATCTTGTCGAGCGTGAAGCAGACATTCTAGAAGACTGCATCCGCGTGATCGACGCGTTTCACGACCCAGACCCCGGCGCGATGGTGCGGGTCGCGGTTGCCCCCTGCTCGCCGTTTTCGGTCAGCCGCGAATTGATGCGGGACGCGGCCATTCTGGCGCGGGACAAAGGTGTGCGGCTGCACACCCATCTGGCCGAGAACGACGAAGACATCGCCTATTCGCTGGAAAAGTTTGGCTGCCGTCCCGGTCAATACGCCGAAGATCTGGGCTGGACCGGCGACGATGTGTGGCACGCTCATTGCGTCAAACTTGACGCGCAAGAGATTGATCTTTTTGCCGGACCGGCACAGGTGTAGCGCATTGCCCCTGTTCCAACTGCCGCTTGGGGTCGGGCATAGCCCCGATCCGGGCGATGCGAGATGCGGGCGTGCACGGTCGGGCTTGGGCGTTGATGGCTCGGCCTCGCAACGATCATGGCCAATCTGATCGGACGAAGCTCGCCAAGCGATGCTGTTGCAACGCGTAACCAACGGTGCCGATGCGATGAGTCTGCCCGCGAGGTGCTGGAAATTGCGACGCTCGGCGGCGCGCGCGACTTGGACGGGATGACATTGGCCGGATCGCCCCGGGCTGCGGGCCGATCTGGCGGTCTGGGATGTTTCGGGCATCGAAAGTGCTGGAAGCTGGGATCCGGCGGCATTGGTGCTGGCCGGTCCGCGCCGGTTCAGGATCTGTTCGTCGAAGGTCAAGCCCGTTGTGGCCGAAGGGCGTATGGTGACGGTTGAACTAAGCCGCGAGGCAGAAGCAGCGCGTCAGGCAGTGGCGCGGCTGTCAGGCTGACGGCTCAGGACTTTGGCGCAAGGGCCGCAAGCACCACGACCGACAGCATGGCGATGGCCATTCCGATGTTGATCGCTCGCTGTTTGGCTGGTGGCAGGTCAAGTCGCCGGATGGTGACGCCAAGCCATAGCCAGAAGACATGTGCCACGACCCAGACGCTGTTGAAAATCAACAGTTTGATCAGGATTTCGGTGCCCGGCTTTTCTGGCAGGAACGCGAAATTGGCGAAGATGGCGGTGCTGACGGCATAGGCTTTGGGATTGATCGCCTGAAGTAGGATGCCGCCCTGAATGCCGGGCGGGCTTGGGCGCTCGATGAAGGCGACGCGGGCACCAGCAAAGGCGATCTTATAGGCCAGCCACAGCAAGTATGCCGCCGAAGCCAAGGCAAGGATCGTGCGCACCCGAGGCTCGGCCAGCATCACGGCGGCAAGGCCCGAGATCACGGCGAGCGCGACAAGCAGGTTCCCGATCCAAAGCCCGGCCATATAGCGCGTGCCGTCAGGGTACCCGTATGCCGCGCCCACACCGGCCAGCGACAGAACGCCGGGGCCGGGCGTGCCCACAAGGAAAACGACAGCGAGGAAGAAGGTCAGCATGGCGCCCGACAAACCGGAAACTGACGCCGGAGGCAAGCCATGAAGTAACGCGTCAGGGCAGGGCCGGGCGACCGGCGATGCGGACATCGCGAATGGCGCGGTCATCGCCCATCATGATGGTGGGAAAGACAGCTTCCCAGATGTCGCTCGCACGTTCGGCGCGTTGCGCAATGGCCGGCGTGGAGGCCAGATCAAGCACCACCAAATCGGCCTCAAAGCCCGGTGCCAGCCGTCCGATCTTGTCGTCCATCCTGAGCGCCTGGGCCGATCCCACCGTTGCCAGCCACAGCAATTCGCGCGGATGCAAAGGACGGTCCCGCAACTGCGCCACCTCGTAAGCCGCCGCCATGGTGCGCAGCATCGAAAACGACGACCCGCCACCCGTATCGGTGGCAAGGCCGGTGCGTTGATCGCTCGCAAGGCAGCGGTCCATGTCGAACAACCCCGACCCGATGAAAGTGTTGGATGTCGGGCAATGGATTAGCGCTGCGTCGGCCTCGGCCAGCCTTGCTTTTTCACGGTCTGTCAGATGGATGGCGTGGCCGAACATGGCACCCGGTCCCAGAAGCCCGGCTTGTTCGTAGGTGTCCAGATAATCGCGTGCATCGGGGTACAGGTCCGCAACCCATGCGACTTCATCGACCTGCTCGGACAGATGCGTTTGCATCAGACAATCGGGATGTTCGGCCCAAAGCGCGCCAAGCGCTTCCAGTTGCGCGCGGCTTGAAGTGGGCGAAAAGCGCGGCGTGATGGCATATGACAGCCGGTCCGTGCCGTGCCAGCGGTTGAGCAAGTGCAAGCTGTCATCATAGGCCGATTGCACCGTGTCACAAAGCCCGTCCGGCGCGTTGCGATCCATGCAGTTCTTGCCCGCGACGGCCCGCAGTCCACGGGCAGCAGCCTCGGTGAAAAAGGCGTCGACGCTTTCTGTATGGATGGTGCAAAAACTTGCCACCGTTGTCGTGCCATGGCCTAATGATAGATCAAAGAACCGACCCGCAATCTCGGCGGCATAGTCGGGATCACCAAACCGCATTTCCTCGGGGAAGGTATAGGTGTTCAGCCAGTCGATCAGCCGTTTGCCCCAGCTGGCGATAATACCGGTCTGTGGATAATGCACGTGTGCGTCGATGAAGCCGGGCAGGATCAGTCCCTCGCCGTAATCGGTGATCCGCGCGTCGGGGTGCGCCGACCGCAGATCATCCGACGCCGCCACGGCTTTGATCAGCCCGTCAGCGATCAAAACGCCGCCACGACTGTCGAAAACCGCCTTGTCGGCCGGATTTTCGGGCAGGATCAGGGTCTGCCCAACCAAAATTTCATATGCCTCGCTCATAGAGAACCTAAGCCACGCGATCTTTCTGTTGTCCATCCCGGGGGATGATCTAGGGTGCCCGCCAAAGCAGGAGGCGTCGATGAGCGAAGAAGCCGAAGTTATCCGGGAAGACGTGCGCGAGGACGAATACGCGCTGGATAAAGAGCTTGTTTCTTCCGTCAGGCTGGCGATTGCAAGCGGTGACAGCCAGCGGTTGGACGCGTTGTTCGAACCATTGCACCCGGCCGATATTGCAGACCTTCTGGAACAGCTCGAAGGCGGCGAGCGGCGCGAATTTCTGCTATTAGCCGGCAATCTGATAGACGGCGACGTTCTGTCCGAGATCGACGAAGATCTGCGCGAAAGCGTGATCGAGTTCCTGCCGAAGGAACAACTGGCCGAAGCAGTCCGCGAGCTGGAATCGGACGACGTCGTCGACATCTTGGAAGACCTTGACGAGCCGTCAAAAGAAGCTTTGCTGAATGCGCTGGATCAAGGCGACCGGATCGCTGTCGAACAGGCGCTGTCGTACCCGGAATTCTCAGCCGCCCGCCTGATGCAGCGCGAAGTCGTGGCCGCCCCGCAGCATTGGAGCGTGGGCGACGCCATTGATCACCTGCGGGCGCAGGAAAATCTGCCCGACCAGTTCTATCACGTCATCCTTGTTGATGCCCGCCACCGGCCGGTGGCTTACGTGACCCTTGGGCGCTTGATGGCATCGCCCCGAGCGGCTGCGCTTTCGGACATTGCCGAGCCCAGTTTCCGGAAATTCAACATCGACGAAGACGAAGCAGATGTGGCTTACGCCTTCAACCAGTATCACCTGATTTCTGCGCCCGTTGTGGATGCGGATGGTCGGTTGGTCGGTGTGATCACCATTGACGACGCAATGGTCGTTCTGGACGAAGAGCACGAGGAAGACGTGTTTCGTTTGGCCGGTGTTGGCGACGAAAGCCTGTCGAATTCGACGCTGGAGATCGTCAAGCGGCGCTTCCCATGGCTGGCAGTCAACTTGGCGACCGCCATTATGGCCTCGATCGTGATCTCGATGTTTGAAGACGTTCTGACCGCCGTTGTGGCCTTGGCGGTTTTGATGCCAATTGTCGCCTCGATGGGTGGGAATGCAGGTACGCAGTCGATGACCGTTGCGGTGCGAGCCTTGGCCACGCGCGACCTAACGGGATCTAACGCACTGCGGGTGATCCGGCGCGAAAGCGTGGCGGGGCTTTTGAATGGCATGATTTTCGCGGTTGTGATGGGCATCGTCGGGCTGATCTGGTTCGGCGAGCCACTGATCGGCGTGGTCATCGCGGTGGCGATGGTGGTGAACCTGCTGGTCGCCGGACTGTCCGGCGTGCTGGTGCCGCTGGCGCTGGACAAAGCGGGTGTTGATCCCGCGCTTGCCTCGGGTACCTTTGTGACAACGGTGACGGATGTGGTGGGCTTCTTTGCCTTTCTGGGCCTTGCCTCGGTGGTTTTGCTGTGAGCGTTGAAAAGGCGTCCCTTCGCAAGGAAATGACCGCGCGGCGCGCGGCAGTGTCGGCTGATCCGGCTCCGGCGCTAAAGGCATTGTTGGACGTCCTGCAAAACGCTGACGGCCCAGTGTCATTCTACTGGCCGATCCGAACCGAGATTGATCCGCGTTCGGTAATGGAAGCTGTGGCCACGCGTTTGCCCGTCTGTCTGCCGGTAACCCATGGGCGGGGCACTGGGTTGAGTTTTCGCCGGTGGTTGCCGGGTGCAGCGATGGAGACGGACGGATTTGGTGTTTCAGTGCCTTCCGAGAACTTTGAGCTGACACCCGCGACATTGGTTATCCCAATGCTGGGCTTTGACGAATACGGCCAACGACTTGGCTATGGCGCCGGGCACTATGACCGGACCTTGGCGGGGTTGCGCGCCAAGGGCTCTGTGCTGGCGGTTGGCTTTGCTTACGAGGCACAGCGCCTTGACCATCCGATGCCTGCCGAACCCACGGATCAGCCGCTTGATATGATCGTGACAGAAGCAGGCATCCTCATGCCTCTAAGCCCCTGAAAGCCATGCATCCCCTTGCCTTACCGGCCTTCGAAGGCTAGGCCTCATAGGATGCGAATAATGTACCTTGGCGATGTCGTTGGCCGGTCAGGCCGCGCGGCGATTACGGATCGCCTTGCAAAGCTTCGCGCCGACCTCAAAGCCGACTTCGTGATTGTGAACGGTGAAAACGCCACCTCTGGTGCGGGGCTTAGCCCGGATCACGCCGCGCAACTGCTGGAAGCGGGGGCTGACGTCGTGACGCTTGGCGATCACGCCTTTGATCAGCGCGAGATGCTAAGCGCGATCGAGCGCGAAAAGCGCATAATCCGCCCTTTGAATTTCTCAAAGGCGGCACCGGGCGTCGGTGCCCGTGTCTTTGACGCTCCGGGTGGCCGCAAAGTTCTGGTCGCCCAGGTTCTGGGGCAGGTCTTTATGAAGCGCCCGTTTGATGATCCGTTTTCCGCCATTGAAACCGTGCTGAAACAGCACCCTTTGGGCGGTATGGTGCAGGCAAGCCTGATCGACGTTCACTGCGAAGCCACGTCCGAGAAAATGGCGATGGGCCATTACTGCGACGGACGGGCCAGCGTGGTGGTGGGGTCGCACACCCATGTGCCGACGTCGGATACGATGATCTTACCCGGTGGGACGGCCTATATGACCGATGCGGGCATGTGCGGATGCTATAACTCGGTAATCGGCATGGACAAAGAGGAACCGCTGCGGCGATTCATCACCGGCATGAACAAAGGCCGGTTCCAGCCTGCTGCTGGTGAGGCCACGCTGTCAGGGCTTCTGGTTCAGACCGACGACAAGACCGGCAAAGCGATCAGCGTCGAACCTGTTCGCGACGGCGGTGTTCTGAGCCCGACACACGCTTGACCCGACGCCCGGCCTTTCTGTTTCTGATCCTCGCCATCATGGGCGCGGGCTGGGGCCTGACCCAACCCCTGTCAAAGATCGCCGTCAGCGAAGGCTATCGCCATTTTGGGCTGATCTTCTGGCAGATGGCACTGGGTGTCCTGGCTTTGGGCCTTGTCCAGGCGGTGCGGCGCAAACCCTTGCGCACTGACGGGCCTGCACTGGTGATCTATGTGATCATCGCGATGGTGGGCACGGTTATCCCCAATTCAGCGATGTACGAAGCGATCCGGCACCTGCCGTCCGGCCTGATTTCGATCTTTCTGGCACTGGTGCCGATGTTCGCCTTTCCCATCGCCATGATGCTGGGCAATGAACGCTTTGCATGGTCGCGGTTCTTGGGGCTTTGCCTTGGCTTGTCAGGCGTTCTGCTGATTGTCGGCCCCGAAGCCAGCTTGCCAGACCGGGCCGCAATAATTTTTATCCCCTTGGCCCTGATCGCCCCGTTCTTTTATGGCTTAGAGGGCAATATCGTCGCGCGGTGGGGCACAGCGGGCCTGTCACCGGTCGAAGTGCTGTTTGGTGCTTCCTTGGTGGGGTCGATCATCGCTTTGCCCTTGGCCCTGTCGACCGGCCAGTTCATTGATCCGCGCCCGCCTTGGAGGCTGCCGGACTTGGCGGTGCTGGTGTCGGCGATGATCCACGTGGCGGTCTATGTAACCTATGTCTGGATGGTGGGGCGGGCAGGGCCTGTTTTTGCGGTGCAGGTCAGCTATCTGGTCACTGGTTTCGGGGTCATGTGGGCGCTGGTCATTCTGGATGAAAGCTATTCCGGCTGGGTTTGGGGCGCGATGGGCGTGATGCTTCTGGGCATGTTTCTGGTGCAACCCCGCCAAGCCCCTGAAGCGGCGCTTGAAGCGGCCGGGGAAACCGGCGAACATCGCTGAAATGGCAGAGCTGCTCCAACTTTCAAACTCAATGCAGGCCGCACTGGCACTGGCGGTGGTGGGCGTGATGTTTGCGCTTTTCATCCGCGAGGTCTATCCGCCTGAAGTCACCGCGATCTCGGGCACAGCCGTCATGTTGGCCTTGGGCGTTTTGCCTTACGAAGATGCGGTTGCGGTGCTGTCTAACCCGGCACCTTGGACCATCCTTGCGATGTTCATTGTGATGGGGGCCTTGGTGCGGACCGGAGCTTTGGAATCCTTCACCTCGATGGCCGAAGCCAAGGCCGACACGAACCCGAAGATGGCGATCTTCGGGTTGATGGCGCTGGTTGTCATTGGCTCGGCCTTTGTTAACAACACGCCTGTCGTGCTGGTGATGATCCCGGTCTTTGTGCAACTGGCCAAGAAACTGGGGGTCAAGCCCAGCAAGTTATTGATTCCCTTGTCTTATGCGGCGATCCTTGGGGGCACGCTGACGCTGATCGGCACGTCGACGAACTTGCTGGTCGATGGGGTTGCGCGGGCCCAAGGGTTGGAAGCTTTTTCGATTTTCGAGGTTACACCGCTGGCGATTATCCTTGTGCTTTGGGGCGGCATTTACCTGCGTTTCATCGGTGTGCACCTTTTGCCGGACCGCGACAGCATGGCGAGCCTTTTGTCGGAAGGATCAAAGAAGAAGTTCTTCACCGAAGTCGCGCTTCCCGAAGACAGCGCGCTTATTGGGCAGAAGGTGACCGATGTTGAAGTTTTTCGCCGCGACGGCGTGCGTTTGATCGACGTATTGCGGGGCGATTTGTCGTTGCGCCGGAACATGGGCGAAGTTGAACTTCAGGCGGGCGACCGGGTGGTTTTGCGGACGCAGATGGAGGAATTGCTGGGCCTGCAAGCGAATAAAGACATCCGCATGGTCGACAAACTGTCGTCGGTGGAAACCACGACGGTCGAGGTTCTGATCACGCCGGGCGCCAGCCTTGTGGGACGCTCGCTGGGGGCTTTGCGCCTCAGGCGACGGTACGGTGTCTATCCGTTGGCCGTGCATCGTCAGAACCAGAACATTGGCCGTCAGCTGGACGATCTTGTCGTGCGCGTGGGCGATACGCTTCTGCTGGAAGGCTCGGCGGAAGACATTGGTCGTCTTGCGGCAGATGCGGGCCTTGTGAACGTGGCCGAACCATCAGCGCGCGCCTACCGCCGCAGCCATGCGCCGATTGCCCTGATCGCATTGGCTGGCATCGTGATCCTCGCCGCCCTTGGTGCGGCCCCGATCCTTGCCTTGGCGGTGATTGCGATGGCGATCATCTTTGTCACGCGTTGTATTGATGCAGACGAGGCGTTTTCGGTTATCGACGGGCGGCTTCTGGCATTGATTTTCTCGATGCTCGCTATCGGAGCCGCTTTGGAGGCCACGGGCGCTGTAAGTCTGATCGTCGGGCAGTTGACGCCGATGCTGTCGGGGCTGCCGCCTTGGGCGATCATTTGGGCGATTTATCTGCTGACCTCGGTCCTGACCGAGATGATATCCAACAACGCTGTGGCCGTTGTGGTGACGCCCATTGCCATCGGTTTGGCGCAGTCGCTGGGCATCGACCCGCGTCCCTTGGTGGTGGCCGTGATGGTGGCGGCATCGGCGGCGTTCTCAACACCCATCGGCTATCAGACCAACATGCTGGTTTATGGCCCGGGCGGGTACCGCTTTGCCGACTTCCTGAAGGTCGGGCTGCCTCTGAACCTGTCGGTTGGCATCATCGCGTCGTTTCTGATCCCGTTCTTCTGGCCATTGTAAGGGCGTAAGGGCGGCGCCGCAGAAGGCGTTCAGGTGGTTTCAAACGTCCCGAACGCTTGATCGAACCTGCCCGCTGCAAGGTCTTCGTGGGCGATCCAGACCTGCAGGATGCCGTCCAGTTCCAGTCCGCCGCCGTTCGCTATTTGAAAAAGCAGCACCTTGTTTTCATTTTTGATGGCCGCATTCTGCATCAGATAACCCGCTCCGAACATCTGGACGACTTGTGCGGCACGGTCAGTGTCGCCGAAGTCGTGAACCGGGTCCGGTGATCGCCCGGGGTGAAGATCGGTGCGCTCCTGTGCGACGCGTTTGAACGCCTTGTTTATCTCTTGCTCGACGTAAAATGCCCTGACGCGATGGTCGCGGAATTTGCCAAGGACGCGCAGGTCGGCTTTTGTCACGCAATCGTTTCCACATTCGCTGGGAGCGAGCATGGCAAGGAAGGCGCGTTTGTCTTCTTCTGTCTGCGGCTTTTTCTGCATGACGCGCGCGTATCCCATCCAGCGCGCCAGCTGAACGTCAAGCCGCATGGTCACCGCCGGGATGTGGTCGCAGGCGATGCCTTCCCAAAGCCCCGGGCGGTCAGAAAATTTCTCGGCCTCGATCTTGGCCTTCTTGGCCTCCATCTTCGCGATCAAACGGTGAAAGCTCGGATGGTCGTTACCATCCTCGATCCAGTTTTTGACTTCCTCGACATGTAAGTCGTGGCATCCGGCATAGGCGCGTTTGCAGACCTCGAAGATGTATTCCCATGTCCACTGAAAAACGCCGCGCTGAAAGAACCCCTGGAAATAAAAAGGAATCTCTTCATACAGCGGTTCGCGGGCAGCTTTCGGGGTGGGGAGTGGAACGTCATAGTCGATGCCGAGCGCCTTGAGTTGTTCGGCATAAGCCAAATCTCGGCGATAGATTTCCTCTTCGGAAAGGCTGTCGCGTTCCATGTTCCACCAAAGAGGGTTTTCGGCACGGGCCGACATAATCGGTCGCGTTTCGTAAAAGGCCGGAAGAAAACCTGTGCCGCTGGCGTTCAGTTTGGTCCTGTCGACGACAGACCTCGTTTCGTCGTCGTCGAGCCGCGAAAGTTCCTGTGGTGGTTGGCGTTCGACCGTGTCTTCCGTGGCGTCGGCGGCGTAGATGACCTTTGGCTCTTCATTGTAAAGATAGTCGGCGACCAGCGGCATAAAGATGAACAGGTGGCCGGTTTTGGGAAAGTCGGGCAGCGGATAGGTGTCGCCCCCTGCTTCGACCTGGCGGGGAAGTGCAGCAAGGTCGATGTCAGCGAAGAAGTGAAACGGCGTGTCTTCGTGAATGAAAGGCCAGTCGATGCTTGCGGGCAACCGTGGCAGGCCGCCGGTGCGCAGCGCGCTGTCCTTGGGTTCGGGTGCATCGAAGAAGGCAAGTGCCGGCAGCGCGACGGGGGGCATGTCTCGTGGCATGGGTCATTCTTTGGTTTCGCTTCAAGAAGTTTTGCCCGGATTTTTGGCAAGTTTATGGCCACTGGTTTCTGAACTGGCATTTTGTCGGGGCATGGGGCAGATTCCCGGTCAAACCTGAAAGGACAGATCGAGATGAATATCGAGCTTTTGCGCCAACTTTGCGAAACGCCGGGTGTGCCGGGCCATGAGGAGCGCGTGCGTGGCCTGATCACCGAAGAGACCAAGGGTCTGTTCGACACCGTTGAACAAGATGCCATGGGATCGTTGCATTGTGTGCGCAAGGGCAAGGGCAAGAACCCGCAGCGGATCATGCTGCTGTGTCATATGGACGAGATCGGGTTTCTGGTGAGCCATATCTCGGACAAGGGCTTTTTGTACCTGCAAACGGTAGGCGGATTTGATGCGCGCAACCTTTTTTCGCGCCGGGTTCTGGTCTGTTCGGAAAAGGGCGATCTGAAGGCTGTGATGAACCCTGCCGGGCGTCCTGTGCATATCGCCAGTGCTGAAGACCGCAAAAAGGTGCCCGAACCGCATGAGTTCTTTATCGACACCGGTCTTGGCAAGAAAGCCAAGGACGTGGTCAACGTGGGCGATATGGTGGTGATGGACGAGCCATTCCTTGAGATGGGCGACAAGCTTGTGTCCAAGGCGCTGGACAACCGCATTGCCTGCTGGCTGGGGATTGAAGCGATCCGGGGCTTGGGCAAAACCAAGACGGCCTCGGAAATCCATGTGGTCTTCACGACGCAGGAAGAAGTGGGTCTGCGCGGTGCCCGGACGGCATCTTACCGCGTCAAGCCTGACATCGGCATTGGCATTGATGTGACGCTGTCTTGCGACACGCCGGGCGTGCCGGAACAGGATCGGACGACCGAGCAGGGCAAAGGCTTTGGCCTGCACATCCGTGACGGATCATTCATTGCCGACAAGGCTTTGGTGGCCGATATCGCCGCCTTGGCCGAGAAGAAGAAGATCCCCTATCAGCGGACCATGTTGCGATCAGGCGGGCAGGACGGAGCGGCGGCTCAGCAGGCGGCATCGGGCGCGCGGGCTGTGGGGATTGTTGTCGGTACGCGGTATATTCACACGGTGACAGAGATGATCGAAAAGAGCGATCTGCAAGCGGCGCGCGATATTCTGGTGGCCTATCTGAAAGCGAACTGAGGTTTCGCCGGGCATTGCCCGTCGACCAATTGGGGAAGCGCTGCTCCCCCAAACCCCCTCGGAGTATTTTTGCCAAGAAGAAGTGTCAGACAGTGATGCTTTGCCAGTTTGACATACGCGCCCGGAACCAACTGCGCTGGCGTTTGGCGTATTGGCGTGTTGCGATGATGGACGCGGTCCGTGCGGCGTCGATTGTCATGTCGCCGCTCACATGGGCGATGAGTTCGGCAGCGCCTATGGCTTTGGCGGACGGCAGACCTGCGTGCCAGTCGGGCTCGTTTTGGCGGGCTTCTTCCAGAGCGCCTTGGGCCAACATCAGATCGAAGCGCTGTTCGATGCGCGGGGTCAGCCAGTCTTTGGGTGCGTCGATCAGGAGGGGTTGCGCCTGAGCGAGGGGCAGGAGAGGTGGGCCGGTTTCATCCTGCCATGCGGCAAGGCTTTTCCCGGTCGCGGTCAGCACCTCCCACGCGCGCTGAACCCGCATGGGGTTGGCCCTGTCGATCCGGGCGGCGGTTTGGGGGTCGAGTTCAGCAAGGAGGGCGGCGGCACCTTCGGTTTCAATGCGGTGCATGGCTTGGTTTCGAATATCGGGCGGCGTCTCGGGGATATCGGCCAGCCCTTCGGTCAGCGCAGTGAAGTAAAGCCCCGTGCCGCCGACGATGACCGGTGGCGGGCCTTTCAGCAGGGGAGCGACCTCGCGCAGCCATTGGCCCACGGAATAGGGCTTATGCCCTGGCACATGCCCGTAAAGCGCGTGCGGCCATGCCGCTTCGTCATGTTCCGACGGTCGGGCGGTCAAAACCCGCCAATCGGCAAAGACCTGCATGGCGTCTGCATTGACCACTGGGCCGCCCAACTTCGCCGCTATCTTCAACGCCAGCGCTGATTTTCCGCTGGCCGTTGGCCCGGCGATCATGACCGGGCGCGTGCGGTCGAGCGATTTCATCAACTCTTGCATGGATCCCTCGTTGAACCTTGCGCCGTTTTCCGACATTTTCGCGCCGGGCGCAAAGCCCGCGTCAAAGGAGCCCTGCCATCATGACAGATCACCCCGCTTATCGTCGCGTCCTTCTGAAGATTTCCGGTGAGGCGCTGATGGGCGACCAGGGGTACGGACTGCATCCGCCCACTGTCGAGCGTATCGCGCGCGAAGTGAAATCGGTGCATGACCTTGGGGTCGAGATTTGCATGGTCATTGGCGGCGGGAACATATTTCGCGGGCTTCAGGGCTCGGCGCAGGGGATGGAGCGCACCACAGCCGACTATATGGGCATGCTGGCCACTGTGATGAACGCGCTGGCGGTGCAATCTTCCATGGAGGCTTTGGGCGTCCATACCCGTGTCATCAGCGCCATTCGGATGGATGAGGTGGCCGAACCCTATATTCGGCGCCGCGCTGTGCGCCACCTTGAGAAGAAGCGGGTCTGTATCTTCGCCGCTGGTACGGGCAATCCGTATTTCACCACCGATACGGCGGCGACACTGCGGGCGTCCGAGATGTCGTGTGAGGCGATCTTCAAGGGCACCAAGGTCGACGGCGTTTACGACAAAGACCCCGAGAAACACGCTGATGCCAAGCGCTATGAGACCGTCAGTTATGATGAGGTTCTGGCCAAGCATCTGGGCGTGATGGATGCCAGCGCCATTGCATTGGCGCGGGACAACAAGCTGCCGATCATCGTCTTTTCGCTGGATGAACCGGGCGGCTTCCGTGGGATTCTTGCGGGCGAGGGGACCTATACGATCGTCAAGGGCTGATCAGGGTTCCAGCCGCAGGGTGTTGTCGGTGATCTCGAGCCGGCTCAAACGGCTGAGAAAACTCATGCCCAACAGCGATCCGCGCATCTCGCCACCATTGACCGCCACGCGCACGCGGTTGAAAGCCACGGGGCCAAGGGCGATTTCGTCCACCGTCGCAAAGGCTGTCTTGACCGATCCATTGGCGGTGCGCGCCGTGCCAAGAAAGGCCAGGTTGGCAGGGTCCAACCCGATGCGTTCGGCGTCGTCGAGGCTGAGAACGATGTCCGTGGCCCCGGTATCGACAAGAAATTCCACAGGTTCGTCGTTCAGAAGCAGTGTCAGGTGGAATTGGCCGTCGATGCTGCGGGGCACTTCGATTGCGCCATCTTCCACGACGGCCTGACGCGGGATCACATCATTGCGAATGTCGCCCCACAGCCCGTAAGCCGCGATGACGCCCAGAAAAATCAGCCCCCAGGCAATCGCCATTCGGGCTGTCTGGCCAAGGTTCTGGCGATTTTCCGCAATAAACCAGCCCGCAAGGGCCGTGCCAAGCAGGACCAGATAAATCAGGCGGGGAAGTTCAACGCTATCCATGAACCTAAGATAGGATGAAGTGGCTGCGGATTGAAGGGCTCAGCTTGGAGCCTGAATCATCCGAAGTTGTTCCTTACGTCGCTGTTCAGCGACCAGAACATAGACGACGATGGCGGAAAGAGCAGGAACTAGCACGCCCCAGGGCGCGAGAAACTCATACATTCAAACACTCACTAACACGTTCTACACAAACCTAAGTATACACGAAAAATCGTCGAAAATTGTTGGGAATATGTGAACAGAGTGTTGCGGGTGCTGATCTTACTTGTCTTCGGGCACCAACCCAAGGCCGCGCAGATAGATGCCGATGCCCGATTCCAGCAGATCTTCCGGTGAAAACGGCGATTTGGTTCCTGGCGATCCCCGGGCGAAAAGCTCGACGACACCGTGGCTCATCGCCCAGATATGGGCCGAGAACATCTGTGGTGGCGGGCGCTTTTCGGGGGGTATGCTTTCGGACAAGGCCGAGGCTGATTTTTCCAGCACTCCAAAGGCGCGGCCCGCGATCAGGGCAAGTTCTGGCGTGCGGTTGATGGATATTCCGCTTTCGAACATCGCCACATAGTGCCCGGGATGGCGGCGCGCAAAGGCAAGATAGGCCCGGCCCGTGGCCTCGAACGACGCCAGTGACGACGGCTGGCCGGTCTCGAAGGCGTACTCCATCAGGTCAGCGAAGATCTCGTAGCCTTGGCGTGCGGCTTCGGCGATCAGCTCTTCCCGGCCTTCGAAGTGCCGGTACACGGCGGCGGGCGTCACACCTGCCTGTTTGGCCGCTTCGGACAATGTGAAGCCGGTCGGACCCTTTTCCTCGATCAGTTCAAGGGCGGCGTCCACAAGCGCTTGGCGAAGGTTGCCGTGGTGATAGCCGCGTTTAGGCATCCCAGATGTCCGGACCACCACATATTTTGGCGTCGGGAGCGGCAAGTTTGCCTTTGCCAACATAGTCGATGCCCTGCAAAACTGCGCGGATCGCAGCCAGACGGGCGCGTTTCTTGTCGTCGGATCGCACAACCGTCCATGGCGCATGTTCGGTGTGGGAGCGCTCGAAGTTTTCCTTGATGGCGGCGCTGTAAGCATCCCATTTCTTCAGGCCTTCAACGTCGATCCAGCGAAAGTTTCCATTGCTTTAGCGGGTCTTTCTCACGTTTCAGAAAGCGGCGGAGTTGTTCGGCGCGCCCGACGTTCAGCCAGAGCTTTCGCAGGATGATGCCTTCATCGACCAGCATGCTTTCGAACTCGGGCACTTGACGTGAAAAAATGCTTACGCTGGTCCGGTGTGCAGAACTCGAAAACGTGCTCGACAACGGCTCGATTGTACCAGCTTCGATCGAAAAGGACGATTTCGCCCTCAGTCGGAAGCTGGTTCACATAGCGTTGGAAATACCACTCGCCGGCTTCGCGGTCAGACGGTTTCGACAGAGCGACCACGCGGGCGACGCGAGGATTAAGATTTTCGCGGAACCTTTTGATTGTGCCGCCTTTTCCCGCTGCATCACGGCCCTCAAAGACGACGACGACGCGCTTGCCGGTTTCCTTCACATCAGCCTGAAAACGGACCAGTTCCAATTGAAGCGCTTCGACTTCTTCTTCGTAGTCTTCGACGCTCATCGCTTTGTCATAGGGATAGCTGTCGGACAGGATGTCTTTCTTGCCCGCCTTGGCGATGGCTTTGCGCACCTCTTTCGGTGCGTCGTTTTCGTGGAATGCCGAGATGGCTCCGTCGAAGGGAAGGGTCATGTTATGCGCCTTTACTTTTAACAGAACCTAGGGACGCAGACCCCTCAGCGCAATCCGGCGCGGGTGGCAACCCGGTCGATTGCTGCCTTGATGTGTAGCGGGGCAACATGGTGCGGGGCGTGCCCAACGCCCTCTAAAAGCGTCAAATTGGCGTCTGGAACGGTTTCCGACAGGGGAACGGCATGGATTTCCGGGCGCACCGTTGTGTCGGCTGTGCCGTGGATGACCTCGACCGGTAAGAAAAGCTTTGGATAACGACCCGACATCTCGACAAGGTTCGGACGAAGCGCTTTGACCTGCCGTGCATTTGCGCGAAACGTGTCGATCCGTGTGCCCAGCATGACGGCAGTGGTGTTGAAATAGTTAGGCGGGACGGATGCCGGCGCAAAGACACCCTCGATCGCCGTTTCCACGCGGGTTTCGGGCACATAGGCCGAGACTAAGGGGGCACCAAAAGCACTGCCCAAAAGCGAGCCGAAGACCCTGTAATAGGTCTGAAGCGGGCCTGGCCAGGGCATTGTTGCGCCTGAGACGATGACTATGCCGGACGCCGGTTCTTCCAGTGCCCAGGCCATAGCAATCGCACCGCCATAAGAATGGCCAAGGACGATGGGGTCTTTGGCACCCAGTTGCTGGACGGCGGCGGACAGGTGACGCGCTTGCTCGATTGGGGTCTCGGCCGAAGTGGTGAAGGTCTTGTTCAGCGCGGGATCAATCCGTTCCGACCAACCCAACCCCGGACGGTCTACGGCAAAAACGCGGTAACGGCTGGTCAAGCTCTCGGCGAAGTTGGCAGTAAAGTCACGTGCGTTGCCGCCTGCGCCGTGGATCAGCACCAGATCGGGGCCTTCGCCTTGGACGATGACATGTACGTCGCGGCCGTTCACTTTGACGGTCTCGCCGATGTTCCCGTGGCGAACCTCGATGGCTGCTTCGCGCAGATCAGCGCGCATCAGGGTAAACCGTCCAAAAGCGACGGCGACCAGCGCGATGAGGATCGTGCCAATCATTAGGCGGCACTTAGCGGAGAGGTGCATGATGTCACCGCCGCAGATCCGTCGACGCCTCGCCGATCAAAGACGCATCGTACGGCGTTGTCAGGTAAATCTCGCTGATCCAATTGCTGTAAAGCAGATGTGCGTGGCTGCGCCAGCGGTTCTGCGGTGTCTGCGTCGGATCATCGTCGGGATAATAGTTGATCGGCACATCAATCGGCGTGCCTGCAGCAACGTCGCGGTCGTATTCTTCCTTTAGCGTGCCGCTGTCATATTCGAAATGGTTGAAGATGTAGAGCGCACGATGGACGGCATCCTCGACCAGACAAGGTCCGGTCTCGATCGCTGCCCAGCAGGGTTTTCAGTCCGGCCGATGCGATTTCAGCGTCCTTCATTTCGGTCCAGCGGCTGACCGGCGTGAAGCATTCGTCCGAAAAGCCCCGCAGAAACGGCGAGGCCGGGTCAAGGTTCTGCTGCCGGTAACAGCCAAAGCTTTTCGCGGGCAGGATATGCTTGGGCACACCGTGGAAATAGTTCATCATCGCCATGCCGCCCCAGCAAACACCGAAGGTCATGTGCACATTGGTCTGGGTCCAGTCCATGACCACCTTGAGTTCATCCCAATAGGTCACGTCTTCAAACGGCAGATGCTCGATCGGGGCACCGGTGATGATCAGCCCGTCGAATTTCTCATCCTGCCACCTCCTGAAACGGGCGATAGAATTCCTCCATATGCTCGGCGGCGGTGTTCTTGGTCTGATGTTCGGACATACGGATCAGATGAAGGTCGATCTGCAAGGGCGTCGCGCCGATCAGCCGGGCGAACTGGTTCTCGGTCTGAATTTTCTTGGGCATCAGGTTCAGCAGGCCGATCTTCAGCGGTCGAATATCCTGACGGTCGGCCACATCCTCGGGCATCACCATCACACCCTCGCGCGTCAGCACGTCAAAGGCGGGGAGGGTGGATGGCAGTCTGATGGGCATTGTATGTTCCGATGTTGCGAAGAAGACAGGAAATAGCGCTCTGGACGTTGTTTCTCAAGAGCAGGGCCGGTCACATGGCGTCAAGTCGGGCCCCGATCAGGCCAATCAAGTCGTCTTGGCATGCGACTTGCGCAATATCGTCGGCGGCGACCGTGATGCCCCAGTTTTCCGCCATCGCGCGATAGCGCGGCTGGCGGTGGGCAAGGCGCGGGCATAGGTCCAGCGCACGAAATCGTCCGGGTCGACCTTGTCGGCGGCCACGGATTTCTCGGCCAGATAGCTCTGCCCAGGCAGTCTTCCAGAAACGCCGGGCTGATAGCACATCGGCTTCGGCGCGCGGTCGAAGCGGCGGATCAGTTCCTGGGTATGCGCGTCGGAACCTTCGATCCAGACCATCAGCAAGTGTGTCCGCCAAGGCCGACAGCACCGGATCGGCCGGATCGTCGGGATCAACGATCTCGCAGACCGACCCGGAGGTGTCGCAGACGAAATTGTCGTAGCCGTAAAGTTCTTTCGCGCGCGCGGATGAAATGCGCGGTGTCCAGCATGGCGGCCGTTTCGGCCGTCGCGGTGCTGTTCCTGACGGTGCAGATATTCCGTCCCACGGCACGCCGCCCTTCGCCGGGTCGCCGGGCTTGCCGAGATAGGTCGACAGTGGGGCGAGGTTGTTGAAGGTGATGTTGGAGCCGATATGACACCGAATCCGATCATCAGCAATTCGCGCAGCAGCGGCACCTTCATCGCCTCGCGCTTGAAATTGTCGGCGATGTGCTCGCCCATGTAGCGCGTGCCGATGCGGTAATCGACCGAGTAGTGAAACCAGCCGCCGTCCGCCCGCAGAAGGTTCGAGATATGGGTCTTGCCCAAGCCCGACATGCCGAACAGCATGATCCGCTTCTGCGGCGGCGCTGCCGCCACGCGGCTTGCGCTGTCGTATAGCATCTGCTCGTCCTCGCTCCGCTCTCGCGAAGCATGGGTTACGGTCGCGCGAGCGGAGCGGTCAATCACGCGGCGCGGGTATTTTCGGGCGACGTGGCCCAGCCGCCCGTCAAGGATCAGAAGGCCAAGCGCCAGAAAGCCGAAGCCCGCATAGGCGCTTGGGACAGCGTTTCGTCCCGTGACCCATGCGCCAAGAAGGATCGCGACGGGCGGGATCAGCAGCGTGACCAGCAACAGGTTGCCCGCCCCTGCCGGGCCAGAATGCGGTAATAGAGCAGATAGGCGCAGGCGGTCGAAATCAGGGCGATAATACGCGATGGCCACCCAGGTGCGCGGAGCCATGTCAAGCGGGAAGCGGGCCTTCGACGACCACACGCCAGCGGCAGCATCGACCAGCGTCGATCCGGTCAGCATCCCCGCCGCCGACATCAGCGGAGACTGACCCGACAGCGTGGCGCGCGCCCAGCTTCCGGCGAAGCGCATAGCTGATCGTGCCGCGGATGACGGCCAGTTGCGCCAGCGAGCGCAGATCGAAGGCCGCCAGATTGCGCAGCGCCGATGGCCATCGCCACGCCGCAAAACCCGAGCACGACCCCGCGAGCCGTCGCGACGTCAGGCGTTCGTCGGCAAAGACGAGCGCCGCGACCAGCACGCCCCAGATCGCGGTCGCGGCGTTCAGGATCGCGGTCAACCCGGTTTCGATGTGCAACTGCCCCCAGGCCATCAGGCTGAACGGGATGACGTTGTTGAGGCAGCCCATCACCAGAAACGCGCCCCAGATGCGGCGGTCGCGCGGCAACGGCCAGGCCGGCGCGACGATCACCAGCCAAAGCGCCAGCGCGGCCCAAAGCACGCGGTGCGCGACCGAGCGAGAAACCCGATCTCGTCCAGCGCCGTGCGGATCGCCAGAAACGATCCGCCCCAGATCAGCGCGAGCAAGCGTCAGTTCCGGCCATGTGCGGGAGAGATGCGCGTTGCTCATGGGTCTGGACTAGCGCGCAACGGCACCGGCGCGACCCGGTTCCTGCGCAAAGAAAAAGCCCCGCGGTTGGGCGGGGCTCTTCCGAATGACCTGGAGCGGGCTTAGAACTGACCAGCCGACCTGCACGCCCACGCCGATGGCCGAGTTGCCCGAAATCAGCACCAGGACCAGTTGTCGGTGCGTTGTCCGAGATCGACATAGCGGACGCCTGCCGTGACCTTCATATTGTCCTTGTGTATACGGCGGCCAAGTCCACACGCCCAGAAGCCGTCCGTCGGTCCGAGGTTGCCGGTCAGGCTGCCTGTGTTTCTTCGTAAGCTGACCGAACCCGCAACTGACCAGGTTTCGTTCAGCGACGTCGCCGACACCCAGCGTGATAGGTGATGCGGTCATCGTGCAAAGCTGACCAGCGACCCACCGCCGCCGATCGTTTCTAGTCAGCGGGCGGTAATGTCAGGTTCGACCAGTCCACCCAATGGATCGACCCGAAAACCAAGCGTGTCCTCGGCAACGCCGCTCTGGAATTCCAGGTTCACCGCCTGCGGCGTTTCGATCGGAGTCTGCGAAACGTGACCGGCTCCCAGCGCGGAATTTTCGGTCGTCTCAGGCTGTGATCGACTGCCGAACTGATACGTCAGCGCGACGCGCAAGGCGATCTCGGGTTTTTCATAGGCCGCGCCGACAAGATAACCCATCGCAAAGTCGCGTTCGCCGTTGGCCGTGTAAGCACCCAGAAACGGCACATTAGCGTCGGCTTCGATGGTCTGTGCACGCAGGCCGCCATAAACGCTGACGTTGTTTTCCAGATTGTACTTGCAGAATGCCGTCAGCGCGTGCGATGTGAACTCGGCCGTCGATCCGGCTGCAAAATACGGATCAACGCCGAACGTGCCGGGATAGAGCACTGTCTGCGCCGTAGGGCTGATCATAAATCAGCGCATAGGAAAACTTGTCGTTCAGGTCGGCCTTGTAGGCGAACCCGAAATTCAGAATAGTTTTCGGTCATGTTGCCCGACGGGACTGTGCCACCGCCAACGGTACCGCTGACATCGGGCGCACACGTACCGAGAAACTCAGCTCCACATAACGGCCGTGTTCGAAAAGAATCCCGACGACTGTGATGTCCGCTCGAGCCCGCCGGCATGTGCTGCGGTCGCGCCTGCATGGGCAAGCGGCCGACTAGACCAGAGTCTTTTCATGATGGATGCTGTCCCCTCCCGAAGAGCCAAAAATTTCTTAGGGTTGTTATACGATCCCAAAGCGGTTCGGATCAATTACTGACCCGGCGTCACAAATTTACTGTTCCGCCGCGTCACAAAACCGTCACGTTGGTTGGCGGCGCGATCTCGAACAGCATATTGGCATAATTTCCGCCGAAAATCAGCGCCGCCCCCAGAAAAACCCAGAAATCGAGCGGTTCGTCATAGAACATGGCTCCGACCACAGCGATCACCGGCAGGCGCAGGAAATCCATCGGCACGACCACGGTTGCGGGGGCGACGGCCAGCGCGTTTGTCAGGCAGGTATGCGCCAAAAGCCCGGCGCAACCGATCAGCGCCACCCAGGGCCATGCGGCGGTCGAAGGCCAGGCGACGTCGCCATCCCAGCCGGTGGCGACCATGCCCATGATCGCCTGCATGACCGTCAGCCAGAACAGGATGCCGAAGATGGTTTCGGTACGGGTCAGCATCTTGGTGGAGACAATCGACCCTGCAAATCCGATGGCCGAACGTGCCGCCAGCGTCAGCCCAAGGGGATCGCCGCCCGCGCCGGGGCGGGCGACGGCAATCGCGCCCAGAAATCCCAGACGCACCGCCAGGAACGCGTGCCCGGTCAGGCGCTCACCCAGAAACAGAACCGCCAGGACGACGACCCAGATCGGCGAGGTGAATTCCAGCGCGAAGACCTGCGCCAGCGTGATCAGCGACAGCGCGGAAAACCACAGGTTCTGGCCGGTGAAGTGGGCCAGGTTGCGCATCCGTGCAACGGCAGCCGGTCGTAACGCACCTCGCGCAGTTTTCCCGTCGACCGTGCCAATGACCAGAATGACGCGAGGCCGATGAACGACCGGTACATCATCATCTCGAAAGTATCGACTTCATGGCGACAGAGCGCGGCCAGCCATCGCCATTGACGAGAACGAGACTATCGCGCCTGTCATCCAGGCCGCGGCCAGCAACGGCCGCGCAGCGTCGGTCATTCCAGATATTTGATGTAGTTCTCGCGTGGGACGTCACCGGCCATGGCGGCGCTTGCGGCAGCTGCGCGTACGACATTCAGCGGCCATTTCACGGATTCCCAAAGCAGCGAGCCGCTGTGACTGGCAAAGCCGCCCGTCGGGATCAGCGGCAACGCGGGTCACATTCGAAAACCCGGCCCAGCGGAACGACGCCCATGCGCGCGGCAGGTGATACCGGTGTGTCACGATGATCACCGGAGCTGACTTGTCCAGCTGCTCGAAATCGGCGGTGAAAAGCGCGTTCTGAAGTGTCGAATGCGATGCCGCTTCGACCAGAATATCGGCTTCCGGAACACCTGCCGCAATGGCCGCGTCACGCATTGCTTCGGCCACGGGTGGCTCGCCGCCGCCGGTGACAACCAGTGTCGCACCTTCTTGTGCCTGATAAAGTTCGACAGCCTTTTCCAGCCGCAGCATCGTCTGGCCGTTCATCCCGTTATTCTTGCCAGCATTGCCGGCCAGCGCCACGATAATGTCTCCGGACGGCGTTACCTCGTCTTTTTCGTACATTGCCACGTAAAGGCCTGTGCCAATCACTGCGATCCAAGCGAACAGAACCACGATCGCAATTGTCCAACGAATAAGTGCCATATTGTCTTACACCCTTAAAACAAAATCTTGTTGGCGAGGACGTTAACTTAGGTCAAAGGATCTCGCGAGACCTTTGTGGCCTGTTGGCTAACACCAGAGAAGTCCCGTGTCATATCGGCAAGGCCGGGCAGGTCATTCCCATTCGATCGTGCCCGGCGGCTTTGATGTGATGTCATAGGTCACCCGGTTTATGCCCGGCACTTCGTTAATGATGCGGGTCGCTGTTTCGGCCAGAAATTCGTGGGTGAATGGATAATAGTCCGCCGTCATCCCATCGACGCTGGTGACGGCCCGCAAAGCGCAGGCAAAGTCATAAGTCCGCCCGTCGCCCATGACGCCGACGGTGCGGACCGGCAGAATGGCGGCAAAGGCTTGCCATATCTCGTCATATAGCCCGTGCTTGCGGATCTGGTCGATATAGACCGCATCCGTGGCGCGCAGGATATCCAGTTTGGCGCGCGTGATTTCGCCGGGACAGCGGATTGCCAGGCCGGGGCCGGGAAAGGGGTGCCGGCCGATGAAACTGGCGGGCAGGCCCAATTCGCGGCCCAAAGCGCGGACCTCGTCTTTGAAGAGTTCGCGCAGGGGTTCGACCAGTTTCAGGCCCATCTTTTCGGGCAGACCGCCGACGTTATGGTGCGATTTGATCGTCGCGGATGGCCCGCCCGAGAAGCTGACAAATTCGATCACATCCGGATAAAGCGTGCCTTGGGCCAGAAACGCCGCTCCCTCGATCTGGTCGGCGTATTTCTGGAAGACGTCGATAAACAAGCCGCCGATGATCTTGCGCTTGGTTTCGGGGTCGCTTTGACCATCCAGTGCGCCAAGGAACAATTCGCTTTCGTCGGCGTGGATCAGTTTGAGGTTATAGTTGTCGCGGAACATGGTCACGACTTCCTCGGCCTCGTTCAGGCGGAGCAATCCGTGATCGACGAAGACGCATGTCAGCTGATCGCCAATGGCCTCGTGGATCAGAACGGCGGCAACCGAACTGTCGACGCCGCCCGACAAAGCGCAGATCACATGGGCGTCGCCTACCTGTTCGCGGATCTTTGCGACCATTTCGTCTCGGTATGCGCCCATCGTCCAATCGCCGCTAAATCCAGCGAGGCGGACGAAATTCTCGTAAAGTTTCGCGCCCTTGGGTGTGTGGTGCACTTCCGGGTGAAACTGCACGGCGAAGAAGTTGCGCGACACATCCGCCGTGACCGCATAGGGCGCATTGGGCGAGGTGCCGTAAACTTCGAAACCGGGGGCCATCTTGGCAACGTGGTCGCCGTGGCTCATCCAGACTTGCTCGCGGTTTTCGGAGAACCAGCCGTCGAGCAAAGGCAAAGGCGCGCCTTCGGGTGTCACATAAGCCCGGCCAAATTCAGCCGTTCCACCGCCGCCTGAGATCTTGCCGCCTTCGACGCGGCCACCCAACATCTGCATCATCACCTGCTGGCCATAGCAAATCCCAAGGACCGGCACGCCCAGATCGAACAGGCTTTCCGGCGGGCGGGGGGAACCGTCGTGCACAACGCTGGCAGGCCCGCCTGACAGGATCACCGCCTTGGGCGCAAACTCGGCCAGAAAGGCATCGGTGACGCTTTGGAAGGGGTGAATTTCGCAATAGACATTCAACTCGCGCAAGCGCCGCGCAATAAGCTGCGTTACCTGGCTGCCGAAGTCGATGATCAGAAGGCGGTCGTGAGAGGCATCGGTCATACCCGCTGATTATGCAGGTGGGCTGGGCGGTGCAAGACCACAAGTCGCTGGATATGTCGGTTTCCTGCGGCAAAGGACGCAAACCAGCACTGTGCCGGGCCTGCGCCGCGTTAAGAATTGTCGGGAAACAGGCATTTTGGAGTGCGCGCGTGTCTAGACGAGGCAAAGGTGGCGGAGCCGCACGGCGGGCTGAACGCTCGGCAATCAGTTTCGATGTTGCAAAGTACATCGAACGAAACATTCCCAACCTTGAGATCCTGAACGCCGAGGCGATCGAGATCATCGAGGCCAATGCCGACACGGTGCTGGAAGAAATCGGGGTCAATTTCACCGAAAACCCCGAGGCCTTGGCGCGCTGGAAAGAGGCTGGTGCCGATATCCAGGGCGAACGGGTCCACATTCCCAAAGGCTTGGCCCGCAAGCTTTGCCAAACAGCCCCTTCGACCTTTACCCAGCATGCCCGCAATCCCGAACGCTCGGTCGAAATGGGCGGGCGCAATCTGGTGCTGGCCCCGGTTTATGGCCCGCCGTTTGTACGCGATGTGGCTGGTGGGCGTCGTTATGCGACGATGGCTGACTTTGAGAAGTTCGTGAAGCTGACCTATATGTCGAAATGGCTGCACCATTCCGGCGGCACGGTCTGCGAGCCGACGGATGTGCCGGTGAACGTGCGCCATCTGGATATGTTGAAGGCGCATATGACGCTTTCGGACAAGCCATTCATGGGGTCGGTGACGGAACCCTCGCGGGCGCAGCACTCGGTAGAGATGTGTGAGATTCTGTTCGGCAAGGACTTCGTGGCCGAAAATACGGTGATGACCTCGCTGATCAACATCAACTCGCCGCTGAGTTTTGACCGCACGATGATGGGCGCTTTGGAAACCTATGCCGCGAATAACCAAGCCGCGATCATCTCGCCTTTCATCGTGGGTGGGGCGATGTCGCCGGTTTCGGTCGCGGGCACGCTGACGCAGGTTCTGGCCGAAGTGATGGCGGGAATCGCCTATTCGCAACTGGTCCGCCCCGGTGCGCCGGTTATCGCGGGTGCTTTCGTGGCGTCGATCGATATGGGGTCGGGTGCGCCAACGTTTGGCACACCCGAGGCAAGTCAGATCACCATGGGCATGGGGCAGTTGGCGCGACGCCTGGGATTGCCGTATCGGTCTGCCGGATCGTTCTGCGGATCGAAACTGCCCGATGCCCAAGCGGCCTATGAGACGGCCAACAGCCTGAACGCCGGGCTTTTGTCAGGTGTGAATTTCATGCTTCATGCGGCCGGTTGGCTGGAAGGCGGGTTGGTGGCGAGCCTTGAAAAATTTGTGATGGACGCTGACCAGCTTGGTATTCTGCACAAAATGGCCGAGGGCGTCGATGTATCCGAGAACGGTCAGGCAATGGACGCGATGCGCGAGGTTGGTCCGGGGGGGCATTATCTTGGCTGTGCGCACACGCAGGCGAATTTCAAGGATGCGTTCTGGCGGACCAGTTTGCTGGACTACAAGCCATTCGAGACGTGGGAAGAAGAGGGTGCACGCGACACGCAAGCCCTTGCGGAAGTCCGCGTAAAGATGCTGCTAGAGCAATATCAGGCGCCCGGAATCGATCCGGGCACCCTTGAGGCTTTGGACACTTATATTGCGCACACGAAGGAAAACGCACCGGCTGCCTTCGCCTAGGCAGCCATCCTGCGGACATCGGCCAGCCGCGCTTCGTTGATCAGGGCGGCCAGAATCTCGACATGGCGGGCGGCGGAATAGGCGGCAGCCCCTTCGCGGCGGATCGCATCAAGGGCTTCTTCGCGCTCGACCAAGGCGTCGAAGGCATGACCGGGCGCATAAAGTGGTGCGCCTGGGAAAATGCGGCGCAGGCTTCGGTCGCGATTGTAATCGCACAGACCGATGCGCGCGGCTCGCACAAGAAGTTTCGGGCGGCAGAGAGTTTGCAGATAGCTGAGCGGATCGGCCATTGTGTCGTGCTCCATGTTTGTGGATCTCGGCGGATATGTAGCGCAACCCAAGCGTGTGTTGCGTTCAGCGCGTTTCAGCGAACGCTTAGATTTCACAATGTTTATAGAAATCGAAAAGGATGGCTCTCAGACCTCCGGCGTTAACGAACTCGTAAGATTTACAATTGCAGGTTGTGTCCATGTTACTCGTTGGAGGGAGGAGAGGGGCGGATCAATGCCAACGAAAACAGAACTTGGACGTAAACCACTGGTCCCCGACTGGGTTCCGGAAGCAGTGATCGTTTATCTTGACCACGTCGAAAACGGGCGATCCATCCGATCCATCACGCGCGAGATCGGATGCCATGCTTCGACGGTCCTGAGGCAAGTGCGCCGATACGAAGCGCGCCGGGACGATATGTTGGTTGACCTCGCGTTGAAGCGACTGGTCGAGGTCACCGGCAAGAACGAACAACGAGATATTATTTTTGGGGAAAAAGAAAGCATGCAACTAAGCCAGAATTCATCGAAGACTTCCGTCAAGCCAAGCATATTGAAGGTGCCTGATGATGGAGAATTGCGGCGTGAAGCTCCGCGTATTCTGCGTCGCCTGAACGAGGTCGGAGCTTGTCTTGCCATTGCGCGGGACATGGAGAACGCCGTTGTGGTTCGCGAGACAACCGACGGCCGCACGCTTCGCACCGCGGTCGTTGAACGTCACATTGCCGAGGCCATGGCGCTGAACGACTGGATCGCCGCTGCGGGCGAAGGGCGCATCACGCGCTATCAGATCACAACATCCGGGCGTTTGGCATTGAAGCGCTTCCTTGCCGAAGACGAAGCGGTTCGTGTGGGCGTGGGCGAAGCTGGCGATCCCTATTCCGAGCAACACAAGGATTGGGCCACCCGCGAGAATCAGGACGTCAACAAGCGTCGCGGCATTCGTTACAACGCGTCAGAAAGCCCGCTGTCCGCACTTGCCCGGCGCAAAGACAAGGATGGTCAGCCATTTCTGCAGCCAGATCTTGTTGCGGCAGGCGAGCGGTTGCGTGAAGACTTTGAGCTGGCACAGATGGGGCCTCGGATCACGCAGAACTGGGACAAGTTTCTGACTGGGGGCGCCAGCACCAACATTCAGTTATCCGGCGACGGCGGTGGATCGGACAAGGCGCGCACGCGGGTCATGACCGCGCTGAAAGACCTTGGACCTGGCCTGGGGGACGTCGTTCTGCGGTGCTGCTGTTTTCTTGAAGGTATGGAATCTGTCGAACGCCGGATGGGTTGGTCTGCCCGGTCAGGCAAGATCGTGCTGCGTATCGCGCTGAACCGGCTGAAGGTCCATTATGATGAAGAGAACGGAAGCTGGTCACCGCTGATCGGTTAGGCCTGTGTCGCGGGCGGTCGTGAAGGCGATCGCCTGCGGCTTGTGCAACCGGCGCGTCTTGCCGTCTGTCTGAAGGCTGACCATGACGGCTGATCCGGTGCAGCGCAGGGTTCCGTCGACATAGACGGCATATTCCATAATGAAGCTTGAGGGCTTCAACAGGCTGGTGCGCGCCGTCAGAACATAGGTGTCATTCTGGTGCATGGGTGCCAGATAATCAGCCGATTGTGCCCGTACCACCAGTTGCGGGTCGTCTTCGCCATGGGTGTAATTCGTGAACCCATAGTCCTGAAGATAGGCCACGCGGATCGTCTCGAACCAGCGCAGATAGGCGGTGTTGTTGACGTGGTTCAAAGCATCGAGTTCATAGAACCGCACCCGGTCGGCGTACCCGTACGCCCAGCCTTCAATTCCCAGATTGCCAAGGGCTTGCATATCAAGAGTTTTGAGATAGTCGGTCATGGTCTCGATCTGTTGGAGCGGGTGAAGGGAATCGAACCCTCGTCACTTGCTTGGGAAGCAAAAGCTCTACCATTGAGCTACACCCGCGCACCTGAATGCAGATACGGCAGAGGTGCGGGTTCCGTCAAGGCTTTGCGCCGCCTTTCGGCGTCGCCGAACTGGGGGCTTTGCCCCCGGACCCCCAGCATATTTGGGGACCAATGAAATCCGTTCACGGCTTGCGACGCCGACGTCGGTTTGGGTCGCCGCCACCGGTGTTGAAGCTGACTTGGGGCAGTGTGACAACCTTGCTGAGTTCCGGGAAAGGGGCTGTTGCGTGTGGGATGGCGTTGGCCGCGACAAAGTGTTCCTGGAAACGGGGCTCGATGGCGGTCTCGACCTTTTCGATGCGTCGGACCTCGGTTTCGATCTTTTGCCGGGCCGAGATATCGCAGAGCGCGATACGTGCTCCGGTGCCTGCGGCATTGCCCGCCGAAGTGACCTTGTCCAGCGGGCAGTCGGGGATCATGCCAAGGACCATGGCGTGTTTGGGCGAGATATGGGCGCCGAAAGCGCCGGCAAGGACGACGCGGTCGACGGTGTCGGTGTCCAGTTCATCCATCAAAAGGCGAGCCCCTGCATAGAGAGCTGACTTTGCCAGTTGGATTGCGCGAATATCGCCTTGGGTCACGGTGACCAGCGGGCCGCCGTCTTTTGTGCCATCGAAAATGACATAGGCATGGGTGCGCCCGTCTGGCACGTTGCGTGGGGTGCCGGTTTGTTCGGCTGATCCGATAAGCCCGGATGGATCAAGCAGCCCCGCCATCCGCATTTCGGCCACGGCTTCGATGATGCCCGAGCCGCAAATGCCGGTGATGCCCGAGGTGGCGGTGGCTTCTGCAAAGCCTTCCTCGTCTGACCAAAGGTCCGAGCCGATGACAAGAAAGCGCGGTTCCTTGGTGACCGGGTCAATCTCGATGTGCTCAATCGCGCCGGGCGCGGCACGTTGACCGGAAGAGATCTGCGCGCCCTCAAAGGCGGGGCCGGTGGGCGACGAACAGGCAAGGACTTTGCCCGCCTGACCCAGAAGGATCTCGGCGTTGGTGCCGACGTCACAGATCAGGACAAGGTCTTCAGATTTATAGGGTTCTTCGGACAGAGCCACCGCCGCGCAATCGGCGCCCACATGGCCCGCGATACAAGGCAGAATATAGCCCTGTGCGGACGGATTGATGGCGCCAAGGCCGAAAGCACTGGCGGGCGCGTTGATCGCATCCGAAGTGGCAAGAGCGAAGGGGGCCTGACCCAGCTCAACAGGGTCAATACCCAGAAGAAGGTGGTGCATGACCGGGTTGCAGACGACGACCGCCTCGACGATCTGATCCAGCGGTATGTCGGCCTCGGTCGCAAGATCACGGGCAAGATTGTCCATCGCGTCGTGCACGGCGGCGGTCATTTCAGCGTCACCACCGGGGTTCATCATGACGTATGACACGCGGCTCATCAGGTCTTCGCCAAAGCGGATCTGCGGGTTCATGATCCCGGCCGATCCCGTGACTTCGCCGTTTCTGAGATCGGTCAGATGTGCCGCGATGGTGGTCGAGCCCAGATCAATGGCAAGGCCATAAAGCCGCCCTTCGAAATAGCCGGGCCAGATGTCGATCAGCTTGGGTGGCGCGCCGCTGTGATCCTGCCAGACGGCGACGGTGACGGCCCAATTGCCTTTGCGAAGTGTCGGCTGGAGTTTCGCCAAGAGGCGCATGTCAGCCTGCACGCCGGTGATTTGCCAGTCGCGCTCCAGCGCCTCGCTGAGGCGTTGCAGATCGCCGGTGGGTTCGTCCATGTCGGGCTCGCGGACTTCGACATAGAACAGCCGGGTGGCGGGGTTCATGGTGATAGTGCGTGCGGACGCTGCTTTGCGGATGACCTGTTTATGCACCTGACTTTCGGGCGGCACGTCGATGACGATGTCGCCTTGAACCGTCGCCTGACAGCCAAGACGGCGGCCCGGTTTCAGCCCGCGCTTTTCTTCATATCGCGCCTCGACGGCGTTCCATTCAGACAGGGCCGTTTCGGTCACCGTCACCCCGTGCTTCGGGAAATCGCCAACGCCGGGTGTGATCTGGCACTTGGAGCAGATGCCGCGCCCGCCGCAGACGGAATCGAGATCGACCCCCATTTGACGCGCAGCCGTCAGAACAGGTGTGCCCAAGGCGACGCGTCCGCGTTTGCCGGAGGGTGTGAAAATGACGAGTGCTGTGTCGGTCATGGGGGCTCCACCGTGTTGCGGTGCAACTTAACGCATTGAATTGCGGAGGAAAGCCCCGTGAGCGTCGCAAATGAAGCCGGATCCGTCAGGTTTTGTCGGGATTTGCAGGGATTGGCGTCAGAAGCCGTGCGAGCGCCATTCGCAACGGTCGAATTCAGCATAGGCGATCAGGGCCTCGACCGTGCCCAAGGGGACAATGCGCCCGCAGCCTTCGACCACGTTTGCGTTTTCAAACACGCGGACGACGCCGTCTTGGGCGGCACTTCCGATTGTGCAAAGGCGCTCCCCAGGTGCGAGAGTTTCGCTTTGGGTAAGACCCTCGCGGGTTTCAGTTTGGAACAGGTGCGTTTGGGGAGAGGCGTTTTCAATGCAGAACCCGTCTTGCGGCGCATCCGCTGCAAGGGCGGGCAAGCTTGTCGCGATCAGGATGAATAAGGCGTGCATGTTGCAAGCTTGGCTGGGACTGATCCCGGTGGCCAATCAAGAGTTTACACGAAGCTGTCACGGCAATGTCAGACCAAATTGAAGCCGGGTGATCGGTCCAGAGCGTAGGGTGACACCCATGTGCGGCATTGACCGTACGGGACATGGGAGGAAGTTATGAAGACATTGGTTGCAGCTATGGCAGGGCTTGTGGCGTCAGCAGGCGTGGCAAGTGCTCAGGAATTCGGAACCGAGGCGGACGCGGCTTATGCGGCACTGCTTTGGGAGGTGATGGAGGCCAGCCAGTTGGTCGGCGAAAACACCATCATGTCGACGCCCTATGAAGGTGGGCCGCCGCATGGCGTGATGCTTGAGACGTTTTATTCCAACGCGACGATCGAGGGGCATACCGGCGATCTGATCGTCAAGCGAAACTATGGTCCCGAAGGCGTCACGGCCGAGGAGGTTCTGGCCGATCCCGGCAAACATCTTGGGGCGGTCACGGTGATGTTTCGGCGCGAAGCGGGATATGATGCGGACAACCAGAACTGGTTTTGGGTGAAGTTTCTGCCCGACGGCACGCTGGACAAGAACCCTGCTGGCGCTGGCCTTGCAGGGCGTGTGGCAAAGGGCGCAGAGGCGGGGTGCATCGCCTGCCATTCGGGCGTGGATGATTACATCTTTACGGCAGACCACATCACGAACTGATCTTGCAGCGCTTTGCGTAGAGGCCGCCGGGGGACGCTGTCCCCCGGACCCCTTGGCGTATTTCTTGGCAAAATGAAGGGACGGGCGGCTTATCTGCGGCGTCTGCCGCCCGCGCGACGCGCGCGCGCACCGTCGGGGTTGGCCACTGGTTTGTTCATGCGGATCCAATTGGCGCCTGAGGGATCATTGTCGGTCAGGAAGTCGGCGGCGCGGATCGAGAGAATTTCCTCGGAGGCCACGCCGGTTTTTGGAGCCAGACCCAAGAGCGGCGCAAGTTGCTCGGGTGACAGGCCTTCGGGGAAGGTGATGCCAAGAGCAGCAAGCCGTGCAATGCGTTCTTCGACCAGGGATTGTTCCGGCGCAAGGCCCAACAGCGGGCGAAGGGTTGCAAGGTCGATGTCGTCCGGGGCCGTGATGCCGAGGGCTTTCAACGCGTCCAGATGCTCGCCCGTTGTTTTCAGCGTCTTGGGCATGGCCACAGGGTTCATGATGGCCGAAGTCATACCGTGCGAGGCGGCCATGGCAAGGAAGGCGTTGTTGATGCCGTGCCGGTTGGGCAGGCCGAAGGAGATATTCGACGCGCCGCAAGTGGTGTTGACACCCAGCTCTTCGCGCAGCCGACGGACAAGGGCGAAGACCTGCAGGCCAGCTGTGCCCATTGCCCCCACCGGCATAACCAAGGGGTCGACGACAATGTCATGGGCCGGGATGCCGTAATCAGCGGCGTGGTTGACGATCTTTTTGGCCACTTCAAACCGTACATCGGGGTCCTGAGAGATGCCGGTGTCGTCATTCGAGATCGCCACAACTGGTACGTTGTATTTCTTGACCAGCGGCAGAACCAGTTCCAGCCGGTCCAATTCGCCCGTGACCGAGTTCAGAAGCGGGCGTCCTTCGGCGGCCTCAAGGCCAGCCTGCAATGCGCCGGGGACCGAGCTGTCAATGCAAAGTGGGACGTCCACCAGCGATTGGACCAGTTCGATCACCTTGCGCATCAAGGGCGGTTCGGTCTCGTTTGGGTTGGGGTTCGAGTTATAGACAACGCCCGCATTCACATCGAGCACCTGCGCGCCGCAAAGCACCTGTTCCAGCGCGTCCTTTTCCACGGTCGAAAAGTCGCCCGCTTCCAACTCGGCGGCCAGCGCTTTGCGCCCGGTGGGGTTGATCCGCTCGCCGATGACGCAGAAGGGCTCGTCGAAGCCGATAGTGACGGTCTTGGTCTTGGATTCGAGAACAGTGCGGGTCATCGTGCGGGTCCCTTTGGGTGAACACATAGGCGTTGCGGCAAAGTGTGTCGGTTGTGGCCAGCATGCGCGGCGCAAAACGACTTCTGGCGTGCTGAATGAGACTTAATGCAGGCGGCACCGCGCGGCGAGGGGGCGGGGCGTGAAATTTTTTCACCTTTGTTATGAAAGCGCACGCGTAGGGCCCCCATGGTCTTCGTTCACATAGTTTCATATTGGTGTCTTAAGTTGCCGGCCTAGGTGCCGGACAATCCGACCAACTGACTTAGGAAGATTAGAAATGACCACTCTCTGTTACGCGAAAAAGACTTGCGCGATCGGCATTCATGTCCTGCTGGAAGAGATCGGCGCGCCCTATGATCTGCGGATCGTGGATTTTTCCAAGGGCGAACAAAAAACGCCCGAATACAAAGCGCTTAACCCAAAGGGCAAAGTGGCGGCTTTGGTGCGGGATGATGGAAGCGTTTTGACCGAATTTGCGGCGATTGCCGTGTGGCTGGCCATGACCAACCCGGACAAGAAACTGATGCCAAGTGATCCTGAGGGGATCGCGCGCACGATCGAGGCGATGGATTTCGTTGTTGGCACTGTTCACATGTTGTCCTGGCGCCTGTGGCGTCGCCCGGATGCCTATTCCGACAACCCGGCCGAGCATGAACAACTGCGTGCAAGGGGTAAGGCCGCGATGCTGGCCGGCTTTGATGTGGTGAATGACCAATTGGCAGGCAAAGACTACCTGATGGGTGATTTCTCGATTGCGGATACAGCACTTTATTACAACGAATACTGGGCCGCTGACGTGGCGGGTTGGACGCTTCCACCAAACGTACAGGCGCATTTCGAGCGTATGAAGGGCAGGCCTTCGGTTCAGGCGTCTCGTGAACTTGAGGGCGTGGCGTAACTTCGCGGGCTTAGGCGAAACAGGCGCTGCGACACGCGAAAGAACGTCACATTCTAACCCAATTCTTAAAGTATTCACCTCGTCGATTAACGGCGAGGCGAAGATTGTGGCTTATCACCGCGGAGGCAGTGCGTTTGGGATATTGGCCATTTGTGGCCTTTTTCTTATTGCAAGCTACGGCACTGATATTTTCTGGCCGTTGTTGGGCGGGATGGTTGCCGTCCTTTCGCTTGCCCTGCTTTTGACCAAGCTTTTCGATCGCGCGGCGAAACGGGTGTTGGCGCGGATGACAGAAGACCAACAACGGATAGCATTCTATGCCAGTCTTATCGGCATCGCTGCCTTTGTTGGCTATCAGGTGATCTAGGGCGGGATTGGCCTTAGGTTTCCTCAGCCAGCCGCAACAGCCGCTGGCTGTGCGCCCCGTGATCCAGCCCATTCGGCTGCTGTTTTAATCCCACCCAGCGGGAAGAAATGCAGATGTGTGATGGCAAAGTCGGGGTTGGCGGCCTTGTGAGTGCCAATGCGGTGACGATGTCGTCGGGCTCGTAGGGCAGGACCAGTTTGGTCACATCCATCGCACGTTTTTGCAGCACTTTCAGCGACGGCCCGACGCCGCAGGCGATGGCGAATTTGATCAGTGTCTGCAGCTTGGCGGGACCGGCGATGCCGATGTGGATCGGCAGGTCGATGCCCGAGGCCTGCACGGCATTGGCCCAGTCGATGATTGGGCCGGCCTCAAAGGCGAACTGCGTGACGATCGCCATGTCGGCGTCGGTGCGATTGGCGAAATCGTTTTTCCATTTCAAGCGCGGCCTCGACATTGGCAGTGCCGCCCTTCGGGTCGATGTCGCGGTTGCCTTCGGGATGGCCTGCGACGTGCAGGCGCTTGAAGCCGGCTTTGTCGAAAAGCCCGGTTTCCAAAAGCTGCATCGAGCTGTCGAATGTGCCCTGTGGTTCGGTCACGCCGCCTGCCAGCAGAAGCGCCTGCGTCGACACCGGCTTCGCCCTGATAGCGCGCGATCCAGTCGGCCAGACGTCGCCTCATCTGTGATAATGCGGGCCGGGAAGTGCGGCATGACCTGAAAGCCGTCCGCGGCCAGTCCGCTTGCGCTGTCGCAACCATGTCTTCGATCGGCGTGCCTTCGATGTGGGCGATATAGACGCGGGTGCCTTCGGGCAGATGGCGCGGAAGTCTTCGACCTTTTCCGCCGTGCGCGGCATGACCTCGATCGAATAGTCCTGAAGAAAGTCTCGACCTTCGGATCGATCGGTACGCCCGCTTCGGTCTTCTTTCTGAACTGCAGCAAGTGCCATAGAGCATTCCTTATATCGCGGGGCGTCAGGCCCATCCGTCGTTGTCGATCAGCGTCTTGATCCGGTCCTGATCGTAGTCCGCATCAAGCCGCGCCGCTTCGGCCGCCGCGACCTCGTCGTGGGTCGCCGTCGACCTCGTAAGCGGCCGGCTTTGCGCCATTCCGAAAGATAGGCATCGCTGTCCGCTTGCACCCACCTTCATCGCGGCGCGGTCGATTGCCTGCTCGAACCGTTCTGGCAACGGTGCCTTCGAGCCACGTCGGCCCTTTGCCGACAATGACCTGCGCGGGGATATCCCGCCAGTAGACGATGGTGACGTCAGGCATCCTTGGCTTCCTTCCTTGCGCCTCCTACGCCCGTCTTGAGCAAAACGAGCCGATTTCGACATGTCTCGTCGCCTTCGCGACGCCGGTTTGGAGTTTGCGCATGCCCGCGACAAGGGCAGGCCGCATGAAAATTTCTCACTAATGATTGTGAGCCTCGCGCAATGCGCTCGCCCCTGCCTAGGGTGAAGGCAACCACATATCGGAGGGCGATATGCCGCCCAAGCGTCCACGGGGCGCGAACCGGTCTCCCGCTGAACGGTCGAGCCGAGTGCGCCCGCAAAGCCGATCCGGCCGAGCTTTATGCCGCGCTGGATCTTGGCACGAATTCGTGTCGCATGCTGATTGCCCAACCCAAGGGCAACCAGTTCCACGTGGTCGACAGTTTTTCGAAATCAGTGCAGCTGGGGCTGGGGCTTGAAGCCTCGGGACGTTTGTCGCGCGCGGTCGATGCAACGCACGGCATCAGGCGCTTAAGATTTGCCAGCTCGAAACTCGAAAAGCCACGACGTCAAACGGATCGCGGCTGGTGGCGACCGAAGCTTGCAGGCGCGCACAGAATGGCCCCGAGTTTCTGGCCATCGTTGTGCGTGAAACCGGTCTGAAGCTTGAAATCATCGAACCCGAGGAAGAAGCGCGGCTGGCCGTTGTTTCCTGCGCGCCGCTTGGTATCCGCCAAGACCGAACAGCTTATGGTCGTCGATATCGGTGGTGGCTCGACCGAATTGGTCTGGATCGATCTCAGCCGGGTGCCGAAAGTGGAACGCCCCCGTGCGCTCATGCGGCTTCACACCGGGTTCGAGCCGGATCCGAATTCTCCGTTCCCGCCGGCACGCGTGGTCGATTGGATATCGGTCCCGCTGGGCGTGGCGACGCTGCGCGATCAGTTCAACGACGTTCAGGACGATGCCGCACGCTTTGCGCTGATGAGCTGGTACTTTGAGGAGAACCTGTCCGAATTTTCGCCTTACGAGTCCGAGCAGACGCGCGAAGGCTTTCAGGTTATCGGCACGTCAGGCACCGTGACAACGGTTGCCGCCAGCCATCTGGGGCTGCGGCGCTATGACCGGTCCAAGGTGGATGGGTTGCGGATGACATCGGACCAGATCGACAAGGTGATCCGGCAGTATCTGGATATGGGGCCCGAAGGCCGCCGCGCCGATCCGCGCATTGGGCGGGACCGACATGCATTGATCATGTCGGGGGCGGCGATTTTGCAGGCCTTGCTGCGGGTCTGGCCAACGGACCGGCTTTCCGTGGCGGACCGGGGGCTGCGTGAGGGGCTGCTCTATGCGCAGATGTCTGCGGACGGGGTGTTGGAAGACGCGGCTTACTGAATATGCCTGCGGCTGGCTGACACCGTTGTTTGCGTATTTTTGGCAAAATGAAGCGCAATTTTTTGATAGATTGTATCGTTTGGCCTCAAAGGTCTTTTCGGAAGAACAGCATGAAGTCCAACCATTCCGGAAAACTGGTGTAAGTGGCACTTTCCGGATAGGGTCCGATTTGCTGAAATCCTAGACTTTCATAAAGCGCTTGCATTGCCACCGTTGTCTTCAAGGTATCCACCAGAAGTGTCTTTAGCCCCATTTGCCGGGCGACATCGATCCGCCCGGTCACCAGCCGCCGGCCCAGCCCCAGACCTCGCGCTTCGGGCCGGACAAAGAGCCGTTTGAGCTCGCCCTTGCCATCGGGCAGTGACTTCAGCATTCCGATCCCTAGCCAAACGTCACCCTCATGGGCGATCAGCACGCATCCGGCAGGCGGCAAGAACTTGTCGAGATGGTCCCAAAAATCTGCGATTGCATCCAGCGGATCGACATCAGGTCCGCCGATTGACTTCAAGTCTGCGATTATGCCGGTGTAATACGCCATCAGAAGCGCGTTCATTTTCTCGCGGTCCGGGGCCTCGGTGGCCTGAAAGATCTGAATATCCGCCATCGCTCACACCAAATCGGGTTCCCGGCCCAACCGGTTCGCCAACCGCTTGATCGTCAGGCCCTGGATCACGATCGAGAAGATCACGATCATATAGGTCGCCGTCAGGATCAGGGGTTTCCATTCGCCATCCGGCAAGCTGAGGGCCAGTGCGACCGAAATGCCGCCTTTCAACCCGCCCCATGTCATCATCGGGATGACGCCGGGCGAGAAGGTTCGGAACGGGCGCAGCATCAACACAGGGATCGCGACGGCGGCCAATCGTGCCACCAAGGCAAGAGCAAGGGCGAATAGCCCGGCCTGCACGATGTCCATCGAGAAGGTGACGGCAAAAACCTCGATCCCGATCAGCAGGAACAGAACGGCGTTCAGGATCTCGTCGATCAGTTTCCAAAAGGCATCGACGTATTTGCGGGTCTCGTCGCTCATGCCGTGGGCCGACCCCACATCGCCAATCAGCAGGCCGGCGCAAACCGCCATAATGGGGGCCGAGACGTGCAGCCAGACGGCAAGTTGATAGCCGCCGAAGGCCAGCGCCAGTGTCAGCAGCACTTCCAGCGAATAATCGTCGATCTGCTTCATCAGGCGGAAGGTCAGCCAGCCAAGGACTATGCCCAGAAGGGCGCCACCGACCGCTTCTTGCAGGAACAGTTGAACAGCGCCTGACAGGCCCGAGCTGTGTTCGTCACCGTGCGGAAATGCCAGTCCCACAAGGACAAGGAAGACCACATAGCCCACGCCGTCATTGAAAAGGCTCTCGCCTGCGATCTTGGTCTCTAACGTCTTTGGCAGAGCGGCTTCTTTCAGGACGCCCATCACCGCCACCGGATCGGTGGGCGAGATCAGCGCGCCGAACACAAGGGCGATCAGGATCGGCATGCCCGTGTACCAGGCGAACCCATAGCCCACGATGGCGGTCGAAAGCCCGATGCCGATGGTCGCCATCAAGGCCACAACGCGCCATTGCTCGCGCAGATCGCTGAGTTTGACGTGCAGCGCGCCTGCGAACAGCAGCAGACCCAACATGCCTTCCAGAAGCGCGTCCGAGAAGTCGATGGTGCCCACAAGGCTGCGCACCTGATCGTCGACAGTGAAGCCCTTGTAGACCAGATCGATAGCCAGAATGGCCAGGCTGGCAATCAGCGACACGACAAGGATGCCGATCGCTGTGGGCAGCTTGAGGAACAGATAATTCACCGAGCCAAAGAGGGCGGCAAGGACGATAAGAAGCGATGTGAGTTGCAAGAGATCCATGCGGGTTTCGTAGCACGGTGTGAGGAGGGGGCACAGGTAAATTGAGCAGGCGACGGGGGCCTAGATATTTTGGTCGCACGCACTTGGCGGCGCTTTGCCACGCATTTGGTCAGGTACGCTTAAGAAGATACGCATAAAGCCCTTGATGGGATTCCGGCTCGGGATGGTTGGCTATATAGGCGTTTTGGTCGGCTTCAGTAAGTGAGCAGAACCACGCGGCGTAGTCGCTGAAATAGTCCTCGCCGCCGCCCATTCTCCAGCCCATGCTCGGCCAGCCGGGGATGGTCGGCATTGCCTCCCACAGCGGCAGCATGGGATCAGGGTAGTCGGGGGTCCGATCCGCAATCGCAGTAAGTTCGGCGCGGATATCATTCGCATTGCGTTCAGGGTGAGACGCACTGATCAGCTTGATCAGATGGGCCATCTGAGGTGTGTCTGGATCATTGGTCATAGGACGGCCTTTTCGCACAAGCACCGATGTGGATTGTTAGGTCGCGTCCGGCCAAATGATGACAAATTCCTGGGCGAAGGGAATATTTTCTGGTCATTAAAGATCCTCGTAAGGGGTGCGGCCCGCCGGTTTCTTTCAGAAGGCCGCTCTACAGCACTTGGCGGGTTTTCTTTGAAAAGACCGCTCTAAAGAAGAAGGGGGCCCCGAAGGACCCCCAGTTTCGCTTGTCAGGCTCACTCTTTATGTACCGCCCGGTTTCTGCCTGCGGCCTGACCCGCGTTCAGGACACGCGCACGCGCCCCACGTTGAAAAGCAGCGCCTTCCAACAAGCGAGGCTTCGGGTGTCATAGAAACCCTGGGACCTCGCCCCGTGCGAGTGAGGAGACGACAAAGTCGCCCCACCCATCTCTTACCTTCGAAGTTTTCTGACAGCGATATTAATGACCGCGTCCGTAACTCCGAAATATGCTGAGAGTTTTTCAAGTCTTCCCTCAAACAATGAATATGCAGCTGCCAATTGGCCGCCGCCGAATAATAATGCCTCTGCAAATGCGTTTGCCTCGGACTCCTCACGACTATCGACGTAGAAAGTCTGACCTGACGGATCAAAGTGCATCGCGTCGCTAAGAGGGTCATCATGCTCTGTGTGCATAAAATAGTGGCCAATTTCGTGCAATACCGCGAAGCGCTTGGCCTGCACAGACAATCTCGCGCTAATTTCGATGCACCAGCCGTTCTCTGCAAAAGCGTCTAGGACAAGCCGTCCATTCATACCGTTGGGCAATGCAGTCACCACCACAGAAAAGCCTAATGCTTCCGCAAATTCTTTAACGGAGCGTGCGCGATTTGAGACAAGCGGATTTAGTGTGAAGTCGCGAACCGTTTGCCGTACCTCTCCGTCCGGTGGCAATGTTTGCATGACATGCCGAACGTCGAAGGGAAGTTGCTCTCTTAGCTGCATCCACTTGTCCCGCCGCAGGTGTTGCACTTCATGCAGGTTCCGTTCCGAACCAGCGTGTAGTTTCCGCAGTCGCCGCAAGGATCGCCTTCGTAGCCCTGCATCTTGGCCTTGGTGCGTTCGTCCATCGACAAGGTGCCCGAGGTTATTGATGTCTCGGTCACGGTCATGGTGCTGATTTCCGGCACCAGCGTCTGCAATGCCACCGCGGGATCTTCTGCCCCTGCGAGTGCTGTTGCGCCTGCGCCGCCTTGCACCACCATCAGGTTTTGCGGCATCCGGCCCCGTGTGAAGCCTGCCGAGGCAACCTTCTTCAGAACTTCGACAGCGTTCGATCCACCCGTGCCCGGCATTTCGGTCAAGTTGCGCTTGCCTTCGGTTTCGCCGCGACCCATGTCGTCGAAGGTCGGCCCTTCGGGCTTGACGTGCGCCAGATCGGTGCGGTCCAGATAGGACACGGCCAGTTCGCGGAAGATGTAATCAAGGATCGACGTTGCGTTCTTGATGCTGTCGTTGCCCTGCACCATGCCAGCCGGCTCGAACTTGGTGAAGGTGAAGGCGTCGACGAACTCTTCCAGCGGCACGCCGTATTGCAGGCCGACCGACACGGCGATGGCGAAGTTGTTCATCATCGCGCGGAAGCCAGCGCCTTCCTTGTGCATGTCGATGAAGATCTCGCCCAGCGTGCCGTCGTCGTATTCGCCGGTGCGCAGGTAGACTTTGTGCCCGCCCACGATGGCCTTCTGGGTGTAGCCCCGGCGACGTTCTGGCAACTTCTCGCGGTGGCGCTTGGTGACTTCTTTGACGATGATCTTTTCGACGATCTTCTCGGCCAGAACGACGGCTTTTTCCTGCGACGAGCCCGGTCTCGAGGATTTCTGCGGCCTCGTCGTCGTCCTCGACCAGCGAGGCGGCCAGCGGCTGAGACAGTTTCGAGCCGTCGCGGTAAAGCGCGTTGGCTTTGACGCCCAGCGACCAGCGACAGCTCATAGGCCGCTTTGCAGTCCTCGATCGTGGCGTCGTTCGGCATGTTGATCGTCTTGGAGATCGCGCCCGAGATGAACGACTGCGCCGCGGCCATCATGGTGATGTGGCTGTTCACGCTCAGGAAGCGCTTGCCCTTCTTGCCGCAAGGATTGGCGCAATCGAAGACTGATAGTGCTCTTCCTTCAGGTGCGGTGCACCTTCCAGCGTCATGCGTTCCGCAGACGTGGTCGTTGGCGGCCTCGATGTCCTTGCGCGAAAAGCCAAGGCTGCGCAGAAGATCAAACGACGGATCGTTCAGCTTTTCGGCCGGGATGCCCAGCGTGCCGGTGCAGAACTCTTCGCCCAGCGTCCACTGGTTGAAGACGAAGCGGATGTCGAAGGCCGATGGCAGGGCCGCTTCGATCTTGTCGAGTCTGCAGCCTGGCCAAAGCCGTGACCGATCAGCGACGTGTGGTTGATGCCGGGGGCATTGCCGATGGTGCCGTGGCCGACGGCGTAAGAGACGATCTCTTCGATCTGGGCGGAGCCATAGCCCAGCTTTTCAAGCGCGGCCGGAACCGAGCGGTTGATGATCTTGAAGTAACCGCCGCCGGCAAGCTTCTTGAACTTCACCAGCGCAAAGTCCGGCTCGATCCCCGTGGTGTCGCAATCCATGACCAGACCGATGGTGCCGGTGGGCGCGATCACCGTGGCCTGTGCATTGCGATAGCCGTGCTTTTCGCCAAGCTTCAGCGCTTCGTCCCAAGCCTTGCTTGGCCAGATTCGACCAGTTTCTGGTCGGGGCAGTTGGCGTGATCGAGAGCAACCGGGTTAACGTTCATCGCCTCGTAGCCGTCGGTCTCGCCGTAGGCGGCGCGGCGGTGGTTGCGGATGACGCGCAGCATGTGATCGGCGTTTCGCTTATAGCCGCGAACGGGCCCAGCTCTCCCGCCATCTCGGCCGAGGTTGCATAGGCCACGCCGGTCATGATCGCGGTCAGGGCACCGCAAAGGGCGCGGCCTTCGTCGCTGTCGTAGCCAAGCCCCATGTTCATCAGCAGACCGCCGATGTTGGCGTAGCCAAGACCCAGCGTGCGGAAGTCATAGGACAGCTGCGCGATTTCCTTGGACGGGAACTGCGCCATCATCACCGAGATTTCCAGCGTCACGGTCCAGAGACGTGTGGCGTGCATGTAGTCTTCGGCCTGGAATTCGCCGTCCTTGTGGAAGGTCAGCAGGTTCATCGACGCAAGGTTACAGGCCGTGTCGTCGAGGAACATGTACTCCGAACACGGGTTTGATCCGCGGATCGCGCCGTCTTCGGGGCAGGTGTGCCATGCGTTGACGGTGTCGTGGTACTGGATGCCGGGATCGGCACAGGCCCAAGCGGCGTGGCCAACCTGTTCCCACAAGATCGCGGGCTTTGATGGTCTTCGAGACGCTGCCGTCCTTGCGGTTGATCAGCTCCCAATCGGCGTCGTCCTTGACGGCCTTCAGGAAGGCATCGGTGACGCGGATCGAGTTGTTTGAGTTCTGACCGGAAACGGATGAATAGGCTTCGCAATCCCAGTCGGTGTCATAGGTCGGGAATTCGATCTGGTCGTAGCCCTGACGTGCATAATCCAGCACGCGCTTGACGTAAGTCTCCGGGATCGCGACCTTTTTGGCTCGCGGATCGCGGCTTTCAGCGTCTCGTTCTTGGCCGGATCATAGGCGTCGGCTTCAGTGCCATCCCATGCTTTGATCGCGGCGAAGAGGCCGTTCAGCTCGCGCTCGTGCATCTTGGAGCCGGCGACGATCGACGCCACTTTCTGCTCTTCGATGACCTTCCAGTTGATGAAGTCCTCGATATCGGGGTGATCGGCATCGACGATCACCATCTTGGCCGCACGGCGTGTGGTGCCGCCCGACTTGATCGCACCGGCAGCGCGGTCACCGATTTTGAGGAAGCCCATCAGGCCCGACGATTTGCCGCCGCCCGACAGGCTTTCGCCCTCGCCGCGCAGATGGCTGAAGTTGGTGCCGGTGCCGGAGCCGTACTTGAACAGACGTGCTTCGCGGACCCACAGGTCCATGATGCCGCCGTCGTTCACCAGATCATCAGCGCAGGACTGAATGAAACAGGCGTGTGGCTGCGGGATGCTCGTAGGAGGATGTCGACTTGGTCAGCTTGCCGGTCTTGTAATCGACATAGTAGTGGCCCTGCGCGGGCCCATCGATGCCGTAGGCCCAGTGCAGGCCGGTGTTGAACCACTGCGGGGTGTTTGGCGCCGCACGCTGGGTGGCCAGCATATAGCGCATCTCGTCGAAATAGGCGCTGGCGTCGGCTTCGTTGGTGAAATAGCCACCCTTCCAGCCCCAATAGGTCCAGGCACCTGCCAGACGGTCGAACACCTGACGCGCCGAGGTTTCGCCGCCGAAGCGTTCGGCTTCGGGCAGTTTGGCCAGGCATCTTCATCGGGCACGGAACGCCACAGGAACTCAGGCACGCCTTTTTCTTGCACCTTCTTCAAGCGCGCAGGCACGCCGGCTTTGCGGAAGTACTTCTGCGCGATGACGTCGGACGCGACCTGGCTCCACGACGTCGGAACTTCAACGTTGTCCAGTTTGAAGACAATCGTGCCATCCGGATTGCGGATCTCTGACACTGTTGTCGTGAATTCTAGCGCCGCATAGGCGTCTTTACCGGCCTCGGTAAAGTTGCGTTCGATCTTCATGCCCCGCATCCATCTTTTATTGTGACCCGTCTTATGACGACGGTGTCAGGTGACTAAACTGCCGCGCAGAAAACAGGCGTCGGGCAAAGCTCTCTCACCCGCGGGCCAGAACCGCAGACGCCTGTCATCCCCGCACTGGAGATGTTTGATATGAGTTCTTCGTCCCTCCGCCGGAACACTAGATGTTGTGTGCTTCCCGATCGGCTCGCACAACTTGCGGCATTTGGCCCGGATTTCGTCAACGACCATTTTCACAAATTCGTCACTTTTTTTGATTGACGTTAGAAGCGCGTTCAGGGCTTCGGGAATCTGAAACGTGAAAGCCCAGTGGACACAGCACTTTAGCACGTCGGGTTGAGAAACTGCTTCATCCTGCCTGTCGCGGTGCACGAAGGTCGCTCGCCCATGTTGGTCTGGAAGGATAACGCGGGCCGGTAAGCCATCGGCGAATTTGCGCCGACGAATCCGGGCGGGGATCTGCGAAGGTGCCGCGAAATCGGCAACAGCGCTAGTACAGGCCAGAGAAGATCTTCGCTCATAAAACAGACAAGACGCGGCGCCTTTGAGCGGAAGGTGGCCCTTGGAGCCTTCAGGTTCATGTTCCGTTAACCGGAGACACTCAGGTTGTGATAAAAGAAGACACTGCTCGACGAACACCAACGAATGGGAGGAATCAACATGCACGTTTTTGCCGCACTGCCCGCTGCGCAAAAAGATCGCCATGCAGAGATCGGCGAAAGATCGCACTCTGAACTGGCAGGGCTTGCAAAGGCCCAGACCGCGAAAGCCGCCAATTCTACAAAGCCTTGCTTGCCACCCAAAGTCGAAGCCGATGTCGAAGACATGTGGGACAATCTACCGATCTGACGTCAAGTCGGCCATATCCTGACGACGACGCTTGAGTTTCCGCACCCATGGCGTATGAAAAGTTATGGGAATGCAGGAACAGGTAGAGACGGATCAGACTGTCCGCAGCGAAAAACGCGATGACGTCCTGATCATAACCATCGACAATCCGCCCACAGCCGCTTTGTCGGCTGCTGTCCGGCGCGGCCTTGCGCGTGAACTGGACGCAGCTTCGGAAGACGACACAATCAATGCGCTGGTCATCACTGGCGTTGGCACTGCCTTTGCCACAGGCGCCGGTGTGAACGAAACGGTCGAGCCGGGCACGCCCGATCTTGCCGAGATTTGCGACCGGATCGAAGCCTCGACAAAACCCGTTGTCGTTGCCATTGCCGGATCCGCGCTTGGCGGTGGGCTTGAAGTGGCCCTTGCAGCACACGTTCGGGTGGCAACGCCAAGTGCCCGTCTTGGTGCACCAGAAATCACCTTGGGACTTGTGCCGAACGCCGGTGGCACACAACGACTTCCAAAGATCGTGGGTGGCATCGCTGCGTTGAAACTTTTGCTCAGCGGTCGGGCGGTAAACGGCGAAGCCGGCCGCAAGCTTGGTCTGGTCGATGTGCTTGAGGCCGATGATCTGCTTGGCACGGCCGTCACGCACGCGCACCGTATTGCCGAAAGCGACGGCGAGTTGCGCCGCAGTTCAACCCGGCGCGACCGGTTGGGCGAGGGGACGGCTTTCCTTGAATTGGTGGCTTTGCACCGAAAGGCCGCGAACGCGTCGCCGTTGGACGCCCCCATCCGCATGATTGAATGCATCGAGGCGGCTTTGCTTCTGCCTTACGATATTGGCCGAGGCATGGAGCAGGCCGTCTACAACGATCTGGTGTCCTCGGAACATTCAAAGTCGCTTCGCCATATCTTTGCCGCCGAGCGAAACTTGCAGGCCGCCTCGAAATGGGAAGGACGCGTGCCATCCCGGCCGTTGTCATCGGTCACGGTCTGTGGGCGCACGTGGAATTGGCGCCGAAGTGGCGGTGCAATGTCTTGACGCTGGCTTTAACGTCACGGTCGCCGAAGTGACCGAGGGCGCGCTGGAAGAAGGCGTGGGCCGGATCATCGGGCACTTTGACGCGCGGGTGACGGCGGGTTCAATGTCAGAAGACGCTGTCGAGCAGGTTCTGGACCGGATGCAGGCCGTTTCAGGCTATGAGACGGTGGCCGAAGCGGATGTTGTGATCGATCCATCACCTTCTCTGACCAAAAAACGGGTGATGGCTCTGGATTCGGCGATGAAAGCCGGGGCCGTGCTTTTGATCGGCGGTGAAGGCGTTGATGTGGGCACCGTCGCTGCTATGACGAGCCGCACCGCCGACGTGGTTGGTATGCGCTTTTTTCCGGGTATCAAGAAGAACAGGTTGGTCGAACTTGCGGTGACCGATAAGACCGGCCAGAAAGCCATCGCCACAGCGCGCGCGATGGCCCGCAAAATCGACCGGCTGATTGTCGAGACCGCACCGGGCAAGGACGCGATCGGAACCCGCATCATGGAAGCGCTTCATGCAGCGGCAGACCTGTGCCTTGAAGACGGAGCGCGGATTTCTCAGGTGGACGCGGCGCTGAAAGACTGGGGCCTGCCGTTTGGCTCGTTTGCCTGGCGGGATGTATTGGGGATCAAACGGTTCAGTGCACCGCGCGGTGTCGAAGGACAGCGCGGCGGGGGAATAGATTCCGTTCTGATTGCAGTGGGTCGTCTCGGGGTTTCAACGGGACAGGGGTATTATCTGTATCGTCAGCGCGGACGCCCCGGCGTGTCGGACCCAGAGGTCGAGCAAATGGTCGAAGCCGACCGTGTTGCCAAACAGATCAAATTGCGCGGGCTGTCCGACGGCGAGGTGCGCGCGCGGTGCGTGGCGGCAATGGCCGGGGCAGGGGCGCATCTTCTGGCCGAGGGCATCGCGAAGCGCCCGGCCGATATCGACATGGTCGCGGTTCACGGGCTGGGCTTTGCACGCAGAACGGGCGGCGTGATGTTCGCGGCTGATCTGATGGGGTTAGAGCGCGTGCAAAAACTGCTGACCGAAATGGCGGGGGAAAGTTCGCGGATCGCACCGCCGCCTTCGATGATGCAGGATCTGTTGAATTCGAAGCAGGGGCTTTCTGATCTGAACGGCTAAGCGCTCAGCTAAGCAAGATACCAACGACGACCATCATCAGACCAATTGCCGACAGGAACAACGCGCCCAAGTTCACGGCAACGACTTTCTGCAATTCGACCTTCAGCGCATCCTCGTCCAATCCCCGAGCGCGCGCCCGCTGAACCTTGACGATGCACCAGATCAATCCGCCCAGACCCAAAAGTGTCACTAAAGCGCCGATCCAGATCAAATTTTCCATATGCCTCAACCCTCGTTTTCGATGTCACCCGCGTAAACCTGTCGCCCGGCCTGTTCAACCCTTGCAGCCCCTACGACGGGGCGGTATCGAGTGCGCCTGATCGAGGAGAGAAAGAACATCATGAATGACAATGTCGTGGAACAAAGCTATCGCGTAACCGCAGACGAACTTCGTCAGTTTATCGAACGTTTGGAAAGGCTTGATGCTGAAAAGCGCGACATCGCCGACCAACAAAAAGAGGTGATGGCCGAGGCAAAAGGCCGGGGCTACGACACCAAGATTTTGCGCAAAGTGATCGCTCTGCGCAAACGGGATCAGGACGACATCGCGGAAGAAGAAGCTGTGCTGGATATGTATAAGCAAGCGCTAGGGATGTAGCCCTGATTTTCTGTTCGGCAAGTTATTTGAACTGTAAGCTAAACTTTACAGTTGCACCTGTCAGAAAAACATTTCAGTATTGAATTACCGATCGCGCCCGCCGGTTGGGGAGTAGTTTGCCGCCTTGCGACGTAAGGTGGGCTTTCTCTCCTTACACGCAACCACGGAGGAGATCGGTAAATGACCGACAATCCTGATAAAGTATGGCCAACTGGGCTGACGCTGCCTGAGGCAGAAGAAGTTCACAGCTATCTCATCGACGGCACTCGTGTCTTCGGGGCCATTGCGCTTCTTGCGCATATTCTTGTGGCGTTTTCGACGCCATGGCTCGGATAGAGGAGACATATTATGAACAACGCAAAAATGTGGCTCGTCGTTAAGCCGACAGTTGGTGTCCCGCTGTTTCTCAGCGCTGTCGCCGTCGGTTCTTTCGCGGTGCATGTCGCCGTACTGAGCAACACAAGCTGGGTAAGCGACTTCCTAAGCGGGAACGAACTGGGTTCAGGTGATATGGCCGCGGCAACCATGCTTGACGCTGATCCAAACTTCGCCAAGGCATCCTATGTCGTACCGGGCCAGGAAGTTGTGGTTGTTATGCCTGATGGCACAACAGCACGCGCGATCCTGCAGCCGAATGAGGTTCTGGCCTCCTCGGCACCGCTTAAGGTACTCGACTAGCATCCGGGCCGCCCTTTGGTTTTGGCCAATGGGCACCGGGGTTGGTCCGCTCTCGACCGTCTCATTTGGGACGGTCGGGGCAGCTGATTTACTATGGCGTTCAATTATAAAACTTTCGCGCTGAACAAGCTGGCAAATGTCGGCACGCAGTATCTGCCCTTTGCAGATGTGGCGACCGAAGATGTGCCGCTGTCGCGCCTTTTGCGCCTGTCGTTATTTCAGGTGACCGTCGGTATGGCCTTGGTCTTGCTGGTGGGCACTTTGAACCGCGTCATGATCGTCGAACTCTCGGTTCCGGCCACACTGGTGGCCTGCATGCTGGCGCTTCCGCTTCTTTTCGCACCTTTCCGCACGCTGATCGGGCACAAGTCCGACCAACATGTCTCGGCCCTTGGCTGGCGCCGTGTGCCTTATATCTGGAAAGGCTCGATGTATCAGTTCGGCGGTTTCGCTGTGATGCCTTTCGCGCTTTTGGTGCTGTCAGGTTACGGCGAGGCGGTCGATGCGCCCCGTTGGGTCGGGCTGTCATCCGCCGCCATCGCGTTTCTTTTGGTCGGCGCAGGGGTGCACATGGTGCAGACCGTGGGTCTGGCCCTTGCGACCGATCTTGTGAAAGACGAAGACCAACCCAAAGTGGTTGGCCTGATGTATGTCATGCTGCTGGTCGGCATGGTTGTCAGCGCGCTGATCTATGGCGCACTTTTGGAAAATTACACGCCCGGACGGCTGATACAGGTCATTCAGGGCACGGCAGTCGTCACGATTGCGCTGAACCTTTTCGCCATGTGGAAACAAGAACCACGAGACCGCGATCTGGCCTTCAAGATGAAGTCGCAAACCAAAGTGCCGTTCCGAGATGCTTGGGCCGACATGACAGCGCGTCCTGGAATGGTTCGCCTGATGATCCTGATCGGATTCGGCACCTTTGGCTTTGGTATGGCCGATGTGCTGCTAGAACCCTACGGCGCACAAGCGCTTGGCATGACGGTCGCGGAAACAACCCGTCTGACGGCCCTGTTGGCTGCGGGCACTTTGGGTGGCTTTGCAATTGCTTCTCGCGCGTTGAGTGGCCCCATGGCAGCGGTCACTTTGGGGCGGATCGGTGCTTGCATCGGTATCCCCGGTTTCCTTGCAATTATCCTTTCGTCGCAAGGCGGCAGCACGGCAATTTTCCTTGCAGGCACGCTTGCCACCGGCATTGGCGCCGGCCTTTTTGGTCACGCCACGCTCACCGCAACGATCCGCACAAGCCCCCGCCACCAGATCGGCCTTGCCCTTGGAACATGGGGCGCTGTGCAGGCGACCTGCGCCGGGATCGGGGTCGCCATGGCCGGGATTGTGCGCGATATTATTGTTGAATTTCAGGGCGTGGGCGGACTTTCCGCCTATGCGCCCTATAATTATGTGTTCGCGATTGAAATCGCGTTCCTTGCGTTGGCCGTTCTTGTGGCCGTCCCAGGAAGAGGTATGCGCGCTTCCGTAGACAGAGAACCGAAATCGGTGGAGGTATCATGACAACAGTGATCACACGGGCTTATGCCGACGAGCAATCCGCCAAAGGCATTTACGAACGGCTATATCGGCAAGGATTTCCGCGCCATCAGATGTCGCTTATCTCAGCCAATGGCGAAGCGGCAGGGGCCATTGCGGACCGGATGAAGCGGGCCATGGTGCCTGACGAAGTCGCCGGAACCTATGCCGAGCGTGTCGCAGGCGGAGCCAGCCTTGTCGTGGTGCGCGCGACATACAAGCCTTTGAACGCAGTGCGTATTGCGAATGACACCTTCCAGACCAGTGGCGCGCTGGATGTCGGCATACATGAGCAGCAATTCAAAATGCCAACGCCGATCGACCCTGCGCCAAGCGTTCTGAAAGATCACCCGCGCTTTTTCACCACGGCTCCGCGCTCCGGTCATCAAGGTGGGCCGGTTACTGAAAATCTGGGTATGCGGATGGTCTCGCAGCACAAGACACGCAATTCGGCCATTTCGGGCGGCAAGATGATGATGGGCGGCAAGGTCAAACAGGGCCGCAATGCCAATTCGGCCATTTCGGGCGGCAAGTATATGTCGCGCGCATTTTGGCCCGGGCCGCTTTTGTCAAAGCGCAAGCGTGGCCTGTCTGTGACGCAAAATGGCGGTCACCCATTCTCGCGTCTTTTGGGTTGGCCAACAATCAGCTAAACGAGACGGCAATCGATTTGAGAAAGCGTCGCGCATTGCGCGGCGTTTTTTCGTTCACCCTTACGGTGTGATAAAGGTGACGTTGTCCATCCGCGAAATCCGCGCAACGTCCTCTTCGTAAAGCTCTGTCAGCGCCTCGATCGTCTCGGATGTCCAACCGGGAATGTCGATTTCAGCTTCGACCGCTTCTTCAATCGCATGGGCTTCCAGAAAGGCAGATACCGCGCGGCGGCGTTTGATCTGGTTGGTGACTTCGCGCGCATCCAGAAAATCCCGCAAGCGCTTCATGCCGTCAGGCGCGATAATGGTCTCTAGCATATCAAACTCGCCATCAAGTTCGACGAAGGGATCGTGGCCCGTCAGTTCGCGGATAACCTCGGACCAAATGAAGGGCGTATCCTCATGGCACCACGCAATGACCGGCGCGTCCGGATTGGCCGCAAGAATATCGGCTATCACCTCGGACCAAAGCAGATCGTTTAGCGACACACTTTCCAGGACCGCTGCAGCATCTTCACTGTGTTTGATGATTTCAGGAACAAAAGTCGCCGGGTTGCGGACCGCCAAGGCAAACTCGACATCATGCGTGGGCAGGCAATTGCGCAACCATGCGGACTTGTCGGCCTTGGGATAAAGCCCGTCATTTGCCAGAACCACACTCGGCGCGACACAGGAAGTTCTCGTTCGACAGAACAATCCGGTCGGCGGTGTCGTCGTCGCAGATCGCTTCGAGCACCATGGCTTCGGTGTCTTCGCTGGCAGGTTCGCCGCGCAAGGTTGTCGAGACATCGCCCAACAGTTCGCGGTAGCGGCCGGGGCCGGGCACGCCGATGCCTTCTTCGGCCAGCCTTGCGCGGTTGCGCAGGATCGAGCGGATCAGGAGCCCATCGTCCGTGCAATGAGCGCCGAGGTGAAAAAGGATCTGCATATGCCCCTGGTGTTCTTCTGCCCACGTGTCATGCCCCACGACCACGATAGCCGGCGTCGCTGGACAGGGAAACCCGTTTCACGCTAGGCGTTGGCTAAATGACCGACGAAAAAACTCAACTTCCGGCCATGTTCTGGCTCAAACTCGACAGGTGGTCCTTCGGCGCGGGCCTGATCGCGGCATTTGTACTTTTGCCGATCCTGTCGGTTTTCTGGATTGCCGCACACCCCGAGGCGCGAACATCTGGGGGCATTTGATGGCCACCACCTTGCCGCGCTATCTGACCAATACGTTGATCGTGATGACAGCCGTCGGCGTGCTGACAGCCATGATCGGCACCGGAGCGGCCTGGCTGGTGGTCAGCTATCGATTTCCCCGGCAAGCGCTGGCTTCGAATGGCTTTTGCTGTTTCCACTGGCGGTGCCGGGATACCTCGGCGCCTACGCCTTGGTCGACTTCCTTGAATACGCTGGCCCGATGCAGACCCTGTTGCGCGATCTGTTCGGCTGGCAAGATGCCCGCGATTATTTTTTCCCCGACATTCGATCGCTTTACGGCGCGATCTTTGTGTTGACTGCTTCGCTTTATCCTTACGTCTATCTGCTGGCCCGCGCCGGGTTCATGGAACAATCGGGACGCGCCCATGAAGTGGCCCGCGCATTGGGAGCAGGGCCCGTACGCCGCTTCTGGCGCATAGGTCTGCCGCTTGGCGCGGCCCGCGATTGCGGCAGGCACGGCGATTGTGATGATGGAAACCGTGAACGACTTTGGCGCGGTCGATTTCTTCGGTGTCCAAACGCTGACAACCGGCATCTTCACCGTCTGGCTTGAGGCAGGAAACGCCGGAGGCGCAGCCCAGATCGCCTGCGTTATCCTCGCCCTGATCCTTGCCTTGGTGGCGATCGAAAAGGTCAGCCGTCGCAAAGTGCGGTTTCACAGTATGACCCGCACGGATCGACGGATCGAAGCCGTGCCCATTGGCGGCTGGGCAGGGGCGGCGGCAACGGTGGCCTGCGCCTTCCCGTTTCTGGCGGGCTTTGTGCTGCCGGTCGGCGTTCTGGGCCATCACGCACTGACCCGGATAGACATTTGGGGCGCACCCGGATTGCTAGACGCTTTAGTCAACACGGTGATCGTTGGCGGTGCAGCAGCCTTGCTGACGGTGACAACGGCGCTGTTCCTGGTCTATGGCGTCCGCGTCTCGGGCCGGATCATCCCCGGCTGGTGCTGCCGCTGACGACCATAGGCTATGCCGCTCCCGGTGCCGTTCTGGCGCTTGGCCTGCTGATTCCCTTGGCCACATTCGACAACGCATTGGCGGACACGATCCTTGCACTGACAGGCAGCGATCCGGGCCTTTTGATCACCGGGGGCGCCGCTGTATTGGTCTATGCCTATGCCGTCCGCTTCTTTGCCATCGCGCAAGGGGCAGCGGACGCCGCGATCGGGCGCGTATCGCCCAGCTTGCCAATGGCAGCCCGCACCCTTGGCCGATCAGCCGGAGCAACGCTCAGGCAAGTCTATCTGCCCTTGATCCGCGGATCAGTCGCTACCGCCCTGCTTCTGGTATTTGTCGATTGCGTCAAAGAACTGCCCGCCACACTTCTTTTGCGGCCCTTCAACTTCGACACGCTTGCGACCCGCGCCCACGAACAGGCGTCCCTCGAAAAGATCGCCGAAGCCGCACCATCGGCGCTTTTGATCATAGCCGTCAGCCTTTGCGCGGTTGGCCTTGTTGCCCGTCAGATGGTCCGCGCAAGATAACGTTTCTATGGCCTTGCCGGATGCGCAGACGGTTGATAATAGGTGCGCCAGTGCCCCTATAGCTCAGCTGGTAGAGCAACTGATTTGTAATCAGTAGGTCCGCGGTTCGAGTCCGTGTGGGGGCACCATAAAATCAAAGACTTAGCGGAAATTTCGACAAACCCGGCAGTGTAATTTTGCCGTTGGGGTAACGTACGGGGTAACATAATCATGCCCGACCGCCGAGGCCGCAAGTCCAGCCTAGAAGACCTTATCCCCGCGGACCGCGAGACGTGGGCGCGTGAGATATGGACCCGACCGTGCCGAGGTGGCAAAGCTGCCGTCAGGGGCATGGATGCTCAGAGAAGCGGCGAAGGTACTGGGACTGCCTTAAGGAGGCTGTAGACAATGGTGGGTCTCCATACCCCCCCCCAACGGATGGGTCTTGGTGGGACGCCACTGTGCGTGCGCAGAAGAGTGCCTGCCGCGAAATTAACGATAGTGTCCCAACATAATTTTGCCCAATTTCGGACGTAACTGATCAACAGTGAGCACGCCAAACAACGATTAGCAAGGAGACAGGAATGGCTAGAGCAGAATTTGGAGAATCGTTCCCCGGTGGAGCGGTAGGCAAAGGCAACGCGGGCGTCATTCAGAATGACTTCGATCCCCAAGATGCGCCGCCGGTTGGAGTCGATGACCCGTCCAATACTCCCCCTGTCGAGCCGGAAACCAGCCCTCAAGTTGACCTCTCGGAATTGCTTCCTACTTTCCCCCCGGAGCATTTCTTGGGGAAGTCGGAACAGGAAGAGGATTTTCCGGGCGACCTTCCTGAAATATTCGACTTTATCTGACCACAACTCATATACGCTGCAAAATGGGTCGGCTTTGGTCGGCCCATTTTCGTTTTGGAAGGTAGATCGTGCCGAGGTGGCAAAGCTGCCGTCAGGGGCTTGGATGCTGCGAGAAGCGGCGAAGGTGCTGGGGTTGGCCGAGGAAGCGGTTGATGAGGTTCTGCGGCGCTAGGGTGAGGACCCATAAACTCAGAAACCGCAAACGACTGCCTGGCACGACAAAGCGGACATCTGACAAAAATACTCAGATGACTGCTTAGAGCCCACAGCAGACATGGTCCGATTTCCAACTTTGCGGGTGCAGCAAACAAGTCACCGGAACTGAGCCCCGTGGCACGCTGCGCCGCAGCCAGAAAAGCGGCCGTTCATGGCCGCCGCAGCGAATTCTGGAGCGTCTATGACCTAGTTGCGGGACATAGCTTCCGTTAACTGCTAGCTCGCAACAACTGCGACGTTGTTCAGGCCGACATTCCCTTCACAAGCGAGTGCCGGACTAACTGCCGACGACCTTCCCGAAGACGTTTCGGACTTCCTCGACTTTTTCTAGAGCAACGTCATACATTCATCGGAACTGGGTCGGCTTTGGTCGACCCAGTTCATTTTGGTAAGCTATCGGATACTTCTGTACAGTAAGACTTAGTAAGCCAACCGGAAGTAAGCGGCCTGAAAACTGTCCTCCATCCCAATACCGTCACACCCACGCATGATATTATGTGAGCTGGCATCAATTTGACCACCGGATACAATCGACCCACCCCAGCTTCCGTCGGCGTGCGAGGTAAAATTGACATCTCCGGCGGCAATAATTTGGCCTCCATGCAATGACATCTTCGACGAAACGTTCACTCCGCCCATTGTCAAAACCTGCGCACCGCCACCGGGAGAGCAATTATCCTTCTTTCCAAGTGTCAATCCAGAAGGGCTGTTGATCGAATCTGGCTCTGTGTTCAGCGTTATCAGCGTGCCGTTCTCCAATGTGAGACCCGACAGCTTCAAGATACAATTCGTAATCAGAACACCATTTTTCAACGTTATATCCGAGTCAAAATTGATAGACTCGTTTTTCTTCGTGCAATTATACTCGTGTATTCTGCCTTCCTGCCAGAGGCTTGCGTCCATCCCATCCTTAGGATCGAGTACGATTGGATTCGAATCCGTAATGTAATCTCTGTAGTACCTTGAACTCGGATCTTGAATGCCATCGTAGATGCCCTGTATGCGCTGAACGATACGAAGAACACGGTCGTCGCCTTTCTGTGTCGCGTCCAATAGCCCAGTATTTGAGGCATAATCTGCGTCTAAATCCGCCAAATTGGGAATTGATACGTATGTCCCGTCGTGAAATGTATTGCCATTGGAGAAGTTCATCCAGTCGTTGGAATGAAGACAGAACGGCTCCATGAACACGTTGCTCGACTGTATTTCTATGCCGACTTCGGCGACAAACCCTTCAAGATAGCAGACCGGGATGTAGGTTTCATAGACCGACTGTTTGCGAACGTCCCATTTATTGAAGCCAATAATGCTCAGGAAAAACGTGGAGACGCTGTTGTTGCGATCACTGGCGCGAGACGTGTTGATCAGAACGGCGTCACGTGAAGTGTCATCGATGGTGAAAACATCTGTTGTGTCATCCCAATACCCGAATTGAACATCGGAATCCTGAATTGCATTGCCATGCATAGACACCGGCAGGGTACCCCTTGCCATTTCGACGCCAGCCGCACGCGCTTCTTCAACTGTGCCAAATTCCCTTTTGATCAACGCAGAGTGTCCGGCCGAGTCTGCGGCAGCCTGAAGATAGGTCTGATGACGAACCGCGTTGGCATAGTCTGCAGCAAACCCGCCAACGATAAAGACTGACACTGTTATAAATAGCCCGAAAGCAGTCATCGCGCCGGCTTCAGAATTCCGAAATTGGCGGCCTGGATTTTCAACTGACGCGACCATTAGAAGTCCTCCTTCAAATGCTCTGCCGAAACTGTTAAAGTCAAATCTTGGAAGGCCTCAAACACACCGATCTTGCCAACATCGGACGCCGGAATTTGTACAACGGTTCGAATGACGCCGACGGAACTGATAGTCGTTGTCGCGTTCGCGTTCGGTGACAAGTCGCTGAGGGTATTTTCAACATAGGTTTCAATATCGCTCTCTGTGGCCAGCCTTCCAATCGACGCGAGCCGGTTTGCATCCTGCACGACCCGAACGGCTTCGGTTTCGGCTGCAAACATCATGCTTGTGTCAAATGCGAGGAAGAAGACCACCATAAAGATCGGGAACCACAGAACGGACTCAACCGTCGCTGTCCCATCTTCGGAATTCAAGAAGTCGGCAGAACGTTTGGCGAACAGGATACTCATTACCAATCCTTAGGCAAAAAACTACATTTATTAGTATATAAAATTAGATTGTCAGAATTAGGGAAAAATCATGTCCTGCTTTCGCAGTGTTTGATTAATCACCAGCAGTATATGATTAATAGGTTGCCAAATTTCGCACCAATGTCACCATTTGCCGATGATTTCTATCGATCAACGCGACACATTCTGTTTTCCAAACGGTACTGATTTATGACGATGTGACCATGAAAAGCTGAGTGACGTCACCGCATTATTGAAAGAACGATCCCGAAGAATGTTGGATTGCGTTTCACTGGCGAGCAACTTCAGGCACGTGGTGGCTTATTATTGGGACGAATTTCGGTTTGAAGATTTTCAACAAAATCCGGACGAAGCGGACATCATCAACCGTCGCTCTTCTGGGATATTTGACTCAAAAACCCGTCAACTGTCCTGACGACTAACAATAAGGACTAGGCGAGGCGCAATCTATTCAGTCTTGATTCACCCAGGTTGTGTTGCCTAGGCAGACTGTGTTTGACGCACGGGCATGACTATATTGGCAAATGGGTCACCCGCTGATTTCGCCTCATCGTGATCCTCTATGCCAAAATTCGAAGATTCTACTGTCTCAGAAGAAGCACGGCGGATCAAATCTTCACCTAGTTGAATGAACCGGTCCAAGGTTTCAACCTCTTCGCATATTTTCCCGATCTCGGCTTCTAGCCTGGCGATAGCGTTCGCTAATTCCTTCTGGCGAACGCGCGCCAACTGCATGACATCACTCATAGAACGTTTACCCCTTACCTAGTCACATTGCACCGCTGTTACGCCTTTGTTGCACAACACAAAGTGTGAAATTAAGGACATTCTAGGGAGATTCTGGGCTTTCATTTGTGCACCCAATGCAAATTTCCTAGTTTCTGCTAATGGGATGAACCGGCTGCTTCCCCCGGTGGGTTAGCTATTTGATCGGAATGCTTGTCCCAGGTCCCACAACAGCCGCCCCAGATATCGATGTCCGGGTAGCATTGCGCAAGGTCTCCCATCAATTGACCAAGTTCCTCTGGATCGCCCTCTTCTATGTGACCAAGCTTGCAAAGCGAAACCTTGTCCATCTTCGCAGCGTTGGGTCGCAACAACCGGATTCTGCTGGTCCATTCACCAGGCTCCAGTGCCGGTTCGAACTCCACCGGGTGCGAACAATTTATTCCGTAAGAATCTGGCCGCGCCTCGCCTGCTTCGGCATCTGTTGCCGCAATCGCCTGTTTCAGGCTTGGGCCTGTCTTCAGCTTGTGCGTGCTATCCAAAGTAAATGACATATTCACTGGAAGGCCCGCAGTTGCGGCCGCCCGACTGATGCCAACGGCCTCAGGAATATTGTTAATTGTGGCAGCCCAGACCAAATCAACGTCGCATTCTTTAAGCGTTGCCATCTGAACCGTGTGATAGTCTTCCGCCGTATCTGCGGTGATGTCTTGATTTAGCGAGTAAGCGTCGCCACGCGGTCCAATGCATCCGGCAATGGCTATGCGAGGGAGCTGGTCGCTGTACGGTTTGGAAACCTCGCGGAGGAAGTCGATGCATTTGTGTTGCATCTCGCGAAGGCCATCCAAAGAGTAGCCAAGCTTCTTGCCCCAATCCGGGCTTGCCCGATAGTCAAACCCCGCCATGAGTGCTGCAAAACCATGCTTGGCAGCAACGTCGAGGTAGCGGCGATACATGTCCGTCATGTCCGCAACCGCGGCCGGGTTATCCATCAATTCGAACATTGCAAACTCGCGAAGTTCGTGGCCGTGGCGATACATGATCTCAGTCTCAGTTCCGCCCTCTGCAAGGTAAATAAGGAGCATTGTATACTTGACGTACTGGGTCTGGCATGATGTTTGTTAGAACGCCAATATCTAACCAAATAGATTTCGGTGGTCTGTCATTTGCTGAGCGGCTTGTCATGTGTACAAGTTCTGGCGGGACCCGATATACCAGAAAGCAAAAATTCGGAATGCCGAAAATCCCGACGCACTACTTAAAATCGACGGTTTTCTTGTATGGAAGCCGAGATGACGCAAGTGCCGGACGCAACATTGGCGGCACCGGGTTTTTGGTTGGTATGGAAACCGTCTTGTCAGGGCGGTTTGTTTGTTATGTTGTTTCCAACTGGCATGTGGCGGTTCAAGGCTTCCCAGTTGTGCGCATTCCTCTAAAGGCTGGTGGGTATGATATATTTGAACTTGACTGTGCGGATTGGGTTTTTTTGCCCAAGTATGATATTGCAGCTGTTCACCTTCCCTTAGACGAGAAGCATGATTTTAGCCTCATCCCAAATCGTGTATTTTTAACTGAAGATGCAAAAACTCGCCATGAAATAGGCCCCGGTGATGACGTTTTCATGGTGGGTCGCTTTGTTGATCATGGAGATAAAGTAGGCATACCAGCTGTGCGGTTTGGTAACGTAAGTATGGACCCCGCTCCTATGCAACAAACCCACGGAGAATATACGGACTCGTATTGCATAGACATGCATTCGCGCAGTGGGTTTTCTGGGTCACCAGTATTTGTGTACCGCACCCCAGGATATGATTTAGGGGCTCTTCCAGCCAAAGAAATGAAGGATAATTCAATTCTAATGAACGTTGTCAATCATTTGAGTTTACTTGGAATACATTGGGGGCAGTTTCCAGAAATTTGGGAAGTCTCTACTGGAGGCGAATTGATTGACAAATCGTCGAACGAAACCAGCCTTCTAAGTGGAGGAAAATTCATTCGTGGACTAAGCGGAATGACTTGCGTTCTGCCCGCGTGGAGTATTTTGGAGGTTTTGAATATGCCAAAGCTGAAGTCAGATCGTGACGAGCTGGATAAGCAATTGAAATCCAGCAATGTAGACCCAGTTCCAGAGGGCGTACGAGAATCAGACGAAGACGTTTTGCGAACCATGCTAAACACACCGCCCAAGCCCCATGACGCTGACGACTAGTCACGCATACATGACCCGTTTGCCTTCAGCGTCTTTGATGATCAAGGCGGCTCGCTGCGCGTCGTCAATTCCCTTGCCGCTCCGATTATTGTAACGGAACTCGAACTCGGCAGCGTAGCGATGCAGATGCTGTTTCCCGCAGTGCTGATACGTACCCTTCATGCCGCGCTTGAAGACCGAAAAATAGCTTTCGACGGTGTTGGTATGGACCGCGCCACGACGGTACTCACCAGCGCCGTGGCGGACGAAGTCATACGATGCGAACTCGCGCTTCAGATTACGGTATTGTCCCGCTTCATCGGTGTACACGACTGCTTCTTCAGCGATGTTCTCACGCAGTATTGGTAGCAGCGTGGAAGCCTTCAGGTCGTCTACGACCATCGAGCGGGCGTTGCCGCTATCACGGTCTACTATGGCGAGGATTTTGTACTTGTGAGCGTAGCCCCGGCCTTTCTTCTGGCCTTTTGGCTTCTTGGTGCGGTCATTGCCGATAAAGGTTTCGTCCACCTCCACGCCCCCACCGCCAGAACCAAAGGAAGCCGGCTATCGTCGTTCATGGCTTCGCGAATGCGATGCCACATGAACCAAGCCGTCTTGTAAGTAACGCCAATTGTGCGGTGCAACTGGTGGGCGCTCATGCCCTTTTTGCTAGACGCTATTAGATGAATGGCAAGAACCCATTTGTTGAGCGGAACTTTGGAGCGCTCAAACACGGTTCCGACAGTGACGGTGAACGGGCTGGCGCAGTCATTGCACTTGTAGACGCCGGGGCGGGTGCTCTTGCCTTTCAGCTTCGTGATTTTGCCCGTGCAGCCACAATGGGGGCAAACCGGCCCATTCGGCCAGCGATTTTGTTCCATGTGCTGACGGCCCTTCTCAGCGTCTTGGTAAATCGGGTTCGTTATGTCCATAACATTGCGCTCCTTCAAATACGCAATGTATATATGCTCTAATTCTGGTACGTCAAGTATACAATGCTCTAAATAAGACCTTCTTCCCGGCCAAAAGTTGTACTTTGATTTGTCATTATGACCCCCATTTCAAAACCGTTGCGCCAGTTCAAACGCAAAGCCCACTGCGAAGACATATCATGGCAGCACACACATGTCCCTTATGGGCTCACTGCGGTCATCTGACGATTTCAGTCAGGATTACGCGGCGCTGATCGGCCTTCAAGGTCGGCAACGCGGGACAA